>NC_008319.1:1303374-2606748 GCF_000014585.1 Synechococcus sp. CC9311 | reverse complement strand
CAAACCCTCCTGTTTTGCCAGCTTTTGAAGCTGGCGCCTTGTGGAATGTAAAAAGAGCGATGGGGAAAATCGTTCAGTTTCCCCATCGCTCACAGCCTGGGGAAAACCTGCAGTTGCCTAGGCGGACAAGTTGTCCTTGGTTTTCCACTGTTTTTGCAAGCCGAAATCGATGAATTCCGCAGGCAGTTTCTGGTCTGATTCTGGTCTGAACCGATCAGGTCCTGCTGATATTGGGCCTCCAATCAACCGCTTTAGAAGCCCATCACCTTGGCCACGGTGGTCAGATCCGGATCAAGATCGGCGTAAAAAGCGGCGTCGTTGTTGTTGATGGCGCAGTCCGGATCTTTCAGGCCATTGCCTGTCAACACACAGACCACCGTGGATCCGTCTGGAACCTCTGCTCCACGTTTGATTAAGCCCGCCACTGAGGCTGCACTGGCGGGTTCACAGAAGATTCCTTCTTGGCCGCCGAGAAGTTTGTAGGCATCAATGATTTCTTCATCGGTGACATCAAGGAAGGCTCCGTTGCTGGCTTTACGGGCTGCGATGGCCTTCTCTCGGTTCACCGGATTCCCGATACGAATCGCAGTAGCGATTGTTTCTGGATCGCTCACGGTGGTTTCATTCACCAGTGGCGCGGAGCCACTGGCCTGAAATCCCATCATTCGCGGTAAACGCCGACTGCGTCCAGCTTGTTGATATTCCTGGAATCCCATCCAGTAGGCCGTGATATTTCCGGCGTTACCCATCGGGATGCATAGCCAGTCGGGAGCATCTCCTAAGGCATCGACGATTTCAAAGGCTGCAGTTTTTTGCCCTTGCAGTCGGTAGGGGTTGACCGAATTCACCAAGGTGATCGGATATTTCTCGGCTGCTTCTCGAACAATGTCGAGAGCACGGTCGAAATTCCCCCGGATCGCCAGCACTTCAGCTCCATAGACCAGGGCCTGCGCCAGTTTTCCTTGTGCGACGTATCCGTCTGGAATCAACACGAAGGCTCGCATTCCGCCTCGACGGGCATAGGCGGCGGCGGCGGCACTGGTGTTGCCAGTGCTGGCACAAATCACCGCTTCACACCCTGCTTCTTTGGCTTTGCTGATCGCCATGGTCATCCCTCGATCCTTGAAGGATCCGGTGGGATTCAAACCGTCGTATTTGATGAAAACTTTCACGCCGCGGCCAATTCGTTCCGCAATGGATGGGACGGGAATGAGCGGAGTGGCACCTTCGTGCAAGGTGATCACTGGAGTGGCTGAGGAAACGGGAAGCCAGGATCGATAGGCTTCAATCAGTCCTGGCCAGTCCTGCATGACTGGTTTGGCCGTGAAACGCCGGCGGAGGTTCTTGAGTACGGACACCCGCAGAGAGCAGCAATTCCAGAAATCTATGTGTCTGGATCGAGTGGCTGGGTTTTACGCGGGCTTTATTTCAAACCGTCGAGCGGGGAATCGGAGAAGAATTTCACTAAGCCAGCAATGGATTCAGCTTTTTCAATTAAGGCCATTAGGGCAGGAATATTCACTTCCATCACCTCTGCTGGATAGGCATCCAGAAAACTGATCACTGTGAGGCCCCCCTCTTCTTTTTGCAAACCATTAATCACACCGGCTCGGATCGCAGGAACACTGACCGATGGATCGGGCACTTTGAGGGGATAAATGATCGATGCGACTCGCCGGATGATGACGTCTCCAATGCGAGTGGACATCAAACGACTGGTTAGAACTAGAGGAAGATCAAGCTTCTGATTCAGTAATTTTGCGACTTCTTTGGGATCCTGTTTTCCGAGGCGAAGAATGTCAGAAAGAATGCCCCGAGCTTTGCCAGTGTCTGCGAGATAGACGAGGTCACTCACAGAGATCGATCGTTTGTAGGCCCCGGTTACGAGAGCTACATCCTTGGCCGCATGGGCTGGTTGAAGCGCAGATGCAACGCTGAGACCGATTGCGGCACCAAGCGCCAGGATGGTTTGGCGGCTGGATCTGCGAGGCATGGTCAAAATCATTTGCCGGAATCTAATTCGGACTTCCCGCTGCTGCTTTGACGAGGCGGACAACTCCGCGTTCGGCTAATCCTTGTGCCAGCGCCACTCCCATTTGTCTTGCATCGCGTTCACGAATCAAGCGCGGGAGCCGACTAAACACCAGGTCAGGATTGAAACCTGGCAATTGCTGTAAAACGCTGATCAGCTGCCGGATCGGTTCCAGGTCGAGATAACTGTCTTCGTTGAGAGACGGGGCAATATCGAGTAGTAACGGTGGTTGAAAAGGCCGCGGCAAGCTGCGACCAATGCGTTGCAGGGCTGTCCAGCCAATGGCATCTAAACGATCAGCTACAGCTTCAACCAATTGATTGCGGAGCATTCCGCCGTTAGCTGAAAACAGAAAATCGAGCACTTGATCAAGCAATGTCTCGAGATCTAGTTGGCTTTGACTTGCAGCGCTTGCGACGAGATTTTCCAGCCTTGTCCATCGGAACGCGTCACCCTCGAACAACATCTCTTTCAGGCTTTGACGCAGTTGAGGATCTGGATCTTCCATCAAGCGTCTGGCGAAGTAGGGGTAGGCCGCACCAAGAATTTTGAATTCCGAATCAACACTGAGAGCGATCCCTTCAAGCGTGACGAGGGAGCGAATGATCAAAGCGTAATAGGGCGGAACGCGGAAGGGGAATTTGTACATCACGCCCGACATATCGTCAGTCACGCTTTTAAAATCCATGCGATTCACGCCCATCTCGATGGCTTGACTGAAGACGGATTCAAAAGCAGGAACGATCGGTTCCAAATTCACGTCTTCGGCTAAAAATCCGAGCGTGACGAAATCCTTGGAGAGCTTTCCAAAATTACGATTCACAAGATGAACGACAGCCTGAATGAGTCCGGTACGTGATTCACGGCTGACCTCACTCATCATTCCGAAATCGAGATAGCAAAGTCGACCATCGGCCATTGCAAGAAGGTTGCCGGGATGAGGATCAGCGTGGAAAAACCCATGCTCAAGAAGCTGTTGCAGGCTGCAGCTCACTCCCACCTCAACCATGTCATTGGGATCGATTCCTAAGTCGCGAACAGCTTCAAGATTGGTGAGCTTTACTCCATCAATCCACTCCATCGTCAGCACGCGTCTGCTGGTGGCATCAGCGAAGATTTCTGGAACAGCAATGCGTGGATTCTGTTGATGTAATTCACGGAATTTGTTTGCATTAGCCGCTTCGTTTAGATAATCCATTTCTTCAAACACTCGGCTTCCTAATTCGTCGATCAATGCAACAAGATCGCTACGAATTAGTCCGATATTTGTATTAAGCCAAGCAGCAATGTTGCGAACGATGTAAAGGTCAAGAGTGATTTGCTCTCGTAAACCAGGTCGTTGCACCTTGACCGCGACTTTTTGGCCGCTCTTGAGATAACCCTGATGCACTTGACCAAGAGATGCCGCGGAGATGGGCTCACGATCGAGCTCGGCATAGATGCTGTCGACCGGTGCACCCAAGTCATCCTCGATGCAGGCCATGGCGAGGTCGCTATCGAAGCCAGGAAGTTGATCTTGGAGTTGGGCCAGTTCCTCGAGCAGCACAGGAGGAACGATGTCTGGACGCGTAGAAAGTGCCTGGCCAGCCTTGATGAATGCCGGACCCAGATCAACGAGCAAATTGGCAAATTCCCTGGCTCTTGTTCTGGCTCGTTCTTTATTGCTGAGCAGTCCTAGAAGCTTGTCGACACCAATTCCGATCAGTAAAAGCCCAATGGGCACAAGGGTTTGCCAGAGGCGGCGCAGCAGGCGCTGCGGATGTCCGGCGTAAATTCGCGTGATCGCAGCCGGGTCGTACTCGAGCAGACCTGCGGCCTCAATGAAATCTCCTAGCTCGTGTTGTGCCACAGCCGCCACTGCGTTGGTGATCCCTTCTAAACGACCGAAGCCGTCGCTACGGTTTGTTGAACCTTGGGGTTCGCCGTGCTGACCGGTCTGAGACTGGACAACATCGCACTGATTGAGCGCTTGGAGCTGGCGTTTGAACACGGTTTTTCTGTGTTGACCGGTGAGACAGGCGCAGGCAAGTCACTGTTATTGGATGCACTCGACGCCCTACTGGGTGGAATGCAGGGAACATCTGCGGGGCGGTTGGTGCGGACGGGTTGTGATCGCGCGGTGATTGAAGCAACGTTCACCTCGACCGATGCTGCGCGGCGTTGGCTTCAAGAGCATGAACTGGATGATGAAGGCGGAGATTTGGTCTTGTCGCGGGAGTGGCGCCGTCAAGACGATCGTTTGAGCAGCCGCTCAAGACTGAATGGCACTGTCGTGAACCGGCAGCAATTGCTTCAGCTCAGGCCTTTGTTGATTGACCTCACAGTGCAGGGTCAAACCCAGCAGCTTGCTTATTCGGGTCAGCAACGTCGTTGGATCGATCGACTGGGCGGAGAACCACTCGCTCAATGTCTACAAACCGTGAGTGAGTCTTGGCAGGTTTGGCAAAACTGTCATGCCGACGTGTTGAAGATGGAGACCGATCGACGTCGTCTTCAGGAACAGCAGGAGGAACAAGACGCATTGTTGATGGAACTCGAGGCCGCTTTCCTCGACGATCCCGCTGAAATTCAACAGCTGGAACAAGAGCAAGACCGCTTGGTCCATGGCGTGCGCTTGCTCGAAGGTCTTGCTGTGTTGATTAGCCGGCTTCAAGACGGAGCTGAACAGGCTCCATCAGCTTTGGATCACCTCACTGCCTGTTGCCATGAGCTGCAGCAATTGCAAACCCTTGATGCCTCTTTGAGTGTTTCTGCTGAGAGATGCCTGGATATGGAGGCTGGTTTGCTCGATTTAATTCGGGGTCTTGAAGCGTATGGGGCGTCTTTAGAGAGCGATCCAGAACGATTGGGTGTGCTGCAGGAACGGCTCGCTTTGCTGAAACGCTTGGAGCGGCGTTACGGCGTTGAACTGAAGGTGTTGATCGAGCGACGCGATACTCTTCGCGCTCAAAACGCATCCGGTGGTGCTGACGCGGCTTTGGATGAGTTGCGGCACCAGGAACAGGAGGCTCGCAAGCATCGGGATTCCTGTAACCAGTCGCTCACGATGTTGCGACAAGCTTCCGCAGCGTGTTTGGAGGAGCGATTGATGACCCATTTGCGGCCGATGGGTCTTGAAAATGTTCGCTTTCGGGTGGATTTCTCTGCCGTTGAGCCGATGGATCTAGGCGCCGATGCCATTTGTTTTTTGTTTTCGGCGAATCCAGGTCAGCCCCTTGCTCCCCTAGCAGAGGTGGCTTCAGGAGGGGAGATGTCGCGTTTTCTTTTAGCCCTTAAAACCTGTTTGGCTGATGTAGATGGTTCCAGCACCTTGTTGTTCGATGAGATCGACAGTGGTGTGAGCGGTCGCGTCAGTGGAGAAATGGCCAACTTGCTGCGAACGATGGCCAAGCATCGCCAGGTGTTTTGTGTGACCCATCAACCGTTAGTAGCCGCAGCAGCAGATCATCACTTCCGGGTTAGTAAGGAGGTGGTGGATGGAGAAACACGCTCGCGAGTGTCCCATCTGCGGGACACTCAGGCTAGACGCCAAGAATTGGCTGAATTGGCTGGAGGGGATTTTGATGACGCTCAGGCGTATGCGGCAAGTTTGTTGGAGCAGCGAGCAGCTTGAACAGCGGCAGTCTCCCTAGAATCAGCGGCTATTGAACACACTCCGTATGGGGCGCCCTGCTCCGACCGCAAAGGATGATTCCACATCGTCGAAGGCTGCTTCGTTGAAGGCTGAGAACTTAAGTGAGAGGTCCTCGGAGGAGGTAATTCAGGTTCGTGGTGCCCGGCAGCACAACCTCAAAAACGTGGATGTCACGATTCCGCGCAACAAAATGGTGGTCTTTACCGGTGTCAGTGGCAGCGGAAAAAGCTCCTTAGCGTTCGACACGATCTTTGCGGAAGGTCAGCGTCGCTACGTAGAGAGCCTGTCTGCGTATGCGCGTCAGTTTCTTGGCCAGGTGGATAAACCAGATGTGGATGCGATTGAAGGGTTATCACCGGCGATTTCAATTGATCAGAAATCAACCAGTCATAACCCTCGCTCCACTGTTGGCACGGTGACGGAGATTCACGACTATTTGCGTCTCTTGTTTGGTCGTGCAGGGGAGCCCCACTGTCCTGAATGTGGCCGTTCCATTCGGCCCCAGACCATCGATGAAATGGTCGATCAGATTTTGACGCTTCCTGAGGGAACGCGTTATCAACTTTTAGCGCCGGTTGTGCGCGGAAAAAAAGGAACGCACAGCAAATTGATCAGTGGTTTGGCTGCTGAAGGCTTTGCTCGGATACGCATCGATGGTGAGGTTCGTGAGCTGGCAGACAATATTGAGCTCGACAAAAATCATCAGCACGCTATTGAAGTTGTGGTGGACCGTCTGGTCGCTCGAGAAGGAATTCAGGAACGTCTGAATGATTCTTTGCGTACGGCATTGAAACGTGGTGACGGTTTAGCTCTTGTTGAAGTGGTACCAAAAAAGGGAGAAGAATTGCCCGAAGGTGTGGAGAAAGAAAGGCTCTATTCCGAGAACTATGCATGCCCTGTTCATGGGGCGGTGATGGAAGAGCTTTCACCTCGACTTTTTTCTTTTAACAGTCCTTATGGAGCCTGTGAGGTTTGCCATGGGATTGGTTACATACGGAAATTCACTGTTGATCGGGTGGTTCCAGATCCAACTCAGCCTGTGTATTCCGCTGTCGTGCCTTGGGCAGAAAAAGATAACTCGTATTATTTCTCCCTCCTTTACTCCGTAGGCGAAGCTTTTGGGTTTGAAATTAAAACGCCATGGAAAGATCTTACTGATGAGCAAAAAGATATTCTGCTGAATGGCAGTCGTGAACCCATACAAATTCAGGCGGACAGCCGTTATCGAAAGTCTCAGACCTATATGAGGCCTTTTGAAGGAATTTTGCCCATCCTTGAACGCCAGCTTCGTGATGCGAGTGGAGAAGCACAGCGTCAGAAACTTGAAAAATATCTAGAGCTAGTTCCGTGTGAGAGTTGCGCTGGATTGCGCTTGAGACCTGAGGCGCTTGCAGTGAAAATTGGGCCGTATCGGATTACGGATCTGACGGCGGTCAGTGTGGGGCAGACCCTCGAGCGGATTGAAAGCTTGATGGGTGTTGGCAGCTCTGAAGGTTCTGATCCCCTCTTGAATTCTCGACAGATACAGATCGGAGATCTTGTCCTGAAAGAGATCCGAATGCGTCTGCGTTTTTTGCTTGACGTGGGTTTGGATTATTTGAGCTTGGATCGACCGGCGATGACGCTCTCAGGAGGGGAAGCACAGCGAATCCGTCTCGCCACGCAAATTGGTGCTGGCTTAACCGGGGTGCTCTATGTACTCGATGAACCAAGTATTGGTTTGCATCAGCGAGACAACGATCGCTTATTGGCCACGCTTGAACGTCTGAGGGATTTAGGCAACACCTTGGTGGTTGTCGAACATGATGAGGACACGATCCGCGCTGCCGACCATCTCGTGGATATTGGCCCTGGAGCAGGAGTCCATGGTGGTTACATCGTGGCGGAGGGTTCGATTGATGACTTGTTGAGGGCTAAGGATTCAGTAACTGGTGCTTATCTAAGTGGTCATAAGAGTATTCCTACTCCTGCTGAGAGGCGCAATGTTGGTACCAGGAGTTTAAAACTTCTCGACTGCTCTCGTAACAATCTCGAGGGGTTGAATGTGGAGTTCCCGCTAGGACGTTTGGTTTCGATTACTGGCGTAAGTGGCAGTGGAAAAAGCACTTTGGTGAATGAGCTTCTGCATCCAGCGCTTGAACATGGCCTTGGTCGAAAGATTCCTTTTCCTCAAGGATTGGGAGAACTTCGTGGTCTGAAATCGATCGATAAAGTGATCGTGATCGATCAGTCTCCGATCGGTCGAACTCCCCGCTCTAATCCCGCCACCTATACAGGAGCTTTTGATCCTATTCGTCAGATTTTTGCGGCAACGGTGGAGGCAAAGGCTCGCGGTTATCAAGTGGGTCAATTCAGTTTCAATGTGAAAGGTGGTCGTTGTGAGGCCTGTCGTGGCCAGGGTGTGAATGTCATTGAAATGAATTTTTTGCCTGACGTCTATGTGCAATGTGATGTCTGCAAAGGGGCTCGTTTTAATCGCGAAACCCTTCAGGTCACCTACAAAGGCAACACGATTGCTGATGTTCTAGAAATGACAGTGGAACAGGCTGCTGATGTGTTTTCTGCGATCCCTCAGGCTGCTGATCGCTTAACCACGTTGGTTGATGTTGGTTTGGGATACGTGAAGCTTGGTCAGCCAGCTCCCACCCTTTCTGGTGGAGAAGCTCAGCGGGTGAAACTTGCCACTGAATTATCGCGCCGGGCCACCGGAAAAACTCTCTATTTAATTGACGAACCAACCACCGGACTCAGCTTCTATGACGTTCATAAATTAATGGATGTGATCCAGAGACTTGTTGACAAAGGTAATTCCGTGATTTGTATTGAGCACAATCTGGATGTGATTCGCTGCTCGGATTGGATTATTGATTTAGGTCCAGAGGGTGGTAATAAGGGCGGTCAGATTGTTGTGACTGGCACCCCTGAAGAAGTGGCTCAACATGAAACGAGCCATACGGGTCGTTACCTCAAGCAAGTGTTGGAGCAGCATCCACCTGAATCAATCGAGGCGGCGGCATGATTTTTTTCTTTGATCGAAGGGTTAAAGGCGTTCGTGCGGCTGCGTTGGCGTCCTTATTGAGCGTTTCATTGGCTGGGTCGGTTTCTGCCGTTGAACGACTCGCGATTGAACTTCCATTTTTGGATATCAATCTCTCGCTCAATTTGAAGGGGGCACGCACAACGGCGGAGTTGATTGAGGCCAATCCTGATCTCAAGGAACTAGATCAAGCTGGCGATGGTTCTGTGTCCCGACTGCTTGCTCAGTTCCTCACTGCACCCCTTCCTCAGAGCACACCAGGCGTGTTGGATCAATCTGTGGGTCATCCATTGCTGGAGCAAGCCTTATTGACGGCGTCCGAGTTGGTGAAGGTGGAGGGTTTGCCTGCTGATACCAGTGGACAAATGTTGTCGGATGCTCTGCAAGCCGCCTATCGCGATGGAGAGCCCAATGTGCTCGGCTTGCTCCGTCATGTCCCTGGCGACTCTTTATCGATCGACTTTCAGGCTTTGGCTTTTAACGCCAAACGTTTACAGGCCAATCAGGATGATGCCCGCTCCCTCGTGAAGCAAGGAACAGCGACGGCTCCTGCTCCCAAGTCTTTGGCTGAATCGGGGTCTGAGGGTTGGACACGCGCTGAGATTCGCTTTTCGGTTGGCCATCGCTCTGAGCCACTCGACATCACTGTGTTGACGCCACAGCGAACATCCAACGGAAAGCTTGTGGTGATTTCCCACGGATTGTGGGATGAGCCGGGCAGTTTTGAAGGCTGGGGCCGTTTGTTGGCTGCCAATGGATACACCGTGTTTCTTCCAGATCATCCAGGAAGTGACGCTAAGCAGCAAAAGCAATTATTTGATGGAGCGTCACCTCCACCCAGTTCTGAGGAGCTACGTTTCCGTCCTCTCGATGTTTCAGCTCTCCTAGATGGAGTTGAAGCCGGTACCTTGCTCTCGGGACAACAGATCTCTGTTAATGACGTAGCGGTTGTGGGGCATTCATGGGGTGCCACAGCGGCGTTGCAATTGAGTGGTTTGCAGACCACCAGCAGGAAGCTGAAAATGCGTTGTCAAGATCCTCGCGATCCAGATCGAAATCTCAGTTGGGTCTTGCAATGCAGCTGGTTGTCAGGAGCTGATCAGGGATCACTGGCTGACCCCCGTGTCAAAGCAGCCGTCGTGGTCAGTGCACCAATGAGGCTTCTTTTTGATGAGTCGAGCGGCCCTTCCCTGCAGGCAAAGGTGTTGTTGGTGAGTGGAACCAAAGATTGGGTGGTTCCCTCCGATCCTGAGGCAGTGGTGCCATTGAAGGGCGGGAATCCACTAGCGAATGGTCATCGTCTTGTTCTCGCTTCAGGTGGCAGCCATTTCAATCTGTGGGCTCCTGTGGATCAGAAGGAATCCCCGATTCTTGGGCCGATGATCTTGGCTTGGATCAATGAAAAGCTTGCTGTTCCGTCGCCCTACACCTTCAGTGGAGGCGGTTGGGGGAATACGACCGTTCCTTTGGTGGATGTCACTGGACAGCTCTAAAAAACCCATTTTCTTAAAACGTCGTCTTCAAATCATCAGAACAAGCTGATCGATTTCCACTGTTTTGCGTTGCATTTCATCATCAAATTGCGTTTACTCGTTGATGCGTTGATGGCGAAAGATCCAGCTTCAGACAGGCTTTTAACCGAAGTAAACGCTTTTAGCTGCTGATTTCTAAGGATGTCTTCAGCTTTGAACTTGTTTGAACGCCTTAACCCTTAATCAAGGCATGCACCTGATGTCTTGTTCTGTTGAGGGTTGATTGTGGGTTTTCGGCTTCTTCATCTCCATCTTCACGGACTGTTTCGCTCCCATGATTTGGAGCTGGGACGGGACGCCGATACCGGAGGACAAACCCTCTATGTGCTCGAACTGGTGCGCAGCCTTGCGGCGCGGGCCGAAGTGGATCGCGTTGATGTTGTGACTCGGCTAATTCAGGACCGACGGGTTTCAGCTGATTACGCCCAGCCAGTGGAAGCGATTGCTGCCGGTGCCGGCATCCAGCGTTTTGCCTTCGGCCCTAAGCGCTACCTACGCAAGGAATTGCTTTGGCCTTATCTCGAGGATCTGGCTGATCAGCTTGTGGTGCATCTTCAGAAACCCGAAAATCGACCTGATTGGATTCATGCTCATTACGCCGATGCTGGTTACGTCGGCGCATTGCTCAGTCGTCGTCTTGGCATTCCCTTGGTGTTTACAGGGCATTCTCTTGGTCGTGAGAAGCAGCGTCGCCTGATAGCTGGAGGTGGCGACCATCAACAGCTCGAGCAGACCTATTCGATCAGCCGACGCATTGATGCGGAGGAGCTAGCGCTGGCGCATGCCGATTTGGTGATCACCAGCACGCGTCAGGAATGTGATCAGCAATATTCCCGTTATGGCGGATTTCGCGCTGAACGCGCTGAGGTGGTTCCTCCCGGTGTCGACGCACGCCGTTTTCACCCCGGCTCGGAGGCCGTAGAGGCTCGTGAAGTGGAGGAGCTCTTAACTCCTTTCTTGCGTCAGCCTGAGCTTCCACCGCTTTTAGCGATTTCTAGGGCTGTTCGTCGCAAGAACATTCCCGCTCTGGTTGAGGCGTTCGGTCGGTCTGCTGTTTTACGGCAGCGACACAATTTGGTGCTGGTGCTCGGCTGTCGGGAGGATCCCCGGCAGATGGAGAAACAGCAGCGCGACGTGTTTCAGCAGGTGTTTGATCTCGTTGATCGCTACGACCTCTATGGCCGTATTGCCTATCCCAAGCAGCATCGTCGCGATCAGATTCCTGCCATCTATCGCTGGGCTGCCGAGCGCCGCGGCCTCTTTGTGAATCCTGCGCTCACAGAGCCTTTTGGACTCACCTTGTTGGAAGCAGCCGCTTGCGGATTGCCGATGGTTGCGACCGATGACGGAGGTCCACGGGACATCCTTGCTCGCTGTGACAACGGCTTACTCGCAGATGTGACGGATCGAGAGGCGCTTCAAGATGCTTTGGAGTGTGCGGGTTCTGATCTTCAACGCTGGAGCCGCTGGAGTGACAACGGCGTGGAGGCGGTGAGTCGCCACTTCAGTTGGGACGCTCACGTTTGTTCTTACCTGGCATTGATGCAGGAGCGTCTGATGGCGGTAACCCAGCCAATCGCGCTTCCATCCAGTCAGACCGTCTCCACTGGAGGTTTCCGGCCCTTGGGCGACCGGTTGCTGTTGCTTGATCTCGACAGCAATTTGGAACAGCCGGATGGTGATGCACTCAAGGTTTTGCGTGAGCAGCTCGACCGTTGTTCTTTAGGGATTCTGTCGGGCCGTTCATTGCCTGCTGCCAGACAACGTTTTGGGGAGCTGTTGTTACCGGAACCCAAAGTGTGGATCACTGGGGCTGGTACGGAGATTCACTACGGCCAGGAAAGTGAACCTGATTTGTTTTGGTCGGCTCAGATTGGAGTGGATTGGGACCGCGCAGGTGTGGAAAGTGCCCTGGCTGACCTCACCGATCACATTGCATTGCAGCGACCTGAGCAGCAAGGTTCGTACAAGTTGAGCTACACGATTCGCGATGCTGGAGAAGAGATCCTTCCCTTGATCCGACAACGTCTGCGCCAGCGTCACCAGGCGGCGCGTCCTCAATTGCGCTGTCATTGGTTTCTAGACGTGTTGCCGATGCGGGCATCCCGCAGCGAAGCGATCCGTTTTCTTGCTTTGCGCTGGGGCCTTCCACTGGAACAGATGTTGGTTGTGGCCAGTGAACAGGGAGATGGTGAGTTGGTTTGCGGTCGACCCACCACCGTTGTTTTGGGCGATCACGATCCTTGTTTGGATGATTTTCGAAAGCAACAGCGTGTTTACTTTGCGAGTCGCTCCCAATTACCAGGCGTGCTGGAAGGGATCCAGCACTATCGGTTTTTGGGCGGACGAGCCCGGCAGGATCAATCCATGACCTGAACCTTCACTGCCGCTGCACAGCGGTCTGCCTTGGCTAAGGCTTCGTTGATCTGGGTACCGCGGGCTAGGGCAACGCCCATCCGACGCCCTGGCCGAGCCTCTCGTTTGCCAAAGAGCAGAAGGTTGGTGTCTGGCTCCGTGAGCGCTTGTTCCACACCACTGAATTGAACATGGTGTCCCTGGCTCTCGGCCAGGATGACGCGGCTGGCTGCAGCATCGGCAGCAGTGATCGAGGGGATCGGTAGCCCCAATACGGCACGGAGATGCAGGTCGAATTCGCTTAGGTTTTGGCTGATCAACGTCACTAGCCCGGTGTCATGCGGTCGTGGAGAGAGCTCAGAAAACACCACTTCATCGCCGCATAAGAAAAATTCCACCCCAAACAGACCGGCACCGCCAAGGTTGTCGGTGACTGTGCGGGCCATCGTTTGGGCTTGTTGCAGTTGGCTGGGCGAGATCGACGCAGGCTGCCAACTGCATTGGTAGTCGCCATTGGCTTGTTGATGCCCAATCGGTGGGCAAAACAGGGTGGTTCCATCGTGTTGACGGATGGTGAGCAGGGTGATTTCAAGATCAAAATCAAGAAATTCCTCCACGATCACCTGGGCGGAACTGCCTCGGGCTCCTGCCATGGCGATCTCCCAGGCTTTATCTAATTCAGCAGCGGAGTGAACCACACTTTGGCCTTTCCCCGAGGAACTCATCACTGGCTTGACGACCACGGGCCAACCCAACGGTGCGGCGGCACGCTGGAGCTCCTGTGCATCGGAGGCATAGGCAAAGCGTGCGGTGCGTAGTCCGAGTTCACCCGCAGCAAGATTCCTGATTCGGTCGCGATTCATCGTTACTGCAGTGGCCCTGGCGGTGGGAATCACGCAAATGCCGGTGTCTTCCAGTGCTTGCAAGGCATCCACTGCCAGCGCTTCGATTTCTGGGATCAGCACATCCGGCTGATGCTTGTTCACAACAGTCTTTAGGGCGTTTGGATCGGTCATGGTCAGCACTTCGGCCTGATCTGCGACCTGCATGGCTGGCGCATCGGCGTAACGGTCGCAGGCGATGACGTGGCAACCCAGTCTCTGGGCGGCGATCGCAACCTCTTTGCCCAGTTCGCCGCTGCCGAGCAGCATCACTGTTTTTGGGAAGTTCGTCATGGCGGTTTTCAAGGCAGCATGGCTTGATCTTCTCGCTCTGCCCTCATGCCTTTGCCGCTTGCGTTTACAACGGCTGGAGACGCGGCCAATGGTCTGCTGTTCGGCTGGGAGATCGCCACTGTTCAAAAGTGGGCCTTGATCTACCTCGGGCTATCTTCCTTTTTGTTTGTACTGGTGTGGGTGATTGGTGGCTTTCGCCGTCGTTGATTAGGTTGCGGGCGATTCGGTGGATGGATCGCTCATCAAGGTGAGCTGGCGGAAGGCAGATTCTTCATTCACGAAGCCCCAAGACTCAAAGACTTCGGCATCGCTGTGGGTGATGCGTTGTTGACGTCCTTTTGAGTTGAGCTCAAAGCCTTGTTGTGCCATGCGGCGCATCAGGCTGGCTGCTTCTTCAAAGCGGGAGGCCATCGCCTCAAGGCTGGAGCAGTCGCTCGTGAGACCAGCTTCTTTCCAGGTGAAATAAGACATCTTTAAATCACTCCGATTGGACTGAAGGCTGGGCTTGCGTTAATGACCTTAGAGTTGAATTAGATATGATGGCAATATCAAATCAAATATTTTAATTTGATATCGTCTTTTAGCGTGTCAACATTAATTCGATGTAAGGATGTCTAATTAGTTAAAGATTTGAAGTATCACATTTTTGATCATCTGCCTATGCTGTCGAAAGTTATCAAATCACTTTAGTATTTATGTTTTAGAATTGAAACGTAAGGCCTCCGCTGGTACGCCAATCTGTTGATCTATTTGCCCAAATTTTCGCACCCCCTTTGAAATATAGTTTCCACCCTGAAGTTGGACCATTAAAGATTGCATAATCAATTCCCCCTTCTAATAAGACACCATTCTCGTTTGTTTGGTTTGATGGAATTTTTGCTTTAACAGAATTTTTGGCATTAGCAAGTTCAAAAGAAATATCTCCATTCCCAGTGTTCCAATCAGCAAGCCATGCAACACGAACTGTAGGTGTGAATAAGTTGCCATTCTTTTGGGGAATCGGCCATGAAAGTTTGGCGCCTAATGCAGTCTGGAGAAATTGCTCGTAATAAGAATTAGTTTTTAGGGCTAGGCTGTCAAAACGACCTGATTCAGTAAATTCGGAGTTTTGAATGCCATTCCAAATTGCTGTAAATTGTGGTTCAATAATTGTTCTACCAGATGTTAGAGGTGCTCCTATCCTTAAGGCACCCATATAAGAAGTTGTATTTTTAGTGGCACGATAATTTTCATTGATAATACGTGGAATCTTTACTTCACGTATGTTTGTTCCGGAAAATGATGTTGCACCAAAAAGTCCTTGAATGTAAAAGCTTTCCGTCCAATAAGAAGCCGAGATTCCACCACCCCAGCCCTCAGGATTCCATGAGCCACCACCTGTGTAATCCCCTGAAAACTGCTGAAGAGAAATATTACCGTAGTTACCAAAAAAGCCTAATTGAATATTCTCTGTGATGGATGTATCGATGCCAACAACAAAGCCTCCATGTGTGGAATAAAAGTTGTTGTATACGTCAGGGTATTCAATATTATTTCTTGTGAGGCCGCCTGTTTTGGAAGGTGAGTTACTTCCTCCAAAACCTCGTACCCAGCCTCGTGTACCCGCAGACTCTAAAAACGAGCTTTGAAGGTCCGAACTTTCAAAGTATTTTTTTCCTCCTATTTCAAATTCTTGATTGCTGTCTTGGTTTTGCGAATTTACTTCAGATAATTCAGTCTTGAGTTGGCGGGATGGTAATCGTTCTAAGATTGTGTCAGAAAGATCATTTACATATGCTTGAGTAGCTAAACCACTGGCTGTAACGTTGCGTGGAATCACGAGAGCATTGACAGCTCTGCCGAGATTTCGAAGTCGTGTTTCTCGATCTATGCCACTTAAGTAATCAATAAGGGTTGGTTGTGAAGGTTGAACTTCGTTGTCAGGATTGGCGGGATCAAGGGGAACAGTAATGTCGCCCGGATTGATTGGAAGGATTGGATCAGGTGATTCGCATTGTTCTGAATCAAATGCTTTGGCAAAGTTTCCGACATTTTTTAAGCCCGGTTCGCTATTATTGCTATTGCTGTAATAAGTCTGTTGCCTGAACCCACTGTTCCTCCACTCAATATTATTATCTACATTTGTACCGAATGCGTAAAGAAAACCGCTTTTATTTGATAATTCTTTTGCTAATGCTCCACGTTTTGAAGTCTGGTAACCAACATACCAATCTTGATCATCAAGTGACCATTTGCCCTGATTTCCTCCATCACTAAATTGAGGACCAGGCCAATCAAGAAATCCTCTCTCAATTCCAATGCAATAGGTTTTACCTGCATCCGTTTTAACAGACTGAAAATATTGATCTGACAAAGCAGGCTTTATAGCCAGACTGGATGCCATTAAAAAGGAAGATCCAACATAAATTGAATTACTAATTAGTTTCATGATCGCTGAAATTACAGATTATGAATTACATAGAAAATTATCCTAGAGAGTATTCTTGGTTTTTCAATAGAGCGTGCCGCTCATTTCCTTAGAAAATCCTTAATAAAGGATGAGCTGCATCAGGGACGATTTTGATATTGGCATAAATGCGTTGAATCTAATAACATAGTTTATGTGTATTCTGATACGAATACAATTTTATGGGCAATGCCCAAGTATAAATTTCCTGATTGTTTCTAGCCAATGACTTTGATTAGGTTATTTCAATTAGGTTTAAAGAAGATTCCAATTAATACTAAGAATACTGTTGCTAGCCAGAATCCCGGAACTACCAGCTGCTCTGGTGTGCCGCCCAACTCAAAGTGATGGTGCAGGGGTGACATTCGGAAAACACGGCGTCCAATGCCATCAGCGCCTTTGGTTGCTTTGAAAACCCACACTTGAATGATCACGGAGAGAGATTCCGCTAGGAATATTCCACCCATGATCAGCAAGGGCCAAAGGCTGTTTGTTAACAGGGCTACAGCAGTGAGAGCACCTCCCATGGCTAGAGAGCCGGTGTCGCCCATAAACACTTTGGCTGGATTTCGGTTGTGCACAAGAAAACCAATCCAGCAGCCCGCCATGGCCATGCAGAACCCAGCAAGGCTTGGATCTCCGCTGTTTCCGCGCAGTGTGAGTTGGAGTGCCATTCCCGTGAACACCAAGGCACCGCAACCGGCGGCCAGACCATCGAGGCCATCGGTGAGGTTTGTGGCGTTGCTTTCGGCTAAAAACACAAACACTGCAAGAGGCCAAATCAGCCAGTTCAAGGGAAGATTGATGTCAAACGGCAAGGCCACATCACCACTGATCCAACCGCGCATTCCTGCCCAGATCAGAAAGATCACGGCGGCTAAGGCTTGAAGAAGTAATTTGCCGCGTGGCGTTAAACCGGTGTTGGTGTGTTTGGTGAGACTGCGCCAATCGTCAATTCCACCTACCACCATGTAAGCGAGTGTGATGAACGCCACAGCTAAAAGTTGTTCAGCGGCTTGACCGCTCCAACTGATGAGGCCGCCCACGATCACGCCGACCGGCACCACCAGGAGTCCGCCCATTGTGGGTGTTCCTGATTTTGTGAGATGGGCCTGGGGCCCCTCTTCTCGGATCACTTGCCCGAGCTTTAAGCCACGCAGCTTTGGTACACCCCACCAGGTCACAATTGCTGCGATCAGCGTCGCAATCAGCAAGGGGAGGCTTAGGAGGCTGTTGGGGATCCAGCGGTCTGATGCAAATGCTGCTGCATACACAACAACGGCAAGCACACCGGCAGAGACTTTCCCCTCTAGGGGTGGAGGAGTCTCTTGTGCGTCGTTCACGTCCCGTTCCTTCAACGGCTTAGGGCAGGGACCTTAAATCAATCTTCCCAATTCTCTTCTGTTTGCTCATCTGCAGCGTTGTAATCCTCTTTCTCGCCCATGAGCGCAGAGAGTTCTTCTTCTTCTACCGTGCTCACCTCAGCTGTGCTGGATTCTTCGTCTTCCACAAGGCGACCGCTTGTTTCCAGCCAGCTCAGTAAATCGGGCTCTTCGCGCAGGGGCAACACCGGTGCGGGTTCTTTTCGCCCGTAACGCGTTAGAGCTGGATTGATGTTGTCGAGGGCGCTCAACTCAGACGACACTGTCCAGTTCCGTAATCGATCATCATAGTTCAGTGCAGTCTTGAGGATGTCTCTTGGCCAAGGTGTGGCTGCTCCTCTCTGTGTGGGGCGGGGCGTTGTTACTGAGTTTTGGTCTTTGGAAGTGGGGGCGCTTACATCCAGATCCGCTGGTGGTGTCCACGTTTCCAGTGCTTGCACTGTTGTTTGTTCCTGCCTTTTTCATGGCGATTTGGCTGTTTTGGCTAGCTCGTGTGACTCCCCAATCGGTCCAGCGGGCCGGCGGGAGTGGAGAATCAGTGCAATCTGATTCAGAGCAGGAGTCCACCTGATGGGACGCGCAACCAAGGTCGTTCTCGCCTATTCCGGTGGGGTGGACACCAGCGTCTGCATCCCTTACCTCAAGCAGGAATGGGGTGTGGAGGAGGTGATCACCTTCGCCGCTGATCTCGGTCAGGGCGATGAACTTGAGCCGATACGACTCAAAGCGCTCGAGGCGGGAGCGACTCAATCTTTGGTTGGTGACCTGATTAAGCCATTCATCGAGGAATTCGCCTTTCCTGCGATTCGCGCGAATGCTCTTTATGAGGGTCGCTATCCCCTCTCAACGGCCTTGGCGCGCCCTTTGATCGCTCGTCGTCTCGTTGAGGTGGCACGAGAGGTAGGAGCTGATGCTGTGGCCCATGGCTGCACCGGCAAGGGAAACGATCAGGTGCGTTTTGATGTGGCGATTGCATCGCTTGCGCCCGACTTAAAGGTTTTAACGCCAGCGCGTGAATGGGGCATGAGCCGGGAGGAAACGATTGCCTATGGCGAGCGGTTTGGCATGCCATCACCCGTGAGCAAAAAATCCCCTTATTCAATCGATCTCAATCTGCTCGGGCGCAGCATTGAAGCTGGTCCCCTGGAAGACCCGATGGTGGCGCCACCGGAAGAGGTCTTTGCGATGACCCGTTCCGTGGACCAAACCCCGAACGATGCCGAGGAGATCGAGATCCAGTTTGAAGGTGGTAATCCTGTAGCAATCAATGGCAAAAGGCTCGAGCCCGTGTCGCTGATCCGGGAAGCCAACCTCTTGGCAGGCACCCATGGCATTGGTCGTCTCGACATGATCGAGAACCGTGTGGTGGGAATTAAAAGCAGGGAAATTTACGAAACGCCTGGATTACTACTGTTGATTCAGGCGCATCAGGAGTTGGAGAGTCTCACTCTCGCCGCCGATGTATTGCGGACCAAGCGCCAGCTCGAGATGCAATGGGCAGATCTCGTCTATCAAGGCCTCTGGTTTGGTCCTCTCAAAGAGGCTCTTGATGGCTTCATGGATCGCACTCAGATTCATGTGAATGGGGTTGTGCGCCTGAAACTTCACAAGGGCAATGCCACGGTGACTGGGAGAGCTTCTACAGACAACAGCTTGTACATTCCCGAGATGGCCTCATACGGCAGCGAAGACAAGTTCGATCATCGTGCTGCGGAAGGCTTTATCTACGTCTGGGGCCTGCCCACACGCTTGTGGGCCGCCAAGCATCGGCGTTGAGATCAGGCTGCGATGTTGTGGCGCTGCTGCCCTTGTCGATCGGCGCGTAAGGGCAGAGGGACAATCTCGGCTTCGGGGGGTGCAGCCTTTAGTTGCTGAGCCTGAGCCAACAACCGATAACGCTCCAAAAGCGGTTCCAATCTTTGTTGGAATTTGCGTTCAAACAGTTCGGGCAGCTCGCTTAATAGCGTTTCGTAATCCCTGACCTGCTCTTCGAGTTCATACACCCTGGCTCTGAGTGCTTCGACGTCACCACTCGGCGGTCGAGCGGCTTTCCAGACCGGGGGAGGTGAGCAATAGTTTGAGTCCTGATGCGCCATGGGCGGACGTTATCGCTCGTCCATGGCTTGCACAATGGCCGTCAGGCAGGAGCAGCCGCTTCAGGTTCGGCAGGTGCTTCTGTTCCAGGCGCGACGCGAGGAGCAGGCAACGGGCCTTCTTGCTTCACGGTGAGATAGCGAATCACATCTTCACTGAGGCGCATTGCTTTTTCGATGACGCCCACTTGTTGGCCATCACCGTTATGGCTCAGCTGCACATAGATGCCTTCCTTGTGCTTGGCGATTGGATAGGCCAGGCGACGCTTACCGCGCATTTGATTGTCGAGAACCTCGGCACCCGCCTCAGTCAATATGTCGCGGTACTTGGTTACGTGAGACTCAACTTCCTCTTCCGGGATGTCCGGACGGAGGATGTACATGGTCTCGTAGTAAGGCTGTTGGGTCATGGAGACAGATCCGACGGGGACTGAAGGCTCAGTGAATGAGCGACGGATCTACCACCATATCGCCTGGAGTTATGGGGATCAGTACAACTGCATCCGAACCGCCTGACTCAAGCCAGGCAGGTCGGGCTCTCGACCTCTAGAGCACTCGATCACAGCAAAGATCACAACAGCCAGAACACCCACCACCACAGTGCTGGAGAGCGTGCGCATCATCAGTCCGCCACCGATGGGTAACAGGATGGTGAAGGCATAACCGAGCAGTACAACCACGATGTCAACCAATAGCGCTTGCAAGGTGTTGAAGCGAATGAAGTAAGGAACGTTTGGATTCCTCACCACCGCTAAGAACAGCAAGAAAAACACCAGAAGGTTTCCAAGACCGAAAGGAATTCCCCGTTCCAAAATGAACAGAGGCAAGGCCGGAAGGGTCAGCCACTGCAACACAGGGAACTGAATGAGCAGATGTTGGCCAATAGGAATGGCATCGCTCCATGGCAAGACGTAAACCAACAAACCAAGCAGGCGCTGCCAGATGGGGATGGGCACAGGTTGAAGCTGGTGAATGCTTTAAGGCTAGGTCGCGCTTAGGGATGGCTCAGGTTTTTGAGTGCTGCTTCCCGCATTGCGTCTACTGGAACCTCATCCATGCCGCTCCAACACCGGAGAGCGGCGGCCCCTTGCTGCACAAGCATCTCCAAGCCGTCATAGGTGCGGCAGCCCAACGCTTCCCCGCGCTGCAGCCATGGCGTGGGTCGTGGTGTGTAGATCAAGTCGTAGAGCACAGTGTGAGCGGTGAGGTTGTTCCAGATGTCCTCGCCGAGTGGCAGAACGGGGCCTTGATCAGGCTGATGACTGCTCATGCCAATGGGGGTGGTGTTGACCACCAGATCCGCTTGCTGAATTCGGGTTTGAAGTTGTGGGTCGTTGTCTAAAAGAGGTTGTAACTGGACACTGTTGGCTGGTCTTCCTTGCTGAAGATCGCTGCAAAACGGTTGGAGTGTTTTATCCCGACGCCCCACGATTGTGATTTCGCTTGGGTTTAAGTCCTGCAATCCCGCTACAACTGCTCGGGCGCTGCCGCCACAACCCACCACCACAGTTCGTGTTCCGCTCCAGTTGGCGTTGTTGTGAAGGAGCGGGGCCAAAAAGCCCTCTACATCAGTGTTGTGCCCGTGCCAGCCACCACTGGGCAATGGAGTCATGGTGTTAATGGCCCCGAGCCGTTGAGCCAGCGGACTGAGTTCGTTACAGAGCTGGGAGACGGCCTGCTTATGGGGGATCGTGACGTTGAGCCCACGGCATCCCACGGCCTCCAGTCCTTTAAGCACGTTGGCGAGATCATCAGCGCTGCAGGGCAGTGCCAGGAAGCTCCAGTCGAGCCCCATCGCCTTCAGGGCTGCGTTTTGCATGGCCGGTGAGAGTGAGTGACTGACTGGTTGTCCCAACAGTGCGACCAGTGCCGTGGTTCCGCTGATCATTCCTTTGTTTGACAGGCCGTGACCAGCCTGCCGTTCGGGCTGTTCGGGAACCACACCTCGCCTCTTGGTGATGTCTCTGCCGAAGATGCACATGTTCTAGTCACACTTTTTTCGAGGGATAGGAGGGCACTGATGGGCAAGGTTGTCGGCATTGATTTAGGTACCACCAACAGTTGTGTCTCGGTGATGGAGGGCGGCAAGCCCACCGTGATCGCCAATGCTGAGGGCTTCCGCACCACTCCATCGGTGGTGGCCTACACAAAAAATCAGGATCAGCTGGTCGGTCAGATCGCAAAGCGCCAAGCGGTGATGAACACCGACAACACGTTTTATTCCGTTAAGCGCTTCATTGGTCGCCGCGTTGATGAGGTCAACGAGGAATCGAAAGAGGTGAGCTACGGCGTTGAAAAGGCCGGCTCCAATGTGAAGGTCAAGTGCCCCGTTCTCGATAAGCAGTTCGCTCCTGAAGAGGTGAGCGCTCAGGTGCTGCGCAAACTGGCTGAAGATGCTGGTAAGTACCTCGGTGAAACCGTGACCCAAGCGGTCATTACCGTTCCCGCTTACTTCAACGATTCTCAGCGCCAGGCCACAAAAGACGCCGGAAAGATCGCCGGCCTTGAAGTGCTGCGAATCATCAACGAGCCCACAGCTGCAGCGTTGGCCTACGGCCTCGATAAAAAGAGCAACGAACGCATCCTCGTGTTCGACCTTGGAGGCGGCACCTTTGACGTGTCTGTGCTGGAAGTGGGAGATGGAGTGTTTGAAGTGCTCTCCACTTCGGGAGATACGCACCTAGGTGGTGATGATTTCGACAAGGTGATTGTTGATCACCTGGCCGAAAGCTTCAAATCCAACGAAGGAATCGATCTTCGTCAGGACAAGCAGGCTTTGCAGCGTCTCACCGAAGCCGCTGAGAAGGCGAAAATTGAGCTTTCGAGCGCGACTCAGAGCGAAATCAATCTGCCCTTTATTACGGCGACCCCGGAAGGACCTAAGCATCTCGATCTCACCCTCACGCGCGGCAAGTTTGAAGAGCTGGCTTCCACGTTGATCGATCGTTGCCGCATCCCGGTTGAGCAGGCTCTGAAAGACGCCAAGCTTTCATCGAGTGAGCTTGACGAGATTGTGATGGTGGGTGGTTCCACTCGGATCCCGGCTGTGCTCGAGCTCGTGAAGCGCACCACCGGAAAGGACCCCAACCAAACCGTGAACCCTGATGAGGTGGTGGCGATCGGAGCCGCCATCCAAGGCGGTGTGTTGGCTGGTGAAGTCAAGGACATCCTGTTGCTGGATGTCACACCCCTATCCCTAGGCGTCGAGACGCTGGGTGGGGTGATGACGAAAATGATCACGAGGAACACCACCGTCCCAACCAAAAAATCAGAGACCTACTCCACTGCTGTGGATGGTCAAACCAACGTTGAAATTCACGTGCTCCAGGGTGAGCGCGAGATGGCTTCCGATAACAAGAGTCTCGGTACCTTCCGTCTGGATGGCATCCCATCCGCCCCTCGTGGCGTTCCTCAGATCGAAGTCACGTTTGACATTGATGCCAATGGCATTTTGAGTGTCACAGCCAAGGACAAGGGCAGCGGCAAAGAGCAGTCGATTTCGATCACCGGAGCCTCCACCCTCTCTGACAATGAAGTGGAGAAGATGGTGAAGGATGCTGAGAGCAATGCCAGCGCTGATAAGGAGAAGCGGGAGAAGATCGACCTGAAGAATCAGGCTGAAACCCTCGTGTATCAGGCCGAAAAGCAACTGGCTGAACTTGGCGACAAAGTTGATGCCGAGGCCAAGTCCAAGGTTGAAGAGAAGTCCACCAAGCTCAAGGAAGCCACTGAAAAAGAAGACTTTGAGTCGATGAAGTCTCTCCTTGAGGAGCTACAGCAGGAGCTTTATACGGTTGGTGCTTCTGTTTACCAACAGGCTGGTGCAGAAGCAGCAGCTTCTGGTGAAGAGGGTGCAGCAGCTGGCAACTCCGGGGATGGATCTAGCAATGCTGGAGATGATGTTATCGATGCTGAATTTACTGAAACCAAGTAACACGATGAAATCTAATTTTTCTCAATAAGAGAAGCATTCGTATTTCGTCAAACTCAAGTCCCTCGCTCAAGGTGGGGGACTTTTTATTGCCTATTGAGAATAGGTGCAGATTGAAACTTACAATCTGGGGGGGGGTAGAATTCACTTGCTCCCACTGAACTCGGTTGTAAGTGGATTGAAAAATGGGTGGTTCGACTTGGGTTCAAGACAAGACAGAACTCTTTGAAGGTGAATTGGTGGTCTACAAACGACCCAACTCACCTAATTGGTATATGAGAGTTTGGTTGCAAATGAAAAAAACATTTCTCCCAAAGTTTGAAGACCAAATCTCATTTTGATGCAATAGAAAGAGCAAAATCCAAATACAAAGAACTGCAAGTTAAAGTTGCAAGAGCAGAAAAAGTTTTTACAAGTTCATTAGGTGATGCATTTGTCAAATATGAGGAGGAAATCAAGAAAGAATTGCAAAGAGGAATGATTGGAAATGACTGGTATAAAAAGCAGTTGATGTATCTCAGTAATGCATTCATTCATTATTTTGGTGAGTCAAAGAAAGTCAACGATATTTCAGATGCTGAAATTGCTGATTTTGTTGATATTCGATTGAAGGCATGTAAAAGAAAAGACACTGTGAGGCAAGAGTTGACCATCGTTACCTTCTTCAATCATCTCTACTCGCAGTATGCGATGTTCCAGATGTCTCGTTGCATCGATCACAGATACTCAGCAAAGGTCCACGAGACCAACCTTGCATTTGTGAAACATTAATCACTCCTTCTCAGTAATCCCTTGCTTCTCAGGAAAGATGCAAAGTTGGAATAGATGTATTCTGATGAGTAGTCGCTTAAGTGATCATCATCAAAATAAAGCATCTTGCCGTTCATCTTCCTTGGGCATTTGTCCATATTTGGGGGACATAAGTAAGTAAACGGATCGAATGTCAGCGTGTTGCCATAAATATTTGCAACTTGCTCATGCATCCTTTTGATAACAGATACGTGATCTACCCATTCGCGTCTGTCAATACTCCCCATGGAATAAGAGCAATGATTGTTATATTTTCCATACCACTCAGAACAAATAGCATCCACGCCATTTACAATACCCTTAAACGAAGGCGTAGGTTGAAACAAAATCATAACTGCCCCCCGAGAATTTATTTTTCCCGCTAATCGTATTAAGTATTCTTTATAGTTTTTAAGTGCTTCTCTCTTGGGCACAGAATCTCCATTTTCATCCACAAATTTTACATATCCAGCACCAAGATCAAACATATAAGGCGAGAAGTTCCGTTCATTTCTTTCCGAAATTATGAATATATCCCCAGAATCTAATCTTTCTATAACCTTATTAATAGCATATTTCATGTCGGCATCGTCCACTAGTTTTCCTTGCTTCCCTTTTAAGTATCTCTTTCCTACAGGGAATCCTGACCTTCCATAGAAGTAATAACTCCAACCATATTCTTCTGATAAGCGTTCAAACATGGGAAGGTAATGCTGCATATGACTATCCCCAAGCAAATGAATGCGTCCGCTGGGTTTTGAGTGCAGATTAATGCACTCTGGTTTGAGACCATCTACGACTTCTCTTGGTGTACATTCATCGTTTAACGTAATATTGTTGATAACAACTTTCCCGCCAAATCTATTGTAATTAGGGTTTCCTGTGTAGAACTTGCCTTTCAGTGGTTTGTAAAGAGCAATCAGACCTCCAGAAAGAGCAACCAACACTCCTCCGCCAACTGCCAAGGTCTTCCATCGCTTCCCAAACCAGTTGCCCTTGCGAAGTGGTGTCTCGATCCATCGGTAAGAAGCAATCGCTAGACCAAGCATCAGGGCGACCTGGAAGGGAACTGACCACCAGTGGATGCCAATAGTCCGACGACTGATCGAGAGCACCCCCCAGTGCCATAGATACAGCGAGTAGGAGATCAGACCGATATTGACGACCTGGGGATTAGTAAAGACCTTGAATGCTGCTGTCTGTTTCTTCAAGGAGGCGATGAGGATGGAAGACAGCACCACCACTGCAATGGTGGATACTGCTGCCATCGACATCGGAAGAAACATCACACCCACAATCAGTGCCACCACCAGGAGAGGTGGCACTTTCTCTAGCAATTGTTCAACTGATGCTCGCTTCTGAAATCCAATAAAGATCAGACAACCTGCTGCCATCTCCCAAAACCTTGATGGCATCAAGAAATATGCTGCTGGTTGGTTCGTTGGATACAGATAAAGAAATCCAATCAGAGATGCAATCGTCAATATCCCAACTATTAAAAAAAGGTTGCGAGCACCATTCTTGGTTTGTCGTCCAAATCCTGAAAACCAAATCAGGAAAGGAAACAATATGTAGAACTGCTCTTCAACCCCAAGAGACCATGTGTGCGTGAAGACATTGAGTTCTGTTGACTGAGCAAAGTAATCCGTCGAATTCTTAAATAGGTAGAGATTTGATAGTCCGAATAATGACGTTATTCCTGTCTTCAGTGATGTCCCTGGCGATGGATTGAATAAGCAGATCGCAATGCTTGTGATCAGTATAAAAACAGAGAGTGCAGGAACTAGTCGCTTGATCCTCCGCTCATAGAACCCACTGATGAAATCCTTGAAATCTTTGCTTGGTCTTCCGAACAAAGATGATGTGATGACATATCCAGATATCACAAAGAAAATATCAACACCAAGATATCCTCCTGGCAGTACGTCTTTATTGAAATGATTGATGATGACCGCAACCACTGCAAATGCTCTTAGACCATCAATCTCTGGTCGATATCTTGTTTTTTTTACTTCTAGGGATTTTTCGCTGATCACGACTAATGAGGTATTTTTTGAAGATTGTCTAATTATTCTAACATGAATATTAATATGTGAACTCAAACTTCAAATTCGTTCGAAATGCAATTGAATTCCTAATCTCGCAAGAACTAGTGGATTTTTGTGCTCATTTAAGTGATCGCGAACAAGTAAGTATAAATGTCAATTCTGCTAAAATTTATTTGTTGGTTGTATTGGTGCAATGCCTGATGGTTCTCCTGCTCTTCTAAAGATCCGTAAGCACCTTCGTAGGGAGCAGGCAGAGGGTATGTGGAGGGATCTGCTTCGGAATGGTTGGCAGAAGGTTCCTGCCGTCTGGGGTGCTGATGCAGAACCTTGAAAGGTGCCCGTCCTTACAAAAGGGTTCCACCTGATGGGTAAAAATGCTTATGTCCCTGAGAACGGGGATGCGTCGTTATTAGGGAGGTTGTGGGAGGCCTTCCTTTTTTTGTCTGATGAGTTCGATGGGATTTGCAGATATGCATCAAAGATTTCTGGTCAAAACGACTCACCAGAATTCATCTCATCAGATTGTAAGTTGATTGTAAGTCAGTTATGCCTGTTGCCAGGTTGTGACTGTGATGCTCAAACTCCTTACTATCGTTGATTTTATTGACCTACTGTTTTCGAGCAAATTGAATTCACTTCCTCCAAGTAATTGAAGTCTTGGTTTTTGATTCATTAAGCATATAAAAAAGGGGGCTTTAGTCCCCCTTTTTTGTGTCTTCATTCTGTTGATTGCTGTTATTCCTTGATCGTGTTGGCTGCTGCCTTTGCTTGAACAATCACCTCTGGGGGAAGGGAGATATAGCCCAGCTCGGGTGCTTTCGCTTGTGATTCCTCAGACAACATGTAATCGAATGTTGATTTGAGTACAGCCGTGTTGCTTCCGTTGCCGTTGGCGTAGGCAAGCACCCAAGAGAAGGTCACGATGGGATAACCGTGCATTGGGTTGGCATTGCTACCGATGAGATCGGGTCCGAGGTCGATCGAACCAAGGGCACGACTCGCTGTGGCATTCGTTGGAACCACCTTTTGTCCGGAGCCATTTTGAATAGCCGCCGCCTGTAGATCCCCTTTCACATAAGCCAGCTCGACATAGCCAATTCCGCCATCAATCTGGGTGAGTTGTGCGGCTACACCCTCGTTGCCTTTGGCACCCACACCTGTGGGCCATTGCACGGATTTATTGGCGCCTACATCGCTGCTCCATTTTGGACTGATGGCAGAGAGGTGCTTGGTGAAGTTGTAAGTGGTGCCAGAGCCATCAGAGCGATGCACCACCTTGATTGCTTTGGCTTGGCAGCCCAATGCGCTGTAATCACGAATGTTGCCTAAAAAGATTCCAGCTAATTGCTCTTGAGTGAGCTTCAATTCACAGTCGGGATTGTGGTAAGCCACCGCAATGGCGCCCGCTGTCATCGGAACTTGGACGACGCCGCGACTCACTTTGGCAATGGCCTCGGCTTGCATTGGCTTGTCAGAAGCCCCGAAATCAATGGTGCCTGCAGTGAATTGACGGACTCCTGCACCTGATCCAACGGATTGGTAATTGACCTGGATTCCTTGTGGCGCCAGATCCTGGAACCAGCGCTGGTAAATCGCAGCTGGAAACGATGCCCCTGCAGCTGATAGACGGCCTTGTTGTTTGCCAGTTTCCTGATCGCTCGACGAGCAGGCAGTAAGACTGCAAGCGGCTACAACGCCGATCAGTGCAGTGCTGGAGCGGTTCAAGAAACGGCGACGCATGAGGTCGAGTGAGCGATTTACTTGCATGTCATCTCTACATCTGAGGTGTCAAAAACCAATAAAAATCGAGTTACGACAAGGTCAGGAGGCTTCAATCGGTGTAGTAGTCATGATTTGCTGACCAACCCAGTCTACCGTAGCAGGTGTCAAAAGAACCCCGTTTCGATAATGACCACTAGCCAGAATTAAGCCTGGCTCCAACACTTCAAGCAATGGAGCTGGCCGCCCAGAGGGTCTAGCCCTGAGGCCATGCCATTGATCAACGACCTTGGCCTGTTGCAGCCAGTTCGGTGCCAAGCCATCCAATCGCTGCATGATCGAAGACTCCTCAGCGGAAGGCTCCGTACCTGGTTCCAGGGTTGCGCCAAGCCAAAGCCTGTTACTTCCATGACGAATCAAATTGACTCCGTTGCAGATCAGCACTGCTGGCCAGTGATCCCAGGCCTTGGCAGAGACCGACACTTGAAGATCCAGCACCTGGCCTAAGACTGCTTCCATCGGAAACTCGTGCCCTAGAGGTTGCAGCAACAGTGCACTGGCCAAGGCTGTGCAGATCACAACAAAGTCGCAGTGGATGTTGTGTCCTGTATCCAGTTCCAGGTTCCAGAGGTCTCCGTCGCCGTGACCCGGTCGATGGAGTGTCGTCACGCGAGCTGGTAAGAGATCCACTTTTTCCGCTTTGAGGCTGCGGCGAAGCGCCCGTTGCAGGGCCAGGGGATCAATACGGCCGTCATTTTGGGAACGCAATCCTCCATGCCCGGGATTGGGCCAAGGAATTGGTTCGAACGTCTGATGGGTCTCTGTGTTCGCTGAGCTGAAGCTTTCGAGTCCAAGCTCGCGCCGTTGATTGGCCAGGTTCTGCATGCGTTCTTTTTCCGCAGGGCTAGAAGCCATTTGGATCAGCGGAGAATCGAGCTCTAGGGGGGTATCGGGATGGTTCAGCCTCTCCACCCATTGAGGCCAGAGTTCCATGCTGCGTTGACGCAAACGCCATGCACGTCCGCTGGATCGACGAAACACATTGCCCATCAAGACACCAAGCGATGCAGTCGTGCCATTGAGGGCTTGGCCACGGCTGTTGCTGCGCTGTATCGCCGCGTCTAATGACGGATCGATCAACGTGACGTTGTGTCCTTGACGGGCTAGATGCCAAGCCGTGCCGGCGCCAACGGCACCAGCACCAATCACGGCAATCGAAGTAATCAGCTCAAAGCTTCGGCGGGAATGACGCGAGCGTAATTAGCAAAACCCGTTGCAACGGATGTGTAGGACTTTTGCAAGCGTGTTCCGTTTTGGAGACGGGCGGCCTCATCCACATCAGCGAGAGCTTCTTTGAGCTTTGCCGCCAGTTTGTTGGCTTCGGCGCGGTCGCTTGGAAGGAGACGTTGATTGATGTACAACATCTCGCGACCGACCTCTTGCATGGGTCCGTGAATCAGATTGCGGGTGAAGGTCCAATCGCGCTGATTGACGAGGGCGGCCAGGTCTGGGAGGCGTTCCTGGGCTTGCGTGAATCCCTCAGCCTGCCTGCGGATCACAGCCATGTCTTCAGGGCTAATCGTTGCGGGCTTGGCATTGCCATTACCGCTGCAAGCCGCAAGGCCGAAGCAGAGGCACACGCAGAGGCAGAACGCAGCGAGGCGACGTAGGGCGCTCAGCATGGGGAAAGGGAGGTAAGTGAGGCCGCGATTTTACCTGCGTGCTCTCGATCCCAGAGCGCGGACTGTCAAGAGAGAATGAACTTGTGAATTTCTGCAGAGCGTGAACGAGTCAACGGTCATCCTTCAACTGATCTGTCCTGATCGGTCAGGACTGGTGAGTGAGCTGGCTGGATGGGTGGCGGCCAATGGCGGCAATATTCGTCACGCTGACCACCACACCGACTCGGGTGCAGGGTTGTTTTTAAGTCGGATTGAGTGGGAGCTTGATGGCTTTGGATTGCCTCGGCATGCGATTGAGCCAGCGGTTCGTGCCCTCGCAGAGCGGCTCGGTGGTGAGGCACAGCTTCATTTCTCCGATGAGTTGCCCCGTGTTGCGATCTTTGTGAGTAAGCAGAGCCACTGTTTACTGGATTTGCTCTGGCGATCTCGCAGTGGTGAATTGCCGATGGAGGTTGCTTTAGTGATCTCCAATCATCCCGATTTGGAACCACTCTGTGGTGACTTTGGTGGGCGATTTGTTCACGTACCGGTTACTTCAGCAACTAAGCGGGACGCTGAAGCCTCCATTCTTGATCTCCTTGAAGATCAGGGTATTGAGCTCGCTGTGTTGGCGAAATACATGCAGGTGCTGAGTGGCGAATTTTTAGAGCGCTTCCCCCAGGTGATCAATATCCATCATTCGTTTTTGCCGGCGTTTAAAGGCGCTCAGCCGTATCACCGCGCCTGGGATCGGGGGGTGAAGTTGATTGGTGCTACGGCGCATTACGTCACCGAACAATTGGATGATGGACCGATCATTGAGCAGGCCACCCTTTCTGTGAGTCACCGTGATGAGGTGGAGGATTTGATCCGCAAGGGTCGAGACACGGAGCGGTTGGCCTTGGCCCGGGCTCTGCGGTTGCATCTGTGCCGACAGGTCATGGTGTATCGCGGCCGAACTGCGGTCTTCGCATGAGGGCGTTGGTATGACGTTGGTCCCGAGGCGCGTGATCCAGCAAATCGACGCGTCCCGCCCTCTTGAAGCGTCGCGCTGGGGTTGGCGATGTTTCCAGATTGGCTTGTTCTTACTGCCCTCTTCGGCGTTACTGGCCAGCTTGTTGTTGTTTCCCTCTCTGCTGATGGGCAGTTGGAGGAGTGAGCGTCCGTTTTGGCGTGACCCCTGGAACGCGCCCTTGTTTTTGGCGTCGTTGTTGATGGTGATTGGATGCTTTAGCTCCTATTCCGGATCTCTCGCCTGGGTGGGCATGGGGAACTGGTTGCCTTTCTTTTGGGCGTTTTGGGGCTTTCAGCCCTACGTCAGCTCGGCTGATGCACGCCGTCGCTCAGCGCTTTGGTTGGTAGCGGGTAGCTTCCCAGTGGTGTTGACGGGTTTGGGACAACTGTGGTGGGGCTGGCAAGGTCCCTGGCAAGCTTTGGGTGGATTGATTATTTGGTTCATGACCCCTGGTGGTGAACCAGAGGGTCGTCTGTCAGGGTTGTTTGATTACGCCAATATCGCTGCCGCCTGGTTGGCACTGGTTTGGCCGTTGGCGTTGGCAACTCTGATTCAACCTGGTTTGAGCAGGCTGCGGAGGAGTGTTGTTCTGGGCCTGGTGGTTGCTTTTGTGACGGCCCTTGTGCTCACGGAATCACGGAATGGCTGGGGCGCATTGGTGCTTGCGCTTCCGATTGTGTTGGGTCCTCCTAGCTGGCCTTGGCTTGTTCCGCTGTTGGTTGTTGGCCTTGGCTTGTTGTTTGTGTCTGTTGTTCCCGGGGTGCCGTTGTTGCTTCAGGCCCCCGCACGGTCGCTTGTGCCAGAGGGGATCTGGGGCCGGCTCAGCGATAGTCAGCACGCTGGTGAGCGGGTTCTTGCCTCCACGCGTCTGAGTCAGTGGGGTGTGGCGGTTCAGTTGATTGTTGAGAGGCCCTGGCTGGGATGGGGGGCAGCGGCTTTTTCGGTGATCTATCCGCTGAGAACAGGGAAATGGCATGGCCATGCTCACAACCTTCCGCTTGAACTGGCCATTGCCCATGGATTGCCAGTAGCGGCGCTGGTGGTGGCGCTGGTGCTGGCCTTGTTGATTGTGGCGCTCCGTCGCGGGCTATCACGATTGTTTGATCGCGCCTGGTGGGCAGCAGTGCTGACCTTGATGGTGCTGCACGGCAGCGATTTGCCGTTTTTTGATAGCCGCGTGAATATCGCTGGCTGGATTTTGTTAGCGGGATTGCGCTGTTTGCTCAGGCCTGGTCAGGAGCGTTCTCTGGACTCAGCGCTTGGTGTTGATGCTTGAGAAGCGTGTCGCTGGGCAGGGGACCATCAAGATGACACCAGGGAAGAATGTGGTGATCGGCCCAGGTGTGATGGACGACCTCCTCCCAGGCTGGGGGGCGGGGTAAAAGCACTCCGGCGGAGCTGGCGGGTGGTAATTCTTCTGCGCGTGCGGCGCGATAGGCCTTTTTCCAGCCGCCAAGACTCTCCTGGGAGCCCCTCACAGCTGCGATGACGGGCGCTAGTCGACGGTCACTGCGAGAGAGCAGGGCCTGGATCACGCTCCAGCCATAGCTCTCAGGTCGTAGTTCCACACCCTTCGGTTTCAGTCGTTTGGCGAGTCGTTTGAGGCGTTTGTCAGCTTCTGGCCTGACCCCTTGCCACTGAAATGGTGTGTGGGCTTTGGGAACGAAGGTGCTCACGCCCAAGGTGAAGCGCAGCCCTGGGGTCTGTTTCTTGAGGTCCAGAAGTAGATCGGCGGTTGCCTCGATGTCGTCGTCCTGCTCTGTGGGAAGTCCCACCATTCCGTAGAGCTTGAGGCTTTTGAGTCCTCCCTCTTTTGCATACCGGGCCGCAGCGCTGATTTCCTCTCGGTTGAGTTTCTTATTCACGACGCGTCTCATCCGATCACTACCGCTCTCGATGGCGATCGTGACCGACTTGCTACCGCGGCGACTCAAGGTTCCAGCTAATTGAGGAGTCACGGTGGCAGCTCGCACGGAGCTGACACTTACGCGTAAGTCATCAAAGCGGTCTTGATCCAGCCACTGCAGTAAGTCGTTGAATTGGGGATGTTGGGTCACGGAGGCACCCAGCAAGCCGAGACGACGGGTTGCCTTCAGTCCTTTCTCGACTGCAGGAATCAGTCCGTCATCAAGAGATGGGGTTCGGAAGGGCAAGGTGAGATAACTCGCTAAGCAGAAGCGACACAGTTCTGGGCAGCTGCGCACCACCTCCACCATGTGGATGTCTGGCCACGCGGCTTCAGGGGTGATCACAGTGGAGTGGCTCAGGCTGTTGCCCCTCCAGGTTTGCTTCGCGATGCGCTCTGGTAGATCTGCCTCTCTGGGTTGTATGCCGAGAAGGGCACCTTCGGCACTGAATTGCGGAGTATGGAGATCGGGTACGTAGATGCCAGGAATCTGCGCCAAATGATGAAGGCGCTTGTGACGGGGTTCCTCCCGCACCTGAAGCAGGGCATCGATGAAGGCGGGCAGCAACTCCTCTCCATCTCCGAGGAGCACAACGTCAAAAAATGGGGCCAGCGGTTCGGGGTTGGCGGTCAGAACGGGACCACCACCGAACACGATTGGATCCTGATCACCCCGCTCATGGCTCCAGAGGGGAATCCTTTGTTGTTCCAGGAGATCCAACAGAACAGGTCCATCGAGTTCCCAGCTCAGAGATAGGCCAAAGAGATCGCAGCGACGGTGTGGTGGATCCCCTTGATCAGTGAACAGTCGCCTGACATCCAGATCGGATCGCATGGCCAGACTGGCCCATACGAGTTGGTAGCCAAGGCTCGTGATGCCCACGGTGTAGGTGCTGGGGAATGCCAGCACGGTGCGCAGGGCGCCGGGTTCTGGAACGGCAGGATCAAAAAGTAATGTTTCTTGGTTCAGAGTCTTGGACTTGGCTAAAAAATAAAATCGAGTTTAGGAGCTCTGAGCTTCAACTAATTGGGTCAGGGAGTAATCCAAAATCTGTTAGAGAATAAGAAGAGTTGAATTGATGGATAGATGCAAAGCTTGACTCAGAATTTTGATTCAACCCTGTAATTATGACATTATCAACATAACCATCTTCATTTCCTCTGCTGGCCGTGCCTCTAAATCTCAGGTCTAAAGTGGATGCGTTAGCAAAATTAGTAAGAGAGTCACTTAATTTAAAGACACCATCTTGAAAAGGATTTCCCGATTGTTCGTCTCCGCCAATTCCACTGGCTCCTGATAATAGATCAATTTCTTGCCACGATCCATTGTCAATGGATACGTCAATGGCCAGGAACTCATTATTGTCAAAAGAGGTTTCAATAAGCCATTGCACACTGATATGAACGTCGTCAAAGGAAGAAATGTCGAGTGATTCACGCAATTGAAGCGTTGCGTTATTGGCCTGACCATCAAATTCAGCAGAGAAGTTGTCTATCGATCTTGCATTTTGACGTCGTCGCCAATCGTTTTGAGAGTCTTGTTGCCAGTTGTTCTCAAAGTTTGCTGATTCAAAGTCATCGGAGAAGATAATCTGTTCACTTGGGGTAACAGGAGTATCTTCTTGATCATCGTTAATGATGATTGCTGATGCAGAAGGAGTATTAATGGTTGCGTTGTTGGCCGAAGAAAGAACCACAGAGAAGGTTTCATTCGTTTCGACTTGTGTATCTCCTGCGACATTAACTGTGATGGTTTGAGATGCACTACCATCCGTAAAAAAGATCTCTCCGGAAGGAGGAGAGCCATTTAAGAAATCATTATCAGTGGTTGAGCCATTGATGACAGACCAGAGAACGGAGCTGTCATTGGAGAGATCACCTTCTCTGGTGACGGTGAAAGAGAAAGCAGTGCTGTTTTGATCACCTTCATTTTGTGTTGGTGAGTCAGCGGCAATGGCGAGGGTAGGCGCAGGCTTTACCCCATTTTGATTCAACCCTGTAATTATGACATTATCAACATAACCATCTTCATTTCCTCTGCTGGCCGTGCCTCTAAATCTCAGGTCTAAAGTGGATGCGTTAGCAAAATTAGTAAGAGAGTCACTTAATTTAAAGACACCATCTTGAAAAGGATTTCCCGATTGTTCGTCTCCGCCAATTCCACTGGCTCCTGATAATAGATCAATTTCTTGCCACGATCCATTGTCAATGGATACGTCAATGGCCAGGAACTCATTATTGTCAAAAGAGGTTTCAATAAGCCATTGCACACTGATATGAACGTCGTCAAAGGAAGAAATGTCGAGTGATTCACGCAATTGAAGCGTTGCGTTATTGGCCCGACCATCAAATTCAGCAGAGAAGTTGTCTATCGATCTTGCATTTTGACGTCGTCGCCAATCGTTTTGAGAGTCTTGTTGCCAGTTGTTCTCAAAGTTTGCTGATTCAAAGTCATCGGAGAAGATAATCTGTTCACTTGGGGTAACAGGAGTATCTTCTTGATCATCGTTAATGATGATTGCTGATGCAGAAGGAGTATTAATGGTTGCGTTGTTGGCCGAAGAAAGAACCACAGAGAAGGTTTCATTCGTTTCGACTTGTGTATCTCCTGCGACATTAACTGTGATGGTTTGAGATGCACTACCATCCGTAAAAAAGATCTCTCCGGAAGGAGGAGAGCCATTTAAGAAATCATTATCAGTGGTTGAGCCATTGATGACAGACCAGAGAACGGAGCTGTCATTGGAGAGATCACCTTCTCTGGTGACGGTGAAAGAGAAAGCAGTGCTGTTTTGATCACCTTCATTTTGTGTTGGTGAGTCAGCGGCAATGGCGAGGGTAGGCGCAGGCTCTTGATCATCGTTAATGATGATTGCTGATGCAGAAGGAGTATTAATGGTTGCGTTGTTGGCCGAAGAAAGAACCACAGAGAAGGTTTCATTCGTTTCGACTTGTGTATCTCCTGCGACATTAACTGTGATGGTTTGAGATGCACTACCATCCGTAAAAAAGATCTCTCCGGAAGGAGGAGAGCCATTTAAGAAATCATTATCAGTGGTTGAGCCATTGATGACAGACCAGAGAACGGAGCTGTCATTGGAGAGATCACCTTCTCTGGTGACGGTGAAAGAGAAAGCAGTGCTGTTTTGATCACCTTCATTTTGTGTTGGTGAGTCAGCAGCAATGGCGAGGGTAGGCGCAGGCTCTTGATCATCGTTAATGATGATTGCTGATGCAGAAGGAGTATTAATGGTTGCGTTGTTGGCCGAAGAAAGAACCACAGAGAAGGTTTCATTCGTTTCGACTTGTGTATCTCCTGCGACATTAACTGTGATGGTTTGAGATGCACTACCATCCGTAAAAAAGATCTCTCCGGAAGGAGGAGAGCCATTTAAGAAATCATTATCAGTGGTTGAGCCATTGATGACAGACCAGAGAACGGAGCTGTCATTGGAGAGATCACCTTCTCTGGTGACGGTGAAAGAGAAAGCAGTGCTGTTTTGATCACCTTCATTTTGTGTTGGTGAGTCAGCGGCAATGGCGAGGGTAGGCGCAGGCTCTTGATCATCGTTAATGATGATTGCTGATGCAGAAGGAGTATTAATGGTTGCGTTGTTGGCCGAAGAAAGAACCACAGAGAAGGTTTCATTCGTTTCGACTTGTGTATCTCCTGCGACATTAACTGTGATGGTTTGAGATGCACTACCATCCGTAAAAAAGATCTCTCCGGAAGGAGGAGAGCCATTTAAGAAATCATTATCAGTGGTTGAGCCATTGATGACAGACCAGAGAACGGAGCTGTCATTGGAGAGATCACCTTCTCTGGTGACGGTGAAAGAGAAAGCAGTGCTGTTTTGATCACCTTCATTTTGTGTTGGTGAGTCAGCGGCAATGGCGAGGGTAGGCGCAGGCTCTTGATCATCGTTAATGATGATTGCTGATGCAGAAGGAGTATTAATGGTTGCGTTGTTGGCCGAAGAAAGAACCACAGAGAAGGTTTCATTCGTTTCGACTTGTGTATCTCCTGCGACATTAACTGTGATGGTTTGAGATGCACTACCATCCGTAAAAAAGATCTCTCCGGAAGGAGGAGAGCCATTTAAGAAATCATTATCAGTGGTTGAGCCATTGATGACAGACCAGAGAACGGAGCTGTCATTGGAGAGATCACCTTCTCTGGTGACGGTGAAAGAGAAAGCAGTGCTGTTTTGATCACCTTCATTTTGTGTTGGTGAGTCAGCGGCAATGGCGAGGGTAGGCGCAGGCTCTTGATCATCGTTAATGATGATTGCTGATGCAGAAGGAGTATTAATGGTTGCGTTGTTGGCCGAAGAAAGAACCACAGAGAAGGTTTCATTCGTTTCGACTTGTGTATCTCCTGCGACATTAACTGTGATGGTTTGAGATGCACTACCATCCGTAAAAAAGATCTCTCCGGAAGGAGGAGAGCCATTTAAGAAATCATTATCAGTGGTTGAGCCATTGATGACAGACCAGAGAACGGAGCTGTCATTGGAGAGATCACCTTCTCTGGTGACGGTGAAAGAGAAAGCAGTGCTGTTTTGATCACCTTCATTTTGTGTTGGTGAGTCAGCAGCAATGGCGAGGGTAGGCGTAGCTATGGTGTTATTCTGAGGCAATACATCTAGTGAGCCAGTTATATTTAAGCGTTTGCCATCTTTTGATATATCGCGTAAATTATTGTCCTGATCCGCGCCAGAGTACAGAGCTTGGATTAGCTCTGAGCTTGTGGCTTGTGAATTTTTGCTTGCTAAAAGTCCTAGCGCTCCTGATACATGTGGAGCTGCCATCGAAGTCCCCGATGAATACACATATCTGTTATTTGGGGAAGTTGAGCCAATGCTCCCTCCAGGAGCTGCGATATCCACAGTCTCAGTCCCATAGTTGGTGAATGAGGAAGCTGCTCCACTTGCATCAATTGATGCAACTGAAATAACATGATCCACATTGTTTTGAATTGCCTGATAGTTCGCAGGATAATATCCGACTAGATCGTTATTGTTTGCGTCATTGCCTGCAGATGCTACAAAAATAATGCCGAGTTCTGCTCCTTCCTGTATCGATGCATCAAGAGCTGAGTTGTATCCCCCTCCGCCCCAAGAGTTATTTGTTGCTAAGTAGCGTGCATTACCATTGTTCGTGAGTAATGAATCGTATCTACTGGCAGCATCATTAAAATAGTTTATGGAATCAATTGCTCCCTGAGTAGAACCGCTTCCATTCCCATTAAGAAATTTTAGAGGTGTTAATTGAATATCCCAGTTGACACCAGCGACTCCTTGTTGATTGTTTGAAAGCGCTCCAATTGTTCCAGCAACATGAGTGCCATGAAAATTGTCGTCATAAGGGTCAAAGTCATTATTAGCAAAGTCCCATCCGATTAAATCATCTGTGTAACCGTTGCTTTCTTTGTCAATGCCATCCATCCAAATGCTATTCCTGAAAAGATCTCCTGCGTCTACATAGCCATGCCCATATTCTCCTTCTAGATCAAAATCCCAGGCAAAAGATGAGTTGCGGCTGTCATTGAGGTCGTGAAAGGTAATTAATCCGTCATTATTTATGTCAATCACTCCGCCTGGAGTTTCGCCCGGATTGAGCCAAATGTTTAAATATAGGTCAGGGTGTTTGTAGTCTATTCCGGTGTCTATCACCCCAATGACGTTTGAAAGTGAGCCGGTTATTCCAAGATCCCATGCTGCATTTGCATTGCTTCCAGACTCTGTATCTTCAAGGCCCCATTGTACGTAATAATAAGTATCAGTTGGGTCTCCTTGAGGCTCGATCGAATTTGAGTTACTGCTTAAGGTAAACTCTTTGCTCGGCAATGTCTGCTTAGCTTGTTCATAAGGTATTTTCTGGATTGAAAATGACGTGGCTTCGGGGATAATTTCTTTGCTTGCATTGGTTAGTAAAGGTATTATTTCTCTGTTCAATAGTGAACTGCTTGAGGCTTCAAGTGCATTTGCTCCTTTTGCTAATCCGCTTGTTCTAAATTTGTCATTATTTTCTCCCGGATAAATTCGCAATTCTTCTGGGCTTGAAGACCTTGAACGCCTAGTTTTTTTGATGAGCTCGAGAGCCGCATCCAAAAAGTTTTGAGAAGAATTCATGGATTTTGCCTTGAGTTAGGCTTTGGCAATTGACTGAACTTTGGACTTGCTAAGGCGTTCTTCAGTGTTGAAGGACCATAGGTGTGATTGTCATCCAACAATTAAGTCTTGTTGTCGCATATATCCGAGCCCTTGTAAAGGTTAGGAATGCATTCTTGGCCTCTAGTGCAGCAATTGATTGGCTGAAGCCAATCTGCTTTTATCTCGTTCATGCTTCTTCTGTCTGTTCGCGGGTATTTGAGTCCTGAATTGGAACCGTCGTCGTCGTCGGCATAAAAGCCCGTCGGCGAATCGAGCCTCCCATTCATGCAGTGCTAATTCCTTTAAGACATTGCTGCCCTCACTCAATAGATTTACTCGTGAACATGAAGGGTCAAAGCATGCGCTTGAATCAGTGCAACTTTTGACACTAGAGTGCTTATTGTTTTGCGTTCGAAAGCCATCTTTTTCAGATGAATTGCTTAGGAAGGCATGGGCAGGTATTGATGTTTCTTTATTATGTATAATTTCAATCGATCTGTTTGCTTTGTTGGAGAATTCGTAGTTGGCTGTGGTTTTCTCTAAAGTGAAGGAATTGGTTTCTTCTGCCTGCCAAGGGAATTTTGAGGTTTCGGTTAATCGCTCTTGAAGTGACCTTCTTCTGAATGTATTCCTTGCCACTAGAGAAAGATTCAGTGGCTCATCTAGCCAAGTAACTGCGAGATCCATCGGGGATCAATGCTGTCGATAACAAATTCTAGGTTGGCGTAGGTCGGTCGCTTCTGTTTTTTTTAGATTTGAATTAACCCTTCTTAGTAAATGCTCTTCTGCATTCTGCTTTGGTGTTTTAGTGGTTAAGTGCTTTTAATCAGTGCTACTTCTTAAAAAACCAGTCTTGATCTGCTATCTGATGCACTGTCATTGCCAGCTCAATGTTCAGTTTTCGTTGCTTGGTTCTGATGTTTCGGGCTTGGGTGCTGGGAAGGCTCGACGCGATGTAGAGCCTTCCAATTAATGGTGCAGGCCTCTACGACGTTCGTTTTCGGCTTGGAGGTGATCTTCCTCCAGCAACTCAAGCCCCATCTGTCGTTCGTAGATCGAGCGGTGATCAAACAGGCGTGCAATCAGAAAACTCGCTAAGCAGGCCACCAGAATTGGTTTTAAGACCAATAAATCCTTGGTTAGAGCGAAGGCCAAAAACATGGCCGTGATTGGTGTGCGTGAACAACTGGCCACGAATGCTCCCATCCCCGCAAAGACATAGGTGCTGGGGACGTGACCGGTGAGAGCTTCCACCCAAATCCCACAGGCGAGGCCTATGGCACCGCCCAGGGTCAACATTGGGAAAAACAAGCCTCCGGGTGCACCAGATGCTGCTGCTAAGCCCGTACTGAAAAACAGCACTACAAAGGTTCCTAGCGCCATTGGAATATCAGCTTTCCCATCAGCGATGAGGTGTTGTAGGCCCTCTAGGTTGTGAAATTCGGAGGGGAGGCATGCATACACCCCACCCAGCAGTGCACCGCTGATCACCATCCGCAGAACAAGACGGTCGCCGAACCAACGATGCCCTTGCTTCTGCATGGCGAGTACATAGCGGCAATACAGCTCGGCCAACACACCCACAACAACGCCCAATCCGATGAGGTATCCCAGATCAATGGGCAAAAAACTCACCAGTGGCTCGTACTCCTTCTCCAGTTGAAAGCCAAGGGCCGTGTCCAGCCCGCCACCACCAGTGCTTAAACCCGCTAATCCCAACACATCCGCCCAGGCGTCAGCCCAGAACGTTGTGACGATCACCAGCAGAAGCACAACCGGCCTTGCCGAATGCAGCAACTCCTCAATGGCGTAGAAAAATCCGCCAATGGGAGCGTGAAACACAGCGGCAATCCCTGCCCCACCTCCCGCGGCGACGATTACGCGACGGAAGGCCACAGGTGCTTTCAACCATCGAGCCATCTGCCAGGCCACCGATCCCCCCATCTGAACAGCAGGACCTTCTGGCCCGAGGGGGAAGCCACTGCCGATGGCAACAATTCCGGCAATGAGTTTGACCAAGCCCACCTTGAGACCCATCGGTACGGCCCGATGCTTCAAGAAGCCCATGATGTGGGTGATTCCGGATCCACCGGCTGCTGGAGCGAGCCGAGAGACCAGCAATCCAGACACCAAACCACCTGTTGCACCTAAGCCAGGGAGAACGGCCCAAGCAGGAAGGTCTGCCAGCAGTTCCAGTCGCCAGGCCCCTAAAACCTTGATGCCAACCTTGAACATCACTCCGGTGAGGGCTGCGCCAAGCCCCGTGAACATCAAGGCGAGGACAACAACCAGCCAGCGGCGTTCCAGCAGATAGCGGATGCTTCGACTCGAACCGAATGGATCTCGTTTTGCTGTTTGGTCGCTTAAGTCACTCATGGCTTTGCGCGGACGCCGCTTAGGCGCCGGCCATGACCTCCGCTTGTTCCGAAGCGCTCAGCACCCGTCCCTGTTCGACGAATTGATCGATCTGGTCGAAATTGAGATAGCGGTACAGCTCTGCGGAGAGTGGGTCGATTTTCTCCGCGGCAATCCTTTGGTATTCATCGGGTGTGGGAATGCGTCCGAGTAGGGCGCAGACAGCTGCTAATTCGGCGCTGCCCAGGTAGACCTGTGCCCCTTTGCCTAATCGATTGTTGAAGTTGCGAGTGCTGGTGGAGAACACGGTGGTGTCGTCATCCACCCGGGCTTGATTGCCCATGCAGAGCGAGCAGCCTGGCATTTCCATCCGGCTTCCTGCCGCCTCAAATGTGGCGTAGTAGCCCTCTTGCTTGAGCATGTCCTCGTCCATGCGCGTGGGCGGGCAAACCCAGAGCCTGGCGGCAATGTCGCCTGCCTCTTCCAACACTTTGGCCGCAGCGCGGTAATGGCCGATGTTGGTCATGCAAGAGCCGATGAACACCTCTTGAACGGCTTCGCCAGCCACTTCGCTGAGCAGCTTCACGTTGTCGGGATCGTTTGGGCAGGCGAGGACGGGTTCGGTGAGCTCATCCAGATTGATCTCAATCACCTCGGCGTACTGAGCGTCGTCATCGGCTTGAAGGAGTTGGGGGTTGGCTAGCCACTCCTCCATCACCTTGATGCGTCGCGCCAGGGTGCGGGCATCGTTGTAGCCCCGAGCAATCATGTTTTTGAGCAGGGCCACATTGCTGCTCAAGTACTCACTCACCGTGCTTTCGGAGAGTTTGATTGTGCAGCCAGCGCAAGAGCGTTCGGCTGAGGCGTCTGTGAGCTCGAATGCTTGCTCCAACTTGAGATCTGGCAACCCTTCAATTTCCAAAATTCGGCCATTGAAGACGTTTTTCTTGTTGGATTTCTCCACGGTGAGCAGGCCCTTTTGGATTGCGACCCAGGGGATGGCATTCACCACATCGCGGAGTGTGACCCCCGACTGAAGAGAGCCGCTGAACCGGACCAAGACCGATTCGGGCATATCGAGCGGCATGGCGCCGATGGCGGCAGCAAAGGCCACAACCCCGGAGCCTCCGGGAAAGGAAATACCGAGCGGGAATCGGGTATGGCTGTCACCGCCTGTGCCCACGGTGTCGGGCAAGAGCATGCGATTGAGCCAGCTGTGGATGATGCCGTCACCGGGGCGAAGGGCGACACCGCCGCGTTGGGCAAAGAAATCAGGGAGGTCCTTTTGGGTCTGTAGGTCAACAGGTTTGGGGTATGCAGCGGTGTGGCAAAAGCTCTGCATCACCAAATCAGCAGAAAAGCCCAGGCAGGCCAATTCCTTCATTTCGTCCCGCGTCATCGGGCCCGTGGTGTCTTGACTGCCAACGGTGGTCATCAGCGGCTCACAGCTTGTGCCGGGACGGACACCTGGAAGACCGCAGGCTTTGCCCACCATCTTTTGAGCCAAGGTGAAGCCCTTTCCAGTGTCGGCAGGAGCACTTGGCCGGATGAACGTTTCAGACGGGGCAAGTCCAAGTTGGCTGCGCACCTTGTCGGTGAGAGCGCGACCAATCATGAGTGGGATACGACCGCCAGCACGAACTTCGTCGCTGATCGTGCTTGGCATGAGGTCAAATCGGCTGATCACCAATCCGTCGCGTTCTATCGTGCCGGCGTAAGGGCGAATTGTGATCACATCACCGGTGTTCAGATCGCTGACATCGCACTCAATTGGTAAGGCGCCGGAATCTTCCGCTGTGTTGAAAAAGATTGGTGCAATCTTGCCGCCAATAATTACTCCTCCGGCACGCTTGTTGGGGACATGTGGGATGTCATCGCCGGTGTGCCAAAGCACAGAGTTGATGGCGCTTTTTCGAGAGCTTCCGGTGCCGACCACATCACCCACATAAGCCACGGGATGACCTTGCTTCTTGAGGGTCTCGATGGTGTTGAGTCCCTCTGGGTCACGGGTTTCCAACATCGCCAGGGCGTGCAATGGGATGTCTGGACGCGTTGTCGCGTGGGTGGCTGGTGAGAGGTCGTCCGTGTTGGTTTCTCCGTCCACCTTGAACACGGTGACGGTGATTTCTTTGGCGAGCTGATCTCGACGGGTAAACCATTCCGCTGCAGCCCAGCTGTCCACGACCTGTTGGGCGTAATGGTTGCTGGTTGCCAGCTCCATGACGTCATTGAACGCGTCATAGACCAAAAGGGTGCGGCTCAGACCTTGAACAGCACAGCTCGCAAGCGCCTCCTCTGGATGCTTCAGCAGCTCGATCAGTGCGGCGACGTTGTATCCGCCCACCATGGTGCCCAGCAGTTGGACCGCCTCCAAAGGAGTCACCAATGGGCTGGATGCTTGGCCTTGAGCGACGGCACTTAACCAGGTTGCTTTGACATAGGCCGCTTCATCGACGCCTGGTGGAATCCGTTCGCTCAGCAGGTACAGCAAGGTTTGCTCCTCCCCTGCAGGCGGTTTTTGGAGAAGCTCCGTTAGGGCCTGGGTCTGAGCGGCATCTAGAGGAAGCGGCGGGATGCCCTGGCTTTCCCGTTCCTTGGCATTCTCGCGATAGGTGCTCAGCATCGGTTTTGGCGGCGCAGACAGCGATACACACCATTGTTGTTGGTCAGGGTTCCACACTGTTGTTTGTTGTGGTGGAACGACTTGCGTAATCTGAATTGAATTTCAGGCCAAGGCATGACCACCACCCACGATCTCCATGTGGTGGACACGCGACCACTGATCCCTCCCGCTCTGTTGCATCGCGATCTGCCAATTGATCCAACGGCTTTAGAGACAGTGGTGACGGCTCGCAGCCGCATTCAAGCCATCTTGCGTGGATTAGACCGCCGACTGCTGGTGATTGTTGGTCCTTGTTCTGTGCACGATGTGGAGGCTGCTCGCGACTACGCCCGTCGTTTGGCGCCTCTGCGTGAGCGTCATGCAGCCGAGCTGGAGATTGTGATGCGGGTGTATTTCGAAAAACCCCGTACCACTGTTGGATGGAAGGGGTTGATTAACGATCCCCATCTCGATGGCTCTTACGACATCAATACAGGGCTACGGATGGCCCGCTCCCTGTTGCTTGATTTGGCTCGAGAAGGAATGCCCACAGCGACTGAGTTATTGGATCCTGTAGTCCCTCAGTACATCGCGGATCTAATCAGCTGGACAGCGATTGGTGCACGCACCACTGAAAGCCAGACCCATCGTGAAATGGCTTCAGGCTTATCGATGCCCATTGGCTACAAGAACAGCACCGATGGCAGCGCCACGATTGCCATTAATGCAATGCAGGCTGCAGCCAAGCCTCATCATTTCTTGGGTATCAATCGTGAGGGCCATGCTTCGATCGTCAGTACCTCTGGAAACCCAAATGGGCACTTGGTTTTGCGTGGTGGCAATCGTGGAACCAACTACCACCTGGAAGCGATTCAGGATTCAGCTGCCGAACTGACGGGTGCCGGTCTCCCGGATCGCTTGATGGTGGACTGCAGCCATGCCAATTCCAGTAAAGACTTTCGCCGTCAGAGCGAGGTTTTACAGGCAGTTGCCTCTCAGGTCGATCAGAAGTCAGACCATGTGATGGGAGTCATGCTTGAAAGCCACCTCGTGGAAGGCAATCAAAAGTTGTCTGCGGACAGGAGCTCTCTGACGTATGGGCAGAGCGTGACGGATGCTTGTATCAGTCTTGAAACCACTGCTGAATTGCTTGGAGAGCTCGCTGCTTCAGTTGCTCGAGCAAGGTTCAGCTAGATCGCCCTTTTGTGGCGTTGATCAGCCAGTCGTCATCCAGGTCCAGCTCAAGGCCACTCCAAGGGGCACGGTCAGGTTGTCGATGCCCCAGACGCTTAATTGTTCGAGCCCGACAGCCAGCGTGCAGACGGCTAAAAGCCGAAGTGGGATGAGTTGACTTTGGGTCACCAGCACTAAAGCGAGCAACACCACAGCACTTGCGATGGCCATCGTGGTTGTTCCGACGAAGGACTTGCGCTGGTCCAAGATCGTCCAGTTCGGGGAATCAACGGCTCGCCCAATCAGACCTGCCAGGCCATCACCAAAGGCCATCACCAGCACTCCGGCACAGGCAGCAGCAGGATTGTCAGCCCAAAACATGATTAGAAGTAAACAGATCGCGAAGCCATAGGCAACGGTCCCATAGCTGTTTCTCCCCACGTCTTCTACCGCAGGCAGCAACTTCAAGCGGTGATTGATGAAGGTGATCAGGGTGACCACCAACGCACAAGGCACCGCGATGAAATATGGAATGTGTAGGAACCAGGCGAGTGGTAAAACCGGACCAGTACCAATATGAACAATCTTTCGGCTCAACTCGCGTTGGTTGGGCCAGCGTTGACGGCAGGCCAGAGCGCTGCCGAGCACACCAGCCATCCAGAGGGCGATGAACAACAGAGATGGCAGAGGCAAGTACGACTCAGGCAGCCTGCTGATGATTGGTCATCGTGCGCAATTTCAGAATTGCTTTCGATTCGAGTTGGCGTACACGTTCGCGAGAAACATTAATTTGACGACCAATTTCGGCAAGGGTGAGAGGCTCCTCGCCGCCGAGGCCAAACCGTAAACGCAAGATTTTTTGTTCGCGTTCATTCAGCTGTGAAAGCCAGCCGCCTAGGTGTTCTTTCTGAATGCTGCGATCCATGCCTTCCATCGGCTCATCCCCATTGGGATCTGGGATCAGTTCTCCAAGGGTGCTGCGGTCCTCTTCGCCTCGGGCGTGAGCATCAAGAGAGGCGCAGGGGGCGCTTTGGGCGATGAGTTCTTCGAGGTCTCTCGGTTCAATGCCCATGGCATGAGCCAATTCCAAGCGGTTTGGTTGACGCCCGAAACGATGGGAGAGCTCCCGGGTGATCTTGCGCATTTTCGACAGCTTTTCACTGATGTGAATTGGCAGGCGGATCGTGCGAGCACTGTTGTCGATCGCTCGTGTCATGCCTTGGCGAATCCACCAATAGGCGTAAGTCGAGAACTTGTAACCCATGGCTGGGTCAAATTTGTCGACAGCACGCTCAAGCCCGATGGCCCCTTCCTGAACAAGGTCGAGAAGTTCGAGACCTTGGTTTTGGTATTTCTTGGCCACACTCACCACCAACCTGAGGTTGGCCGCCATCATCCGATCGCGTGCCCTCTTTCCCATCCGGATGCGATGGCGTTGTTTGGGAGTGCGCTCTTCTTCCTGTATGTCAAGAAGCTCTTTCATGGCTTGCACATGATGTGCAAGTTCAATTTCTTCAGCAGCTGTAAGCAGAGGAACTCGACCAATGCTGCTTAAGTAATGACCAATCGAATCGGTTGCTAAGCGTCCACTTGAACGATTACCCCGACCAGAGCCTGTGCCACTTGAGCGATTGGTCGCACTGCGGCGATTAGCTTTAGGCAATAAAAGTTCCTTAGAAGAGCCTTTAGTGGCAACTTCTTTGGACTCCAGAGGGATCCCCATCACCCTGGCCTCCTGACGAATTTGGGCGCAACTTAGCACCTTGAGGACTGATAGATGGATGTAAATCTGAAGCTTTTCGGTAACTAATTATTTAGAGTCGTTGGCGGTGTCAATTGCTACGGAAAATCATGGTTTCTTTCCGTTTCGACTTTGAGTATTTGCTGTGAATTTCTAGCGAGTTGGCTGAACTAGGGCGCTTCCTTTCCAACCATCGATTAACTGCAATTGGGAGTTGTACTCCTCTCCCTCAGGGTGTCGCTGAATGAAAGAACCGTCAGGTTGCATGTCCCATGCGCCCCTGTTGTCGCTTAAGTAGCACCCAAGCAGGCGTTCGAGCTGTGCTCTTAGATCTGGTTCTTCAATGGGCACAACCGCTTCAACACGTCTGTCAAGATTGCGTGGCATTAAGTCGGCGCTTCCGATGAACACCTCCGGTTTGTCGCCATTGTTAAACCAAAAAATACGTGAATGCTCCAAGAATCTGCCAATGATGCTTACCACGCTGATGTTGTCGCTAATTCCTTCAAGGCCGGGATAAAGGCTGCACATCCCTCGGATGATCAATTGGATTTTTACTCCGGCTTGAGATGCTTCATACAAAAGAGCAATGATTCCTGGATCTACTAGGGAATTCATTTTTGCTTTGATCGATCCACCTCGCCCTTGCTGAGCATGTTCGATTTCACGACGGATTAATTGCTCCATTCCTTTTCTTAAGGAGACAGGCGCTACGAGTAGCTTGCGAAAGCTTTGTTGTTTGGAGAAGCCGGTTAGATAGTTAAACAACTCCACGAGGTCCTGGCCGAGTTCCGGTCTTGCTGAAAGTAGGCCTAAATCGGTGTAAAGACGTGAGGTTTTGGAGTTGTAATTGCCAGTGCCGATATGGACATAGCTGCGCAAGCGTTCTTTCTCTTTGCGAACAACCAGAACAATCTTGGTGTGCGTTTTAAGGCCAATGACTCCGTAGACCACATGCACTCCTGAGCGCTCCAGATGTTTGGCCCACTGAATATTGTTGTCTTCGTCGAAACGTGCTTTTAGCTCAACCAGTGCCATCACCTGTTTTCCATTTTCTGCTGCCCTGATGAGTGCTGCGATGATCGGAGAATCTTTGGAGGTGCGGTAGAGGGTCATCTTGATGCCCATCACGAGGGGATCATCTGCTGCTTGATTGATGAATTCCTCCACTGACGTGGAAAACAAGTCGTAAGGGTGATGCAGGAGAACATCGTGGCGGCGTATCACCGAAAAAATGCTCTCAAATTCCTCTTCTTTGATGGATCCGTCTTCCAACATGCCCCTCTGAGTACGACTGAGGACGGTGGGAGTTTGACCTGAGTGCGTGGTGTCTTTGAGGTGCGGTAGCGGCAGGCTCATCAAGCCGAAGAGGTCATCGAGCCCGAGAGGTCCGTTCACCCTGTAGAGGTCTTCTTCAACAACGGACATGCCCTCCATCAACATCTCCATGACGTCTTGAGGGGTGTCTTCAGCAACTTCCAGGCGGACCACTTCACCACCCATGCGCCGTTTTCGGAGGCCTTGTTCGATTGCGATCATGAGATCGTCGGCTTCAAGGTCGCGGAGCTCTAGGTCTGCATCCCTGGTGACCCGGAAAAAGTAATGGCCTTCAATGCTCATTCCTGGAAAGAGCAGGCTGAGATTGAAGGCAATCACCTGCTCAAGAGGAACTGCTGTGTGGATTGGCTTGGATTCATCGCTGCCAAGCTCAACTGGAATCGATACAAAGCGAGGAAGGATCTTTTGAGGCACCTTCACTCGAGCGAGTTGGCGTTGGCCCGACTCTGGGTCATGGATCAGGGCGGCCACGTTGAGGCTGAGATTGCTAACGAATGGAAAGGGATGAGCAGGATCCACAGCCAGGGGCGTTAAGACCGGAAAAATCGCCGTTTGAAAGAAGTTGGCCACCCAGTCACGTTGTGCTTCGTTCAGTTGTTCGTAGTTGAACAGAAACACCCCATAGTCTTCGAGGCCAACGCGGAGATGGTTGAGGTAGTGCTTTTGTTGCGCTTCCAGCAGAGCTGAGAGCTGGTTGCGAATCTCATGGAGTTGCTCTCGGGGCGTGAGGCCGTCCTCGCTTCGCTTGTCGATGCCAGCCTCAACCTGAGACTTCAAGGACGCCACGCGCACCATGAAAAACTCATCAAGGTTGTTGCTGAAAATGGCGCTGAATTTGGCCTGTTCCAATAACTGCGTTCTTTGGTCAAGCGCCTGAGCCAACACGCGTCTGTTGAAGGAGATCCAGCTGAGTTCCCGATTGATGTAGAGATTCTCGGGAAGCATGACGCCGTTAATGATGTGTTTTGAGCACTGTGCTCGCAAGGGAAAGGTAGCAATCATCGTCCGTCAGCCGGTGGCGTGTTCAAGGGGACTGCGGGTCACCAAGAGCACCACGACCACGAGCAATCCTGCGCCTCCAAAGAATGGACTGGTTTGACCCAGCAGGTCGTATCCCAGTCCAGCCAATGGTGGACCTAAAAAACTGCCAAGACTCTGCAGTGCTTGCAGGCTGCCAAGGGCTGCGCCTTGCCCTTCATCACTGAGACGGCGAGATACGAGGCTGCGAAGGCTCGGGGTCACGAGACCCGTGCCGCTGGCCAAAATCCCCACAGCTGTGAACACTCCGATCCTGGCTTGCTCAGGATTTGTAGTGGGGATCAGCAAGCAGCCGGTGATGACGAAACCGAGGCCGATCAGCGTGAGTTTCCACTCTCCAAAACGATTCACCAACGGACCGATCAGTACACCCTGGACCACGGTGGCGACGACCCCAACAATTAAAAAGGCAGTGGTAGCGAGCTCTGGGCCCCAGTTGAATCGTTGCTTGAAATAGAGCACCAGGATTGCGGTGAAACCATTGAAGGCAAGAAAAAATAGAAAAAAGCCCAAGGCCAGACGCCCGACTGCTGGATTGCCAATCACCCGCGCGATTTGAGCGAAGGGGTTGAGCTCCCGTTTGCGAGGAAGAACGCGGCGCTCTGACACCGGATGGGTTTCAGGGAGCAACGTCAATACAACGACAAGGTTGAGGACGGAGAAGCCGGTTGCCACCCAGATCGGCACCGTGACAGCAATCCTGGCCAGTTGGCCGCCGAGAAAGGGTCCGATAATGAAACCGAGGCCGAAGGCCACTCCGATCAATCCGAAGGCCCTTGCCCGTTTTTCCGGCGGTGTGATGTCTGCGAGTACAGCGCCTGCCGTTGCGGCTGTTCCACCACTCACCCCATCGATCAGACGGGCTCCAAATAGGAGAAAGAGGGGCAACACTGCACCAGCGGGCCAGTCTTGGCTCACCGTGATCGCGAACAGTCCGAGGCCCAGGACGGAACCACTGACGCAGATGGCGATCACGGGTCGGCGGCCGAAGCGATCACTCAGGGCTCCGATGAGTGGCGTCGCTGCGAACTGCGCGAGGGCGTAGCTGCCAGCTAACAGCCCAAGGGTGCGACCGTCGGCATTGAACGATGCCAACAGATATGGCAGCAATGGAAAAACAATGCTTTCGCTCAGTCGGTCATTAAGCAGCGTCAGGAACGCACTTAATAATGTTGGAACGTGAGGACGGCGCACGTTCGATCGAGGCGGTTATTCAACCTCCCACAGACGCTCGCCACTTGATCAGTTGCTCTAAAGCCGCGGTGCCAACTCCATTGGCTTGCATGGTTTTGGCTTCCTCAACACCGTCCTCCAAGCTTTTGCTGAGTCCGCTCAACCAGAGGTAGCAGCCTGCGTTCCAACGCAAGGACTGGGCCATGGGCCCTTGGCCAAGAAGTGCTTCTTTGGCATGCGTAGCCCAGGCCTCTTCTGATTCCCAGCGGGGATCATCTCCGAAGCAGCCATGATCTCGGGGATGAACGATGTGTCGTTCAGGATCCCCTGAGTTGTGAATCCGAGCCGTGATTCCTGCCCGACTGACAGGAAGATCTGTGCCGCCTTCTAAGCCTTTTACGGTGATGATTTCCGTTTCTCCGGCGAGCTCTAGGGCTTGCCAGGCTCGGTTTTCTGTTGGTGGATGCACAAAGCCACTGACAAGCAGGTGGTGCCCTTGGTGTGCAGTCCAGAGCAGCTCGGCACTGGCTAAAGGAGGGCGTTTCCCGAGATCATCCCGAGCGGGCAGAAGAGCCTCTCCTAGGGGGAAGTGTTCCGGTTGATAAATCAGGGCAAGACCATGCAGGTTGAATCCTGCTTGAACATCCTTGATGGTTAGTCCATGCAAGTTGAGCCCGATGGAAGCAAATAGTTCTGCGGCAGTAATTCCAAATTTCACCGGCATTCGCCTCCCTCCCTGTAAGACCACGGGTTGTCCGGATCCCACCAGCAGCAAGGCCGTTAAGGGGTAGATCGGTGCTGTCCGAGATCGGCCGTCAAAGGGCATCCCAAAGCAGATCGGCCGACGTTGATCGGGTTCACTAAGAAGACAGGGCCCGAGCCTTTTATAGGTGTCGAGCATGCCGGTGAGCTCCTGAGGCTCGGGCCGACGAATGCGATGGGCGATCAGAAAGGCGCCGATTTGAACGTCTGATGCTCCGCCTGTGAGCATCAATTCCATAGCCTCATCGGCTTCGCTTCGAGTCAACCCCTTGCTGGTGTGCTCTCCACTGCCAATCTTGCGGAGCAATTGCTTGAAAGATGCACGCTTCGTGGTTTCAGGAGAGGTTTGCATTGATAAGCCCGGAACCGAAGGCGATCGTTCCGCAGAATTATCCCCTTCGGCGGTATTCATTGATACCTGAGCCTTTTATGAAGCTTCGGAGCTAGGTCCTGCATAGGCCTGCATAGCTTCCATGAAGGGGATGGAATGGATGCTGACGCCCCTCGGCGTAATAAAGGCGTTCAATCAGCAGGTTTGGGAAGGTTTGACTTACAACTGTTGGTGTCACTGGCAAAGAGTCAATCGTTAGGAAGCTATTAATGATTTTTAGGATTTGATTCTGAATTTGATTGAACTGATTCACGATTGCTGAAAGAAACATAAAACGAACTAACCATCAACAAATACATGATGCTGTCTTCCTTGCCGTCGTTCTGTCGCCGATGCTGCTATTGGCTCTGTCGAGATTATGAATCGGTAGTTAATGCATCAGTTTTAGACCTTGATTTTGTAGATGATTCATTTACTGCTGAGTGGCACCGCAAGGGTTGCTGATCTCTAGTAGTTCGTTTATTGGTCTTATTACATGACTACTTCTACCTTGGCGCCGTCATTGGCTGCTCCCTCACCGTCGACGCTCACTGCTTCGCTCATGGCGGCCAAAAAGGCAAAGGGACTGTCCTTCGCTGATTTAGAGGTAGCCCTTGGGCTCGATGAGGTTTGGATTGCTTCTCTCTTTTATGGACAGGCAACCGCTTCTCCTGAAGAAGCAGAGAAATTAGCAACATTGTTGGGTCTTGATCCAGCCATAACTGCTGCACTGCAAGAGTTTCCAACGAAAGGCAGTCTTGATCCTGTGATCCCTACAGATCCACTGATCTATCGCTTCTATGAAATCATGCAGGTTTATGGAATGCCTCTGAAAGATGTTATTCAGGAAAAGTTTGGTGATGGAATCATGAGTGCAATTGATTTTACTTTGGATGTAGATAAGGTTGAAGATCCAAAAGGTGATAGGGTCAAAGTTACGATGTGTGGGAAATTTTTGCCTTACAAAAAGTGGTGAGTTTTTGATTGAATTCAGAAAGCCCGGTGATGCCGGGCTTTTTTATTATCATTCATATTGCTGTTGAAGTTGGCGTATGGCTTGCTTCCGTCGCTCTGGATTGGTGAGTTCTGTGCTCAGTGACTTCAACGTTATTTTGCTGTGAGTTGTGGCGATACATCCCAAGGCTTTTAAAGCAGCTTCAGCAGCTGGATCAGATCCTGATTGGACCAGGTTGGCTAGCCTGGTGCTAATAAGAGTGTCGTCTCTTCGTTGTAGTAAACGTATGCAAGCGATGACAACAGGATCACGCCAATCTTGAAGAGCAGGTTCACATAACTGTAGTAATTCAATGGCTTGTAGTTGATGAGATTTGAAGCCAAGAAGATTGAGGCCTGCGAGGCGTTGTGATTGTCCAGGTAATTGCAAAATATGCTCAAATTGAGACAATGTGAGTTCTGCACCCCAGCAACTCAGTGCGTTGAGCAATAAGGCATCTGGATCATTGGATTGGTTCAGTTGTTTGAGTAACCAATCCTTGGCTTCAGGTTGATGGCAGAGGCCGGCTGCATGGATTAATTCAGGACAAATTCCGTGCTGTTGGATCAGGGTTTGGATGATCGGCCAGCCCGTTTCTGCCAACATTCCCAAACGCTCAGCCACTGCAAAACGGAGTTCATCAGAAAGGCTGGGAGAGTAGATCTCTCCCAGCCAGCTTGGATTCAATGGGATCCTCCGTGCATTGGACAGCCGATCCCAAAGGGAGGCTTCATCAATGGCACTCATAAGGTTTGAAGTCAGCGGGCGCCGAGTTCAGCGGCGAGTTCACGTTCTAGCTTTTCATCATGCTCTGTGGGAAGCACATCGGAAATTTTGGTGCGATGGGTGCTGTAAAAGAGCATGCCGATGAACACCATTCCTCCAACAATATTTCCCAAGGTGACCGGGAGGAAATTCCAGAAAATCACTTTGTAGAACGGAACGCCTGAACCGAGGATTGGTCCAGCTGTATGCAGGAATTGATTTACAACAATGTGCTCCATGCCCATTGTTTGGAAGGCCGTAATCGGCAACCAGCAGGCAAGCAATTTTCCGGGAACACTTTTGCTCACAAGAGCCATCGTGACGCCGAGGCAAACCAACCAGTTTGCAACAACTCCACGCAAGAAAGCCAAGAAGAAACCCATACTTCCAAGGGCCTCGTACTTTTTCACAACGTTGATCTGGTTAAGAGCAACGATCTTTTGAGCTACAAGATCCCAAATCGGTGGACCAACGTTCTCAGCAGCAGCATCCATGCTTCCGCTGGTGAGGCTGATGGCCATGATGATCGCCACAACGAGCGTACCGATGAAATTGCCAATCCAGACCCATGTCCAATTTCGGAAGGTTGCACTCCAGCTACATTTGCCGGCCCAGGTTGCCATCGGCAGCAACGCGAAGTTGCCAGTGACCAACTCCATTCCGAACAGGACGATGCTGGCAAATCCAAAGGGGAACAGAAGAGATCCCACAAACGGTAGTTTTGTAAGGATTCCTACCGTGAGGGCCAGGATGACGGCAAGACCAAGAATGGCGCCAGAATAAAAGCCACGGATCAGCAGATTTTTAATGCTGACTGTTGCTTTTTTGCCGCCGGCTAAAATCATGCCGTCGACGAGTTCATTAGGTAGGACGTAGTCCATCTGGGACGCTGTTGCGCTCATGATTGGGTTTTAGTAAATGAAAAGGAAATCAACCGCTAACGCGATTCATGAAGCGTGAGAAGACATCTTGGTGCTGTGGGGATACAGAAACTGGTTCTTTGTCTTTGCCACTTGCGCTAAGCCAATTGACAAAACGCGATAGGAAATCACCTTTGAAAGTCATTGCAAAATGAATAAAAGTTTGATTTTTTAAATGCGTTGAACCATGGCTTCAAAACAAAGCGCCACGGTTTTACGTTGTAGATCTAATTCGGTCTGTTTAAGCCCGAGGCTTTGCTCCGAATTGTTCGATAAGCACCTGTCGAAGAACGTTTTGAATGTCTTCTGCGGGGATTGCCTTTTGCTGGACTTCCCCGATCTGAGGGTTTTCGCCTTGAGATCCTCCGATGCTCAGGGTGTAGCCCTCACCCATTTCGCCCTTGCTGTTTTTCGCCTTGGTGCCTGTTAGGCCGATCGCACCCATGAACGCTTGCCCGCAGGTATTGGGGCAACCGGTCCAATGGATTTTGAGCTCTTCGGGTAATTCGAGCTCTGCATCGAGTTGTTTCGCAGCAGCAATGGCTTGGTCTTTGGTGTTGGTGAGACCAAAGCTGCAGTAGGTGTTTCCTGTGCAGGAAACCGTGCCAGCGGCGATGGCACCTGGTTCAAGTGGGAAGCGTTGCAACAATGGATCTGCTTTGAAACGATCCAAATTTGCTGATGAAAGCCCCACGATGATGACGTTCTGGTCCTCTGTAAGGCGAATTTCACCAGTCCCGTAATCAAGACTTGCAGTGGCTAAGTCGTGCAGATCTGTTGCTGTGAGTCGTCCAACGCTGACATGCAGTCCTGCGAAAAACTCATCGGCATTTTTCTGTGGGTGGATTCCGTAGTGAGACCGAGGTGTGGAGTTAAAGACTGACCCTGGATCCTCTATGAGAGGACCAAAGAGGCTTTCCACTTCACTTCTGAACGCGTCGATACCGAGCTGGTCGAGATACATGCGGAAGCGGCCTTTGGGGCGCTTGTTTCGTTCGCCGTTGTCACGCCAGAGGCGAATGACGCAATCGGTCATTCTGCAAATTTCATCCTGCTTCACCCAAGCATTCAGGGGGATGGCATATGCATTCATTTGTGATGAGAGAATTCCTCCGATCCATACGCCGAAACCCAAAACACCATCCCGTTCAACAGGGTGAAAGACGATGTCGTTGTGGAGTAGAAAGTTGTCTTTTGCCCCAGCAACAGCTGTATTCCATTTTCGAGGGAGGTTGGAGAACTCTGGATTTCCTTCACAATGGTTTGTCAGAAAGTCCTGAAGTTCAGTGGTGAAAGGTCGTGTATCGATGATTTCGTTTGGATCAATGCCTGCAAGCGGATTGCCGGTTACATTTCTTGGATTATCAAAGCCTGATTGGATTGAGCTCAGTCCAACGTCCTTCAGTCGCTTGAGAATATCTGGTAAATCATTCAGCAGTACGCCACGCAGTTGTAGGTTTTGGCGTGTTGTGATGTCGCAGCTTCCATTCTCGCCGTAGCGCTCCACGATTGAGGCCACAACCCGAAGCTGCTGATGATTAATGACGCCATTGGGGACTCGCAAGCGAAGCATGAACTTGCCTGGTGTTTTGGGACGCCAAAACATTCCATACCATTTAAGACGAAGCTGAAGATCGGTTTCATCGACTTCTTCCCAGCCAACTCTCGCAAACTCTTCAATCTCGTTGCCAACGAGTAACCCATCCTTTGCTGCTTTATTCTGCTCAATTTTATTGAGCTTCTTGTTTTCTAGGAATGGTCTTGTGGGGACTTGAATGCTCATAGTGCTGATGCCCTGGTACAGGAATTCGTCAGTTAGCGAGATTTCCAGCACATCAGAAATGTTCGTGCTGAGAAAAGGTTTATAGCGATCTGTGGTGTGATCTTTCGGTATCGGTTGGAACCAAATCAGCGTCTACGGACTCGCATTTTTGTTTGATTTGCTACAAAGAAGTTCTGCGGTTTCTGGCTCGATTAACCCCTCCTTAACGGCAGAGAATTGAATCAGTATTGGCGGCCTATTTCTCCGATCCAGCGAACGGCACCATGGCGGATCATGGACCAAACCCTTGCCATGGCCGCTAAATCGCGATCAAAATCGTTTTTAAATCGCTTTGGTGCTCGGTTGCTGCGAGCAGTGGACTGCATGGGAGCGCGAGAATGCCTTCTGCGGTAGTTAGTCATGCATGCATGAATGAAAACCACCTGACTAGATCAGTTCCAGGGGCTTCAGATCCGTGGCCGTTGTTACGGAAACGTGGCGAATTGAGTGGTGGAACTGCCCTTCGTCTTGTGATCCATGGACGTTCAGGTGGATTGATATCCCCTTGCTTGCAGCAGATTGTGGATGCTGTGGCTGAGCGCCGAACGGCCCCAGTTGAATTGGAAGTGCTGACTGCAGAGCATCCATCGCCTGTGCAGTGCGATAGCCAGTGGCTTGTCCCTCTGCTCCTACTGCCTGGCAGTCATGCACGCAGTGACGTGCCGCTGATTCGTGAGCGCTTGAAGGCTGAGGGTGTTGTTGTGAAGTCGCTTCCTTTTCTTGGCGCTTGGGATTGTTGGTGGGGTCTCATGTCGTGTTGGATTGCGGATGTTGCTGCGAAGCATCCTTCTATGGCTTTGGTTCATCATCCATTGAGGCCAGGGCTGTCTGATCGTTTCCTGGCTTCAATTCAGGCTCGTTTTGACTTGCCTGTGGTGCCGTTTGATGTCTGGGACCAGTTTGCTATCGACCATCCCAACGTGGTTCCATTACCTCTTTCGTTAGCGCCCAATCGGATGTCTGAGGCGTTGCGTCAGGTTGGTGGCCTGCCATCCCTCCTTGAAAATCCCCAGCTTCGTCAGGGACTTATTCATTGTCTTGCCCTATTGCCGTGACTGACTCGACCATGACGGGCACTGTGTATCTCGTTGGAGCTGGACCAGGCGATCCTGATCTGCTCACCGTGAAAGCTCATCGCCTACTGCAATGTTGTGATGCCCTCGTCTACGACTCATTGGTTCCAAGTGAGGTTCTCGAACTTGTTCCCGAGACCTGTGAGCGACACTTTGTCGGCAAGCGCCGAGGGCACCATTCCGTGCCTCAGCCCAGTACCAACTCAGTGTTGGTGGCCTTGGGTCAGCGCTATAAAACGGTTGTGCGCTTAAAAGGTGGAGATCCCTTCCTGTTTGGCCGTGGTGGAGAGGAAGCAGCCCATCTGGTTTCCCATGGCGTTGCAGTCGAGGTTGTGCCTGGCGTGACGGCCGGGATTGCGGCTCCCGCTTATGCCGGAATACCGGTGACGCACCGACGAGCAGGCTCGTCGGTCACCTTTGTGACCGGTCATGAGGAGATCGATAAACGTCGTCCATCAGTGAATTGGCGTGCTTTGGCGACCGCAAGTGATGGCTTAGTGATTTATATGGGTTTGCATAATCTCCCGCGTATTGCTGAGGAATTAATCGCTGGCGGCCTTGACGGCGACACACCTGTTGCTGTGGTTCAGCAGGGCACTGTGGTGGGTCAACGCTGTCTAAAGGCACCCCTACGCGAGGTGGCAGAGGCCACTCGACTAGAACAATTTGCTTCACCTTCCATCGTGGTGGTGGGAGATGTGGTGAACCAACAAGTGAGTGCCTGTGCTCCTGAGCCAGCGGCGGTCACGATGCCGATTCCATTTTGAAGTCCGCTCCTTTGGCACCAGCGACGACCCAAATCAGCAAAACGTCTCAATCACCTAATCAGGATTCACGGATCAGGATTCGCTGTGGCTTTCCAAGATGCTTCCCGTAATCGCGGCAATAGTTGCACGAGGTTGCAGGGACGCGTGTTCGCGTCCAATTGGCTGGAGATCAATCGGTCCCAAGCTGTTTGAACGGCATCTAACGAACCGGGAAGAACAAAGATGATGGTTCCATTGGCGACGCCTGCTAGGCAACGACTTTGCAATGTGCTCGTTCCAATGCTCTCGTAGGAAAGAACGCGAAAGAGTTCACCAAAACCGTCGATGGTTTTGTCCAGCAATGGGGAGACTGCTTCTGGGGTCCCGTCTCGGCCTGTCAGGCCTGTTCCGCCGCTTGTTATCACTACATCAACGGTTGGATTGGCAATCCACTGACTGAGTTCTGAGCGAATCTGATAGCGATCATCAGGGCAGATCCGTCGGTCACTGAGTTGATGACCTGCGGCTGTGAGGCGTTGTTCCAGTGCGTCACCGCTGGTGTCTTCCGCCCTGGTGCGGCGGTCGGAAATGGTGAGGAGTGCAATTGAGAGGGCCAGCTCCAGAATCGCGAATGCAAGATGACGCTAGAACGAATCAGGACTTGCAGTTGTTCGCTATGACGAAATCTTCGGAGAGAACACTCCAGGTGTTGTTGTTTGCTTCGCTTCGAGATCAGGCTGGTTGGGATGAACAGTGTATTTTGCTTCCCGACAAAGATGTTGTGACGGCTGATGATATCTGGCATCAATTAAAACTTGGACCTCGTCCTGCCTCTGTTCAGATTTCTATTAATCAGCGGTTGGTGAATTCGCTTACCCCTGTTCAAATAGGGGATGAAGTTGCTTTTCTTCCACCCTTTACTGGAGGTTGAAGGGTTGATGCAAAAACTGGAAATAACAGTTGAGATTCATAGCCAACCCTTTGATCCTTGGATTCGGTTGTCTGAATGGTCATCAACTGCCGCTGCTTCAGCCTCATTCAGTGGACGTGTTCGAGATGTGGCTGAAAATGGGATTTCGCTTGAAGCGCTTGAGCTCACGCACTATCCAGGACTGTGCGAAAGCTTGATCCGTGAGGATGCGGAAAGGTTGTTGATGCTGCATGGTGCGACAGGAGCGCTTGTGATCCATCGGGTTGGACGCTTATCGCCTCATGAGGTCATCGTGCTTGTGGCTGTTGAGGCTGATCGCCGTGGCCCTGCGCAACGTTGTTGCATGGCTTTGCTTGAAGCGATTAAGCATCAGGCCCCTTTTTGGAAAAAAGAGTGGAGGAACGGACAGGGCTCGTGGGTTAGCGGAAATACGCCACTTTGAGCTTCTTCTTAGAGGAGGCGGGATCGTATGAGTTGCGCCCAAAGACTCTCGCCGGCTTCTAACCCTCCTGTTTGTGCGGGAATCTCCAGCAAAAGATCGCTCTGAACCAGGGAGCCAATGCGGGATGAGGCTTGAGAGTCGCTCACCCGCGCCATTAGTTCTCCATTGGCATTGACCTCCAAGCGAGCGCGGGCTAATTCGGGGCGGCCAGGCCGACGAGCCAAAGCGTTGGCCAGTTTGACTTTGACGCGTGGAAAGTACTCAGGCTCCTGTTGACCCTCCAAGATCTGTAAGGCTGGCCAGAGCAGTTGCAGGGCGGTGACCGCTGCAGCCACTGGGTTTCCAGGGAGGCCAAAGAAAGGCACGGATCCTTTCTGGCTTTTGATGTGCCCGAAGGCAAAGGGGCGCCCTGGTTTCAGAAATAGTTTCCAGAAACTCACCTGCCCTAATTCGTCCACCAGCGTTCGGATCCAGTCACTGTCACCTGCTGAAATCCCCCCTGTGCTCACCACAACATCACAGGTGTTGCTGAGCTCAGCTAACGCCCGCCGCAAAGCTTCTGGTTGGTCGGGAACCACGCATTTTGCATGCACCACTTGGTGGAGGCTGTTCAGGATCGTCTCAAGCAGGGTGCTATTGCTTTCCCATATGGCTCCTGCTCGTCGCTCTAGCCCGGCTGGCACGAGCTCATCCCCGCTGATGAGGAGGCCAATGCGAGGTTTGCGATGGACTTCAAGCGTGGCTATGCCGCAACCTGCTAAACGTCCAAGCTGGGAAGGCGTCAAGCGCTGGCCAGGATTGATCAATAGGTCCCCGGCTTTGCATTCCTCGTCTTCGGCTCGGATCCAGGGTTGATCCGAAACTTCAGCAGCCAAGGTCAGTTGCGTTTGGCTGGTCTCCACGCATTCCTGTGGCAAGACCCAGCCTGCTCCTTCTGGGAGGGGGGCACCGGTCAAGATTCGGATGGCTTCACCAGCGTTTAAGACCCGATTAAATGGAGAACCAGGGGCTGATCGACCTTGCAGAGCCCATTGCTGGCCGACTGTCGGTTGATGGTATTGCCCTAAGGCATACCCATCCATGATCGAGGCTCGGAATCCTGGGATCGAGGCAGGAGCATTGATTGACTTGGCATTGACGCGCCCAAGCGCCTCCTGGAGAAGCACGGTTGTGAGGGCATTGATCGGGCTGATGTCTTCGAGAAGGCGATGTCTGGCTTCGCTAAGAGGTAACCCTTCGCGCCCATAGGGTTCAGCGGGACCAGGCACCGTTGCGACCTCCATCTTTATGGGTGAGAGCGATCTGACCCAAGGTCATCCCTGGATCAATGGACTTGAGCATGTCGTAAAGCGTGAGTAATCCAATGGACACTGATGTCATCGCTTCCATCTCAACACCCGTGCTGTTTGTTGTGCTGCACCGGCAGCACAGGATGAGGCCCGGTAGTGAGGAATCCGGTTCAATCGTGACTTCCACTCCACTGAGTGGTAACTGGTGGCAAAGGGGAATCAGTTCCCAGGTCCGTTTTGCCGCCTGTATGGCAGCGACTCGCGCAACAGCAAGGAGATCACCTTTCGGTGTGTTTCCGGAACGGATCAGTTCCAGCGTGGTTGGCTGCATTTGAAGGCAGCCCCTAGCTGTTGCTTCGCGTTTCGTTGGACGGCGATCACCCACGTCAACCATGTGAACTTCACCTGCTGTGTTGAGGTGAGTGAGGCCTTCTTCCATGTTCAGCGGTTTCCTAAGGCAGACCACAGTGTTGCCTCAGATCCCACAACTGGATCGACTACGGCTTTTGGCGATGCGTTGATGGCTGGTGATGACGAAAGTTCCTCCACCAACTCGCTGCGGGATCCCATATCGGCCCAGAGGGTGGCTGGTGAAGCAATCACTGGCTCCACTTTTGCGTTGGGTCTATTGCCGTTGCTCGCAACCCCAACTTGACTTCGCACCATTTGTACCGCAAGCGACCCAACAATGAAGGCTCCTAGAAAGCCCGTCGCTATTGCGATTTGGCTGCGATTTCCTGTAGAGACGACCCCAGAGTTCATGCCTAAATTGAAGAATTCAGACTCTCACTATGGAAACGTGTTGAGTGAATCGCTACCAAATGAAGGAAAAGCTCCAGGATAATTCACATTCTTAACGCCGTAGGGCGTGCCTGCATGTGCATTGGCTTCGCTGGTATACCAGCCGTGAAGAGAGCCAAGAAGAAGTCCAAGTGAAATGGCTAAACGCACAGAAGAGGTCATAAGCTCGAAAAATCTTCTCTTTGAATGTTGAAGTTCGAGGTTGCGATTGAGACCATTTTCGGGAGCGATGTCTATAAATGGTTCAACATGAACAATTTATGTCGTTGAATGCATGAATCAAGCCAGTCATTGCTTTGGGTTTGAGAAAGATTTTGTTGGGAACTGGCGTTGCATTCCTCTTTGTGTACGCCGGAAGCTAGATCTCATCGGCGTCAAGCTGAAATTGAGCCATTGGCTTGAGTTCACTCAGGAACAGCGCCAAATGCTTGTGGATTGGCCTGATGAATTACCAGCATTGAATGAGTTGCGTAAGCACTTGCGACTTCTGACTCGGTTGATGGCAGAGGGGATGGCTAAAGACTTGCCGATTGGGGTTGATGAACCATGGCAAGTGTTGGGAGAGCTACCCAGCATTGTGCAGGAATCGGCTCGAAAGAAATCGATTGAGATCAGTGTTAGCCAATGGGCTTCTTTGTTCGAATTAGAGCGTTTTGCTTTGTGTAAGTTGGCGCGCCCTGGCCATGATCACCACAACTTGGATGCTGCTTTCAACGAAGTGCTGGGATGATCATGCGCCGCAAAATATCTAGGCGATTGCCATGCTGTTCGATGGGTTTGATAACTGAGACGGCTGGGGCCACGATGACGGCACTGGCTTTCAATTCAGGTTGCTTCGAAATGGGGCAAGCATGGTCATGCATCAGCGCATTGACCTCACAGGCGTGAGTTTGCGTAAAACCCCAATGCATCGGAAGAAACACCGTGCCCTTTCGGATCTTGTCTGTGACCAGCACGCGAGCGGTGAGTTGACCGCGGCGTGAGCTGATGGCCGCGAGTTCTCCATGTTGAACAGCGAACTGATCGGCATCCTTTGGGTGAATCTCAAGCAGAGGTTCGGGGTGCATCGTTGTTAAGCGCTTCACCTTCGCGGTGCGCGTCATGGTGTGCCACTGCCCCAGATATCTGCCAATGGTGAGAACCAGTGGGTAGGTGTCACAGGGTGGTTCTGCAAGACCAAGCGGTTGGTCGGTACAGAATCGTGCACGTCCATTCGCGGTTGAAAACTTTTGATTGGTGTAGAGCCGTTTTGTCTCTTGAGATGGTGAACTGTCTTGTGGAAATGGCCATTGTTGTGGCCCTTCTTTGGCCAAAACGTCATGACTTAACCCTGAGACATCACATAATCGCTTTTTCGTTAGTGCTGTGAATTCTGCATAGACCTCAGCCGCAGAATCGTATGTAAATTGTTTTTCAAAACCAAGCCGCTTTCCGATCTCGGCAAAGACCTCCCAATCAGCACGGCTTTCTCGATTGGGATTCCTAAATGCAGGGCAGTAAGTAACCCTGCGTTCAGAGTTGGTCATGGTTCCTGATTTTTCACTCCATTGAGCAGCTGGTAGAAGTAGGTGAGCGTAATGCGATGTTTCTGAGTCTGTATAAGCTTCACTAACAACGACTAATGGGCAGCGCTTCATCGCTGTTTTTACGCGTTCAAGGTCTGGCATGCTCACGAGAGGGTTGGTCGCAGCGACCCACCACAAATCCAGCTCTCCTCGTTCCATCGCCTCGACCTGTTGCCAGGCCGTTAGGCCAGGATTGGGAGAAATTTTCCCTTTGGGAAATCCCCAGGTTTGCTCGACTTCAGCGCGGTGCTCTGGGTTCGTGACTTGGCGATATCCAGGAAGAAGATGGGAGAGGCCACCTGCTTCTCTGCCTCCCATGGCGTTGGGTTGCCCTGTCAGTGAAAAAGGTCCGGCTCCTTCCTTGCCGATTTGTCCTGTTAATAAGTGCAGATTGATGATTCCACCCACGACGGCGGTTCCTTCTCGCCGTTGATTTACTCCCATCGACCAGAGGCTTAAGACTTTTTCACGACGATGAAAAAGTTGGGCGACTTCCCGTAGGCGTTTTTCAGGAATGCCACAAAACAAGGCCACCCGTCTAGGCGTCCAGCGGGCTACGACATCAAAAAAGGAGTCGTAGTTGTCTGTGCAATTATCGATAAATGTAGGGTCCTGTCCGTTTTCACGCATCACCAGGTGGGCGATGCCGTGAAGGAGGGCAAGGTCACTCCCAGGAGCTACCGCCAGGTGGATGTCAGCAGCCTTTGCGGTATCGGTTTGGCGTGGGTCAATTACCACGATGGTGACAGAGCCAGGATGTCTTTTTTTACGTTTAAGTAATCGTTGAAAGAGCACTGGATGGCATTCAGCGGTGTTGGTTCCGATGAGAAACGCCACAGTGCAGTGGTCTAGGTCTTCATAGCTACATGGGGGACCATCTGAGCCCAAGCTGCGGGTATAACCCGCGACGGCAGAACTCATGCAAAGTCTTGAATTGGCGTCGAAATTATTAGTTCCTAGCGCTCCTTTGAGTAGTTTTTGAGCCAAATAATAGTCTTCGGTATGGAATTGTCCGGAGCCATACATGGCGATGGAGTCTGGTCCCTTGTATTCCAGGCTTGTTTTGATTTGGCTTGAGATGCGCTCAAGAGCTTCATCCCAACTGATCGGTTGGAAGTCATCATCAAGACTGGTTCGACCGAGGGGTTGATCCAGGCGGCCCCTCGATAGGGTTTCTCCGACTGTGGCCCCCTTGATGCAAACTTGACCGAGACTTGATGGATGCTGTCGATCTCCTCTAGCCGTCCACATGGGGGTTCCATCTGCATCTCGCCTGACGGCCTCCCCCTTTTTTGCTGGTGGTTGTAAGTCCAAACCACACCCCACTCCGCAATAAGGACATTGACTGCGAATGGATGTGGTTTGCTCTGCCATGATTTGAAGATAGGTATTTAGAAACACCCGGAGTCAATGACGCCGGGTGCACTGCAGTTATGAATAGGTATATGGAATCAGTTGTTGGCGAATTCAGGACTCGCTGTTTCCCCTTCATGTAAGTCATCGAAGGAACCCTTAGGTTCTTTGAGGAAAAAGAAGCAGAAGAAAGCAACAATCAGGCCAGCGACCCCCAGAACTTGGAAGAAAGCACTATTGGAGGCTGCGATGATTTCTGGTGAAGGATCTTTACCCCCACCCATCCACATCGGAAGCAGACTAAAAATCGTTAGATAAGTCACAGCTCCGACGTTGCCGTATGCACCAACCAAACCAGCGACTTGGCCCGTGACGCGACGCTTCACCAACGGAACAAGTGCAAACGTAGCCCCTTCTCCTGATTGAACGAAGAAGGAGGCAAGCATGGTGATCAACACAGCAATGATGATCCCTGTCGTTCCGCTGAACGTGCCAGGTTTGATCATGCTCATCACGAGATAACCAATCCCTAGGCCTCCTGTTAAAAATGCCATGGTGTTCTTACGACTGCCGAGTTTGTCTGAGATCAGACCACCAGCTGGGCGAGCGACAAGATTCACAAAAGCAAAGCAGGAGGCAAGGATTCCAGCGGTTGCCTTGGGTAGATCAAAAGTGGTTTCGAAAAATGTTGGCAACATCGATACGACGGCCAACTCTGATCCGAAGTTCACAATGTAAGTGAGTTCAAGAATGGCAACCTGCTTGAATTCGTAGCGATCTTCTTTGGGGTACGTCTTCGTACCCATGATTAGCTCACGATTGGTGCGAATGATTCCCCAGGTCTGAAAGATAAACCAGATCAGAACAGCCCCTAGGGCTAGTGGGTAGGTTCCTGCATTCAGGAAGCCAACTTTTTGTAGGCGCCAACAAAGCACACAGAGAATGGCGGCAAACGGTACATTCATCCCCAGCAAACCCCAGAAATCACGCATCGATGTGACTTCCAAGCCTGCTGTTCGCTCAGGCTTTTGATAAGTCTTACCAGGAGGTGTATCGCTAACGTTGAAGTAATAAATAAAGCCGTATACAGCAGAAATAATCCCTGTTAGAGCAATGGCACCACGCCAATTAAGGACAGCGCCTGATGGCAGCTCGAAGCCGCCTGAGAACGAGAGCCATCCGGCCAGTCCTACAAGTGTTAAAGCCGAGAACGCTGATCCGAAATTGCCCCATCCGCCATAGATTCCTTCAGCTAGACCGATCTCTTTCGGTGGGAACCATTCGGCAACCATGCGGATCCCGATCACAAAGCCTGCACCCACGATGGATAAAAGCAGGCGTGCAACAACTAATTGATTGAAGTCTTGGGCTGAGGCGAACATCAGGCAAGGAATGACTGAAAAAACCAGCAGGCTGGAATAGGTCAGTCGAGGCCCGTATTTGTCGAGGAGCATTCCAATCAGAACGCGGGCTGGGATCGTGAGGGCTACGTTGCAAATGGCAACGGTGCGGATTTGACCGAGAGTTAATCCCAAATCGGCCTTAACGGTGGTAGCCAAGGGCGCCAGGTTGAACCAGACGACAAAGGTCAGAAAAAATGCGAACCAGGTGAGATGAAGAGTTCGGTATCTCCCCTGGAACGACCAGAGTTCTCCAAGCATGGGGAATTAATAAAATTGGAATAAACCCCGGTCTCTTAAAAAACGCACTCAGGATTCAAAAAACGGCGCATATGCAAGCCGATCATTCACTAAACCATCCAATTGTGATTTGCATGGTTGTCTCAGATACGGAATGGCACTTGATCTGAGGACTTCAGTTGAGTGATAAAGGGATTGCCTGTCGCCTAATGGTCGTATTCGCTACACAACTGTTCCATGTGCCGATTGATGATGTCTATAGACGGGTTTCTAACAAGTGGGCACCCTGTTGGCGTGTGTCCTCTGCGGTGGTTCCAGTCGCCGAATGGGCCGAGATAAAGCTTTGATCCCCCATCCAAAGGGAGGCTGTTGGTTGACTCACACTGTCGATTTGTGCCTCCAACTTGGTCTTGAAGCAGTTGTCGTGAGTTCGAGCCCCAGTCACCATGCGCTTGTTTCAAAACTGGAGGGTGTGGATTGCAAGTTAGATCCTTCCCCTGGGAAGGGACCTCTTGCTGCGATGCTCGCCATGTTCGATCAGGACGAAGCCCAAGGCTGGTTAACACTGCCTGTTGATATGCCTTGGTTGGAGACTGAGCTCCTTGTTGCCTTGATTGCAGCCTGGAACGAACAACCCACTTTGGCTGTAGTCGCTCACGATGGTCATACCCTTCAGCCATTGTTTGGTATTTATCCCAATTCCTCTCTTTACCGAGACAGCATCAAATTTCAAATGTCTGCCGATGAGCGAAGTTGGATGAAATGGCTAGAAAGGGTTCCGTATCGGACTCTTGGCTTCCAAGCAGAATTTTTGCGTAATGCCAACTGCCCTGCTGATCTTGCCCCGTTTGGGACATGACGATGCCCTCGCCAGTCACTGATCGTCTTGCAAGGCCCCTTGGGGTTTTGAGGCTTTCGCTAACGGCACGGTGCAATTTGTCTTGCCCTTATTGCTGTCCAGAAAGTATTGAGCCGCCCGGTTTACTTACGACCGCAGACCAGCTGCGCTTAATTTCTGCTGCTTGCCGATTAGGTGCCCACACTCTTCGCTTGACCGGTGGTGAACCTTTGCTCACCGAACGCCTTTGGCCGCTTCTTGATGCCCTTTCGCTTGGAAGGCAGACGGCTGCTCACCCCTTCAGCCGTTTGAAAGAGGTTGCTATCACGACCAACGGTTCTCTTCTAAACGACAACAAGGCGAGACGGTTGCGAGCTGCTGGAGTGGATCGCATCACGATCAGCTTGGATGCCGTAGATGGCGCAAGTATCGCGCGAATGGCAGGTTTGCGTTCTGGCCCTGAGGCTGGGAATGCCCTGTTCGCGAGGGTATTGGCTGGAATTGATGCCGCTCGTGCTGCTGGATTTGATCCTGCGCAAGGCGGCCTCAAGCTCAATGCCGTGATCCAACGCGGCTTCAATGATGATCAGTTGATTCCATTGGCGCGTTTGGCCAGGCAACAACGGTTGCAGTTGCGTTTGATCGAATATATGGACGTTGGCAATCGCAATGGCTGGTGCCGTGATCAGGTCATGCCTGCTCAGGAGATGATTCAGCTCCTTCATCGCCATTGGCCGATTCAACCTATTGGTCGACCCGTTGCTGGGACGAGTCGGCAGTGGTCGTATCAAGATGGTGGTGGGATTGTGGGTACGATTGCCTCCATTAGCGAGCCTTTTTGTTCCGATTGCAACCGCTTAAGGATTACAGCCGATGGTCAAGCTTTTACCTGCTTGTTTGCCAGTGAAGGCACCGATTTGCGTCAGTGGCTTCGTGAGGATGTTGCAGATTCGTTGCTGCAAAACGCTCTGAGCGAGTTGTGGTCTGTACGGTCGGACCGTTTTAGTGAGCAGCGTGGGTTAGAGCAGCCAGTAAACCATCATGCCGAGATGGCTTATTTGGGTGGATGAGTGGCATCCGCTACGGATTAAACGAGGTATAGGCGTTAAAGCTAACTACTAATTTTTCGTTGAGATGTTTGAGCTTATTCCTTACACGCGATTTCGCGATACCCCATCTGTTCGCTTTTTTGATGTCACTATTGCTGACTCGAATGCTCGCGACTTAGTGATACATCGTGGACCAGCTGTGAGTCCGCCGGATGCTGAAGAGAGTGGGGCTTGGCAATTTTATCTCCATCCTCACCAAGACGACAATCTGCTCGCTGCAAGTGGTGGACGAACCTTCTACTTGGTGAATTTGGCTTGGGCGCAACCTTTTCACATCGTTCGTTTGGAAAGCGGGGGAGACATTCTCAATATCCCAAGAGGAACATTTCATCGCTCTTTATCGGATCCTGATGGGTCTGTTGTTCTTAATCAGGCCATGCGAAATCCAAATGCATGTCTCGACAGAGAGTTTCGTGTTTACAACAGCCTGAAGATTCCAAGGCTTTATCAAGCAACGTCACAAGCTGCAGCACCTCCTCTTTTGCATGGTCTTGAACCTGTCCTTCAGGCTGCTTGAGCTGTCTTCATCGCAGTGTCGTCGTGCTTCACGTCTGCGATTTGTGCCTTGATCGTCCAGTTGAGTGTGCTGCTTGTATTTGGTGGGCCAGAGAAGTTTCCAGAAACAGCTGCAGTTAGTTCTGGTTTTGATGAGCTGGCCAGGACGATATAGCGCTCGTTGATTTCACTTCCAGCGCTTGGGTCAAAACCACGCCAACCGGCTCCTGGAAGATAAATTTCGGCCCAAGCATGTAGGTCATAGTCAGCAGGAGGAGGATCGATGAGTTGATACCCGCTGGTGAATCGTGCTGGTAGCCCAACGCTTCGACAACATTCCACCATCAACATGGCTAAATCTCGGCAAGAGCCCACTCTTTCTCTCAAGGTTCGGCCAGCTGGCCAGGCTGGACCTAAATGTCGCTCGGTGTATTTCACCCTGTCTTGAATGGTTCCCATCAGTTGGATCAAAAACGGCAAGGTTTGCTGGTTCCCGCCCATTAATGCGTCTTGGGCTAGGGCGACGGCTGACGGATCGTGCTGACCGTTAGGCAGCCAGCCCTCTAGTGCACCGTGCAGGTCACGATTGAGATGTCCGCGGGGATAGGGGAGCGGAGGATTGAGTGGGTTGAAGCATTCTTCAAGGGGCATTGCCACTTGGGTTTCCACTTTGCTGTGAGCTTCAATGCATAAATGACTTGTCGTACCTTGAAAGCGAACCCGTCGAATCTCGTCTCCACTTGCTGCTACGAGCGCGTGGTGATGGCTTGGTTCTGGAGAGACGATCAGCCTGTGCTCGAGTAGCCGCTGATGACCATGACCTCTTGGTTGGAGACACAGTCGGTGATCACCAAGGCTGATCGGTGCGTCGTATCGATACGTGAGGTTGTGAGTTAGCTCAATGAGCATGAGGGATCTTTCGAAATGGTTGAGAGGTCCTGAGGTGTGAGAGCTGGGGTGGTGAAATAGTTGTTATGAATGAGCCCATGCAGTTGATTGAGATCGTTCTGCAGTTGATCAATCGCTTCATGCAATCCGCGGTTGATGAGTGGTTCGATGCGAACGTAACTCCACTTGGCTACTAGTTGCCCGCGTAGGCATTCGAGATCGTCAGGTGATCCTGGAATGGGGTTGTGTTGAATGCACTTAAGGGTGTCGTTGATCTCTTGTAGGCAAAACCGTACGGATCTGGGAAAAATCGGATCAAGCAGAAGAAAACGGGCCACCGACGTGGGACTGATGGCTTGTTGGACGCTCTGCCGATACATCTGATAAGCCCCAGCGGAACGGAGAAGAGCAATCCATTGCAGCTCATCCAGCACGCCACCTACTGCGTTCGGGTCAGGCAGCAGCAGAAAGTACTTCACATCAAGAATTCTCGAGGTTTTATCAGCCCTTTCGATGAGCCGACCTAGGCGGCTAAACAACCAGGCATGATCGCGGCTGAGTGTGACGTCAGTAATGCCATAAAAAAGTTGGCAACCACGACGAATCGTGCGCAGTTGCTCTAAGTCTGGTTCTCTCCAAAGGACTTCTCCATCCTGAAGACTCCAAAAAAGTTCATTGATGTGTTCCCACATCTCTGTAGAGATCACATCGCGGATCTGACGGGCGTTCTCACGGGCATTAGAGATGCAGCTCACAATGCTGTTTGGGTTGTTGCGGTCAAGGAGCAGAAAACCCCTTACATCCTGTGGCGATCGACGTGGATAGCTTTGATCGAAAAGCTGGCGATCACCGCTTGCATCGATTAATGGCAACCAGGGTTCAGCATTGCTGCTGGGATTGTCTAAAGACATTGCTTCGCTTACTTCAAGAAAGCGAGAGATGTTTTCGGCGCGCTCCACAAAACGGTTGATCCAATAGAGGGAGTCCGCGACCCGGCTCAACACGGCATGGCCTCCCGATGTTCAACGGGTGCGTGATGATCGGTCACCACCCAGGTGTCTTTGCACCCGCCACCTTGGGATGAATTCACGACTAAAGATCCACGTCTTAAGGCGACGCGGGTGAGTCCACCTGGACTGACCCAGTTCCTTTTTCCGCGCAGAACATATGGACGCAAGTCCACATGACACGGATAGAGTTCACCCTCACTGAGAGAGGGAACGGTCGAGAGTTGCAATGTGGGCTGTGCAATGAAATTGCGTGGATGGGCCTTGATCTTCTCGGCAAAAGCCTCGATTTCGCTTGTTGATGCGTGGGGGCCGATCAACATCCCGTAGCCACCAGCTTCAGCGACTGATTTCACGACGAGTGAGTTGAGGTGTTCCAGCACGTAGGTCAAGTCATTTGGCTTTGAACAGAGGTAAGTGGGCACGTTGTCGATGATTGGTTCCTGGTCGAGGTAGTAGCGAATCATCTCGGGCACGTAGGCATAAATAAGCTTGTCGTCGGCAACACCTGTGCCTGGTGCATTGGCGATCGCTACGTTTCCTTTGCGCATTGCGTCCATGAGGCCAGGCACTCCAAGGACGGAATCTCGGCGGAACACTTTGGGGTCCAGAAAATCATCATCAATTCGTCGATAGATCACATCGATACGTTGTAATCCTGCTGTGCTGCGCATCCATACATGTTCGTTTTCGCAGATCAAGTCTCTGCCTTCCACTAGTGTGATTCCCATTTGCTGTGCGAGGTAGCTGTGTTCGAAATAAGCACTGTTGAAGACTCCTGGAGTGAGAAGAGCCACCCGTGGGGTTTCACTCCATGGGGCTAGATCCTGAAGTGTTCGTAGTAAATGGGAGGGGTAATCATCGATTGCTTGGATTTGTCGCCCTTCAAATAGACTCGGAAATAATCGCTTCATGACACGACGATTTTCGAGGAAATAAGCAACCCCTGAAGGGCATCGTAAGTTGTCTTCTAGTACTCGCCAGTTGCCATCCCCATCCCTGATCAAGTCCAGTCCAGAAATGTGACACCATCGTCCCAGAGGTAATGAAATACCTTGCATTTCTGGACGCCAGCCTTGGGAGCTTTCAACGTCTTCCCGTGGAATGACGTTGTCATTGAGGATATTTTGTGGTCCATAAATATCAGCCAAAAAATGATCAATTGCATCCAGCCGTTGCAGCAAACCCTCTTCCAGAATCACCCACTCTCGTTTGTGAATCAGTCTTGGTAATGGATCAAAAGGGAGGATTCGTTCGTCTGCATGTGCTCCTGAGCCGTTGATTCGGAACGTGGCTCCTAGGCGTCTTAACAGATTGCTGGCGCAGGCATGATTGTGTTGGAGCTCGGCCATGCCGATTTGGCCCAGCGAGTTGAGTAGAGGCTCCAAGTCAGCACGTGGGGCAGCCTGCTTTTTGCAGAAATACTCGTCATATCCATGCGATGGTTGGTATTCCTTGAACATCGCATGAATCGTTGTTTATCACTCCTATCCAATCGCTTTGAGCCCACCTTGGCAGGTGTTGTTTGCTACTGATTTCTAAATTGCTGCTGTAGAGCTGACTTTTGTCCTCTGCTCCTGATCAATTGTTTGAATAAATTGGACTCGAATACTTCTTTTTTAGGCCTAAGCGTGATTTGCCTGAGCCATTTGTAAGTGGTGTTAGCTTCAGCTTGAAGCTCTTGTAAGGGTCACTTCATTGTTGGCCCATTTGGCCTGTTTATGGTTTGGTTGTGCGTGCAGAAAGGAGTCTCAAGGTATTTCTGATCAAAATTCGTCCTTGTTGTTGCACTGATTCACCGAATCTCTCATTGTCTTGTCTTAATCGCTCGGGCCCATCCGGCCCTATGGCGCTCACGATAGTTTCATGGTCCTCTTGAATCCAGCGCTCGAGATTGGACCTGCTCAGTTCAAAGTGACATTGCAAGCCAACCGCATGTTTGGCAATTCGGAACGCTTGTTCTGGGCAATGAAGTGATGAGCCCAGCAAGGTTGCTGTTGGAGGAAGCTGGATGCGATCACCATGCCAATGCAGCACTATTTCACTGGGTTGTAATCCCTGTAGGAGTGGTTCGCTACTTGGCTTCGTGAGCCAATGAATGGATCCGTAGCCAACCTCTTTCAAGGGTTGAGGTGGTAGTCCCACCTGCAATGGTTGCACCCTGCCACCAGCAGCGACCGCCAAAAGTTGAGCGCCAAGGCAGATTCCCAGCACGGGATTGTTGTGTTGATGCCAACGAGTGAGCCAGTCCAACTCCTGTTGCATCCAAGCCAGCGACTCTTGATGTCGGTCTCCGACACTCATCGGTCCTCCGAGTAGAAGAGCGATTGTGTTTTTAGTGCTGATGGGGTCGGGGAGAGGCTCCCCCTGATCAGGGCGAATCGTGTGAATGCTCATCCCTTGCTCCAGTGCGATTTCCGCAACGAGATCAGGGCCTTCTCGATCGATGTGCTGCACCACCAGCAAGGTTGGGGTGGTTGTGTTCAAAGCAGCAGATAGCGTTGGGCGAGAGGCAAAACCTCCGCTGGTTCACAGGTTAGGAGCTCGCCATCGGCAAACACCTCATAGGTCTGTGGATCCACGCTCATGTTTGGTAGTGCAGAGTTGAGCTTCAGAGCACTTTTGCCAACTTCACGCGTGTTTTCTACGGCAATACAGGTGCGCTTCAGTCCAAGTTTGCTTTGGATGTTGTCGTTCATGGCCGCATCGCTCATGAAGGTGAGGCAACTGGGTGCAAGCGCTTTTCCGAAGGCAGCAAACATCGGTCTGCCGTGGACTGGACCAGGCGTGGGGATTGAGGCATTGGCATCACCCATTTGGGCCCAGACGATTGACCCGCCTTTGACAACAAGTTGAGGTCGTATTCCAAAGAATCCTGGTTTCCAAAGCACGAGGTCGGCGAGTTTGCCTGTTTCCACGGAACCCACCTGACTGCTGATGCCATGGGCGATTGCTGGGTTGATCGTCACTTTGGCGATGTAGCGCTTGAGGCGGTGGTTGTCGTTTCGGCTTGAGTCTTCTGGTAAGGCGCCGCGTTGAACCTTCATTTTGTGGGCTGTTTGGAAGGTGCGTGTGATCACCTCTCCCACGCGTCCCATTGCTTGGGAGTCGCTAGCGATGATCGAGAAGGCGCCTAGGTCGTGAAGGATGTCCTCAGCAGCAATGGTTTCGCGGCGGATGCGTGATTCTGCAAAGGCCACGTCCTCTGGGATTTTTGGATCAAGGTGATGGCACACCATCAACATGTCGAGGTGTTCCTCGAGAGTGTTGCGGGTGTAGGGCCTTGTTGGGTTGGTGCTGCTTGGCAGCACGTTCGCTTCTCCGCAGATTTTGATGATGTCTGGCGCATGCCCGCCTCCGGCACCTTCGGTATGAAAGGTATGAATCGTGCGTCCCTTGATGGCTGCGATGGTGTCTTCCACGAAACCGGCTTCATTGAGCGTGTCGGTGTGGATGCAAACCTGCACATCCATCTGGTCAGCAACGGACAGACAGGCATCGATCGCGGCAGGTGTGGTGCCCCAATCCTCGTGAAGCTTCAGGCCACAGGCTCCCGCTCGTACTTGTTCCTCCAAGGCTTCTGGAGTGCTGGCGTTTCCTTTGCCGAAAAAGCCCAGGTTCACGGGAAGTCCTTCTGCTGCCTGCAGCATTCGGCCGATGTGAAATGCACCCGGGGTGCAGGTGGTTGCATTAGTTCCGGTGGCGGGTCCCGTGCCACCGCCCATGAGTGTGGTCACCCCGCTAGCGAGGGCCGTTTCAATTTGTTGGGGGCAGATGAAATGGATGTGCGTGTCGATTCCCCCAGCGGTAAGGATGTGCCCTTCACCAGCAATCGCTTCGGTGCCCGGCCCGATCACGATGGTGACGCCTTCCTGGATGTCGGGGTTGCCGGCTTTGCCGATCCCAACAATGCGGCCATCCTTGAGGCCGATATCGGCCTTGACGATGCCCCACCAATCAAGAATCAGGGCATTGGTAATCACGGTGTCAACGGCTCCCCCAGCCCGCGAGGTTTGGGATTGGCCCATGCCATCGCGAATCACCTTCCCGCCTCCGAATTTCACCTCATCGCCGTAGGTGGTGAAGTCCTTTTCCACTTCGAGGATGAGTTCGGTGTCCGCTAGGCGAATGCGGTCTCCAGTGGTAGGCCCATAGGTTTCGGCGTAGGCCTGGCGAGAAATGCGGTAGGGCATGAATCAGGCGTCGAGGGGTCCGTTGATGTTTCCGTTGAAGCCGACCACGCGGCGTGCTCCAGAAAATGGGATCAAATTCACGTCGCGGTTGTCACCTGGCTCGAAGCGAATGGCCGTACCGGCTGGGATGTCAAGCCTTTGCCCGCGTGCAGCGTCACGGTCAAAGATCAAGGCAGCATTGGCTTCTTGGAAATGGAAGTGGGATCCCACCTGCACGGGACGGTCTCCGCTGTTGGCAACGGTGAGGGTCGTGACCTCTCTGTTGGCGTTGAGTTCAAGTTCGCCGGGTTCCGCTAACAATTCACCGGGGATCAGGGGTGCCATCAGAAGAAGCCTTAGCGAATGGGGTCATGCAGGGTCACGAGCTTGGTCCCATCGGGAAATACAGCCTCGATTTGGACTTCATCGACCAACTCTGGAATGCCCTCCATCACCTGGTCGCGGCTTAACCATGTGCTGCCTTCCTGCATAAGGTCGGCCACATTCTTCCCATCGCGTGCTCCCTCTAGAACCAAGAAACTGAGCCATGCCACAGCTTCAGGGTGGTTGAGCTTGAGGCCGCGCTGGAGTCGACGTTCTGCCAAGAGCGCAGCCGTGACGATCAGCAGCTTGTCTTTTTCCTGGGGGCTGAGGTGCATGGTGACCTTGCACTCCTCTTAGTTTCTATCGCTCTTGGGCAGCGGAATGTTCAATGTGAACCCTTATGGCCTCAATGGATATTCTTGTAAAGGCCAGACCCTGGGAATCTTTGGCGATGCCAGGTTTCGCGCTTGACGGGTGCGAGCCCAAATCCTGCTGAACCAGAAACGGGCATCTCGACTGGAGAAGCCGCTGTATCGGGCGATCAGTCCCTGAGGGAGTGCGCCGCAATGCATCTGTCCTTCGAGAGCCTTTCGATCTTGGCGAATGTCATCGAGGAGGTTGTTGATCTTGGTTGTTTGGAGAGGGAAGGGTGCAGCCCAAACCAAGGTGCCGAAGACAGGTTGTTGATTGAGTCCATGGAACCCCTTCAGCGCGTCGTCGCTGATTTCGAGTCTGTCAACAAGTTCCCAACGCCTTCCCTCAGACGTTTGGCGTTGGATTTGAACGTCTGATCTCCAGCATCCCTGTCCCAATGTTTCGTTTGCGGCAGTGCGTCCGAGACGCACAATTTCAGCGCTGAGAAAGGATCCATCCATGGGCAATGTGACGCTGAGGTTTTGTTCAAACAAAGCATCGGCATAGAGCACAAGTTCTTGCGGAAGCCATTCCAAATCACTATCCGCATCAAGCTCTGCCGAGACCTGTTGGCGGGCCCAAGTTCCCAGCGGATGGAGCTGGCTTCGACCTATGGATCCATAGATCTTTTGCGCGGCCACGCTTGTGAGTAAGCAGCGACTGTTTGGTCTTAAGCCGAGGTTGATGCTCAATTGGTCTCCCCCCACAAGGCCACCAGCGGTATGAAGTAGTGGCAGCTCGCAACGCCCGTTCTCGCCCCGTTCGGCCCGCATTAATTTCAAGGGGGCGGTACAGCCCCCTTGAAATTGACTGCCACTGCTGCCCGCAACAAACTGCAGGTTGCAGGTGCCGTGCCATGGATCAAGTCGTTGCATCAACGCACGCTCGACGCCAACTCTCCTCAGCTCTGTAACAAGGACTACCAAATGATGGCGTGCTGTTTGGGCAGTCTTTGTGGCGTGATCTCGTTGGTTGTCTGAACCCTTGGATGTTGGCTTGACCGTGTTGGACCATCGCCTCTTGTCTGAAGAGCCGTGGCCGAACGGCTCCCTCGCTGTGATGGAGTTGCCGTTGAGCGCGGATCAGCGCACTGTGCTGCGTGGACGTCGTCGAACTGCTTGTGGTCGAGACGTGTTGTTGCAGCTGCCGCGCGAGCGAGCCTTGATGCCTGGTGATCGCCTCACCGATGCGCATGAGCAGGTGCATGTTTTGGTAACCGCTGCTCTTGAGGAGTTGTTGCGGGTGGAAGCAGCAACGCCGCTGGCATTGCTGGAGGCTGCCTATCACCTAGGGAATCGCCATGTGGCACTTGAGTTGCATGAGGATGAGCTGTTGTTACTGAATGACTCCGTACTCGAAACCATGCTTAAGGGTCGTGGATTGAAGCTGACACGGTGTTGTCGTTCCTTCATGCCGGAAGGCGGTGCTTACATTGCCCATCAGCACGCATGACATCGCTTGCGTTATTGCAGTTGGTAAGCCCTGCTTTGCCTGTTGGTGCTTTTAGTTATTCGGAAGGTCTTGAAGTCTTGATCCAGGATGGTTCTTTGATCAACGAATTCGATCTTCAACAGTGGATTGAAGCTGAGCTTCAGAGGGGTGCATTGAGGTTGGAGGCTGCGGCGCTAACCCCGTTGCGTGTTCAGCTTCAAAGCTGGGAGGAAAAACGGTTAGAAATGCCTAGTGACTTGATCAGTCTCGATGGGTGGTTGCTGGCTTTGAGGGAGTCGGCTGAGATGCGAGCTCAGCAAGGACAGATGGGTGGTTCTTTGCTGAAATTGATGGCTGATCTTGGGCATCCATTGCCTCAGCCATTGGTTTTGGCGTGGCCTGCGGCCTGGGCTTGGGCTGCCCTGTCGTGGAAGATTTCTGAGTTGGAGATGGTTGAGGGTTATCTCTATGGCTGGGTTGCAAATCAGCTCAGTGCGGCGGTCCGCTTGGTGCCGCTGGGTCCCACCACGGCTCAACGGATTCAGCAGCGACTGTTGCCGATGATTCGTGATCAGGCGAGTGTTTTAAAGGATCAAGATCCGCACACGCTTTGGTGTGGTGGTGTTGGTGCAGGGCTCGCCCAGTTGGCTCATGCTGACTTGTATTCACGTTTGTTCCGGAGCTGATGAGCAGCAAACTCAGGCTTGGTGTCGCCGGTCCGGTGGGCTCAGGCAAGACAGCGCTCGTGCAAGCGCTTTGCAGGAGATTGCGCGATCGCCTGCAATTAGCAGTTGTGACCAATGACATCTACACGCAAGAGGATGCTCAATTCCTCACGCGCTCAGGTGCATTGGAGCCTGAGCGTATCCGTGGGGTTGAAACCGGGGGGTGCCCCCATACGGCGATACGAGAAGACTGCTCCATCAATCGAGCTGCTGTGAGTGAACTGGAGCATCAATTCCCTGGACTTGATCTGGTGATGGTTGAAAGCGGTGGAGACAATCTTGCGGCCAGTTTTAGTCCTGAACTTGTCGATCTTTGTATCTACGTGATTGATGTAGCGGCTGGAGACAAGATTCCTCGTAAAGGTGGACCTGGAATTACACGGTCTGATTTATTAGTCATTAACAAGATCGATCTGGCCTCTTTCGTTGGTGCTGACCTCGGAGTCATGGAACAGGACACATTAAGGATGCGGAGGAATCGACCCTGGTGCTTTACCAATCTTCGTACTGAAGAAGGACTTGATCGGGTGGAAGAATTTGTGTTGCAACAGATACCAAATTGATGCGTATTTGGCCTCGAAATTTCTAAATGGTTCTAATTGATACAGGAATTTCTTTCACTTGATCTGTACCTTTCAGGCCCCGGCGTTGAAGCGTCGTTTCACTTGTTTTTGGAACTCATGAGCTCATCATTGTCCAAGCGTCTATTTGCCGGCATGGCCGCAGCGTCGCTGGGTCTGGCCGTCACTGCTTGCGGCGGTGGCGATGAGAAGGCCTCCAGCGTTGAGTATGACGACAGCGTCACTGTTGGCATCCTGCATTCCCTAACGGGAACGATGGCGATCTCCGAGTCCACTTTGGTGGATACGGAAAAGATGGCCATTGATGAAATCAATGCAGCTGGCGGTGTTGAGGTAGATGGCAAGAAGTACAAAATCGAATATATCGTTGAAGATGGCGCCTCTGATTGGCCAACTTTCGCGGAGAAGTCCAAAAAACTCATCGACCAGGACAAAGTTCCTGTAGTTTTTGGCGGCTGGACTTCTGCCAGTCGTAAGGCCATGCTTCCGGTTTACGAGTCTAAGGAAGCTTTCCTCTACTACCCGATTCAGTACGAAGGCCAGGAGTGCTCGAAAAATATTTTTTACACCGGCGCGACTCCTAATCAGCAGTCTGAGCCGGCGACCAGCTACATGTTCGAGAAGTCGCCTGCTGCCGGAAAGCCTTTCTATTTAGTGGGTTCCGACTACGTATTCCCTCGTACGTCCAACACCATCACCAAAGAGCAAGTGAAGTCTCTTGGTGGAGAAGTCGTTGGTGAAGACTACTTGCCTCTTGGTAACACCGAGGTCGCCCCGATCATTGCCAAGATCAAGGCTGCTCTTCCTGATGGTGGGGTCATTATCAACACCTTGAATGGCGACCAAAATGTTGCCTTCTTCAAGCAGATCCAGGATGCAGGGATTACCCCTGAGAATGGTTATTATGTTATGAGCTACTCAATTGCTGAGGAGGAAATCAGCACGATTGGGCCAGAGTTTCTTGAGGGTCACTATGGAGCCTGGAACTACATGATGTCCATTGATACACCGGCCTCTAAGAAGTTTGCTGCTGACTTTAAGGCCAAGTATGGAGATGACCGAGTAGTTGCTGACCCTCAAGAGTCTGCTTACAACATGGTTTATCTCTGGAAAAAGGCAGTTGAGAAAGCAGGTACTTTCGATGATGACAAAGTACGTGAGGCTCTGATTGGCATCAAATTCGATGCTCCTCAAGGCCCAATCGAGGTTCGTCCGAATCACCACATCTCTCAAATCGTTCGGATTGGTGAGATCACTTCAGACGGTCAATTTAAGATCGTAGAAGAGTCTGATTATCCAATTGATCCTCAGACATGGAACCAGTTTGAGCCCACGTCGAAGGGCTTTGCTTGCGATTGGTCTGACCCCAGCAAGGGAGAGAAGTACAAGCTCTGATCACGAATAGCCCCATCCATTAATGGGTAGCTGTTGGAGGGGCCCCTTGGGGGCTCCTCTTTTTATTTGTTTCGCTTACTAGACCCCCCGTGGAACTGCTTTTCGAAAGCCTGTTTAACGGTGTGGCCATCGGCTCTGTATTGCTAATGGCTGCCCTTGGACTGGCAATTGTGTTCGGCTTGATGGGTGTGATCAATCTCGCTCATGGCGAATTAATCATGCTTGGTGCCTACACCACGTATGTGGTGCAGCTCATTTTCAAACTTCCCTTTCTTGCGCCGGTTTACAACGCCTACGTGCTGGTTGCTATTCCATGCGCCTTTGCTGTAAGCGGTGTGATTGGGATTTTGCTTGAGCGCACAGTCATACGACGTCTGTATGGCAACCCACTTGAGACTTTGCTGGCCACGTGGGGAGTCAGTTTGATCCTCCAGCAGTTTGTGCGCAGCGTTCCGCTTGCTTATGCGGCTGGAATGGTTGTGTTTTTAGTGCTCGGATTCAGTCTTCCGTTGTTTCTTCCGACTCCTCTATTGGAGGGACGTCAATCTCGGCTTGTGCGATCAGGTGGTTGGGCTGTGTCTGCTCTCATTGGTGTGTTGTGCGCTGGTGGATTGGCCTCACAAATCAGTCGTATTGCAAGGGCGACATCCCGCAATGTGGATGTCACCGCTCCGAAGTGGATGCGCGGAGGTCTGGAGTGGATGGATCTCACCTTTCCCGTCCCACGCCTTGTGATCATTGTGATGACCTTCATCGCAGTCGTTGGGGTGATCTGGTTCCTCAACCGCAGTGTTTGGGGGGTCCGGATCAGGGCCGTCACGCAAAACCGTTCGATGAGCGATTGCCTTGGGATTCCCACAGACACGGTTGATGTCCTCACTTTTGGGATTGGTTCAGGTTTGGCCGGGGTGGCGGGAGTTGCCGTGTCGTTGCTGGGTTCGGTGGGCCCCAACGTTGGCACGTCTTACATCGTCGGCTGTTTCATGGTTGTGGTGCTCGGTGGTGTTGGCAATCTGCTGGGTACCGTGCTGGCCTCATTTGCGATCGGCTTGTTAACCGATCTCATTGGAGCAGGGCGTCTGCTCACGATTTGGCCCGATATGCCTGGACCACTGGCTAGCGGTGTTGAATTTTTTGCGACCACGAGCATGGCGCAGGTCATGGTGTTTGCTCTGATTGTGGTGTTCCTTCAGTTCCGGCCTGCAGGTTTGTTCCCGCAAAAAGGCCGCATGGTGGAGGCTTGAACTGATGTTGCGTTCCTTTCAACAACGCCCCTGGCTCTTCGTGACAGTTTGGGTGTTGATCATTGCGGCAATCGTTGCTGCACCATCGGTTCTGCCTGTTTTTCGCTTGAACCTGCTGGGTCGCTTTTTATCGCTAGCGATTGTGGCGCTTGGGATTGATTTGATTTGGGGCTTTACCGGACTTCTTAGTCTTGGACAGGGAATTTTCTTTGCACTTGGAGGTTATGCCGCTGCGATGTATCTCCAACTTAGGAGTTCTATCGATATGCCCAACTCTATTCCGGAATTTTTCAGTCTTTATGGGGTTGATCGGTTGCCTTTGTTTTGGGAGCCCTTTCGATCGCCTTTGTTTACGCTCGTTGCAATTTGGCTGATCCCTGCATTGCTCGCAGGTGTGTTAGGGAACTTGGTATTTCGTAATCGGATTAAGGGGGTTTATTTTTCGATTCTGACCCAGGCTGCTCTGTTGGTCTTTTTCAATTTCTTCAATGGTCAGCAAAAATTAATCAATGGCACCAATGGTCTCAAAACCGATGTCACTGTGTTGTTTGGGCAGCTCGAATTGGGCTCGCCAGAGATGCAACGCGGTTTCTTTTGGTTGACTGCTGTAATTGTGATCTTGGTGTGGATATTTTTACGTTGGGTTGTTCGTGGTCGCTTTGGAAATGTTCTGATTGCAATCCGCGATGATGAACCAAGGCTCCGCTTTACGGGTTATAACCCAACGTTGTTTAAAACCATTGTGTTTGCAATCGCTGGGGGCTTAGCGGGTATTGGTGGTGCGCTCTACACAGTGCAATCCGGTATTGTTTCGCCACAGTTTATGACTGTACCGTTTTCGATTGAAATGGTGATTTGGGTTGCTGTTGGTGGTCGTGGAACATTAGTAGGAGCGATTCTTGGATCCGTTTCAATTATGTATGCCAAAAGTTTGGTGAGTGAGGCTTTGCCAGAAACCTGGCTTTTTATTCAAGGTGGTTTGTTCATCCTTGTGGTAACGGCATTGCCGGAAGGTGTGATTGGTTGGTTCCGTGGAGCAGGTCCAAGAAATTTGATGTCTCGTGTGGGCTTTTCTCGCCCCATCGGTACTTATCCACAACTTGAAGTTGATGGCAATGAGGAGGTGCAGTCATGAGCAGAGTCGTTTCTGGATCCAGCCCACTGCTGGAGCTCACTGACATCACGGTTAGTTTCGATGGTTTTCTTGCCCTTCGTGACCTTAATCTCAGCTTGCGACCTGGAGAACTGCGGGCGGTGATCGGTCCCAATGGTGCTGGGAAGACCACGTTTCTAGATGTCATCACTGGAAAGGTTGCGCCTAGCTCAGGAGGCGTGCTCTTCAAAGGTCTCTCTCTGGTTGGAATCCCAGAGCACCGCATTGCTCGACTTGGAATCGGACGAAAATTCCAAAGCCCTCGCGTGTTTGAAGATTTGACTGTCCAGGACAACTTGGCATTGGCTGTTAGTCGGTCTAAACAGCCTTGGTCTTTGCTGTTTGGTCGCATTCGTGCTGAGCAGCGCGACCAAATTCATCATTTAATGAACATTGTTAATCTTCAGTCTCGTGCCGACTGGAGAGCAGGATCTCTGTCTCATGGACAGAAGCAGTGGTTGGAAATTGCGATGTTGGTTGGCCAGGATCCAGACCTCTTGCTGGTTGATGAACCGGTTGCTGGTCTGACGGATGAAGAAACTGATCTTACGGCTGACTTGCTGAAGTCTTTAGCTGGTGACCACACTGTCTTAGTGATTGAGCACGATATGGAATTCATTCGTCGTCTTGATAGCCCTGTGACGGTGTTGCATCAGGGCCATGTTCTTTGTGAGGGATCGATGGACCAAGTGCAACAAGATCCCCGCGTGATTGAAGTTTATTTGGGAACGATGGAGGACGACGCTCTATGACAATGCTTGAAATTCGAGGCCTTAATACTTATTACGGCGAGAGCCACATTCTTCGAGATGTGGACCTCAGAGTTCGTGCCGGGGAAATGGTCTGTCTGATTGGCCGGAATGGTGTGGGTAAGACCACCCTCCTGAAGTCTCTGATCGGTTTGCTTAAGCCACGGTCCGGTGAGATTGTCTTCGAAGGCCACGGAATGGAGCGTCAGCCTCCTCATCGGAGAGCAAGGTCAGGAATCGGTTATGTACCTCAGGGCAGAGAAATCATCCCTCAATTGACTGTCGAAGAGAATTTGATGTTGGGGATGGAGGCACTTCCGGGAGGTCTTGCTCGAAATCGTCACATCGATCCTTTTGTTTATGAGCTCTTCCCAATTCTCCAGGAGTTTCTTTCACGTAAAGGTGGTGATCTTTCTGGTGGTCAGCAGCAGCAGCTTGCCATCGCTCGTGCTCTTTTAGGTCAGCCTAAATTGTTGCTTCTTGATGAGCCCACTGAGGGTATTCAGCCCAATATTGTCCAGGATATTGAGGCTGCCGTTCAACGAATTATCGCTGAGAAAGGTATTGGTGTTTTGCTTGTGGAACAGCATTTGCATTTTGTTCGACAGGCTGATCGTTATTACGCCATGCAGCGCGGTGGAATTGTGGCCAGTGGCTCTACGTCTGAGCTCAGTCAGCAGGTTGTAGATCGTTTCCTAAGTGTGTGAGTGCGTGGGGTGATACTTCAGGCAAAGCGGTGCTGACCGCGATCGGCAGCACCAAAAGTGCCATACCCGCTAACACTGCGAGATGGGCCAGATTCGAGAGCTCCAGGGGTTGCCCTTTGCTGAATAACTCCATATCTAAAACAAGAAGTCCTAAATAGAGCCCCCACCAAAGCCCTGCTTTGGTTTCAATTGGCTGGCGTTTTCTCCAGTTGTGAAGAGAAAACAGCAGGCTTGGGATTCCGATGGCGAGCACCGCACCCTCCAACGCCGTGCGTCCGCACCAGTTCGTCGCCCATGTCGCCATCACGAAAGCCAGGGCACTGAGTGCGGTGGCACATGGAATCCGAAAATGTCCTTGCTGCTTGGGGAGTTGTTGGCGTAGGGCCAACAAGCTTGCTGGTCCCATGGCTAGGGCGATCATCTGGGCTGCTGTGAGAAAAGCCACAACCTGTTGCCAGCCTGGGCCGATCAAGAACAGGGCGCAGCCCACCACCAAACTGCTGACGACGGCAAGATCCGGAACACCATGTCTATTAACTCGACCCAGAGACTCAGGGAGCAGTTTGCAGCGACCCATCATCCAGCTCACCCGAGCCGATACCCCTAGATAGGCCATCGCCGTTGTGCTGGGGGAGAGTGCTGCGTCGATGAGTAACAGCACCACCATCCAGCCGAGTCCAAGACCAACGGCGATGGCTGCAAGTGGGCCGCCATTTTGGCTGAGGCTTAGTTGGGACCAGCCTTGCTGGAGGGCTTCCGGTGGCACGCTCACCAGCAAAGACCATTGAAGAACGAGGTAAATCAGCAGGCTGATGCCTAGCCCAAGTCCCATCGCTAGTGGCACGTTGCGTTGGGGGTTGCGCGCTTCTCCCGCGAGGTCAACGGCTGTGCGGAAGCCAAGGAGGCAAAAAAGGATGCCTCCGCTTCCTACGGCATTCACAAGTTCTGTGCCGGTGCCAGCTTTGATCGCAGATGGGTCGCTGCCGATTGTGACTGGGATGCTCAGATTCCCCCAGTGCTGACTGAGCAGCATCAACACACCTGCCACCAGCAGGGGCACGATTAACTTCCAGATCGTGAGGCTATTGATCCATCGGGCCAACCCCTTAATGCCGTTGAGGTTGATCCAGGTGAAAAACACCATCAACACGATGGCGACAGCCAGACCGGCGCCGCTGAGGATTTGCGTGCCGTTCCGATCCTGTGTGAGCCAGGGAAGACTGCTATCGAGATAATCGAGCATTGCTAACAGCTCGATCGTTGGCACGCACAGATAGCTGATCCAGATGCTCCAGCCACCGATAAATCCCGACAAGCGACCGTGACTTAGTAGTGGTACCTGGGCCAATGCCCCGGAACTGTTGATGAGTGAGCCCAGCTCCGCAAACACCAGGGCAAGAAGGAAGGAAATCACTCCTCCGAGGATCCAGGCGGGCAGGCTTGCGGGTCCAGCTATGCGGGCGGCGTAGTAGGAGGCAAACAACCATCCCGAGCCAATGGTTCCGGTGACGACGGTCAGGGTGAGGCTTGTGAGGCTTAAGTCACGCCGTAATTCCATTCCGCCCATTGGTCCTGTTGGGCTCAGGATGGCAATGATTTCTCAGAATGAGATGGCACTAAGGATCTCCAGAGGGCTTCTGCGTTTCCTCTGTTTGCGAGTGGTTTGCCATTCACTTGGCTGATCGTCCTGCAGCCAAGACTGTTGATTAATAACCATTGGTCACCCGGTTGCGGTTCTGCTGCAAGCGACTGCTCTTTCAGGAGTCCCTTCTTGAGCGCTTCACCCCTCATCACTCCAGGTAGGCAGCCATCGCTCAAGGGTGGTGTGAGCCACTGGCCATGGCGTTCCATCACAAGATTGGCGCTGCTCCCGCAGCACAGATAGCCATTGGTGCTGAGCATCAATCCATCCTCAGCCCCCCTCTGTTGAGCCTCCCGGCGCACTTGAATCGCTTGTCCATAGGAAAAGGTTTTGCATCGGCTCATCAGGCTTGATGCCTGCCGATATTCATGACGACTGATCCATGTGCGTACGGACTCGAACGTTGGCGTATGAGTTTGCAATGTCATCCAAAAGCGATGCCTGGAGGGGTCGGCTGAGTTGTGATCGAGTCCAATCCCTCGCTTGCTTCCATCGCCTCGACTCCAGTTCAGGCGCAGGGCGCCCTCTCCGTGCTCAAGCCCAAGCCGTTGAATCGCTTCTTGAATCAATGGTTCCAACCATGGCCTTTTTGGGGGTGGCGCCATTCCTAAAAGATCAGAACTGTCGTCCCATCGACTGAGGTGTGCGTCTAACAAGCAGGGACGGTTGTGATGGATGAGGATCGTTTCGAACAGTCCATCGGCGAGCTGTAGCCCCCGGTCGCTGAGTGGCAGAGCCAGCTCTGCAGGCCGCCCCCACGTTCCATTGAGCCAGGCGATGGCGTGTTGTGGCTGAGATGCTGTCACTCCAATGCCTCTAAAAGTGGCAGCAATTTCCAGTCCAGTTCATCGGCTTCTGCCTGAGGATCCGAGTCGGCAACGATTCCGCAGCCTGCATGCACCCGAAGTTCATTGTTTTTGCGTAGAACGGTGCGAATCAAAATATTGCTGTCGAAACGCCCATCCCAGTTCAGCGTGAGCAAGGAACCGCAGTAGGGGCCTCGACCTTTGGGTTCTAATTCCTGGAGCCTTTGGCATGCCCTCAGTTTTGGTGCGCCGCTAATCGAACCCCCAGGCCAGCTCGCTTCTAACAGATCCACCCAGTTCAGTCCGTCCCTGAGTTGGCCGTTAACAACTGAGGTGAGGTGATGGACGCGGGCGTAGCTTTCGAGATGGACCAGTTGAGGAACATCGACGCTCCCAGGCACGCAGACCCTGCCGAGGTCATTGCGCAGCAAGTCGACGATCATCACGTTTTCGGCACGGTCTTTTTCGCTGCAAACCAATTCAGCGGCTTGATCGGAATCCCGTTTTGGATCGGAATCTCGAGGGCGTGTTCCCTTAATGGGCCTTGTTTGAACAGCACCATTGGGCAGCACTTCCATGAAGCGTTCCGGCGATGTGGATAGGAGGGCTTCACCATTGGCTTCACCGCCGGCAACGACTAGACCGGCAAAGGGTGCCGGACAGGCTCGACGCAAGCGTCGAAAGAGCTCCAGATTGTTGATCGATTCCTGCAACGTTGTGCTGGAGCAACTGGTGAGATTGGCTTGAAAGAGATCCCCCATCGCGATCAGTTCGCGGATTCGCTCGACGCCCTTGGCATAAGCCTGCCTGTCGCTGTGGCGTACCCAAGCGGTATGCAGGGGTTTGGGTTTGGGGAGTGCGTTTGGGCTTCGGTTGAATTGTTCACTTAGTCCCAGTATCCAGCGCTCCATTGCGGCATGGCGCTTGGGATCACGCCCCTCAATCCACAGCTCCCGTTGTTGTAGGTCAAAGCGCAAAACGGGATCGTGGCGCCCGATCCAAAGACTCGCTATCGCATCGCTTCTCCAGGCGTTTGTGGGTTCGAGCCAGGCGGCGGCGTCGTAACTAAGCCAGCCCGTCCAGTGCCCCGGATCGAGCGAGCGCAGAGCTTCAAACGGATTGGTGGCTCCAGCTTCTCCAGGCAATCCCCGGCAACAACGTTGCTCGAGAGGGTCAGCTGCCAAGGTGAGCCAACGCCCCAGGTCGCTGGCATCCCCGTCTAACCAAATCAGGCCAGCCTCGCCATGCTCTTCGGCTAGCGCTTGTGCGACTGAATCCGGTTCGATCCAGGGATGCTTGCTGCGAATCAGTTTTTGGCTGCCGGCTTGATTGGAGTTCATGGACGGCCTGGGCTGCATAGGTCTGGCCGTCCGGCGGCGAGCAGCGCTTCATCACGAATGCGGCAGCTGTCGCAGACACCACAGGGCACGTCGCCTCCGCTGTAGCAACTCCAGGTGCGTTCGATGGGAATTCCTAGATGTAGTGCTTCTTCTGCAATTTGCTGTTTACTCCACTCCACAAGTGGTGCCCATAGCTTTGGACCATGGCCTTCACGTCCAGCACGGCTGCTGAGGTCTGCGAGATCCTGAAATGCCTCCAGATAATCGGGCCGGCAGTCGGGATAGCCCGAGTAGTCCACGGCATTCACCCCCAGCACTAGTCGATCGGCACCCCGCGCTTCGGCAAGGCTGAGTCCGATCGCAATAAACACGGTGTTTCGCCCAGGAACATACGTATTCGGGATGATGCTCGTCTCAACGCCGCTGGTGGGAAGGGTTTGGGCGTGATCGGTGAGTGAGGAGCCTCCCCACATCGCCAAATCCACGTTGATGGTGTGATGTTCAGCCAGGTTCAGAGCTTTAGCGATTTCTACGGCGGCATCAAGCTCCCTTCGATGGCGCTGGCCGTAATCAAAAGAGAGGCCAATCACGCGGAAGCCTGACTTGATGGCCAAAGCAGCAGCCGTTGCGGAATCAAGCCCTCCCGAGAGCAGGGCAATCGCGGTGGAATCGGTCATGCTTGCATTCTGTTGCCGTAGGGGTATGACCATGGGCTTGGGATTCTTGAGGCTGGCATTGCCGCTGCTGATGGTTGCTGCTTCAGCTCCTGCTGTTGCGATTCCCCGTCTTGACCTGAGTGGTTATCCAGCACCCAAGCAAGGTCTGAAGCGTTGGGTCATTCAGCCCTCGGGCCTTCTCCCGAAGAGTGACGACGCGCTGATTTCGCCCCATCCACTCGATTGGCGCGTCCAGTTGATCGTGGGGAAGGAGGTGGAGATGGACTGCAATGTCAAACGCTTGTCGGGTCCGTCTTTATCAATGCAGCGACTCCCTCAAGCCTCTGGAAAGGCCTTGTTTGAAGTAAGTGGGCCAGTGCTTGTGCTGAGTACGCGCATGGCTTGCAATTCGGAACAAGCAAAAGGCAAATCTTTCTTGTCCCTTGGGAAGCAGCCCTATTTGATTCCCTACAACGCGTCTTGGCCGGTTGTGGTGGATCTGCCCGATGGGGTGGAGTTGCGCTGGAGAGTTTGGAAAGCTGAGACGCGTCAGCAGGAAGCCGTGAGGCTTTGATGTCTTAGAGCTCTCTCAAGGAATCGGTTTTGCTTCGAAACGTATTTAGAAGAAGTTGTAGATAACTAACGCTACGTAATTTGATGTTTGCTGTTAGCGACATCCCTACCTGTAGCGGCAATGTTTTGCCATTTTTAATCTTCAACTGTTGGCTATCTAATTTAATCACTGCAGGGTAGGAATATCCCTGACGCATTTGCTGTTGATCTGGTGGGAGAGCATCTGATCCTACAGAAAGGACTTTGCCCTCCAGCACTCCAAAATCGCTGGCAGGAAAGGAGTCAATGCTGATATCGGCTTGCTGCCCAATGCGCACGAATCCGATTTTGTTGCTCGGAATTTCAACATCAGCTTCCAGCGTATTGAAGGGCACAACCTTCAATACAGCCTGGGATGATTGGGCCTGAGAGATATACCCAGGGTTGTTCAACTTTAAATCAAAAACGATGCCACTCACTGGAGCCCGAAGGATTTGATTTTTGTTGGTTACCCTTACTTCGGTGAGGTTCGCATTGAGCTGAGCGCGTTCACTGCGGAGTCCTGCCAGTTCGGCGTTTAATTGTTCGATTTGTTGATTGATCTGATTGATCTGGCGTTTACCTTCAATCTCTAACTGGATCAACTCTCCTTTTAGTCCAGCCACTTTGTTGCGTTGCTGCAGGTACTGGATATCAGGTGCGGCTCCTTCTCTTGCTAAGCCTTGAAGCCGATCAAGAATCTGGCTTTCAAGATCCAAATTGTTGCCGGTGGTTGAAAGTTGCTCACGATTGAGATCTAGCGTGCGCTTGCGCTCCATTTTTTTCAGGGAGAGTTGCTCCTGTTTCTGCATGATTTGGGATGTTTTCTCCTTGACACCTTGTTCGAGAGACTTCAGTTGTTCGGCTGTGCTCTCCTGATCAAGGCGAATCAGCGCCTGGTCTTTGATCACACGTTCACCGCTTTTCACCAGAATTTCTTCGACCACTGCGCCTGCTGGGATCCGCATCTCTTTGACGTTGCCCACCGGTTCGAGTTTGCCTGTGGCCACCACCACCTCTTCGGTGCGGGCAATGCCCAGCCAGCCGATGAAAAAGACGGTTGTACCGATCAAGCTCCAGGTCACCGCTTTGACCCAAACCTGACTTTGCTGGAGGACAGCTTCGTTGTGAACACCAGTGCTGACGCTGCTTTCGAGTTTGTTCTGGGCTTGGCGGACAAGATTGCCGATGGGATTGGTACCGGTGTTACGGCTCTTTGGGGGTGGCTGTTTATTTGGTTCTGTCATGTTCAGCTGGCCTCTTGTTGGCGGTAAAGGGCGTAATAGCGGCCTCGTTTTTCCATCAATTGATCGTGTGATCCCTGTTCGACAATGGCCCCCTGGTGCATCACCACAATTCGGTCTGCCCGGCGCACAGTGGAGAGTCGGTGGGTAATGAAGAAAACGCTGCAGTCATGCAATGCATTGATCAAGTTGTCGCAAACCTTGCGTTCGGTTTCATAGTCAAGAGCGCTCGTGGCTTCATCCATCACTAGAAGTTTTGGATTGGCGAGCAGGGTCCTTGCGATTGCAATCCGTTGCCGTTGGCCACCACTGAGCGATGCGCCCCGCTCACCAACTGGCGTGGAGTAACCACTTGGCAGCTGCATGATGAATTCATGGGCGCAGGCGATCTTGGCAGCCGTCACGATCGTGTCGCTTGCAACATCAGGCTGGGTTAGCGCGATATTTTCACTCACGCTTCCAGAGAACAGAAGGGGATCCTGGGGCACGATTCCAATTTGGCGTCGCAGCGAATAAAGCTCCACTTTGTCGATGTCGTAGCCATCGATCAGGATCCTGCCTTGATCAGGGGCATAGAGCCTGGGTAGCAATTTCATCAAGGTGCTTTTTCCACTACCGCTCTGCCCCACGATTCCTACGAAGGTTCCAGCTTTCACATGCAAATCAATGTCATTCAGAACAGGTGGTGAGCTTTTGCTGAATGAGAAGCTGAGGTTTTCGAAGCTCACATCTCCCTGAAGAGAAGGAAGCGGAACTTTGGCCTTATCAAGTTCGTTCGATTCCTGAGGTGTATCGATCACATCCGCGAGACGTTCGAAACTCACTTTCAACTCCTGGATGCTCTGCCAGATGGTGGAAAGGCGTAAGAGTGGCTGGGTGACGTAACCGGAAATGATCCGGAATGCGATCAATTGTCCCAGTGTGAGGTCTCCAGAGAGAACCAATGTGGCACCGACCCAAAGCACCAGCAGCTGAGAAATTTTTTGAAGCACTTGGGATGTCTGACTCAGTGCTGTGCCGCTGATGGTTTTCTCGAAGGTGCTGCTGATGTATTCGGAATAGCGCTCTTGCCATGTATAACGACTGACCATTTCTACGTTCTGACTCTTCACCGTTTGGATACCAGTGAGCACCTCAACTAAATGACTCTGTGTTTTGGCATTTGCTTCTGCAGCTTTTCGATACTGACGCCGGAATAGTGGTGCCCCAAGCAGGGTGAGCCCCACCTGAATTGGGAGCACGGCGAGGGCGATCAGGGTCAGCAACCAGCTGTAAAACAGCATCACTGCGATGTAAATCACCGAGAAAGCAGCATCAAGAACTGTGGTGAGGGCTTGGCCAGTCAGGAAGTTGCGGATCTTCTCCAGCTCGCTGATCCTTGAACCCAGTTCACCCACGGGCCGCTTGTCGAAATAGCCAAGGGGCAAGCGCAGAAGATGGTCGATAACTTCTGCACCCAGACGTTGGTCGATGCGATTGGTTGTTTCAGCGAAGAGGAACGTTTTGAGGCTTCCAAGCACTCCTTCAAGAATGGTTACTGCAACCAGGGCAATCCCGAGCACTTGAAGGGTGTCCAAGCTGCGCTGATTAATCACCTTGTCGATGATCACCTGAATCAGCAACGGATTCGCCAGCGTGAAGAGCTGAATGACGAAGCTGGCTGCCAGCACTTGCACTAAAACGCTGCGGTAGCGCTTAAGCGCTGGCCAGAACCAACCCGGGCCGAACTTCTGTTCAGGAGTGGTATTGGTGCGATCCAGCAGCAATAATTCGATTCCTTCTGGGAAGACTTCTTCCAGTGCTGAGGCTGGTAGATCGACGAATCCCTGGCTAGGTGAGGCGAGCACGACGCCGCGTTCATCACTACGGGTCACGAGCGCAAAGCCGCCCTGCCAAGGGATCATGCTGGGGGTTTGCAAGCGGGTGCCGAAACGCGCAGCAACCTTGGCGCCCGAGACATGCAAGCCAAGACCTGCTGCGATCTGGCCACAGAGGCGCAGGGTCGGAGTCTGGCCACGGCTTAATTGTTCACGGAGAACCTTCTCAATCGCGTCGCGCCGAAATGGCAGCTTCATCAGCTTTGCCAGCATCTGGAAGCAGGCGAGGGTTTCTTGCAACGGTCCCTCTCCGCCGACGAAAAAGTCGCCGTCGTCTGATTGGCTGCTGTTGAAGCGGCTAACGGGAGGCCTCAGCGGTGCCTTGGGGATGTCTCGGTCTTTGGACTCGTCTCCTAAGTCGTTGCCGATGACTTCTTGTTTGACTACCTGCGCAGCAGCTGTGTACCTGAGTTCATGGATGGCTGCATTAGGCAGCGCAATGATTCTCAAAGGCAGCTTCTGTTGTTCAGTGGCTAAGGCTGCTATCCCTTCTGGAGTTTTGAGTTCCTGGCCGATCTTGGCATCACCTTTTTTCGAGGGGTCTCCCGCGAGGAATAGGTGTTGATTGGCTTCAAGTGCCTTTTGCGCTGCAACAGCGTCGACGGCATCGAGGATCTGCGCTTGGGGTAGCAGGTCTTCAATCCAGTTGTTCAGCGATCGAGTTTGTTTGGGGGTTTGATTCAGGAGGATTTGTAGAAGCGATGCAAGCTCGGCCGTCCATAGATGGCTGAGGCATTCGGCCCTGATGGTTGGGTTGTTTTGAGCCAGATCCAAAAAGACGTCGTCGCTCAGCCTGCGCACCACAAGCTCAGACGCTGCTCGCACGTCTTCGCAGGGAGATCCTCGTAAAAGAGAAGCAGCTCCAACCAGTTCTCCCGCTTCCAGTTTGGAGAGGGTGCTGAGTCGTCCATCTTGTTCGCCAAGAAGGCGGGCTGTGCCATGTTCGATCAACAGCACTTGGCCAGGAATAAAGCGTCCTTCGCTTAGCGGTTGTCCTAGTTCATAGCGAAGTAACTCTCCGCGTTCGAGGAAGACTTGTTTTAGGGCCTGCAGCCCATTGGATGAGTTTGACGTCAGGAGATACAGGCTTGCTATCGATCATTCTCGCGCTTGCAGACCGCTTTGACGAGATGGTTGGTCTCGCTTGCGATCCATTGCTCAAGAAGTTCCGTCGCCATGCGCTGTCGCATTGCGTCGTCGAAGCTTGCCTCCATGCGTTCTTCTAGGCGTGCCACAACCCACCACTGTTCAATGGCTATGGGTTCGAGAACAATGCCGGCGGGGGCGGTTCGTAAGAGCTGCTGAAGTTGCGGATGGGCACGCGAGATAGGGGCTGGTCCCACTCTGCCGCCACTGCGTTGCTCAGGTCCTTCGCTGTAGCCAGTCGCCAACTTCTCGAAACTCGTTTCACCGGCCTCTAATTGAAGGTAAAGCTCATGAGCGACCCCTGAGTCTTTCACCCTTAGGAGGCTGTATGTGGCCTGATCGAGAGCTTCTTTGCGTTGAAGAAATTGGGCTTCTGCTTTGGCAGAAAAAGAATCCATCGCCAGTTTGCTTAGCTTGATGGGAAGACTGAGCTGCTCAAGAAGTTCGTCTTGGCTGAGGCACCGCTCTGACAACCAGTGATTTAGGGATTCTTCGCTGTTGAGTTGCTTTTGCCGGCAATGGTTTGCGAGGGCTTGTTTCAAAAGCTCCTCAGGAGGATTGAGCTCTTGGGTCGACTCTTCAATTAGCAAACGTCGAACAAGTTGATGCAACTGGTCGGTTCGTCTCAAAAGGTCAACGGTGTTGTCCTTAACGTCTTTGAACTTCGACAGCACCATTGGACAGAAATCCTTCATGACTGAGAGGTGAGTCGTTCCAACGACTTTGATCGTGACTCAGCTCAACGTCCTCGTCATCCATTGATGACAAATTCAGATTGAATGCCGCTGACTGGTTTTGGGCAGACTGCCTCAGCGAACGCCAAGCCATTTGTGGCTTTGCATGCTCAACCTCCAGCGCTGATCTTTCTGAACTTTGCCTACGGCTAGTTGCAGGCCTTCCTTGCAGTCCCAGCCAGGCTGAAGCAGCCAATTGGCCTGGGGCGCTTGTGCTGCCACCACCTCCGCAAACAGCAAATCTGCTGGTTCGTGCACAACAACCTTGAGCTCGTGACACGCTTGCACCACATCCTGTCTTGGAGGCTTGTGGCGCTTGGGTGAAAGGGTGATCCAGTCGGGAGCACCGCTTAATCGATCGACGCCACTGGTTTCAAGATGCACGGGCTGGCTGCACCCTGAGCGAATCGCAGCGGTGAGCTCATCGAGGTTGTGGTGTAGGGGCTCCCCCCCTGTGATCACCACAAAGGCGGCTCCGGTTTCAGCGGCGGAAGTGGCTTCAATCGCCAAGTCCTTCACCAGCCGCTTTGGATGGGAGTCGGCAGGCCATGAGTGCTTGGTATCGCACCATCTACAACCCACATCGCAGCCTGCCAATCGAATGAAAAATGCACTTCGGCCCGTATGAAGCCCTTCCCCTTGAAGAGAGTGAAAGGTCTCCACAACCGGCAAACAATCGCTCAAGGCTGCAGGCTGGGATGACTGGATCCAGCCGCTGAATTGTTTTGTTGGCGCATGGCTTCGCTGGGGCTGCAAGGTAGGCGTTGTTGAGCCGCTTCGATCAGACCTCGAAATAAGGGATGGGGCCGGCCAGGTCTGGATAGGAATTCTGGGTGGTACTGGCAGGCGGTGAAGAAGGGATGTTCGGGAAGTTCGATCAGTTCCACCAACCGGCCATCGGGAGAGCTTCCGCTGATTTCATAGCCAGATTCGAGAAAAAGATTTCGGTAAGCGTTGTTGAATTCGAAGCGGTGGCGATGGCGCTCGTACACCACTTCTTCTCCATACAGCCTGGACGCCAGGCTGCCTGCTGAGACCCTGCAGGGGTAGACGCCAAGACGCATTGTGCCCCCCAGATCCACCACATCTTGTTGTTCGGGAAGGAGATGGATCACAGGATGGGTGGTTCCTGGCTCGAGCTCAGCGCTCGTGGCATCAGTGAGCCCTGCCAGATTGCGAGCCCACTCGATGACGGCGCACTGCATTCCTAGGCAAAGGCCAAGGAATGGCACGCGCTGCTCCCTCGCCCAGCGGATGGCGGCCACTTTGCCGTCAACGCCACGGTTGCCGAATCCACCTGGAACGACAACGGCGTCCATGCCTTTGAGAAGGACATCAGCGCCTTGATTTTCAATCTCTTCTGCGCAGACCCAGTGCAGATCCAGGGAGGCATCCTGGGCTAAACAGGCGTGGCGTAGCGCTTCTACGACAGAGAGGTAGGCGTCATTCAGTTGGACGTACTTGCCCACTAACGCAACTTTGACCGCCGGGCCGGGATTGCGGAGTTTGTGCACCAGTTGCGCCCAGTCCACCATGTCACTGTCGTGATCTTCGAGGTCCAAGACGTCGAGGACTTCACGGCACAGTCCTTCGTCTTCGAGGGTGAGCGGTACTGCGTAGATGCTGTCGGCGTCCAAGGAGGGGATGACCGCTCGCTGGGGCACACCGCAGAAGCCTCCGATTTTGCGTTTGAGCTCATCATTGATGTCGCGATCACTACGACAGACGAGCAGATCTGGCTGGATTCCGATCGAGCGCAGCTCTTTGACCGAATGCTGGGTGGGCTTGGTTTTCAGCTCTCCCGAAGTGCCGATAAATGGGAGCAGGGTTACGTGGATGTAAGCCAGATCTTGTCGTCCCACATCTCCTCGGAACTCTCGAATGGCTTCCAGGAAGGGCAACGACTCAATATCACCAACAGTTCCGCCGATTTCTGTAATCACAACATCGGCATTGCTGTTGGAGGCCACACGGTGAATGCGGTCACGGATTTCACCGGTGATATGGGGGATGACCTGAACGGTCCCGCCGTTGTAACTGCCTCGGCGCTCCTTGTTAATGACGGATTGATAGATCGAGCCGGTGGTCACGCTGTTCAGGCGCGACATGGCGGTGTCGGTGAAGCGTTCGTAGTGGCCAAGATCGAGATCGGTTTCTGCACCGTCTTCAGTGACAAACACCTCCCCGTGCTGAAACGGGCTCATCGTTCCTGGGTCCACATTCAGGTAGGGATCCAGCTTCAGGATTGAAACGCTGTAGCCCCGCGACTTCAGCAAGCGACCGAGGCTCGCGGCCACAATTCCTTTGCCGATGCTGGAGACCACACCGCCGGTTACAAACACGAACTTGGCCATGGCTTGCTCGGCAACATGTCAATTTACCGCTGTAGCCCCTCACCCTGGTAGCCGTGCGCACTCTCCTGATTAGTGGTGCAAGTCGTGGGATTGGTCGTGCGGTGGCTGAACGAGCTCTTGCCGACGGTCATCGCCTCAGCCTTGGGCTTCGCGACCTGGAGGCGTTGAAGCAGACGCCCCTTGATCCTGCGATAGCTGGGAGCGACAAGGTGTTGCTTTGTCCCTATGCGGCTGAAGACCCTGCGGCGGCCCAGGCCTGGGTTGAGGCAACCGCCAACCATTTTGGTGGCTTCGACAGCGTGATCCATAACGCCGGGATCTTCAGCCGTGTGCCGCTGCTATTTGAGCCCGGTGAAGACCAAGAAATCGCTCACACCATGAATGTGAACCTGATGGGACCGTGGTGGCTGACTCGCGCGGCCTGGCCGCAGTTGGCATCCCACGGAGAGGGTCGCATTCAGGTTTTGGTTTCGATGAGCGGGAAGCGCAGTAAAGGTCGCCTGGCGGCATACAGCGCCAGCAAATTTGCTCTGCTTGGTCTGTGCCAAACCATGCGCAACGAGGGATGGGCTGCCGGAATTCGGGTGACAGCGATTTGCCCTGGCTGGGTCAATACCGATATGGCAGCTGCGGTGCGTAGCGGTCCGAGCGACCGCTGGCCAACGCAATCGATGGCAGCTGAAGCGATGACTCAGCCCGAAGACATTGCTTCGATGAGTGCTGAACTGTTGAGACTTCCCAATCGGGCGGTCCCTTTTGAGCTTGCGGTTAGCTCCAGCCTGGAGTGATGCTTAGTTTTCCAGCAGGCTGCGCAGCATCCAGGCTGTTTTTTCGTGGATCTGAAGTCGTTGGGTGAGCAGGTCAGCAGTGGGTTCGTCGTTGGCAGCCTCTGCCAGAGGAAAGATGCTCCGTGCCGTACGGGCAACGGCCTCATGGCCGGTTACCAGCTCACGCACCATGTCGAGCGCGGCAGGCTGTTGCTCTGCTTCTTGGATCGAGGCCAAACCGGCCAGGGTGGAACCTCCATGGGGCGCCAAAACGCCAAGGGCGCGTATGCGTTCAGCGATCACATCCAGGGCGTTCCACAACTCGGTGTACTGGTCCATGAACATCAGGTGCAATGTGTTGAACATCGGCCCGGTCACGTTCCAGTGGAAACCGTGGGTTTTGCCGTACAACACGTACGTATCTGCGAGGAGGCGGCTGAGTTCAGCAGCGATTTCCTCCCGTTGTGCGCTGGTGATGCCGATATCGATGGCGGAGCTTTGGGCCATTGTGGATGGGAGTTGAAACGTTTGCTTGGTTTAAGAATCCAAGGATTGGATGTAATCGCGCACCTTGTTCCTGCGCTGGGGCTGGCGCAATTTCAAAAGAGCTCGGGTTTCGATCTGACGCACCCTTTCTCGGGAGAGGTTCATGTCTTCGCCGATTTGAGCGAGGGTTCGGGGGGTGTCGTCTTCAAGTCCAAAGCGACAGCGAATCACGGTGGCTTCCCTCGGGGTTAGCTCATTGAGCAAGTGTTCGAGATCGTCGTGGAGTGAATCGCGGGTAAGGGTCTGCTCTGGTGTGGCGTGTTCGTCTTCTAGGAGCTCCCCGAGCTGGGTATCTTGATCCCGGCCCACCTTGGTTTCCAGTGATACGGAGCGGGGAACGCGAGCCAGCGTTTGACGCACGGTGTCTTCGCTGACGCTGAGCTCTCTCGCCAGATCTGTCATCGAAGCGGTTCGCCCCTCATTGCTGGCGATCTCTTGCTGCACCCGTTTGATTCGGTTGAGCTTTTCGGTGATGTGGACTGGAAGGCGAATGGTGCGGCTTTGGGTGGCGATAGCCCGAGTGATCCCTTGGCGAATCCACCAGTAGGAGTAGGTGCTGAAGCGAAAACCGCGGGTGGAATCGAATTTTTCGACCGCTCGTTCGAGTCCCAAGGTTCCCTCTTGGACCAGGTCCAGAAGCTCCATACCTCGGTGCTGGTATTTCTTCGCTACAGCCACCACCAAGCGCAAATTGGCTTGGATCATCCGGTCTCTGGCCTTCCGCCCTCGACGCAGGCGTAGTTGCAGCTCCCTGCTGTCGGTGCTGATGAGGTTGGCCCAGGTTTCATAGCCCTGAGTCAGTCCCTTGTTCAGCTCTTGCAAAGGCATCTCGGCAGCTCGAGCCCACTCTTGTCTTGTGGGCCAGTGAGAGAGATGGTTGGCCTCTCTCAACTGCAGTTCCTCAAGGCACAGCAACCGTTCAATCGCCGGATGATCTTCGGCGAATTGACGTTCTTCGCGCTTCAGGCGCTCGTATTGCTGAACGAGGCGAGATAACACCACCTCGTCTTCAGCGGTGAGCAGGTCCACCCGACCGATGTCCTGCAGGTAGAGACGCAACAGGTCGTTGCCGCCGCTCCAGCGGATCGGGGCTGATCCCGTCGATGAGGAGCTGGCGGACAAAAGGCTGAGAATTCAATGAGGTATCTCAAGGTTCTCGGTTTAAGCCAGTTGGTCTTCAGAAACGTTGGTTTCTGTTCGGGTTTTGTGCTGCGACTAGTCAGTGTTTTCTGTCATGGGATCGACCCAAGTGCTGGCGACATGCAAATCCTCGAGTTGCCGTTCAGAGACCCCTGCCGGTGCAGCCGTCATCAGGCAGCGTGCCTGCTGGGTTTTCGGGAACGCGATCGTGTCGCGGATCGAATCCTCTCCGGCGAGCAGCATCACCATTCGGTCCACGCCAAAAGCCAGTCCACCGTGGGGAGGTGCGCCCATGTCGAGCGCATCGACCAAGAATCCGAACTGCTCTTGGGCCTCCTCTGGAGCAAGCCCGATGCTGTTCAGCACCTCTCGCTGCAGGGCGGAGTCATGAATACGCAGGGAGCCCCCTCCTAGTTCCAAGCCGTTGAGAACTAGGTCGTAGGCCTGGGCGCGAGCTGTGGGAAGGGTTTTCGCCCACTCCTCAGCCTTATCACCCAGGTCGCTGGTGTTCGGGGCGCAGAAGGGATGGTGCAGGGCTTCGAGCCGATTTTCGTCCTTGTTGAATTCGAACATCGGGAAATCGACGACCCACAGAAAATTCCACTGATCGTTCTCCCTGTCGGGCTTCACGAGCCCCATTTCTTTGGCGAGATATTGGCGCACGCGATCGAGAGCTTTGTTCACCGTTGCGGTGTCTCCAGCGCCAAAGAGCAGCAGGGTTCCGGGCTCAGCCCCGGTGCGCTGCAGCAGGGTTTGCTTCTGTTCGTCTGACAGGTTGTCCTTGATGGCACCAATGGTGTCGATTTCGCCGCCCTCTCTCACCCGGATGAAGGCGAGGCCACCGGCTCCTGCGGCTTGGGCTTCGCTAAAAACGTCACCACCGGGTTTGATACGCACGTTGGACACCGCGTCATTGCCCCCGGAAACCGCAATGCACTTCACGGAGCCGCCGGACTTCACCGCTCCACTAAACACCTTGAAACCCATGTCTTTCACGATGTCACTCACATTGGTGAGCTCCATGCCGTAACGGGTGTCGGGGCGATCCGTGCCGTAGCGCTCCATCGCTTCGTGCCAGGTGAGGCGGGGAAACGGTAGTGGTAGATCAATCCCTTTGATCGTTTTCCAAATAGCAGCAATCAGCCGCTCATTGAGCTCGAGGATCTGCTCCTGGCCCATGAAGCTCATTTCCATGTCCAATTGCGTGAACTCAGGCTGTCGATCTGCCCGTAGGTCCTCATCGCGGAAGCAGCGAGCCACTTGGTAGTACCGCTCAATGCCGCCCACCATCAGCAGCTGCTTAAACAGCTGAGGGGACTGGGGAAGTGCAAACCATTCACCACCACAGACGCGGCTTGGAAGGATGTAATCCCTTGCTCCCTCTGGGGTTGAGCGGGTCAGTACAGGAGTTTCTACTTCGATAAACCCTTCGTCCTCGAGGAATCGGCGTGCCGTTTGGATCGTTTGGGCACGCAAGCGCAGGTTGTCATTCATGCGCTTGCGGCGCAGATCTAAAAAGCGGTGGCGGAGGCGCAGTTCTTCGCGCGTGTTTTCCTCGTCATGCACAGACACTGGAAAGGGAAGCGTGCCTTTCACGCTGTTGAGCACGTGGATGTTGCTCGCTAAAACCTCCACCGCACCGGTGGCAAGTCGGTCGTTAAGCGACTCATCAGGACGGGCCCGAACCATGCCCTGAACTTGCAAAACGGTTTCGCTACGCAAATGTTCTGCGACGGCAAAGGCATCAGCTCCAAGGTCGGGATCCACGGTGATTTGAACCGTGCCGCTGCGGTCGCGCAGGTCGATAAAGATCACGCCTCCATGATCGCGGCGGCGATCCACCCAGCCACAGAGCTGAACGGTTTCGTCGATGTGCGTGTCGCGCAGGTCGCCGCATCCGTTGCTGCGCATGGGAGTTTCGCTGGAGAGAGGCGAGTTTCCCACAGCCTGTGCCCAGAAGCCCGTACCCCGACTAGGAACGGCGATAGAAGGGACGTTTCACGACAGTGGCCGGTTGCAGTTGCCCGCGGATCTCCACACTAAGTTCCGTGCCGAGCTTGGCCAGGGCTGGGGGAAGCGAGGCGAGAGCAATGGGCTCTTGGAGAGTGGGAGACCAGCTGCCGCTTGTCACCACGCCCACAGTCGCTCCGTTGTGGATGACGGGGTAGTCGTGGCGGGCAATCGAACGGCCCTGCAGTTTCAGTCCTACGAGACGCTTGGAAGGCCCCTGTTCGGCTGCTTGCTCGAGGGCTTGTCGTCCGATGAACAGGGCGGGCATTTCCAGATGCACCAGCCACCCCAATCCCGCCTCGAAGGGAGTGGTGGCAGCGTCCATGTCTTGGCCGTAGAGATGCATGGCTGCCTCTAGTCGCAGGGTGTCGCGAGCGCCGAGGCCGCAGGGTGTCACCCCCTCCTCGAGTAGTAGCTGCCACAGCTGTCGTCCGTCGTCTGCCTTGAGCAGCAACTCCACGCCATCCTCTCCGGTGTAGCCCGTGCGTGCTGTGAAGACCGGAGCTTGGAGTCCGTGAATATTGAGACTGCAGTGGCCGAAGCGCGGCAGTTCGCTGAGATCGCTGCCACTCAATCGCTCCAGTAGGCCGATTGCCTTTGGCCCTTGAAGAGCGAGCAATACGCCATCCTTCTTTTCGTCGAGCACCTGCAGATCAGCCCTTTCAAGATGTTGACGAATCCAGGCTGTGTCGGTCTCTGCGCAAGCTGCATTGATCACAACCAGCAGGGTTTCGTGGCTTTCGTCTAATAACGATGGCCCAAGGTCATAAATGATTAAGTCATCAATAATTCCACCTTGTTCATTCAGCAACACCGAATAGCAGGCTTGGCCAGGACCGATTCGGTGAAGATCACTCGGTACAAGTTGTTGCAACGCATCTTTGGGATTGGCACCTTCAATCCGCAGAACTCCCATGTGGGAAATATCAAACATGCCGCTGTCGCTGCGTACGGCCTTGTGTTCAGCCATGAGCCCTGAAAACTGAACGGGCATTTCCCATCCAGCGAAGGAGACCATTCGACCGCCTGCCGCGATGCAGAGGTCATGGAGCGGTGTGCAGTTTTGGTCCATGACTGAGCTGTTAGCGCTCAAATCCTATGAACCAATTTGCGCTCGTATTGGAATGAATTCTGGAATTGGAAGCAAAGCAGCAGATTGTGGTGCTTTTGTGGTGCGCTTTGACAAGCGTCCTTAGCAAGAGCCCACGTTTCAGCAGGTGTGATGTGACTCAGTCAAATTGTCAATCCTGCGTGCATTGCACTCCCCCTTCAGCAACAGGATCTGGGTGGTGTCGGTTACGACGACTCTCCGTTCATGCGGAGTTGGCGAACCAAGTGTTTTGTCACCACTGGACCTGTCGTCCGCCTTCTCTTCCCGAGCTCAATCTTCAGGAGCCCTTGTTGATCCCCTTGGATCGTCAGCTGGATTTTTGTGATTCGATGCAAACGTCTGATCAGGATTCTGAACTAACAGTTCGGCTGTAAGTATTCGTCTTGGCTTGATTTCGGCTCTTTTAAAATTTTTTGAGATTTTGATTTAGAGATTGATGATTATTGGCTTTTTGGCCTATCCATTTGATGTTTTTGCAGTCAGTTAATTGCAGCGTCGCTCTTGAGCCGAGCTGGATGTTCAGGTTCGCCTTAGCTCCTGAGCCATTGAAAGTGTGATCTACTAAGCCATCAACAGCAGCAGGCTGCGGGTGACTTTGGCGGCCAAGACGCTACTGATCCCACTTGAATCGAGTTGAGGAGCGAGCTCCACCACATCTGCGCCCATGAGGCGATGGTGGCGCAGCTCGTTGATCACAGCTGCGAAATCGTTCCAAATAAAACCACCTGGCTCTGGGGTCCCTGTCCCCGGCATTACGGCCGGGTCGAACCAGTCGAGGTCCACGGTGAGGTAGATCGGCCGTCCCCTGAGTGGGGTCATTCGCTCGGGGATCTCTTGAACTGAGATCAGCCTTTCATTGCGATGTAGCTCTTTGAATTCTTCAAAGGTGCCGCTGCGGATCGCGATCTGTAAAAGTTGTTGGCTAGGCAGCACCTCCAAACAGCGGCGCATGGCGCAGGCATGGCTGTGACGGGATCCAAGCCACTCATTCCGTAAGTCGGCATGGGCATCGAGTTGCACCAGCACGAGGTCGGGGTGTTGCTCCGCCACAGCAGCAACCGCACCAGAGCTGATGGAATGCTCACCGCCAAGCATCAGCGGCTTCATGCCTGCAGCCAGCACGGTGCCAGTGGCGTGGCGCACGGCATCCACAACGGGCTGTGGGTCGCCATAGGGAATCTCAACGGCTCCAATGTCGGCGTAAGGGATGTCTTCGAGGTCTCGATCCAGCTGGGGGCAGTAGGTCTCAAGACCTGTGCTCACTTCACGAATCGCGGCTGGGCCAAATCGGGTGCCTGGTCGGAACGAGGTGGTGCCGTCATAGGGCACGCCAAACAAGGCGATCCGGCATCCCTCTGGATCTCGCTGTCCTCCCATAAAAATGGCACCTTCGTCATCAAACAGGCTCTGATCAATCGTTTGGCTTTTGGGATTGTTCATTGATTCAGTTCCCGTTCAATAAAAGCTGGAATGGTGTTGAAGGCTCCTTGCTGCCAGCGGGGACTCCAGATGGCAGACCCTTCTGCCACGGCTGCGGCGCGCTCGCTTTGAACGGTGAGGTAACGGGGCGCATCCTTCGCAGCAAAGGTCCAGCTCCACCAGCCACTTGGATACATCGGGACCCAGCCGTAGAGAGGATCAGCATGGCCAAACAGCTCTCGAATGAGCTTCACCATGTCGATGTGCACTTGGCGGAAGGCTTCGGGTGATTCGCTTTGGGTGGCAAACACTCCCCCTGGCTTGAGGATGCGGCAACAGTTGCTGAAGAAGGCACGGTTGAACAGGCCTTCGGCAGGCCCTGTGGGGTCGGATCCATCCACTAGGACGACGTCGTAAAACGCGTTTTCGGCTTCAGCTGCCCAAGCGATGCCATCACCAATCGTTAGGTGAAAGCGAGGGTCGTGCCAACACCCGCCTCCGATTGAAGGAAGGTGTTCTTGGCTGAGATCCACAACCCGGCCGTCGATCTCCACCATGTCGAGGTGTTTCACCCCCGGGTAGCGCAGGCATTCGCGGGCGGTTCCGCCATCTCCGCCGCCAATCACCAGCACGCGCTCGATGGCCTTTGCCGAGCAGAGCGCAGGATGTACCAATGCTTCGTGATAGTGGCGTTCCTGGTGTTCTGCCGTCATCCAGCAGCCATCCAACAGGAGTCCTTTCCCGTAGCGCTGGCTATCGATCACGGTGATGCGCTGAAACGGGCTGGTCTCCTCAACCAGCACACGGCCTTCCAGGCCGTAGCGCACGCCGTTGTGGTGCTCATCAATCCAGTTGCCACTGGTCTCAGGTGCAGTGGTCATATGGCGGGGGCGCTGGACGTTCGCTCCACCCAGCTAAAACCAGCACCGGTTGGATGGCGTGTTGCCAAGGTCAGGGGTGTCAGTCGGTCGTTTAGCGATTGATGCAGTGAAGGAGTGCTGGAACGATGCCCCAGGACCGCCCTGTGAATGCAAGCTTGTTGATTCCATCGAGGGCTTCAATGGCGGTTTTCCCCTGCCTCAGGTTCAGCAGGTCAAGGCGTTAACACTACGGATCCTCCTGCTGAGCTGATCGCCTCTGTATTTGTCTAAGTTTGGGGCTGATTAGCGATGTTGGTATTTTGTTGATATGTGCATTCAGGCGTTTGAATTGTTTGTTATGAATTTGTTGCTGATAAAAGTAGAGTTCGTAGCTTTTGCAACGGCCTCATGCACACCATCTGTAGATGGTTAAAGCCGGTACGGATTGCGATGCACCCATTACATAAGTTGTTGCTGGCTGTATCGGCTCAAATAGAGAGTTATTGCGACTTAGTCGCGCCGTTGAGTTCTGTGACGCGACCCTGGTATGGGGCAAATACTTGGCAATGCTGTCTAGATAAGTTGATTCAGAAATCTCTCTCGGGTTTTGTTCAATGCAATGCAATTCATATGTTGATCTCTCAGTGAAGATATTGCTAGTTTGTCATTTGCTGAGCTAAGGAAGTCAATCTGCTGTGGGGTGATGAGTTTTTCTGCTCGCTCAAGAACAAAGTTCTTTGGTGATTATCACCCGTTGACCCCAGTCGCTACAGATAAGCTTTGGTGTGTTTATCGGGACTTGTTTATTGCCAGAGGCTTAAGCAGTGATAACTATGAGGCCATCAAAGGTGTTTTAGATGGTGAGCCTTTCATTGCAATCCATGATCAGTTTCTTCTCGATGAGGTTGCGCTCATCGACCAGGAAGGCTAAGACAGATCAGATTCCTCGAGTTATGAACCCTTTCCTTCAAACACTATTTTTGCTGCTTAAGTTTGTCAGCAAGGTGAGTTTCCTTTTGCTTATGGCGCTCAAGAATTTTGTTTTTGTTGCCCTTGAAGTATTCGTTGCTCTTGTTCCCTCGTCCAAAACGCCGACAACGAAAGAAATAATGAAATGAATGCTGGATTCTGATTTAGTAATAAATTCTCGCCTCACTCTTAAGCGATCTGAATTGTCTTGGAAGTTTTCTCGTTCTTCTGGTGCTGGTGGGCAGAACGTTAATAAGGTTGAGACTGCTGTTGAGTTGTCGTGGAACCTTGAGGATTCAGAGTCTTTAGGACCATTCCGTAAGCAGCGACTGCTTGATTTCTATAGAACAAGGATTCTTGATGGTTGCTTACGAATATCTGCCTCTGAAGAACGTTCACAGTATCAAAATCGTCAGATTGCTCTCAAGCGTTTGGGCGATTTAATTAGAGAAGGAATTAAGTCACCACCACCTAAAAGGAAAGAAACTCGTCCAACACGATCCTCTCAACGAAAAAGGGTTGATAGTAAGAAGAAACGTGGTGAGTTAAAAAAAGGTAGACAGTCCAGAAAGTCTTATGATGATTGAAAATGGGAACGAAATGAGTTGGTCGTAGGCATGTATAAGCTTAGGCAAAGTATAAATTTCATATTTAGATGTTTTTTATGTATTCTTCAGGATCAATGGTGTCGTGAATGTGATGGTCGTATTCATGCTGCAGTAAAAACCTCGTTCGTGTCGGGTTGGTGAATCGATAGTGCCATTAAGTTGCTGCTAGTCAGTCTGAGCTGGTGAAGAACTCAGCGCCAGAGTCTGGCGCTCTTATGATCTGCCCGCCGTTTGAGCTGTGACCCAATCAGTGCACTTACTTCCATCGTAATGACTCAGTAACAATTGCAAACATATTGACGCCTTTTGGGCCTAGCCTCACCATCAGATATGCAGTAATTTTTTAGCGCAGTTAAACAAATACGGATGAAAAGGCTCGCCTGGGTTCTCGTTAGCATCAGTTTTGTTGTTGGTTCTTCAGCTCATGCCCAAAAAGAAATACCGAAAGCTGAGGGTTATGATCAGTGTCCTCTCGGATATATTAATACACTCGGTACAAAATGTGTTTCACCTATTTATTACGAAGTTGCACCCACCTACGGCGAAGCTTGTGAATCAGGTTGGATGAACATTGGAGCTGGTTATTGCAAGAAAAAAACTATCCTTGGAATTTTTTAAAGCCTTTAGTGCTGATTATTATGATGTAAGCCGCGGATCTGATCCTGTCCAAGTGGAGTGTACTCATTGAGAAACTTATCTAAATGGTTAGGCTCAATTGAACGTAGGTACTCATCAACAGCCTTTTGCACTTGTACCTGAAGCGGCTCACTGTCATCTTTCATGCTTCTCATCAATGTTGATAGGGTGTGCTTGTCGAAGCTCAATAAGCACATTCTTGCTCATGACTCTTGTCATCGATGTATGCATGCCTGACTTGTGCTTGCCTTACATCAAGCATTCGCGATGTCTTGCGTAGAGTTTTTACTCCATACTTGCTGAGGAAAGTGTGTTCCTCCTTTTCTAGCTGTTGATCGGATTTGTATTGAAAGCAATAGTGAAGTTGATTTCAGTGCTTTCAACTTGACAGTTCTCATTGGTTTTGGTCACCTTGACGGATTAAGTCCAATCTTTTCAACGGATTCTCTATGGCTTTTGTCTAGACGCTTTTTCTACCGCTTCTCCATTTTAAAAGAGTAAAGCTTCACCATCATGTGTAGTCCTGCTCTACCCGCTTTTCCTCTAATCTCCTCTGTATAAATGTCGGGTCAATCTTTTCCCCTGAATAAGTGCAGACACCTAAAATCTTGCCAATGAGAGAGGAAGGTCAGAAAGTAACAAATCCAGAAGAAACTATATTTTCAAGAGTTGAATTTAACGTCTCCATGACTTGCTGGGGAACCTGCTCTGTCGTTGATCCAATAATTGGCGCTTCAGATCCTAAAAACTCAAGAACTACAACGCAACCAACTAAGGCAAAAGGAAGTGAAACGAACTTCATCAGTTGATTCTCCTTTCTTTTGCGGAAGAGGTAGCGTTCCATTTTTAGCTTCCAAGTTCGCCGAAATTTAACTACCCAACTCAAAGGTTGCAAGAGTGGGTGATGAGCACCAATCAAAGTTGTCTTAGTGTATGTATCGTAAACTACCTTTTGCAATTGCAAGCCGCTTGCTGAAGAGCCATTTAGAGTCAGCAATGAAAAAGAAGTCTCTCCTGCTTCCTGCTCTTATTCTGATCGACTCTAGTTGTTCGGCTGAGGATAATGCTAGTAGGACGTGCGCATTAACAAGAACGTATTAGCTCATTAATGTCATCCATGTTTCCATGAAATACACCAAAATTTTTCTGAAGAGGTGTCTATAGCTGAACACTTTTTCTTGATATTCAGAATGCACTGAGTAACAGATGCATCTGGAACTACTACTGGCTTAAAGGAAAGAATGGCTTGAAGCCACCACCTGCCGCGACGGTTTGCGGCCAATGGGCGTTGCCGTCAAATTAAAAATTCGTCAACAGCATCCGTCATTGAACGATTGGCAGCTTGTTCGGCACGGATTGCCAGCTTTGCTTGCTGCCAAACCGCTTCTAGTTCCTGGATGCTGCGTTCTTGGAGTTGTCCCCCCAGAGCGGCTTCCACGCGAGAGAAGCGATCGAGAAAGCGCTGGTTGGTGCCCGCGAGGCCTTCTTCCGGCTGAATGTCACACCAGCGAGCCACATTCACAAGAGTGAACAGCAGGTCGCCGAGCTCTTCCTGAGCATGTTTTGGATCACCGGACGAGACGGCCTCCTTGAGTTCATCAAGCTCCTCGTGCACCTTGTCCCAAACCCCCTTCATGTCATCCCACTCAAAACCTGCTTTGGCTGCTTTGCGCGAGATGGTCATGGCACCAGCGAGCGCTGGTTGTCCGCGAACTTTTCTGGTGATTTGATCACTCAGTGGGCTGCTTGATTCGGGGAGACTTTCGCCTCGCTCGGCTTGTTCTGCGGCTTTAATGGCGTCCCAATTCGCGGAGACGGTCTTGCAGTCATGGGCCTCTGCATCGCCAAAGACATGAGGGTGGCGGCGAATCAATTTGTCAGTGATTCCACGAGCAATCGCATCGAGATCGAAGCGTTGTTGTTCCTGAGCGAGTTGTGCGTGCAGTACGACTTGTAGGAGCAGATCGCCTAGCTCCTCTTTGAGATGCCGATCATCGCCATGCCGGATCGCATCGACGACTTCGTGAGCCTCCTCCAGGACGTAGGGCACCAAGGTCTGATGGGTTTGTTTGAGGTCCCAAGGACAACCGTGGTCGGGGTCGCGCAGTTGCGCGACCACCTCGACCAGATCGTGCATGGCGTCTCTCATGGGGGCAGATCGAGGAATGTCTAAGTCTCGTTGCCAGCACAACTTCACTCGCCACCCTTGAGTTCCTTTGAGAGAGGCTGCACATTTGTGGTCAACGACGGCGTCTTCGCTTGCGAGGTGGCTGACGCTTGATGGGCAGTTTTGGCATGGGGTCACCGTCCTGAATCAGATGGAGCCAAGCGCTCGCTTCAAGGCCAATGAGTGCAATTAGTACGGAGTTGGATGAGTCGTTCCATGTCTGTTGCAGCCAGCTCCGCCATTGCTCTGGGGTTGGGGTGCCCCAACGGCTGCCCAGCCAGCTGATCGTTGCGAAGGAACAGCAGAGATAGGCGATCCGAATGGCTGTTCCTATAACTGGGCTGTGAGACAGCACCGAGCGGTGAGGGATCAGGCGTAGGTAAGGCCACCAAATCCAGCGCAGCACACCCCAACGTTGATAGGGCCTGGAATTGATATCGAGATCAGGGGAAAGGAAGAGTCCGCCGAACAAAAAAGCCAGTGCACTGCAGAAGGCTGCACTGAGTCCTAGCCATGGCCACCAGATGACCCCGTAGATCAAAGCCAGAACACAGGTGGCTCGATCGTGCTCCCGGCCGGAAGCCATGCTGGTTAAAGCACAGTGTTGCCGTAGCCTGCCACCTTCAGGCAGAATCACTGTCTAAGGGCGATTAGCTCAGCGGTAGAGCGCCTGCCTTACAAGCAGGATGTCCCTGGTTCGAAACCTGGATCGCCCATCTCAAACTTCTCAGAAAGCTCAGCACTGCGCAGGGATGTGGTTCCTTTGCACTGGGGCGGTGCGGCCTGGTTAGCGCTAAACCCTTTTGCCCTCGCTGCAGAAGCCGAATGAAGAACGTCAGCGCTCATCGCTGAGTGCCGGATTCGATTTGAGTAGAAATGACTACCAACTGAATCTTGATAGTTCTTTACATTCGTTTGAACAACTGCTTCGCCATGAGTTTGCCACTCCACTTTCAATTCGAGAAGCTTCGGCTTCAGGGGGCTATCCAGCAGGCCAGTGATATGGATGAGCTCAAGGAAGTCGCTGGACAGCTTCTAGACCTTTACTTCATGCAAAAGGCCGCTACGACACGCGTCATTTCTGAAAAATAACGAGTTATCCAATGTCACAAAATCATTCTGATGAAATCGTTGCCACTGTCCACTTGAGTCGAGAGGCGTTGCGATTGGCTTATAAGACCACATGTGATGCGCTTCGTAATTGGCCTGGTGGTGACCCACTCGAACAACAGTTTCTAGGTGAAAGCAAAGATCAGCTCTTTCGTTGTTTGCTTGAGCAGTCGTTTGAGCTAGAAGCCGGCTGATTCACTATCTGATGATTGATGTGATCGATGTTGCCGATTAAGAAAGCTGTCTGAAGCCCTGCTTCTCATGGCGTTGATTCTTGGGTTTATACAATCTTAGGTGTTTCGATGTGACCAATGATTCATGAATATGTTCATGTGTGGGGTTGTTGATTTTTTGCATTCATTTGGCTGGAATGGCTAGAACAATATTCAATTGCAATGTTTCAAGTGGCTGATTTTAAAGTGACGATCCTAAGTAAAGGAGAAGAAACAGTGATTAATTGTCCCGATGATCAATATATCCTTGATGCGGCGGAAGAGCATGGAATTGATATGCCATATTCTTGTCGTGCAGGCGCCTGCTCGACTTGTGCCGCAAAGGTAACGGCTGGTTCAATCGATCAAAGTGATCAGAGTTTCTTGGATGATGACCAGATTGCCGCAGGTTTTGCTCTATTGTGTGTTTCATATCCCGTCAGTGACTGTTCGGTGATTGCAAATGCAGAAGATGATCTCTATTAAGTTGCTCCCGTCGCTCCAAAGGATGTTCTAACGGATAGGATTAATTTTTTACTTGCAGTCGGAATACTCTTGGCAAGATTATTTGCCATGTTATTGGATGAATCAGCGCCGCTAAACTGATTCATCCATTCTTTCTAAGTTTTCAGTGGCTCATACGTAGCTTTGGACCTTTGGACTTGTTGATCACCTCAGGGATCTGTGCCACAACAGAGTCCAGAAAATGATCCATGAAGTGGATGGTCAGGGTGTTGACGTCCTTCAGCGTAATAGAGCTTCTCCATGAGGAGATTTGGGGCCTTCATCCCAATGCTTGCTTGGGCTGGAGTTGTCATCAGGGTGATGGCAGCAATTACAGAGAAAAGTTTCATATTTGTCATCCAATGGATTGATCCGAACCGGCTTTGTCAAAGTCCGATGGTGCGCAGTAGGCCTTCCCCAGTGATCATTTCTGTGGCAATGGCAGCAACGAATCCAAGCATCGCTAATCGTCCATTGAGCTTTTCTGCACGTGAATGGAAGCCCCAGCCAGCATCTGCAGTTGCATATTCCATGCGTGGCTCTTTGGCATAAATATTGCCGTGACCCTCGCCATCTCTGGTGACGAGGCCTGTTGGTGCGCGGAGTGTTGTTGAGGTCATGAATGTCTCCGATTGGGACCTGATCGGTCTAGATCTGCTTCCCTGAACTCGGAAGGGGGGCAGCCGCACCAGAAGGTTCGGTTTCAGGATCTGCCTGTGTGGTCATAGCGTGAGTATTGACGACGTATTTTGCTTTCGTTCGTCTGGCCGTGACCCTGTATTTAGGTCAGGCTTCACTTTCACCATGCTGAAGCGTTGCCAGGGTGACTGCGCTTACAACATTGGCGTCAGTGAGAACCCTCACTTCAACGCCACCGTTGAGATCATTTTCTAGCTCCACAACAAGCCCTGGAACCTCTTCTCCACTCGCCAGCCTGTAAGGGAGTAGGTGCGTACGTACTAAGGGATGGTTCAAATTGAAGGCTCCTCGAGAGCCGGTGAGTGATATGTGCTGATGAGGTTGTTGAAGCCGAATGCTCCACTTCCTTCTCAACTCGTTATGAGGGGAAACAGAGAGTTCAAAACGAAGCCTCTCTGTTTACCGAGCCAACTCAAGGAACCGACCTCCTTGAGTAATCACCACTGTCAGTCCGGTGAAGGGTTGAAAAATAAACAATGATCTGATGCTTGGTGCTCAGGACGCTGTGCTGGTTGTGGTCAATGCCACCGATGCGTGTGATAAGTGATCAAGAGTGTGCCAAGGTTGAAACTTTATTGACTATTTTTAGTCAGCCAAACTTTTTCAGGAGTTTATGGTGTTCAACTCTTATGAGAATTGATTTGGATGATTTAGTCGAAAGTTTGAAGGATGGACGTGATGCTCTGCGGCCTTCGATTGAGTTCGTTGTTGAACTCCATCGCTAAATTTTGTGCCTCCATCGCATTTGATGCATAGACATTGTCTTCGTGTATGTCTCCAAGTGAATCTCGGTATCGGATTGCATAGCGTTTGAAGGCCTGATGGGTGGACATAAAACTATTGCCGGACTGCTTTTAATAGGTGAATGCAGGGTGTCCAACCTCCGGCGAAGGTGGAAGGACACGTTGTCGGACTGAAATCGTGTTAAGTAGCGATCAACCAGGAATCGCTGAGATGCTGTAAGGCGCCTCAGGAAAACTGGTTGGCATTGGGTCAAGCTTGCCTTGAGCTAATGCTTTGGCACGTTGATACATTTGACTTGATGTTGCACCTGATGCCTCCATGGCTTTGGCGACCACATCCCAGTTACGAATTTCAGTTGACATTCAGTTAAAAATTAGAACCCTCAAATAATCGCTAGTGAGCCGATCTGTCCGTGACAGTGAAATCCCCCCATCGGCCGAACACGCGTTTGCTCTAAACGATTGATATGTGTTTGCTTCCAAGTCTGGCTGTCTTGATCAGGCACCCATTGGTCTGCCTGGCTCGCTTTGATGGGGAGTCCTACTCCTTGGCGGCTTGGTCTGATTTGTTTTGTCCTTTGACCTGCTCGCTAGAGATAAGGAAAGATTGCAAAGATCAGCTGACATCAAGCCCGTCAAGAGTCATGGTTGAAATTTGCGGGTGAAATTGATGCTGGAAGTGAAGCATGTGGCAATGGCATGCTGTGCCGCGTTGCAATCTCTCTCTTTTGCAGGTTTGCCTGTGAGTGCAGCACAAAATTGTGGCCCTAATCGGCACTGGGTTCAGACAGGTGAAGGTTATGGCGCTGGATATTGCAAGCCCAAGCACAGGAGGGATCATCAAGTTTGTGCAATCGGCTATCACTACGAAGGTGGTGGCGTTTGTAGACGCAATGGAGACTGGTGGCAAGGGCGTAGGCCAATTAACTGGGGGCCTCGTTATGAGCCTCAAAGGCCAGAAGGCGGCGTTACGTTTCAGGGCCCGAATGGTGGGAACATTCGAGTGAGATGGTGAGATTTTCTCAATCCTAAACTTGTTGATTCAGTAACTTCAATTGCCCCGCCTTGAGCGGGGCTTTTTATTGCTTTAACCTAGAAATCTCCAATCAGTTTTCTTAGGGATTTGGACGAGCATGCAGTTTAAATCTCTATGTGCCAGTCTTTCGGCTTCAATCAATCCTTCAGGTTCTGTTGTGTTAGAGCGTGCTCTTCCGCCCTGCCCCTCGATTCTGTTAGTGAGCTGCAATCGTCTTCCCGTGTGAGCAACGAAACGATTTTTAGTTAATCGCGCCTTGAGGCAGCAGTATTGGGAATAATTAAGCGGTAACTATTAGCGCCCTCCATGTTGAACGCACGCGATCTGATCAATGCTCATCTATATCCAGTGTTGGCGACATTTTCAGTCATTTATTTTGCGATTCAAATTGCTCCGATCGCAAACCAGGCTCGATATTTCGATCATTGCGTGGATGAAGTCATTAAGGAAGCGAAAGGTAGTTTTGCCGAGAAACGAGCCTTTGCCGCCAACCTCTGCAGTGGAAGCTGATCCGTGCTTTCAGGCTGCCTAAGGGTGATTTTGTTGGCACTCAGAGCAAATGCCGAAGAATTCCAAAGTGTGGAACAACATCTTGAAGCCAGACGTCTCTTCGGTTGAGATTGAAAGTCCGTGAATCGGGCAGTGATCCAATGCTTTGGTTCTTCCACAGTCCACACATGTGAGGTGATGGAGGTCTTGCTCAATTGGGGCGTAAAGGGCCTCTCCTGTAGGCAGATGCCGGCAGCGCACAAGACCCTGCTGCTGCAGTTGTCTGAGGTTCCGGTACACCGTTGCGAGTCCCATGGCGTTGGATCCGTTCTCTAAGAGTCGATGGATCTGTTGCCCACTCATCTCGTCACCGCTGTCACGCAAGGCGTCGAGAAGGCGTTGCTGTCGATTTCGGCTCGCTGTCGGCTGGGTCGTCATGGTGATCAGACCTCGCTTTTATTGCATTGGATCATGTCATCGCTAGTCGTCCAAAGACGTTCGCGTTGCTCGGCGTCTCTGGCGGGACGGGCTACGGGCTGACGTGTTGGCATTCCGCGCATGGATGCAAAGCCACCGGGCCCAAAGTGTTCTCCACCCTTAGCGCTGCTTGCTGTTGCTGCATGGAGTTGGGGGAGAGCGCCCATTGCTGCGCTTTGAAATAAGGGATCCATGAGTCGGTAGGCCAAAGACTCTTGCCAGGCTCCCCTAGAGGCGACGGAGACCTTTTGAAGGTTGGTGCGGGCCAAGCCTGGATGGGCCGCGAGTGATATCACAGTGCTGTTTTGTTTGTGGAGTCGATGATTGAGCTCGAGTGCAAACATCACGTTGGCCAATTTGCTTTGGCTGTAGGCCTTCCATCGGTCATAACGCCGCTCACCTTGCAGGTCTGACCACTGCATTTTGCCAAAATATTGCGCTCCTGACGTCACAGTGACCACTCGAGGATCTTGTCGGCCTTCCATCAGTGGAAGAAGCCTTTGGGTGAGTGCCATGTGCCCTAGATGGTTCACGGCAAACTGCATTTCGAAGCCTTGCACGCTCAACCGTCTTGGTGGTGCCATCAGGCCAGCGTTGTTCATCAACAGGTCCAGGCGTCCATAACGCTCTTGGACAGCCTTTGCGCAGCGTTCAACACTGTTGAGATCGGATAAATCAAGATCCAGCAGGTCAACGCCCGTTGTGCCGAGTTCCAGCAAGTCACGTCGTGCCGCTTCGCTTTTTTTTTGGTTGCGGCAAGCCATGAGTACGGTTGCGCCTTTTTGTAAAAGCGCACGACTGGTTTCCAAACCGAGGCCGCTGTTGGCCCCAGTTACGAGGGCCAAGCGTCCAGTTTGGTCTGGGATGTCCTTCAGGGTCCAGCCCATGGAGCAGGCGTCAGAGAAGATCCAGTCTCGCTGTTGGAATCAGTCTTCGGGGAAGAGTAATTCCGCTAATTCGTCGGCGTCGACGTCGTAGACACGGGCAAGAGACGTCTCAATCGCACTGGTGACTTCGCCCGGAAGGAATCTCATGGCATTGAGTGCGTCTTCGGCGATCTCGTCTGTCAGGAGTAGGTCATCGCCTTCGAGCTTCTCGTCGTTGATGACGGCCATCACCCAGCTCTGATAGGCGTACACCAGATCCGAGAACTCAAGTTCGGGATCGTTGAGATCCAGGGGCATGGCCAGAGTCGATCATTAGCACCACCATTTTGACCTCCGGCAGGGAAGATGTCTCGAAGAAGATGTTTGATATGAGCCTTCCGGATCCTGACCAGCTGCAAGGAACTCTTGTGGACTTTGCGCTTTTGGAGCTGATTCGACAGCACCGTCTCAGTTTTCAACCGCTTTGGACGGTTGATGGCTGGGCCAAATTGATGATTTGGCTTGCCTTGAATTGCGGCCTTTCAGGGGACACCGAAAGCCTTGAGCATTTCGCGACGTCCCTGGGGGAGACGATCACGATGCGGATGCGCCGCACATTTTTTGAACGAGAGTTAGGCGATCTTGAGCTCCATGTCTTGGCAGATCCAGCTGATGCTGAAGTGCTGTTGCTCTCTCAAGCCCCGCAAGATCCCTTAGTGCTGGCACCGGAGCGACTAACCCGTGCTTTAAAGCGAGTTGATTTGCTCGAGCATGTGACTGCTGATCAAAGTCAGTGGCAAGCTCTCGATGGCATCGTCGCGATCCCTTGGAAACGTGCTGAATCCTGATAACCATGGACCTGATCGCCCGGTATCGCAACGCTGGTTTTGAAGCGGTTGCTGATGGTGCCATGGCCTTTTTTGATCGCCGCACTGATCTGCGGCGGGCCGGGGTGGCCTTCGGGCCAGGCGGTGCTGAAGAACCGGCCAAGCTGTCGACGGACATCAGCTTGGTTGCGATTGATCGCAGTGATCCAGACGCGTTTGGATTGTCTGAGGTGATCTTGCGCGGCGTAGCCGCTGGACTCGAACGCTATGTGCAAGAAAGACCGCTGTTCCGTTCGGTCTGCCCCGATCAAGAGTTATTTGTGATGCCGATCTTTAACCTTCAGCGGTATGCCCCTGGCGAAGGTTTTAAGCAGTGGCATTGTGATTGGACGATTAGTGATGAAGCAACTGAGCCCGTACATCGTGTGCTGGCTTGGATTCTTTATTGCGACACGGTGGAAGAGGCAGGCACGGAATTTCATTGGCAGAACCATCACGAACCCGCCGAACGCGGCAAGTTAATTATTTTTCCAGCGGGCCCGTCTCACATTCATCGCGGCAGGGTGAATCCGGATTTAAGTAAGACGATTGCCACGGGATGGATCAATGCTGGCTCACGTCAGGGTTATCTGCAGCGCCTGGCACAGGGAGAAGACATTGCTCCTCCCTCTGTGTAGGGGAACGGGCTGCTTTCAGAACGTTTTGGTTGCGTCATTGTTTAACTTTAATTGTGATTATTTTGATTGTCGTTGAGACTTGAAAAGAGATTTATTTTGTTATTCAAAGTGTGGATTGCTCAGGTTTATGGAAGGGCTGTTGTTTTACTGAGAAGTGATGAATGTTTTTTCAGGGTTTCCAGTTTTTCATCGTCCATAGCAATTCGCCTGCATCCCAGCCGCAGAGATCGAAATTGTGGATTGCGGTTGCATCGGAAGCATCGAGCAGGCGTTGGGCGTAGTGCTTCACCAGCTCAGCAGGGTCGAGATGTACTCCTGCCTGTGCTGCTACCTCACTAATGGCAGCCGCTGTGGTGGCCATCCTCAAGCCCCTCTTGAGATCATCGTTCTGGGCCACAGCTGCAAGCATCTGCTGGATTGCAGCGCTGAGATCGTTGGAAGTTGAGCCCATGGATCGTTGGAATTGATGCTCCCTGATCATCGCTGTCAAGCCGACTGAAAACGTCTTTTGCGACCATGAATGGCGTGTATGGGCTCTACCCGTGTCGGATCTGGCCAAGACCTATGACTCGGTTGGTACGGAAGCCAGATGGCAGAAGGCCTGGGAGGACGAGGGGGCCTTTCATCCCGATCCTGCGGCTGAGGGCGAACCTTTTGCTGTGGTGATCCCGCCGCCCAATGTCACCGGCAGCTTGCACATGGGGCATGCCTTTAATACGGCTCTGATCGATACGATCGTGCGCTACCAACGTTTGGCTGGCAAAAACGTGCTTTGCCTGCCTGGTACTGATCACGCGTCGATTGCAGTGCAAACCATTCTTGAGAAGCAGCTCAAGGAGGAGGGCAAGACGCGCCATGACCTTGGCCGCGAGGCCTTTTTGGAGCGGGCCTGGCAGTGGAAAGCAGAAAGTGGAGGTCGCATTGTCGATCAGTTACGTCGGTTGGGGTATTCCGTCGACTGGCAGCGCCAACGATTCACGTTGGATGAGGGATTGAGCGAGGCAGTGAAAGAGGCCTTCGTTCGTCTGCATGAGCAGGGCCTCATCTATCGCGGTGAATATCTGGTGAATTGGTGTCCTGCTTCGGGCTCCGCGGTGAGTGACCTCGAGGTGGAGATGAAGGAGGTGGATGGCCATCTCTGGCATTTCCGCTATCCCCTCAGCAGTGGTGAGGGCCATCTCGAGGTGGCCACCACGCGGCCAGAAACCATGCTCGGTGATACAGCAGTGGCGGTGAACCCCAGCGATGAGCGCTATGCCCATCTAGTGGGTCAGACCCTTGACCTCCCTTTTACGGGCCGTCAGATCCCGATCGTTGCCGACGATCACGTGGAGAAGGCGTTCGGCACTGGCTGCGTCAAGGTCACACCAGCTCATGACCCCAATGACTTCGCCATTGGGCAGCGTCACGGTCTGGCTCAGATCACGGTGATGCGCAAGAACGGCACGATGAATGCCGAGGCCGGGCGCTTCGAAGGCTTGGATCGCTTTGAGGCGCGTAAGGCTGTGGTGGCAGCCCTTGATGAAGACGGCTTGTTGGTCAAGGTGGAGGACTACCGGCACAGCGTTCCCCACTCCGATCGGGGCAAGGTGCCGGTAGAGCCCCTGCTCTCCACCCAGTGGTTTATCAAGACTGAGCCTCTCGCTGCTCGCTGTCGAGAAGCACTGGCTCAACAGGATCCCCGCTTTATTCCCGAGCGCTGGGAAAAGGTCTACCGCGATTGGCTTACAGATATTCGCGACTGGTGCATCAGTCGACAGCTGTGGTGGGGCCATCGCATCCCCGCCTGGTTTGTCATTAGTGAAACCGGCGGCAAATACACCGACACCACGCCTTATGTGGTGGCTAGGGACGAGGCTGAAGCGCTGGCGAAAGCCCAAGAGCAGTTTGGAGCTGAGGCCCGCATTGAGCAGGATGAAGACGTGCTCGACACCTGGTTTTCGAGTGGGCTTTGGCCGTTTTCAACCCTGGGTTGGCCCGATGCGAATGCCGCTGACCTTCAGCGTTGGTACCCCACTAGCACCTTGATTACAGGCTTTGACATCATCTTTTTCTGGGTCGCCAGGATGACAATGATGGCCGGTGCTTTCACCGGTGAGATGCCTTTTCAGGACGTCTATATCCATGGGCTGGTGCGGGATGAGCAGAACCGCAAGATGAGCAAAAGCGCCGGTAACGGGATCGATCCCCTGTTGTTGATTGAGCGCTATGGCACCGATGCTCTGCGTTTTGCTCTGGTGCGCGAGGTGGCCGGTGCTGGCCAGGACATTCGCCTTGATTACGACCGTAAAAAGGACACATCTGCCACGGTTGAGGCCTCTCGAAACTTCGCGAACAAGCTTTGGAATGCCACCCGCTTCGCCCTGATGAATCTGGGTGGGGCCACACCAGCAGAGCTGGGGGAGCCAGAGGTTTCCGCGTTACGGCTCGCCGACCGTTGGATTTTGTCGCGCTTGGCGCGCGTGAATCAGGAAACGGCAGGGCGATACAGCAGTTATGCCCTTGGTGAAGCCGCTAAGGGGCTGTATGAATTCGCTTGGAATGATGTTTGTGACTGGTACTTGGAACTGAGCAAGCGTCGTTTAAATCCAGGAGAGGAACCCAGCGCTGCTGCCTTGGCGGATCAGCACACGGCCAAGCAAGTGCTGGCGAAGGTGATCAGCCAAATGCATTTGATGTTGCATCCATTGATGCCCCATCTCACCGAAGAGCTGTGGCACAGCGTGACTGCTGAGCCCGAAATCACGTTCTTAGCCCTTCAGCCTTGGCCCTCCATAGACGAGGGTGCTTTGGATGATGGTTTGGAAGCGTCTTTCTCCGAGCTGATTGCTGCGATTCGAGTGGTCCGAAATTTGCGAGCCGTTGCGGGTTTGAAGCCGTCCCAATCGGTCCCCGTTCGTTTCGTGACGAGCCGCCCTGATTTGATGGCAGTGTTGGAGCAAGGTACGGCTGATATCACTGCGCTCACTCGAGCTGAATCTGTTGAGTTAATGACGCAGGCGCAGGCCGAGGCGGCTCCTGTTGCGAAAGCACTCGCTGGTGTAAGCGGTGAGTTGCAGGTGTTGCTGCCCATCGAAGGCTTGGTTGACCTTGAAGCGCTTCAGGGCCGTCTTGAAAAAGACATCACCAAAGCGGAGAAGGAGATCAAGGGATTGGCGGGACGCCTCAGTAATCCGAACTTTGCGGATAAGGCACCAGCGGATGTGGTCGCTGAATGCAAGGTCAAGCTTGCTGAAGCAGAGGCTCAGGCGGACCTTGCGCGCAGACGGCTGGCGGATTTGGGATGAATAGTGGCTATCAGGCCGAGGGGAATAGCTGCTCTGGTTTTAAATTGGGTGCTGGATAGAGGGTGGTGCAATCGAAAGCAAAGTCGGCATTGTTGGCCTTTACAATTTTTGCAATCTCCAGAAATATTTCCTGCTGAATGTCTAAGTAGTCTTGCCAGTTTGTGGTTTTAGTGAAGCAATAAACCTGAAGATTGAGTGATGAACTCTCCCATGCATTAAAATGCACCAGGATGATTTGATCATTGTCAATCGCGTTGTGGTTTTTCAGGAGTTCTCGCACTTGCTTCGTAATAGCATCCATGGCGGGGATGTCTTCGTAGCGCAAGCCAATATTTGCCAGGATCCGGCGGTTATACATTTGCCCGGGATTGACGATGCTGTTCGTTGCAAATACTGCATTGGGGATATACATTGGTCGCCGCTCAAATGTGCGTAGCCGTGTGTGATACCAGCCGATATTTTCAACGGTTCCTTCCATTCCGTCCGTACTGATCCAGTCCCCCTCCTTAAAGGGACGGTTAAAGAACAGCATGAAGCCGGAGAAGAAGTTTTGGGAGATGTTTTGCGTCCCGAAGGCCAGTCCAACTCCCGCGCCTCCTCCTAGAGCCGCGAGTGCTGTGGCGGGAACCCCGAAGGTGAGCATCAAGGCGCTAGCGCCAATCAACAGAATCAAGATCGTATAGATGCGGCCGATAAAGCTGATGGCCATTGCTCGATCTTTGGGGTCGTCCATCTGGAGCCATCGCTCAAAACGTCTGGTCTCCATGACGGCGTGGCCCAATCGGCTCACCGCCCACGTGACGGCGAGGATCGTGATTGTGGCGGAGAGCTTTAAAGCATTGCTGCCATCCAGCCACTCCACATTGTTGGCGATTTGGCGTCCGAGCCAGCCCAAGTAAAGAGAGGTGCTGAGCCCTAGGAGCAATGGCTGACGGATTGCTTTAGCGATGATCCCGCCAATATTTTGTCCTTTCCGCTCCATGAGCCCAAGGACAAGCCAGAGCGCTACCAGAACGGCAGTACCAATCAATACCCCGGAGTTGGAGTGGATCCAATCCACGTCTTGAATGATCCTTTCTTTCATTGCGTCATCGTGGTGATCTGCTTCGTGCAGTCTGCCGTCTCCTTCGTCTTTGATCAGGCCGAATGCAGAGGTCTATCAATTTTCATTGGGCTGATTTGTCATAGCGTTGGCTTCATCCACGGGTTGGTTCGGGACGGGCAGAATCGCAAGATGAGCAAGAGCGCTGGTTTGGTATTGATCCGCTGCTTTTGATTGAGCTATGGCACCGACGGCCTTCGCTGCGCTCTAGTGCGGGAGGGTGCTGGCAACAGTGATCAGTCCAATGCCTCTGATGCTGTATCCCCTGATGACGCACCTCCCAGAGGAGTTTTGGCACAGCGTTACCGCGGAGAGCGAAACCATTTTCTTGGTACTTCAATCTTGGTCAGTTGTGGACGAGGTTGCTTTGGATGATGAATTGGAAGCGTCCTTTGCGAGCCGTTGCGGGTTTAAAACTATCCCAATCGTTACCCGTGCGATTCGTGACTGACCACCCAGCTCTGGTGGGACTTTTTGGGCAAGGTACGTCTGATATCACGTCTTTGAATCGAGCGGAATCCGTCTAGTTGACGACACCAGCGGACGCCGAGGCTGCCCCTGTTGCTGCCCATCGAAGGCCTGGTTGATCTGGAAGCACTTCAGGCCCGCCTAGAGAAAAACATCGCCAAGCCCAAGAAGGAGATCAAGGGCTTCCCCGGCCTATGGGCCAATCCCAACCTTGCAGAGGAGCAGGCGCGGGCAGAGTTAGCAACTAAAAGGCTGTGCGATCTGAACTGAGTTGTTATCAATGGTTGACCAACTCTCGATGGAATGCTCCTTGATTAACTGACATGGTTGTAACTGCCATCTTTGTTAAACAAAAATCCTTGGGCATATTCACAGCCAAGGGATTCAAGGATGGTTTTTTGTCCGATAGTTTCTACCCCTTCTCCTATGAGTTCCATGTCAAACGCTTTGGCCATGCTGATAATAGATTTGACGAGCTTGATCTCTGATTCTTGATGGATATTTTGGATGTAGGATCTATCTATTTTTAAATAGGTAAATGGCAGCTTTCTGAGGAGTTCGATTGAAGCATAGCCAGTGCCGAAATCATCTAGAGAGAAGCGAATTCCCTCCTTTTGCAATGAAGTAATATGATTTAGCGCGCAATTAGTGTCTTCTAGGACGGCGGTTTCTGTTATTTCTATGCAGATTCTTTTGGGATTAATGTCTCTATGGCGAAGCTGGCTCAAGAATTTTGAGGGGAATTTGTTTTCTAAAAACTGGATAGGACTTATGTTTATCGATATGTAAGCATTTTTGTTGCGATGTATTTTGCTTAATTCATCTTTGATTCCGTCGAGTATTGACTCTGTAATGGAATTAATAATGCCTGCTTCTTCTGCGCATGATATTAAGTATTGAATGCTTTTTTTAAGGCGTGGGCAGCGAAAAAGGGCTTCATATCCAGCGATCCGTTGTTGTCCTTTGTTATTTAAAGAGTAATTGGTGTCTAGTCTTACGATTGGCTGTAAGCAAAGCCCACTTTCGCCTGCGTCAATGAATGTTCTGAGTCTTTCTGCGGTAGTCGCTTTTGAAATAAGAGCTGATGCCATTCCCGCTTGATATATATAGAAACAATTGCGCCCTATTTCTTTGGCTTTGTATAGGGCTATGTCAGCTTTGTCTAATAATGTTGCTGTAGACTTAGATCCAGCATTGGCGATGCAAATTCCAATGCTGCAGGTATTGTAAACAGTACAATTTTTGAGGCTAAAGGCATTTGATAATTTGGCTAGGAGCTTTCCCGCTATTGATGTGGTCAGGGTTTCTATCTCGCTGTTGCTTTTGTACGGAAGTCTAAAAATGATGACGAATTCATCCCCTCCAAGACGAGCTACAAAGTCATTGGCTCGTAAGCAAGATTTGATTCGGTTGGCAACCTGGATTAGAAATTGATCACCTGCCGCATGCCCATGAGAGTCATTTAAGAATTTAAAATTATCAATATCAATAGCAAATATTGCCAAGCGATATTCATTTCTATTGAGGCCATTTACAGCATTTTTGAGTTCTTCCTCAAAGGAGAATCGATTTCGAAGGCCTGTTAGAGTGTCATAAAAAGCGAGATGATTGATTCTCTGTTGTTGTTCCTTTGCGCGTGTAATATTATTCGCAACAAGAGCTATCACTGAAGGCTGGTTGTTGACATTTTTTGTGACTACCGCTTCAACCTTCAGGGTTTGAATTTTTGTTGAACCGATTGGTTTAATGCGTACCTCGATTCCAGATACTTTGGGTAAGTGAGCTCTACCAGTTTTTTGTCTGATGTTATCCAGGAAAAAATGAAATTTTTTATAATCTTGTTTGATGATAAAATATTTCCAGTTTTCGCTTAGTGAATGATCGGCTCTTTGCGCAATTCTGTGATATTTGTATATGCCTAATAGTCGTCTCATCTTAAGTGATGGCAAGCATTGATTTGTTTGTAGATTCCATTCAATCCAGCCGTCATTGGTTCCTTCAAAAGCAGCATATGTTCGACCTTGGGCTTCCTGAAGCTGCTTAATTAACCCTGACACTCGTGCAGTCTTTTCTTGCTCTATCTCTAGTTGACGGAGGCTCGACCAGCTAAGTAATCCAAAAGCCGGTAGAAAGGCAACTCCAAATGCACCAAAGAGAATAATCTCAATTGTGCGAATTAGTGCCAAGTCATTCTCGTCATTGACTGCATGTCCTCTTACAAATCCAAGAGGTAGATTGTTGTTTTCGATTCTTCTTTCTGCGTAAAAATTTCCATTATAAATTGATTTGTTATTTGGCTCTTGTCTGCTAGCTTGACATTTTTTTGGGGGTTTTCCATATTTAATGGATGCAGTAGCACCCGGCTGCTCACGACTTGCAATTGACAATATTTTCCCGTTGTTACCCGAAACCAACAGGCATGTCACATGAAGGTCTTCATCAAGAATTCGCAGGAGAAGTGTATCAATATTATTGTAGTTTTCAAGTAGGATATTTTCGCTAAGTTGTAATGCAATTCTGCTGATTGATTGCTTGAAATTAAGATTTCTTTGTTCTTCTAGATTTCGAAGAATCCATCGGTCTGCTCCGAATAGAGCAATAAGGCCGCAGGATGCCATCAGTGTCAGTGGAACAGCGTTGTGGCGGAAGACAAATACTGCTTTTTTAACATTAAATATTTTTTTCAAGTTCAAGTTCACTGCACGTATTTTTCAAGTCTAAGATTTTTAAGTGGGGCGTAATCTTGATTGTAGTTAGCCTTGATAGGGATTTTTATCTGAACTTGCCTAAATAGATCTTTTGAATTGGAATCTTTTGCAATCATGATCCACGCATTTTGAACATTTTTAATCTCTTCAGGTGGTAGTTCTTTCAGTGCTGAAAAGGGATGAGCCGGGTACCCAGGGGTCTCAACCAAGATAGATAGATTGGAGCGAAGCTCGTCGCTTTCGCGGTTGAATGTGTTGTTGACCCCGCCTCCAATAAGCTCTGAATCTCGAGCGACCCCGCGATAAACATTTTGATGCGTTTTGACGTATTTTGGATTGAACTTGATATTCTTTTTGTCAAGGTATGCTCGTGTCAGTAGTGATGCGCCAAATGCATTGGGTGCCGGAAGCAACAATGTGCGTCCATTGATTTGTTGTACGGAATTAATATTGCTCCCTTTGTTGGTCACAATGATCCCTGTGAGCAAACGTTGCTTGTCCCTAATGATAGGTTGATAGATATCGCTTACCATCACCTGATGGTATGGGTTCATAAAGGCATAATCGTAAGCCCCCGATTTGAGCCCTACTTCAAATGATGGAATTGATTTTTGTTGATCGAGCTTGAAGCATATATTTGTGCGTTTCCCTATTTCTGTAAGAAGAGGCCAGTAATCAGAATGAATTCTTGAGGCGGAGAATTGAGGGACAATGGAAACTGTTCGGAGTTTTGCCTCTGCGGAATGCTCACCCGCGCAATCTTTCACCGTGTTTTTCGTAAGCCTTGATTCGTTACTGGATTCAATACTTTTTGATTGATTGTTGTTGCATCCAGCGATTACTCCAGTAAATGCTATGAGTAGGAGCTTTATCGTCAGAATAGACATTTTGATTGCGTTGAATGTTAGGGTTTGGATAAGCTTGCGTTCGTGAAAATTGTTCCTATCGTTGATTTTTCGTGGTAATCATGTAGCCGTAGACATTAATAGTGTAGGTTGTTGTTTTGGTATGGTTTCTTGAGCTTGCAGTTCGTAATCTCTTTTAAGTTGATTTTAGGCTTCTAATCTCATTGTGTATGCCTTGTCTGGCGTGTTGACTCAGAAAGATCTATTATGTTGGTGAAAGGCAGTCTGGTTGCAGGAATTCTGCGAATTTTTGTGTTTTTTCAGATTCAATTCAGTGATGCCTTTGGGTAGGAGGTGAGCTGCAGGTGCTGCTGTCGATCCAGGGACCAGCAGAAGTGGTGGCGAAATGGAACGCAAAGCTTGCGGATATTGAAATGCTAGCTGCGCTAGCCCGAAAACGATTAGGAGTGATCGTGGTGGTTTTGCTGGGATTGCAGGCTTGATTGCTTGTTGGGTGGCCACTCCATCGGATAAACCTGGCGTTGTGGGAATGGGATACCAATCCCGTGTTTGTTGAATGCAGTCCAGATCTCCTGACGCAAGTCACTGCTCACGGTGAGAGCCTCCAAGGGATTGCGGACCGAGTACTTGAGTTTGTAGTTGATCGACGACTCTGCAAAGTCGATCGCGAAAGCCTGGGGTGCGGGATGTTGTAGGACCCTTGGATGCTGGCAGGCGACCTTCTCGAGAAGTGTTATCACCTGCTGCGGTTCATGGTGATAGGCAGCACCGACAACCACTTCATCTCGTCTGTAGTTTTCGCCAGCTGTGAATGATTCAGCATCTTGGGTGAAAAAGGTTTGATTGGGAATGAGCAGTTCAGCATCATCCCGTTGACGGGATAGAAGTGTGGCTCGCAGACCTAATTTGTTGACTCGGCAAGGCTCGCCTTTGATCATCAGAATCTCTCCAGGTCGGATTGATCCTTCAAACAAAAGCCAAATTCCGCTGATGAAATTCGCAAAGATTTCTTTGATGCCAAAACCAAGACCAACGGACAAACCTGCTGAAATGGTCAGTAACGCTGTTGCGTTAAAACCAGCCTGAAGGGCTACAGCCAGGAGGCCAAAACTGATGATTAAATAACGAACGATGATTTCAATCGCATGACGACTTTGATTGCTGATTTTCAGGCCTTCTTTTGAGATCCATGAGATGAGGAATGCGATCGGGGCGCTGGCAATCAGAATTAGATAGAGGCCGATTACGGAGTAAAAAAGTTTGCCTAGCGCCAGTTGGGTATTCAGCAATGTGCCCACATTAATCAGACCAATGGATGAGAGACTGCTGAGTCGCTCGATGCAGTAAAGCAGTGCAAAAACAAGGATGGCAGGACGCACTAGGCGCCTGAGCCAGAGCGCTCTTCGATCCTTCGGGTTGCGTTGGATCAGTTTCTGTTCGATCCATAAAAGAATGTTCCATGCTGCCCAGATCAATCCAAAGCGGATCGCGATTCCTGTGGGAATGGAGGCTACCCAAAGCACAATGCTGATGCCAAGTAGCGCAAGAGGACTTACGGTCTGAGATGTTAAGAGTGAAACATTTTTTGTTCCCAGCTTTTTGCGAATGAATGCATCAGTGATTAGTGTGCAGGCAATCAAGATCAACTGCCAACTAACTGCTGCTCGACCAATGTATCCAGTCCAGGATGAAACCTCGAAGAGAAGATTGTTCATTACTTTCCTTTTTTTCTCAAGTTGGTTAAGGCCTGCACTGCGCCGTCAACGCTGATATTTCCACTGGTGAGTTCGGTTAATATTTGATCGATTGCTAGGTAGTTCTTGGATGTTGCTAAGTATTGAATGATCATGGGCCACTCCTTGAGATAGCTTCGTGATTGTGTGTGCCAAGAATGGTTGTAGGCTTTGAGAGTTTGTGAGCTTCGATTCGGAATATCAACAGCCTGGTTCGTAGGAAGGAATCCTTCAGTGCGCAGCATCACTTGCCTTTGTCCTACAACATTGGTGTTTGTTTTCACATAACTCAGTGCGAGCGCCCTTTGTGTGGGGCTTGAATCAGTGCCTAGTCCAAAACCAAAGACTAATGGCCATGCAAAAGCTTTTGTTTCAACTCCATCTGGAAGGGTGGCAATGCTGAGCTGTTCTCCCATTTTCTCTTTTATGGCAGAGGCTTGGAAAGAATCGCAGGTGATCCAGTCAAGATTATTGGCGGCCAATTCATTGATAAGTTCAGATTGCTGGCTGTAAAAGGAAATGTTTTGGTAGTAAGCCGCTTGGCGTAGCCATGTGATCCATTCTTTGATTTTTGGCTTTGGTTTATTCTGATTTTTCTTGTTTACCAGTGAGCTGATTTCTGTGATTGCACCGGTCGATCCAGCCGTCCAGAAGATCTGAGAGGGATTCGTTGCTAAGCCAATGCGAACTCCGCTTGCACCAAGCTTCACCAGTTCTTGGATCGTTTTTGGTGACTGTTTTACGGTCTTGTTGTTGTAACAGGAAACTTGAGGGAAGATTATAGCGGGAGCTAAGAGAAGTTTGTTGTCGACAATGGACATGTTTTTGATGACATCGTCGTACTGTTGCGTCCACTGAGAGTTGTTGGGAAAGGTACTCAACAGCGAGTCTTGATTAAAATATCGTAGATGTGAATTTGTGCTTATGATTAAGTCTGGGCCAAGGTTTAGCTTGCTGTCTTCCTTGATCTGACGTATCATTGTATTGGATTTGTAGGCAACAGTGACAACACGCGTGTTGGGATTTGTTTTGAGGAATAGCTGATTAAAAAGGCTTATCAGCTTTTCTCTTTGTTCTATTGAGGACTGTGTGAATTCGTTGTCTGGAATTGGATAGGCGATATAGAGGGTATGAGCTGGCTTGTTAGCTGATGAGCAACCGGAGAGCAACATCGTCAGCAACGTTGTTGCGGTTGTGATGGTGTTGATTAATCCAGCTCTTGTTGGCATGCCAGGGATTTTGTGTAGCATTGGCTAATCGTATTTGATGATGCTTGTCGTTGTAGACGGGAGTTTAGTTTGTCGCATGAGTGTGCAGTTCTGTTGCATGGCGATTTTGCTTTTTACTGGTCAGGAAATGCTATTTCCAAGTTGGTGATGTTTTCGATAGTGGTTGCGAGGCTTTTGATCATGGTGGGAGAGGAAGCAATGATATCTTTTTTACCTGAGAGGCAATGAAGAAGAAATCTCGTGCATTCCGAGACCCTGCAAGCACTAACTGCATTCTCATTAATTGATCTTGTTGATTGATACGCATCTTGATACTGCTCGTTGCATTGTGAGGCTATGTCCAACGTATACCCATCCCCAATATTGGGTCCAATGTCCATGATGAGTGTGATTGTATGCCCGACATCAAATGCTGGATCACCTATAAAGAAATTCCAGTCAATGATGCCTGTAACATGCTCTGAAGCGTACATAATGTTTTTGGGATGATAGTCGCCGTGATTGATGGATGCATGGGCTGAATTGATTGGTAAGTTATTTTGTAGCCAATTGAATATATTGCTTAGCCAGGGATGATCTCTGTGCGCTGTGTCTAGAATAATTGGAATAGATAGAGTGGCCATGAAATGCTTTTCATTCAGCCCTTGTTTTTTTAATTCGCTGATGATTTGTGTCGTTGACAGATTGTGCATCTCTGCATGAGATTCCCCCAGGGTTTTGAGCTGTATGTCTTTTGGCTGTTCTGCTAGAAGTGGGTCTGGGAAGAATTCCATAATTATAAAAACCCCTCCTAGGACTAATTTGTCTTCGCCGACCCAGTACACCTTTGGTGCTTTGATGTTTGCGTGAATGAGAACTCGGCTATGAATTCGGAATCGTTTCACCTCCTCCGCGCTTCTGTCTTTTCCAAGGAGGCGGAGGACCATCGTGTCCATCCCTCTAAGTTTAAATCTATAAGTAGCCGCATCTATTCCGCCTAGTAAGGGTGTGGGTTCCTGCTCATAGATCATGGTCCTCCCAGTTTGCTCATGAATAAACTTGAGAAGCTCTTTGTTGATTGGTTGGCTTGTCATCTTGGTTGACTAGGACTTCGGTTCTCTGAATTTTAGGATTCTAAATTATCTTGTACTTATGGGGTCAACCTTGGGGCAATTCATTGGTCTTGTCTGCGCTATTTGGATACAGTTTATGGCATTGATTTGTTTGTTTTGACATATGGATGGGCTGCCAATGGTTGTTTAATGCTTTAGGCCTTGTTCTCTCGGATTGTTCTGTATCAGCCTCTTTTTGCCACCATGGAACGATGTTTGTAATGCCTGAGCTTAGTCGTGCAGATTCCATCTTGACTGGAATCAATTTCAGATTTTGCGGATATAGGTTTGAACCTTCTACTCTTCTCATAGAGTCTGGTGTGATGGCTGAACCCTTCATCTTCACTGATCACGGTTGAACAGCTGAGCAAGATCTATCGGGTTGCTGATAAGCAGCCTGGCCTGTCTGGCACCCTTCAGCATTTTGTGAATCGTCGTTATCGCGATGTGTCCGCGGTACGAGACGTTTCCTTTGCCATTGAACCGGGGGAGATGGTTGGATTTCTTGGTGCCAATGGCGCCGGGAAAACCACCACCTTGAAAATGTTGTGTGGCTTGATCTATCCCAGTGCGGGTCAGGTTGTCGTTGCAGGTCATCAACCGCAAAAGCGTCATCCAGATTTTTTGCGTCGGATCACGTTAGTGATGGGGCAGAAGCAGCAGTTGCTGTGGGATCTGCCACCGATGGATTCCTTGAGGGTGAATGCTGCGGTGTACGGCATTAAAGATCGGGATGCCAATCGCCGTATTTCCGAGCTGTCGGATTTGTTGGAGTTGGGAGAAGAGCTCACGCGTCCTGTTCGCAAGTTGTCGTTGGGCCAGCGCATGAAAGCCGAGCTGCTCGCGGCTTTGCTTCATCAGCCTGAGGTGTTGTTCCTTGATGAGCCCACCCTTGGATTGGATGTGAATGCTCAGGCCAAAGTGCGGGAGTTTTTAGCGGACTACAACCGACGAACCGGTGCGACCGTGTTGCTCACGAGTCATTACATGGCTGATATCACGGCCTTATGTCCGCGTGTGTTGTTGATTCATCAGGGACATTTGTTCCATGATGGCCCGCTTGATCGCTTGGCAAGTCGGCTTGCTCCCGAGCGCCATGTTCGCCTCGAACTTGCTGTACCCGTTGGGGCTGAGGCGTTTGCTGGCCTTGGCCAGCTCGACAGTTGTTGCGACTGCGAGGTGAACTTGCGAGTACAGCCTGGTGAGCTCACTGCCGTGGTGGCACAACTGTTGGAACGCTTTGAAGTGCGTGATCTGGAGGTGAATGATCCCCCGATTGACCAGCTGATCGGTGATCTGTTTCGCCAGGGAAGTTTTTAATGCGGATTTTTGGATTGAATCGCAAGATTGTTCGAGTTTTATTGGGCACGGAATACGCCCATATGTTGGAATATCGAGCCGAAATTGCCCTTTGGGCTCTTTCGGGTGTTCTCCCTTTCATCATGCTCAGCCTTTGGAATGGTAGTGATGCTCGCGGTGTGTTGGGGATGGATGGTGTAGGGCTTGATCGTTATTTTTTGAGTGCCTTTTTGGTGCGTCAGTTTTCTGTTGTTTGGATGGTTTACGCCTTTGAAGAGGATGCTCTTACTGGCAGATTGTCTCCATATCTTCTTCAGCCACTCCACCCGCTCTGGCGTTATGTCGCCAGTCATCTCGGCGAGCAGCTCACGCGTTTGCCTTTTGCTGCGGCCATCACCGCGATTTTCTTTCTGATTCAGCCCAAGGCCTTTTGGTTGCCATCGTTGGGTCACTTTGTGCTGGCTTGGTTGGCCACATGGATGGCCTTCTCGATTGCTTTTCTGTTGCAAAGCCTGATTGCTTCTCTTTGCTTTTGGAGTGAGAAGGCCAGTGCTCTGGAGAGGTTGTTGTTCATTCCCTTCCTTTTTCTGTCTGGGCTGCTTGCTCCTCTCACGGCATTCCCACCCCTCGTTCGTGCGTTGGCTCAGTGGACGCCCTTCCCCTATCTGATTGACTTTCCGGCGCGTGTTTTAGCGGAACAACCTGTTGACTTGTTGGCTGGATTCGCAATCCAGTTGGCCTGGATTGTGCTGCTTTTGCCGCTTGTCCTTCTGCTTTGGCGCGCTGGGGTTCGGCGTTACAGCGCAATGGGGGCCTAAATGGGGCGTTATTTCAAAAGTCTCCGGCGATTTTGGGGAACAGCCGTGGCCTCACAGTTGGAGTATCAATTCAATGTTGTGATTGAGTTGATTGCGGTTGGCTTGAGCTTGCTAGGCAGCCTGTTCATGCTCTCTCTCTTTTTTGGACCAGGCCGTGAGTTGGGTGGGTGGAGTTGGCACGAAGCCTTGATTGTTCAGGGCTTTTATACGGTTCTCGATGGGGTGGCCAGCACCTGGTTACGCCCCAACCTGTCTTCGATCGTGACCCATGTGCGTGAAGGAACGCTTGATTTTGTACTGCTGAAGCCGATTGATAGTCAGTTCTGGTTGTCATTGCGGACCATCTCGCCAGCAGGGTTACCTGAGATTGTTCTTGGCTTTTTATTGGTGATTTGGGGCGGGCATCAGGCTGGTGCTTCTTTGACACCCGGAGGCATTGCGGTGGTGTTGGTGATGCTCTTGGCTGGTGGATTGATCCTGTATTCACTTTGGTTTTTAATTGCCGCGACCAGTATTTGGTTTGTGAAAACCTGGAATGCCACAGAAGTTTTGCGGGCTGTGTTGGCATCTGGTCGCTATCCCGTAGCGGCCTATCCAGCTCCCTTGCGCTTGCTCTTCACTTTGGTAATTCCAGTGGCATTTCTTACGACTGTTCCGGCTGAAGTCGTGCTGGGGCGGGCTAGCGCCCCCATGCTCTGGCTAGGGTTAGGTCTCGCTGTTGGGTTTTTCTTCGCTGCCCGTCAGTTCTGGTTGTATGCCTTGCGGCACTACACCTCCGTCTCCAGCTGAGTGCAGGCTTTGTTGAAGGCTTGGTGGCCATTCCATTGGATACACCTGACGTTGTGGGAACGGAATGGTGATTCCCTCCTTCTCGAATCGCTTCCAGATTGTTCTACGTATATCACTGGCTACATCATATGAATCAAGAGGATTGGCAACCCAGAACGCTACTTTGTAGTTGATCGAAGAATCAGCAAAATCGATCATGAATGCTCTCACGTCTGGATAATCGAGAACCTTTTTGTGAGACTTAGCGATCTCTTCTAATATTTCAATGACAATGTCTGGGTCGTGCTCGTAGGCGGCGCCAACAAGTACACTCTCGCGTCTTGATGTTTCGGTTTGAGTGAAGGATGTTGCTTCTGTTGTGAAGAAAGTTTGATTGGGAATTAACAGCTCGGCTCCATCGCGTCCTCGTCTGAGTTGCGTGGCTCTCAGCCTAAGATTTCGCACTGTGCAAGGGTCACCATTGATCATTAAAATTTCACCCGGCCGCACTGAACCCTCAAACAACAGCCAGATGCCGCTAATGAAGTTTGAGACGATTTCCTTGATGCCGAAGCCGATTCCTACAGAGAGTCCGCCAGCAATGGCGATAAAGGCTGTGCCGTCGATACCGATGTAGTAAGCAACTGCGATGACCCCAACGATGATCACGCTATAGCGGAATAACAGCTCTAGACCTCTTCTATTGCGAGGTCGGACTCCAAACAAAACCCCGCTGAGCCAAGCTAAAAAGGTTGCAGGCCTAGACGCCAGGGTGATTATGACGTAAATCGCGATTACAGCGAGGTAAATTCTGCCAAGAGTAAGCTCTACTCCAAACAGATTGGCGATAGGAGTTTGCGACAGATTTTCCGTACTTCCCATCAACCTGACAAAAGACAGGGAGGCTACGATAACGTAAATGGGTCTTAGGAATGTGCTTTCTAATTCATCAACTGGAAATTTTTTGTTGATGCTTAGAAGTAACGTTTTTAGAGGTGTAAATGACATCCAACCCAGCCAGAGTAGGCCGAAGTAACGCAGTAATCCCCATGGCAAGCCCACCAGGAGAAATAGTGCTGAACTGATTAAGAGGAGTAGAGGGCCGATCAGCACTCGGATGTATTCAGGAACCAGCCTGTGTCTCACGCCCCTTCGAAGTGCACCGCGTTGTTCCGCGACCATCACAACGCCAACCAAAACTAATTGAAGAAGAACAGTGCCCCGGTTGAGATAGACCAACCAGCTCAGTAGCTCGTTAAAAATGGGCCCAGGGCCGATGGTGATGAGGTAGGAGATAGGCAAAGTCATCGCTTGTCTTTGATCTGGGTTTGGAGTTCAGTGGCTGCTTTCTCGGGAGATAATCCATCGAAAATCAACTGGTTAAGTGTTGACTGAATATCTTTTTCTAGTATCGGCCTGGTGTCGATTGCGGAGATAATGGCGTCACCGCGGCTCACACGCTCGTTTTCTTCTTCATTGAACTTTTCAAACTCGGCAGATAATTGTTTTCTGACGATCAGTGCCGCTGCAGGATTGACTGGATAGCCCGTTTTGTATTTGAGAGCAAAGGTTTTCTGAGCCCAGGGCTGCGCTATGAAATTGAGCAATCTCAGACTTTCTGCTCGTTGACGTTTGCTTGAATTTTTACCAAGAGCCCAGACCTGCAAGCGAGTGATTGGTGTGGCTCGTCCAAAGTCTCCACTGGGCAATGGCGCGACTCCGAGATGATCTTTGAGCGCTTCACGCAGTTGAGGTAGTTGGGAGCTCCAACAGCTGATCCAACTCATCTCTCCTTCGATGAGTGCTTTTCGAAGCGCGGCTTGATTTCTCAAAAACACAATATTTTGCTGATAGCTGGATGCCTTGAGCCATCGCATCCATTGGGTGAGTCGTTCATGGGCTGCAACGGTGGCTTTTTTGCCTGCTAACGAGGTGGCTAAGGCCTCTCCGGCACCAAAGCTGCCCAGGCTCCAGTAGAGATCCTGGAGATTGGTGACCATTCCAAAAACTTTTCCCCTGCCACTGGCTGCCGACAATTCCGTCAGCGTTTTTGGCGGCTCTTTCAGCTTGCGTTTGTCAAAGCATGCCAGCTGCAAATATTGAGAGACTGGTTGCCCGGCAAGAGTTCCGTTGGCGGTTTTAACGCGCTCCAGAGCTGAGGGGGATATTAATAATCGCTTTTCTTCCGTCAGTTGGATCGGGATGGTGGTGCCTTCCGCAAGAAGGGTCAAGGCCTGATTGCTATCTGTGATCACAAGATCTGGACCCAGTCCGCTATTGGTTCGAACCTTTAGCTCCTGTTCCAGTGATTCTGCGGCGTAGATCGAGGGATGCAGCTTGATAGCAGGCTGCATTTCTTTTAATTGCTGTTGAAAATCCTTGCTGATCTTCCGTTCCGAATGAAATCGACTGGCGGATTGTTGTTCATTCTCATTGCTGGCCTGAGCCACTTGCAAGACGATTGCATCTTGGCGATCAGTGCTTGCGCAGCTTCCGAGCAAGGACATGCTCAGAAAGGCAGTGATGCGACACCTGTTGCTTTTGATCAGGGCAAAAAGGCTTTGCACAGCATTACCTCTTCGATGGTTGTCCAATCATTAGCTTAAAAGAGGTCATGACTCCGTTTCTCCACTAAATGGTCAGCATGGAAACGTGGCTTCGGATGGGCTTGTACCAATGATTGAGGGGATGTCCTGGTTTGAGCCTTTAACGCTGTGGCTGCGCTCTCCTCTGGGTGGATTGGTGTTCATCCCGCTTTATGCGGTTTGGGTGACACTGCTGCTTCCAGGTGTATGGGCTTCGATGTTGGCTGGAGCTCTTTATGGCACTTGGTGGGGAAGCCTGATTGTGTTTGTGGGGGCCTGTCTCGGCGCGGAGGCAGCGTTCTTGCTCGGCCGATATTGGTTGCGTGATTGGACGAGCCAGCGTTTGACTCACTATCCAAAGCTTCAGGCTGTGGAGCGGGCTGTCAGCCGAGAGGGGCTCAAGCTTGTGCTTTTAACGCGTTTATCTCCAGCATTTCCCTTCTCGTTGCTGAATTTGGTTTATGGCCTTAGTGAGGTGAGTTTGCGTGATTACAGCATTGGACTGATTGGAATTCTGCCCGGCACCGTTTTGTTTTGTGCATTGGGCGCACTGGCAGGTGATGCTGCTCGTTTTGGTGAAGTGCTTGCTGGAGAAGCCTCAGCACAGGCCTGGATTCTGCGTGTGGTGGGCGTCTTAGCCACGGTTGGAGTGGTTTGGTTGGTCGGGCGTGCCGCGCAGCGTGCGTTGACGGTTGAAAAGAGCGAATTTTAATAAAAGCTCTTGAAAATAACGCTTTGATGATCGCTTTTCGATGTTATGGAAATAGATTGCGAGCGGCTTTTGTTTTGAATAAATCCTTTTTTAATCGTTGAAACTGCCGAGTTTGCTACTTCTTCTACGGTTTCAATCTCTTTGGGATTGATTGTGATTGCGTGGTGAGTGGTTCAGTCTGGGTTCGGGACTTGAAGGTCACGTGCAGCAGCAATCACTACAAACCATCCCAGGCGAAGTTTTGCCGCAATGCCGTTGCGAGAGGCCAAATCAACATACTTAGCCCGACCACATTCTGTTTTGATCCAACGGAAGGCTTGGGGGGGGCTCATGATTGTTTGCCTTCAGTGAAGTTGTATTTGAAGATTTGGTTGGGAATTACGCTGATATTAACGCTGATTTCGTTGATCCCGTAATCCTTTCTTGCTTTCGTGATGATCCGTTGATGGAGCTCATCAATGACCTTTTGCGTGATGAGCCCTTCTTGGGCATTAAGGACAAGCTCAATGGTGGCATTGTTCTGAGAAACACGAACATTGCTGTAGAGCAATTTTACTTTTTTCCAGAGATATGGATTCTTTTCGGTCATCTTGAATTGCTTGACGCGTCCCGCTTTAAAGGTGGCAAATTTGGCGTCAATGTTTTGGCGAATACTGAAGTCTTGGAGTGACGATGCCAAGGGGATGCACAGCAGGCCTAGTAGCCCTAGCCAAACAAGTAGGTTGCGCCAGCTGCGACGAATCGAGCCATAGCGCTGCAGCAAAAACACCATCAAGCTGGCAACTGTGATGCCAATTAAGTTGGCTAGGAAGAGTAAAAATGATCCTTCGGAGATCTGATTGCTGAGTCCAGCAACGCTGCCCCGGCCGAACACAGCAATAACTTCCGAGCCCATGCTGAGCCCGATTCCGCAGACGCATAGCGGCGGCACAAGGGCCACCGCTATGGCCACCCCTGCGATCGAATTGGACAATCGATCCCTGGTCAATGTGAACGATCCGGCGATGGCTGCGGCAACTGCAATGCCGAGGTCGATCAGGTTGGGTGCGGTTCGGCTGTAAATCTCTCGATTCACCTCACTGGCATCGAGGATCCAGCCAAACAGCGTTGCCGTGCCAATCACCGTGAGGACGCCAATAATCACCGTGATGGCAGAGCGTTTCACCAATCTGTTGTCAGAAATGGCGAGGCCAAAGGCCAAGCTAAGGATTGGATCCATCAACGGGGCAACGATCATGGCGCCGATCACTACTGCGGTGCTGTTGGAGATCAATCCGAGCGTTGCAATGACTGCGGAACAGATCAGCAGCAAAAAAAAGCCCAGTGTCGGCCGCGAAGAGGCAATGCGACTTTTGTAGAGGTCGTTTCGGGGGACTTGGGTCTCAAGGTTTAGCTGCCACTCACCAGAAAGGCTCCCAAGCAGATTCTGAAGAGGGATTGGCATGCCTGGCTGAGATTTTTAGGTTGATCCTCTCAGCATGTTCTGCAGAGCCTCCTCATCAAGAATGCTGACCCCCAGTTCCTGGGCTTTTGTGAGTTTGCTTCCGGCCTCTTCGCCTGCCACGAGATAGCTGGTTTTTTTACTGACGGAACCCGACACTTTGCCGCCGCAGGCCTCGATTTGTTCTTTGGCTTGAGAGCGGGTGAGAGTGGGCAAGGTACCGGTCAGCACAAAGGTGGAACCGGTGAGGTGATGGTTTGCTGCCGCTGTAGTTGCTCGCGATTGTTCTTCCTCATTGAGGGACAGGCTGAATCCAAGGCTGCGCAACTCATCGAGTAGCCGCTGATTGGCCGGGCTGGAAAACCACTGCTGCAAGCTTTGAGCAATTTCTTTGCCGACACCAAAAATGGCAGTGATGCTCTCTGGTGCGTGACAAGCCGCTTGATTCAGGCTGTCTGCATTGGGAAAAGCAGTGGTAATCGCCTTGGCGTTCACGTCTCCGACGTGATGGATGCCGAGGCCGTACAGCTGTTTGGCCCATCCTTGAGAGCGGGAGGCGTTCAAGGCTTGAATTAAATTCTCGGCGCTTTTCGAGCCCATGCGCTCGAGGCTGCCGAGCAGGGCCATATCGAGGCGATATAGGTCTGCAATCGATTGAACGAGGCCTCGATCCACCAGTTGTTCAATCAGCTTGCTACCCAGGCCATCAATATCCATGGCCCCTTTGCTAACCCAGTGGCGTAGGGCACCACGCAGGATCGCCGGGCAGCTGCTGTTGATGCAGCGCGTGGCCGATTCGTTGCTTTCGCGCACCAAGGTGGATCCGCAGGCTGGACAGGTCTTGGTGATCTCTAGGGGTTGAGCCAGTGCAGGTCGTAGCTCTGGCAACACCCGCACCACTTCCGGGATGATTTCTCCGGCCTTGCGCACCACAATGGTGTCGCCGTCGTGGAGATCGAGCTCCACCAGCCTGTCGGCGTTGTGAAGGCTGGCCCGGCTGACGCTCGTGCCGGCTAAACCCACAGGTTCAAATTCGGCCACCGGGGTGATCACTCCCGTGCGTCCCACCTGGTAGCTGATCCTTAGGATCTTGCTTGGAGCTTCCTCCGCTGGGTACTTGAGCGCAATCGCCCAACGTGGTGCTTTTTGGGTGAATCCTGCGGCATCCTGCAGCCGTAAATCATTGAGCTTTACCACTACTCCATCGGTGGCGTAATCGAGCTGCCGTCGCTCTGTATCCCAGGTGTCGAAGAACTGCTCCACGGCTTGAAGATCTGGCAACAAACCTGCATTTGGATTCACCTTGAATCCCGCATCTCCCAGCCATTGCAGGGCATCCCATTGCGTGAGCGGTCGGCGCTCTTGCCACTCGTCCGGGAGGTGAAGCGTGTAGGCGAAAAAGTCCAGCCGTCTTGCAGCAACAACGCTTGGATCGAGTTGGCGCAACGTTCCCGCGCAGGCATTGCGGGGATTGGCAAAGAGAGATTCGTCGCGGCTTAGGCGTTCGTTGTTGATCGCATGAAAGGTGGCATCGGGGATGAAGGCCTCCCCGCGCACTTCCACCCAGGCTGGTACCGGTTCGAGGTGCAAACGCAAGGGAATGGAGCTGATGGTGCGCACGTTGGCGGTGATCTCTTCTCCCTGTTCACCGTCCCCGCGGGTTGCCGCCCGAACGAGTACGCCGTTTTCATAGCTCAGGGCGAGGGCGTTGCCATCGATTTTGAGCTCTCCCACCATGGGCAGGGTCGGCGGTGGAGATCCTGCTGCGGGTGTGCGATCAAGCGCCTTGAGCAACCGGCTATACCAGCCATGGAGCTCGTCACGGTTAAACGCATTGTCGAGGCTGAACAGGGAAATCCTGTGGCTCACGCTCCTGAATCCATCAGCCAGGCGTCCACCCACGCGCTGGGTGGGACTGTCTGCGCTGACCAATGTTGAATCTTGGTGCTCTAAATCCTGCAGCTCCCGATAGAGCTGGTCATAGACCGGATCTTCCATATCCGGAGCGTCGAGCACGTAATAAGCGTGAGCAGCCCGATTGAGCAGGCGCCGCAATTCCTCCGCTCGCTCTTGAGAGCTGCTGGACGATCTCGGCGGCTGCGAGTTGCTCAACGCCTCGTACTCAGCTGTTCACGGCGACGATTCGCTCGATCTTCCAAGAATCATCCATTTTGATGAATGTGAAATCCAAAGGCATCTCTTCTTTGTCTTCAGCGATCAATTTCACAGTCAGGATGATGTTGCCTTCCTGCAGCCTCGGGCGACCAGATTTGAGATTGCGGAAGCGATTCAGCTTCAAACCCGCCAAGTAACGAATGAACTGCTGACGGTTCACATGCTGGCGATAGTTCTTGGTGGTCAGCAAATAAGCGGCATCGATCCTGCCCGCTGCCACTTGCGTGAAGAACTGCTTGATCAAAGGGTTGATGCCACGGGCGCTCAGCACGAGCTTCACTGCCGTGATTGTCCAGTAGAGGAGAAGCGCTCCACCCCCTGCTAATAAAGCCTTGCTACCGATTTCGCGAACCAAGCCCAGTTCCATCGGGTGCATCCGAATGAGTGCAGATTCTGACTGACTGGATGCAGGAACGAGGCAGACTGGGCCGGCTTTCGTCCTGTTTGGCTTTTTTCGCAGTCCCCATGCCCCTCGAGCCACTGCTGCCGCTGTTTCACAGGCTCAATCGAGAACACTTTGAAGGCTGTCTGGTAAGGGGCACTGTCCCGCTGGTTGCTTTGCGCTGGAGTGATGGACGGATGCGAAAGACGGCCGGCTTTTATCGCCGCGGCCCGGCGGTGGCTCCGCCCCTTGGCCGGGAGATTGTGCTCTCAAAACCCTTGCTCGATCCTTTGCCTCGCTGCGCGACTGAGAGCACCCTTTGTCATGAAATGATCCACGCCTGGGTGGATCTTGTGTTGGGTCAACGGGAGAGTCATGGCCCTTGCTTTCGGGCCCAGATGGAGGCGATTAATGCCTCACAAACACGGTTCAAGGTGAGCATTCGTCATCAATTTCCGGTTCAGCAGAGTTCCCCCCGCTGGATTGCTATCTGCCCCACGTGTGGACAGCGGACCCCGTATCGGCGCCGGGTCAGGCAAGCGGCTTGCAGGTTGTGCTGTGATCGGCATCATGACGGTCACTGGCATGTGAGTTGTCTACTCAGCTATGTACCTGCCCCCGCTCAGGATTGAGATGGATTTGTTTCTTTGGGTCCTAGAAGCTGGTGGGGTGTCGATCGCGTTAATCGGTTGGCAAAGGGAGCGTTGGCTGCAGCAGCGTCGTCGTTAAGGTCAAGAGATGGATGGACGTTTTCAACCGCGGCAGCGCAGTCAGGGGCAGCGCAGTCAGGACGTTGGTGATCGGCGATTTGATCAGTGGATTGAAACCGGTCGCCAACTTGTGGATGGTGTTGCTGGCACGCGACCTGGTCGACGCTCTTCCGGAGGTGCGCGTCCTTCAATGGATCTCGAATCAGTGGGCCGCTGGGTTGGTGACAAGATCGATTGGCTGATGGACGAAGAAGAGGACTGGAGGGATCCTGTGAAACCGCCTCTGCGGGCTGAATCGATTGCGATATCAAGTCGTAAGCGCCCTCTCGATGCGATCTCACGCCGGCAGTTAGTTGCGCCGGTGCCTGAGCCCGAGTCCACCTATGGGGGGGGTGACAACAGCTGGCCTGATGACGAAAGTTTCCGTGTGGAGCGTTGGACCCGTTCTGCAAGCCCTCCATCAACAGCAGCAGCGTCCCAGCCTGCGTCCCGTGGCCCTGGCCCATCCAGGCGCCCATTGCCTCGCTCCAGTAGACGACGGGAATGATCAGGAGGCTGATCGCTGGAACGATTGATCTCTAACCTTCTAAAAACAGTTTGTTTGTATGAGCAATTTGGTGGTTGTGGGCTTTCCAAAAGCCCAAGAAGCTGAGGAGGTCCGTCGCGAGTTGGTCACAATTCAGCAAGAGCATTTGATTGCGCTTGAGGACGCGGTGGTGCTGGAGCACGGCGAAGACGGTCATGTTCACCTGCGTCAGGCAATCAATATGACGGCGGCTGGAGCGATGGGAGGCAGCTTCTGGGGGTTGTTGATCGGTTTGGTCTTTGCCAACCCTTTGCTGGGTCTCGCAGTTGGCGCTGGTGCAGGGGCTGCCTCTGGATCGCTTAATGACATGGGCATTAACGACAACTTTTTGAAAGAACTCGCGGAAACCCTTCCTGAGGGCAGTGCTGCTTTGGCGTTGTTAGTGAGGGAGGCCACGCCCGATCGTGTCATCGAGCGCTTGCGTCGCCATGCACCTCATGCCCGGTTGATCCATACCAACCTCAGCCATACCGATGAAGACCTACTGAAGGAGCAACTCGATAAGGCACGGCGGCAGGCTGAAGCACTCAGGTTGGGTTGATTAGAGGCTGGAGCTCTCTTCGAGGCGTTGGACCTGAAAGCGACAGCCTCGATTGCTGAGCTCAAGGTTCACCTCTTCGATCAGATCTAATGGCAGATCTTCGGCCATTTGCTCCAGGCTCGTGGAGACCGAGGCCGATCCTTCTTCCATGGCTTCGAGCAATGTCACCCACTGCGCAATCTGTTCGCTGCGATTGATGGGGTGATGGCCATGGGGGGAGATGATGGTGGAGCAGATGTCAGCGTTCCAGCGGTTGGAGGGGCTGTGATGATGGTTGTTGTGGCGCTGGGCAGCTCCGGCTGTGATTGCAGTTTCTGTTGGATGTCCGTTGCGGTCGCGCCATCCTTGGTGATCGAGAGCGTGGCCGCAATGTTTGGCTGAAAGCCCAAATCTGTGTCCGAGGTTGGACAGGGTTAGCCACTGGGAACTTGTCATAAAACCATCGCAACTAGCGAAATGGTCTCGATTGCAAGAGCTTCGGCAAGTTCATATGCACGAATGTGGAAAAAACGCTGGCTTTCTTCATATAGAAAGATGAAGTGGATGGCGTGGAGTGGCTCCTAGCCATTCTTCTAAGGCAGGGCTGAATGCTTCACGAATCACCGTGAGCTCCCGTCCTTGCCGAAAAAATCGATAGTGGCGACTCCAAAATGGTCCTGAGCAGCCAAATCGTTTTTCAAGCCAAGGTTCTTGGACGAGCGCTAAACCATCCACTTCGCGAAAGAGCTCAGATCGGCCTTGCGTGAGGCTGAGCCAGATCGGCAGGTTGCGGTCTTGTAAGTGCTGGTTGGCTTCGTCCTGGTTCCACCAACTTTCAGCCCACGCCAGGGTTTGCCCGCCACAGTTCAACCAGACTTGACGGCGGAGTAGGGGAGGCGTGAGTTCTTGCACTTCGCGTGGGCAGCCGGCGGAAGCCTGTCCCCCTACTTCTGCTGCCATGGCAATTAATTCCACGGCCACAGGATGTCCTGTGAGGAGGCGCAGGTGACGGGTTGGACTGCCGTCTCCGAGGAGCATCAGTCTCCAGGGACCGGGTAATTCCCCTGGATCATCCCCGGCCACAACCGTTGCGGCAGGTGCTTCCCATACACAGGTGGGGGAAGGTATTAGCCCAGACGACAATTCCAGCTCTGAAGGTGATGTCAGAAAGCACCTCCCACCGAGACGGATGGGAGATTGATATTGGAAGCTTTGCGTTGCAAACCCTGCTGCATCAGTGAAATCTGGCGCACCCTAACGAGCCTTACCTTTTGCGCAGAACACCAGAGCCGCAGGCGATCAGCTTGGGTCGCGTTTGGATGGACACCAGTTCAGTAACCACTGAAGCGAAGGGCTAGCTCAAGGGCGCCAAGTCCGCAGAGGAAGGTTCCGCCAAGTAATGCAGCTTCTTTAAAAGAACGAGCCATGATCATTAGGGCAGAACCCACGACTAACGCTCCAAAAAATCTAAATGGAATCTCGAGCTCCAATATTGAGACGTGTTTCATGAATCAATCATCAGGCGCCTTTGCGGCACTGATTTCGCTCAACTTCATGAAGTTCTTGGCTGGAAGGCTCAGGCCCCCAGCTTTTTCAGGCTTAAGGCAACGTTTCTACACTTTGATTTACCGATCTAAATTTATAAATGTCTAATTAGAGGCCAACTGACTGTCTTTTTCTGAGTACATTGACTTACGTCTAGCCAGTCATCAATTGTTGGAAGTGACTCAACGCAATGCGTTTTGATTCAGAAGTGGGGCAGGGTCAATCGCCATGATCTGCCCATTCTTGAATCGACGGAGTTCAAAATGGAGATGAGCGGTGGTTGCATAGCCGCTTTTTCCTACATTCCCTAGTAGGTCTCCGGTTTGGATGAGTTGGCCGGGCCTGATTCGAGCGCTAAGTAAATGCGCGTAAAGCGTTTGCCAGCCATTGCCATGATCCAGTAAGACAGTGAGTCCGTATCCAGAAATGGGTTGCACCACTAATGCTTTCCCGGAGAGTGCAGCCAAGACTCCTGTTCCAGAGGGCGCGATCAGATCATGTCCTGTATGTAAGCGCCATTGATCTCGATGGTCTGAAAAGCGCCAACCGTAAGGGCTCACTTCCTGGGCAACATAAGAAAGTGGATATTGGAGTCTGATCGTCTCTCCACGTCTGATTGGCCACAAGTGTTGAGGAAGCGGTCTGACTTTTGGCCCCAGACGTGCAAGGTCGGAAACGCTCGTCAGTATTGGCGTATCCCTTGGTCGTGAAGGCTTGGCATCGGCCTGGGTGCTGGCAAGAATGGCGATCAGCAATACGGCGAATGTCTGTCGATGCATGACGGCATGCGCAATCCACTCGTTTTATCTCTCATGAGAGGGAATGCAACTCTGTAAAACAGTTGATCTAAGGACTTATGAGTGGCTAACAAACAGTGCCTTTCAGAAACACTTTTTCTAGAATCGCTTTTTCTTTTAGTGGATTTGCTTTTCAGTTGAAAACGATTGAGAACTGGTAGGTCTCTACCTGATTCGTTTTGAGTGAACCGGACGATTGGCAGATCGTTGATTGGATCTTTTATTTAGAAGGCACCTCCGATCGAGAGGGATTGGCGTTCACCGTTGCGTTCAATCACTGCACCTGTGCTGGAAATGCTCACCAATGACCAGCCACTGTTGCCGATGCTGTCGCCAGGCGTTGCAGAGAGCGATTGATTGTCTAATTGGAAGATGGCCGATCCCCCCACTTCAGCGTGCACAACTCCCACGAGAGCAGGCTTGCTCATCGGAGCTGGCACTACAGCACTTGTATCTGAGTTGGATGGAGAGGCGTCGGATAAGGCTTTGACAGGCGCAATCGCTGTACTGAGCGGCAGCGTGAGCGGTTCAAGGCTGGGCAGGGTGGTCAAAACCTCAGCTTGCTCTGGTTTGGGAGATGCAGAGGCAGAGGAGGTAGGGGTGACACCTGCTTTGAGCTTCTCAGTAAGAGCCAGATTGCGCTCGCGATAGAGGGCTTGCTCGGAGAGCTGCCAATTGCGTGCCAACCAAGCACTACAGAGCAGGGCTCCGAGCGTCACGCCGATCAGGGTGAACTGCTGCCACGGCTGAGTGCTGCGAGGCGTTGTTGGGAGAGGATCCGCAACGGGGCGATTGGCTGGATCTGGTGCCGGTTCCACTTGAATCTCAACGGCCTTCAGGGAGGGTTCCGCTTCTTGGAACACCTGATCCATGACCTGTTCAGCGCGCAGATTCCAATACGCCGTGGATGTGGGGAGGCGAGAGGGCACTGCAAACCTTTGGTTGAGGCAAAGTTATCGAGAGTTGGTGCTGCTGGCGAGACTTTCACTCTTTTGGGATCGGCGCTTTTGTAGTTCCAGCCAAAGCAACAGGGCCGTGAGATCTGCTTGGCTAACCCCAGGAATGTGTGTGGCCTGGCCCAAAGTGGTGGGTTGAATGGCAGTGAGCTTTTCGCGCGCTTCTCGCGACAAGGTGCCGATGCTGGCGTAATCGAGATCGGCGGGGAGTTTGCGCAGGCTTTGGCGTTTGACTTGATCGATCTGTTGTTGCTGGCGCTGCAGGTAGCCGCTGTATTTAATGTCGATTTCTGCGCCCTCTCTCACCGCTAGGGGAAGTTCGGCATCGGCTAGGCGATGGCGCACAAGATCAGAGCTGTGGACGCCTGATCGACGTAAGAGATCCGCGAGCGTGATCGAGCCTCGAATCGGAGCTCCGCTTTCTTTCTCAACGGTTGATGCGACAGGGTCGCTGACCTTGAGGCGAACAGTCTCAAGGCGTTGTTTTTCTTCTTCCATGGCCTGGAGCTTGTCGTTGAACAGCTGCCAACGGCGGTCATCAATCAGTCCAAGCTCACGGCCCAGGGGGGTGAGGCGTCGGTCGGCGTTATCACCACGCAACACAAGGCGGTATTCACTGCGGCTGGTCAAGACCCGGTAAGGCTCGCGTAGGTCTTGGCTCACCAGATCATCGATCATTGTGCCGATATAGCTGTTTTCCCTTGGGAAGTGCACGGGCTCTTGCCCTCCGATGAGACGGGCAGCGTTGAGGCCAGCGACAAGGCCTTGGGCCGCGGCTTCTTCATATCCAGTAGTGCCGTTGAGTTGCCCAGCACTAAATAGCCCCCGCACCCGTTTGGTCTCCAGAGAGGGTTTGAGTTGGGTTGCGGGAAGGTAGTCGTAATCAACGGAATAGGCCGGCCGAAGCATCACGCATTGCTCCAAGCCTGGGAGGGTGCGCAGCAGTTCCAATTGGATCGTTTCTGGCAACCCCGTAGAAAAGCCCTGCACGTAAATCTCTGGGGTGTCACGTCCCTCTGGTTCCAGGAAAATTTGGTGGGAGTCTTTGTCGGCAAAGCGCACGATTTTGTCTTCGATCGAGGGGCAATAGCGCGGTCCTTTGCTGTCGATGATGCCGCCGTAAATCGCGGTGAGATGCAGGTTGTCTTTGATCAGCTGATGCGTTGCCGCTGTGGTGCGGGTGATGTGGCAGCTCATCTGTTCGCCGCTGGCCCAGGCCGTTGGGTCAAATGAAAAGAATCGATCGGCGGCATCGCTCGGTTGCGCTTCCAGTTGGTCGAGCGCAATGCTGCGCCGATCAACACGGGCAGGGGTGCCGGTCTTGAGCCGATCGGTTTGGAAGCCCAGCTGCTTCAAGGCGTCGGTGAGTCCTTCTGCAGCCTGTTCCCCAGCGCGCCCGGCAGACATCGATTGATGGCCCACCCAAATGCGACCGCCAAGGAAGGTGCCAGCGGTAAGCACTACGGCCTGGGCGCCGTAGACGCTACCGAAGTAGGTGCGAACCCCTGTGATTCGCGCCTGTCCTGCTGGCTCTGGATCCCCATCCACTTCGAGGCCGGTCACCATCGCTTCGCGCAGGGCCAGGTTGGGGGTGTGATGCAGCAGTTGCAGCATCTCTCTTGAGTAATGGCGTTTGTCGGTCTGGGCACGTAGGGCCCACACGGCAGGGCCGCGGCTGGCGTTCAGTACCCGTTTCTGAATGGCGGTGGCATCGGCGAGGCGGCCGATCACCCCACCAAGGGCATCCACCTCATGCACGAGCTGGCTTTTGGCCGGTCCACCAACGGCAGGATTGCAGGGCTGCCAGGCGATTCGGTCGAGATTGAGAGTAAAAAGGGCGGTACTTAGCCCCAAGCGAGCAGCCGTGATTGCAGCCTCGCAACCGGCATGACCGCCCCCTACGACGATCACGTCGAAGACTTCGGTGGGGGGAGGGCTGAAGCTCATATCTTCATTGTTTTAGTTCCTATGCCGGCTCCTCGCTCAGGCGGCCAGGTTGCGGAAGCGAGTGAACTGCGGCTCAAACAGTAGTTTCACGGTGCCAACGGGACCGTTGCGGTGCTTGGTCACGATCACTTCAGTGATGCCTCGGTCTGGGGTCTCCGGGTTGTAGTACTCGTCGCGGTAGATCATCAACACCAGATCGGCGTCTTGCTCAATTGAGCCTGATTCGCGCAGGTCGCTGAGCATGGGGCGTTTGTTGGTGCGCGATTCCACCCCGCGGCTGAGCTGAGAAAGGGCGATCACCGGCACGTTCAGCTCGCGGGCCATGCCCTTGAGCCCCCTTGTGATCCGCGAGATTTCCTGCACGCGATTGTCGGGGCTGGATCCCTCCATCAGCTGTAGGTAATCAATCACCACGAGGCCAAGCTCTTTCCCTTGTTCGGCCATCAGTCGGCGGCAGAGCGAGCGCATCTCGAGGACGCCTGAGTTGGGCTTGTCATCGATGTACATCGGTAATTGCCCCAGGGTGTTGATGCCTTGGCCCAGCAAGGGCCATTCCTCCTGTTGCAGCCGGCCGGTGCGCAGGCGGCCCGCTTCGATTCCAACCTCCATCGACAGCAGGCGGTAGGTGAGTTGCTCTTTGCTCATCTCCAAGCTGAACATGCACACCGGAAGGTTGTGCAATTGAGCCACGTTTTTGGCAAGGTTGAGCACGATTGAGGTTTTGCCCATCGCTGGGCGGCCCGCCACGATGATTAGATCACTGCGCTGCAGGCCTTGGGTCATCGCATCCAGGTCGTAGAAGTTCACCGGAATGCCCGCCACCGAGGTGCCAAGCGATCGGCTTTCGATCTCGTTGAACGTGCTGGTGAGGATTTCGGCGGTGGGTGTGAGCCCTTTGGACGGTTTCTCCTGACTGATGGCGAAAATTTTCTGTTCGGCCTGATCCAGCACCTGCTCCATCGGCAGGCTTTGGTCAAAGCCCAGCTGAATCACCTCATTGCCGGAACGGATCAGCTGACGGCGCAGGAACTTATCCATCACCAGCCGGGCCACCTGTTCGATCGAGGCCGTGGATGCCACCCGTTCCACCAGCTCCACCAAGCGGCCGCTGCCGCCAACTTTCTCGAGTGATCCCGTATCCGCCAGCCAGGCGGACATCGCGGTGAGATCGGTGGGTTTGCCCTGGCTATGGAGCATCACCGCGGTGCGGAAGATCTCCCGGTGGGCTCCCAGATAGAACGCCTCGGGTTGGAGCACGTCGGCAACCCGGCCAATCGCGTCGGGATCCAACAAGATCCCACCTAAAACCGCTTCTTCCGCCTCCAAGTTTTGGGGCGGAAGCGAGTCGGGGAGGGCTTCGAAGTTGGGCTCATCGCGTTGACGGCCCTTGCCGAAGCCCCGCTGTCCCCCACCTTCACTCGCGCTGTGATCAGGTTGGGAGACACTCACCATGGCAGTGAACTGGCGCCGTTAAGTCATCACACTCTGGCTGGCCGTGAAGCCCATGCCAAGAATCAATAACTGACGACTTCGAGATTGATTTCTGCGGTGACTTCGCTGTGCAGCTTTACCTGCACCTTGTAGGAGCCCGTGCGATGGATGTCGGGAACAGTGATGTCGCGGCGATCTACTTCTTTCTTAGTGGCGGATTCGATCGCTTCGGCGACATCGCCATTGGTCACGGTGCCAAACAGCACGTCGTCTCCACCTGTTTGCTTCTTCACGGTGAACCGTCCGATCGTGTCGAGAGCGGTGCGGAACGCTACGGCATCCTGCTTGAGGGTGGCTTGACGCTCAGCTTCCTTGGCCCTGCGGTGCTCTACCTGTTTCATCACCGCAGGGGTGACGGGAACAGCTTTGCCGAAAGGAAGCAAGAAGTTCCGGGCGTATCCGGGTGCAACGTCAACTAGATCGCCATTGCGGCCCAGGCTGAGGATGTCCTCATTGAGTACGACTTGTACGCGCTTGGCCATGGCGATTTAGAAGAGGTTGAAGATGAGAAGCGATTGCGAAGTTTACGACGCGACCGGTAGGCGGACCTTGGTTGCGAGCCCTAACGCGCGCAAGAGGCGGATGTGTTCCCAGGTGAGATCGATCTGACCTGGCTGCATGCCGTGGCGTGCGGAGTGGGGGAAGGCATGGTGATTGTTGTGCCAGCCCTCGCCGAAGGTGAGCGCCGCAACCCATTTGTTGTTGCGTGATGCGTCACCGCTGTCATAGACGACGTTGCCCCAGCAATGAGTGGCCGAGTTCACAAGCCAGGTGACGTGATAGACGACCACCAGGCGCAAAGGAATGCCCCACATCACCAAGGCCCAACCGCCAGCACCTGTGGCCGTGCCGATCCAGAACAACAGCAAGCCAAGGGGGAGCTGGAGCCAGAGGAAATGGGCATTTAGCCAGCGGTAATAGGGATCGCTCAAGAGATCGCCGGTGAGGCGAGGCACTGCAGGCATGGCTTCGATCGGGTGGAACATCCAACCCATGTGGCTCCACCAGAACCCGCGATGGCTGTTGTGGTGATCTGCATCCGTATCGGAAAACTTATGGTGATGGCGATGCAGCCCCACCCAGTCGATCGGACCGTGTTGGCAGCTCAGGGCCCCGCAGGTTGCGAAAAAGCGTTCCAGCCAAAGGGGTAGACGGAAGGATCGGTGTGTGAGTAGGCGGTGATAGCCAAGGGTGACTCCAAGGCAGGCTGTAACCCAGTACAGAACCAGCAGGCTGGTCACAGCAGGCCAGCTCCAGAAACCAGGCAGAAGAGCCACAGCCGCAAGGGCGTGGATCACGATCATGAATCCAATCGTGACGGAATGTTGGTGATTTTTAGGGCTGGTTGCAGGCTCGCCTTTGCGTGGACGACGAAGAAGGCTTGCTTGAGCAACTGCCAGGTGCGAAGCTGCCGGCCGACTGGGCGGCGACGGAGTTCTGATCGTGCTTGAAACCATGGCTAATCCGCTTGATGTCCATAATTTACACCCAATAAGGATCCGTATCAAGTGACAAAGGAAGAAGCCGTTTCTGATCATGTGACCAAGGGTTACCGGGATCGGCTCGATGAGGGCCGTCGAGCGATGGCGCACTTGATCCATGTCTGGCATGAGCGCAATGGTTGGTCTCACAAGGTGTTGCCTGCCCTCGCGGATGCCCTCGATCTCGGTCGTGTCCACAACTCCCAAATTTCGAACTTGCGCAACGGCAAGCTTGCCTCTCCCGGTCCCGAGGTGTTCCTGGCTCTCGGGCAGGCCAATGCGATCCTCGATGCGGGCTTGGATCCGATCCAAGAGCATCTCGCTGAGGTGCATCCCGATCTACTCAAGGTGCTCAAAGTGAGCGCTGTGCCTGTTGTCAGCGCTAATGGCAAACCGTTGGGTGCAGGACAGTTATTGGAGATCTTTGTAGGCCTCGCTCCTTTGCCACCGGGTTTCGATTGGCGCATTGATCCCGTGGAGGCGGCCCCCTTGAGTGCAGCGCTCGCGGATTGTCTCTGCCGAGGGCAGTCGTGGCGTCAGTGTCGCGATCAGTTGATGAACGCTTATCCAGTAGGAAAAATGCAACGCCGTGAACGCTTTACCGCCGTCATGGCGGGTTTGCGTGATTACACAGCCGAAGAACTTGATGGGGAGTTTCTCGATCTTCACGCCACCTATCTCGCTCTGGGCGGTCAAAACGGGGAGACGCCGGCAGCCTTCCTTGAGGAATTGCGCAGTCGTCTCCCCTTGATGGAAACTCGAGAGAATTAGCCGATGTAGCGGGCTTGTCGCACTTTGCGCGTGAGTCCAAGTCTGCGAAGCAGACGAATGTGCATCCACGTGATGTCGAATTCGAACCAACGAAGCCCGTGGCGGGCGCTATTTGGATAGGCATGGTGGTTGTTATGCCAGCCCTCTCCAAAGGACAGCACGGCCACCCACCAGCAGTTACGTGAAAGATCAGGACTGTTGAAATTCCTGTAGCCAAAGGCGTGAGTGGCGGAATTCACCAACCAAGTCACGTGATACACAACGGCGAGACGTAAGGGGATGGCCCACAGAACGAGACCAACTCCTCCACCGTGTACTCCTGCTGTTTCTCCGTACCAATACAGAGCTAACCCCAGTGGGATTTGGAGCACAAGGAACCAGCGGTCAAGCCATACATAGAAACGATCACTCAGCAGATCGCCCGCATAGCGATGCTTTTCTTTCAACGCAGGGATGTCGTGGAGCATCCACTCGCTGTGACTCCACCACAATCCCCGTCCCGCATCGTGGTGATCATTGGGTTGATCCGAAAAGCGGTGATGGTGGCGATGCAACGCCACCCAATCGATCGGTCCGCTCTGGCAGGCCAGGGTGCCCATCACCACGAGAACCCGCTCAAGCCAGCCGGGCACTTCAAAGCTGCGGTGCGCCACCAGCCGATGCAGACCCAGGGTTACGCCCAGCACGGTCGTCCAATACAAAACGCCGAAGGCAACCAGACCCTGCCAGCTCCAAAAGCGTGGAAGTAAGGCCACCGTTGCCAGCACGTGGATGACAACCATGAAGCTGGTGGTCCCCCCTTTAAGGCGGCGCTGGTGTGAGGGAAGCATCTGACGCGGTGCCATCACGGCTGCGCGAATGCGCAACTCGCGTTGGGTGCTGGCGTCAGCCGGGGTGGATGTGACCAAAAGAGTCTCCGTGCACCGGATCTGAAGATTCAGGCGACGAGAAGCCGGCGAATCTTGAGTCGGTTGGAAAGTGCGAATGTAAAAGAATTCAGCACAAAAAGTGCAACTAAGGAGAGATGGATTCAAATCCTGTGGATGGCGCAATGGCTGCTGCGACCGTTGAGGAGTGGGCGCGAGCGCGCATTTTGCAAGCGAGAGATCGGCTCAGGCCCATGGCAGAGCAACGCACGGCGGGTGTTTCGGTTCGCTTGGAAAAGGTGCTGAATGCCTTCGCTGCTGAGCGAGTTGGGACCCAGCATTTCGCGTCTGTGAGCGGCTATGGCCATGGCGATCAGGGGCGAGAGGTGCTTGATCGTGTCTTTGCCAGGGTGCTGGGTGCTGAAGCTGCAGCTGTGCGCCTTCAGTTTGTGAGTGGCACCCATGCGATTGCTGCAGCTCTATTCGGGGTGTTGCGCCCTGGGGAGCGGATGCTCTCGATTACGGGCCGTCCTTACGACACCCTTGAAGAGGTGATTGGCTTGAGGGGAGAGGGGCAGGGATCTCTCCGTGACTTCGGCGTGCAGTACGAAGAACTTCCCCTGCTCGACTCTGGAGCGGTCGATGAGGGGGCTTTGGATGCGGCTTTAGAGACCCCTCGCAAGCTGGTGTTGATTCAGCGCAGCTGTGGCTACAGCTGGCGCCCATCGCTCTCCATCCACACGATCGAACGCCTCTGTGAGCGTATTCATGCCCGCCAGCCCGATTGCGTTTGTTTCGTGGACAACTGTTATGGGGAGCTTGTCGAAGAGCGGGAACCTCCTGAGGTCGGTGCCGACTTAGTGGCTGGTTCGTTGATCAAGAATCTCGGTGGCACCATCGCTCCAGCAGGGGGCTACGTGGCAGGTCGGGCTTCCTTGGTGGAACAGGCCTGCTGCAGGCTGACAGCACCAGGAATTGGGAGCGAGGGCGGTAGCGGTTTTGACCTGCATCGCTTGCTGTTGCAGGGCTTGTTTCTTGCGCCGCAGATGGTGGCGGAAGCCTTGATCGGTGCTGATTTGGTGGCGGCTGTGTTTGCTGATCTTGGCTATCCGGTCCAGCCTTCTGCAGGGGAGCCCCGTAGTGATCTCATTCAGGCGGTGCAGATCGGAAACCCAGACGCCTTGAAATTGATTTGTCGGGCTTTTCAGGGGGTCTCACCCGTGGGCTCCTATCTCGACCCGGTGCCTGCGCCGATGCCTGGATATGCCAGTGATTTGGTGATGGCCGGCGGCACCTTCATCGATGGCAGCACCAGTGAATTTTCTGCGGATGCTCCCCTGCGAGAGCCGTTCAATCTCTATGTGCAAGGAGGAACCCATCGCTCCCATGTCGAGCTGGCTCTGATCAGGGCTCTTTGCGCGTTGATGACGGCAGGTTGGGTTGATCTGGCGCAGACTGGTTAGCAACCGCATCCCCTGGCCCGATGGCCTTCGACTTCCCCGACCAGTTTCGGTTCGCCGACAGTCATGAATATGTCCGACAGGAAGCGGAGCTTGTGCGGGTTGGACTGAGCGCCTATGCCGTTGATCAGCTCGGTGACATTGTGTTCGTGGATCTGCCAGAGGTGGGGGATGATCTCAGCCGTGGAACCAGCTTTGGAACCGTGGAATCGGTGAAGGCCGTTGAGGAGATGTACGCGCCAATCACGGGCAAAGTGATTCAGCGCAATGAAGCAGTCTTAGCCAATCCTGAGGAGCTTCAAAACGATCCTCATGGGGAGGGTTGGCTCCTGGTCATTCGCCCGTCAGAACTTGCCCAGATTGAAGAGTTGATGGATTCCGCGACTTACTCCGCCAAGGTGGCGGCTGCATAACGGAAGCTTGATTGGGTCGTCGATGCGGCGGGGACTTCCTTACAGTCGCCGTCACCGCAACCGGCCTTTTGACCTTGCTTGAACAGCGTGTGTCTGACGCGTCGGTGGCTGAGCCACTGTCTCCTTTCGTAAGCAGGCATATCGGACCGGGAGAGCAGGCGCAACAGCGGATGTTGAAAGCGCTTGGGTTTAAAGATCTCGATTCCTTTTTGCGCGCGGTTGTCCCCGCAAATATTTTCGATGCATTGCCCCCTGTTGAGGCTCTTCCCCGTGGTTGCACTGAAGCCAGTGCTCTAGCTGAACTGCGTGGCTTGGCTGACGCCAATCAGGTCCGACGATCGCTGATTGGCTTGGGTTACTACGACACGGTGACACCAGCGGTGATCCAGCGTCAGGTGCTGGAAAATCCCTCTTGGTACACCGCTTACACGCCTTATCAAGCTGAGATCGCACAGGGTCGCCTGGAAGCTCTGTTCAATTTTCAGACCCTGATCAGCGAGCTCACTGGTTTACCGATCGCTAACGCCTCGCTGCTCGATGAAGGCACTGCCGCAGCAGAAGCGATGGCCATGAGCTTGTCCACCTGTCGCCGGCAGGAGGCCAAGCGCTTTTTGGTGGACGCCGCTGTGTTGCCCCAGACATTGGCCGTTTTGCAAACCAGGGCCTTACCTATTGGAGTGGAGCTGGAGGTGGTGGAGCCGGAGGCGTTCCGGTGGGGTGACGATGTCTTTGGGGTTTTGCTCCAACTACCAGGCCGTTGTGGGCGCCTTTGGGATCCGTCCGCCTGCATCTCTGCTGCCCATGACAGCGGTGCCCTTGTCACCGTGGCGGTGGACCCCCTTGCCCAGGTGCTGCTCGCACCGGTTGGTGAGCTCGGTGCCGACATCGCTGTTGGAAGCACCCAGCGTTTTGGTGTGCCGATGGGCGGGGGCGGTCCCCATGCCGCGTTTTTTGCCACCCGCGATGCATTTCGCCGCCAGGTTCCTGGCCGGATTGTCGGCCAGTCACGCGATGCTGATGGTCAGCCAGCGTTTCGGCTGGCTTTGCAGACGCGCGAGCAGCACATCCGACGCGACAAAGCTACGAGCAACATTTGTACGGCCCAAGTGCTGCTGGCTGTGATGGCGTCGTTTTATGCCATCCATCACGGACCAGAAGGGCTGGAGGCCATGGCTCAAAAGCTTGTGGCGCTTCGACTTCAGCTCGAACAGGCGGTGCGTCAGTTGGGTTATTCGCTTGAGGCGAAGCCTCGTTTTGACAGTTTTGATGTCTATGGATCGATGGCTCCGCAGGTCCATCGCCTGGCAGCAGTTGAAGGCATCAATCTTCGTGTTTTGCCTGATGGCGCCTCAGTCGAGACGGCTCAGGGATTTGGAATCAGCCTGGATGAACTCTCGGACTTGGACGAGATCACCCGTCTCATTGCGGTTTTGGCCCAAGCGGTTGATGCTCCTGTCCCCTCGACTCTCGGTGAGCTGAGCAGCGACCCACTTTTGAATGTTGTTCCTTGTCGCCGAGAGTCCTGGCTTCAACAGTCGGTGTTTCACCGATACCGCAGTGAAACCGAGCTGATGCGCTACATCCAGCGATTGGTGAGTAAGGATCTTTCTTTGGTGCACGGAATGATCCCCCTAGGGAGTTGCACGATGAAGCTCAATGCGGCTTCAGAACTTGTTCCTGTGAGTTGGCGCGAGTTTGCTGGGATGCATCCCTTTGCTCCTTTGGATCAGCAGAGGGGGTCTCAGCGAATGGTTGAGGACCTCGAAACGTGGTTGGCTGCACTCACTGGTTTTGCAGGTGTGTCGCTCCAGCCCAATGCTGGATCGCAGGGGGAATATGCAGGGCTGCTCGTGATTCGTGCCTGGCATCACTCCCGTGGCGAGACCTCCAGAAATGTTTGCCTGATCCCAACGAGTGCCCACGGCACCAATCCAGCCAGCGCTGTGATGGCGGGCATGCGCGTTGTGCCGGTGGCCTGCGATGACGAAGGCAATGTGGATGTGGAAGATCTGCGCGCCAAAGCGGAGCAGCACAGCGCATCCCTAGCGGCCTTGATGGTCACCTACCCCTCAACGCACGGAGTGTTTGAGGTGCGTATTCGCGAAATCTGTGCGCTTGTGCATGAGCACGGTGGGCAGGTGTATCTCGATGGAGCCAATCTGAATGCGCAGGTGGGTCTTTGCAGGCCTGGCTCGTTTGGGGCTGATGTCTGCCACCTGAATTTGCACAAGACCTTCTGCATCCCTCACGGTGGTGGTGGGCCTGGTGTCGGTCCGATTGGGGTGGCATCGCATCTGCTGCCGTTTTTGCCAGGACATCCCTTCATGGATTGTGGTGGAGAGCAGGCAACTCAGCCCGTGTCCGCTGCTCCTTGGGGAAGTGCAGGCATCTTGCCAATTAGTTGGATGTATTTGCGTTTGATGGGCCCTTATGGTCTGCGTCAGGCCACTGCCATCGCACTTCTCTCCGCCAACTATTTAGCCAGTCGCTTGGATGCGCACTACCCAGTGCTGTTTCGAGGGGAGAGTGGGCTAGTGGCCCATGAATGCATCCTTGACCTGCGGGGCCTGAAGCGAACCGCAGGATTGGAAGTGGATGATCTGGCGAAACGTTTGATGGACTTTGGCTTTCACGCCCCCACGGTGAGTTGGCCTGTGGCGGGCACGGTGATGGTGGAACCCACTGAAAGCGAGAGTTTGGAAGAGCTGGATCGCTTCTGCGACGCGATGATTGCGATCCGCGCTGAAGCTGCAGCAATCGAAGATGGATCCAGTGATCGGGAGAACAACCCTCTGCGCCGTGCACCGCACACCTTGGCTGCGGTCACCGCTGACAGCTGGGATCGTCCCTATAGCCGGCAGCAGGCTGCATTTCCGCTTCCTGAGCAAGCCAGCAACAAGTTTTGGCCTTCAGTGGCACGCATCGACAACGCCTTTGGCGATCGAAATCTAATTTGCACGTGTCCAAGCGTTGAAGAGATGGCCGAACCCGTTGCAATGCGGTAAGTTCACTGAAATCGGAAATAAAAGTTTCGATTTCAACCACGCATGCTGACCCGTTTGCACACTGATCGGCAATTGCTCCGTCTCAGGAGGCAACATGAGCAGCGACATTTTTAACATTCACGGTCAAAGGACCTTGACTCCAGCTGCAGCAGGCGATTCTCTTGAGTTGCCTGACCTTCCAGAGTGCCTGCAGGCAGCGTTAGGACGTGGCCATACTCTTGCCATTGAGGGCACCAATGTGGTGCGCGTTCCTTTCGGAGTGCGTCGTTCCCGCCGAGTACGCCCCGAGCGCCCTGAGCGTTGGGCAACTCTGGTGTTGCCATTACAGCCCCAGGGATCACCGACGCCTCCACAAGCGGCTTAAAAAATTTACTTAGGCTGCTTCAATAAAGTTATGGCTGGCCTTGAGTTTCCAGTCCACTAGAGATTTTGCGTCATCGATCGAACAGATTGATGTTCTAAAAGGTAGAAGTTGCATGGGGCTCCGTTCTGGTCGAACCAACCAACTCTGATTCGGTTGTTGCAGCAGGATGAATCCGCGATAGCGCACTGCGAATTGTGGTTCGCCAAGAAATCCCATGGAGGCTGGGGTTAATGGAATGTTATGTATGTTATTTCAAGGCGAAAAAGCAAATTTAAGCGTTAGCAACTGATTTTCTATAGATTTTGCTTTTTGATTGTCAGTGTTTGCCTGCTTTTGATCTTTCGGCGAGATATTCGGCCTGCCAAAGCTGCAATGACAGTTGATTTGATGGCATTTGATACAGCAAATGGTTTGGACCTGTTGTACCGATATTTACTCGGTTAGATCAATCCAAACAGGAGTAAGTCGGTTTGATTGCTCGAGGAGTGGATTTGGTTGATCTCTGCTTGGGTTGGATGAAATCCAAGCCCATCGCCTTGGCAAAGATTTGCAGCGGTTCCACCTGAGATCGAGATCGCTCCGTTGATCATCTGAATCCAGGCCTGTGGATAGGCGAGTTCTGGAAGTTGGATGCTTTCGCCTTGGGCAAGCCGTAGGCGCCAGAGCTGAATCGGTCGCGCAATCGCCATGGCTTCGCTGTTGTTTGGATCCAGCACTGGGATCCATTCCTGATCGGTTAGGGCAATCTTTCTTTGCTCATAGGCGGGATCGAGTCCTTGTTGGCTGGGTTCGATCCAGATCTGCAGCAACCGGCAGGTTTGGTCGCTTTGATTGATTTCGCTGTGCATGATTCCGGTTCCGGCGCTCATGCGCTGCACATCTCCAGCCTGAATGACGCCATGGTTTCCGGCCGAATCCTGGTGTTGGAGTTCCCCCTCGACCATCACCGTGATGATCTCCATGTCGCGATGGGAATGCATGCCAAACCCACGACCGGCAGAAATCGTGTCGTCATTGACGACGCGTAGAGGTCCGAAGCTCATCCAGTTGGGATCGTGATGACCCGCGAAGGAAAAGCTATGCCATGACTCGAGCCAGTCAAGAACGCTGTGAAAGCGTTCTTGGGCTGGACGGAACACCAGTGCTGGATGGGTTGTGCTTTGGGACGTAGTCATTGAATCGGGTGTTTTTGCCCTAGGCGTTGCAGAAGGTCCTGGATGCTCTCGTCCTTCGCTGGTTTGGAGTGATTGCTGAGTAATTGACGACCCACAACTTCGGCACCGAGGTGCGTGAGCTGGATGCGAAGAGATAGAAGGAGTTCCATGCCTCCGCCTCCTGAGAAGGTGGCGATGACGACTGGCCTGCCGTTGAACAGCGCCCGGAAGTCGTCGCCTTGCACAGACAGCCAGGCAATGGCATTGGTGAGGCAGGGCGGAATCGAGCCGTTGTATTCGGGTGCACAGATCACCCAACGGGGAGAGGCCATCAGTTGGGCCTCGAGCGGAGCAATCGCCTTTGGTGTGCCTTGTGTTTGGGCTCTGGGGGTGAACAAGGGCAGGTCGATGGTCGTGAGATCGAGCAGGTTGGCTGACTGGCCCAGGGTCGCTGCCGTCTCAACGAAGCGCTGGGCCAGCTTGAGGTTTTCGCCGTTGCTTGCGCTGATCACCAAAACATCGCTCATGTTTGCTTTTGCTTTGTTCATTTCCAGAATCTCCACCATGCACGCTGAATTTTGCCTGATGTCTTTGTTTTCAGGACATGGCTGGCGTCGCAGAACTATCCGTTATTGCTGAGCCTTCAGGTGCGGAGAGCGTGGGTTCCAGCGTTGAGTTTGAGGGCTACTGGCGTTGTGGTGCGAACGATTTATCCCGAGGTGCCGCCACGGGTGGAATACGCGTTGACGGACCTCGGTCGTGAGTTATTGCCAGTGCTTGATGATCTGCACGCCTGGGGCGAGCGTCAGGCGGACTTCAATTCCGCTTCCCGATAAGGCACGAAGCTGGCTTTGCGAACACCGCAAATAGGGCAAGACCAATCATCTGGAATCGCTTCAAAAGGTGTGCCGGGCGCAATTCCGGAGTCGGGATCGCCTTCTGCAGGGTCGTAAATCATCGAGCAGACCTTGCAGATCCATTTGCCGGCTATCGGCTCATCGGTCTGTCCCGCTTGGCCTTTGCCTTGTAGCGCTTCAAGGGCAACGCCATAGGACTCGGCATGGTGCTGTTCGATGGGCGTGAGCAGTCCGAAGTTCTTGGCAGCTGTTTTAAAGATGCCTGCGTGATCTTTCGATTCGCTGGTTTGTTCGTTGAACTCCGCTTCAGCTCCGTGATCGCGATCGTTGCGGGCCTGTTCAGCAAACTCCGGATACATCGTGGTGTATTCGTAGGTTTCGCCTTCGATGGCAAGTTCAAGGCAGCGTGTGAGCAAGGCCTGTTTGTCGTCGTCGCTGAGCGCACTGGGGTCGCTGAACACGAGCTCCGGATGAAGCAGGCGGAAGTGAGCAAACGCGTGCTCTGTTTCTTGGGCGGCGGTGTCGCGGAAGAGCTTGGCGAGATCGGTGCGGCCGAGTTTCTTGGCGACATCAGCAAAGAAAAGGTACTTGCGATTGGCCATGCTTTCGCCACCAAAGGCCGCTTCGATGTTGGCCTGGGTAGCTGGCTTGGAAAGATCCATAGGTTTGCTTGCCGATCATTTGATACTAGCGCTATCTCATACTCGCTATGAGTTAGCGCTCGGGGTTGGTGGGCCTGGATGGCGCATTCCCTTAGTAGTTCGCGCCGCTGCGCCGCTGATGCACTGCCGTACCTCCTACAGAATCGAGCAGGCCTCCATGGGAGACCTCGGCGTAAATCAGCCAGTGATCCCCGCATTCCATGCGTTGTTTCACAGTTGCTTCCATCCAGGCCAAGGCCTCCGGAAGCAAAGGCTGTTCATGGGGACTGGCTTTCAGTTCCAGGCCGGCAAAGCGATCAGCTCCAGGCTCAAACGGTTGGAGGAATTGCTTCATGGGCCCGCTTTCGCGCCCTTCAGCAAGCACGTTTAAAGCAAAGCAGTCGCCGATATGAAGAAGGGCCTCAACGGCTCGATCCTTGGCAACTGCCACGGTGAATCCCGGTGGCGTGAAACTGGCTTGGGTGACCCAGCTCGCAATCATGGCGCCGGAGAGTTCACCCTTTCGTGCGGTGAGAACGCAGAGAGATCCCACGACCCGACCCAGGGCCAGCACGGCAGGGTCACTGCGGCTTTCACTGAGCCCGCCTCCGCTGCGGCGTTGCTGTTTGCGTTGCTCTCGATGCAACTCGCGACCGAATCGGGTGCCGGTTTCTTCGAGGGTTCGAATCATCGCTGCGTCAGGGCTGAACTTCACCCGGATGGGGTCGAACGCAAAGTGAAATCCGCCGTCGCGAAGCTTGTTTTCCAACAGGTCGATGGCTTCACCGCTCCAGCCAAAGCTGCCAAATACGCCTACGGGTTTACTGCGGTCTCCTTCGGCAAGGAGCGTCCCCAAGGCGGAGACGATCGGCGTTGGCGCATGGCCCCCGAGCGTTGGGGAGCCGATCAAAATGCCGTCTGCTTGTTTGATCGTGTTGATCAGTTCGTCCGGAGGTGTGAATTCACAGTTGAGACTGGTGATTCGAATCCCAGTGCGACCAACACCTTGAGCTAAGGCATCAGCGATGGCAGCCGTGTTTCCGTAAGCACTGGCAAAGAGCAGTGCAACCGACAGGCTGGCTTGCTGTTGGCTTTCCCCCCAGCGCCGATAGTCATTGAACAAACTGCGCCAGCTTGTGTCGATGGCTGGACCGTGGCCCGGCGCCACCGTGGTGATGTCCAGCTCTTCTAGGCGCTCCACCAGGGAGTCCACCTGGCCCGCCATCGGTGCCATGAGGCAGTCATAAAAGTGACGACGCTCCTCTTCAGTGGCACTGCGACCGGACTCAGCCCACTCATGGGTGCAGATGTGCGCCGAAAACAGCTTGCCGCTCATCAGAAGTCCGAGCGACTGTTCAAACGCCAGCAGGCCCCCAGGCCATCGGGGCGTTGGAGCGGGAACGAGTTGAAGCTTGTGGTGATAGCTGAGAGGCAGGGTTTGCTCGTGGCGGATCACCTGGATGGCTGGAAGTTCGGGAATGGCAGGCTGTTCGCTCGCCTGTCCCGGGGCTGCGGGTTTGCGTTGGGACCAGAGTTCCTCCAGGAGCTTGGCGCCAGCGTTTGAGGCAATCAGTTCGAGCTCGGGATACAGGCTGGCCAGATCACGGAGCAGCGCCACCCTGTTGGGGTTGACGTGCCCAACCACAACCTTCAGCGCAATGGTTTGGGCGGGGAGTAAGCCTGCAAGAGCCGGGAGAAAGGCCTTGTCGTAGGCCTTGCCGGGAGGATGCACAAGGACCGCGGTCTGATGCTGGCCCTCGCAATCTGTGCCGGCATCAAACAGAAAACTATTGGCGGTGCTGCCTCGTTCCAGCGCATATTCCAACTCGAATCGGAGCCGTTGAGGACTCAGCCCCCGCAGGCAAGTGAGTCCTTCATCGATGGGCAGGCTGATCACTTGTCGGCTCACTGCTACAGGGGCCTCGAGGTTGGATGTCGCCATTAGTAGTGGTTCCCCACTTTGCGGTGATGCACGGCGGTCATGGCATTGGCGTCAGCCACGTTCCCCTGTTCCACCACGGCATAAATCACCCAGTGATCGGGACCTTCCATGCGTTGTTCCACGCGGCAACCCAAGTACGCCAGTGCATCTCCGAGGACGGGGCCGCCCTCCGCTTCTGACTCCAGCACGTTGATGCCAGCGAAACGGTCGGCGCCGGGTGGGAATCGCTTGAGAAAATGGCGGAGCAGTTGTTGATGGTTGTCCTCGCGGAGGATATTCAGCACAAATTGGTCGCCAACCTGCATCAGAGCCTCGATTGCCCTGTCTTTGGCAACGGCCACGGTGATGCCTGGTGGGGTGAAACTGGCCTGACTGACCCAGCTCGCCACCATCGCGCTACGGCGCAGGCTGTCGCCTGCGCCTTGGCTGGCAGTGACTACATAGAGCCCACCGCTGAGACGACCTAGAGCTTTGTCTAGATCGCCGTCCAGGCTTTTCATGGCTGCGATCGTTTTGGCTCGCGTTAAAAACTGGCCAAGGTCGGTGCCTGATTCTTCGCAGCGCTGATAGTCGCCACCTTGAGGAAGCTGGCGAATGCGGAGGGGGGAAAAGGCTTCCTTCTGTCCCTGGCTGCGTAGTTGTCCGGCCACAGAATCGATCGGCTCGTCATCTCCACCAAAAGCGTCGTAGACGCCAACGAGTTGTTTGCCATGCAACGCAGCCAATAAGGTTCCGATGCTGCTTTGCAGCTCAGCATCTGCGTTCGCTGGCCAGGTGGGAACCACCACGGCCTTGGCTTCACTAATCAGGGCTGTGAGCTCTTGGGCATCGGTGGCGCGTAGATCAACAAGTTGAACCTGAGCGTCGGTCTTGCCGATGCCATGTGCGATCGCCTGGCTGAGGCGGTCACAGAAGCCGTATTGACTCAAATAACAAACGGCTGCGTAACTCTCGCCTTTATTGCGTTTCCCGCTCCATTCGCGGTAATCGTTGATCCAGTGGCTGAGGTGATGGCGAAGCAAAGGGCCATGACCTACAGCGATGGTGTTGATCTCGGGCAGGCCATCCATACGCTTAAGGGCTTGAAGCACGCTGCGGGCATTGGGCCCCATCAAGCAGTCGTAGTAGAAGCGGAAATCCGGGGCAATGGCGCCAGGATCGCTGTCAAAGACGTCTTCCGAGCAGTAGTGCAGCCCAAAGGCATCGCAGGTATAGAGGATTCCGCTGCCGTGGTCAAATGAAAAAATCGTGTCCGGCCAGTGCAGGTTGGGTGCACTTAAAAACTCAAAGCGATGCTGTACGCCGCTCTCAGGATTGATGCCTAGGTCGAGCTCTTCTCCGCTTTTTACGGCTCGGGAGCTGAACGGCCGATGAACCTGGTCTTTCAGGAATTGAATCGCCACCTTGGACCCAATAATTTCGATCTCAGGGTTCATGTCAATCAGGTCCCCAATTAGTCCTGAGTGGTCCGGTTCGGTATGGCTCACGATCAGGTAATCGATCTGTTTCGGATCGATTTGCTCCTGCAAAAGCGGCAGCCAGGTGTCGCGGAATTTGGCGTGACTGGTATCAATCAGGGCGGTGCGTTCACCCCGCACCAGAAAGGCGTTGTAGGTGGTGCCGTTGCGCAGGCCAAATTCAATATCGAAACGGCTTCTCTCCCAGTCGAGGGAGCGAATCGTGCTGCTGTCAGCAGCAATCACTTCCGATTGAAGGGAGAGCCTCGGACTGGTGCTTGACGCAGTCACTGATGGCTTCAAGCTGGAGGTGGCCATAGCAGTTACTCGCTGAACTGAACTCTACGGAGAACATCAAGTCAGCGGCATGGGTGCCATCGCAGCAGCAAAACGCGGCAACCAGCCCACGAGGCCAGGCACGGCAATAATCAAAGCCAAAACAGCCACCTGCAGACCCACGAAAGGCAAGGCCCCCCGATAAATATCCCGGGTTTTCACCTCCTTGGGCGCGACGCCACGGAGATAGAAGAGAGCGAATCCGAAGGGTGGAGTGAGAAATGATGTTTGCAGATTGGCCCCGATCATGACGCCAAACCAGATCAGGGCATCTGGACCGAGTAGCTGCCGTGCTGCTGGCAACAGCAAGGGCACAGCGATGAAGGCGATTTCAAAGAAATCGATGAAGAATCCGAGCAAAAAGATGATCAGCATGCTGAACACCAGGAATCCAACCCGACCTCCGGGGAGGTTGAGGAGGATGTCAGCGATGAGTTGATCCCCGCCGACTCCTCGGAAGACAAGGCTGAAGGCGGTGGATCCCAGCAGGATTGCCATCACCATGGCCGTAGTGGTCATGGTGTTCTCGCACACCTTGGACAGTTGCTTGCGGCTGAAGCCTCCATTGAGAGCGGCCAGGAGCATCGCGCCCACCGCGCCGATCACGCCGGCTTCCGTTGGGGTCGCGATCCCGAAAAAGATGCTCCCCAGCACAATCAGAATTAATGACAAGGGCGGCACCATCGATTGCACCAGCTGCAGAGGCTGGGTGGCTCCCAGTTCAGCTTGAGGGAGCTGAGGTGCGAGTTCAGGTTTGATCGCACTGATGACCAGCACATAGATCGCAAACACCGCAGCCATCAGGAGTCCAGGAAGCAATGCGCCGATGAACAGGTCTCCAACGGAGATTCCCAACTGATCGCCGAGGACGACGAGCACGATGCTTGGAGGGATGATCTGGCCCAGTGTTCCCGAAGCCACGATCACGCCCGTGGCCAGAGTTTTGTCGTAGCCAGCCTTCAACATGGCCGGCAGGGAAATCATTCCCATGGTGGTGACGGTTGCGGCGACCACGCCGGTGGTGGCGGCAAGTAGTGACCCAACGAGCACGACGGCGAGAGCCAGTCCGCCGCGTACGCGTCCCAGCAGGCGACCCATGCTCTCGAGCAAGCGTTCGGCGATGCCTGAGCTCTCCAGCATCGACCCCATGAATACGAAAGCGGGGATCGCCAGCAAGGTGAAGTTGCCCATGATTCCCAAAATCCGTTGGGGAAGCGCCGTGACGAATTGAGGTTCGATTTCGCCGGTCAGCATTCCCAGCAACGCGAAAATCACGCCGATGCCTCCCAAGCAGAAGGCCACAGGGAATCCACTGAGAAGGGCCAGGATCAAGGTCAGAAACATGCCGGGTGCGAGGACCGCTGAGGAGTCGAAACTCAGCACCCAACCCATGGATTCAATTTCAATCACAGGCCGGTTCCTTCCTGAGGAGGTTGCTGACCATCGGACTGCTCATCCCCATGCATCAGCTTCCAGCGCAGCCGCAAGGATTCCGCAATTCCCTGGAGGCCTAGTAACAGAAAACCCACTGGAATCAGAGACTTCAGCCAGGTGCGAGGTAAACCACCCGGATCGGGAGACATCTCCCCAATACTCCAAGAACGCAGCGCCGGTGCAACCGATAGGGCCATGACGCCAAAGGCGAATGGCAGTAATAACAAGAGCAATGAACTGAGTTCTTGGCGAGCCTGGCGGCGGGCGCTCCAGCGGCTTTGCAGGACATCAACACGAACATGGCCGTCTTTTTGCAGCGTCCAGCCCAGTCCGAGCAGAAAAATCAGCGCAAATAAATACCACTGGGCTTCGATCAGCCCATTGCTGCTGAGGTTGATCCCGATTGCTGATCCCACATACCGGCCCACCACATTCCAGAAGCCGATGGCGAGCATCAACAACACCGACCAGCGCGCTAGCCAGGCTGCAGCGGCATTCATCCCGTCGAGCATGCGTACGAGACCTGCAAAGCGACCGTTCATCGCTGGTCTCCTGGTTGATCTCCTTCGCTGCTTTCATCAAATTCAGCGAGCGGTAATTCATTGATGTTGTTCCACCTTCTGGTGTCTCGGCGGAACAAGCGCCAGCGCTCGAGCAGAGCTTTAAATCCTGCGTCGGCATCCGCGAGCTCCTGAAAAATCTCCGCGCTAGCGCTACGAGCAGCTTTGAGGATGTCATCGCCATAGCGCTCGAGCTTGATGCCTTGGCGGGTGATGCGTTGCAATGCTTCGCTGTTACGCCATTCGTAATTGCTCAACATTCCCAGGTTGGCTTCGTAGCAGGCCGTGCGGAACATGGCTTGATACTCCTTTGGGAGGTCCGACCAGGCTTTGCGGTTGACCAGTGCCATCAGTGTTGGCCCTGGCTCCCACCAACCGGGGTAGTAATAGTGCTTTGCGGCTTTGGCTAATCCAAGCTTTTCATCGTCATAGGGTCCAGTGAATTCGGCTGCATCGATCGTGCCCCGCTCTAAAGCGAGGTAAATCTCTCCACCAGGAAGAACCTGGACATTCACGCCCAGTTTGGCCATCACCTTTCCACCTAGACCAGGGATGCGCATCTTCAACCCCTGAAGGGATGCAAGGTTTTGGATCGGTTTTTTAAACCACCCTCCCAGTTGACCTCCCGTGTTTCCGGCTGGGAAACTTACTGCTCCGAAATCGGCAAACAGGGCATTCATGTCCTCGTTGCCGCCGCCGTAATACAGCCAGGTGTTTTGCTGTTGGGCAGACAAGCCAAACGGCACCGCCGTTCCAAAGGCAAAGGCTGGGTTCTTGCCGATGTAGTAGTAGCTGGCGGTGTGGCCGCATTCAACAGAACGCGCTTGAACGGCATCCAGCACCTCCAGGCCGGGGACGATTTCGCCCGCTGCAAAAGGCTCAATCCGGAAGGCTCCACCACTCATCTCCTCAACGCGTTGGCAGATGGTGACGGCACCCCCATAAATGGTGTCGAGGGAGATGGGCCAACTCGTAGCCATGCGCCAGCGCACTTGGGGTAGGCCGCTGGCGCGCGTTTCTTCCGCTCGGCGGATCGTGCAGGCACTCAAAGCTGCGGCGCCCGCCGCTGCCGCTGCCGCTTGACCACCGCTGCGAAGCAGCTGCCGTCTTTGCATGGCTGGCGTCCTCCGGAGGCCCGTCGATCAATCGACGGAACAACAGTGGATCTTATCGATCAGTTCTTTCACATCCACAAAAAAGGCCCCCCGCCATGGCGAGGAGCCCCTTTACCTCTTTTCCGTTGCACTTGCTTTCTTTAACTGGAGTTCACAGGCGTGTTTCAGCTTTCCACCTTCACCGACACGGTGGTGCGGTTGTCGCTTTTGGCAGCCCTGATCTCAAGAATGCCGTCGCGATAGGAGGCCTCTAATTGGTCGCGATCGAGCGGCTTGGCGAACCGAAAACTGCGACTCCATGTTCCCGCCCGGAACTCGCTGAGCAGCTGCTGCGCGTTTGCATTTGAGTCTGCGCCTGCTTCGGCTGGGGATGTGTTGTCTTCAACGGGGATGGTGGGTTGCCGTTCAGCGCTAATCAAAAGCGAACGATCCGTCGCTTTGATATCGATGGAGTCATGGTCAACGCCTGGTAGCTCCAGACGCACGGTGTAGCTGGCGTTGGTTTCGATCACTTCAGCAGCGGGAACGCGTTCAGCTTGTGAAACTTGCTGCTCAAGGCGATCCAACAAATCGAAGGGTGATGTACGAAGGGTGATCATGGGTAAATCTCAAATTGGCTGTGAAATTCAGGAAGTTTGTGTTTCCCGCAACGCCAATCTGCGCTGAATTGATCTCAACTGGGAGTGTAAGAACCGCCCGTTTTGGTTCGGTCTAGACCACCAGGTTCGGTTGCTGCTACTGAGAAGTCGTGAGAGCCGAACGCTGACAGGTCTGGGTCAAGTCTCCTCTCGCCGAAGAGGGAAGGCTCTCGCTTGCAAACTCATTGACTCTCATCGCAGCGTAAGAAGATTGAGCCCTTGTTCATCAGTCAAGCTTGGCTTCCCGGCTTCATTTGTGTTCGATCGCCGTGGATTCGCGTTCAAGTCGTGCAGCATCTTGATCTCGACCGATGAACGGATGTTCCATTGCGTGAGGCTTCGCAGGAGGATGGCCTCCAACCATTCGTCTCTCTATGGCTACCTCCGCCTCACGTTCGGCATCGGGTCTCAGGCAGAGCCTAGGGCCGGGGATTTTGATGGCTGGGGCCTGTATTGGCGGGTCTCACTTGATGTCGTCCACAACGGCTGGGGCCAGGTTTGGCTTTGCGTTATTGGGCCTAATCCTGCTCACCAATTTGGTGAAGTATCCATTTCTGCGGGTGGGCACACGTTTTACAGCAGTCACTGGATTGACATTGTTAGAGAGGTTTCAGCGCCGCAATCGCTTCTACCTCCCGCTTTACCTCTTGGTCAGTCTTGTCACCGGAACGCTCACGATTGCGGCGGTCAGCTTTGTTGCTGGGCTCTTGTTGACCAACGTGCCGCTTTTGGCGAATTTCAATACGTTCGGCTTGGCCATCGCCGTGCTGGCTGTGAGTGGCTTGATCCTTCTTCTGGGGCACTACCGGGCGCTGGATCGTCTTTCGAAAGTGTTGGTTGTTCTGTTGACCCTTCTTTCCGGAGTGGCAGCGTTGACACTGTTGATGCGCGGTTCTGTTGGGGATGTGGCAGCCACCTGGGTTGGTACAACTCCTTCTCCCTGGACAGCCGCAAACTTGGCATTCCTAATCCCCTTGATGGGCTGGATGCCCGGTCCGGTGGAGATGTGCGTATGGCCGTCGTTGTGGATGTTCTCCCGCGCGCAAGACAGCAAGCATTCGGCGTCTTTGAAGGAGGCCGAATTTGATTTCAACCTCGGCTATGTGGTCACTGTTGTGACAGCAGTCTTTTTTGTGATTTTGGGTGCCTACACGATGTATGGCACCGGTGAGGGAATGTTTGCGGGCAGTGGGGTGTCTTTTGCTCAGAATCTCATTCGCCTGTACACCGAAGCCATGGGTGGCTGGGCCGCTTGGGTGATTATTCCGGCGGCTTTTGCGGCGATGTTTAGTACAACGCTCACCTGTTTGGATGCGTATCCACGCAGTATTTCAGCGATCCAAGGTTTGCTGCAGGGGTCTGATCGAGGGGATTTGGCCTCGGCTCCTCAGCAGCGTCGTTTGTCCGTGTGGTTAGTGCTGCATTTATTGGCTGCCTTGGTGGCCCTGCTGTTTGCGTTCAGTGGGGGGATTGGAGTGAAAGATTTCGTTTTCGGTGCGATGACAGGAAGCTTTCTGACAGCTCCGTTATTTGCCTGGATGGCCATGGACACGATGAACAGTGACTTGGTGGCTGTAGAGCATCGCGATGGTCCAGCGATGCAAGTGCTCACTTGGTTTGGTCTGGCCTTTTTGACAGGCTTCAGCTTGCTCTTCCTCGGTTGGTGGGTTTTCGGTTGGGGTGCCTGAACAGGCAGTCATCCTGTTCCCTTCAGTGATTAAATCCACCACCAGCTGGAGAAAGCAGCGGCCTGTCCGCAGACCTCATTATTGTCATCCCACAGGGGCCAGATTCGAGCGTTGTGAATCATGAAACGCCGACCTTCTTGATTAATGCGGATCCCGCCATAGCCTCTGAATCCGGCACTTTGTTGGGCTTGCTGAAGAGCGCTGGCACGCTCGCGTTGCTCACTCTCCTCCGCAGTCAGCCTGGAGGGCATGCCCACCATGGTCTGCCAACTGTGCCCCCAGATCCGCAGGGCTGTGCCGTTGGCATAGGTCAGCAATGGGTCAGCACTGTGATCATGAGCCAACACGGCAATTGGGCTCGCGAAAAGCTCTTGCGCTGCTGTGCGATGAAACGAGCCGCTTTGATCACACACCAGTAGGGGTTGAGCAAAGGCCCGTTGATAGGAGATCAGCAAGCCGTTGGTTAGCGCCTGGGCATCAGGTCTCAACCAGGGAGCGGTGGTACTTGAAATGATGCCCGTCATGGCTTACTGCCCCGCTGCCATCGCTTCCAACATGGCTTGTTGCGCTAAGGCTTGTCCTTGTTCGCGCAGGTGCTGCAAGAAACGGGGCCGAGCCTCCGGGAAGCGGGGCTCTTCGGCTAGTGGTAGTTCACCTGCAGCGTCCAGTCCCGTGTCTCCTTCCATCGCCGGGGTGATCACCACCAGGTCTCCGTCAAGGCCAGCGTCATAGCGCCACCAGAGCGTTGGATCGAGAACCGCGGGATGGGGAGGATTGAGTTCGCTACTACTGACGTCAATCGCAAGCGCTTCTGCGTTGTCGTTCTGGTTTGCGCTCTCGGCGATGGCCTGTAATGCCTCTAGGCGATGCGCCGCCAGGTCTTCCAGCAGTTTGGCTCGCGTGCGACCACGCAGCTGAAACAGCACAAACGGATCTTCGCTGAACCGTTCTCCCATCAAGAAGTAAACGGCGCTGATGTGTTTACAAGGGTTGGCTTTGTCTGGACAGCTGCATTCGCTCCTCACCTCTTGAAGCTTGAAGGGGAACAGGCGGCGGCCACTGGCAGCGAAGGCCCGTTCGATATCGGCTGGCATGATCCCTGCCAAGAGTTGAGCGGACCAGCGGGCCTTCATCGTGAGCGCCTCCAGTACGTAGCGCCAGTCCTCATCTTTAAGAACGTCGAGCCAGAGCTTCACTTTGTAGGGGTCTTTGTCTGTGCCTTGCACGCGGGCATGCACGCGTCGTCCTTCGAAGCGAATGGAGGTCACATGACCTTCTCGCGCGTAGGCCCAGGCCCGTTCCAAGCGCTTTTTGAAGCGGTAGGAATTGATGAGCTCCATCCATTGCTCAACCCACCAGGGTTGTTGGGACAGACCGTCGTCACTGATCGATGTGTTGATGCCACCTGGTGGAGTGATGCTCATGCTTGGTTGTCCTCCAGGCTCACTAGCTCTTTGAGTTGTCCCATTTCCAGGCCTCCAAGCCAGTCTTCGCCGGAGCCAATGATGTCTTCCGCCAGTCTGGACTTCTCGCGGATCATGCGGTCAATTTTCTCCTCAACGGAGCCGCTGGTGATGAACTTATGCACCATGACCCGGTTCGTTTGGCCGATGCGATAGGCACGGTCCGTGGCTTGATTTTCAACGGCGGGGTTCCACCAACGGTCGATGTGAAAGACATGACTGGCGCGCGTGAGGTTGAGGCCGACTCCGCCAGCTTTGAGTGATAACAGGAAAAGCTGGGGCCCGCGCGGATCCTCCTGGAAGCGATCGACCATGGCTTGCCGTTCACTTTTGCTGGTGCTGCCGCTGAGGAAGGGAACTTCGCTGCGCCAGCGTCGTTGCAAATAATCCTGGAGCAACTTGCCCCATTCCGCGAACTGGGTAAACAGCAAGGCTCGATCCCCAGCTTCTACAACCTCGTCCAAAATTTCTTCGAGACGTTGCAGCTTCACGGACCGTTTGAGGAAATCTTCGCTGGCGCCCTGCTCCTTGAGGGCAAGCGCAGGGTGGTTGCAAATCTGCTTGAGCTTGGTGAGCAGACCCAACACCTGACCATGACGTTTGCCGCGTGGCGCGCGGGCAATGGCATCCAAGGTGTCTTCAACGGTTTTGGCATACAGCGACTTCTGCTCTTTGCTCAGCCCAACCCACTCGCTCAATTCCACCTTCTCGGGTAGATCCGAGATGATCGCTTTGTCTGTTTTGAGTCGTCTGAGGATGAAAGGTCCCACTCGGGCTTTGAGGTCGCGCAGCGAGGACAGGTCTCCGTAACGCTCAATCGGCATGCGATAGCGATGTCGGAAAAATTCTTCCTCTCCCAGTACCCGAGGGTTGAGGAAGTCCATCAGGGCCCAGAGCTCGCTGACGCGGTTCTCAACTGGTGTGCCGGTGAGTGCGATGCGAAAACGGCTGTTCTTTTTCGGGCGGGCCAGATCACGGGCGGCTTGGCTTTGCTTCGCGGAGGGGTTTTTTATCGCCTGCGCTTCATCGATCACGAGGCCTTGCCAATCGTGACTTTCGAGGAGCTCACTGTCGCGTTGTAACAGGCCATAGCTGGTGAGCACGAGATCCACGTCTTTCAGCGCCTTTTTCAGTGCTGCTGGGGTGCTCGGGCGTTTTGGACCGTAGTGCTCATGCACCTTGAGCTCGGGTGTAAACGCTGTTGCCTCTCGTTTCCAGTTCGTAAGGACAGATGTGGGTGCAATTAAAAGCACTGATCGCTTGAGTTCGTTTTCTGCCTTGAGGTGTTGCAGAAAAGCCAGCAGCTGGATGGTTTTGCCAAGGCCCATGTCATCGGCCAAGCAGGCGCCTTGGTCGAAGCGATGCAGGAAGGCAAGCCAGCCGAGTCCTCTCTCTTGATAGGGCCTGAGTTGACCCGAAAAGCCCTCGGGAGCGGGGAGTGGGTCTGGCGCTTTCTGCTGGTGGTACTGCTCCAGCACGGCTTGCAGCCGCGGACCGGCATCAAATTGATGCACGGGCAGGCGCATCATCGTGTCGCCTTCGGTGGCGGTGAGCCGAAGCGCGTCGTCGAGGCTCAGGTCTGGATTGGCGGCGCAAAAGCGCTCGGCATTTTTGAGGTCATTGGGCCGTAGTTCGATCCAAGCCCCTTTGTGACGCACCAGAGGGCTGCGCTTACCAGCCAATCGCTCAAGCTCTCGCAAGGTCAGCGTCACCCCGCCGATCATCAGCTCCCAGCTCCAGTCAAGGTTTTCACCGAGCGTGAAGCCTCGCGAACGCTCGGAGAGTTCTGCCTTGATGGCGAGGCCAAGCCTGCTAGCCAGCCCTCCAGACAGGCTTGGTGGCAGGTCAACGCCAACGCCCACATCCCGCAGTTGTCGGACTGCTGTGCGCACCAAAACAAACGCTTCAGCTGGTGTGAGCTGCATGCTCTCTGGCGTGGCACTGTCCAGTCCGCGCTCGATCGGTTGGAACACGGTCAGGGCTCGCCCCATACCCTCGAGCAAGACCTCGCTGGGGTGCTCCACCTTGATTTCCCCAAGTTGGAGGCCGCTGGGGCCTGCAGCCCATGCCGCTCCTGCGGGCAGCTTGAGGGTTGGATCTGCTTCCGCCTGCAGAAAGAAGCGCAGTGGCCAAAGGTCCTCATCGTCCGCTGGTGTTGCCAGCTCCAGGCAGGCGCGGGCTGCAGCAACATTTCCAGCGACCCCTTCACGCCAATGATTACTGGCGGTGGCTAGGCGTTCGGTTTCTTCATCGCTGAGTTGGATTTCACCTGTATCCGAGCTCAAGGCCTCCTCCCAGGCGCGTAGCAGGGGGTCCAAGCCGTCAGGGTCAGGAGTAAAGCCCTTGCGCAGCTGCGCGTCCATCAGGTCGGCCAATAACGTGGCAACCCTTAGTCGTCCGCTGCGAGGCCTGCAGCAAGCCACGGGATTCGCGGCGCGCATGGCTTCTGGTCTGAGCCTGGTGATTCGGTTGCTGCGTTTGCCCGTTGGTTCTCGCCAAGGCAGGGCACAGGTGGCAACGAGAGGGAGCCCTGCGGCCAAGTCTTCTAGACGGCGCCTGTCTTCTTCCCGATTCAGAAGCGGTACCCAGCGGGCGCGATGGGGATAGCCCTCGCCCTTGCTCAGCTCCACTTGGGGGAGCCAGCGACTTCGGGCTACGAGGCTGAGGGACCAACGCTGCATGTGACTCCACCAGCGCAACTCATCAGCCAAATCAGGATGTCGTCCTGACAGAGGCAGTTTGGACAGCCAGGCGGTGGCCGCCATGGGGTCAATTGCGAGCCCCTGAACCTGCCAAGGCCACCACTCTGTTTGTTTGGGGATCGGTTCTCCAGCCTGTAAGGGAAGGCCTGTCCAGCTGGGCTGTTCAGTGCTGCTGGTCTCTGTTTCGCGTTTTTTTCGGGGCTTCACGCTGCGGCTCGGCAGGGTGAGGCATGCCGTGGCATCAATGATGCCGTCGGGTAAAAGATCCCGTTCCGTGAGCAAGGCCCGGAGATCGTCTGGGCTGAGGGTGAACGGGTGAAGCGCAGGGGTTGTACTTGGGCCTGCAGGCTCGGCAACGCGCCAGGTGTCGGCCCACACCAAAAGGGCAGCTCGTCCAGAGCTGGTAGGAGTACGAATGGCCGGAAGCCAGGTGGCGTGCAGCAGGCTCATGGCCGCGACGCAGAAAACATGCGTTGGGTTCCGTAAAGCACGAGTGCACTGCCGATCAACGGCAACCACCCAATGAGGAGATCCAACACCATTATTGCCAGGGCATCGGCCCCTGCCAAGGGGGAAGGTAACGACATCCCCAGGCTTCGTAACCCACAGACCGCTCCAACGAGCCCTGCGCGTAGGTGAGAGTCATTGGAGTCAACGCGCTCCAGGTGAAAGGCCAGAAGGCCATAAAACAATCCGCAGCCACAGGATCGCACCGCCATTTCGAGTCCAAATGGAAGGCTGAAAAGGCCTGCTGTAAGTCCAGCAAGGCAGGCCCAGCCAATGGAAAGGCGGCGCAGTCGATCGCGGCTGTCGGTGGCAGGAGACGGTGCGACGACGGTGCGCGGCTGCTCAGGGGCGATCATGGCCGTTCGATCTGTTGTTGACGCGGAATCCGCCATGGCTGTTGCACGTTCGTCGCGATCCGCTGCTGCCACCCCCCGCTCTGGTGCTGAAATTCGGGCAGCATTCCTGAGCTTCTACGAAGAGCGGGGCCACAAGGTGATGGCAAGCGCCTCCTTGATTCCTGAGGATCCCACGGTCTTGCTCACCATTGCGGGAATGTTGCCGTTTAAGCCAGTCTTTCTCGGGCAGCAGAAGCGGCCAGCGCCGCGGGCTACCAGTAGCCAAAAGTGCATTCGCACCAACGACATCGAGAACGTGGGCCGTACGGCACGGCATCACACGTTTTTTGAAATGCTCGGCAACTTTTCCTTCGGTGACTACTTCAAGCAGCAGGCGATTGAGTGGGCCTGGGAGCTGAGTACGGATCTCTTTGGTATCGATCCCAAGCATTTGGTGGTGAGTGTCTTCCGTGAAGACGATGAGGCTGAACAGATTTGGCGTGATGTGGTCGGGGTCAACCCGAAGCGGATCATTCGCATGGACGAAGCCGACAACTTTTGGGCGTCTGGTCCGACCGGCCCCTGCGGCCCCTGCTCGGAGATCTACTACGACTTCAACCCCGAACTTGGTGATGAAGGAATTGATCTCGAGGACGACGACCGTTTCATCGAGTTCTACAACTTGGTGTTTATGCAATACAACCGCGACGCTGAGGGCACCCTCACGCCGCTTGCTAACCGGAACATCGACACCGGCCTGGGACTGGAGCGGATGGCTCAGATTCTGCAGAAGGTTCCCAATAACTATGAAACCGACCTGATCTTTCCGCTGATTCAGGCGGCGGCTGATCTTGCTGGGGTCGACTACCACCAGCTCGACGATGCAGGTCAAACGTCTCTCAAAGTGATTGGTGACCACAGCCGTGCTGTGACGCAACTGATTTGTGATGGCGTTTCGGCAAGCAACTTGGGGCGGGGATACATTCTGCGCCGTCTCTTACGCCGGGTGGTGCGTCATGGCCGTTTGTTGGGCATTCACCAACCTTTTCTTGTCACGATGGGACAAGCTTCGATCGCACTCCTAAAGGACGCCTATCCGTCGGTGATTGAGAGGCAGGAGGTGATCTTGGCCGAGCTTCAGAGGGAGGAGTCGCGCTTTTTGGAAACCTTGGAGCGTGGGGAGAAGCTGCTGGCAGACGTGCTGGAGAGCAAGCCCAAGCAGATCAGTGGTGCCCAAGCATTTGAGCTATATGACACCTATGGATTTCCCCTTGAGCTCACCCAGGAAATTGCCGAAGAGCATGGCCTTGATGTTGATCTGGCCGGATTCGAGCAGGCGATGGAACAACAGCGTCAGCGGGCCAAGGCCGCGGCGGTGAGTATTGATCTCACGCTGCAGGATGCAATCGATCAAGTTGCGGCTGATCTCAATGCCACATCGTTTGAGGGATATGACCTGTTAGTGCAGAGCAGTAGCACCGTGCAGGCCTTATTGGTCAACGGTGAAGCAGCTGCATCAGCTTCGGATGGCGATGTGGTGCAGGTGGTGCTGGACAACACACCTTTTTATGGCGAGGGCGGTGGTCAGGTGGGTGATCGCGGCCTTCTGGTAGGCGATGGCCCTGATGGAAACGGTTTGATCGTCGTCATTGAGGGCGTTAGCCGCAACCGCGGGGTGTTCGTCCATAGCGGCAGAGTTCAGCTTGGCCGCCTTGGAGTAGGTGATGTGGTGCATGGTCAAGTCGATCGCGCCTGCCGCCGTCGCGCTCAGGCGAATCACACGGCTACCCACTTGCTCCAAGCGGCACTGAAACAGGTGGTGGATGAAGGCATCGGGCAGGCTGGTTCCCTGGTCAATTTCGAGCGGCTGCGCTTCGACTTTCACTGTCCCCGGGCGGTGAAGCCTGAGGAGCTTGAGCAGATCGAAACCTTGATCAATGGCTGGATTAGCGATGCGCAAAGTCTTGAAGTGAATGAGATGGCGATTGATCAAGCCAAGGCTGCTGGTGCGGTCGCGATGTTTGGCGAGAAGTATGCCGATGTGGTGCGAGTGGTTGACGTTCCCGGTGTGTCGATGGAGCTATGTGGTGGCACGCATGTGGGCAATACGGCCGAGATTGGTCTGTTCAAGATCGTGAGCGAGAGCGGCGTTGCTGCTGGGATCCGCAGGATTGAAGCGGTGGCCGGTGCTTCCGTGTTGGCTTATCTCAATGAGCGTGAGGTTGTGGTGAAGCAGCTTGGTGACCGCTTTAAGGCGCAGCCTGGCGAGATTGTTGAGCGCGTTGTGGCGTTGCAGGAGGAACTGAAGAACAGCCAAAAAGCGTTGACTGCAGCACGGTCTGAATTAGCTGTTGCGAAGTCAGCGGCCTTGGCAGTCCAAGCCGTAGCCGTAGGGAAGCACCAGTTGTTGGTGGCCCGTCTTGATGGTGTGAATGGTGACGGCTTACAGGGAGCCGCTTTGGGATTGTTGGATCAGTTGGGTGATGCCACTGCTGTCGTGTTGGGAGGTTTGCCTGATCCGAGCGATCAAGGGAAAGTGATTTTGGTGGCAGCGTTCGGCAAGGCTGTGATTGCTACTGGCCAGCAAGCTGGCAAATTCATCGGTGCGATCGCCAAGCTTTGCGGAGGAGGAGGAGGAGGCCGTCCGAACCTTGCTCAGGCCGGAGGTCGTGACGGGGCGGCTTTGGATGCCGCACTCAATACGGCGCGTGCTGAATTGAAGAAGACTTTGGGATGAAGCCGGTGTTGCTTGATTGAAAATAAGGAAACATTTACCTGTTGCATACAAGACAGATCAGCAAAGCACCTGACACCCTCAGGCACTCTGCAGGGGTTGCTTTCTCAGTCATTGCTAATGCAACTTTCAGGTGAGAGCCCTATAGTTTTGCGATTAATTGCTATGTGATGATTTTGCGGCTTCAATCGCCAAGACAAGCTTCTAACAAACAATATCCTTTGCGCCTACTTTGTCTTTCATTTGGTTTTTTAATCGTTGGCTGTGGTGCTCAATCAAAAGCGCCTCAGCCCTTGCCTCTTTATGCGGATACGATTGTGAAAAATAACTTTAGACAGGTGGTGAATGCTGAAGGAATTATAGGAGATAATAATTATGTTCCATTCAAACCCTCGGAAAGCGGAATCGTTACTCAAGTATTGATTAAGGCTGGTCAAAAGGTCCAGAAGGGACAGGTTATGCTGGTTTTAGATCATAAAAAAGAGGCTGCAGCTCTGGATACTGCTAGGGCCAAAGCGCAGGAAGCAAAGATTGAATCTGCTCGATATAAATTGTTAGCAGATCAAGGTGCTGCTTCGCGTGAAGATGCTGAAGAAAAAAAAGTTGGCGCAATTGCTGCGGCTAATACGGCCATTGAAAAGGAGGTTCAATTGAGCTACCGATATATCAAAGCACCCTTTGATGGCGTTGTTGGATCTGGCTTTATCGTCAATGTTGGCACTTATGTAAATCAAGGAGATCAGATTATGAGCCTTGTTAATAATGATGAGCTTTTTGTGTCTATGAATGTGCCGTCAGGTCAGGCAAAATCTATTCAATTGGGCCAAGCCACGCGTATCTATTCGGCGGGGTCGGATTTCGCTCTTGCTGAGGGGCAAGTTGATTATGTTGCTCCTTTTTTAGATTATAAAATTGAAGGTGATTCTGGTAGTCCATTGAATACATTGACAGTTCAGGCTTCGTTCTCAAACGTACAGGTTGGCCTTAAACCTGGTGAGTTGTCGCGAGTAGAAATTCAAACAGGAGTACGCAGCTTGCCTGCCATTCCTACGGGGGCAATCTCAATGAAAGCACAACAAGCTTTTGTGTTTAAATTGATTCCTGTTAAGACTTTTCTTGGCTTGAATAAGCTTGACGAAAAACAAAGTAAACCGCTGAAGGCATTGCCTCCAAATTCTTTAATTGCTGTTGAATCTCCTGTTGCTTTAGGAGAGCTCCAGGACAACCAATTTCCTGTACTAAAGGGATTAGTGGCTGGCGACAAGGTTGCAACTAGTCAGATCAAAATATTGAGTAGTGGAATGCCAGTCAAAATTCTCTCAAATCTTCCAGGGAAGTGATCCGATGTCATTTGCTGATCCTTTTATAAAAAGACCCGTTCTTACGAGTGTTTGTAGCATCGCAATTTTTATTGCTGGCTTGGTTTTTGTTCAAACGCTGCCAATTGAATTTGTGCCAGATGTTGCACCATCTCAAATACGAATTTCTGCTAATTATCCTGGTGGAAATGCCAGCATTGTCGAGAAATCAGTCACTGATCAATTAGAGGATTTACTCTCCGATACTCCTGGTGTTGATTACTTAATCTCTAGTTCAACTTCAAATTCCAGTACCATACAGATGTATTTGGCGCCGGAAACCTCTGCGGATACGGCCATGTTGGATGCGCAAAATCGCATTCAAAAAGGGTTGCAAAACCTGCCACAGGTTACGCAAGATCAAGGTGTGAGTGTTAGCCAATCTACCGACACTACCCTTAGCGGTTATATGATTACATCTGATCAAGGACAATATGATTCAGCATATCTTGCGACTTTGATCGAAGATAATTTGAAGAAGCAGATTCAACTCATTAATGGTGTAGGTACGGTCACTATTTATCCAGCAGATTCTCGATTTCAGGTGTTTCTGGACCCCGATTTGCTTAAATCCTATGATCTCACAGCTAAAGAAGTTTCGCAAAAAATAATATCACAAAATTCCCCATCATCAGCCGGTAGTGTCGGAGCACCCTATTTGAGTGATGATGCTTCCTACTCTTATCCTGTACTGGTTAAAGACGGTGGATATATTCAGACAGTAGAGGAATTTGAAAATCTTGCGGTGAGAACATCTCCATCCGGTGCACTGATTCGTTTGAAGGACATCGGTAAGGTTGAATACATTTCAGACCCAACTTTCTCCTTGAAGACCTTAAATGGTTACCCTGCAAGCTATATCAATATAAATCAGAAATCTGGCAGTAATGCTGTACAGGTTGCTAGAGGTATAGAGAGGGTTGTTGATGATTTTAAAAAAATAGCCCCTCCAGGCATTGAGGTTGTGCAGATGCAGAACCAAAAATCTTTCATCTTAGATTCCATTGAAAATGTAACTGATGCCCTTGGGTTGGCCGTCATTTTGGTCTTGGTAACGCTTGTATTGTTTCTGAAAAAGTGGCGAACAGTATTGATTCCTGCTTTGGCTATTCCAGTGGCCATTGTTGGCACTTTTCTGTTTCTAGGTTTGTTTGGTTTTACTTTGAACTTTTTGACCTTGACGGGGCTTGTTCTTGCCACTGGTTTGGTGGTGGATGATGCGATCTTGGTGGTTGAGTCTGTGGCCAAGAATATGGAGGCAGGTATGTCTCCAAAACAAGCCGCAATCTCCACCATGAATGAGCTTTCTGGTGCTGTCGTTTCTACATCTCTGGTCTTGATCACTTTGTTTCTGCCAGTGACTTTGGTTGCTTCATCTGTTGGAAAGATTTATCAGCAGTTTGCCGTTACGATTATTTTTGCGATTGCAATATCTACATTTAATGCTTTAACATTTTCGCCAATGATGGCGGGTTTGATACTGCTTCCTGGAGATCAAAAAACTGCATCTAAATGGGTGACTGGAATAGGGGGATTAATAGTTGGTGCTCTATTTGGCATGTTCACTCGTGCAAACTTTGGAGATCTGATTGTACCAATAGCGATTGCTTTCTTTGGAGTTGCTGGCTTCTATTTAACTAAGGTTTTCCAGGCGTTTGAATCTTTGTATAGCGCTCTTGAAAATAGGTTTGCAGTGGTTTTGAAGTATTTGATTCAAAATTATGTTGTTGTCTCTGCGTGCTTGGTTCCCGCTTTCATGATCACGTTCTTCTTGTTCAACTCAACTCCAACAGGTTTGATCCCTCAAGAAGATACGAATATCTTGGTTGGTTCAATGCAGTTAACTTCAGGTTCATCTCTCCCAGCAACTGCAAAGGTTGCTGAGCAGGCTGCGTCTATTTTGCAAAAAGATCAGCAATCGAAAGACTCTGCTATTGACAATGCAGTTGTCATAGCTGGTTCAGGCAGCACGGAAAGTATTACGGTTTTTGCCTCTCTTAAACCTCTTGAGGATCGTCCTCTGAAATTGCAAGGTGCAGATGCACAGCAGCTAGCTCTTGGAGCAAAATTATCATCTTTGCCAACTGCCTTCCCGCCACAGCTTTTTCAGCCACCCATGATTAATGTTGCACAAAATTCTTCGATTAATATGTTGCTTGTTGATAGAAGTAATAGGTCCTACACGTTTGAAGAATTAAATGAGTTTGCCCAACGCTTCCGAGAATCGGCTCAAAAAGATTCCTCGATTGCCAGTATTATTACGACATTTGCTCCGGACTCTCCTGCTTATGAGTTGACGATTAATCGTTCTAAGCTTTCTTCCCTTGGGGTTGATTTTGATAAAGCGATGAGTGTTTTGCTTGAACTAGCAGGCGGTTCTAGAGTGAATCAAACATCAATCAGTGGTGGTGTTAAAGACGTTCAAATCATTAGTGATTCAAGAGGGAGGCGCGAAATTGATGATCTTTTGAATTATTCCGTGAAGTCAGAGACGACCGGTGAGATGGTTAAAATAAGACAATTTGCGGAAGCTGAATTAATTAGCGCTCCTCCATCAATCGATCATTTCAGTTTTAATCGTTCAGTTAGATTCTCGATTCAGCCTAAGGCTGGATTTTCGCAAGGCCAAGTAATTAGTCGCCTTGAGAAAATATTTGCTGAAAGTGATTTCAAGAATCTTGATTATGAATTTGATGGCCTAGCTCGAACACAGGTTGAGTCCGGTGGTCAGATTTTGATGTTGTTTGCCTTGGCTGGTTTGGCAGTGTTTTTGATTTTGTCTGCAACGTATGAAAGCTATATTACGTCTACTACGATTTTATTAACTGTTCCTCTTGCCATATTGGGAAGTCTGGTTTTTGTTAAAATGAGGTCTATGGATATTAATATATTTTCTCAGGTGGGCTTGCTCATGCTGATTGGCCTTGCTGCAAAGAATGCCATTCTTGTTGTTGAATTTGCTGATCAGGGTATGGCTAATGGCTTGGAGGCGGCTCAAGCAGCTCTCGAAGCTGCAAAATCTAGATTACGCCCGATTCTAATGACATCCATTGCTTCTTTGGCAGGTTTCTTGCCCCTCGTGGTTGCAAGGAATGCAGGAGCAAATGCTCAGCAGTCGATTGGCACGGTTGTGTTCGGCGGCCTTCTCGTGGGAACCATTCTTTCTTTAGGTGTGGTCCCTTCTGTCTATGTTTTTATCAAAGGTTTGGAAGCACGTTGGTTTAAACACTCTTTGCCAGATACTTCTGAAAACTGATATTGATCTTTGCGCGCCTCTCGCTGCAAGCAAACGAACACCAGCTTCTTAATAGCACCCGCTTAGATGTTGTTGGTGCTTGATGTTGCGACTTTTTAGCCATGGTCCTGTCGTTGTTTTCTAAATACTTTCCTATCGCGTGACAGGCTGGAGTCTTCGCTGAGTCATCATTGATTGGTTGAACGGCCGTTGTCTCTTTTGCTTTGCGTTTGTGATGCTGCCACTTTCTGTCTCTGAATTGGCTGAAATGCCGACGTTTAACTCCCTGGAAGAGATTCATCTATCACAGTTGCTCGATAGGCACCGGGAGACTTCCCATCAGCCTGATCAAGTCATTGTGATGGAACAGGACTGGGGGGAGTCTTTGTTTTTGATCCGGACAGGATTGGCCAAAGTGCGGACCTACTCTGTCGATGGAGACGAGGTGGTGATGTCGCTGCTGGGGGCGGGTGACATTTTTGGTGAGATGGCTGCCCTTGATCGCGCCGCTCGTTCGGCTGATGTGGTTGCTCTCACGCCGCTTCGATTGGTCAAGCTACGCGCTGCACCGTTTAGTGCCCTTCTGACGAGTCAGCCAGGATTTGCCTTGGCTTTGGCAAGGCTTGAAGCCTCAAGACTGAGGGATCTCAATCAACGCTTTGTATTGCAGAGTGCTGACGCAACGACGCGTCTCTTGGACGCCCTGGCCTATTTGGCTCGTAAGAGTTCAGCTGCCAATGATCCACAGGCAGCGATTCCTGTTTTAGCGCAACGAGAAATTGCCTTGCTCGCCGGGTTGGCTCGAGAGACAGCGTCTCGCACTCTGAGTAAGTTGCGCACTCGCGGGACTGTTGTCGCTGCGGAGGACGGGGCGTACACGATTGCTGACCTTAAACCACTGGTGCGTCGTGGATTATTGCCATCTGTTTAGAAATTACTGCTAGTTATTCGGTCATGTTTCTCAAGCATTTTGTTCTTGGCTGATATGAAGTTTGTCTGTTGATTTCCTTTGTGTGTTTAAATCTGTGTTTCAAAGATCCTTGCGCGTAATGCGTATTCATCTCTTGCTAAGGTGAATTTTAAGTGATGGTTGATGTTGTTTTTCGTTTCGAAATCAGTCGATTCAATGCTCAAGACGATGAGTATTAATCGATGCCGATCAGCGGGGGAGGCCATTTCCTGGAGGGCCGTTGTAAATCTGTTGCGTAATGGCTCGTCCATCTGGTGCCACCTTGAGGATGGTGACGATGGTGGGAGGAGTGCCTGATTCTTGCCAGCCAGGAGCACCACCAGGGAAGTGAAAAACCATGCCTGAGGCATCCTTTTGAGCCAGGCAGCGGTTGTTGATTGAGCTGTCAAACATGCAGCGTGCGGGTCGGTATTGATTGAGTCCACCGTTGAGTCGAATGGCGGTGCCCCTTGCGAGGTTGAAACCACGTTTGACCGCCAGTGGATCGCTGGCTGGTGCGGGCGTTATCGCAGGGGCCTGGGCGAAGGCCTGCGCAGAACTCGATCGAAGGAAAAGATCGGAGGAGAAACCTCCCAAGCCAAGGAGGGCGACGAGGACAGTGTTTCGGATCATGGGAAATCGTGAGATCAGGTATCAGAAGGCATAGGGAGCAGGAGCGTAGGTGGCAGGGGCCTGAGCAGCAGGCGCCATACCGGCAGAGGGCTGGCTGTAGGCGGGGTGAAGTGCAGGTTGTTGAATCTGTTGGCGTTGCATCAGCGTGTAAGGCTGACCGCCCTGGTTGGCGTATCCGGACTGCATGGCCTGTTGCTGCTGGAGTTGAAGCTTGAGCAGCTCAATTTGCTGCTGTTGCTTCATCAGGGCGAGTTCTGCCTTGAGGCTGATGGACGCTGGCTTGGGTTGAGGCTTCTGTTGCTTTTGCCTGTTGAAAATCAGGCCGGTGAGCAAGTTGCCGCCGAGGTTGAGGAGTTGGGTTTGGGTGCCATGTTGCCGATTGCGGGCGGCTTCTTTTCCTGCCCAGTCGCGATGTTCAGAGCAGTCGCGCAGGCGGCCGTGAACGCCTGCGGCACCATCGTGAATGGCGAGGGAACCGGAGTCGCAACCACCAAGGTTCCCGAAGGAGTCATAGACGTCGGCGCGAACGGCAGGAGCGGTGAGGGAGAGCAGGGAGGCACCTGCAGCGAGGGAGGCAGCGGCGAGACGGAGCGAGGTCATGGTGTTGGGGCTGTGAGTGAGGAGTGGCTTGTCGGCCATGAACTCAAGATCTCTCGGTTAGACGTTTGTTGTGATGACAAGGGTCTCAGCGATCTGTGATCTTGCTCACAGGCTGGGACGGGGATGAAAAAAGCCCTGTTATTTCCAGGGCTGAAGCGCACTGATGGCTTGTGCTCAGTTGAGGTTCAGATGGATCGATGCACCTTCCCTTTCGCCGCTGGTTGTTGTGGTTTTGGTGGTGATCCTGGGTAGCAGCATGCCGAAGGAGGTGCACTGCTCTCTGTTGCAAATACGGGCTTGGATACCTTGTCCTTCATCGGACAGGGTGGCCTGGAAGGTCTGGGCCCGGGCGCCAGGTACGAGGCTGATGGTCAGGAGGCCTGCTGCCAGGGTGATGGTGGAGAGCTTGGTGATCACGGTTTGCATTCCGTCAGACGTCTTGGGTTGGGAGGGGCGCACCGTCAGTGGTAGGGGGCGTAGCCGCGCTGCGGATAGGCCGGACGGACCTGGGGGTAGGCGGGTGCCTGTTGGACGTAATGGACTAGTTGCCCCTGGTTGGCGTATCCGGACTGCATGGCCTGTTGCTGCTGGAGTTGAAGCTTGAGCAGCTCAATTTGCTGCTGTTGCTTCATCAGGGCGAGTTCTGCCTTGAGGCTGATGGATGCTGGCTTGGGTTGAGGCTTCTGTTGCTTTTGCCTGTTGAAAATCAGGCCGGTGAGCAAGTTGCCGCCGAGGTTGAGGAGTTGGGTTTGGGTGCCATGTTGCCGATTGCGGGCGGCTTCTTTTCCTGCCCAGTCGCGATGTTCAGAGCAGTCGCGCAGGCGGCCGTGAACGCCTGCGGCACCATCGTGAATGGCGAGGGAACCGGAGTCGCAACCACCAAGGTTCCCGAAGGAGTCATAGACGTCGGCGCGAACGGCAGGAGCGGTGAGGGAGAGCAGGGAGGCACCTGCAGCGAGGGAGGCAGCGGCGAGACGGAGCGAGGTCATGGTGTTGGGGCTGTGAGTGAGGAGTGGCTTGTCGGCCATGAACTCAAGATCTCTCGGTTAGACGTTTGTTGTGATGACAAGGGTCTCAGCGATCTGTGATCTTGCTCACAGGCATCAAAACCATTGCAGTACGGATGCTTTTCAGATCTGGGAGCTGAGAGCCTCGGCCATCAAAAAGCCCCCACAGGAGTGAGGGCTGTTGATACCTTTTTCATTAATTCCTCTGCAATCAGCGCCTTACTCGATGAATTGATGCATGACGCGTCTATGTGATTTGTTTAAAAGTTATCAAAATATGGATCGTGTTGATCTATCTGTTGTTGTATTTCTTGTTGCCAAATAGGTGTGCTGTTGTCTGGAATTGGCTGAGGGCAACCTCTCACTCCGCAAGGATTTGGAAGGGCAACTTGCTCATCATCAAAATCTTCATATCCTCCTTCCGCGCCAATGCTTTGATGACCATAATCATCTCCTTGCGATGGTGAGCGACCTCCCATTTGGCCACTGCCGGTATTCAGGATTATGGCGAGAGGATCTACGACGGATTCAATGACCCTATGAGGTCTTTTAATCGCAGCTTTAGTCGCTGCGACTGGATCGCACAAGAAACAAGCTTTTGCTGATTGTGGAAGAGCAGGAATTGAGAGACCGGTGATGAGAAGACCAAGTAAAAGTTTCATGGAGGATGCCCTGAAATGTGAAGACCCCAATACCATCACCCAGATGTTGATCATCTATCAGTGATGTCACTCATGTAGTGCTGTGATGTTGGTCACAGTGTCTTGGTCTGGATGTTGGTCCTATTGATGTGAGCGTTGATCAATCGAACCTTCGATGGCGCAGTCGTTCCGAAACTGTCGTTGCAGCTTGTGTTGATGCCAAGCGTTTCGCGAACTGGATGATGGGTGAGGTAGCCATCTCGATGAATGGCAATTTCTAGAATTACGTTCAGTTCAGTTCTCTTTTCTGTCTGAATCGGTTGTAGAGATGATCCAGTCGATTGGTGACGGCAAGATCAAGAAGGTGATTCGTTTCGTGTTTCTTGCTGTTCACCCGGAATGGGCGGAAGGTTGCGGCGGCGGAAACCCCAGAGAGCAGGGTTTCTTTGTGGTTTAACGCGTGGGAATCGCGGTGATTATTCCAATTCCACAGTGGCCAGTCAGAGTCTGAGTGCACAGCGGACAAAGATGAGTTTTAAGCCTCGCCGATCAGCGGGGGAGGCCATTTCCTGGAGGGCCGTTGTAAATCTGTTGCGTAATGGCTCGTCCATCTGGTGCCACCTTGAGGATGGTGACGATGGTGGGAGGAGTGCCTGATTCTTGCCAGCCAGGAGCACCACCAGGGAAGTGAAAAACCATGCCTGAGGCATCCTTTTGAGCCAGGCAGCGGTTGTTGATTGAGCTGTCAAACATGCAGCGTGCGGGTCGGTATTGATTGAGTCCACCGTTGAGTCGAATGGCGGTGCCCCTTGCGAGGTTGAAACCACGTTTGACCGCCAGTGGATCGCTGGCTGGTGCGGGCGTTATCGCAGGGGCCTGGGCGAAGGCCTGCGCAGAACTCGATCGAAGGAAAAGATCGGAGGAGAAACCTCCCAAGCCAAGGAGGGCGACGAGGACAGTGTTTCGGATCATGGGAAATCGTGAGATCAGGTATCAGAAGGCATAGGGAGCAGGAGCGTAGGTGGCAGGGGCCTGAGCAGCAGGCGCCATACCGGCAGAGGGCTGGCTGTAGGCGGGGTGAAGTGCAGGTTGTTGAATCTGTTGGCGTTGCATCAGCGTGTAAGGCTGACCGCCCTGGTTGGCGTATCCGGACTGCATGGCCTGTTGCTGCTGGAGTTGAAGCTTGAGCAGCTCAATTTGCTGCTGTTGCTTCATCAGGGCGAGTTCTGCCTTGAGGCTGATGGACGCTGGCTTGGGTTGAGGCTTCTGTTGCTTTTGCCTGTTGAAAATCAGGCCGGTGAGCAAGTTGCCGCCGAGGTTGAGGAGTTGGGTTTGGGTGCCATGTTGCCGATTGCGGGCGGCTTCTTTTCCTGCCCAGTCGCGATGTTCAGAGCAGTCGCGCAGGCGGCCGTGAACGCCTGCGGCACCATCGTGAATGGCGAGGGAACCGGAGTCGCAACCACCAAGGTTCCCGAAGGAGTCATAGACGTCGGCGCGAACGGCAGGAGCGGTGAGGGAGAGCAGGGAGGCACCTGCAGCGAGGGAGGCAGCGGCGAGACGGAGCGAGGTCATGGTGTTGGGGCTGTGAGTGAGGAGTGGCTTGTCGGCCATGAACTCAAGATCTCTCGGTTAGACGTTTGTTGTGATGACAAGGGTCTCAGCGATCTGTGATCTTGCTCACAGGCATCAAAACCATTGCAGTACGGATGCTTTTCAGATCTGGGAGCTGAGAGCCTCGGCCATCAAAAAGCCCCCACAGGAGTGAGGGCTGTTGATACTTTTTTCATTAATTCCTCTGCAATCAGCGCCTTACTCGATGAATTGATGCATGACGCGTCTATGTGATTTGTTTAAAAGTTATCAAAATATGGATCGTGTTGATCTATGCCTCTTTGCCACATAGGTGTGGTGCGATACGAAGGATTGTGAAGGTAGCTTCCAGTAATTTGTTTTGGAAGAATGAGACCATCGTCGTCATAATCATCATCGCCTTCATATCCTTCATATCCTCCTTCCGCGCCAATGCTTTGATGACCATAATCATCTCCTTGCGATGGTGAGCGACCTCCCATTTGGCCACTGCCGGTATTCAGGATTATGGCGAGAGGGTCTACGACGGATTCAATGACCCTATGAGGTCTTTTAATCGCAGCTTTAGTCGCTGCGACTGGATCGCACAAGAAACAAGCTTTTGCTGATTGTGGAAGAGCAGGAATTGAGAGACCGGTGATGAGAAGGCCAAGTAGAAGTTTCATGGAGGATGCCCTGAAATATGAAGACCCCAATACCATCACCCAGATGTTGATCATCTATCAGTGATGTCACTCATGTAGTGCTGTGATGTTGGTCACAGTGTTTGGAAATCCTGGTATGACTGGAGTTTGGGGCTGGGTTGTAGTGGATGAGAAGCAGAGAGCGTGTGGTGTTTTAAGTGTCGTGGGTATGGACGAAGTGGATTTTGGTTAATCGTTAATCGCGTTGGATAGGATTGCGGAGTAAAAGGAATGCTGATTTTTTAGTTGAGATGCTTTGCAGCGAAGCAACGGGGCTGTTTGTTGTTGATTGTGAAGGAGAGGGTGAAGCGTTCTGACTGTGGATCAAGAGCAAAGAAAAACCCCAGCGTTGAGCTGGGGTTTTTGTTGAGGCGTTTGCTGGAGATCAAAAAGTAGTGTTGTGATGGTAAATGGGAATAACACCACCGCCGTAACCATGGGTCGGTTGTGGGATTTGATTTGGGCAGGGAGAAGTGATACAGAAAACAGGGCCACCAGGAATGTCATGGCCAGGATGTGTTGTGTTTGTTGGACGTGGATAACGAACTCGTTCCGGTCGAATTTTTTGGTTAGTTGGTTTGTAGCCGCACTGTGGTAAAAGTGCCATGCAAGTTACATTAGGTCTGAGGCCTGTTTGGACAGAATTATGTTTGAGTAAAGCGTTCAATAAACCGGCTTGAGCTTTTTTTGTTAGCACGGCCTCATTGCCAACCAGGAACGAGGCCATGATTACGGCGGTGGAAAAAGAAAGAGTGAGTGTCTTATTCATGGATTTGTGCAGGTGAGGATGTGTTGGAGAGGAAAGATTTTGAAAGAATTTCCTGTTGATGAGTTCAGCATTGCCTGCGATGAGGAGGGAGTCGATGACAGCAGTCAAGAGAAGCTGTGATGTTGATCACAGTGTTCGGAAAACTTGTTATGACAGGATTTGTTGGTTAACAAATGATGATTAATGAATCTATGCTTTAGGCAAAAAAATGTTTCTTGCTTGCGCTTTCGTCGTAGGAATAGTCGGGATGGCTTTATCAGCTGCCCCCGCTGATTCGGCTAAGAGCCCTGAAGGACATGTTGATCAGTCTTCAAAGAGAGCTGCGTTGGACTGTCCCAAGTCCAAACAGAGAAAAGCCATCATGAATGTGGTTGGCGGATTGCCTTATGACCCACGCCCTCGCTCGCAGATCGTGCGGTGTGAATTGCACAAGCTTTTGCCTGAGCATCCGGATCAGCAGAGGTACTTAATCCAATCGCTTTCTCAACCCGGTTTTGTTCCTCCGGGTTCGCTTGAGCTTCGAGCTGGGATCACAACCACAGACAATTGCAATCGATTTGGATCGAAAGGTCGGCTTAAGCTTGACGCTCGTGTGCAATCGAAGGGACATCAGTTCTGGAGCGTTCAATTGGCTTCTGGCCAAGACAGGGGCTTGCGAGGAGTGTCGTTTTTTCAAACACTCAAGCTGTGCCCCAATCAACCCAAGGTGGAGCGCCACGTTTGGTTGCCAGGTTCACCTGTTGTTGTTTCACAGAGAGGGAGTCAATCCCTGGTGGTGGATTTGCCGCAGGGATGGATCCTCCAGTGGAGACCATGGGGTCTAGAGACTTGGGCCACGGCGGTGCCATTGCGCGAATGATTTGTCTCTAATGCTTGTTGTCCTTAAGATTAATACTTGCGAGTGGCGCTAAATAGATGAAGTGGATTTTATGGGCTGATTACTCTTTTTTCTAAGTTGCCTGTTCTGTTGCATAAGGCTTTGACATGCTAGGGGTTTACGGGAATTAGCTTTCAGAAGACGAGGTGGAAATCACTACCGGTGATGTACTGATAGCTGTGCCATTGCTATCAACAACGGGAAAGTTTTGGCATGAGGGTTCGCTAGGTTCTGTAACTACGAATCGTGTTGCTTCGCTTAAAGGTACGAAATCAGGGAAGTAGCCGTTAGCGGTTGCTTGGCAAACGTAGGTCGTAGTCACAGCCTGGTCTTCTTCTTCTTCTTCTTCTGCCTCTTCTTCTTCTTTCGGTAACTTGTTATCGGGTACGACGAGGCTATTAGCGCCTCGTAGGCGGGGATAAGGTTTGCGTGCTGCAACAAGCCAATCTGATCCAAGAATCGCTAATAGCTCTTGATTCGGCAAGCCATAGAGCTCTTGATAGATCAAGCCGATGACGTGGCTTTCTGGCAAAAGGTTTTGCCCGCTCATATTGTCGAGCACGAGTTGGGCAAATTGTTCTCGAGACATTGCATTACGGCTGAGTAGATTTCCATCAGCATCAAAAACAGCTTCTTCTCCGGATCGGAGGGTAATGCCTGATTCCTGATCCGAGGGCTCATTGGCCAGAGCGCCAGACGCTGTTGTGATGAGTGGTCTGACCATGGACGCATCACCCCCTAACGCCAGCTGTATTGGACGACCTGTTTTGAATTCATTGAATTCAGCTGATTGCCAGGGAATTGGGGTAGTCCGCGTGGGCTGAATGTTGGGGTCGTTAACGAATCCTCCGTTGGTGCCGAAGCGATAGCTGATCTGCCCGCCGATGACGGTGTCAAGGAGCTCGTCGTATTGACCATAAGCCGAGAGGCTGACACTCTCGCCGACGGGAACGTTGAGTCCGATTCTGCCTCCGCCATAGGTGTTGCCGATTCCATGCATCACATAGGGAGATAGAGAGAGAAGAACAGATTGTTCACCAAGATCGATGATGGGAACTCCTATTTGACCGATTGCAAATCCGAGGTTGTTTTCGCAATCATCAATAGGAATCCCCCCTGTGACACCAAATTGCCAGCGTTTTTTCTGCCATTGCCCTCCGAGGGCGAGCTGGGAATGAACGCATTGAGACGTTTCCCAGGCGTCGTAGCCAACAAGAAGTGAGCTGATACTGCGATTGTTTGGGTTGAACCACTTGTATCCGAATTCAGTGCTCGCTCCCCAGGAGCTATCGAAATTGCTGCTTGCTGTGGAGTAATTATAAAGAAGTTTGCTGCCTTCGCTTTGACGGAGAGGTAAGAAGAAAGAGGCTTCCCCAAGGATGAGACCTGCCGCCTGCCCGAGTGTGCTCCCACTGGCATTGCTGCCCCAGGCACTTGAGCCAAAGCCGATCACAGGGTTGAGACGGGGGTACTGTTCAAGAATGTCTGGGCTGTTTTGATCGGTTTCTTGTAATCCTTGATCGGAGATGATTGCTTCGCCACTCAAAACAGAAAGGCGATACCCACCTTCATCCAGGGCACTCAGAACATAAGTTGTGCCGCGAATTCCCAGCACCTTGGTTCCCAGGCAACTGTTTTGCGGCCCATTAATGAGAACCTGGCCTTTGTCGAGCCGGAAGCACTCTTCTCCGAGTTTGATCAGACTGTTATTTCCAAGAAATCCCAGGGCACGGCGATCAAACAGCAGCTCCGCTCGACTCTTCCCCGTACTGAGTTCCTGACCATTACCTGCAGTTTGATTTACTTGAGCGGGTGCTTTGTTAATAAAGACTTCCTTCCCGTCCAAGATTCTCTTGATCTTGGCGTTTTGAAATGGTGCAGCAGCAGCAGGCACGGTCAGTGCTGAAATTGCTAATAAGCCGAACAAACTTTGCCGCCAATTCATATTTTTTACCTGCCGTAAAATAACGATCGTGACAGTAAGTTGGTTGGATGAGTGGCTGCTTAAATATTGTGGAGTCTTCTCTGAGAGGTTTATGAGAATTGCCTAGGATCTTTTAGGGGATCATTGTCCTTCCCACAGAGGGTTTGCGTCGGAATTGAGGGGCACTCTGGTTGTAATGCTTTGCAGTTTGTTCGAGGCGTTGAGTTGTGTTCACCGCATCACCGATCACCATGTGAACTTTGCGGCATCTGTCCTTGATCTGTCATCTGATGAGTGGGCCCTATCTCGGAGCCATCACTGACGTCATGGGCTAAGTCTCTTTTTAAATGTCTTCCCTCAGCATTGATTTGCAGGTCAATCACTCAATGTCGTCGCTGTTGATGCAGCTTCTCCAGTTGCCTGCTGGCTTAGGCGCAAATACATCAGTTTTTATTCGCTGCCCTTCGCTTAGGTGTGAGTGCCTGGCTTTCGCAACGCATTGGTGGCGGTTTTTAGGGCGAACACACGTTGAGGCTCTTGTCCTCTGATCGGAAATTTACCGAGATCGTCCAGAGGCCATTGATTCTCGAGCAGCTCCGCCACGGCTTCGCTCATCACGATTGTGCGGTTGCATTGCTTTGCGATTTGTTCGAGACGACTGGCTGTGTTCACCGCATCTCCAATCACCGTGTAATCCATGCGAGTGCTGCTTCCAATATTGCCGCTCACGACCCACCCATAACTGAGAACAATCACTTGTGCCCAGGGCTCTTGTCCACTCGCAATCCACTCCTGATTCAGTTGTTCTAGGCGTTGCTGAATGGCGATCGCGGTCTCAATACCAGCCTCTGCATTCGCGGCGCAGCTGCGTTGGAGTGGAGCACCAAAGACGGCGAGCGTTGCATCTCCGATGAACTTATCAACGGTGCCTTGCTGAGCATGAACCGCATCGACAATCTCGCTGAAATAGGTATTGAGTCGGTTCACGAGTCCGTGGACTTCTCCCTTCTCCGTCATGGCTTGCGTAAAAGCTGTGAATCCACGGATGTCGCTCATCAGCACCACTACATCGACAAGCCGACCTTGCAGTAAGACATCGGCATTGTCTGGTTGGTCTGCGATTTCAGCGGCAACTGCTGGGGACAGATAGCGTCCCAGTGTGTTGCGAAGTCGTCGGCGCTGCCATTGCAGCTTCACAGTTGCATCAGCGCTGGAGACGATTCCTGTGGCAAGGATGGTTAAAGCGATACTTCCGAGTGGAAGAACGACCCAGGCTTTGGTGATCAAAACCACTCCAATGAGGAGCGATCCGACGGTTGCGACCGCCGAAATGCCCAATCTTTGCAAGGGACGTTCCAAACCGCTGATGGCAAGTCCCAAACCACAGGTGAGGGCCGCGAGGATGAGGTTCCAACCAGGGATGGGTTGCACAAATTGGAGGCTGCGACCTTCAAGATGGTTGGCAACCTCAGTGGCATGAAGTTCAACTCCCGGCATCCCCACGGCGCCTGAGAAGACGCTGCGGTGAAGGTCTTGAAACACTGCTGCTGTAGGACCTATCAGCACTACTGCATCTTGGAGTTTTCCTGATTGTTGGAGTGCGGCATAGGCCTTTGGCTCAAGCAATTCCCAGATCGAAAGTGTGGGGATGGTGCGCGGTGGCCCATAAGGTGCCAGCAGTGGCACTCCTGTTTTTGGATTTGCCGGTGGCTTTTTCAAAATCTCTGATGCCATACCTGGCGGTACAGCTGGTCCAAGTTGCTTGCGTAAATTCAGGCTGGTGATGCCTGGGGGTTTGCGTAATACACCATCAGGATCTGGGCGGCCATTGAGTAGCCCACGTCTGATCAAAGGATGTGCGTCTTTCAACGTCGGGGTGAGGTCAAGCAAAGAAAGACCGGCGACAGGTCCTTCGCTGCTCAGGGCCTGAACACCTAAAACCACGCTGTTGACGTGACGTTGAAGGCTTGCAGCAAAGACAGCGTCGTCTTCCATGCCATGACTACTTGGAGTATCAAATAACAAATCGAATCCAATTGTTTTGGCCCCGCTATCGATCAGGCGGTCCAGCACCAGTGCGTAGGTGCTTCGAGGCCATGGCCATTCACGCAATTTTTGAAGTGCCGTGTCATCGCTGAGATCCGCGTTGTCTGCCTGTTGCAGGCTGAAATCGTCAATGGCGACAATCATCACTTTGTTCGGCACCCTTCTAGGACCGGAAAATTCCAGTGCCCAGTCCGTGAGCCACAGTTCCCCTTGACGCATTGCGTCTTGTCCGACTCCGCCTGCAATCGCGATTCCTCCGCTGAGGATCAGGATGGCGCTATTTGTTTTGAGCCAATGTTTGACCCCACGCACAGGTTTCATGTGTCGTTAGAGCCTCACTGGTGACAACGCTCCTCGATTCCTGCTAATTGTTTGGCGGCAGTCCGGAAACAACCTGCTTCGGCTTGTAATTGGTTCAGACATGTTTGGAGTTCAATTGCGTTGCCTTCAGAGAGAGCCTGGATCGAGTCCAACAGCAGCGTGATGAGCCGATTGCCTTGCTTGCAGCGGGCGCTGGTTAGGGCGAGCATTTCCAACGCAAGATCGCCATCAAAGAGGGCTAAGCGAAGCAGGGCATCCGCGTTGACTCGAATAATTTCTGCGGGACCTCGGTGTACTCGAACTGTTGCGCAGTGTCGGTTATTGCCTGATAGCCCCATCTCCCCAAGCATTTCCCCCGCTTTGACGCGGGCTAGCTCCCGTTGCAGGCCGATCTCCACGCTGAGCTCTCCACTCATGACCAGCAGGATTTCATCCGCATTTTTCTGCTTTTCGATGACAACATCCCCGCTGTCGTAAAGCTGGGATACGGCCTTGAGCTCTTTTAAGTGAGTGACCAGCAGCTCACTCAGTCGGGGTTGGACGCCCGCCATGCTGCAATCTTTGAACGGCCTCTTCTGCTATAGCGGCTGCAGCCTTAGTCGGCATCTGCGTTGGAATCACTCAATCTTCTGATCGTGTTAGTGCTTGCTCATTTCGTCTGCGATTTTGTGCTGCAGAGCGACCGCATGGCAGTTGAGAAGATTCCAGGACGCGACCGCACGCTGCATTGGAGTTGGTGGCTGGCTTCTCATGCTGCAACCCACGGGCTTGCTGTTGCTCTTCTGACTGGGATCCCCTTGCTTGGAGCTCTGGAAACGCTGATGCACGCCATCCTTGATTGGTTGAAAGGTCGTTATCGCTTCACTCTGGCCTGGGACCAGAGCCTTCATGTGCTCTGCAAGTTGATTTGGGTGTTGCTCTTGATCAGGATCTGAGATCGGGCATCTTGCTGTTACATCCTTGGCTGAACTGCAGATGTTGAACTCTCTAAACAACCCCCCATTCTTAATAGTTGCTCGACAGCCCTCGTGATCCTCCCATTCTCCTAATCAAGTGATCGTGCTGGAATAAGCCTGGTGCAATTCATTCTTCTTTCCTCGACCCAGCTCAACGCAATGAAACTGAGGGGTCTCCATTACTACTTTGCTTTGTACTGGGTTTATGGCAGACGATGGATCATTCACCGCTGATAAACACATTTCACTTGTACTTCGAAACTATTTTCCGGACTTGTTGCAGGCGATCTAGATCGTCGAACTGACAGTCTTCGCTCAGCCTTGTAAATAGGTGCTCTGGTGCAAACTGATTTCGAGATGATCCATCAGCCGCCTTGCTTCGCTGATGCGTAGCTGTCCGCTGCTGATTGCTTTCTCACTGGCCATGCGCAACCGTTCCAGCAGCTGATCTGGGTCATGTTCCATCATTTCCAGCACGTCGGCGTTGGTGTCGCCACGCACAACATGATCCACTTGGTAATCGCCACCAGGTGCCAGGCGAATGTGAGCGGCATCGGTGCTTCCGAACAGATTGTGCAGATTGCCCATTACCTCTTGGTAGGCACCACCTAAAAACATGCCGATCAAATATGGCTCGTTCAGTTTGAGCTGATGGAGTTCAAGGAGAGGTTTGTTTTGTCCATCATTGATGAAACGATTGAGCTTGCCGTCGGAGTCGCAGGTTAAATCGGCGAAATGTCCGAGACGTGTGGGCTGTTCGTTGAGACGATGCAGCGGCATCACGGGGAAGAGTTGTTGGATGGCCCAGGTATCTGGAGCGGAGCGAAAGATCGAAAGGTTGGCGTAGTAGGTCTCTGCCAAGACAGCCGGCAGGGTTTTGAGGTCGTCGGGTAGTTTTGCTACATCGTGTAGACGATCGAGCAAGGCCCTGGCGCATGCCCAGGTGAGTTGTTCTGCCATGCTTCGTTCTTTCAAGCTCAGATAGCCGAGCCGGAATGCTGCTAAAGCGTCTTCTTTGAACTTGAGCGCATCGTTCCAGGCTTCTTGCAGGCGAGATGGGTCAACAGGAGTTTCAGTGGGTAAGGCTTCGATGCCTTGAAGGGTTTCGCGCAGATTGCGAACGATCAGGGGTTCATCTCGTTCAATGGGAGGTGTTGGTTGTTGCAGGCCACCGCTACCGAGAACGTTGAATACGAGCACTGAGAAATGACTCGCGATTGCTCGACCGCTTTCGCTGATGAGCGTTGGCACGGGAACGTTGTTGGGTTCGCACCCCTCTTTCACGGTTGCGACAACATCATTGGCGTAGTTCTGCAGGGAGTAGTTGGTCGAGGCTGCCGTGGCTGTGCGACTTCCGTCGTAGTCGATTCCGAGACCACCTCCTACATCCAAGTAGCCCATCGGGGCACCAAGGGCATGCAGTTCCACATACAGGCGCGATGCTTCTTGTAAGGCATCTTTGACGACGACGATGTCATTGATTTGGCTGCCTACATGGAAATGAAGCAGGCGCAGTTCGCTGAGGAGGTTTGCGTCCCGTAGGGCCTCAACTGCGCCAATGATTTCGGGAGCAGGTAGCCCAAATTTCGCCTTATCCCCTACAGAGCTACCCCAACGTCCGGTGCTTCGGCTGGAGAGCCGAGCGCGAATGCCAATGAGCGGTGCGGCTCCAAGCTCCTGACTTGCATCGATGATGCGTTGCACTTCGTCCGGTTGTTCGATCACCACGACAGGCCTTCGGCCAAGCCGTCTGGCCAAAATCGCGGTTTCGATGTAGCGCTGATCTTTGTAGCCGTTACAGATCAGGAGGGCCTCAGGGTCGTCCATCAAAGAGAGAGCGATCAGGAGTTCGGCTTTGCTGCCTGCCTCTAAACCGAAATGCCAGCGCCTTCCGCAGGTCACCAGCTCTTCCACAACGTGGCGCTGTTGGTTGCACTTCACGGGGAAGACGCCTTGATAACGCCCCTCGTAGTCGTAGCGAGTAACCGCCCGTTCAAATGCAGCGTGCAGGCGTTCCAATCTGTCTTCAAGGATGTCGTCGAAGCGGATCAGGAGGGGGAGTCCAAGGCTGCGGTCCTGCAGGCCAGCCACCAGCTCCATCAGATCAAGGCTTCCGCCACGGTCTCCGCGTGGCTGCACGCTGACATGCCCGCGTGGATTGATTGAGAAATAAGGATCACCCCAACGCTCTAGCCCATAAAGCTGGGCGCTATCGCTCCCCGTCCAGGTGATGGAATCGGCGAGCACCATGGGGACGGAGATCAATCAGATGGTGGAAATCTAAGGAGCTTCATCCCCATTGCCAGTTTTGCGCTTGCCAATTAGGGCATCTGGCGTTGACGATGGCGACGGTTTTTTCAACGTTATGGCTGCCGAACGCTCTTTTATTGCTATCAAACCCGACGGCGTGCAACGTGGACTTGTGGGAGAGATCCTGGGTCGCTTTGAGCGTAAGGGTTTCAAGCTGGTGGGGCTGAAGCAGCTCACCCCAAGCCGTGAGCTGGCTGAACAGCACTACGGAGTGCACAAAGAGCGCCCCTTTTTTGGTGGTTTGGTGGACTTCATCACGTCAGGGCCTGTAGTGGCCATGGTTTGGGAGGGCGATGGCGTGATCACCAGCGCTCGCAAAATGATTGGCGCCACTAAGCCTTTGGAGGCTGAGCCTGGCACCATTCGTGGCGACTTGGCCATCAACATTGGCCGCAATGTGATTCACGGTTCTGATGCACCAGAAACTGCTGAATTTGAGATTGGGCTTTGGTTCAATCCCTCTGAATTGAGCGATTGGACGCCTTCTGATCAGACCTGGCGCGTCGAGGGCTGAGCGCTCTGCTCTCATCGGTTTCAGGATTGTTTGCTTGCCCTCGGGATGATTGCTCGGGGGCTTTTTTGAGTGACTTACTCACCAAAACGGTCCCAGCGGAACGCATGAAGCATCCTTTTGGCTTCAGAGCCTGTGGCTTGGTTAGTGATGGCGTCAGCCAACAGCTCTGTTGTAATTGCTGCTAGCAATACGCCATTGCGGTGATGGCCGCAGGCCAGCCAAAGCCCAGGGATTGGGCCTTGCCCCAGCAGTGGGCCCTCGTCCGGAGTGCAGGGACGAAACCCCCACCAACGCTCCATCGGTGGCCAGTTCACAGCATCGGGAAGCAGCGCAGCGATCCCTTGATTGAGACTTTGTTGCCCTTGGGGCGTCAACCCTTCATTGAAGCCAGCCTCTGGTTCTGAGGTGGCTCCTACGACCACCAGACCATCCTCCCGAGGGACTAAATAGGTGCCTGGCCCAAAGATCACGTGCCTCAGGGCGCCTCTTGGGGTCTGTAGAGACACCATCTGCCCCTTCACTGGAAACACCGGCAATTCAGGAAGAAGCTGGGCACTCCAGGCTCCGCTGCATAGAACGGCCGTTGTGCATTTCAGAGTCGAAAGCAGTCCTTCTGAATCACGGGTTCGAACGCCATGAAGGCGACCGTCATGTTTCATCAGGTTGAGAACCTCAACCCCTTCCTGAAAGTTCACGCCCCGGTCTACGCAAGCACTCTCTAAGGCGCGCATGAGTTGGCGGCGATTGTCGATTTGCCCGTCTTGGTCAAAAAGCAGACCGGCCTTCCAAGCCGGTGCGATGCCAGGTAGCAGCTGCTCGAGGCGTTCTCTGTTCAGGGCTTCGCCAAAGGCGGCGGTCGCATAACGATCTCGCTCCTTTGCATCCTCGAAGGGCACAACAATTCCTGTGGCGCGCAGGCCGCAGGGAAGCGCACTGTCGGCTTCAATCTGTGCCACCCAGCGGGGAATCCGCTCCAGGCTCAGTTGGCCAAGTCGCAAGAGATCGCCAGTCAACCCTTCGGCGTGGGGGGCCAGCATTCCAGCTGCGACAAACCCGGCGGCTTCGTTCCGCCGCCGGCTCAGCACGGTCACGGAACGTCCGCGCCGGGCCAGTTGATGGGCGATTGCCAGGCCCATGAGTCCGCCGCCAAGGATCAGCACTTGCTCATTGCTCATGATTGATTCAGCAGCTTCACCACGCCGAAGTTCTCTCAACAGGATGGCGTCTCCGTCTCTTCCATAGGATTGGGGTGGTTTGATAACGCTCAAAGCTGATGGCAGCACCTGCAGCAACGGAATTGGCTTGGGAGGCCGTGATCGGTCTTGAGACCCATGTGCAGTTGGGTACCAACAGCAAGATTTTTACTTCCGCATCCACTGCTTACGGGGATGACCCCAATACCCATATCGATCCCGTGGTGTGTGGTCTTCCTGGGACGCTTCCAGTGTTGAATCAAAAAGTGCTCGAGTACGCCGTTAAGGCTTCGATGGGACTGAACCTAAATATTGCTGAGAACTGCAAATTCGATCGCAAGCAATATTTCTATCCAGACCTCCCTAAGAACTATCAAATCACTCAATACGATCAACCTATTGCAGAAGAAGGTTGGATCGAGGTGGAAGTTGCAGAGAAAGGGAAAGACACCTATCTGAAAAAGATCGGAATCGAGCGCCTGCATATGGAGGAGGATGCCGGCAAGTTGGTGCACGCCGGAAGTGATCGCCTGGCGGGCTCTACGCATTCGTTGGTGGACTACAACCGAGCGGGTGTGGCTTTAGCCGAGATTGTGAGCAAGCCCGATTTGCGCAGCGGCCGGGAAGCGGCTGAATATGCCTCTGAGATCCGTCGGATCATGCGCTATTTGGGTGTGAGCGATGGAAATATGCAGGAGGGCTCCCTGCGCTGCGATGTCAATATCTCCGTGCGTCGAGGGCCTGATGCACCCTTCGGCACGAAGGTGGAGATCAAGAACATGAATTCGTTTTCTGCCATCCAGAAGGCCTGCGATTACGAGATTCAGCGTCAGATCAAGGCCTACGAAACCGGAGAGCCGATCGTTCAGGAAACGCGCCTCTGGGACGAGAGCAAACAGCTCACCAAGAGCATGCGAAGCAAAGAGGGAGCAAGCGATTACCGCTATTTCCCCGATCCGGATCTTGGCCCGATTGAGGTGAGCGTTGCTCAGCGAGAAGCTTGGAGGAGTGAATTGCCTGAGCTGCCATCGGCCAAGCGTCATCGTTATGCCGATGCTCTTGGGCTATCGCAGTACGACGCGCGTGTGCTGACGGACGAACGTTCAATGGCGCAGTATTTCGAATCCGTCGTGGCTGACGGGGCAGACGCCAAGCTTTCAGCGAATTGGATTACGGGTGATATTGCGGCTTACGTCAACAGCAATCGCCTGACCTTCGCTGAATTGGCCTTTCGTCCTGAACAGCTCGCGGAGATGGTCAAGCTGATTGATGGCGGCAAGATCAGCGGCAAGATCGCAAAGGAGATTCTCCCCGAGCTTCTGGAAAAGGGTGGTTCTCCTAAGGCGATTGTGGATGAACGTGGACTGGGGATGATCAGTGATCCTGCGGCGATCACCGCGATCGTGGAAGAGCTCTTAGCGGCTCACCCTGATGAGGTAGAGGCATTTCGTGGGGGCAAAAACAAACTGCAGGGCTTCTTTGTTGGCCAGCTGATGAAAAAGACCGGTGGGAAGGCTGATCCAAAACTTGCCAATCAGATTCTCAGCCAAAAGCTCAAGGGATAACGGCTTCTAATTGTTCGCTCTGTAGTAATGCACGGCCATCGGCTGCGACCAGGATCCGCGTTGTCACGGTTGGGTTTTCTCCGGTCTGCTCCCAGCCGGTTGATCCTCCGGGGACGCTGAATTCAAAGCCTTCTGGACCCGCATGGATTAGGCACGGATTGTTGGTTGCACTGGCATACATGCAGCTTCCCGGCCGATAGACCCTCAGTCCGCCGTTTAGCCGGATTGCTGCCCCTCTAGCCAGATTTAGGGCACGCCTTGCCGCGAGGGGTTTGTCGCGTACAAACAGTTTCACGGATTTTGGATCGGGGGTGATCTTGGCGTAAGGGCTGGGGCCGGAGCTGACCTCTGGATCTGAAGGAGGCAGGTTCTGTTTGGCGCCGCTTACTTGCTCGGTGGTTGCAAAGCTTGGGGTTTTCAAAGTGGTGGGCTCGCAGCTCACCTCAGGCGTGCTGAGGTCGACAAGACTTGCTGCTACAGGACGTCGCGTACTCCTTTCGAAGCATTGATATTCAATTGGCTGGCTCTGTGCAGATTGCGTCGTGAGTACCAGCAACGCTGACCATCCCAGTGAGAAAACCAACCGTTTCATGGTCAATTGGTGCTTGGAGACTTTGAAACGTAGTGAGGTTTTTGTGGATTGGTCAAGACATGTGATGTGACAAGGTCCGACTGAGGTGTAAGGCTTGATGTTCATGATTTGTCGGTATTTTGTCTCTCTCTGTGGAGCTTTTTCCTTGGGTTTGGAATATAATTAGCTGCGCTCTGTTTTTGGTTGGGTTGCGCTGATTAATAAAGCGGCGAAGTTTGTTTTAGGAGCTCATTGACCTGTGGCGTCCAGCTCCATGGCACGCCGCCGTTGTTAACGACATAGTCAGCAAGTTCACTTTTGCGATCAATAGGCCATTGGGCTCTGATGCGTTGTTCTGCGTCCTCAAGATTGAGCTGATTGCGCAGCATTAGTCGTTGTCTTTGCTGCATTGGCGTGCAGTACACAACCCAAATCTCCGAACAAAGGTTCTCAAGCTTGGCTTCAAATAGCAGAGGGATCATCAAAGCCACCGGATTCTCCTCAGCGTGCTTCTGAAGCTCCCGATCGAAACGTTCTCGCACGAAAGGGTGCACTTGACTTTCTAGCCAGGTCCGTTCTTGTGGATCGCTGAACACGATGGAGCCGAGTGCCGCACGGTCCAGGCCTTCACCGAGCTCGCTCTGTACTTTTACGCCGTAGCGCTCTAGCACCGCACTAGCCGCCGGAGTCCCCGGAGCCAAAGCTTCATGGGCATAGAGATCTGCATCCAGAACGGCAATGCCCTGTTGTTCTAGAAAACGTCCCACGCTGGTTTTGCCACTAGCGATCCCACCGGTTAGGCCGATGCGCCGTTGCAGTCCTTGCCAACGGTTGTCTCCACTCAAGGGATAGGGCTTCATCCCTAGAAAGTATGACCTTGCAGACTTTCTCTGAGCCGGGCGGTGCCGTCGTAAAAACGTAGAACGAGCGGCACGGTTGGCCTTGCATCCTGATCAATGACGCAATCTGTGATCTGGTCTCCAATTTCTGGAGGAATCACTACTCCCACTGGCTTCAAAGCGGCGGGCTTAAGCGCTGGCCTCAAGCCATCCAGAAAACCTGACCTCTCCCTTTTGCTGGCACCAGAAGGAGCTTTGTGTGCTGGCACCTTCACAACATCTGTGGTCCGCGCCGCCTGCGTGGATCTTTGTGCGGATCGTCTGCAGGTGGCTTCTGGTCGCGTTCGTGCTGTGGTGACCAATTCCGGGCAGGCCAACGCTTGTACGGGCGATCGGGGTCTGGTCGACAGCCTCCGTATCACCCAAGCAGTTGCTGATCGTTTGGGCTGCTCCCAGGACGAAGTCTTGATTTGCTCCACCGGGGTGATCGGTGTACCGATCGCAATGGATCCTCTTCTTGCCGCTGTGGACTCTCTGGTGAGTGCTTTATCTCCGGAGGGTGGCGCTGCAGCTGCTCAGGCCATCCTGACCACGGATTTAGTGGAGAAGCAGGTTGCATTTGAGGCGGATCTCGGTGGGCGAAGGGTGCGGATAGGTGGGATGGCGAAGGGGTCCGGGATGATTCACCCAAACATGGCCACGATGCTTGGTTATCTCACCTGTGATGCCGCTGTTCCCTGTGACCTGTGGCAGGAGATAGTGCGCCGTGCCGTGGATCGTTCGTTTAATTCCATCACCGTGGATGGCGACACCAGCACCAATGACACCTTCTTGGCATTTGCGGCAGGTGATCTGCTGCCAGCAAATCAGTTCGCTGAACTGGAGGAGGGGGTGACGTTGGTCGCCCAGTATTTGGCGCGCTCGATTGCTCGGGATGGGGAGGGGGCCACCTGCCTGATAGAAGTCCAGGTGGAGGGCACTGATTCAGAGGCTGAGGCTCGAAAGATCGCGCGCACGATTTGTGGGTCGTCGTTGGTTAAAACTGCAGTTCATGGAAGGGATCCCAATTGGGGACGGATCGTGGCGGCAGCTGGTCGTGCTGGTGTTCCATTTTCTGCCGATGCGGTGGCTCTTTGGATTGGCCCCCATCAGCTGATGTCAGCAGGTCAGCCACTGCTTTTCGACCGTGCGGCAGCGTCGGCGTATCTCAGTGAACGCGCTTGTAGTCGTTATCTCGTGGATGACACGGTTCAGATTCGTCTGTCTCTTGGTGATGGTGCAGGTCAGGGAATCGCCTGGGGATGTGATCTTTCCGACCAGTACGTTCGCATCAATGCCGACTACACCACCTGAGGTCTGGACAGCGCTGCGAGGATGGTTGAGCTGAGGAGGACCTGTAAATGCCCGCTGAGACCAATGCCTCCACGTTGAAGCCCAAGCGTCCGACTCGTCCGCGCTTCTGGGTTGGCCCGTTGGTTGCAGGGGCGTGCTTCGCGCTCGGCTATGGCATCACACAGCGCATTGTTTTGATTCGATCTGGCTTGGAGCAATCAGATCCTCAGTCTTTTAGAGCACGGGCCTTCCCAGGGGAAAGCCTTGAGGGCCTACGGCTGCGCTATGGAGAGACCGGCTCTCTTGAGGCTGATGTTGCAGCCAAAGAATTGATTGATGCGAAAGCGTCTAAACAGGCCAACGAGCTGAAGCAAGCCAAGCTCGCTAAGGAATTGGAGCAGCGCAAAGCCAAAGAGGAAGCAGAGCGCATCGCTGCGGCAGCAATTGAGCGTGATCGCAGTCAGCAAGCCGCCGTGAATGCACCCCGTCCGATTGAGGACATTCCAACGCTGAATGAATCGACTGTGTTTGGAGCCGAAGCTCCCGCTGAGTTGCTGGACTCAGAGCTGCCTTTGGATGCACCCAATGCATTGCCGACAGAGGTCCCTGAGTTGGCCCAGCCGACCGACGCTCCAGAGCAGATTGAAGCTCCAGTCATGGTGGAGTCCGTCGTTGCCGAACCCGAACGGGCTGAGCCTGAACTTTTCGTGACTCCGGTGGATGCGCCTCCTGCTCCTTGAGCGAACGTCGCTGATCGGGGGCTGAATCTGCCACAGTTTGAAGGTTGAGACGAATGGCCATGACCTCCCGAGATGCTCTGCTCAGAGCGGCGATGCATCGTGTGCTCGCTCGGATGGGTCACGGCGTGGCCGATGCTGCTGCTGGATTTGCTGTGCTTGTACAAGACGCACCCGATCGCGTGCGCCAGGAATGGGACTTGTTTCAGGAAGAGGTGAAGGCGGAAGCAGAGAGGCTTGAGCGAGAAGGAGGTGGACGGGGCGTGGATGAGGAGTCATCTCCTGCTTCAGCCGTTGAAGAGGAGAGCTTGCAAACCAAGATTGATCAGGTGCGAGCCAGGGTCGCTGAACTGGGGATTCGCATAGAGGAGCGGTCGTGATCCTGTTCAGTCGCTTGAAGGCCCTGCTGCGTAGAGCATTCCGGGGACTCCGTATTTGGCGTGCTGTTCTGACCTTGCTGTTGTTCCTGTGGTGGGATGCCAGAGCTTTTAGCTATCCGGGCGGTTCAACTCCGGAGCGTCGTGCAGCTCGCCAGCAATTGCGTGCACGGTGGCTGACGCAGGAGCTGCTTCACCTTGGATCAGCGTTCATCAAGCTTGGCCAGTTGTTGTCGGCTCGGCCTGATGTCTTGCCAGCAGGTTGGGTTTCTGAATTGGCGGCACTGCAGGACCGTGTTCCCTCCTTTTCCTTTGACCGTGCCCAGTCTGTTCTTGAAGAGGAGCTTGGTGCCCGCTGTGCAGAAATCATTGACTTAGACGAGCAACCGATCGCAGCGGCTTCCTTGGCCCAGGTGCATCGCGCGAGTCTTCGCAGTGGTCGCCAGGTGGTGCTCAAGATTCAGCGCCCCGGATTGGAGAGTGTGTTTCGGCTGGATCTTGAAGTGATGCAGCAGGTGGCCTCTGTGCTTCAACGTCATCCCAAATGGGGACGTGGGCGTGATTGGGTGGCAATGGCGCAGGAATGCAGACGAGTGTTGCTCCGAGAGCTTGATTTTCGTCTTGAAGCACAGAACGCAGCCAGGTTTCGACAGCAGTTCCTGGATGATTCGAACATCCGCGTGCCTGGGGTGATCTGGGAGCTCAGCACCAGGCGTGTGCTGTGTCTCGACTATTTACCAGGGATCAAAATCAACGATCGTGCGGCTCTTCAAGAGGCTGGTATTGATCCCTCCAAAGTGGCGGAGATCGGCTCGGCTAGCTACCTGCAGCAGCTCGTGCGTTATGGCTTTTTTCATGCCGATCCCCATCCAGGAAATTTGGCGGTGGCGACCGATGGAGCGCTCATTTACTACGACTTCGGGATGATGGGACAACTCTCCGAGCGCTTACGCAGGCGTTTGGGGGGGATGGTGAGAGCTGCCGCGGCGAGGGATGCTGCGGCTCTTGTTGATGAGATGCAAGCGGCTGGAGTGATCGCCAAGGGTGTTGATGTGGGGCCGGTGCGCCGCTTAGTGCGTCTCATGCTGAAGGAGGCGCTGACTCCGCCGTTCAGTAGCTCCGTGATTGAAAAACTATCGGGCGATCTTTATGAGTTGGTGTATGGGCAGCCGTTCCGCTTGCCAGTAGAGCTGATCTTTGTGATGCGTGCTCTTTCTACCTTTGAAGGGGTGGGTAAAAGTCTTGACCCCGGCTTTAGCCTTGTGGCGATTGCTAAGCCCTATCTGCTGCCGCTCATGACTTCCAGTGGATCTGGCTCCAATGATCTTTTGAATGAATTTGGGCGTCAGGTTGGAGCCCTGAGCTCAAGGGCTGTAGGCATTCCTCGTCGGTTGGATGAAAGCCTGGAGCGGCTGGAACAAGGGGATCTGCAACTCCAGATCCGCATGGGTGAATCAGACCGTCAGTTCCGGAGAATGGTGACGGCGCAGCATTCGATCGGTCAGTCGGTGTTGCTTGGCGGCCTTGCGGTGGCAGCGGCCTTGATGGGTGCCAGCTCTAGACCCCTCTGGGCATTGCTCCCCCTCGGTGCGGCTCTTCCGGTTGGGATGGGCTGGTTGAAGCTGCAAGGGAAACTTCGCCGGGATGGACGGATTGAGAATTTGTCAGGAACTGATCGTTCGTCCTGAAGAATATTCTTTTCTTTTAGGGCGAATGATTTGAGTTTGCCCCGTAAGACTCTGTTGGCGAATATTTGAGCTTGTTTGTCTCTGAGCGGTCGTTCTTGAGCGTGCTGGTGGCTCCCAGGTTTTACGCGTTGGCATCATCAATGCAGTCCCATTCCTTCTTCAGCCTGTAATGCCAGGTCGACTCGTGATTGCTTTTGTTTTTCACTGTGACAGCTGAATCAAGGCGGGAATAGCGGTTAAATTCACTGTCTCTGACGTGATCGAACTCACCGCTATCTGTTGAAAATTGAAGTCGCTAAATGTTTCTTAAGTCGTTGGTCTGTACCTTGTCTGCAGTCCCTCCATCGAGGTGCGCAAAGCTCTCGTGGGCCAGCCGCGCAAGCAGTGACCCTGTGATCAGCTGGAGTCCCGTGACAGGGAAAAGGGGTGGTTTGCGTTAGTCGCGACCCCGTGGTCCCTGGCCGGTTGCTCCGGCATACACCGCTTGATCGCCAAGCTCGTCCTCAATCCGCAGAAGCTGGTTGTATTTAGCGACACGCTCGCTGCGGCTTAGCGAGCCAGTTTTGATCTGGCCAGCGCGAGTGGCGACGGCTAAATCAGCAATGGTTGTGTCTTCAGTTTCTCCGCTTCGGTGGCTAATCACGCTGGTGTAACCAGACCGACCGGCTAGGTCGATGGCTTGAAGCGTTTCGGTCAGTGAGCCGATTTGATTCACTTTGATCAGGATCGAATTGGCGGTATTGGCATCAATCCCGCGTTGCAGGCGCTTGGTATTGGTGACAAACAGGTCATCTCCAACCAGCTGTACGCGTTTGCCGAGGCGCTCGGTGAGTAGGGCCCAACCCTCCCAGTCGTCTTCTGCTAATCCGTCTTCAATCGAAATGATCGGGAAACGATTCACGAGTTGCTCCAGCTGGTCCACCATCTCGGCACTGGAATAACTGCCCCCACTGAAGGCGTAGCGGCCATCGCTATAAAACTCGGTGCTCGCGACGTCGAGCGCAAGCGAAATTTGCTCACCTGGCTTGTAACCAGCTTTTTCGATGGCCTGGACCAGCACTTCTCCGGCTTCTTCATTACCGAGATCAGGAGCGAAGCCGCCCTCATCACCCACCGAGGTGCTCATACCTCGTTCGCTGAGCAAGTTCTTCAGGGTGTGGAACACTTCCGTGCCCATCCGCAGCGCTTCTCTGAAATTGGGAGCGCCGTGCGGAACAAGCATGAATTCTTGGAAATCCAAGTTGTTGGCGGCATGGGCGCCCCCATTGATCACATTCATCAAAGGCACTGGAAGGAGCGTTGCCATCGGTCCTCCCAGATAGCGATAGAGAGGCAGGCCTAGCCCGTTGGCAGCGGCGCGAGCCGTTGCCATGCTCACGGCGAGGATGGCATTGGCGCCTAGGCCGGATTTGTTGTCGCTGCCGTCAAGTTCGAGCATGGCTGCATCCACGCTGCCCTGATCGAGAGCCGACAGACCGCAGAGCGCGGGCGCAATTCGCTCTTCGATGTGATCCACGGCCTTGGTCACGCCCTTACCCATATAGCGGTCGCCACCGTCCCTGAGCTCATGGGCTTCATGGGCGCCAGTGCTGGCTCCACTGGGAACAATTGCGCGGCCACTGGCACCGCCTTCCAGCAAGACCTCTGCTTCCACCGTGGGGTTTCCACGGGAATCCAAGACCTCCCTGGCCACGATGGTGTCGATGACGAGATCGAGAGAATCGAGCACGGGCGGTGGAGACAAGACTGAACAGATCCTATGGAACGCCCCCTGCCACGTCTGTTTGTGTTTTGGCAGCATGAGGAAAGAACAGGTGGAATCAGCAACATGCGCATGCTTCACACCATGCTCAGAGTGGGCGATTTGGAGCGATCAATCCGCTTCTACACCGAGGTCTTGGGTATGCAACTGCTGCGTCGTAAGGATTACCCCTCCGGTCGCTTCACGCTTGCGTTTGTGGGATATGGGGATGAGCGCGACAACACCGTTCTTGAGCTGACCCACAACTGGGACACCGCGGAATATGCCCTTGGTGATGGTTATGGCCACATTGCTCTTGGTCTCGATGACATCTATTCGGCTTGCACTGCGATTGCAGAAAAGGGAGGGCGGGTTGTCCGTGAGCCTGGTCCGATGAAACATGGCAACACCGTGATTGCTTTCGTTGACGATCCAGATGGCTACAAGGTGGAACTCATTCAGGTTTCCTCCCGATCAGACGCGGCCTAATTACGCCTCACCCCAATGACTTCCACCTCCCGCACCAGCTTTGAGCCTGTAAGCAGCCTGACGTCAGAGCCTGATCGCTTCAGTGACGACGCTTGGGAGCTGTTGCTGTCTGGGCAAGATGTGGCCCGTCGTTGGCGTCATCAGGATCTCGATGTTGAGCATCTTTTACAGGTGCTCTTTAGCGACGAGCGCTATCGGCGTGTTGCTGGAGCCTTGCCACTGCCGATTGACCGGCTGCTTGATCAACTCGAAGGCTTTCTGGCTGAGCAGCCCATGGCTCGCGGCGAGGATCTGTTCGTGGGAGAGGATCTCGAATCCTTGTTGGAGGAGGCGGATCGGGTGCGCTCACTCTGGGGCTCCCGCTTGATCGATGTGTCCCATCTCTTGATCGCGATGGGGCGCGACCCTCGCGTCGGTGCAGAGTTGTTTGCTCAATTTGGACTGCCCGCCGATCTGCTTGAAGCAGAGCTGACCCGTGCTCCCGATCGCTCACCTTCGAGCGTGGTCGCGCCTCCTTCACCAAGGCCTCGATCTCCCTCAGCCTCCGCTGTTCCTGCGCCAATGCCAACCGCGCAGCAACCTCCAGCGCAGCAGCCTCCAGCGCAGCAGCCTCAAGTTCAGCAGCCTTCAGTTCAGTTTCAGCAAGGTCAAACGGTTGCATCCCTTCAGCAGCAGGGCGAGGGGATGGAGCGCTCTGTTGAGCTGATCAGCGAGCCGACTGCGTTGGAGAGCTACGGTCGCGACCTCACGGCTGCTGCGGCCGCTGGACTGCTTGATCCAGTGATCGGGAGGGACGGCGAGATTCGCAGCTTGATCAAAGTGCTGTCGCGACGCGGCAAAAACAACCCTGTTTTGATTGGTGCGCCTGGCGTGGGTAAGACCGCGGTCGCAGAGCTCCTGGCGCAACGGATCGTTGCTGGTGAGGTGCCCGAGTCTCTGCAGGGCTTGCGGCTTGTTGCCCTCGATGGTGGTGCCTTGATCGCTGGAGCCAAGTTCCGCGGTCAGTTCGAGGAACGTCTTCGTGCCGTTCTCGATGAGGTGAGCGATCCGGAAGCGGCCGTTGTGCTGTTCATTGATGAACTTCACACCGTGGTGAACAGCGATCGATCCAGTGCTGATGCGGCCAGTTTGCTGAAACCAGCCCTGGCACGAGGGGAGTTGCGTTGTATTGCCGCCACCACTCCAGAGGACTATCGCCGCACCGTGGAAAAGGATCCGGCTTTAAACAGGCGCTTTCAGAAGGTGCCGATTCAGGAGCCATCGATTGAACTCAGTGTGGAGATCCTCCGTGGATTGAAGGAGCGATATGAGTTGCATCACGGGGTGACCATCACCGATGAGGCGGTGATGGCGGCAGCAAGGTTGGCGGATCGCTACATCAGTGATCGGTGTTTGCCGGATAAGGCGATCGATTTGATCGATGAAGCTGCCGCTCAGTTGAAAATGGACGTGACGTCCAAGCCTCAGGTGGTGGAGGATGCAGAGGCTGATCTACGCCGAGTGGAGCTAGCGGTTCTCGCTGCGGAGCAGGCGCCGGAAGGAGAACGGGTTCAGCTCCAGCGCAATCGTCTTGAGGCGTCTGACCGGCTGAGTCAGCTCCGGGAGCGTTGGCAGGCGGAACGAGAGCAGCTGGAGGAGTTGCGTCAGTTGTTACAGGAAGATGAAGACCTTCGCCATGCGATTGCCGAAGCAGAACGGGACGGAAATTTGGAAGAGGCCGCCCGTCTTCAGTACGACCAGTTGCACCGCGTACAGCAACGCCGCGCTGATCTTGAACAGTCGCTGAATGAGGCACAGGAGGAAGGGTCTGCCCTGTTGCGAGAACAGGTGGAAGCGGCTGATATTGCGGATGTGGTGGCCCGTTGGACTGGGATTCCGATCCAGCGCCTTCTTGCTGGTGAGCGTCAAAAGCTGTTGGAACTTGAGCAGCGTCTGGATGAACGGGTGATTGGCCAGCCAGAAGCGGTCCAGGCTGTGGCAGCGGCCATTCGTCGTGCCCGTGCTGGCATGAAAGATCCACGCCGTCCGGTGGGTTCATTCTTGTTTTTAGGGCCAACAGGTGTGGGTAAGACCGAGTTGGCAAAAGCGCTTGGGGCTCTGTTGTTCGACGAGGACGAGGCACTCGTTCGTCTCGACATGAGTGAGTTCATGGAGCGCAATGCGGTGGCGCGCTTGCTTGGTGCGCCTCCGGGGTATGTGGGCTACGAGGAGGGCGGCCAACTCACCGAGGCTGTTCGGCGTCGCCCCTATGCGCTGTTGCTTCTGGATGAGGTGGAGAAAGCTCATCCGGATGTGTTCAACGTGCTGCTCCAAGTTCTTGACGATGGACGTCTCACCGACTCGCAGGGCAGGACCGTTGACTTCCGCCACACCGTGGTGGTGATGACCAGCAATCTGGCCAGTAGAGCCATTCTCGATTCGGCCCGACAAGCGCAATCGGGTGATGAGGCCGGTGCCGCTCAGGCGCTCAATACCGCCGTGGACGATGCGTTGGCCCACCATTTCAGACCAGAATTTTTGAATCGGATCGATGAAGTGGTTCGCTTCCGTCCCCTTGGTGTGGAAGACCTGGAAAGGATTGTGCGTTTGCAGCTTGCCGATTTAGCGCACTTGCTCTCTGAACAAGGACTTGAACTGCGTGTGGATGATGCGGTGGCGCATGATCTGGCGACCTTGGGCTATGAACCCGAATATGGCGCCAGACCATTGCGTCGAGTCCTGCGCCGGCGCGTTGAAAATCCGCTGGCGACCGAATTGCTTGAAGAGCGGTTTAAGGGGGCTCAGGCGGTTCGGGTGTATTCAGGCGTCACCTCGTCAGAACCGTTTCGATTCGAGGCTGAATGATGTGTTGATAAGCGTCCAGTAGGATGCTTGTTTGCCGTCACGTGCCCAAGGCACCGGCGTCAGTTCCGGCATCGCAAGATTCGTGACCAGCCCTACTTCCGAGGACACCGAAACAGTTTCCCCACAAACACCGGCTGAAACAGGCCGGAGGGGTGGTTTTTTGGCTGCCACTTTCGAAGAGCTGAAGCTGGTGGTCTGGCCCAGTCGCCAGCAACTGTTCAGTGAATCAGTGGCTGTGATCTTGATGGTGAGCCTCTCGGCCGCTGCCATTTCAGCCCTCAGCCGTTTTTACGGTTGGGCCGCCTCTCAGGTGTTCCGTTGATCTGTTGCTCTTACAACAGATCGCATTTGTCCCAATTGTTCGTCCGCATCCGTGTCTGACCTCGATACCACCCAGCAGGAGAGCACCGAGGTGCTTGATCTGCCAGCACCCAATGAGGGAGAGGTCGGCACGCTTGAGTCGATGCCTGCACGCACATCTGTCGCCCGTTGGTACGCGGTGCAGGTGGCCTCAAGCTGTGAGAAAAAGGTGAAGGCCACCCTTGAGCAGCGCGCCGTCACGCTTGGGGTCAGTAATCGCATTCTTGAGATCGAAATTCCTGAGACGCCGGCGGTCAAAGTCAAAAAAGACGGCAGTCGTCAATCAACCGAGGAGAAGGTGTTCCCGGGTTACGTGCTGGTCAGGATGGTCCTGGACGAAGACACAATGATGGCGGTGAGAAGCACGCCAAACGTCATCAATTTTGTTGGTGCAGAAGACCGTCGTGCCACGGGTAAGGCCCGTGGCCATATCAAGCCCCGTCCCCTGAGTCGTCAGGAGGTGGATCGTATTTTCAAGCGCGCAGCCGAGAAGAAGACCGTTGTCAAAGTCGATCTCGCAGAGGGCGATCAAATCTTGGTGACCGCCGGTCCTTTCAAAGACTTCCAAGGCGAGGTGATTGAGGTGTCTGGAGAACGCAGCAAGCTCAAAGCGTTGTTGTCGATCTTCGGTCGAGAAACTCCGGTCGAACTTGAGTTCTCTCAGATCAGTAAACAGAACTGATTGATTCGGCGGCCGTCTCCTGCGGAGGACGGCCTTAGAGATGGTCCGCCATTTCGCCGTACCGCCCCCCGGGGTTGGTGATCCGCAGATGTTTAACTCCGCTTGCCGATGGCCAAGAAAGTCGTAGCTGTGATCAAGCTGGCCCTTCAGGCCGGCAAAGCCAACCCCGCACCACCGGTGGGCCCTGCCCTCGGTCAGCATGGGGTCAACATCATGGCGTTCTGCAAGGAGTACAACGCTCGTACCCAGGACAAGGCCGGATACGTGATACCGGTTGAGATTTCGGTTTTTGAAGACCGCAGTTTCACCTTCATTACGAAAACCCCGCCTGCCTCGGTTCTGATTACCAAGGCCGCTGGAATTCAAAAGGGTTCCGGTGAGTCCGCAAAGGGCAGTGTTGGCTCCATCAATCGCTCCCAGCTTGAGGAGATCGCCAAGACCAAGCTTCCCGACCTCAACTGCACCAGTGTTGAGTCGGCGATGCGCGTCATTGAAGGTACCGCCCGCAACATGGGTGTTGCCATTAGCGACTGAACGCTCTGCGTTCATTGTTTGTTCCGTTCACTGATTTCGGGGGAGGCCTCAGCGTCGCTTGAACCCCATACCTGTCATGCCAAAACTTTCCAAACGCCTGGCCAGCCTCGTTACCAAAATCGAGGACCGTGCCTATCAGCCTCTTGAAGCCATTCAGTTGGTGAAAGAGAACGCCACAGCCAAATTCGACGAAACGATGGAGGCGCATGTGCGCCTTGGTATCGATCCCAAATACACCGACCAGCAGCTGCGTACAACGGTGGCTCTCCCTCAGGGAACGGGGCAAACCGTTCGTATCGCGGTGATTACCCGCGGTGAAAAAGTTGCTGAGGCCAAGGCCGCCGGCGCTGAACTTTCGGGTGATGAGGACCTTGTGGAGGCCATCTCCAAGGGCGAAATGAATTTCGACCTTCTCATTGCGACCCCAGACATGATGCCGAAGGTTGCCAAGTTGGGCCGTGTTCTTGGTCCACGTGGCTTGATGCCTAATCCAAAAGCGGGAACGGTTACCACCGACCTGGCGTCTGCGATTCAAGAATTCAAGGCAGGCAAGCTTGAATTTCGTGCAGACCGCACCGGAATCGTGCATGTTCGCTTCGGTAAAGCGAGTTTTACTGCTGAGGCCTTGCTGGAAAACCTCAAGACTTTGCAGGAAACCATCGATCGCAACAAGCCCAGTGGCGCTAAAGGTCGTTACTGGAAAAGCCTGTATGTCACATCCACGATGGGACCTTCTGTCGAAGTTGATATCGCTTTGCTGCAGGACATCGAGCAGGAAGGCTGAACACAGTGATGTAAATTTGTGGACTGGCTATTGCCAGTCCACGGGCACGCGCCCGGCCTAAGACAGCAGGTTGTTCCATCTCAACGGCGTTGAGCATGTTTCATAAGTCCTGCCGAGGAAAATGCGACGATTTTTTCCCATTGGGTTGGATCGACACGCGGCCTCGTCTCCCTCGGGAGCCCCGAAACGCCCGCGTGTCCAGCTTGTTCCTCCGATCTAATCCCTATGGGCCGCACTCTGGAGAGCAAGCAACAGATCGTCGAGGAGCTTAAAAAGCTTCTTGGCGAGGCCGAAATGGCACTGGTCCTGGACTATCAGGGCCTCTCCATCAAAGAAATGTCTGATTTGCGGACTCGTCTGCAGGCCAGCAACGGCGTTTGCAAGGTGACTAAAAACACCTTGATGCGTCGTGCCATTGATGGTGACAGTGTCTGGTCAAGCCTCGACTCTCTTCTGAATGGCACCAACGCTTTCGTCCTGATTAAGGGTGATGTTGGTGGTGCAGTTAAAGCTGTTCAATCTTTTCAGAAAGAGACAAAAAAATCTGAGACAAAGGGCGGCCTTTTTGAAGGCAAGCTTCTCTCTCAGGACGAGATCAAAGCTATTGGGGAGCTTCCTTCCAAGGAAGTGCTCATGGCCCAGATCGCCGGCGCCATCAACGCAGTTACCACCAAGGTTGCTGTGGGTGTCAACGAGGTTCCCTCCGGTCTTGCAAGAGCGCTCAAGCAGCACGCCGATAGCGGCGAAAGCTGAACGTCTTCGACCTCACTTTTTTTTCCTGATCTGTTGCTGATTCCCAATCATGTCTGCAAAAACCGACGAAATTCTTGAATCACTGAAATCACTCTCATTGCTTGAGGCTTCCGAGCTTGTCAAGCAAATTGAGGATGCTTTTGGTGTGTCCGCTGCTGCATCTGCTGGTGTAGTGATGGCTGCCCCTGGCGCTGCTGGTGGTGGTGATGCGGCTGAAGAGAAGACCGAATTTGATGTTGTGCTGGAAAGCTTTGATGCTGCCGCCAAGATCAAAGTGCTCAAGGCTGTTCGCGAAGCCACAGGTCTCGGCCTGGGTGATGCCAAGGCGATGGTCGAGGCTGCTCCAAAGGCCATCAAGGAAGGCGTCTCCAAAGACGACGCTGAAGCCTTGAAAAAGGCCATCGAAGAAGTGGGTGGCAAGGTCACAATCAAGTGATCTGTTGGAGCCCCTGCTTCTAAAAAACAGGTCTCTACCCATTCAATCCTCTCTGCCGGTTCTCTGAACCGGCTTTTTTATGGCTTAATGGCCGCGGCTTTTCGACAATAAAAAACCCTGCCAAAGGCAAGGTCTTTTAAGAAGAACTCATTCAGGAGTCTTTCCTTGTTTCGACCCTGAAAGAGGCGTAAAGCACTCCTCACGTCATGAACATAGGCAGAATTGCTTGGTTGGGGTGATAGCAGTTGTCGCTCATCCAACTGTCCTTGAAGCTTCGTTCATGGGCGGAATGGAATCACTTCGAGGCGGATGGGCCCCTTACCGGAATAACTGGATGGGGACCTTGGTGCCCTTGGTGCCTGGGCCACTGTCGACATCCGAAGCAAACGGCTTGGACGCTTTGAAGCCTTCGCTCTCAATTGATTCAACGATTCGTTGTGGGCGAAATACACGTGGCTCAGGGTTCTTCCTTGATAGGCCCGACGCTCAAGTTGCCAGCCCGGTTCCAGTTTGAGCTTGACGAAAGAATCTTTGTTGCGTTTGGCTTGTCTCGCCTTGGCCACCACGACTGCAGTACTGCGGTTGGGGTCCAGAGCGTGAAGCTCAAGCCCGTTGCGCCCTTGCCGAAGGCGTAAGCGAACGGATTTTTGTGTGTCTTCTCCGGCCGTACGCAGTGAATACCCATTGCTGTCGAGATATCGGCTGCATATCCCTGTGAAATCAAAACCGTTTAGCGAGGGCTCAACCAGTCCATCAGCTTGATCTTTCCAACAAAGAGGACGGGCTTTGATCTGCTCAAGGACCAATAGCTTCCAACCGTCACGGCCAACGGCCCTGGCCAGGATCGCAAACTGGTCTTGCTTGAGTGGTTTGCTGTCAAACAACGAACGGGTCCACCCTGGCAGCGCAGAGAAACTAGCCCCCAACATCAGTGCTGTTCCGGTCAGAAGGAGCCGCCGGAGGTAGGTTCGCCGCATTAACGGGGGCTCCAAATTGGAGAACAATGACCTGTTGTACCGAATATCCGGTGGTGGAATCAATGGCTGAGGAACCTGATGGACGTGGTCGCGTCGTGGCAGCAGCGACGGATGGTGCTTGCAGCGGCAATCCAGGCCCGGGCGGCTGGGGTGCGTTGATTCGCTTTGAAGACGGAAGCGTGGAGGAATTTGGTGGTGCGGATCCGGCTACAACCAATAACCGCATGGAGTTACAGGCTGCGCTTGCCACCTTGCAACGCTTGGCTGAATTGCCACTTCATCCGAATCTCACTCTGCGTACCGACAGCAAATACCTCATCGACGGACTCGGCAGTTGGATGGCTGGTTGGAAGCGCAAGGGCTGGCGCACTGCAGCAGGAAAGCCAGTGCTCAACCAGGATCTTTGGCAGGCGCTTGATCAGGCTCGGCTTGCTGAGGTGCCCCTCAGCTATGTCAAAGGTCACAGCGGAGACCCTGACAACGACAGGGTGGATCAAATTGCAGTGGCTTATTCCAAAGGACGAAAGCAAACACCCCCATCTTTAGCTTCACCTTCAGCGGCCCCACCTCAGCCCTTGGTGGATTCAGCACCTGTGTCTTTGCAGAAGTTGCTCACACGAATGGAACTCGCTGATCGCTTGGCTTCCGGAGGGTATGCGTTAACGGCTGTTGAGTTGGCTCAGTTGGTGGAACAACCCCTCAATCGTTTGTCAGAACGTCAAGGTTCTTGGCGTTGGCGTGACTGGATGGTGGAGCCTGTGGAGAATGATCGCTGGCGGTTGCGACGCGACCCGGCAGGATCGACAGAGACCTAGGAGCCCAGATGGCTGATGCGTCATCCCCCGGGGTGTTGTCCACCGCCGGTTTTTATCGGCGATGGTTGGGACCGCAATTGGCCCGTGATGAGGGGGTGGATGCAGAACAGCTCAGCCAGACGGCTTTGCAGGCCCTCGCACAGGTAAGCCTGCGCCGCCGTTGGCCTGGCATCTCATCCGTATTGGAGGGCGTTGCCACGGAGCTTCAGCGTCAGGATCTGCGGCTGGAGCAAGTTCTGTTTGGTTGTCGATTCAGCAATCCCGTGGGTTTGGCTGCGGGGTTCGATAAAAACGGTGTTGCGGCTGGGGTGTGGGATTGCTTTGGGTTCGGATTTGCTGAAGTGGGCACCGTTACTTGGCATGGTCAACCCGGTAACCCCAGACCCCGCCTGTTTCGGCTCGCTGCTGAACGGGCTGCCCTGAACCGTATGGGTTTCAACAATAACGGTGCAGAGGCGATGCAACGGACCCTTGAGCGGCAAGCGTTGCCAGCGCCAGGCCATCGTCCGGCTGTGCTTGGCATCAATTTCGGGAAGTCGAAACTCACTCCTTTGGAGCAGGCCCCTGATGACTACGCCGCTTCCTTGGAATGTCTTGCTCCTTGGGCTGACTATGCCGTGATCAATGTGAGTTCTCCCAATACTCCAGGCTTGCGAGATCTGCAGGATTCAACTCAATTGCGTCGCTTGGTCGAGCGGCTGCGACGGTTGCCAGCTTGCCCACCACTTCTAGTGAAGATCGCACCTGATCTTGAGGACGATGCCATTGATGGCATCGCTCGATTGGCTTACGAGGAAGGTTTGGCTGGTGTCATCGCTGTCAATACCAGTCTTGATCGACTGGGTTTGGGACAGCGGCTGATCGCGCAGACCGGCCGAAGCCTTGCGGAAGAAGCTGGTGGGCTGAGTGGTGATCCCTTGCGCTACCGCGCTGTGGAAGTGATTCGGCGACTGCGTGCCAGCGCTGGGCCGGCTTTGCCGTTGATAGGAGTTGGGGGAATCTCATCAGCCGAGGCGGCCTGGGAACGCATGGCTGCTGGCGCGTCCCTCGTGCAGCTCTACACCGGTTGGATTTATGAAGGTCCTGATTTGGTTCCACGCATCCTTGAGGGTTTGATCAGCCAGCTCGATCTCCATGGCTTTCGCCATCTAAGTGAGGCGATCGGAAGCGGCGCGCCCTGGAAGTAGTCGATACGCTTTCTGCACATCCTTCATGACGCATCGAGGAATAGAACTTGGAGCTGGCTGATCTGCGCGATCGCTTCCCGGCCCTGGATGGCTTGCTGGGTCAGATCACTGGCTTGGTCACTCGGCGGCGCGTGGTTCTTGCTGCTTCTGATCGTGTCCTGAGTTTGGCGTGGTGGGATCAGGGGCAGCAGTACATCATTAATACCGAGCTTCCTCCGGGCCTTTGTCAGGGAGGGGTGCCGCTCCAACGGGAGGTTCTGGCTGAGATGGTTGCGGATCTGCTGATCGAACAGGGTATTGCCTCTGTGTGTGTGGAGTTGGAACTGTTGCTGCCTTTGCCGACATGTAATTGGCGACTGCTGGAGGGTGCAGCTGGTCTGGGTGATGCCACCTCCCTGCGAGCGCTTGCACCCGAGATGACCTGGCCGTTGCAATGGCAAGAGTCCTATGTCGCTTGGACTTCGTTGAAAGACAGGGATATGGCGATGGTGGTGGGAGCTGATCGGTTGATCCTGCAGGCCTGGATCGACACGGTGGCGTCAGCAGATCTCAATCTCTGCCAAGCGGAGTGGCTTTTGGTTGCTGCATGGCGAGCACTGCAGACTCTCAACGAACCCCTGGAGGGAGAGTGGGCTTGGCTGATTGAGTCTGAAGGGATCTGGCGTCTTGTGTTGTTGTGCGAGGGCCTGCCTGAATTTGATGTTGTGTTGCAAGCCACGCAGCTCCCGTCTGTCAGAGATGAGGTGCTGTTCCTTCTCGATGCATGGGACCAGAAACAAGGGCAGGTGGATGCAATGCGCAGCTGGTGGATTACAGCTGGACCGAGCTGGAAAGGACGATGGAAGGAAGGTCATGGTGCTGGTCTCCATGGCCCGCTTGTTTCAGATGGTGAGATGTCACTGCTTCAGTTGGCCTTGAAGGCTCCTCCTGCGGAGAGCAGATCATGAGGGGACGCGCAGGGGCCCCAGTTGATCTGCTCCGGGAGCGGCGCATCGAGTTGGGGCTGTCTGCTCAACCCGTCCCTTTTGCTCCTACCCGCTTTCTGCTGAGGCGAGGTGCGTTGCTGGGTGGAGCTTTTCTTCTGCTTACTGTAGCGATTACCGCAGTTTTGAGCTGGAGGGGGCAGCAGCAACAGCGGCAGTTGGAGTTGCTTGAGCCGGTCGCACAACGCGTCACTGCTGCAGAAGCGCAGTTGCGGCTGCTGAGGGGTAAAACCGCCTCGGTGAATAAGAAAACCGATGTTTTCGCGCAACAGCTTGTGGCTTTCCGCGGTGGATCTCCTCTGTTGGAGCAGCTCAGACGCATCACACCTGAGGGCATTCAATTGGAGGAGCTGTTGGTTGGTGAGACGCAAATTAAATTGCTAGGCCGGGTACAGATTGGAAATAATCCAGGGCCTCTCGAACGCATCAATGCCCTTGTGCTCTCACTTTCTCAACTGCCCATCACTCGGCAACAAGGTGTCAAGGTGATGAAGATCATGAGAGAGGACGGGGATGCTCCTGCTGTGACTTTCAGCGTGGAGTGGGCTCTGAATCCAAAGATTCGCCTATCTCTGATTCAACTTCAGGAGTTGGGGGCCGTCGGCTTGGCGTATCGATATCAACTACTTGAGGAACGTGGGGTCAGCTTGTGACGAACCTGAGTGGTAGTGGTAGCCCATGGCAAAAGTATGTAACGCGGCAACGGGTGTTGGTTGGTGCCCCATTGCTTATGGGTGTCTTAATAGGTGCCGGGCTGTTTGCAACTTTTGGACTCCCCCATTGGTTGGCATCAGCGGAACGGACGCGTCGGATCTCTGAGCTCAAAGGTCAGCAGCAGTCACTTTCCTTGATTGCTGCTCGGGTTAAGCAAGAGCAACAAAAGCTTGTGTTGGCGGAACAACAGCAAGCTCTGGTGGTGAATTTGGTGGCGGGTCGCGGCGAGATCGAGACCTTCCTCACCCAGCTGAGTCGTACCGCGGCTGAGAGCGGTGTGTTGATTGAACGCTATGAACCCGTCCCAGATGCGCCTGTTGTGACTGATTCTCCCCGACAAGACAATCAAAAAGGGGATGCTGGAGCTGAGGATGGTGCTCCTTCTGATTTGAAGGGGTATGAGAAAACGGCGGTGCTGCTGCAGGTGCGTGGACCTTATGTAGGGGTGCTGCAGTTCTTGCGTGCCATGGAGACACTGGAACTCCTGGTTCAGCCCAGTGATCTTGAGCTCAAGGCAGTTCCGTTAGAGACCAATGCTGACGGGGCCCCTGAGGGGCCACCGTTGACCGAGCTCAAGCTCAAGCTGAGTTTTTTTGACAAGACAACTGATGGGGATCAGGACGCGAAAGAATCCCTGGAATCCGCGCCTCAGTCCAAGGTCAGGGCGCCATCCTGAATCAATTCAATGCTGTGTTTTAGGGCTGGCTCCTAAGGGTTTCGCTCGATACCATCCGCCCATAGTGTTTGTGAATCAGGCGTGGGAATGCCCTCGAGACCCTCCCGGCTGATTCCATTGGCGTTGATTGGCAGCCTTGCATTGGCTGAATGTGACGTGATGTTTGGGCTTGGAGGTGCTGGGGCGATCAGAGCTCAGAGCCAGGGCTCCATGAACTTGAGTTTGCGTCGTGGCAATGAAGGCGTGGAACTTGTTATTGAAGGAGTTGGCGATCAGCCATTTCTGCAGCAGCGCCTGAACGGCCAAGTTTGGGAGGGAAGTTTGCAGACCCAGGGGGCACCGGGGGTCCGCAATGGTCAGGTGCGGCTTTCGGATCCTGTGATTGGAATTCAGTCCGCCACTCTGGTTGGTAGCGGCAGCTCCTATGCGTTGAAGGTGAAGCCAAGTCCAGGTCGGCCCTTGAAAGATCCTGTGGTGAGCGCCGATGGTCGGGATCTAATTCTCAAGTTTCCAGGTTTGGTTGTTGCTCCCACATTGCAAACGGGACGCCTCAATCTGAATACACCGGGGCGTGTCCCTCAAACGCAGTACGCCCCTCCTCTGCGCCCGCGCGCCGTTGCGCCTCCTCTCGGTGATATGGCAGTGGGGACGATGGTGATGCAGAACCGCAGTTATGTGAATGTGAGCGGGCCGCCGGTCACCCTCACTCTGAACAATGCGCCTGCCAAGGATGCGTTGATGGCCTTGGCTCGTTTAGGGGGCTATGGCTTCGTGTTTGTTGGTGAACAGGATGGAGGCAGTAAGGATGTTGCTTTACCTAGCCGACCTGTTTCGATTGCTTTTCAGAACGAGTCCTATGCGAGGGCTCTCAATGGAGTTCTGCTTGCCTCTGGCCTGCAGGGAAAATTAGATGGTCGCACTCTCATGGTGGGATCAAAAGTTTCTGCTAATACATTTGGCCCTCAGATGTCGAAGGTGTATCGACTCAATCAATCTTCAGCAGTCTCGGCGGCAAAATATTTGGGGAGCTTGGGTGCAAGTATTCAAGAGCCCGTCCCTTTGAAAACCACATCTATTCTTGAAGAGGCGTCTGGCGACGCGAGTAATAGCATTTCCAATACTTCAGAACAGATTGAGATACGTTCTTATTCTTCAGGTCAAGGCCCTTTGGTCGGTTTGATCGGTACAACTGATTCAAGGCTTCAAACGATTACCTTGATCGGAGATTCACTCTTGGTGAAGCTTGCTGAGGGGTATTTGAGACAAATTGATTTGCGCCAAAGGCAGGTTGCTTTATCGGTGCGGATTTTGGATGTCTCTTTGGATAATGACTCCGCGATTTCAAATAGTTTTGCTTTTCGCTACGGTAATAATTTTATCGTAAGTGATAGAGGTGAGCTTGTTGGGGCTTTTGGTAATTTGCTCCCCCCTAATAATTCTAATTTCGATGCGATCGCGGGAGGGGCTGAAAGTGGCAAGTTTCAGAGGGAGATTGTGTCCGGGCGGGACGCGCAAATTGCCGATCGCTTGATTCCCCCGAGCCCAACTCCGAGTCGAATCAACCCTGGGAATGTATTCCCTAAGGATAATTTGTTAGATTTAATTCGGTCTATTATTATATCCAATAGTACCAAGACTTTAGCTTCTCCTACCCTGATTTTAAGTGAAAACCCTGTTGAGATTTCTGGGGGTGCTGATGTAGCTACCAGCGTTGGAAACTCCGCATTGCAGACCGCAACAATAGGTCGCTCCAAGGCGAACGAGTCTTTCGTGACTGTAGGCACCCAAGAAACAGTCAATTATTCCGTTAGTGCGGGGCAGAATGGTGCGCCTAATTCTTGTCAGCCTATTCTTGGAACCGCTGGTCTAACGTTTGGCGCGCGTGTGTCTAAAATTGATGATAATGGGTTTGTTAGTTTCAGCCTCTCTCCTACAATTGCTGCTGTTACTGGAACCCAAAATGTTGAGGGTTGTGGTCCTAGAAGTATTTTAAGTGTGCGTAGGCTTGATACTGGGTCTCTAAGGGTCCGCGATGGTCAAACACTTATTTTGACGGGGGTTATTTCAGATCGTGATGCTCAGCAAGTTCGTAAGTGGCCTATTTTAGGGGATCTTCCTCTGATAGGCCAATTTTTTCGTGAGTCGACTCGTGATCGGGCGAAGAGAGAGCTTGTTGTTCTAGTTACTCCTAAGATAATTAGTGATGATCAAGGAGGAAATTATGGCTATGGATATCAGCCGTCTCTTCCGGCTGCTCGTCAGCTTATGTCAAACGATGCCTTTTGATTGTCTAAAACACTTCTTTCAAAAGCCAATGCCGAGAGGGATCAGTGCTTTTATCGCAAGTGGGGCTAAAGCTTGAGCAGTTGCAGTAACGCCCCCTAGTAATTGCCCGCCCCAGCCTTTTCCTTCAGGTTTTTTCTGAGTTTTTGTCCGACGCGTTTGAACCATTTCAGCCACTGTTTGAAGTTGATTGGCAACTTCTTGATTGCCGCCCTTTTTAAATAGTGCGCTTGCATACCGGAAATCTTGTGCAGCGAGATCGTCCTTGGCTAATTCGCTACGACTGATGCCTCTCGCGACCCAGCTCAATGGCTCTTGAGGGGATCTGAGGATTGCGGCGCCAAAGAGTTTTTCGGCTTCAGGCCACCGTCCTGATTGTGAAGCTTCTACGCCAGCATTGTGCAGCGAGGCGTGGCTTCGTATGTCACGGCTGATTCCCGTGGCGCCTTGCCAATGCGCTTTTTCTAAAGCGTTGGGGCTCAGGCGAGCGCCACTGAGATCGGCAAATCGCAGGTCGGTGCCATGCAGGATGCTGCCTTCAAGATTGGTGCCACGGAGGGAAGCCCCGCGCAAGCTGGTGAAGCTGAGATTGGCTCCGCGTAAGTCAGCCCCGTCCAATTGGGCTTCTCCAAGATTGGCTCGCTGCAATCGAGCGTCGCGTAAGTCGGCATCGCGCAAATCGGCATGCACAAGGTCGGCATCGGCCAGGCGGCAGTTGCGGCAATCACCCTCCTGGAGCACTTTGATGAGGTCATCCACGCTCTCGGCTTGCAGGGGGCTGGCGATCAGCCATAAACCAAGCAAGGGCATCAAGCGGGACGGGTTCAACACGTGGGCTTGCTTGGTTGTACTGCGTTGTATCGGGCTTCTCGGTCTTCGTCGAGCACGGCTTGAAGGATGGCTGGGCAGGATGGGTACATCCAGCACAAGTCGGCGTGAGCAACCGCCTTCCTCCCCATGGAGGCAATCTCAGCCAGGAAGCCCGTCGGCTGGGGATGCAACCCTCTCAGGTGCTGGATGCAAGCGCCTCGTTGGTGCCATTCCGTCCCCCTCGCGCTCTGCGTAGAGCGCTCGCCGCTGCCATTCAGGGCCAGCCTCTGCGTGATTATCCCGACCGCGCTCAGACCGATTTGCGCTCTGCGATCGCGTCATGGCATGGGGTGGATCCTGATCAGGTGCTTGGAGGGAATGGGGCAGCTGAGTTGTTCACATGGGCGGCTCGCGATGCAACCGCCGCTGGTCTCAATGTTCTGCTTCAGCCTGGATTTGCCGACTATTCCCGAGCTTTGGCTTGTTGGGGTGGCGCGATGGAGAAGTTGCCTTTGCCCTTGGAGTGGAGCAACTGTTGGCCGCAACCCTTTCCATTGAGCGCCTTGAAGCAGACGACCGATGTGGTTTGGATCACCAATCCCCACAACCCCACCGGTCAGCTTTGGAGCCGTTGTTCACTGGAACCCTTGTTGGCTCGATACTCCCTGGTGATCTGTGATGAGGCCTTTCTTCCTCTGGTGCCAGGGGGTGAAGGTCAGTCGTTACTGCCCTTGGTGACAGATCATCCCAATCTCGTGGTGATTCGCAGTCTCACGAAATTGTTTGCGATTGCGGGTTTGCGTCTGGGCTATGCCGTTGCGGCTCCCGATCGTTTGCATCGATGGCATGGATGGAGAGATCCCTGGCCGGTGAATGGTTTGGCGATTACTGCTGGAGTGGCTGTGATGAACGACCCGGTTGGCTTGCATCGATGGCAACAGCGCGTTCAGCAGTGGGTGCAAAAAGAAGGCACGTGGTTTCGGGCACAACTTGAGGCCATCCCTGGATTAAAGGCCTATCCCTCAGCTGCCAATTACCTGCTGATCCAAGGCGAGCAGTCCTTGCTGGAGCTGCGGGAGCGTCTAGCTCTCGACGGCGTTTTGCTTCGGGATTGCCGTTCTTTCGCAGGGTTGGGGGAGCGTTGGCTGCGCATTGGTCTGCAAGATCGGCGGGGGAATCAACGCATCCTTCGCGCTCTCAGGCGTATTCAGTTCAGCAGTCCTTCGAGCAGAGTCACCAGTTTCTGATCCGCATCCTCCACGCCAAGCTCCCGCATCGCTTGCCCCATCTCCGGCAGTGGATTAGCGCCTGGATCGCCGCCTGGCAGTTTTGATCCGAGCAGGCGCCAGACCGTGTCGCGAAGAGTCGTCTCGCTGGGGTCGTGTTGATGCACGATCACGGCAGCGGCAACCGCTGCAGCACATACGGCATTGGCATCTTGATGGCGATCGGCCGCTTGGGGGAAGGGCACCAGCACGGTGGGTGTTCCGCTAACGGCCAGTTCACTCAGGCTGCCGGCACCGGCTCTGCTGATGGCAAGGTCGGCGTGTTGGAGCAAGGCCGGAATCTCATCGCTGAACGGTCGCTCCACCAGCAAGGGGTGTTCGATGCAACCCACATCGGGATCATTGCTGCCGGTGAGATGCACGATGCGGCAGCCGCTACTGAGTAAGGAAGGAAACAGCTCGCGCGTCATCCGATTCAGCCCCAGAGCGCCTTGGCTTCCGCCGATCACCACAAGCAGGGGTCCGCTGCCCTGAGGGACCCACGTGGGTAGGGATTGTTGCTGGAGAAAAGCAGCCCGCACAGGGGTTCCGGTCACCACCGCTCGGCAGCCTTGGATGCGCGGTGCAGCAGCCTCAAGGCCCACGGCAACACGGGTGCAAAATCGGCCAAGCAAGCGTGTTACCCGGCCAGGAATGGCATTGGATTCGTGAAGTACTACGGGGATGCCGCACCACCGTGCCGCCAGGATTGCTGGTGCAGCGATGTATCCGCCTGTCGTGAAGACGGCATCGATGCGTTCCCGTTGAATCAGGCGGCGGATGCTGCCGCTGGCTGCCAGCAATTGGATCAGTTGGATGAGTTTGCGCAGTCCTCGACCTTGCAATCCACCAGCCTTGACGGTGGTGAGGGGATAGCGGCCTGGAACAAGGCTTGTCTCCAGGCGGTCGGGAACGCCCACCCAGCGCACGCTCCATGGCTCCAGCAGAGCATCTGCAACGGAGAGGGCTGGAAACAAGTGCCCTCCGGTGCCGCTGGCAGCAACAAGAAGCCGAGGCATGAGGTCGAGCGGGAAAAGAAAGAGCGCCCTAACTTAGATGGACTCTGGGGTTGTCTTTATGTCTAGGGCTCTCCGTGCCTCGTTGGTGTCATTGCTGCTTGGCTCCGCCCTTGCACTCCCCTTGTCGGGTCGGGCTGTGACCCAGGCTCCGTTTGATTTAAGTAAGCGCTTGGAAGTCGCCCTCAATCAGTCGGAAGGTAGTGCTGCAGCGTTGAAGGCTCTGTTTACGCCTGAGCAATTTGGTGGTCTGGAGGAGCGTTACCGCCTGTTCAGTAGCCGTTTCCCTCAGCTGAACTGGTCGGTGAGGCCCGGCACGCCCACATCAGATGGGCGCTCGACCATGCAGATTTCTGTTACTGGGAGACGCCAGCAGGACGGCTTGAGTTATTCCTTTTATGCCAATCAACGTCTCGCGGTGACCACTGAGAGTGGCCTGATTGCCAATCAGGAAATTCTTAGCGATCAATCGGTTATGACCAGTGCCAAGGAGCCGCTTCCGATCAGCTTGCTCATCCCCGACATCGTGCTCACCGGAACTCGGTACGACGTGGATGTGGTGGTCGACAAGCCTTTGGGTGATGCTCTGATGGCGGGTGGTTTGATTGCGCTTACCCCTGAGCAGGTGTTGGGGCAAGAGAGTCCAGACATCCAGCTCCAGCCGCTCGGCGGGGGCGGCCTGTTTAAGTCTGTTCAGGCTCCGTTCAAGCCGGGCATCCAAACCTGGGCTGCCTTGTTGGTACATCCCGAAGGTGTGGTGAGTGTGAGCAAGCAAGTGCGAGTTGTGGATGACAAAAGTCAGCTCCAGCCTTAACTGGGGTGAGCTGGGTAGCAGCGCCTCAACGCGGACACATCGGCGTTCCCCAGTCCCTGTTGCATGAGCTCCGACTCTTGTTCGAGAACCAATTGGGTCAGCGGTAATTCCAACTGCTGTTCCTTGGCCGCGGCAAGCGCGATCTTCAGATCCTTGTGATGGAGCGCGAGTTTGAAGCCGAGCGGGTATTGATCGGAAAGCATGGCGGCTGAACGGTGTTGCAGGGCCCAAGATCCTGCAGCTCCACCAAGCAGTGCTGCCACAACGTGCTCCATGGGGAGTCGCAGATGTTGCCCGAGAGCGATGGCTTCTGCAACAGCGGCATAGCTTCCGGCTACCAGGACCTGGTTCACCGCTTTCACCTGTTGACCACTGCCAACGGGCCCGAAGTGATGGATTGATCCACCGATGACCTCCAGTAGCGGATGGGCCTGCTCTAGCGCCATGGTGTTGCCACCACAGAGCACGGTGAGCGTGCCTGCCTTGGCTCCTTCTGTGCCGCCTGTCACAGGAGCATCGATGTAGTGCACATTTCGTTCCGATAGCCGCTTGGCCATCGCTGCTGCCGTGGCTGGGGCGATCGTGGAGCAATCGATCACCAAGCTTCCTGGTCTGAGTGAATAGCCAGCTCCGCTGTCTCCCCAGAGAACGTCTTGCACTGCGGTGTCATCGCTGACGCAAATCAGCAGGACTGCACAGCCGCTCACCGCTTCTTTTGGGGAGCTGCTGGAGGTCACTGTGGGTCCTTGATCGTCCAGAAGCTCTGCCGCCGATTCCGCTGAGCGGCTGCGGGTGTGCACGTTGAGCGAGTAGCCGGCGCGTCGCAGATTGACGGCGATGGGTAATCCCAGGGCGCCAAGTCCCACCATGGCCACCGCTATAGGCGGATTCAGGGGTGAACGTTGATCATTGGCGAGTTTCAGAGTTGGTGTGCTCCTGGGTGGTTGACAGCTGATTCATTTTTCCAGGCATCGCAGTGGAGCGGCATGCTCAAGCGTCCTGGTTAGATCCGGTCATGCTTGATGCCCATTTGGGTCAGATTTTGACGGGATCTTGCTTTCAGGATGAGTGCGTTGTGTGAATGATTCGCATGGTTACGCCTAAGCATTGGAAGCGGTATCTGGTCATCCCTTGTGCCGCGTTTGCTGCCGCCGCTCTCCACCCCGCTACGGGATGGGCTGAGTCTCCAATGAAGTCGCGCGCGGCTCGATTAACGCTTACGGATGCGCAAAAGCAGCAGCTTTTTGAGGCACGGCGCCGCTGGGAGTTGAGCAGTTTTGACCAGCAGAAGGCTTTGTTGGCAGCCAAGCAACGATGTATTCAATCGGCCAACACCATCGATGCCTTTCGGGTGTGTAAGCAGGAGCAACGCCAAGGCCGACGGGAATTATTTAAGGAGGCACGCGCTGCCATGACGGCAGAACGGCAGCGACTGGGACTTCCGCCTAGGCCAGAGCGGCGACGATTACAGAAAAAAGGCCGCTCCAATTGGAACGGCCCTGAATTCAGCTGATCGATCAGCTGTTTGGTGTTGTGGCTTGAATCAAGCGGCGTCGTCCAGTGCGGCGACGCCTGGAAGCACCTTGCCTTCCAGCAGCTCGAGGCTGGCTCCACCACCGGTGGAGATGTGAGACATCTTCTCGGCCAGGCCTGCTTTCTCAACAGCAGCAACGGAATCGCCACCGCCAATGATCGTGCAGCAGCCTTTTCCGCTGAGTTCAGCCAGTGTTGTCGCAATGGCGTTGGTTCCAGCCGCGAACTTGTCGAACTCGAAGACGCCCATGGGGCCATTCCAGATCACGGTTTTGCAATCAGCCAGGGCAGCTTGGAACACCTTGATGGCATCAGGACCGATGTCGAGTCCCATCCAGCCGTCTGGAATGGCTGTGACGTCTGCCACTTGGCTGTTGGCATCAGGAGCGAAGTTGTCGGCAAGCAACACATCGGTGGGGAGCAGCAGCTCAACGCCCTTGGCCTTTGCTTTGGCTTCCAATTCCTTGGCCAGTTCGAGTTTGTCTTCTTCAACGAGGCTCTTACCAACGGCCAGACCGCGAGCTTTGTAGAAGGTGAAAATCATTCCTCCGCCGATCAGCACCTTGTCGCACTTGTCGATCAAGGCTTCGAGAACGCCGATTTTGCTGCTCACCTTGGAGCCGCCAACAATCGCAGCAAGAGGACGCTTGGGCTCATCCACAGCACCCTGGAGGTACTGAAGTTCCTTCTCCATCAGGAAGCCAGCCACGGATGGCTTGAGGAACTTGGTCACGCCTTCCGTGGATGCGTGGGCGCGGTGGGCAGCACCAAAAGCATCGTTGACGTAAACGTCAGCAAGGCCAGCAAGCTGTTTGGCGAAGTCGGCGTCATTCTTTTCTTCTTCAGCAAAGAAGCGCACGTTCTCGAGCAGAACCACATCGCCGTTGGCCATGGCGTTCACCTTGGCTTCGGCGTCAGGTCCGATGCAGCTTTCGGTTTTAGTCACAGGCTTGCTGAGCAGCTCGCTTAAACGAGTAGCTACTGGGGTGAGGCGCATCTTGTCATTGACCTGACCCTTCGGACGGCCGAAGTGAGCCGCCAAGATCACTTTGGCGCCTTTGCCGATTAAGTCATTGATCGTTGGAAGGGCTGCACGAATGCGGGTGTCGTCTGTGATGGCACCGGCGTCGTTCAGAGGCACGTTGAAATCGACCCGGACAAGAACGCGTTTTCCGCTCAAGTCGCTGGTGTTCAGTTTGGCCAGGGAACGCTTCGCCATGTGGTTTATGTCGTGAGGTGTGAAATCGGGGCGAGGTTAACCCGATTACGCGCTAGCACTGGACAGAGAGGGGTACTACCGGAGGTGGCCCAATGTTTGAAACCGTTTTGCTTCCGCTGGATCAGAGCCGAGAAGCTGTTGAAGCGGCGACCAAAGCCCTGGACTTGGCACGCAGTCACAACAGCAAATTGATTCTGTTGTCTGTCGTTCAGTCCGAGCGACCTGAGATGCATGACCATGAGGTGGTGGCAACCTTATTGGCCGAAACCAAAGCTCGTTTTGAGCAGGTTGGGGTGACCTGTGATGTGGTGGAGCGTGAGGGGATGCCAGCGTTTGTGATTTGCGATGTGGCAGACGAGTTGAATGTGGACGTGATTGTGATGGGCACCCGCGGCGTGAATCTTGAAGCCGAAAGCGGCAGCACGGCAACGCGGGTGATTCAGCTCGCTCCCTGTCCTGTTTTGGTGGTGCCGTGAGCGCACCTCCAATTCAGTGGTATCCGGGGCACATAGCCAAGGCGGAACAGCAGCTCAAGCGCAACCTCGACAAGGTTGATCTGGTGATTGAGGTGCGTGATGCTCGCATTCCCCTAGCCACCGGACACCCCCATCTCAACCGCTGGTTGAAGGGGAAGCAGCATTTGTTGGTGATCAATCGACGCGACATGGTCACGACTGCGGCATGGGAGGCCTGGGATCAGTGGTTTAAAGCGCAGGGGCAACGCACGGTTTGGTGTGATGCCAAGGCTGGTACAGGGGTGAAGCAGGTGCAGCAGGCGGCGATCCGGGCTGGAAATCAACTCAACGAGAGGCGGAAGAATCGGGGGATGCGCCCGCGGGCCGTGCGCGCCCTCACCCTCGGCTTTCCCAATGTGGGGAAGTCGGCCTTGATCAATCGGCTGGTGAAGAAAAAGGTGGTAGCGAGTGCCCGTCGGGCTGGGGTCACCCGCACCTTGCGTTGGGTGCGGCTTGGCCAAGACTTGGATTTGCTCGATGCCCCCGGCGTTTTGCCCCCTCGCTTAGACGATCAAAAGGCGGCGCTGCATCTCGCCCTGTGCGATGACATTGGACAAGCTGCCTATGACGGCGAGCTGGTGGCCCAGGCTTTTTTGCAGTTGTTAATCGATGCCCAGGGGCGTGAAGCCTCCGGGGTTGTGTTGTCGACCCTGGAGCAGCGTTATGGAACGCCAGTGGCGGGAAGCACTGCTGATCCAGCGTTCTGGCTGGAGGCCACGGCCGAACGTCACACCTCTGGGGATACGGCACGGATGGCACAGCGGTTGCTCGATGATTTTCGTCGTTCGCTGTTGGGTTCGATTGCGTTGGAATTACCGGAACAGGGGGAGTCTTGAGCGCTCAAGACCAAGGGTTTGTGCGCCCCCCCTTGTCTGAGGAAGTGTTTACAGATGGGTTTGGAGAGGGGGAAGGGGATCTCGTCACCCTCACGTATCCCAAGCCACTTCCGATGCGTTTGGATCGCTGGCTGGTGAGTCAGCGGTCTGAGCAAAGTCGGTCTCGGATCCAAAAGTTCATTGATGCTGGATATGTACGGGTGAATGGCAAGACGGGGAAGGCTAAAACCCCCTTGCGCAACGGAGATCAGGTCCAGCTTTGGATGCCACCGCCAGAGCCGCTTCCCTACCTCAAGCCTGAGCCGATGGATCTCGATGTGCTGTTTGAAGACGAGCACTTAATCGTGATCAATAAGCCAGCCGGACTGACCGTGCATCCTGCGCCTGGGAACAAGGATGGAACGCTGGTGAATGGTTTGCTGCATCACTGCCAGGATTTGCCAGGGATCAGCGGCAAATTGAGGCCTGGAGTCGTCCATCGCCTCGATAAAGACACGACGGGGTGCATCGTGGTTGCGAAATCTCAGGAGGCGTTGGTTCGTCTGCAGGCCCAGATCCAACAGAGGATTGCGTCACGCGAGTATCTGGCTGTGGTGCACGGGGTGCCACAAGGAGAGTCGGGAACGATCATTGGCGCGATCGGACGTCATCCTGTCGATCGCAAAAAATATGCAGTGGTGAGTGATGACAGTGGTCGCTATGCGCGCACGCACTGGACCCTCCAGGAGCGACTTGGTGATTACTCCCTTTTGCGCTTCAAGCTCGATACGGGGCGAACGCATCAGATCCGCGTGCATTGCGCCCATATCAATCACGCCGTGGTGGGGGATATCACTTACAGCCGCTGCAGGAAACTGCCGGTGGAACTTCCTGGGCAAGCCCTGCATGCCTTTCAGTTGGGCCTCGATCATCCGATCACAAAAGAGCGGATGTTGTTTGAGGCCCCAGTCCCATCGGTGATGGAGAAACTACTGATCGTTTTGCGGAAACGATGTATTTAGAGGAGCGTCAGCTCCGTTCCTGAGGCCATCAGCAGTTCGGATGTAAGAGATCCATCCCCGCTGAGTTCCTCTCCACTCAATGCATTGAAACCCACCGTCATGGCTTGACCTGCAGCAAGCGATTGTGCCCAGTCAGCACCTTTGAGCTCGTAGCGGTAAAGGCCGTCTCCAAGCTCTTGCGTGGAGACATCTACCCCCCAGGATTCTCCGTAAAACTGATGAGTGCTGATGAAACTCACCCCCCAATCGTCCAATGATTGATTGCTTTGATTGGTCACGTTCATCGAGACGGTGAAGCCACCCTCCCAAAGATCACCACTCACCTGAATCTCCAGGGGAGAGCCGGTGAGAGGATCCGGTTGCACAGTTCCGGGATCAGAGGGTGAGGGGTTAAGTGAAGGCTTTGAATCGGTTGAGCTAATCAGTGGTGTGGTTCCAGAAAGATTTTCTAGGTTCTTTGAGAGTGGATCTCCCAGCTCAACAATGCCTTGGTAATAGTTGATCACAGTGTTGTCGCTGACATCGAGGGCCGGCCACTGAGGCCAGTCAAAGGTGTCATTCATAAAGGGTTCATTTTGATCCCATCCCAAAACTGTTAAATGATGAATATCGTGTGCAATGGCTACGCCTTCGATGCTAAGAAATCCATGGGTTCTGGCGTGCATCCAGCCGCCATAATGCGGCTCCATCTTGAGGGTGTTGATGAAATGTTCTTCGAGTTGATTGGTTGTTAAATAATCAGCAAACCCTTCATGGCCAAACTGTTCAACCATCTGCATAACGTCGCCACTGCTGCCTAGGCGGGCCGTGCGTTGAATGTCGGCCAGGATTTGTGGGTCGTAGGACGCATCGGCGATCCAACCCACCTTGGCTCCCTGCATTGCAAACCAAAGCCCAACGCCTTGAAGATCGTTACCCCAGGCCTGGCTGTTATTTGTGAGCTTATTTTCAAAAGCCCATGCGCCAATGGCCTCGATATCAACTGGGGCTAATCCTGCAAAGTCCCTTAAGCCGTTGTAAGCCAATAACGCTTCCGTTGTAATTGCAGTTCGTCCACCGACAAGTTCGTTGTGCTCTGAGTTGTGATTGGAGTCATGAAAAGAGCCCCAAATGTTGATGTCTGTGAACCCACTTTCGGACGCTTGCTGCATGGAGTGGTCATGGTTCATCCCGTGATCTCCCAAGCCGTGTTCTCCCATTGCTGGCGTCATTGCCGACTCCATCGGTGACGTCATCGGAGGTGTCATCGGAGGTGTCTCAACGATTGGTTCAGCCACCGGCTCCGAAGGGGCGTCTGCATTCCCAGGGCTTTCTTCGTTTGATGGTGAGATCGTTGATATCGCGTTGTCTGTGCCGAAGAGCAATGCAGCAGAAAGCTCCCCTTCGTTTCCTATCTCAGTGCCTTGCGTCCCATTGAATCCAATGGTGACCGACTTTCCTGCTGGGATCCGTTCTCCCCAGTCTTTTCCCGTCACGGTGTAGCGCGTTAGGCCGTTGTCGAGAAGAACCGCGCTGATCTCGGCTCCCCAAGGAGCCGTGTTGATGAGGTGAGGGCTGTCGAAGCTATAGCTCCAGCTTTCAAGATCTTGTGTGGATGTGTTGGTGAGTGTTATTGCAGCAGTGAACCCCTCCCACCACCGATCACCGGAGATGGAGGTTTGCAAGACATTCGTTGATTCCATGGCCCTTGGTATGGGGGGACAATGTCATCTCAGCGCTGAAGTCCAACCAAGTTCTGACTCCAAGAGCAGAACCTGTGTCTGAATGTATTCATGGTGTAAATAGCTGTTTGCCTTTTCTGATCCCTGTTCTATTTGCATATAAAAACCGTTCATTTGGAGGATGGTTTTTGTGCGGCAATGAATGGGTTAAGGCGGTCAAATTAAGATGGAACTTAGACATCATCGGGCCGACAAAGTCTTGCTGACCATTCGCGCTCAAGCTGTTTTGATTGAGCGTCTTGTATGGCGATGACGAGGATTTAACCGTTTGAACAACGAATTCAGCTGCTGGAAAATGAAGGCGAAGGAGTACAACTTTTTGGCATCGCAAAGCAGATGCTCGCTTGTTCTTATCGGTTGCTGGTTGGCAACAGCGGGCAGGCTTCGACCAATGTTCGGGTAATCGCAGCTTCTGGGTGGCGTAGCAACTGATCTCCAGGACCTTCTTCCACAACCTTGCCTCGATCCAGCACGATCACGCGATGGCAGAAGCCACTCGCCACCGAGAGGTCATGGGTCACGAAAATCATCGCCAGGCCTAAGTCTTGCTGCAGACGTCTCAGCAGGGCCAGGACTTCAGCTTGGATCTCTGCATCGAGCATGCTCACGCTCTCATCGCAGATCAGCACCTGCGGGCCTAAGGCCAAAGCGCGAGCAATAGCGACGCGTTGTTGCTGGCCACCAGACAGTTGCTTGGGCAGTCGATTTTGAAAATGATCCGCTGGTGAAAGGCCCACAAGTTCCAGAAGCTCCCGTGCCCGTTCTCGTGCGCCTGCCCGCGAGGCGAGCCCATGGATCAGCAGCGGGTCTGCGATGGCGTCGGCGACGGTGAGGGCTGGATTAAGGCAGGCCAGCGGGTCTTGAAACACCATCTGAATGGTGCGTCTTGCTTGTCGTTCAGCACTGCCACGCAGTTGGAGCAGGTTTTGGGTTTGGAGCCAAACCTCGCCTCCGCGAATTGGGGTGAGGCCCATCAAGGCTCGGCAAAGGGTGCTTTTCCCACAGCCAGAGCCACCCACCACGCCCAACGATTCGCCGGATTGCAAGGTGAAGCTCACGCCATCCACCGCTTTCAGCCAGTTGGGAGACCAGGGCGGTCCTCCGAGGTTGTGCCAACAGCGCAATCCTTCCACTTGCAGCACTGCTGTTCCGTCAGGCTGATCCGGCGTATTGCCTCCTTCCCTGGCCCTGGCGGCTGCGACGAGCCGCTTGCCGATCTCAGATTGGGGGTGGGTCAGTACTAAATCGCTGCTGTTTTGTTCCACAAGACGGCCCCCGTCCAAGACCGCCATGTCTTCACACCAGCGGTTGGCCATGGCCAAGTCATGGGTGATGAGCAGGAGGGCGCTTCCAAGCTCTTCGCAGAGAGTGCGCAGCACCTCCATCACCTGCCCCGCAACCGCAACATCCAGGCTGGTGGTTGGTTCGTCGGCGATAACAAGGGGGGGTGCGAGTGCAATGGCCAGTGCGATGGCTAAGCGCTGACGCATGCCACCACTGAATTCGTGGGGATAGGCCCAAAAGCGCTCGGCCCCGATTCCCACCTGTTCCAGCAGACTTTCAGCGCGGTCTTTCCGCTCTTGATGCCCCATGGTCGGCCGGTGCGCGGCGAAGGTGTCGAGGAGGTGTCCACCCACGGTCATCAGTGGATTGAGCCGAGTCATCGGGTCTTGAAACACCAGGCCAACCGCTTCTCCGCGCAGGGCGCGCAAGGCAGACCGACTTAGTTGGCGTGGATCTTGACCATTTAGACGTAGATCTCCTTTGCAGCAGCTCCCTGGAGGTAAGAGCTGCAATGCAGCTCGCGCCACTGTGCTCTTCCCGCATCCAGACGGCCCAACAAGTGCCAAGCGATCTCCCGATTTCAGGCTGAGATCCAATCCATCCAGCGTCCAGGACTCACTTCCTGGGTAGCGCAGACGCAACTGATTCAGCGTCAGAACCGTTCCTGGCGCGTTGGGCATAAAAGAAAGCACGGTGCCTCATGCCTACATACCATGGATGCACCCGCCGGGTTGGATGCTCAACGCAACCTCTGCACCCGATCCATCCCAGACTCAGTCTGGATCGACTTCTGCGGCCTGCGGTTTAACGGCATTGCGCGAACGTCCGCTTCGCTTGCCGGATGGCTATGACATCGAGCTTCCTGACTGGTTGAAGCAGTGCCTGACTCACGTTCCTCCCGGTATCGGACATAGTTGCCCGACCGATCCAGAGGCCCTGTTAGCGGCTGCTTTTGATTTTGCGTTTCAGCTGCATGAGGGGCAGTTCCGGGCCAGCGGTGATCCCTACATCGTGCATCCGGTGGCCGTTGCAGATCTGTTGCGGGACATTGGGGCGAGTGCCAGCGTGATTGCAGCGGGTTTCCTCCACGATGTGGTGGAAGACACCGATGTGACACCAGATCAGATCGAAAGCCATTTCGGACCTGAGGTTCGTGAGTTGGTGGAAGGCGTCACCAAGTTGGGGGGCCTTCATTTCACCAATCGAACGGAAGCCCAAGCCGAGAATCTGCGCAAGATGTTTCTGGCGATGGCCAGTGATATTCGTGTGGTGTTGGTGAAGCTGGCGGATCGTCTGCACAACATGCGCACGATTGGCGCGCTCAAGGAGGAGAAACAGCAGCGCATCGCTAGGGAAACGCGTGAGATTTACGCACCGCTTGCCAATCGCTTGGGGATTGGTCGCTTCAAATGGGAACTCGAAGATCTCTCGTTCAAGTTGCTGGAGCCTGAAGCCTTCCGCGAGATGCAGCAGGAGGTTTCAACCAAGAGAAGTGAGCGGGAGGATCGCCTCTCCGTCACGGTGCAGTTGCTCTGTGACCGCTTGGCCGCCGTGGGCCTCGACAGCTGTGAGGTGAGTGGTCGCCCGAAACATCTCTATGGCATCTGGACCAAGATGCAACGCCAGCAGAAGGAGTTCCACGAGATCTATGACGTGGCTGCGTTACGGATCCTGACGCCGAATGTCGAGAGCTGTTATCGCGCCCTTGCTGTGGTTCATGACACGTTCAGACCGATCCCAGGCCGGTTCAAGGACTACATCGGCTTGCCTAAACCCAATGGTTATCAATCACTTCACACCGCTGTAATCGGACGCCATCGTCCGATCGAGGTGCAGATTCGTACCTGGGACATGCATCAGGTCTCGGAGTTCGGCATTGCTGCCCACTGGAAATACAAGGAGGGTGGATCCCCCGCTACTGGTGGAGATACGGAGCGTTTCAACTGGTTGCGTCAGCTCGTGGATTGGCAGCAGGAGGGGGCCGCTGATGATCACAACGACTATCTGGCTTCGATCAAGGAAGATCTATTTGACGAGGAGGTGTTTGTGTTCACGCCTAAGGGCGATGTTGTGGGGCTTCGTAAGGGGTCAACTGCGGTTGATTTTGCCTTTCGTATTCACTCTGAGGTTGGGAATCATTGTCATGGCGTAAGGATTAATGATCGGCTTTTGCCCTTGTCGACCCCGCTTCAAAATGGTGACTTCATTGATATTCTCACCTCGAAAAATGCTCATCCAAGTTTAGATTGGCTCAATTTTGTAGCCACCCCAACGGCACGAAATCGCATTCGTCAGTGGTACAAACGCAGCCATCGTGACGAGACGATTGATCGCGGTAAAGAACTACTTGAACGCGAGTTGGGACGCAGTGGTTTTGATGCTCTGCTTGGCAGTGAAGCGATGCTCAAGGTGGCTGAGCGCTGCAACTTGCAAACCACGGAAGATCTGCTTGCTGGTCTTGGGTTTGGTGCTTTAACGCTGCATCAGGTGCTCAATCGTCTGCGCGAAGAAATTCGTCTGCAAACGGCTGCGGTGGAGGCACCTCTAAGCAATGAGGACGTTGCCAAGCAACTGGTCAAGCAGTCCGAGCAGCCATCTAATCGGGACGTTCCTTCCGTGGGAGCGGCACCCATCCTGGGTGTTGAAGGCTTAGATCATCGCCTTGGTGGATGTTGTAGTCCGCTGCCAGGAGAACCGATCTTGGGTGCTGTGGCCCTTGGTAATCACGGCATCACCATCCATCGTCAAGACTGCGCCAATCTGGAAGCGATCCCGACGGAACGTCGCTTGCCTGTGCGTTGGAACCCATCGCTGCAAGAAGTAGGTTCTCGATTCCCTGCTCACTTGCGCATTGAGGTGATTGATCGCGTTGGCATTTTGAAGGACATTCTGATGCGTTTGTCTGATGGTTCGATCAATGTCAGTGATGCTCAGGTGAGAACGGCCTATGGCAAGCCGGCCCGGATCGATTTGATGGTGGAACTGGGGAGTGCAGCGCAGTTGCAGCGCACCATGAACCAGATCCGCTCGATGGCAGATGTGATCGACATCGCGCGTACTGGTCAGAGTTGAGCAACCCGCTGTTGGCCATGCCGTTCGAACCCTCAATCGAGGGTTTGGGTGGGTCGTATTGGGATGTGGTGGAGGCGGCGGTTTTCCCGCGAACGCAGTTGCGCTTTCGCAACGACGCACTGTTGCGAAACCTGGGGGTGGAGCCTGACCGTGTGTCGGATCAAGACTTCGAGAGTGCCTATGGCCGTTTTGAAGAGCGCGTTCCCTTGCTCGCTCTTCGTTATCACGGCTACCAGTTCGGCACCTACAACCCCCAGCTTGGAGATGGCCGCGGCTTTCTCTATGGCCAACTGCGCGATCGAACCGGCCAGCTTCAAGACCTTGGCAGCAAAGGGAGTGGCACCACCCCCTGGAGTCGTGGTGGAGATGGACGCCTCACCTTGAAAGGCGGGGTGCGCGAAGTGATCGCCTCCGAGGCGTTGCATCGTCTTGGTGTAACCACAAGCCGCACGTTGTCGTTGATCGAAACGGGTGAGGAGCTTTGGCGTGGTGATGAACCCTCGCCGACGCGGAGTGCAGTGATGGTTCGGATGGCACGCACCCATCTGCGTTTCGGTAGCTGTGAACGGCTGTTGTATTTGCGTGACCCCCAAGGGTTGGAGCGCTTACTGCGCCATGTGGTGGCTGTCTACTACCCCGATGTTGCAGCGACCCATCCTGCACCTGATGGAGATCGCCTGGCCTTGGAACATCAGCTTCTTGCGTTCTATGGCGAGCTGGTGGATCGGGTTGCTCGCTTGGCAGCCGAGTGGATGACAGCAGGCTTTGTTCATGGCGTGCTCAACACCGACAACATGTCGCTGGCTGGTGAAAGTTTTGACTACGGACCGTTTGCCTTCTTAGACCGCTGGGATCCAAGTTTTACGGCGGCTTATTTCGATCAGACCTCTCTTTATTCCTATGGCCGTCAGCCAGCAATCTGTCGAAAGAATTTGCAGCTTCTCCAAAACCCTTTGGCGATGTTGCTGCCTCGGCCGCCGATGGAACAGTCGCTTGAGCGGTATACAAGCAGCTATCAAAATCACTATCGCTATTGCCTGTTGAGGCGGATGGGATTGACGCCCAATCCTGATGTGAAAAGTGATGAGCACTTGGTGAGCGCAACCCTGGAATTAATAGCGAGCTGGCCCGTTGGTTATGGAGATTTTTTTGCTGGTCTTTCTTCGGTTGTTCAATCCGCTGGTTTGCCCCAGGAGCCTGAGGGCTTGCCTGTCGTGTTGAACAATCTTCCAGCACCTCCCAGGGAGGTGTGGCAAAACTGGCGTGATGCCTGGTGGTGGCAAACCCAGGCCATCGAGCCCTCAGGAGCATCTGAGCTGGAGGCCTCAGTGTCTGAAGGCTTGAGGCGTTGGAATTTGAGCCAGACACCCACACGCCCCTTGATTGAATCGCTTTGGGAGGCCATCGATCAAGGGGACGATTGGCAGCCTCTTGGGGGATGGCTTGCATCGGTCATGACGGTCTGAGAATGCACTGAACGGGGTTACTTTCGTCCACGCTCTCGACGACGAGGGGCTGCGGCCCTGGCTCTTTGGGGTTGCAGCCAGTAAAGGGTGAACCACCAGCTAAGGCCCCCAAACACTGTTCCGGTCATGGTGGAGCCAAGCAAGAGACGGCTCATCACATCCCATCCCGCCGTGGCAAGCAGTTCTTGATTGAGATTGTTGAGCCCTGGCCAGCCAGCGCCTTCACCGAGGACCAGTGCCCCTAAGCGGTAGTTGAACCAAAACAGCGGCACGTAGGTGAATGGGTTGCTGATCCAGGTGCCTGCGGCGGCCAGCAAATGGTTGCCTCTGACAATGCTGGCTAAGCCAATTCCCAGCAGGGTTTGAAATCCAAAGAAGGGAAAGCAGCCGCAAAACACGCCTGCGGCCAGCCCGCGCGCGCGTTGGCCAGGGGTTCCCTCCTGCTGCCAGATCCACTGCAGCCATCGGTTCAAGCGTCGCTGAAATTTGTTCCGCAACCGCTTCATCAAAACTGCTTGCCGCCAGCGCGGCTGAGGAAGCTTCGGGATCGTAGGAAGGAGTGCGTGATGGCGGCAGGAATCAGGGAATGTCTGGGATTGGGCCAGATCAGGCGCTTTCGATAGCTGCGATCGCTACCGCTGTGGCACCGGGGCAGGGTGGCATCGCCGTGATTCGGTTGTCGGGTCCCAGTGCTGTGCGTGCTGTTGCGGCGATCACGGTGATTCCTGGTCAACAGGTGTGGGAGAGCCACCGGGTTCTGTATGGACATGTTGTGGCTGCCGGTGGTGTGGAACGGCTCGATGAGGTGCTGGTGCTGGTGATGTTGGCGCCGCGCAGTTTTACCGGAGAAGACGTTGTCGAGATTCATTGTCATGGCGGGGTGATCGCTGTACAGCAGGTCTTGGCACGTGTCTTGGAGCAGCCAGGCGTGCGACGGGCCCTGCCCGGTGAATTCAGCCAACGCGCTGTGCTGAATGGCCGTCTTGACCTCACCCGGGCGGAAGCGATTGGTGATTTGGTTGGAGCGCGCAGCCAGCGGGCAGCGCAATTGGCGATGGCAGGTCTCGATGGCGGGATCCAGAAAAAAATGGTGGTCTTGCGGGAGCGATTGCTCGATCAGCTCAGTGAGTTGGAGGCCCGCGTGGATTTTGAAGAGGATCTTCCTCCTTTGAATGGTGAGGCGCTCTTGCAGGAGCTGCAAGCTGTTCGCCTGGAGTTGCTCACGCTCGTGGCCGATGGCGAGCGGGGATCGGTTGTGCGCCATGGATTGAGGGTCGCGCTTGTGGGCCGGCCAAACGTGGGGAAAAGCTCCTTGCTCAACCTGTTGAGTCGCCGGGAGCGGGCGATCGTGACCGACTTGCCAGGTACCACGCGGGATTTGCTGGAAAGTGAGATCGTGCTCGATGGCGTACCGATCACCCTGCTCGACACCGCTGGAATCAGGGCCACCAGTAATGCCGTGGAGAAGTTGGGGATTGCTCGAAGCCGCGACGCCCTGGCGAGTGCCGATCTGGTGCTGCTGTTATTTGATCTCGCCCAGGGTTGGTCGGATGACGATCAGGCTTTGTTTGCTCTGATCCCCGAGGGGGTTCCCTGCTTGCGGGTCGGCAACAAAGCAGACCTCCCTCTTAAGGCTGAGCCCGTGGCTGAGACGGTTGCTGCATCAGTTGCGGATGTGCGCCTCAGCGCGGTCACTGGAGACGGGGAACAGGCTCTGGTTCAGGCAGTCCTTGAGCGTTGTGGAGCCTTAGGCGAACAGCCCTTGCTTCTGGCTTTAAATCAGCGTCAGTCTGATCTGGCGGTCACTGCGGCTGAGGCCCTGGCCCGTAGTGAGCAGGTGGCGGCCGATGGCCTCCCCTGGGATTTTTGGACGATTGATTTGCGTCAGGCGATTCGCAGCCTGGGTGAGATCACCGGTGAGCAGCTCACGGAGTCGGTGTTGGACAGGATTTTCTCTCGCTTCTGTATCGGCAAGTGATCACTTGCCCTCCGGTTGTTGGGGTAAGCGCCGGGCGATTAAAACCAACAGCGTGATCACCGCATAAGCGATGGCCCAGGGCTGACCGGTTCCCCAACCCAGATTCACCACGGTGTCAGCGGTGGAGAATTGCCAGGCATGGATCACGCCAAACCAGGCGAGTACAGCAGCCAATCCACTGCAGGTCGCGGCGGCGAGGAACCGGCCCTCAATGGCAAACACGAGCAAGGCCGCCAGCAACATCGCGGTGATGATCTGACCTTGCTCCAAGGCAAAGGCACCCGCTGCCCAGACATCACCATTGGCAAGTTGGTGGATCATCTGCTGGTTGAAAGGTCGCTCAGCAGTGCCGAGTCCACCAGTGCGCAAGCCGGCTTTCAGTAATTGGGCGCCCCAGCCAGCAAGACCAGGAAGCAGTCCGAGTACCACTGCGGGGGCGTGGCGTAAGGGTGTGGCCTGAAACGCCTGAGCTGTCATCGCAATGCCGATGTAAAGCACGATCGCCATGCCGGCATCGATGGGGATCAAGAGCGCCAGCAAGCCGAACAAGCCAAAGAAGCAAGCTGCCGACATCACCACGCCGTTCAGCCAGGAGTAGCCAGAGCGGGCCCCCATCTCTTTGAAGCCTGAATGGCCGATGTAAATCGTGGTGGGGAAGCAGGAACCGAGCACTGCAGCGGCGAGCGTCCCAGCACCGTCGATCAGCAGGCAGGTGCGGGTGGCGTAGCGATCACCAGCCGCTTCTGCACTTTCGAGGTTTTGCAGGGATCCGATCACATTGAAAAGCCCCATCGGCACGATCACCCCGAGCCATGGGAAGAGGTCGGTTCGGTTGTCCCAAAGGATCTGCAGCTGAAGCGTCGGTGGATGCCACCTGATGGTGCGGACGCTCTCTTGCCAGTCGCCTGGACTGGGAGCGAGCAAGCCGCTACTCCAGGCGAGAACCATGCCCAGAAGAACGGCCATCAGGCCTGTGGGTAATGGCCATCGCACCTTGGCGTAATAGCCGAGAACGATGACGGCCAAGCTCGTGAGTCCCACCAGAGGATGGGCATAGGTACGCAGCAGGAATCCCAGCGCGATGTAGCCAAGGGCGATACCGGCAAGGGTGGAGAGCAGGGCGGCTCGGGGGAGCCAGCGTCTTAAGCGGTCGGCACTGAAGGCTCCCGCGATTTCGATCAGACCCGATCCCATGCAGGCCACCATCCCCGCATGCCAAGAGCGGCTGATGGCCTCGGCCTCTGACATTCCGCCATTGAGGGCCGCCAGCTTGACCGGAAGCATGACGAGAAAAATGTAAGCAAACAAGCTGACCGTATTGATGCCATAGGGCATGGCGGTGCAGTCCTCACGGCGCTCTCTTGCTGCGAGTTGCCTGGCCAGTCGTGTGTACGCCAGATTCCCAACGAGAAGACTCACTCCGGCGGCAGGCAAGATCTGTCCGAACAGCAAGGCATCCGGGTAGCCAAGAACACCTCGGCAGAGGCTGATGATCAGCAGGATCTGGATCAGGTTGTTAAGCCCCAGGGCCAGAAACCCATCAAGGTCGCCTGGCTGCCATGGCCCGATGAGGCGCTGTACCTGAAGCTGCATGGTTGGCTGAGACTGGCGTCATCATCAGATGCCTTCAGGAGGATTTCGCAGAAGGTGATCTTTGTGCCCCTGCTGCGGGACGTCAGCGCCGTTGAGCCCAGTTCCAAACAAACCAGGCGACCAGCGCGACCAGCACCCAAGGCAACAGTGCCCTTAGAACCACGCTTGCCACAAGCAACACCAGCACGCTGACGCCAACACGCTTGACCAACGCCTTGCTCTCTGGGGTCATGTATTGCCAGCGGGGAATCAGGGCCATGCAACGTCTCCTTGATCAACTAGCTGTTTTAGACGCCAGCATGACGGCATGACATCCCAGCTCCTGAGCCTCCGCACCGAGGCCTCCTTTCAGTGCTTGCCCCTCACCGCAGATCTACGTCGCTTCGTTCAGGTGCACGGTGAACAGGATGGAGCTGTGGTCGTATCAGGCCAGCACACCACCACCGCGGTGATCATCAATGAAATGGAGGAACGACTGCTGATGGATCTGAAACGGTGGTTGAGCCAGCAGGCACCCCCAGGAGCGGACTGGAAACATGACGATCTGGAACTGAGGCACGGCATTCCGGATGATGAGCCGCGCAATGCCCATGCTCATCTGCAGGCTCTGATGCTTGGTAATGAGGTCACCGTGAATGTCAGTCATGGAGAGTTGCAATTGGGGCAATATCAAGAGGTGATGCTGGTGGAGCTTGACGGACCACGCCAGCGCAGGGTGTCGTTGCAGTGGCTTTCGGCCTGAAGCTGTGCCGCATCAGAGGGCCATGCCAGGGATCAATTCGGATTTGAAAGGCATAGCCGAGATGGTGATCGCCTGCGATCGGTGATCCTTAGCCTCAATTGAATTCGCAGCCACCCTGGCCAAGCTCTTCCAAGCAAACCGCATCAGGCTTCTAAACAAGACTTGGACTTAATGGCTGTATTCGTCCTGGTGCATGGTGGACTTCAAGGCAGCTGGTGCCAACGTGCTTCAGAGTGAAGGTCACCAGACGCTGAGTTTTAATCTGCCCCGACATGGGCAGGATCAGATGCCTCGAGATCGAGTGACAGTGAAGGCTGACGCCGAGGCCATCCGCGATTTGTATTCTTGGTTCAGAAGCTAGATTTGATTTTGTAAAACTCAATTGCATTATCTTTTAAAACTTTTTTCGCTGCTTCATCGCCAAGAGACTCAAGAATGATATTGATATCGCTTAGCTGAAAGGGTATCGGCGCTCTTGTTGATGGTAAGTCAGTGCCAAATAGTAGTGAATCTGGATTGGCTTGATGGAATAGTTTGATTGCTTGGGATGGGTCGAAGTCTATGCGACCAAACCCAGTGGCTTTTACCTTGTGGCCTCGTTCTACAAGTTTAAGAAGGTGGTGAAAACCTTCTTTTTTCATCCCTAGGTGGTCGATGCAGACAGCAGGTAATGGCAGTAATGCACTGGATAGCTCCTCAAGATGTGTGGAGTCTAAATACAACTCGACATGCCAGTTTGCGAGTTCATGAACTCTTTTTGCCATTGAGACTATATGAGTAATTCTTTTAGGCCCTCCACGGTATAGGTTGAATCTTAAGGCTCGTACCCCAGCCGAGTTGAGCTCAATGATTTTGTCATCCGATATATTGTTTGGCAGTTGAGCTACTCCAACATACTTGGGGCCAAGTGATTTTAAAGCGGCTAAAAGATGGCTTTGATTAAAGCCGTGAAATGAGCCAGAAATGATAGCCCCGCCTGCAAGGTCAAATGTTGATAGCCTTTTTCTGTAGTCTTGATGCGTAAATTCTTCGGGCAAATAACCATTGTTTCGTATCAATGGATAGCGAGAATCTATGATATGAAAATGGCTATCAAATAATTCAATTTTTGTAGTCAAAACTGCGTTCCTTGCAGGGTCTCGGTCAGCAAGCAATTGATTCGACGGTTCGATGACCACACGGCCAGTATCGCTGCGTCGATGAACCAAGAAGTTGTCATGGCCTTTTGCATTGCGAAGGCAGCTGATGACAGCAAGTCACATGCGCTTCTGGGGCACGGTGCGCGGTTGGGGGAGGGAGCCGAAGTTCATCATGGGAACAGTCCATTCTTTACAAGCCTTGGCACGAGCGGACCTCTCAATCACTCCACGACTTCGTCAACAGTTGGCGGAGTGGCTTCAGGAGGATCTCGGTCGCGGCGACCTCACAACTCCCGCCTTGCGGGGGCGAGAGGGTGAAGCCCATTGGCGGGCCAAAGCAAACGGGGTGTTCTGTGGCGGCGCGTTGTTGGAGCCCTTGCTCAAGGAGTTGGTGGGTTCTTCACCACCGGGGCTCGAATTGCACCTGCTCGTGCGGGATGGCACACCCATCGAGGCAGGGCAGCGACTGTTGGAGCTCAGGGGGCCGGCGGAACAGTTGGTGGCGATGGAACGCACGGCCCTCAATTTGGCGATGCGGCTGTCTGGCATTGCCACGGCAACGGCCGTTCTTGTGGCCCAGTTGGAAGGCACTGGTGTGGCCTTAGCCGACACGCGTAAAACCACTCCAGGCCTTCGGGGGCTTGAGAAATATGCCGTGCGTTGTGGTGGCGGGATCAATCACCGCATGGGGTTGGATGACGCAGCCATGCTCAAGGAAAACCACCTGGCTTGGGCGGGTGGAGTGACAGCCGCGATTGCAGCGGTGAGAGCCGATGCACCCTGGCCGGCCAGGGTGATTGTGGAGGCGGAAACGTCAGAAGAAGCCCAGGCTGCGGTGGCAGCAGGTGCGGATGCCCTGCTGCTCGATGAGTTCAGCCCGCAGGCTTTGACCACGTTGGTTCCCATGCTGCGCGCGCAGGCAGAAGCGCGCCCTGCTCGGGCATCCATTGTGTTGGAAGCTTCTGGGGTCAACCCTGCCGACTTGAAGCTCTACGCCACAACAGGGGTTGATTTGATTTCTACAAGTGCGCCGATGACGCGGAGCTCCTGGTTGGATCTGAGCATGCGCTTCACGCCCCCCGGGTGATGAGTATGGGCTGCACTTGTTGCGACGATGGAACGAAGTCTTCTGCTGTGGGTTGTATTGGCTTCCTCATTATGTGATTCCGTAGAGCTCTTGATTTGCTTGAAAGATGGTTGATTAAAGCAAAGCTATTCTTTCGCAAGTTGTGGGATCAATTTAGTGATTGCCTGTTTTGTGTCTTTCAAGTTTATTGGTTGAATATGCCAACGCAACGCCAATGAAAAGTCCGCAACCATTTGCTAGGAAATCCATCCATTCCCCATAGCGATTAGCGTGGGGCTGGATGAGTTCGATGAGGCCACCATAAAGTGCAAAACAAAGGATAATTGTTCGCCATCGCTTGGGTTTTCGCAGTGCGGTTGGAAAGGCAAGAGTTGCGTAAGCAATGAAATGGTGCGTTTTGTCTGACCCCGGAGCTTCGGGAAGATTGTCAAGGGGATATAACGAGAGAACTGTGATCAAAAGAAGGAGCAATGCGCTTAAATTGAACCATTGGTTTCGAATGAAGGTTGTCACTTTCTTCCTGTTACTTTGGTTTTTGATGGCCTGGTGTGGAGACTGTCTTGGTCGCTCTGGAAGTTATTGATCATGCAGAGATGAAGAGAGCTGATGATCGTCATTCGAGACTGTTGTGGTTAGAAAAGATCAATATCTCGGCCTTCTTGCCCTTTTTCCCTTCACTTGAAATCACTAGCTCTCCAGATTGCATCAATGCAATTCCTTCGGGCTGAATGAACTGACTCTTGTCCAATCTCCAGGCCCTTTTGAAATGTCCCTTTAAGGTATAGCAAACGATCATTTTTTCCCCTTTGGATCCAATGATGTAGAGATCATTGGATTGAGGGTGAATTGCGATGCCGGAAGGATTGAACGTGTCTTCTGAGTCGTCTAGGAAATCCTGGCTATCGATTGCAAATAGAGGCGAATGATCCACCTGCATTGATTGGAGGTTAAAGGCGTAAATGCGTCGTGTTCGATCATTTTTATTTCGCGACCCTTTGCAGGCAATTAACAGGCGATTTCTTTTAAGATCATGGCATAAGCCTTCCGGGTCTTGATCCTTGTGTAGCCCCAGGCTGTAATATTCATAATTAGCATTTTTGCGGGTAAAATCATGAACTTTGTAGATAGCTGGTTGCTTTCCTGCTTTTAGTAAATAGGCCGTATTCCCTGCAATGACAATGTCTTCTGAATCGCCATCGTCATGCTTGGTGTGCTCTGTAACCGTTCCAGAAACTAAATCAAAGATATGAATCTGCACAGCCTCATCTTGCACAAAGGCTAGGGAATTGTTGCTTTCTAGAGGTGATATGCCGGAAATCTCTTTGTACTGGTTTGGCAGTGAAAAGCTTTTTGCTGGGTCATTTAAGTTGTAAGGGAAGTTCATCGTATCTGTCCTATTGATTGGCCCCATCGAGTTGATTGTTGATGACTCTATTGCACATGGAGATCAGCTGTTTCTCAAGGGTGAGCAACCATTGTTTTGGTCTATCGCTCTTGTTCTGACGAGCGCTTTGCATTCATGGTGTGTTGCTCCAACATGCTTGATCTCTTTCGCCACAACTGCGGAGTTCCCAGCATTGATAGAAGCTGTATTCAGCGATCACTGCTTCAATCATGCCTCCTAACATGAGCAGCAGGGGTTCAAGTGCTGCCAGGGTATGAGGCAGCCAGTTGAGAAAATGGGATCACCAATCAGCACGAAATTAGCAATAACGTCAACGACTGCATTGATCATAAACACGTCTGAAGATCGAAACTGCCAATGGAAAGACAGGCTACCTGTTGAACTGGAAGGTGGCCTTGGGATTCTGTTGGCCAATGTATGCAATCAGTCCGCTCATGATTGCGAACTGGATCGTTATCGCGTTGAATCCAAACACGGCGAGTGAGAACGCCACTAAACCAGCACCCTCCTGCGGGATCAGGAGCTTGCCGGCCATTTTGCGCACTTATTCAGTGTTGCGACCTCTAATTGCAACATCACGACCATCGTCGTTTTTCATTTGCACATCCTCATTCGTTGCGCTCAGGGTTGGGTTGGCAAGCAATCGTGTTTTGGTTGCTGATGTTTTCCAGTTTTAGAGTTCCATCGACCCCTTGAAGACGATTCATCACCTTCCAGCGTCCACCGAGCGTATCTTCATAGATTTGATTTTGCGCGGGCGCTATGGGCCTGTAGGTCATTTTCGGCCCGTCGGACCACTTGATCTTGATCAGCGTGCCGTCGCGAATCGTAGCCAGCTTGAGTGCTTCACTATTGAAGCTGCAGAGCATGGATTGTGCTTTGCGAATCCATGTGTCAACTTTTTGATTATCAGATAGCAGTGTGATTTCGTCATCTATCAGATTCACCTGTCCAACAATCTTTTCTGAATCACTTGATTGATATTGAAAGGTTGTGTCATTGTTCCATGTCCCTATTTGGCTGAGGCAGCTTGCCTGACTTTTCGCGTCTTGTGGGTTGGTGCATGCTTCGATGTTGAAGGTATTGTTGTTATTTCCTGTATAGGAAATGCTGATCCAGGGTCTGGATGTGTCGCTGCTCTGCCAATAGCCCACGATGTTGTCATCGCGATTGATTGGTGTGCATTCAATCGTTTTCAACTCAGGATGAGTGCTTCGGTATTGAGAGGATTGCTCCCCATTCAGATCCCTCCATCCTTCATTACCTTTGTAGTTCAGATAAAGCCAGGCTTTGTCCTGGTAAAAGTTCATCCATGGGCTGTTCTCTGACGGTTGGTCGGGAGTGAAGAAACGCATGCTTCCTCCATTTTCCGTTCCATTCCAGGTTTTTGATCCGATGGTGATCGAAGTCTTCATTGTGTCTCCTTGGGTCCAAGTGCTGTATTGCACCGTTCCAATCTCTCCACATTGAAGGGTGCTGATATTTTTTTGAGGTGCGGGAAGACTTTGATATTGGCTGCAAGCGCTCATGAGCAACCCTGCAGCGATCATTGTTAGGTGGCGCATTGCTTTCGTCTATCTGATTGTATTTTGAGTCGCTAATACGGTTGATGCCATCAGTGGCAACTCTTTGAATGTTGAAAAGTTATCATTCTTTATAGGCTTGGGTTTTAATGGGGCTAGCTGGTTGCTGTCGAGTCATGTGCTGGGATGAGTTTCTAAGAATTTATTCTTCGATTTGCATGCATTTAATTGTTTTTGTCGGTTATTATTTTCTGGCTGGTTGTGGATCAGGCGGTTTTGCGTTGATGAGAATTTCCTTAGAAAGCGATTAAAGTTTGCTTTGTGCGATGGCCGAATCGATCTGCGGGCGCTAAATTTTGCATGAGATGTAGGTGTTAGAACTAGTATTTAATAGTAATATCTGTGACATTGATGGCCATTTAGGCTTGTTAGAATCTGTTTGCTTTTCTTTCGTGAGCGTTTCCTTGGTTTCTTTTTTGTGCCATCTATTGGTGCGAGTTTCTGTTGAAGTGACCCGTCGATTCTGAATGCTGAGATTTTGTGAATTTGCTGCTAATTGGCTGACATCAATGTATCGACTTGTCATTCTTGTGATGCAGTGATTCAAAGGTTCTGAATCTCATGGGGGTGTTCCCTTCGATTTTTTTGGTGTTTAGCGTTGAGGCCGTCTCGGCGTTGATTGTTCCTTTTCTTTTTAAGCTTGTTGGTGCGGCTGCTCTTTGGATCGTTGGCGGTTGGCTGATTGGCTTGGCTCTCCGACTTCTAAGACGGTTCTTTAGGCAGGGCACTCTTGATTCAACACTGGTTAATTACCTTTTAAGCATCATTGGTGTGTTGCTTAGGGTTGTTCTTATTGTTGCCATTCTCGGCTTCTTTGGCGTAGAAACCACTAGTTTCGCTGCTCTGCTCGCTGGTGCTGGTATTGCGATCGGTGCAGCTTGGAGTGGAATGCTTGGCAACTTCGCTGCTGGTGTATTCCTGCAGCTGTTCAGGCCGATCTCTGTAGGTGACTACATCGATGGCGGTGGGGTTGAAGGCACAGTGAATGAGGTGGGTATGTTCGTGACCTCGATTACCTCTATCGACAATGTTGTGAATATTGTTGGCAACGCCAAGCTTTTTGGTGACACAATCAAGAATTACTCGGCAACGCCTTATCGCCGTGTTGATCTTGTTGCTCAACTCGATAACAGCGCTGATGTTGCCAGGGCGATCACTTTGCTGAAGGAAGGGATTAAGAAAGTTCCTAATCAAGCCAGTGAAATTGATGCCGAAGTAGAGGTTCTTGAATTCAGTGAGAGGGGGCCACGTTTAGCTGTCCGTCCTTACACACACACCAGTCACTACTGGCAAGTCTATTTTGATGCCAATCGCATGATTGTTGAAGTTCTAGGTCAGGCAGGGTTCCCCGTGCCCCGCATCCCTGTGGCGATGCAAAAAACCTCTTTGAACTGATCTTCTTTGCCCTTGTTCATGACCCTTGGGAAAGGGGCTATTAGCTGTTTAGCACCCATTGAGTAGTCGGCTTTACCCATGCCAAGTTCAATTCTGCGGGCTGCAAGCCCGCAGAATTAATTTGAAATGGATCCTTCCCAAAAATTTAGTACGCAAGTAGAGCAGTCGCTCTCAGTTATCAGGATTGTGGGTGTTATTCAGTCGAGGCAAGAGTGATGGAGGACCAATCTGCTCCAGGGTGAATTGTCGGCCATAACTGCAGGTTGGTCGTTCCGAGAAAAAGCGTCTTCGCTTGGGAGCCCAGAAACGTCGAACTGTGCAGAGGATGAAGCTGCGGCAGTGCAGCACTACGCGCAAAGCTTGGGTCTGCCAGTCCGGAGCGGACGGCCAGTTGAGACTGCTGAGCGTTTCTGGTTCCAACAAACACCTCATGATGGAACGTAACCATCGGTGGAACGGTGCGGGCCAAGGGGCCAGCAGCATGGCGACCGTGGCGTCTGCAACAAGCTGGTTGCTTTCGGCGCAGGCAAATAGTTCGAGATTTGTGCGCTGATTGAGCTCCATCAGTTCACGCAAACTGCGTGGGCGTTGCTCAAGATTCATCAGGCCTCCAACATGATCCCAGAACAAGAACAAAGCCTCTTGCTCAAGGGGTTGGAGAGCTCTCCAGCCGTAGCTTTCGATCCAGCGAATCGGTTCGGCTACGAAACCGGAGAGCACGTAGGCGTAATCCTCCTGGCGAATGGTGTAGGTGGAGTGAATCCGATTGAGCCGCTGGATGATGGCCCGGCCCTCAGGGGTATCAGGGCCCAGCCGAACCAGTTCTGCGACGATCAAGGCTGTGTCGTCGTAGCGCTTGCGGGGTCGTTGTTCAAATTCACCGGTCTGGTGAAGTAAGCCTGAAATCGAGGGTAGACAGAAGGTTTTGAGCAAGGCCAGCTCCAGTGCCCGGTTCATGTCCCATGGGAAAAGCAATCCCACCAGATCGCGACATCGCTCCAGGACGACTGGATCCAAATTCCGCTCCGTCTGTTCACCGGTGGCTGGTTCTGATCCAGAACTCTTCATGGATGTGTTGCTCGCTTCAGGGTTGTTGTGCGTTTTTAACTCTTGGGCTTCCAGGCTGAGAACCAGGGAGCAAACGCTCAGATCTCAATATTTGATGTAAGCAGCTGCCAAAGCGGCAGTGTCCTCAAAAATCCGATAGTGAGATATTTTTCCATCGCTGAGAATGCAATACAGGGCCCATTCGGATTGAAAAAGCCGACCAGTTCGTTTCACGCGGTGCTGCATGGTGCCGTATCCAAACGCTATTTGGTTGTTGCCGAGCGTCGACCGAACTTCAAATGCTTCCGTGTGAAACAAATCGCGGAGCGTTGCAAAAAAACTTCCGAGCGTCATCATGGCCATGAACTTTGCCGTAGATGGGAACGCTTGATCGCGCCGTCAATATCGCCATCGACGACGCGCTCAAAAAGCGGTCAATGATTGTGTCATAGATTCATAAGATTCCATCTGATTGGACTTAATCTGTTTCGGATAATGCTCCGCTTTCGACGAATTGCGTCGTACGCATTAGCCACTTTTTTAGTTTATTTATGAACCCTGCGTACCGTTTTTCCGCCCTCTTGACTTTGCTTGCAATTACTTCGTTAGGATGAATAATAACTTGTGTTTTTGTAGATCTATAATGATCGAGTTTTTCTAAAAGAGAGCTGACTCTGGAGTTGACACAGTGGCTTGTCAGGGCCTTGCGTTTTCAAGGAATTGTTCGCTCCCTTGCTCACGATGAAGGATGAAGAAGAACGGCAACTTCATTCCTTTCAGATCCATAACGCCGAATACGGAATCCTGATCAATTTTGCGAAACACGTCGTTAATCGGCAGCTGGTCGTAAATCATGGTCGCGCTCGACTTGCCCCGATAGGTTGTCATGCGCAACCGAGCCCTGGACCGGGATGTTTTGAGAAAAGGCAGAAGTGCTTGGAAGATACGACCCACCACGGCTGACTTTGGCATGGGCAGATTCAACGCCGAACCCATCAAGCCGGGGTTGACATTGGCAACGCCTCCGCGAAGTGTTGAAAACACCAACGGATGAACATCTTCGATACTTTCAAAGCATTTTCCATACCAGTGATAGGTCTCAAGAAGGCCATCCATTGGGTGGTTGGTATGAAAGCCTTCGCCCTTCCAATTGCCAAGCATGAAATCAACATCCACGGGCTCAAGTAAATCGAACAACTCGAAAGCGTCTTTTGTCGTAGTAGGGCCTGCCTTCAATCTTTCGCGTACGTTCATTGCAATGTGAGCTCGGTTGTTGTGTGTGGACTATTGCGAAAAATCAGCGGACGCGCCTTTAGCGCGTGCCGCTGAATGGCTGTGTTAGTAGGAATCCTTCGCGATTCTCATAGCGCAAGAACTATCGCTGACCGATGCGACGCACATCACCATCGAATGTGGGCACGCTGAGTACGAAGGGATCCGTTTTGTAGCAGAGAGCCTGCTCTTCGAGGATGCCTATGGCTATTTCCTCGCCCATACGAAGGCTGTCGTAGTAGTCCGAGAAATAATGCACGCCCGCCATATTGCGACCAATCGAGATGTTCGCAGCCAGCTTGTTGAGTTCACCTTCCAGCGTCAGGGGACAGCAAGATTGGTTTGTTTTTCCATCTGGCTTGAATGTGGCGTACTTCCCCTCAATTAAGTGGAAGGAACCACATCGTTCGAACTCCAGCCTCTTGCCGCAGTCGGTCTCCTGGTAGGCCCCGGCTTCAACAGAATCACCACACTTAAGGCGAGCCAAGATGTGCTGCTTGCTGTGGAAACCAGCTACATCGTTGATCTTGACGAAGAGTGCTGAGGTGTTGAAAAAGGCTTTGAGAATGGTCACACATGCGCCGGCAACGGTGGCGTGTCCGGCGCCATAGGCAGGGTGCATCGGCGAACCTTCCGCGAAAGCCATCGGCAGCAGAGCCGTGGCTTCCCCCGCAAGCGACTGATTGTGATTGCGAATTAAATCGACGACTTGTTGGAGGTCGCTGGCCATCTCGCTGAAACAACCGCAGATCGTGGGGAAGCGGGATTCGATCTCCTGCGCTTTTTCAATCCGTGCAGCCAGGGCCTCAGGGCGAAGGCGCAGATGGTTATTGAACTTTTGGTAGCGCACGGCCTTGAGACCACGCGTTGCCACCTCCGTTACCAGGCTGAGCACATGGGGGCCGCCCCAGAGTGCAAAGCCACCAGCATTCAAGGGCACTTTCTGCCCACCGGCAGGGTCATGGAGCAGGCCTTCGCCTCCACCTGAGAGCAGATCGAACCCAGGATCAAACGCGGTGCCGTTGCCTAGCAACAGCAGGCAGGCATTGAGATAGGCCTGATACAGCGCATCCACATGGACGTAGGTCGCTAGATCACGAGGTGTATGGATAAATCGCCGCTGGCCGGTGAAGGCCTGCCCCGGCCCCGAAGACTTGCAGGGATCGAAACGATCCGCTCGGACTTCATAGCCCTGCTGAACTCGGTGCCAGTCATCCCACTTCATCATGTAGTCGTCTTGCTGCCTCGCCTCCAGCACACGCTGGTCAATCCTCTGGGCACCGAAGTTGATGAAGCCTTGCTCTGGCGTGATGCCCTCGCTCGGACTGGCATTGCCGATGAGCATGAATTGCGAGAGATAGGGGCCTTGATCAACTCCCGGACTGGAACCACGAAAGACCGTCTGCGCGTCGAGTTGATTGCTGCTGTTGGTGGTACGCGGCCGTCTGTTGAAGCCGTCTTGGGCATAGGCAAGACTGTTGAGGCGAGCGGTCGAATCAGCTAGTGCTGCTGAGCCACCGCCCGCAACAAAGGCGTTGAAGGGCAGATCACGCAACAGCGCCAGTTCGTAAACCTCAGCCATTTCAAAGGTCAGTTCGTCACTGCAGAGAGCAGGAGCGGGTGGAATGGTGACGGCCTGCGGATCAGGTCCCTGCAGTTCGTAGACCGTGCCAGCAGTCGGGGCCTCCCATTTACGGCGGGGCTCAGCACGCGGAACCGCTACATGCCGGGTGAAGTCCTCGGCAAAGCCATTGTCAATGGCGGAACGGAACGCCTCAAAGTCTCCTGACTGCTCAATCAAGCCAGTGGTTGTGTTGTGATCAAGCCCCTTGGTGAAGCTCATCGCGTAATTCGCGGATTCGTAGCGCTGTTCGTCGCCATTGGCTTGATGGCGCGGGTGAATGCGACCGGCAGCTAAAGCATTGGCATCTTCTCGGACGCGTTGAGCCGTGAGTTTGCGTTGATCTGTCATTTTCAAAAATACAAATGGATGATTTCAGCGGAGTTCATGCTCCGATTCATTCACCATTGCCGGATTCAACTGATCACTCGATGATCTGAATCAGCGGAGATTGTGATCTTGCTCACAGAGCCGATGGCTCCCAAAACTCAGCCTGGAATCCATAGGCTCTGGGGCCAAAAGCCTGATGTCAATCGTTGCTTGACCAGTGCCGTAAAGCCTTATTAATAGACAATGATAATCAACTTCTCTGAAAACCCATGATTCAAATCGCACTTTGGATGAAAGTCTTGCTAAGCCTATTTGAACCTTTTGGTGCACCGGAAGCTAGCGCTAAGAGCTTTGCGCCAAGCTTTGATTGTAGCCGTGCACATTATCCAGATGAAATCACAATTTGCAGTGACCGCAAGTTGTCTGAGCTTGATCAAATAGTCTCGCGCGGTTATAGCCAAATCAAGGGAGAAAGGCGATCCATCGCGCAAGATTTTCTTTTATCGTCCTTGCGTGCTCGCCATGCTTGCGGGAGTAATAAGCTCTGCATTCTTGACACTCAGACTCAGGTTATTGACGGACTTAGTGAGTTTGGAGCACATGTTTCTAATCCGCCATGGATTGGTGCGTTCAGGCTTTCTCTTATCGAAAACGGTAAGACACCCATGGTGAGTGGCGTGCCTGAGAGAGTCGGGACTTGCTCTCGAACCAAGATCAAAGCAATCGGTACACGGTTTCATGACCGACCGATGGTCATCCCGCCTAAGGATTACACGCAAGACGAAGGAACAACCATTCAATATGCCAATGGAGGCGTTCAAGTCTCATATGAATTTAACTCCGATGTGGCGGCATCACGAATTGGTGATCAAGTTGTTTTCTGCCTGGTATCTATTCCCCAAAATTGCCCGCCTGGTGATGATCGCGGCAAGGTCTACTCAGCAACAAATCTCCGTAATCAAAGGTCTTGGATCATGCCAGCAACCCAGCACTCGTGCGGGGGGGCGTAATTACTGTAATCGCGATAGTTGAGCTTCTTCCCGTACCTCTGAGGGTCGCAAATAAGCCGCACACGCAGGTGCGCGCGAGTAGGCCGCTTGTGTCGGCGTTATGCCGCTGTTGATGTTGCCAATGCGCCTCAACCATGGCTACACCGGAGCACGTCGCTTGTGCCAGTCGGTGACTTGCTCATACGCACGTGCGAGCTTCAAGACGCTTGTGTCCGCCCCACTCGGCCCGGAGATCTGCAAGCCGATGGGGAGCCCCGCGCTCGTGAAGCCGCACTGCACAGATATGGTCGGCCACCCCAGGAGATTGAAGGGTGCGGTATTTCGTATGGTTCGGGTTCCGAGAGTCATCGACGTCTCGACATCCTTGCCGACCTCGGCCAGCAGAGGAGGCGGAATAGGTGTGGTCGGTGTGACAATCACATCGACTGACTTGAACGCCTCGCCAGAGGTTCGACGGATAAGCTCCACTTCCTGCCGTCCGCGGACGTACGAAGCAGTGTTCACCGCGGCATCAGCGCGTAACCGCCTCAAGGTCTCAGGCTGGTAAAGCTCAGGGCTCTTCTGGACAAACGCCTCGTGGTACGCGTACGCCTCCCCGGCTCTCACCGTTGCCCGCAGGTCGAGCAAGGCTTGTGCGGTTCCCGGCAACACCACATCACTGAGGCTCGCCGCGAGCCGCTTGAGCACCCGAAGCGCCTCGGTGACCGCCTGGTCGATCTCAGGATCGAGGTCCTCAAAGAAGAACGCTCGAGCAACGCCGACGCGAAGAGGCGACGCCTTGTCGAGAAGGGCGGCACCGTAGTCAGGAATCGGCATCGACCGGCCGCCGATATCGGCATGATCGTTTCCGGCTATGGCTTGGAGCAGCAGGGCCGAATCGGTGACAGTGCGAGCGAGCGGGCCGACGTGATCGAAGGTCCAGGACAACGGAATCACCCCACGCGCGCTCACAAGGCCATAGGTCGGTTTCAACCCGACGATCCCGCAATAGGCTGCCGGTTGCCTGATCGAAGCCGCGGTATCGGATCCAAGCGCTGCAAAACACAGGCCAGCAGCGACAGCGACGGCCGACCCGCCAGATGATCCCCCTGAAATTCGGGTGGCGTCCCACGGGTTCCGGACAGCGCCGAAGTAGCTCCCAGCGGATGTGGCGCCGTACGCGAACTCTTGCATGTTCGTCTTGCCCAGGAGCACGGCACCGGCATCCTTCAATTTCTTCACGACCTCTGCGTCCTCCTTAGGAACCCGATCCTTGAAGAGCGCACTTGCCGCGGTCGTTCGCACATCGGCGGTGTCGAACAAGTCTTTCAATGCGATAGGAATTCCGTGGAGCGGTCCGCGCCAGTGGCCTCGCTGAATTTCCGCTTCAGCGGTTCGTGCGCTTGCCAAGGCGGACTCGGCGGATACGGTGATGAACGCATTCAGCAAGGGATTCAATCTTTCGATCCTGCTGAGACATGCGTGCGTTAGGTCGACAGGTGAGAGACGTTTACTCCGAAGCTGCTCCGAAGCGTCTTGCAGCGTCAGTGTGGTTAGTTCTTCTCCCTTACTCATGTTCGCTCGAATCCGTCGATCCGAACGCCAGAGACCCAACTACCCCCGCAAGAGCCAGAGCAATGAAGGACCTCCGCGGAGGCTCCGCCGGCTCTTTGGATAGGTCTGGTCTGGAATCGGTCATGGAAGCCCTGAGATAGTGATGATGTTGAGTTGGGCATAACAGTGTTTCGGCGGTCCGTAGAAGTTTTCACAAAGAAGATTTTTAACGCGTAAGCGAGCCATCTACTTCTTCAGGCTGGATCAGCTCTCTCCAGGTAGCAGTCAAACCCCACCAGTGTTTTCATCTCCTCAAAGCTGAGCATCTGCTCGGGAGTTTTGCCTGATTGGAGATCAACCAGTGCCTGCCGCATCGCGAAGGCGGCCGATGAGAGCAGGGTGAGTGGGTAGGCCGCCAGTGCAAAGCCCATTGCCCCCAGACGCTCGGTCGACAACAACGGTGTGATGCCTCCTTCCAGCATGTTCGCCATGCGTTTCCCTGATACTTCGTCGCAGAATCTGAGCATTTCCTGCTCGTTCCGGGGTGCCTCTAGAAACAGCACATCTGCACCAAGCTCAGCAAAGGTCTTCAAGCGCCAGAGCGCTTCCTCCAGGGCGGCCTCATCACCGTGGCTGGTTGCCAGCGCCGATCGCGCATCGGTGCGCGCCACGATCACCAGATCGGCGCCCTGGTTGCGGGCATCAACGGCTGCCTGAATCCTGGCGATCGCCGACTCTCGATCGACGACAGCTTTCACTCCGGTGTGGCCGCAGCGCTTGGGAGCCACCTGATCTTCCAGCATGATTCCGGCAAAGCCCGCTTTTGCAAACTGGTGCATCGTGCGCTGCACATTGGCGGCATTGCCGTGGCCGGTGTCGCCATCACCGATCACCGGAATCGATACGGCATCGCAGATCGAGCGACCCTGATCGAGCATCTCCGTCACCGTGAGCAGGCCCGTGTCCGGCAGGCCGGCGCGGGCTGCCGCCACGGAGAAGCCACTCATGAAAGTGAGCGCACAACCGGCCTGCTCCACCAGCCGTGCTGACAAGGCATCAAAACAGCAGGGCATCAGATGGCAGGTGTCCTGCTCCAGCAAGGTGTGGAGCTGCTCAGCTGATCCTGCTCTTTGGGGCACGGTGTGCGATCAATCGTGGTTCTGGCTCACCATCTTCAACGATCAGCGCCTGATCGATCGTTCAGGCCAGCAACGCTGCTGATGAATTGGAAGGAAGCGGTTCGATTCGGGCGCTGATTGATCGGAGATGGCTACCTCAGGGGAGACCAGCGTGCAGAGCCATTCACCATGACAATCACCACGCGGCAACCTGAACTCGCCCTTCTCAAATACCAGCCTTTCCCCTCAGCGCAGAACCCTTGCTTCAGCCACATGCTGGTTTGCAGCACCGCACCCCTGGAGGCTGAGAGGCCCTTTCGCTTGGCTCTGACGCAACCCGATTTTCGAGCGGATTTTGACAACAACGCCCAGAACTTCGCGCAGCTGCGCACTCATCTCTTCGATTACTTCCAACGGCAGCAGAGCAACGGCAAGTCTCAGCGTGTGCGCGTGGTGGTTCGCATCCACGGCTACAACGTTCCCTTGAAGAGTGTGAGGGAGGAATACAAGCAGGCGGAACGCAAGTTCAGAGACGACGCCTGTCGGCTCACTGAATCACCACCTGATGATTATGTGTTGTTTTTGCACTACGCCTGGCCGTCCGAGCGGATTGGTGCCGGAGGCCCCTTGCGCTGGATCCGTGCCATGCCGATGGGCCTTTGGTTGCTGTTCGCGCTCGGCAGCCTGCTCGCGTTCTTGGCTGCAGGTTGGCTCGCAGCCATCGGTCAATTGTGTCTGGGGATCGGAATCACACTGATGCTGCTGCGCATGGTCACGTACTTCCGCGACCGTGAACGCGCCAGCACGTTTGGTGTGTTCGATGCCGTTGAGATGGTTAGAGCTCTCCACCACCTGGTCAAGGAGGTCATCCCCGATCGCAGCTATTTGTCTGATCTTCAGAGCGGTAAGGAGCCGCGGATCAGCCTCAGTTTCCTGGGCCACAGCATGGGCACGTTCCTGACAACCATGCTCATCCGTGTTCTCACCAATGTCTTCGATCCCGAAGCGGATTCTCACCTCTGGTCGGCTAATACCCAGTCAGGTCCCTTTGGTGGTCCAAGCTGCCCGCCGTCCTTCGATGAGCAAGCGAACGAACGACAGCGAGAACAGCTCGCGCAGATTGGCGATCTGTTCAGCCTTGATCGTCTGATCCTCGTTGCTGCCGACATTCCTGTCTGGACAATCACCACAGGACGGTCCAATTACCTGCGCAGTTGCTTGCGCCGTTTTCGCCAGACATTTTTGTTCGTCAATGATGCAGATATGGTGTTGCGGCTCGCCTCAACCCTGGCCAATTACTTCGTGTTTCCCTCGGGCACGCGCATTGGTGGCTATCGCCTCGGCAATCTGAGCATCAAAGGGCGTACACGATTGCAGGGTTACGGCAAGCGTGTCGGCGACCTGAGTGAGCTTGAACTCCATGGCGCGTTGCGGACGCAAAGCCTCTGTGATGAGAGCACATTCCGCTGTCAGCGATGGATCGGCTACCCGCTCAATGTGATCGACTGCACCGACTACGACGATGGCGGGCGCTATCTCAGTGTGTTCACGGCTCGCAATGCCGCGCAGAGGTTTTTCAACTACACCGCCACGCTCATGGCGATGCTCGCTGGGTCGTTGAAACTCAGCAAGATCGATGGCCATGGTGGTTATTTTCAGGGCAAGTTCTGCATGAATCTCCTCTACGAGTTGGCTCTTTATGGAGATAGCAATTCAGAACAGCCACTCGTCGGTACAGACGACAAGCTGCGTCAACATCAGATCAGCTGGATCGCGATTCCAAGCCATCAGCCTGGATTCGATTAAGGGGGGCTGCCTTGTCGAGTTGTCCATGCCGTTGATGATTCCACCGTTGCATAGGTCTTCGATGTACGTCACCTGCGTTCACGTCCACTTGAAATCCGAACGGATTGGGGAGTTTCCTCAGACCTCCATCCTCAATCAAGAGGAATCCATACAGAAACCTGGCAATCAATGCTTTGACATCTCAGCCGGGTGCAAATTGTTCAAGTGATATCGATCCAGTCGTTAGTTTTTCTATCAGAAATTAGTCCCTATGCATGCGTTTGTTTAATTTGAGATTCTTGGCAACTTATACGCTACTCGCCGGTCGCATGGGCAAGAAATAATATTTAACCAGCTTCGCTTGGCTGATAGTTTGCGTTTGGCCAGGCTTTATTTATCTCTTCTGCTTGTTGCTCTGCGTTAAATGACTCCCAAAGAATCCCGTTAACATCCTTTGATGCTGTAAAAGCTTTTGCATTTGAATCTTCAAAGCCAAGATGCCTTAGCTCGCCTGGATTGCAGCTAGCGTCTTGCCTTATTGATAAATTGATTTGCTCTGTTCTCCATAATGCATATTCATCTGGAACAACAATGCTTTGCTCTACGCCCAGCCTTTCTGTGTAATCTCTTACACTTTTTTCTATTTCATTGGTGGCGATCGCTAGGTGAATAACTTTCATTTGAATGCTTTCTGAACAATTGAACGATTGATTGGAGGTTTCCGGCAACGACCTCCGAGCAGATTCAGAATTTTTTGTGGTGCATGCTACGTAGGCTTGGACGTCCAAATCTTAGTCATGGATCACGGGCCTGATAGCCAGAAATCAATAAGAGCACAAAGATGTAAATCGTGCTCCATGGCATCTATTCGTTACTTGGAACGGACATTCGCCTTCCCAGCACAGAGATCGCATCATCCTTGTCGCTAGTCAATTTAGGACTGTAAATGCATTCAAAAACTTGATTGTCTATTGAGGCAAGGTCCTCTGCAATGTTGATAAAACTACGTCTTAACAGTACGTCGACTGATTTGCTATATGTGCTTCACCAGGTTTTAAGTCTATTCTCAGCAAATATTAATCTTGTAGTTTTAATGAGCAAATGTTGTGTTTTTCTCGGTGTTCCTTAAATTCCATTTAAGGACTCTTGCTTGTTGGCATGCCATTAGGCGACATCGTTGGTAAATCATCTGCCTTGACGGTCGTTACCCCGCTGTGGTGTTCTTGGATTAACCGTTTTTTGTTTGCTTTATATCGATCCCTTCCTGCTCAGTTTTTCCCGCTGGTGAATCTTCAAATGATCCATTTTGCAAGATGGGTGATTTTGCCGAAGGATCGATGGCCCGGGTGCTCCGAAAAGTTTAAAACGCGTTATTCGTACCTTTTGTTTGCCTCAAATTTCAATGGGACCTGGGATGTCTATTTGGATGAGTTTTCGGATGTGATCTCATTGGGGATGGACACCATGTGGTATCGCAGTATTGGCTATCCAAAGTCGATCCCAAGCAGCCCATTCAAATCTTACATCGACGACAATTCAATAGAGTGTTCTTACTATTACAACGCCCTTCCGGGATATTCGCTGCGAGATGTTGCTAGTGCCTTGAGAGTACGCAAGGCAATTAATTATTTAGAGGAGCAGCTGTCTGACATTAATACAGATCAAGATAAGACTGATGCAACGAAGGATGATTTGTTTTTTCAACACTTTCAGTCTGTCATGGCGAATTTGGCCAATCATTTCCCTTCCACCGGTAAGCCACCTCCGCACTCACTCGACAACTCTCTAACTCAATTTTCAACGGAGAGTCTTTAATATGCCGAGCCATGAGGCAGGGTTTTATCAGTTGACGGCATTGTTGCCGATCAAGTCTGGTCTATATACTAGTTTGCCATGCCAAGAGAATGTTTCTGGCCCGTGTGATGGTACTCAATCGTATGCTCATCACCTTAAAGCCTATTTGAATCAACTATCTGATTCGTTCCTGAAAAATATTGATCCTCAGCTGTCAGAATTGTATAAGTTGCATTTATTTGATCATACGCGCTGTACACATTTTGCCAGATTCGTTGTTGTTGATCAGCTCTTCTACAATGGTCGCCGCAGGAATGACTCCCTGATTGATTTTTTTAGGGTTTTGCTTGGAAATAAGGATCTTCTCTCAAAAAAAGACAGAATCGACAAACTTGAGTCGCCCTATCTCCTAATAGCTATTGATTTCGATTGTCATCCCAGTTCGACGTCGTGTGTCCAAGACTATTTATCTGAGTTATGGCCCTACGCGAGCTATGAGTTGACTAAAATTTTTCATCATTGTGAGGGATTTTCTCTTCCATCTCCTCCTCAAAATCAGAAGACTTTGGAGTCATATCCTCAGTATTGGCATGCTTATCACACGGTAGAGCGATTGCTCCTGTCTCATGAAGTTGAGACGACATATCCATTTTCTGCCTACTTTTGGGTTGCCGACAAAGTGCAACGTTGGAACCCATCAACAGATCAAGTATCACCTTCTGAATTTAAAAATCGATGGGCTCTGATCATTATAGGAATTTTGCCCTTCATTTTAGTTGTTATGGCTCTTCTCATGCTGGCTATTTGTTTAGGAAGTTTGTTCTTGAATCTTTTATATGACACAGCATTATCGCAAGTGAATCTGAGTGATGTTTACCAAGCATTGAATCAATGGTGGCTCATAGGTTTTGGCGGGCTCTCTGTCGCATCCTTGGTTTTATTTATGTTTGCATGGCGTTATTTTATCAAGAGTGCAAATATGCCTCTGCCTCAAATTGATGGTGTTGATTTAAAGTCAATTGCAAAATCATTGTATCTTCAAGGAAAGCTTCTTGAAATGTATGGCGATTGGCAGGAAAGCGATCGGTTTGATAAGGGCAGAATTCGCCAGCGCTTTTCAAGTTTTTTAGACGACCACAAGCCTTCCGATATTCACTCCCCTTCCTTGCAACCTGGCAAATATTTTTCTATCCGTTAACGCCATGACACTAATTTTTGATCGTCTTGATATCCAGGGAAATATCTTGCTCCCCTATGGTCGATCTTCCTACCCTGTTGCACGTCACTTCATTTTTAATGTTCGTGATCAAGACGAAGCTCGAAAATTTCTGAGTTGGATTCAGCCTCAAATCACGACAGCTCAATTTTTCCCGTCAAAGCGATCTGATCAAATGCAGATTCCTGCGGATCAGCTGAGAAAGGATATTCCAGAGGTTCTGCTTAATATTGCTTTTACTGCATCTGGCCTTAATGCTCTAGGAGTTCCCAATTCAGTGCTTCGTCAATTCCCAGATGCTTTCTTAGATGGAATGTGGGAAAGAGCTGAAATGTTGAATGATAATCGACTCGATTGGAATAACGCCTGGAAAGATAGTGAGCACGATAAAATTACTCATATAATGATCAGCTTGCGTGTTGCATTTAATTCTTGTTTGAAAGAGGTCTGTCTGCGTAGTGGTGATTCCTTCTCGAAGTCTGATTATCACTCTCAAGAGACTTTTAAGTTAGCCCGATCCATGATGATTGAAAATCTGGATCAAGTGTCCAGGCACTTACTGGAACAGGCTGAACGGCACAGTTTGGTTGCTTTGACAGGACACTCCAGTGCTGATCCTGAATCGAAATGGCTTGAGTGTGAATCATTGTGCCACTCGCGACTCCAGGATCTTGCAATTGCCGGCATCAGTGAAGATCAGTATTTAGCTGATTTAGATAACCAAAAGAAGCGCCGGCATGTTGCATCATCAGCAGATCTTACAGATTTGCGATATAGCGAATATGAACACTTTGGATTCTTTGATGGAATTGGAGATCCTGTTTTTAATGGTCAATACCCAGCTTCTTTTCAAGCTGAGATGGCACAAGGGCAAGGTCATCTTTCTTGTGGTCAGTGGAGACCAATCGCCCCAGGAGAATTCCTCTTGGGTTATCCCAATGAAGCTCAGGAAACCACGTGCCATCCAATGCCCTATACCTTCAGCAGAAATGGAACATTCATGGCTGTTCGTAAATTAGAGCAGAATGTCACCGCGTTTCATAACGCCTTGCTGAATCAGACTCCATTGATGGAGCATTGGCTTGATCAGGTTGAATGCTCTACATCTTCTAAGCAGCCTTCCACTACTTATCAATTCACCAAAGCGTTAAAAATTCTTCGTGCGAAACTTGTTGGGCGTTGGGATGATGGCACGCCTTTAGTGCATGCTCCAACGTATGAACTATGGCTGAGCTTTCGAGAACGTCTTCTGACATTGGCAGGCGAGGCTAGAAAGGGTGGACCTGCTGCAAAAGAAGCTTGGAAACAATTCAAAACTAAATTTACTCGCTTTACCTTTGAGTCTGATGATACAAAAGGCAGAAGGTGCCCATTTGCCTCACATATACGTCGGAGTAATCCTCGAGATAGTGGTGATCCTTCAGTGCGCAATGATTCTGATCCGTCAGAAACATCTCAAGCAAGCTCTCTGCTTGTGAATCGACGACGGATATTAAGGCGTGGTATGACCTATGGACCACCTTCGGAGCTGAAGCACGAGAATCCCATTGATCATGATCAATCCACTCCAGCTGATTCAGAACGAGGTACTTTTTTTGTCGCTATTTGTGCAGATCTTGCAAGACAGTTTGAGTTTATGCAGCAGCAGTGGTTGAACTATGGATCTGATTTCAATTTAGGTAATGACATCTGTCCTATCGCTGGAGCACTCCATCCTTCTGATGTGAGTGACAGGAATAGTACAAAAGTGATGATCTCGTCTGAACGGCCAGATGGTTCATGCTCGCTTCCTTTTGTTGCCAGAACTTCACCACAGCCAGTTGTGTGTAGAGGTGGAGCTTATTTCTTTGTACCGAGCCTTTCAGCGATCCGCTTGTTAGCTGAGAACCGTTTCTGATGTTCATGGCTAGTTATCCGATTCACTCTCTTGCTTTCGTGTTGGTGCCATCTTTCACCATTCTTTTCCTCACGATCTCAGAGGATCTGTCCTCATTTGTAGATGTCGCTTTGGGGAGTGTTGGAAAATGGATTGAGTTATCTGGTCAACGAACCGAACCTTTTCTTGATGCATTGTTGTCGCATTATGAGTTTGTTTTGTTTGCGGCGGTACTTCTCTATTTTTTCGTGCGTTCGTTGCGCATGCTGTTTTTGTATAGTCTGCAGTTGATCGAATTTGTTGTACGCGTGCTTCGCTTCGTAGGCGATTTGCTGTCTGAGTTGTTTTGGGTAAATCCCCGTTTTCGTATCAATCGTGAATTCAGCTATCGTTCCGATACGAGCTTTACCCTGGTTTCTATTTTTGCTCGTTTTGTCAAGGAAGTCTTGTTGCTCCCTATTGATTGGATTCGCTCACTAGGCATTAACGGTGTTTTTGGCCCGGATCCACTTACTGAAAGTAAACACTACAGAAAAACAGCATTTTATCCTTCTCTGCTGCAGCGGTTGTTGGTCATAAAAAATAAGCACATCACGGTTTATTTTTTCTTATCGATGATGCGTCTATTTGTACATCGCTTTACTCTGCCCGCATGGTTTCCAGGCGTCAACATCAAGGAAAACAGTCATGGTGATGAGTTTCCTGTCATGCGACAACTTCATCTCTTGAAGCGACACGATGTGGAAGAAGTGTTGGAACGTTCCGAGGATTTTCGCGTTGTTTATGGACCGAGAATGTGTGATGTCACGCAGAACGGTCATTCATCTGGAAATTTTCTTCTTGGCATGCAATCCACATCACCAACCTATATCCGTGATATTTCTAATATGAGATTAATTTTTCGTCGCGATGATGTGCATCGATGTCGCAGGATTGCTGCCGATGCATCTGTTGATAGTTTTCTTGCATTCGAATCGCGAGTCGATGTTCTTCGCGATCTCGATGGCTCGAAGGTTTTGAGTTTGCCAAAAGATCTTGTTCTACCTGTTATTAAATCATTTATTGAACAATATTTCGGTGTACGTCTTCCGCTTCAGGCTGAGAATGCCGACGGAACAACCGAGATCGATTTCAACTTTGTTTGGTTCTCACATCTCTTCAACTATATTTTTTACGACCTTAATGGTGACGATAGTCGTGAGGCTGCCTTGGCTTCTGCAGTCTTGCTGAATCAGGATCTTGATCGTCAGATCGCTGCTGTAAAGCAACAATCCAGTAAACACTTAGAGCCTGCCAATACCGTGCTTGCTCGGTGCCTCAGGCTCCAAGAGTCCGGTACCCCAGGCATGGATGATCTTGCAATTCGGATCAACCTGACGGGATTTCTTGTTGGAGCAGTCCTGCCCTTGATCAATACGATATGCCAGGTCATTGACGAGTTGATCTCTCGTCCTCGCATTCTTGAACAAGCTGTAAGCACTGCTACGTCTGCGACGGAGGGGGGGCAATCGTTTTTGAATCCGTTACAAGGATTTGTGTTGGAGGCACTTCGATTTTCCCCAGGTGATCCTGTGATTTATCGTCACTGCAAGACGCGAACTGAGTTGGTGAGTGCTTCTTGCCGCTCATCGGTCTCAGCAAATACTCTGGTGATGGCCTGGAATTCTTCTGCGATGTTTGATCCAAAATATGTGGATCAACCGTGGCAATTCAATCCAACTAGGCCACCCAGAGATTACTTGCACTTTGGCCATATGTATCATGTTTGTGCTGGTAAATACATTGTTATGTCAGTCATACCGGCTATTGTTCAGGAACTTCTCTCTCGTTATGAGTTGTTTAGGATCCCTGGTGCGCGTGGATATCCCGTAAAACATGGAATCATGGTTTCGGGATTTGATGTGCTTGTCCGCCCCCGTGGCTCTGCTGATTAAGTGAAACCGATTTTTCTGCAATGACTTATTCTGAGCGGCCAAAAAATCATCTTTCGACAGATCGTCTTCCGATTCGCTCTGATGTGGTTGATTTGCTTAGGCGCGCTGGTGTGGAATTCTTTCGATTCCCTCTGTCTCCTGAGGGTGAGGCAATGCAGGAATACTTCAAGTCGGATGATTATATTCATTGTCAGTTTACGTCCCCGGAAATATTGGAGTCAGGTTCTGCGCTCTTTCTCTTGCAATCATTTTTACAAGATGTACATCCAGACGATCGGGAATATATGTCTAGTGTTGCTCAGCGGCTGTTGGAAAGTGATGGTTTTGGTAATGACATCACTAGCCGGCCATTTCGTGGTGTTTCTCCCGAGGGTCGTTGGTCGTGGTACGAGGTGAGGATGACTGTTACTCGCCAGAAAGATCTCCTGATCTGCGAGGGACTAATGGTTAATGTCGATGTTCAACAGAAGTCATCGCTTTCACTGCAGTCAAGTCTCTTGTGTGATCAGCTTACTGGTTTGGGGAATTTAAAAAGTGCCTATGCACTCTTGAAAGATATTATCTCCACTGGGTTGCCTGTTTCTCTTGTATGGCTCGATTTGAAGGGTTTTGGTCGCCTCAATACTTATCTTGGCCGAGCAAAGGGTGACGAAATTCTACGTGCCACTGCCGACGTTTTAAAGGATTGGCTTCAGGATGGTGACTATTTAATTAGGCCTGACTCTGACGAGTTTCTGATTATTTTAAATGGACGCGATTCCAAGGCTGCGCATTCTGCTGCTCTTCATCTTGTCGAGCATTTGCCATCTCTATTGGAATTGCATGTTGATGGTTTTTATGGTCTCGGTTTTCACGCAGGCATCAGTTCATTTCCGGACCATGGAGACAATGAAGATTCCATCCTTTCCAATGCAGCATCTGCCTTGGATCAGGCACGGCGAATTAATTCTGTATCAGAACCAATTGTCATCTTTGGAGACGACATTACAACGAGAACGGCCGAATTATTGAATCTTGAACTCAGCCTGCGTCAAGCTGTTGTCAATGATGAATTTCGACTTGTTTTCCAGCCACAATGGAATGTCTCAGGGCAGATTGTTGGTGCTGAGGCTTTATTACGCTGGGATAGCGCAAGACTTGGCCCTGTCAGTCCGGGAGTTTTTATTCCACTTGCTGAGCAAACTGGTCAAATCCATTTAATTGGTGAGTGGGTCATAGAAGCTGCTTGCCGCGCTCTTTCTTCGTTCCATAGAGGTGTTGATAAAATACCTCCGCTGTCAATTAATATTTCGGCCAGTCAGCTTTCTTCTCGGCAGTATGATCTCGTGGAAACATTGTTGGTGAATCTGCAACGTTTTCGGGTCTCGCCTAAATCTATCCATGTAGAGATTACAGAATCTGGATTCTTAGACGACCTTGCTATTCGTCGGCTGAATGGCCTTCATGAGGCAGGTATCTGTCTTCATATCGACGATTTTGGAACAGGTTTTGCAAGCCTTTCAAGTCTTCTTTCTTTGCCGATCTATTCTTTGAAGTTGGATCAGAGCTTTGTTGCTCAGCTTCATTCTTTTGATTCCAGCAACCTTGAATCTGTTCCCTCTTTTGCTATTTTGAAGGCGAGCCTTGCTCTGTCTTCGTCGATTGGTGCTGAAGCGATTGTTGAAGGGGTTGAGGATTTCCGTCAGTTCGATGCCCTTCGCCGTATGGGCTACCAATTCTTCCAGGGATATTATTTCTCCAGGCCATTGGAATTTGCCGATTATTGTGATCTCTTGGGAAATCAAGCCCAAAAGTCTGCCCTCTTTTCTGCACCTTCTGATGGTGATTCTGTGTAATTGTCTATGAGAGTGCCTTGATTCCTCTTGATCACTTTCTCTTGTTTGCAGTCTCAACGGTTGATATTTAAGGATTGCTCGGTGGTTGTTGAATTGTTCTCAAAGTTTTCGAGTGTTTTCATCTCCTCGAAACTGAGCATCTCCGCCTCGCTGTGCGACGGCCGTCAATCGCCAGAGCGCTTCCTCCAATACAGCCTCCGGCCTCACGCTCACTTCCATTGACGAGCGCACATCACCCCTTCACGCCAGTTCGCCGCTCACGCGCAGCCGCTGGCTGGAGCTGAGCATTCGTTCCAGCAACTCTCGTTGTGGATGATCAGGCGCCAAGGCCCTGATATCCAATGGGTCGAGATGCAATGGGCAACTGAACTTCACTGAGGCCTGTGTGGCCGCAAGGAAGCCTGCTCGCTGGATGGTTGGATTGGAAGTCACCATTACACAGGTCTTCGATGTACGTCACCTGCGTTCACGTCCGCGTGAAACCCGAACGGATCGAGGAGTTTCGTCAGGCCTCCATCCTGAATCACAAGCAATCCATCCAGGAATCTGGCAATCAACGCTTTGACATCCTCCAAAGCAAAGACGACTCCAGTCTTTTTTTGCTGTACGAGGCGTACGAATCCGAGGCCGCAGCTGCAGCCCACAAGAGCACAGCGCATTACCTCAAGTGGAGGGAAACCGTCGCGGATTGGATGGCTGAACCGCGGAAGGGGGTTCCCTACGAATCCGTTGCACCATGACGGTCTCGTTTTCTTTTGCGCGCGTCCCACCGATTCACTGCGGAACCGGAACGCTGAAAGAGATCACAGCCTGGCTGCGCTCACTTAAAGCTGAATCTGTTCTTCTGGTCACAGGCCGGGCTTCGCTGGAGGAGATGGGGCAGCTGAGCGTGGTGACGAGCTTGATCGCTGATGCCGCAGCCAAGCATGACCATGTGGTGTGTGCTGGTGAACCCAGTACAGAGCTGGTGGATCGAACCACGCAGCAGTTTTTTAACCATGGCATTGATGCTGTGATTGGCATCGGCGGCGGCAGCGTGATCGATTTCGGCAAAGCGATTGCCGCGATGATTCCCCATGGAAACTCTGTGCTGGATCACCTGGAGGGGGTTGGCCGTGGTCTGGCTCATAGCGGAATCACCCTGCCTTTTCTTGCGATACCCACCACATCAGGAACGGGTGGAGAAGTGTCTAAAAATGCAGTGCTGAGCCATGTGGGCACTGATGGCTACAAAAAGTCGTTGCGCCATGACAACTTTGTTCCAAGCGCAGTGATCTTGGACGGGGCTCTCCTGACCGGTGCCGCTGTCGATGTGACGGCAGCGTGCGGGATGGATGCCTTCACGCAGCTTCTTGAGCCCTTTTTCTCCCCAACGGCATCACCTCTGAGTGATGCGATTGTCTGGAGCGGGCTTCAACATTTAGTGCCGAATTTGCGTCGTGCCTGTGGAGAGGGATCAGCCGACCCGCAAGTTCGCCTGAACATGGCCTATGGCTCTCTCTGTTCAGGGATCGGATTGGCAAATGCCGGCCTGGGAATTGTTCATGGGTTGGCGGGGCCGATTGGGGGTTGGTTCCCGATGCCCCACGGCGTGATTTGCGGAACGTTGATGGCTGCAGCTCAACAACAAAATTGGCGTGCTCTAAAACAACGCGATCCCCACAATCCTGCGGTTGAACGGATGGCCCGTGTTGGCCGTTTGATGCCTGGTGGCTGCCACCTCACTCAGAACACGTCAGCAGTGGATCACCTCACGGCCTGCCTGGGGCAATGGGTGGATGAGCTCAAGATTCCTCGCTTGAGCGACTACGGCATCACCCATGGAGATCTGGATCGAATCGTTGGCGCAGCAAGCAACCGCAATAATCCAATTGCGCTTACACCATCAGAAATCAAGACATTGCTGGAAATAAGGCTTTAATCATGCGCTTGCACCTGCCTTGTCGAGTGCGGCGGAGAATTTTTTGGCATAACTTTCAATCAGATCGGCTTTGTCCATGCCGTTGATGATTTTGCGGGCGTGAAAGTAGTCCACGATTTGCCCCTTGTGTGGATCTCCGATGAAGTTCTTCAGAGCCCATCCTGTGAAAACTCCACAAAACATGCCGTCAAACATGATCACTGCCGCATAGCGATCATCTTTAACCGCATCTGGGTGTTCAGTGAAATCAGGCGCTTCGGGGAAGATTGATTGCACCACGCCGCTCATTTTTGTGTAGTTGGTTCGGCCTGTGAGCTGCACAAAGCCTCGCCCATGAAACCTGGCTCCATCACCAGGTTCAGTATTGCCAAGGTCAGAGCGATTCTCGTACATCTGTGTGAAATAGGCTGTATCTCCGTATTCATCAATCGGTTGCATCGTGGAAGCTGTTTCATGTTTTGTGGTGGCGAGCATGTAAGCCAGCCACCCGATTGAGCGGATGTCCCAGTTGGTTTTGAACGCGCCTGTGGGTGGGTTGGCTGGAGCGTCCCAGAAGTTCAGGATGGCCTCCATTCCATTCACGTTCTGCTGCCTCAGCACCCCGTTGAACAGATCATCTCGAATGCAGTCGTAGAAGATCTTGCGGTCCAATCGTCTTCCCTTTCACGAGGCCGGAGACTAGTCGGACTGTCTGTTGCCGGCATGGCGTTCCCTTCTCAGCTGCTGCTGGGTTGGTCGGGGCCTGAAGGGACTACCGCGCCGGGAGATGATCAGGATCTGAATTCGTTCACCGCTGCTTTCCATGCTGCGCATCGCCCAGGCTTTAGACACCCAGTTGCGTGAGGCGATGCAGCGGGCCTTCCCCGACGTGGATGCTCTGCTGGATCCCCAGTTGGCGCCTGCAAACAAGCCGGAATTTGGTGATTTTCAGGCCAATGGCGCCTTGCCCTTGGCCAAGCCTCTCAAGCAGGCTCCACGCCTTATTGCCGGGGCGATTGTGGAGGCGCTTCAGGCTGATCCAGCCTTTGCCGCCCTGTGTCTGGAACCCCAGATTGCTGGTCCTGGTTTCATTAATCTCACCATCCGGCCAGAGCGCTTAGCGGCTGAAGTGTCAGCACGGCTGGGTGATCCGCGCCTGGGGGTACCAGAGGTGCAGAGCGATGCAGCGGTGGTTGTGGATTTTTCCAGCCCCAACATCGCCAAGGAGATGCACGTTGGCCATCTGCGCTCCACGATCATTGGCGACTCTCTGGCTCGAGTGCTCGAGTTCCGTGGTCATCGGGTGCTGCGCCTCAACCATGTGGGTGATTGGGGAACTCAGTTCGGGATGCTGATCACCCATCTCAAACAGGTGGCTCCCGAGACCCTCAACAGGGCCGATGCGGTTGACCTTGGAGATTTGGTGGCCTTTTATCGCGAGGCCAAGAAGCGTTTCGACGAAGACGAAGCTTTTCAGGCCACGTCTCGAGAGGAGGTGGTGAAGCTTCAAGGCGGGGATCCGGTGTCTCTCAAGGCGTGGGGATTGCTCTGTGATCAGTCGCGGCGTGAGTTTCAGAAGATTTACGACCGGCTCGATATTCGTCTAAGCGAACGAGGCGAATCGTTTTACAACCCGTATTTGGCGTCAGTCCTCAGTGGCTTGAAGGAGGCTGATTTGCTCGTCACCGATGACGGTGCGGAGTGTGTCTTCCTTGAGGGTGTGAACGGGAAGGATGGCAAGCCCTTGCCTGTGATTGTTCGGAAAAGTGATGGTGGTTTCAATTACGCAACGACCGACCTAGCTGCGATTCGCTATCGCTTTGCGCTGGCTCCGGATGGCGATGGTGCGCGCCGCGTGATTTACGTCACCGATGCGGGTCAGGCCAATCATTTTGCTGGTGTGTTTCAAGTGGCGAAACGGGCGAATTGGATTCCAGAGCACGGCCGGCTGGAGCATGTTCCCTTCGGGCTGGTCCAGGGCGAGGACGGCAAGAAACTCAAAACCCGTTCGGGTGACACGGTTCGGTTGCGGGATCTGCTCGACGAAGCGGTGGAACGGGCAGAAGCCGATTTACGCCGGCGCTTGGAGGAGGAGGGGCGTAGCGAGGACGACCAGTTCATTGAGCATGTGGCTGGCACGGTGGGGCTCGCGGCGGTGAAGTACGCCGACCTCAGTCAAAACCGGATCACGAATTACCAGTTCAGCTTCGATCGGATGCTGGCCTTGCAAGGGAACACAGCCCCCTATTTGCTGTATGCGGTGGTGCGCATTGCTGGAATTGCGCGCAAGGGTGGAGATCTTGAGGCAGAAGCGGGAATGCTGCAGTTCAGCGAGCCACAGGAATGGTCCCTGGTGCGTGAGCTGCTGAAGTTCGATGCGGTGATCGCCGAGGTGGAGGAGGAGTTGCTGCCCAATCGCCTCTGCAGTTATTTATTCGAGTTATCGCAAGTGTTCAATCGTTTTTATGACCAGGTCCCAGTGCTCAAGGCTGAGGGCCAGTCCCTGCCATCCCGTTTGGCGTTGTGCCGTCTCACCGCCGATACCCTGAAGTCAGGTTTGGGATTATTGGGCATTGCCACGTTGGAGCGAATGTAGTGACACCATTCCGGGCCAGTTCAGGAGCTGTGGTTCGAATTCACTTTCACGTTCTGATCGTTTCGTGACGTGGGATTTGCTGTGAACGGACACCCTCAACGCAAAGCACCCCGCGCCCGGCCTGAGGTTGAGCAGCTCAAGGCCTACAGCGCCCCTCTCGAAGGGCGACGCAACTTGTTGCGGCTCGACTTCAACGAAAACACGATGGGTCCCAGCCCCAGGGTCGCGGAGGCGATTCGCGCCTACCCGGCCGATCAAATCGCGATTTATCCCGAGTACGACGGCCTTCGCGAAGCCCTGATTGCCAATCTTGAGTCTTCCCCGGCAGGCTTGGCCTGTGCGTTGACGCCTGCGCACGTTGGGGTGTTCAACGGGGTGGATGCTGCGATCCATGCCGTGATTCATGCCTATGGCGCGGCCGGCGACACGCTGCTGACCACCAGTCCCACCTTTGGGTACTACGCCCCCTGCGCGGGCATGCAGGGGATGGCGATTGAAGCTGTGCCCCACGAGATGCCCGGGTTTGCGTTCCCGATGGAGGCGATACGAGCGGCCTTGTTGCGGACACCGCGCATCTTGATGTTGTGCAATCCCAACAACCCCACAGGAACGCGTTTGCCGGCGGATCAAGTGTTGGATCTGGCCGCCGCGGCGCCTGAAACGCTTGTGGTGGTGGACGAGTTGTATGAGGCCTTCACGGGAGACAGCGTCTTGCCGTCAATTGATTTTCGTGCGGTTCCCAACCTGCTCGTGCTCCGGTCATTGGCGAAAACCGCTGGTCTTGCCGGCTTGCGGATCGGGTTTGCCCTTGGCCATCCCGATGTCGTCGACAGAGTAGGCAGGGTCACGGGCCCCTATGACGTCAATAGTTTGGCCGTCACGGCGGCGATGGCGGCCTTAAACGATCAGCCCTATACCGACGCTTATGTTGAGGAAGTGTTACGGGCGCGTAACTGGATCGTATCTCAACTGACGCGTCGGCGTGCCGTCTGCCATGTAGCCGGTGGTAATTATCTGTTGCTTTGGCCTAATCGTTCGTCTGAAATCGTTGAAGCCGAGCTGCGGGCGGCAGGGATTTTGGTGAGATCGATGGCGGGGAAGCCCCAGATCGATCGTTCGCTGCGCATCAGCATTGGTACCACTGAGCAGATGCAGCGCTTTTGGCAGGCTTATCAAGCGATTGATTCAGAGCTTTGAGGGTCGAGCAGCCCACCCCACCCCCGAGCTTGCTCCTGCTTGCCACGGGTGGCACGATCGCCGGCCGTGGTGTCACCAGCACCTCTCTCAGCTCCTACACCGCGGGGGCGATGTCTGGATCGGAGCTCCTTCAGGAGCTGCCGCAGCTGCAAGAAGCGGCCCAGATTCAGGTGGAACAACTGGTCAATTTGGATAGTGCTGATTTGCAGTTTCAGCATTGGAAGCGTCTGGCGACGCGAATCCGTGAGGCTTTTGCCGAGTCCTGCGAGTTGGCGGGAGTCGTGATCACCCACGGCACCAACACCTTGGAAGAAACCGCCTGGTTGTTGGAGTTACTCATTGATGATCCGCGGCCAGTGGTGTTGGTGGGAGCGATGCGTCCGGCCACAGCCCTCAGTGCTGATGGTCCGCTGAATCTTTTTCAAGCCGTGCAAGTGGCAGCTAGCCCTCAGGCCTGCGGGCATGGGGTGCTTGTCGTGATGGATGGCCAGATCCATGGAGCCAGGGCTGTCACCAAAGTGGCAACACAAGGTGTAGGTGCGTTTCAAAGTCCAGATTTGGGCCCCCTGGGTTGGGTGGATGACAGCGGAGTGCACCTGCCGGTGGCATCCGGGTTCCGATCCGTTCCTTTCGCCACGCTTGCATTGCCAGACCAGTGGCCCGAAGTGGCCATCCTTTACGGCTGTGTGAATCCTTCGTTGGCTTTGGTTTCGTCCCTCTTTCAGGCAGGCGTGAAGGGGATGGTCTGGACTGGCACCGGGGCCGGCCAGTTATCTGCAGGGGAACGTGAGGCCATCAAAACCTGGCCTGGTGTGTTGCCCCTGATGTTGCGCGCGAATCGTTGCGGTAGGGGTCCTGTCCATCCCTGTGCGCTTCAGGATGAGCTTGGCTTGTTGCCGGCAGGAACCCTCAACCCTCAGAAGGCGAGGATTCTTCTCCTCTTGGCCTTGATTGCTGGGATGGAACGAGCCGAACTGTCAGCGCTGTTGGTGACGATGTCGATGAATGTGGGGTGAGTGCAGACCCCGATCAACGCATGACTTCGATCACGGTGTTGTCACCGAGGTTTCCAGGCAGGTTGAGGTTTGGCCCCACGTTGCGCACCTTCATACCGGACATCGCATCCAGGAAAGGTTGGACTCCTCCCTGGTCACATCCGGAGGGAGCCTCGCCATTCACGTATTGAACAGGAATCACCCTGCGGGGATTGAGTGCGCGCACGACTTCGGCAGCCTCCTCTCCGTTGTAGACCTTGCCGCCACCGCCGACGCCGATGATTAAGACGTCGGGGCGACCGAGAAGCACTTTGTCCTCACCGCTGAGTTTGGCGGCGGTGCCTCCGAGATGGGCAAAGTTGAGACCTGCCTGTTGCCAGCGCCAGACAGTGGCTTGGCCAAAACGACGGCCCCCCACTCGGTCATGGGGAGCGGCGAACCCTTCGATTCTGAGGCCTCCGACGCGATAAGAGCCTGGTTTGGCCAAATAGGTACCGCCACCGATGCGGGCCCCTTCATCTGGTAATTCCGAACTAGCAAGAATCACCGTTGCGTTCACGCGTGGCTCAGCCAGTCCTTTGGCGCAGCCCACGGCTCGAAACGGATTCACCATCACGGATTGGCCACCTCCGCGGATGAGTAAGGCGCTGTGGCCGTAATTGGTCACGGTGACCCCTGCGGCCCGAACTGGAGCACCAGTTCCGATCGCCACGAGTGCCGAACCACTCAAAACAATGCGGCAAAGACTCTGAACGCGTTCGTGGACCGACATTGTTGATCGTCTTCTTGCTCAGGAAGCTAGCAGTGATGTCACGGCTGTTCTGCTTGACGCAGGAAGTTGGCCAGCAGCTGGTGCCCAGCTTCTGTGAGCACACTCTCAGGATGGAACTGCACTCCCTGTAGTTGGGGGTAGTCGCGATGGCGCAGCCCCATGATCGTTCCGTCGTCCAGCCAGGCAGTGACTTCAAGGCAGTTCGGAAGGGTGTCTCGTTCAGCAATCAAGCTGTGGTAACGGGTTGCGGTAAGCGGTTGGGGAAGCCCGGCGAAGACGCCTTCCCCGCCATGCTGAACAGGAGATGTTTTCCCATGCATCAGTTCGCTGGCTCTCACAACGCGACCGCCATAGGCCTGCGCGAGCGATTGATGCCCGAGGCACACACCAAGGGTTGGGATGGTGGGTGAAAGTTGGCGTAAGACCTCGAGGCAAACGCCGGCTTGATCTGGATCTCCTGGACCAGGTGAAAGCAATATGGCTGATGGGTTGAGGTCGCGAATCTCCTCAAGACTCAGGGCGTCGTTTCGCTCCACGCGTAAGTCGGACGCAACCGGGAACTGGCTGGCAAGTTCCCCCAGGTATTGCACGAGGTTGAACGTGAAACTGTCGTAGTTATCGATGACCAGGAGCATGGTTTAGAGGCCCAGGCGCAGAATTAGGGGTGGTAGGAGAAGAAGGAGCGCAATCAGCATGGAGCTGATCGCAGAGACGAGAACAGCGGCTGCTGCACAATCCTTGGCAATTCTGGCGAGGGGATGAAACCGGCGGCCGATCGCCAAGTCCACCACCGCCTCGATAGCCGTATTAAGCAGTTCCAGCACCAACACGCCAGCTACCGTGAGAACCAAAATCGCCAGCTGGATGGCGGGAAGCTGGAGCCAAATCCCCATCCCTAAGACCAACGCTCCCGTACAAACGTGGATACGGAAGTTCCTCTGGCTCAAGAAGCCGTAGCCAAGGCCTTGGGCCGCGTAGCGGAAGCTGGAGGGCAGATCCCCCGCGATCCTCCAGGCACCCCGTTTGGCGGCACGATGAGCACGCTTGGTGCTGAGCTGGCTGATCTCCTCCGACACCGGTGCTCCGTCTTCAGGGGTCAGCAGTGACTTCATCTGCTGATTCAAAGTTGATCTCACTTAGGAACGAACGTTACTGCCCATGCCAAGTAGGTGCTCCTGTTTTTGCAGCATCGCAGCGAGGGCGTCTTCATCGGGATGATCCCAGCTCAGTAAGTGCAGAAGCCCGTGACTGACCAACCAGCGCAGTTCCCGCTCCAGGCCATGCTTCTGTTCCAGAGCTTGACGACGGGCGGTGGGCACCGACACGACGATGTCTCCTAGCTCAAGCTCCTGGCCTGCAACCATCGGCATCTCACTCTCAAGAGCAGCAAAGGAGAGCACATCTGTTGGAGTGGGTTTCTGGCGCCAGTGGAGATTGAGTTCGGCGATGCTGGCGTCATCGAGCAGCGAGATACCCAGACTGAGCGAGTCGCAGGTCCTCACGACTTCGGGACAGTGATTGCCGTGGTCCTGACGAAGGGCTTCAATCCAAGCGCTTAATTCACACTCCCAGTCGCCGGCTTCTTGCAGCCTGGAGCGCGTGCCTTCGTCATCCGCTGCATCGATGAGGTCAGCGGATGCAGGGCTGAAGGCCAGGTCGATCGTGATCATTGCGGGAGTGTTGGTCGCCCCAACCAGGCCACAACAAGAATGAAACCAATAAAGCCTGCAGCGGTCAGGCCGAAATGGAACAGGCTCTGCCCGCCTTTGCGCACCATGTTGCGCATGGCCAATTTCACGAAACTCGGCGGTGGTGCTCCCTTCTCGTCGCTTTGGGCGGTGGAGGGGGCGCTGTCGTTTTCGGGAGCCTGAGTCATGAAGGAATCATCGTGATGGGTGCACGTCGGTCAGCTGTCGTCGTCGCTGCCTGGGCGGTCCACACCTTGGCGCAATAACGCCTGGATGAAGGGGTTGAGATCTCCATCCATCACGCCTTGCACATCTGTTGTCTCCTCTTGGGTGCGCAGGTCTTTCACCATTTGATAGGGGTGAAAGACGTAGTTGCGGATCTGATTCCCCCAGGCTGCTTCAACGATGTCGCCGCGAATGTCGGCAATTTCTGCTGCACGCTGCTCCTGGGCAATCACCAGTAATTTCGCCTTGAGCAGAGCCATGGCCTTCTCCTTGTTCTGAAGCTGAGAGCGTTCTTGGGTGCAGCGCACAGCTAGGCCAGTGGGCACGTGGAGGATGCGAACGGCTGTTTCCACTTTGTTGACGTTCTGACCACCTGCCCCGCCGGAGCGGGAGGTCGTGACCTCGAGATCTTTTTCAGGAATATCGAGCTCAACTTCTTCATCCAGCTTGGGCATCACTTCCACCCCCGCGAAGCTCGTTTGCCGTTTGTCATTGGCATTGAATGGCGAGATCCGCACCAGTCGATGGGTGCCCTTTTCGTTGCGTAAATAGCCGTAGGCGTAGCGGCCTTCGATCTCAATCGTGGTGCTTTTGATGCCGGCCTCTTCTCCCTCCGATAGCTCATTGACGCTCACGCTCATCCCTTGGTCTTCGGCCCAGCGGGTGTACATGCGTAGCAGCATCTGGGCCCAGTCCTGGGCATCGGTACCCCCGGCACCGGCGTTGATGCTTAAAACAGCCCCTTCTTTGTCGTATTCGCCGCTGAGAAGACGTTCCAGCTCCCAACGATCCAGAGCTTGTCGCAGCTGGTTGAGTCCCTGTTGAGCCTCACCCAGGAGGTCTTCGTCAGGCTCTAATTCATGCAGCTCAAGGGTGGCTTGACCATCGTCGATCGCTCCACGCCAATCCACAAGTTGCTGGAGCTGTGCCTTGACTTCATCAAGGCGCCGCATCTGCTTCTGCGCGTTTTGCTGATCGTTCCAAAAGTCGGGTTGAGCGGCGAGTTGCTCTAGATCCTGCTGCTTGGCATTCAGTGCAGGTACGTCAAAGACAGTCCTGGGCATGGCCCAGGCGGTCAGTGAGCTCGGAGAGATCGCGTTTGAAGTCTGTGAGATCCAGCAATGGTGCAAGGGAGTCTTGTGGACTCGACGCTATCAGCGCGGTCGTCCTGCATAAGATTCAGCCTTTGTATGCGGCAGTTCGATGGCCAAGGTTGAGATCTACACCTGGAGCACCTGTCCGTTTTGCGTGCGCGCCAAGGGTTTGCTGGACCGCAAGGGTGTGGCCTACTCCGAAGTCTCGGTTGATGGGGATGAGCCTGGACGTGATGCGATGGCCGCTCGTGGCAACGGCAAGCGCAGCGTTCCTCAGATCTTTATCAATGACCAGCACGTAGGAGGCTGCGATGAACTGCATGGCCTGGAGCGGGCGGGGAAACTAGATGGCCTGCTCGCCGGTCAGGCCTGAAGAGGTGTCAGCCATGCGCCACCTCTTCGTGTTGGATCCGCTGGATCGGATCAACCCTGCAAAAGATTCCACAGCCGCCTTGATGCAGGCGGCTCAGCGCGCCGGCCATGAGGTCTGGGCGGCTACGCCTGCAGATTTGATTGCTCTGGGTGATGAGCCCTTAGCGGTTGCTGTGCCAGTGCAGCCCGATCCCTGGATTGAGATCGGCGAACCAGAGCGCTGTCCGCTCAATCGCTTTGGAGCGATCTGGATGCGGAAAGATCCTCCCGTTGATGAGGCTTATCTCTATGCAACCCACTTGCTCGATGTGGCCGAGCGAGCGGGTGCCTTGGTGCTGAATCGTCCGGCATCGCTGCGTAGTTGGAATGAAAAGCTTGGAGCCCTGCGCTTCAGCCGCTGGATGGCTCCCACACTGGTATCGGGACGTGTTTCGGAGCTGTCGGCCTTTGCTCTTGAACAAGAAGAAGTGGTTTTGAAGCCCCTCGGGGGAAGGGCTGGCTTAGGTGTTGTGCGCGTTTCAGCGTCCGCGCCAGGACTTGGGGCGTTGCTTGAACTGGTCACGGAACAGGGCTCCCTTCCGGTGATGGCTCAACGCTTTCTGCCTGCCGTCACCGAGGGCGATAAGCGAATTTTGCTCGTGGATGGAGAACCCCTGGGCGCCGTGAACCGCAAGCCCAAAGAGGGGGAGTTTCGAAGCAATCTCGCCGTTGGCGGCTTTCCGGAGGCCACGGAGCTCACGGAGCGTGAACGCTTGATCTGTGAGGCCTTGGCCCCGGCTTTGCGCTCGGAGGGTTTGTTCTTTGTGGGTATCGATGTGATCGGCGGGATGCTGAGTGAAATCAACGTCACCAGTCCAACGGGTATTCGCGAGGTTGAGCGACTGATGAATGTGCCCCTGGCCGACATGGTGATTGCTCGCCTGAGTGGTTCTTCGTCCTGATCTCAGGAAGGAGAAGCTTCAAGCCGTCATCACTGGAGTGGCGTCTGCGTTCGCCCCCTATTCCCTGAGTGAAGATCAAGCTGGTCGGCCAAGACGGCCAGCTTTTGGCTGACCTCCTGAAGCTCCCGTTCGGCAATGGATCCCCGCACAAGGCCAGCTCCTGCGGTGAGATCAAGTTGGTTTCCGCGCAGGTGTCCGCAGCGGATGGCAACCCGCAATTCCGCATCACCGGCTTGGTCGATCCAGCCGATGGGCGCTGCATAACCACCGCGTTCGAATGGTTCCAGTGTTTGCAGCCAATGCATCGCCTCCCTCCTCGGCAAGCCCGCTACCGCTGGAGTGGGGTGGAGTGCGGCGGCGAGGGCAAGGGCCTGATGCCCTGTGGCATCGGCACAAATAGGGGTATGAAGGTGGATCAAATGCCCATGTCGTGCCAGTTGGGGACGCCGAGGCCTTTGGGGGGTGAGTCCCTTTTCGCCAAGGCTGTCGCTGATCGCCTTGACCACTAGTTCATGCTCATGACGGTCCTTACTCGACTGCATCAGGGTGTCGCCGCCTTCCCCTCGTCCTGCAGTCCCAGCGAGGGCATCACTGCGCAATCGCCCGTTACGCAGATTGAGCAGTCGCTCAGGGGAAGCTCCAAAAAAAGCATCGTTGCTTCCTCGTTGCCAGAGGAAACGGCAGCTGCCCGTCTGCTGATGCCGCAGCCGTCGCAACAGAGGTAAGGGAGAGAGAGGTGTGGTGAGTTCGATCGATTGACGCACTGCCAGCACCAATTTGTGCAGCGCTCCATCGTTCACTAATTTCAGCCCTTGCTCGAGAGCTGGTTGATAGCGCTCTTTCCAGCAACCCACTGGGGTGCCCAGAACCATTGCATCGTCTTGCTCAGCGAGTGGCGAGGTTGCGTTGAGCACTTCGGCCATCTGCCATAGCGCTTCCGTTAAAACACGAACATCGGAGTCATCGCAGGCATGGCCATGCATCCGCAACCAGCTTTGTTGGCCATGCCGACTCAATTGCCAGCGTGGGAGCAGCGCCTGCAAGCAGGGAACGGCGTCAATATTTTCCTGCTGCTCCTTGCTTTGTTCAAAGAAGCTGAAGGCCAGCAAGACCCTTGAACGGGCCTGGCAAGGTGCTTCAGGGCTGGCATCAATTAAGCGTTGCAGGGTGGTGTCGCTGAACCGTTGAGCAATCTCAAATCGCCGCGGACCTGCCAGCTCAAGGTGTTGGCATTGACCAGCCGCAGCGAGGCAGAGGCCTGGGGCGCTGTCCCATAGGAAACGAAAAGAGCTGTCTGCCGCCAGGCATGGCAACTGTTTGAGAGGATCCTGAGGGGCTATCGGCAGGGCGATGCTGAAGGTGCCCTCCTCGACTTGGCGCTGATTCCAGGCGCGTTGAGCCCTCTCCAGCAGGGTGCCGAAAGATTGAGCAGCCGTTGGTTGTTTGAAAGCGGCTGTCATGCGCGGGCGAATCAGTGCAGCATCCTGTTCAAATGTATGAGCCATGTCGCGGCGTGTCTGGATCTAGCCCATGCCAGATCCCCAGGCTGTCGCAACCCGTTACGCCATGTCCGATCGTCAACGCCTCTGGAAGGCCGCAATCAAGTGGCGGATGTATTCGGTTGCTGTGATGCCCGTGGTGTTAGCAGCGGGCTGGCGACTGGGTGTCCAGGCGTCGGTGCGCTGGGATCACTTTTTGGGGTTTTTGCTCGCGGCGGTGCTTCTTCTCCTTTGGGAGAACCTCAGCAATGACTTGTTTGATGCAGAAACAGGCGTTGATGTGGCCGGCAAACCTCATTCGATCGTGGCGCTTGTAGGGCAACGCCGGCCTGTACGTCGTTGGGCTTGTCTTGCGTTGCTTTCAGGCCTGGCCTTGATGTTGACGCTCGCGTTGCGAAGTTCGTTCGCCGTGCTTCCTCTGGTGCTCGTGAGCTGTGGGATGGGATACCTGTATCAAGGTCCACCCTTCCGGTTGGGGTATCGGGGATTGGGGGAGCCTCTCTGTTGGCTGGCGTTTGGGCCGTTTGCTACCGCAGCAGCGTTGCTTGTGTTGGCTCCTGCTGATCAAGCTGCAGTGCCTTGGCAACTCGCTCTGATGCTTGGCTCAGGCCCTGCACTTGCAACGTCTCTGGTGTTGTTTTGCTCCCACTTTCATCAGGTCGATGAGGACGCAGCCCACGGCAAATGCTCCCCGGTGGTGCGTTTAGGTACGGCCAAAGCGGCCAGCTTGGTGCCCGGGTTTGTGGCAGGCACCCTCGCGCTCGAATGGGTGCCAGTTCTTCACGGTGATTGGCCTCTCACGGCCTTATTTAGTGCGATTGGCCTTCCAGCGGCAGCGGCGCTGATTCGTTTGCTGCGTGATCACCATGCCGAACCGGATCGAATCACTGGCAGCAAATTTTTGGCGCTCCGTTTTCAGGCTCTCAATGGTCTTGGCTTAAGTGCGGGATTAGCGCTGGGCCCCCTCCTGAGTTGAAAGGCATGGAGCTTCGGTTGCAGATCAAGCCCTATGTGTTTCAGCTCAGCCAGCCGCTGCTGACGGCCGCAGGTTTGTTGCAGCACCGTCGGGGGTGGTTGTTGCGCTTGGAGGACTCGGCCGGCCGTCTCGGATGGGGAGAGGTGTCGCCCTTGGAGGCTGATCAGTATGAGGCTTGCCAGGTCGCCTTGGTTCGGATGATGGAGCTTGGGGTGGTCTGGACTTTCAGCAGCCTTGAACACTTGCTCGCAACAGTGCCAGCAGCGTTGGCTTTCGCCCTTGGTGCTGCCCTGGCTGAGCTGGATGGCGAGCTGGGGAGTGCCTCCCCTGCTGGTTGGCTACAGGCGCCAACGTCGGCGTTCTTGTTGCCGGCAGGAGTCGCGATGCGGGATGCACTGGATCGCTTGTTGTCCTCAGTGGATTCCAACTTGCCTTTCACTCTCAAGTGGAAGGTGGCGGTCTGCAACCTCGAGGAGGAATGGTGCTTGCTTCAGGGGCTGCTCGACAAACTTCCGTTTTCCGCCCGAGTGCGGCTCGATGCCAATGGCGGCTGGGACAGGCTTCAGGCTTGGCGATGGGTGGAGCAGCTTCGCGGGGATCCACGCTTGCAGTGGTTGGAGCAACCGCTTGCGGCCGATGACTGGGAGGGCCTTCAGGCCATCGCTGCAGTGGTTCCGGTTGCTCTGGATGAGTCTTTGCAGGCCCATCCCGCCTGGCGCGATCAGTGGGAGGGCTGGCAGGTGCGCCGACCGTTGTTGGAGGGAGACCCAAGGCCTCTCCTGCGGGATCTGCTTCGGGGTAAGCCTCGCCTCATGCTGAGTACATCGTTTGAAACCGGGATTGGTGGCCGCTGGTTGGCGCACCTATCGGCTCTCCAGGCTCAAGGGGAAACACCGGCGGCTCCTGGGCTGGCCCCAGGGTGGTGTCCGGCTGGCCCATTATTTAGTTCCGATCCGTCAGAGGTGTGGGCCGCAGCTGAGGTGAGCGGGTGAGCTCCGACTTCCAGGCACTGGTGCCATTGGTGGTGCAACCCGGGGGAGGCAGGGAGACCTTCGCTGCCCTGCAGCAAGCGGTGGAGGCCGGGCATTGGTTGCACCTACAAGCGGTGCAGGCTGGCGGGCGTCCAGTCGCTGGGGACCTTTCAAGCCCTGCCTTTGATTGGCCGCTTGGCGGAGGTGTGGTGTTGGCCAGTGGTGGCAGCCAGGGGGGGCGCAGCTTGTGCCTCCAGCCCTGGACCCACTTGGATCGCTCTGCTGCAGCGTGTGGTCGGTGGCTGGAGGGGATTGGGCTCAGCCCCGAGGGGTTGATCTTGCTCAACCCCCTGCCGCTTCATCACATCAGTGGCCTGATGCCCTGGTGGCGAGGTCGTCTTTGGGGCGCACAGCACGTGTCGCTTCCGCCTCCCTTGATGAAAGATCCGCCGTCCTTGCTGGCGACCTGTTTGGACTTACCTCGTTGGGGCCAGAAACAGGCTGTGGTGTCTTTGGTGCCCACACAGCTCAAACGGTTGCTGGATCACCCAGAGGGGATGGCGTGGTTGCAGCATTTGGCGCTGGTTTGGGTGGGAGGAGCCGGCCTGGCTGGACCCCTGGCTGAGCGTGCTCGCGAGTTAGGGATTCGCCTTGCTCCTTGTTATGGAGCTACCGAAACAGCTGCGATGGTGGTGGCGCAGGCGCCCGAACGCTTTCTTCAGGGCGAGCTGGGCTGTGGTGCGCCCCTCGATGATGTGGAACTGCACCTGGATCGGGATGGTGTGTTGAGGGTGCGGACGCGGCGTTTGGCGCTCGCGCGCTGGCTTGATGGTCGGCTGGCCCCTCTTGTGGATGCCGAGGGCTGGTGGAGCAGCGGAGATGCGGCCGCTTTGATCACCGCAGGAGATGGGGCTCTAAACGTTCAGATACAAGGTCGGATCGATGGTGCAATCCATTCCGGTGGTGAAACGGTGTTCCCTGAGCAGCTCAGTCAACGCCTGCTGCATCAAGCCCAGGAGCAGGGACTGCCGTTGGAAGCGGTGCTGCTGCTTCCGATTGCCAGTCAGGAATGGGGGCAGCGTTTGGTGGCGTTGGTGCGTTGCCGTGATGGCTGGATCGAGTCCGAGGGCTGGGCTTCTGTTCAAGCCAGCCTGCGCTCGATGACCTCAGGCTGGCTACCGGCCGAGCAGCCCATGCAATGGCTGGAATGCGCGGTTCTTGAACCTTCGTTAGAGGGCAAATGGGAACGGGGCCGTTGGCAGGACTGGTTGGAGTCGCAAGAATCAAGTCTTCTGCGCTACGTCCATGACCGTGCTGTCGGAAACTGAAATCAGCAACAAAAAGCTGGCAGCAGGTCTGTTGGGCGTTTTTTTGGGCTCATTCGGAATTCACAAGTTTGTATTGGGATACAACAACGCCGGAATCATCATGTTGGTGGTGAGTTTGGCGGGCGGTGTTGTGACATGCGGCATCGCGACTGGTGTGATGTCAGTCATTGGAATGATTGAAGGCATCATCTATCTCACAAAATCCACAGACGAATTCCGGGAGATGTATCTCGAGCAGCAAAAGGCTTGGTTCTGATGGCAATGCCCCGTGCTTGGCCATCAGTGACCACCTTGCTGCTAGCCATGGCAGCTGGCGTCAGCGGAACAGCCTTATCCACTCATGCGCATGATGGCTTTCATCCTTTGGTGATTGCGGCTTGCATGCTGCCGCTCCAGGTTGCTGGATTGGTGTGGGCGATCACTGTTGTGTCTTCGCAACGACGCTGCCCTTAGATCGGTTCGAGTCTCCCTACGGTTGAAGCCTCCAGCCAGAGATCGATGGGTTCCGGCAAGGCGCAACGCCTGCGACTTTCAGACTCGATGGCTAGGTGCCGAATGAGACCACGAGCAACATCCATATCCTCGAGCTGGAAGCGGTATTTCACCTCGAAGCAGCCGGGGTTGAGCCGTTGAGGTTCGAGAAGGATCCGCAGGTCATCGCCGCCATGCACTGGCCGTTGGAAATCGGCTTCGCAATGCACCACTGGTAGGGCCACGGTTGGCACCTGACAGATATCTCGACAGCCTGGGAAGATGGCGGCCGCGGCGATGCCATAACGAGCCAGGCTCTCTTCCCAGGCTTCGTGGCACCAGCGAAATAGCTGGTAAAAATGCACGACGCCGGCGGCATCGGTTTCCCCAAAACGCACGTTGCGTTGGAGCTGAAGCCAGTGGTCGGAGGATGGCACGTGATGGAGAAGGCGACGGAGAAGCGCAGTAGATGGGCTCAGCCTGTTGCTGGAAAGCCTGGCGAACCAACGACTCCGAAGCCATAGCTGAGCACTAGCCGAAGCAGCCAATAGAGAACGAAGGCTGAGGTGATGATGCTCATCGGTGCAAGAGCGACACGCACCGGGATCAGCCGTCGCTTGCGTAGAGCCATGAGGCTCCAGCCAAGCAACGCTGCCGCCACGATTGGTCCAAACAGATGGAAGCCCAAGGAAAGTTGAAAGTCGCCGTTGAGAGCGGCTGAGGTGGCTCTAGTGAGGTAACACCCCGGACCGGGAATCCCTGTAAGGGCTCGAAAAGGGCAGCCCCAGCCAGGAACTTGTGGGTGGCGTCCTTTCAACCACAGAGCGGCGGTCAGGGCGCTTGGGATGAAGAACCCTGACCGGCGAAGTTGGCGCACAATGAGGTTCAGATCGTTCAGCGATCAACGGATCCCATGATCACGTCGATCGAGCCCAGGATCGCCATGATGTCGGCAACTTTGTGTCCCTTCAGGATGTGAGGAAGGATCTGGAGATTGTTGCTGTCAGCCGCCCTGATCTTGAAGCGCCAGGGGGTGACATCGTTGTTGCCCTGGATGAATACTCCGATTTCACCCTTGCCTGATTCCAGCCGGGAGTAGAGCTCCCCATTGGGAATCTTGAACGTAGGCGCCACTTTTTTGGCCACGTATTGGTAGTCGAATCCGGCAAAGGCACTGTCTTTGCCTTCTGCCATGCGGTGGGCTTCGAGATTTTCTGTAGGGCCGCCGGGGATCATGTCGCAAGCTTGGCGCAGGATTTTCAGCGATTGACGCATCTCTTCAATGCGCACGCGATAGCGAGCAAAGCAGTCACCCTCCTTCTCGCTGGCCACATCCCAATCGAAATCGTCGTAACACTCGTAGTGATCCACCTTGCGGAGATCCCAAGGCACACCGGAGGCCCGCAACATTGGACCTGACAAGCTCCAATTTATCGCCTCTTCTCGGCCGATGACGCCGAGTCCTTCAATGCGGCGACGGAAAATGGGGTTGTTGGTGATGAGTTTTTCGTACTCATCAATTTTTGGACCGAACCAATCGCAAAAATCCTTACATTTCTCCAACCAGCCCCAGGGCAAGTCGGCGGCAACACCACCGATGCGGAAATAGTTGTTGTTGATCAGTCGCTGACCCGTGGCCGCTTCCCAGAGGTCATAAATCATCTCCCGTTCACGGAAGATGTAAAAGAACGGTGTTTGAGCACCAACATCAGCGAGGAAGGGGCCAAGCCAGAGCAGGTGGTTGGCGATCCGGTTGAGCTCCAACATCAAGACCCGGATATAGCTAGCCCTCTTTGGCACAGGGATGTTGGCGAGGCGCTCTGGAGCGTTCACCACGATCGCTTCGTAAAACATGCCCGCTGCGTAGTCCATACGGCTCACGTACGGCACGTACATCACGTTGGTGCGGTTCTCGGCGATCTTCTCCATGCCGCGGTGGAGATAGCCGATCACTGGCTCGCAATCCACAACGTCTTCACCGTCCAGGGTCACGACGAGCCTCAGCACCCCATGCATGGAGGGGTGATGGGGGCCGAAGTTGACCACCATCGGCTCGGTGCGCGTTTCCAGCTGCGTCATGATGAGCCGAGATTCATTGCGTTATCGGGATCTTAGGAAGGACCGATGCCCGATCACCCGCTGTCTTCTGGTGTGGCGTTCAGCCACGTGCCCGTATTGGCTGAAACGCTGATGCAGGTTTTGTCTGAGCAGCCCCCAATCCTTTGGCAGAACACAGCTGTCATTGACGCCACGCTTGGCGGTGGTGGTCATAGCAAACTCATCCTGGAACGCTTTCCTGGCGTGCGTTTGGTTGGCTTGGATCAGGACCCCTCCGCTAGGGCTGCTGCTGCTTCCAGGCTGGAGCCCTTCCTTGATCGCGTGCAGATCGTTCCGGTGAACTTTGCCGCGTTTGAACCACCGGAACCGGTGTCGCTGGTGCTGGCAGACCTGGGGGTGAGCAGTCCCCAATTGGATGTGGCCTCCAGAGGATTCAGCTTCCGGCTGGACGGTCCCTTAGATATGCGCATGAACCCAGTGGCTGGAGGTGAAACGGCAGAGGAGATGATTGCGCGGCTGGATGTGAATGCCCTTGCTGACTTGATTTACGCCTTTGGAGAGGAACGCTTGTCTCGCAGGATTGCTCGACGGATTAAGGCGGATTTGGAGGCGGAAGGCGCCTATGCAGGCACGGCGGCATTGGCTTATGCCGTGGCTGGTTGTTACCCCCCCAAAGCACGACGGGGAAGGATTCATCCCGCCACGCGCACCTTTCAGGCGCTGCGGATTGCCGTGAACGATGAACTGGGGGTGCTGGACCGATTGCTTCAGACAGCGCCTGGATGGCTGAAGCCAGGGGGTGTGCTGGCGATCATCAGTTTTCATTCGTTGGAAGATCGTCGTGTCAAAACCGCTTTCCTCCAAGAGGAGCGGCTCGAGCGGGTCACGCGCAAACCGTTCATGGCCTCAGAACAGGAACAGGCAGACAACCCGCGCAGTCGCAGCGCAAAACTAAGAATTGCCAGACGGAGGCCCGACACCGCTCGGTCTGGGCCATGAATGTCCCATTGTCTCTCGACTTGTTCTGGTGGATGGCGCTGTTTGTGCAGCTGCTGGCCATTCCAGGCACGCTCTTGCCCTTGCTCCCAGGTTTGATCTGGCTTCCTGTGGGTGGATTGATTTGGATCGTTGCTGTCGGATGGCAACAGGCCTGGCCTGAGCTCGTTGTCGCTTTGCTGTTGTTTGGTCTGGGGCTCGTTGCCGACCTCTTGGCTTTAGGCCTGGCCTCGATGCGCCTGAAGGCCAGCCGTTGGTCAGCAGCAGGGGCCGGGGTGGGTCTGCTCTTGGGGGTGTTCGGCCTCCTACCCGCCCTTCCGTTTGGAGGTCCATTGCTTGGGGCCTTGTTCGGCCCCTGGCTTGGGGCCCTGGTGGTGGAAACCTGGGTTAAAAAAAAGCCACCCTTGAATCTCGGGTGGCTCGAATCATTACGGCAAGGAGCAGTCGTGGGGTTAGCGGTGGTGGCCGGACTGCTTGTGAGTCGTCTGGCTCAGCTGGTTTTGGCACTGCTCGGCGTAGTGGCCTTTATCGGACTCAGTTCTCGCTAAGAAAACCGGTTTGATCTTCTGTGCCAAACAGTTGGCGGTAGGCCGCTGTTGAGATGCAGATCACCAAGGGGCTAGCAACCAGGAGGCCAACTCCGTTGAGCAGGAGTCCAATCCCCAGGATCACAACTTCCACGATCAGGAGCAGGAGCATCCACCACCAGCTGGGATCCACGACGGCTCTGCCACGCTGAATTTTTTGAAGAGGATTGCCTTCTTCCGCGATCGCAATGAAGGGAAGGAACTTTTGATTCACCCCCAGATAAAGAAACACGATGCCGGCCACCAGGCCAGGGATCACGGCCAAAGCCTGATTGATTTGGAAAAGGCCAGTGCCGATGGCAACGGCGATGAACAAAATGATCACCAGAACAATGGCTAGCACTAACTGGTTGATGAACAGGCGACCTGCCGCTTGACCATCCCAGCGAGTGAGGTCTCCAAAAGACGGCTTATGGCCACTAAGGGCCTTCCATGCTCCGCGAATCAGGCCTGTGACCGCCCACAGGCTGATCACGGTGCTGCCAATCACGGAGATAATCATCAGCAGGACGGTGCCTGGATCAAATCCTGACCCTGCTGAGGATCTCATGGCGGCTGAATGGCTGATCACTTGAAAGATCAGCCCCAGCGCGCCCGATAAAAGTGTGAAAAGAACAAAGGGCAATGGCGCTTTGGCGAAGCCTGACCAGCCATCTTCAATCGCTTGCAGGACTTGGAGCCTGCTGCTCTCCGTGGTGTCGCTCATTGCCAGATGTTGATTAAAAGGCTTGGCCGGAAAGTAGCGACGCGCACTATTAATTTCACGCTTTATGACGTAATTGGTGTACGACGTCGTTAATGGCCTGAATAGCTAGGTCGATGTCGCGGTCCGAGGTGCTGCGCCCCAGGCTGAGCCGCAGGGATGCTTCAGCTTCTTGTCGGCTTCGACCTAAGGCCATCAGCACATGGGAGGGTTCGCCGCGACTGCAGGCCGAACCACTGCTACAGGCCACTCGGGATCGCAGCGCTCGATGCAGCTTGTTTCCCGAGACGCCTGGAATGGTGATGTTGAGATTGTGCGGCAGTCGAGCTGTGGCATGGCCGTTGAGCATTAGCTCTGGCTGCCTTTGCTTCAGGCCCTCCCAAAGCCGATTGCGCAAACGTTCGATGCGTTGACTGCGGCTAGCGAGATCGCTTTGTGCCAACTCTGCCGCTTTGGCAAATCCGATGATGAGCGGCACCGGCAAGGTGCCAGGTCTCAACCCCCGTTCTTGCCCCCCTCCCCATTGCAGCGGCTCGACCTTTAAGTCTGGGTTGCTGATCAGAGCGCCAACCCCCTTTGGCCCGTTCAGTTTGTGGGCGCTCAGGCTGAGAAAATCGGCGCCAAGCCCTTTGCTATCTAAGGGGATGTGGCCGAAGGCTTGAGCGACATCGCTGTGCAGAGTCACACCCTGATCTCTGCAAATGGCCGCGACTTCAGGGAGTGGCTGGATGACGCCGATTTCGTTGTTGGCCAGCATCACACTCACCAATTGGGTGTCTTCAGTGATGGCGGCCTCAAGCTTTTTGAGCTCGAGGAGACCATCCGACTCTGGTGAGAGAAGGGTGATGCGAAAGCCTTCGCGCTGAAGCTGCCGCAGGGGGTCGAGAACAGCATGATGTTCACTGACCATGCTGATCAGATGCCCCGGTTTTCCCCTCTCGCGAGCGATGGCGCGTGCATGTCCGAGCAGAGCAATGTTGTTGGCCTCCGTGGCTCCGCTGGTGAAGATCAGCTGTTCAGCTGAGCAGTTCAGGCAATCGCTTATTTGTTCTCGGGCCATTTGAACGGCGGCGGCGGCCGTCAGTCCGAGTCGATGTTGCCGGCTAGAAGGATTTCCCCACTGTTCAGTCCACCAAGGCTCCATGGCCTTCACCACATCCTGGTGACACGGCGTTGTGGCTTGATGGTCGAGGGCAATTGGTGCCGATTGAGTCAAGACGGCTTCGGGGCTTGGCAGCATGGTGTGAGTCTGTCGTCCTATCTGATGCGTACGGCTTATTGCATGACCAGCTTGAGTCTGCTCGCGATCAGTGTTCTGCAGCCCTGCTTGGCAGAGCCATCTCTGCGCGAGAAGGTCCTTGAACAGATGCGGGCGTCGAGGCCTGCCGACTTGGTCGTGCTCGAGACGCGTGAGCTAGGTGGCACTTCCCTTCTCGGAATTTTTGCCATCCAGTTGGATTCGACTGATCCTGATTTAAGGCAATACAAGCTTTGGAGGGAATCGCCTGAGAATCTGATCATCCCAACGGAATCGGTGAGTTGCAGTCGGACTGATCCCATGCGTGTCACACGCGATCAGAATGCGATTTATCTTCAGCGGCTCAATCCTGGTGGTTTGGTCACCTCGGCGAATCGGGAAAACCATCTGGTGTGGTGGGCTGCCTGTGAGCCAGAGCTTGCTGGTGAAGATCCCTCTGCTTTGACTGAGAAGGCCAAGGCGTTGGGTTTCTCCACGCTGCAGAAGGAATCTCAAGAGATTTTGCGGTTGCCAAGCCAATAGCGCCTCTAGATTTCGCGTTAGATGCGTCAGGTCCATGACGGAGACTCCCAGCGAGGTTCTGACCCCACGGTTGCTGCTCGTAGATGACGAACCTGGTTTGCGTACTGCCGTTCAGGCCTACTTAGAGGATGAGGGATTTGATGTCACAACGGCTGAGGATGGTGAAGAGGGCTTCATCAAGGCCCAGCAGATGCTTCCTGATCTGGTGATCAGCGACGTGATGATGCCTAGGCTTGATGGATTTGGGTTGCTGCGCAAGCTGCGTGAAGACGAGCGGCTTGGCGGAACGCCGGTGATTTTTCTCACTGCCAAAGGGATGACGGCGGATCGTACTCAGGGTTATCTCGCGGGCGTGGATGACTACATCCCTAAACCATTTGACCCTGATGAACTCGTCGCCAGGGTCAGAAATGTTGCCCAGCGGCAGCAGCGGTTGTTGCAGGAGGCAGCACGGTTCGCTGACACCGATATGGGTCAGATGGCCAAGCAGATCACAGAGATCCGCTCGCTTCTTGCCCAGGCTGATGCCCTACCCAATCAGGACCCCGTTCAGCACAATTTCACGCCAAGGGAGGCAAGTGTGTTGCAGCTTGTGGCTGAGGGCTTAATGAATAAGGAGATCGCGCGGCAGCTCGAGACCTCGATTCGCAATGTGGAGAAGTACGTGAGCCGGCTTTTCATCAAAACGGAAACCTCTAGCCGCACGGAGCTCGTGCGTTATGCCCTCCAACATCACCTTGTGAATTGATGGCTGAGCCGGCGGGATGGCGGCCGGCGGCGTTGAACAACGGCTGGACCTACTGCGATCGGGTTCAGCCAGGGGAACAGTCCACCCGATTGAGTGCTGTGCTGGCGCTGCGCCATCGCCACTCCTGTCCGGCGACGTGGCAGCAGCGCTTGGCCAGCGGGGAAATCACTCTGAATGGTCTGGCTTGTTCCGATGACGTCGAGGTCAAGGCGGGCGATTGGATTCGTTGGGCGCGTCCGCCCTGGGTAGAGGCTGCGGTTCCGGATCAATTGGAGGTCATTCACGATGACGGGGATGTGCTGGTCGTGAATAAGCCCTCAGGATTGCCGGTGATGCCAGGTGGCGGCTTCCTTGTACACACGCTGACGTCCTTGTTGGAGCGGAGTAGCCGTTCTGTTGGAGAGGTCTTGGTGCCAAAGCCTATTCATCGCCTCGGAAGGTTCACGTCTGGCCTTCAGGTTTGCGCCCGTCGGCCCGAAACCCGGGCTGCGTTGTCGAAGCAATTTCGACCTGAGGGCGATTGCCGAAAAACGTACCTGGGCTTAACGCATCGCTTGGAGAGCCTCCAACAAGGTCAGACGCTTGTGATCCAAACCGATGTTGTGGAGAGGCAACATCCTTTGCTCGGTTGGGTTTGGGGACCAGAGCCATCGACTCCGGAGCCATTGCGTAGGCGCCTATCGGCTCACTCTGAAGTGCAACTGCGGGAGCGAGGGGAGAGGGAAGACCTCTTGGAAGTACAGATCCATACAGGCCGCCCCCATCAGATTCGTATTCATCTTGCCCAACTGGGATTCCCCTTACTCGGAGATCCCTTGTATCAATCCGATCAGGGGCTCTGTGCAACCGCAACGCCAGGGGATGGTGGATACCACTTGCACGCTTGGCGCCTGGAGGGTTTGTGTTGGCCGACGTCCAAGTGGCTATCGCTCAAGGCTCAGCCGCCCAAGTTGTTGAGAGACCGAGACGGTGCCGGGCCTTGAAGGGATTCGCGCTGAGTGAGATCAGTTCTTTTGGAATTCCAAAAGGCGCGAAAAGTAAAACGGTGCCTTGTTCAAGCTGCGGCGCACCAATTTGAATCCACAGGACTCAGCGGCTTGCACGATGCCCGTTTCTTTCAGGGTGTAAGCCCGGGTGGTTTTACTGGGGCCAGGGAAGAGTTGGCCGATGCCTTTGAGCAATGCCAGCAAAGGGGTGTAGGGAGCAAAGCTCACGATCAGCCTCTGTTCGGTGAGGCTGCAGAGGTGGCGAACCATCTCCTCTGCTGCTGTTTGTGGGTAGTGAATGAACACATCCAGGCAGCACACGGTGTGAAATGAGCCGCTGAGGCTCTCGAGATCACTGGCAAAGAAATTCAGTTTGCTCATGTTCAAGCCTGCCTCCTCGGCCCGGCGCTGAGCCTCCTTCGCCATCGCCTCAGAAATGTCGCTTGCATCGATGGAGCCTGCTCCCATTTCCGCTAAGGGCAAGCTGAGGCTGCCCACACCGCACCCCGCATCACAAAAGCTCACATCGCTGAGCGCATCACTTCCCTCAATCCAGGTCAACACCTCATCCACGGTCTTCTGGTGACCGATGCGAATGTTGCGCTGCACTTTGTTGACATCATCTGTTTCGCTGTAGATGCGATTCCAGCGTTCGAACCCTGTGGTTTCGAAGTACCCCTTGACCACCTGCTTTTCAGCTTGCTTGTCGTCCAGCAGTGGCTCGGGTGACATGGGGTTAGGGGGAAAGGTCGCGAAATCTTAGTCAGCGTGTTGCCAGCTAAGGATTTTGGTTTCGCTATCCCAATGCCAGCGCAACAGTTCGTTTAGAGGGCGTCCCATCAGCTGGAACGTTGCCTTTGAGTTCAGGACCTTCCTGGGTGCAACGGTTGCGGCATGAATCGCTGCAACTGGATTGGAGCCCCAGCTCGCGAGTCGCTTCACTCCCTCAAGGAGTGGCAAGGTCACGCCTGCAAGAGTTCCATCTTCAAGCCGGCAGGTGCCGTCTTTAACAAGCAGCGCACGCTCATCCCAGTGGTGAACTCCGTCTTCTAATCCGTAGGGGGCGAGTGCGTCGCTGACAAGCACGAGTTGATCGCCCGCCAGCCGCTGCAAGAGCACCGCCATCGTGGGATCCACGTGAACCCCGTCAGCGATGAGGCCGAGAGCAATGTCATCGCGTTGGCAGGCGGCTCCGATGGGGCCGGGATTGCGGTGATGCAACCCCGGCATCGCATTGAAGCTATGGGTCAGCATCGTTACGCCTCTAGTAAACGCTTCGTTGGCTGTGGTTGCATCTGCTGTGCTGTGACCAAGGGCCACACGAATGCCCAGGCCGCAAAGGTGTTCGATCAAGGTTGCGGCCCCATCGAGTTCTGGAGCGAGCGTGACCAGGGCAATCTCATTCTCAAAGCCGTTAATCCGTGCTTTGAGTTCGGTCATGGTTGGGGTGGCGAGATGTTGGCGTGGATGGGCTCCCCGCCTTGCATCGGCAAGAAAAGGGCCTTCCAAGTGGGCACCAAGCAGCTGGCAGCGATACGGCTGGTGAGCGCTACGTGCCTGTCTGAGCACTGCAAGGGCTCGGCGCAAGGGCTCGACGCCGCAAGTCACAAGAGTGGGACTGATCGCTTCCACGCCATCGCGCCAGAGCTGATCGAGGAGCTGCAGGAGTTGCGGCAATTCAGCTTCTGTCAGCTCTGGGAACGGCAGTCCAAAGCCCCCATTGATCTGGAGGTCGATGCCCATCGGGCTGAGCACATCTCCGCGCCAGTTTTCACCTGCCATGGCAGATCCCTCAGGCATGAGCCCCAGATCAACAATGCGGTCTTGCTGATCGACTTGAAGCCACCACTGCTGAGCGTGCCCGTCTTTGGCCGCGCTGTGGGCTAGACGAACGTGTGTGATCCGGCGCATGGGGAATGGTCCTCAGAAGCCAATGCGGGACGATGGCAGTCTCGCTGCAAGCTTGCTGTGTCCAAGCCATCGGAGCCCACGATCGTCGCGACTCCCCTTGTTGCAGTGATCATGGGAAGTGATTCTGACTTACCGACCCTGACGCCAGCGGTTTCGGCTCTCGAAGAATTAGGCGTCAGCGTTGAGGTGCGTGTGCTTTCGGCCCATCGCACTCCACTGGAAATGGTGGACTTTGCACGTCAGGCCAAACAGCTGGGATTCCGGGTGATCGTTGCTGGTGCCGGTGGCGCTGCTCATCTCCCAGGAATGGTCGCCTCACTCACCACGCTTCCCGTGATCGGTGTCCCTGTGAAGAGTCGAGCTCTCTCTGGAGTGGACTCCTTGCATTCCATTGTGCAGATGCCTGGTGGAATTCCTGTGGCCACGGTTGCGATTGGCGGAGGTTTAAACGCTGGTTTGCTGGCCGCTCAGATTCTGGCGATCAGTGATTCGTCCCTGTCTGAACGACTGGAGGCGTACCGCCAGCAACTCCACGACATGGTGGTTGCCAAGGATGCCCGCCTCAAAGATCTCGGTGCTGACGCGTATCTGGATTCAATGTCGAGTAGCTGATCACACAGCTTCGGCCCTGGTCCGTTTCACAATTCACTCTCAACGGAACGTTTGATGTTCGGTCCTGTCTGGCTGCGTTGGGGACTAGCCCTACCTCTTTTGACGCTCAACTTATTTGTGTTGCGTCAGTTGCTTGTGCCGCTAGCGCCCTTCCCGGGGTTGTTCTTGACGGCTGCCTTGATCGCCTTCCTTCTCAGCATTCCCTCCCGTTGGCTTCGTGCCAGGGGGCTTCCGGATTGGCTTGCAATTTCCCTCGTTTTTTTTGTAGCCGTTGGAATCTTGGTGATCTCAGGGATCACGTTGGTTCCTCTTCTGATTGACCAACTCGCGCAATTGATTAATGCCTTGCCAGGCTGGCTTGAAGCATCCCAAGGCCTGATCGCTCGTCTCCAGGGATGGGCCATGGCCCATGGTTTGCCCAGTGAATTTGGTGATCTGAGCAGCGATGTTCTGACGCGAGCCAGTCGTCTAGCCAGCCAGTTAAGTCAACAGTTGCTCAGCATCCTTGGCGCGACCCTCGGCACCACCATCAACACAGTCATCGTTCTGGTGCTGGCGGTGTTTTTTCTGCTTGGAGGCGATTCCATCTCTGCCGGGTTGGTTCGTTGGTTGCCGCAGGAATGGCGCCAGCTTGTCGTGACTACGATCACGCGCACTTTTCGGGGCTATTTCGCGGGTCAAGTCGTGCTCGCTTTGATTTTGAGCGCTGGTCAGATTGCGGTGTTCACGTTGCTGAAGATTCCTTATGGGGTGTTGTTTGCTGTCTTGATTGGTTTAACCACCTTGATCCCCTATGCCAGCGCTTTCACTGTTGTGGCGGTGAGTGTTTTGCTGGCAGTGCAAGATCTGGGAATGGGCGTAGCCATCCTGGCGGCAGCCATTGGCGTTGGTCAGATCGTGGATCAAGTGATCCAGCCACGCTTAATGGGGAGCATCGTTGGCTTGCAGCCGGCTTGGCTGCTCATTGCGCTCCCCCTTGGTGCGCGAGCGGGCGCTCTCTTCGGTTTTGGAGAGCTTCTCGGACTGTTGTTAGCCGTGCCAGTGGCGAGCTGCATCAAAACCCTGATCGACGCCTGGGCTGATCGTCAGGGCTTTGATCTCCCTTCAAGAACGATCAGCTCTGCGCAGGAATGACTTTTTTGTCGATCAGATAGCGGATGACCTGATCAACGCAGCTATCCAGGCTGCTGTTGCCTGTGTTCACGTTGAGCTCAGGCTGTTCGGGTGCCTCATAGGGGCTGGAGATACCTGTGAATTCTTTGATTTCACCTGCACGTGCTTTGGCATAAAGCCCTTTGGTGTCGCGTTCTTCGCAAACGCTGAGATCGGCTGCGCAGTGGATCTCGATGAAGTCTCCAGTGTTCACAAGGGCTCTGGCCTTATCGCGGTCAGCTCGAAACGGGGATACAAACGCAGTCAGAACGATGACGCCTGCATCGAGGAACAGCTTGGCGACCTCTCCAATGCGACGGATGTTCTCCTCTCGGTCGGCGTCGGAAAAGCCCAAGTCCTTGCAGAGGCCGTGGCGAACGTTGTCGCCGTCCAACACGTAAGTGGCAAGTCCGCGTTCAAACAAAGCAGCGTTCACGGCATTGGCCAAGGTGCTCTTGCCCGCTCCGCTTAAGCCCGTAAACCAGAGAATCGAACTGCGGTGCCCGCGTTGCTCAGCTCGAGTGTCGCGATCGACCGAGGCCTGGTGCCAAACGATGTTGGTGGCTTTTGGATTGTCGGCGGCGGCCATGAACGGAACGCGAAAGATTGCATTGTCTCGTGGCACAAAGTGGGCTGACGTCTCAGCCTCCTGCTCTCTTCGGTTTATATCCCTCTTTTTTGAGGTACTCGAGACTGAGCTCGACCTGATCACCTTGCAATTCGATCACGCCATCTTTGGCAGTGCCGCCGCTGCCAATCCGTGTTTTTAACTTTTTCAAAAGGGCTTTAAGCCCATCTGGATCTAACTCAAGACCTCTGATCACAGTGACGGTCTTGCCTCCTTTCCCGCCTCGAGTGGGCTGCACGCGAACGACCTGCTCCTGTTTAGGTGTGAGCCCCGCTGATGGTGCAGTTGGGCGTTGCAGACTGTCTGCATTGCTGAATTCTTGCCAGCCACCCTTGCGCATGAGCTATTCGCAACCCCCCCATCCTGCCGCTTCTCACGATGAGTGAGTCCGCTCCAGCTCCTCAATGGGCTGATTCCAGTCGGGGGCTCGGCCGCTGGATTGAACGGTTGATCGGCATTCGCCTGTTGCGTCGCCCATTGTTTTTTCAGGCACGACAGCTGATCATCCGAACAGCTGAGCGCAATGGAATCCCTTGGAGGAAGCGACGGTCTGAATTGCGGGAGGCTGCTGCGCCCCTTTTGGCCAAGAGCCGAACCGAGGGTCTGGTTCCTCCTTCCTATTACCAAGCGCGTTTCCATGCCTATGAGCAGGGCAACCTTTGCTGGCAGGCAGCAGCGGAGGCTGAGCAAGCCACCACTGCGATGGCTCTGCGCATTTGGCCTGAGGAAAAGCTTGCACCGCTTGAGGCTCAGACACGACTTCGTGATTCGATCCATGCGGTGGTGGAACCGCTCTTAAGCGATTCGATCCATGAGGTTTTGGATTTGGGTTGTTCCGTTGGCGTCAGCACCCAGGCGCTTGCCCATTGGCTGAATGATCGAGCAGACCAACAGGGACTGAAGAGGCCGCGGCTGATCGGGTTAGATCTCTCCCCGGAGATGCTGGCTGTGGCACGGGTGAGAGATCGCGACAGTTTGATCAGTGAGTGGCACCATGCCGCTGCCGAACACACTGATTGGGCGAGCGAGACCTTTGATTTCATCAGTCTTCAGTTTGTTTGTCATGAGTTGCCCCAAAAGGCCACCCGTGAGGTTCTGGAGGAAGCGGCGCGTCTGCTTAAGCCTGGAGGCGTGCTGCTGATGGTTGATCAGGATCCAGCTTCATCGGTGTTGCAACGCTTGCCAGCCGCCGTTGCGACCCTTCTGAAAAGTACGGAGCCTTATATCGAGGACTATTTCGGTCTCGATATGAGCGCCACCCTCCTGAAGGCTGGGTTTCGAGATCTTCGTATTACGGCCTGTGATCCACGACATCGTGTAATTGCCTGTTTACGCTGACGCATCGCAAGACGCCGTTTCAGCGGCCTGCAAGATCTGTGACAAGCACTCTGCCGACTGCAAACACACCCGATCCCGCCAGCCTGATGCCTTCGGTTCGACCTGAAGCACATGGCCGGTACGGACGTTATGGAGGTCAGTACGTTCCTGAAACGTTGATGCCAGCGCTGGCGGAGCTTGAGCAAGCGGCCGCTGAGGCTTGGAAGGATTCAGCCTTCACAACTGAGCTGAACCGGTTGTTGAAATCGTATGTAGGTCGTGCGACTCCTCTTTACGAAGCGGAGCGTCTGTCGGCTCATTATCGGCGTTCCGATGGTGGCCCACGCATCTGGTTGAAGCGGGAAGATCTCAACCACACGGGTGCGCACAAAATCAACAATGCCCTTGGTCAGGCGTTGTTGGCCTTGCGCATGGGCAAGAAGCGGATCATTGCGGAAACCGGTGCGGGTCAGCATGGCGTTGCTACAGCGACGGTCTGCGCACGTTTCGGTCTGGAGTGTGTCGTTTACATGGGCGCTGAAGACATGCGTCGCCAGGCGCTGAATGTGTTCCGAATGCGCTTACTGGGAGCCACCGTTCAGGCGGTAACGGCAGGGACGGCCACCTTGAAAGACGCCACGAGCGAAGCCATCCGCGATTGGGTGACCAATGTGGAAACCACCCACTACATCCTTGGATCTGTGGCAGGCCCGCATCCCTATCCCATGTTGGTGCGTGACTTCCATGCGGTCATTGGCAATGAAGCCCGTGAGCAATGTAAGGAGTCCTTTGGGCGTCTCCCTGATGTTTTGTTGGCTTGTGTGGGTGGAGGTTCCAATGCGATGGGTCTTTTCCATCCATTCGTTCAAGACACCTCTGTTCGCCTGATAGGAGTTGAAGCTGCTGGTGATGGAGTGGCAACCGGACGTCATGCGGCCACGATTACCGAGGGTCGCGTGGGTGTGCTGCACGGAGCGATGAGCCTGCTGCTTCAAGATCAGGACGGTCAGGTGCAGGAAGCGCACTCCATCAGTGCTGGGCTTGATTACCCCGGGGTGGGGCCAGAGCACAGTTATCTGCGGGACATTGGCCGCGCGGAATACGGTGCTGTGACCGACGATGAGGCGATCACAGCTTTACGGCTTGTGAGTGAGTTGGAGGGAATCATTCCTGCGTTGGAAACAGCCCATGCGTTTGCTTGGCTGGAAATGTTGTGCCCAACGCTTCCAAACGGCAGTGAAATAGTGATTAATTGTTCTGGTCGTGGAGATAAAGATGTGAACACCGTGGCAGAAAAACTCGGAAATCAACTTTGAAAACTGTGCTTCAGCGATTGTTGAAGCACCTCAAGAAGTTGGGCGTCAGCTTGGGTTTTTGGGACTTTCTGCTGATCCTGGTAGTTGTTGTCTCCGGGATTTTCCTTGTTCAGTTTCTTGGACGAGAAAATCTTGATGTAATTAGTTCTCGAGAATTGCTTCGGCTCACAAGTACTCCTCATATTCGCAATGAAGCGCCTGATGCTGCGGTTCGTGGCAGGCCATTAAAAGGAGCCGAAATTCTGCGTGATTCAGAACTTCTAGAAGCCGCGAAATATAAGGTGTATGCAGGTATTTATGTGGCAAATAATTTTAGCCTCGATCTTGAAATTCCTAGCTTTTCCAGCAAGGGATACATTTGGATGCGTTGGGGAAAGTCTTTTCAAGATTATTTGGAAAAACGTGGTCTAGCTATCTCCGAGGTTATTGGGCTTGAGAACGACATCAATCCAGAAACCTCTTTGATTACTCCTTTGCGAAATGTTCGAGAATTCGATGATGGTACTTTTGGGCAGGGCCTGTTGTATACAGGGGACTTTTACATTGATAATTTAGACTTAAGAAGGTTTCCTTTTAACTCGGTTAGTCTTCCGGTTGTTTTAGAGGTTGACGACCCAGTTGGGGATTTGACCTATAAGAGCTTGCGCTTGATTCCTGATTTAAGAGATAGTGGGATTGGTCAATATTCGGATCTCTTTGGCTGGCTAACTCGCGGTTGGTCCTTTGGTGAGTTCAGACATCATTTTGCCTCAGGCCTTGGATTTAGCACGGAAGATGAGGAATATAGCCAGCTTATCTTTGATGTCTCCTATCAACGGTCATCGTGGTCTGCTTTTTGGACTTTAATTCAGCCATTAGTGGTTGTGATGGCCTCGATCGTATTAATTACTAGGGTGCTAACAGAATTCCGTGTTGAGATTCCGATTGCGGTTCTGTTGACGTTGATCTTTTTGCAGGACGGATATCGATCAGAGCTCCCGAATCTTCCCTATCTTTCATTCCTGGACTCAGTTTATGCAATTGCGTACATTCTTTCGATTGTGAGTTTTGCTCTGGTTCTTTATCTTGAAGCTCTTAAGAGGCAGGCCAGCTTGGGGCCAAGTGAGCGAAAAAAAACGATTTTGAAACGTATTCATTTCTATGAACAATTCTGGCCTCCTATTTCTCTTCTTGTCATGGTGTTGTTGTCAGCAGCCAGCTGGTTATTGATTTGACATTGGATTTCAGGGTTCCCAGGGATCACTGCCGAGAAACACAAGATCAATGCTGCGATGTAGCCCCGGAGTGGTTCGCTTGAGCTCCTTCATAAGGCGTTCTCGGGTGACATTGGGAGCGATCGCTTCCATTGCTTTTACGAGCCATTGCGCTGCCATGAAGCCCTCGAGGCTGTAAAAATCGAAATCAACGTCACCATCCGGCTGCTGTTGACGTAAAAGGCGTTGATAGCTCGCGACATCTGGATGCCGTGCATCCCACGGGAACGGCACGACTTGTGTGACACCAACGCCAAAGGCTGCTGCTTGAGGAAGATCCCGGAAGAGCGCTTTGGTCCCTGTTGGAGAGATCGTCATCAATTGCGGGCGGCTGCCACTTCGATGCACGTTGTTCACCAGCGAGGCCATCGTTTTGCTGAGCGAGATCACGATGAGGGCATCGGGTTTCGATTTGACAATCGTGTCGGCTGCTTGCGTTGTTTCCGTTGAGTTTCGTGGCAGAGCCGCTGTGCTGACAGCGCGGAGATCGTGGCTCTGCAAGGCTTTCTCCGTGCTTGCAAGCACATCTTTCCCATAGGCGTCGTTTTGATATGCCACGGCAATTCTCACGAAGCCGTCGTTGACGAGGTGGTTGACGATGCGTCGGGCTTCCTCCCCATAGCTTGCACGGAAGTGCAAAACCCCTGTCTGGCCTTGTGCTCTTAGGGCGCTAGCACCTGTGAGAGGTGCAACGAGCGTGAGTCCCGCCTTCTTGGCGATCGGTAAAGCCGCCTTGCTCGTGGGGGTACCAAAAAAGCCAAACAGGGCCAAAACATCGGGTTCCGCGGCAAACCAGCGGGTATTACGCAGGGTATTTTCTGGCTCATAGCCATCATCGATTCGCCAGATTTTCACGGGTCGTCCTGCGATGCCACCGCGGTTGTTTAATTCCCGTAAAACGGTGTCGATTCCCAGGGCGAAGCGCTCTCCGATGAGTCCAGAGGGGCCTTTTAGGGGCAGTGATTGTGCCAATAACCAAGGGCGAGGTTCTTCGTCGAGAAGTGAATCAAGGTTCTCGCTAGCAACGCTTCGATTTGCATCGTTGGAAGCAATCGTGGTGGTCTGTGCGGTCTCAAATTGATCCTGTTTGGTTGTCTGATTGACACCCCCCCAAATGGCAAACAACGCCCCCGTCATGCTGAGTCCGAGGACGATTGCGAGGCGCGTTTTCAATGTTCTCCCCTGGAGCGCCATCTCAGTTCAGGAGATAGTCGAGACGATGTGCAGCACTCTTCACTGCAGCAAGTGCTGTGGCATAGGCCATGCGCATCGGACCCACAAGTGCCACGTGTCCGACTCCATCAGTGGCGCTCGTGTAGGTGGCTTGGACCACTGAGCATTGGTGAAGAGCTTGTTCAGGATGTTCTTGGCCAATCCAGACGCCGCAGCCAGGACCGGGAGCGGAGAGGGTCACGGCTCCGGGACTTTGATCCATCAGTTCTAGGAGTGGTCTGACCTTGGCGCTTTGGCTGAATTCGGGCTCGGCGACGAGACGAGATACACCGTGAAATAAGGCCTTGGTCTCTTGAGCGGTCTCCAAGGTCTGATGGCTGTCGATGGCATCCCGGAGGGCCCTGCCGCAGGCCTGCAGTTCTCTTGGAAGTGCGTTCCAATTCAAACTGCCGTTGCCATCGAGCTGCCGGCGCGCCCACTGATCCATCGCTTCGATTTGATGTTCACTGCCGTGTGGCAGCCGCAGGTTGAGGTGACTGGCTTGGCTGGAATTCTTCACCAACATCACCAGCAACCGCTCCTCGCTGCGAACCAGTCGGATGGCTTCCAGTGCGGGTTGGCTTTGGGTGGGGTGAGTGATCAGGCTCATCAGTCCCGTGAAGTCGGTGAGCCTCCTAGCCATGTTTTGGAGCAGGTCATCAAGAGCTGCCCAGCGAAGGCTGAGTTGGTTGAGCTCTTGATCGAGATGTTGGGCGATTGCTCCGGGCCTAGGGAGCAAGCAGTCCACGTAATGTCGGTATCCATTTGGGCTTGGAACCCGTCCCGCAGACGTGTGTGGTTGGGTCAGAAGACCCCGTTGCTCAAGGGCCCCCATGGCTGAACGCACTGTGGCAGCACTGGCTTGCAGATCGAACCTTTGAACCAGTGTGCGGCTTCCCACTGGCTCAATGGTGTCGACGTAGTGGTGCACCGTGGCCCTGAGTACCTCCTGTTGTCGGCGGGGCAGCGGCTGCACAGGCACACAATCAGCATCTCGATCGTACGGAGGTTTCCTCTCGGATTGGTGGCGTTGTCATGAACCGCTGCTCAGTAGCGGGGAACGGTGGGGTCAACCTCCACGCTCCAGGCATGAATGCCACCTTCTAAGTTCCAAACGTCGTAACCCTGTCCCTGATCTAAGAGCCAGCAGCCAAAGTTCCTGCTGCGGATCCCGGCGTGACAAATCACCACGATGGGCTTGCTGGTCGTCAGCCTTGCGGGCAGCTCGGAGAGCCAGAGATTGGATTCGCTCAGCGGTAAATGTTCCACCTGTCCGGGGAAGGGAGCAATTTCCACTTCGGAGTGCTCTCGAACATCAACAAGCTGAAGGGAGGTGCCGCTCGACAGCCACTCGTGAAGGTCTCTGGCGGTGATGGATTGGGGTGAAGAGGATGTCATGGGATTCATCATGAATAAAGATGAGGCCATACCCACGCCTGCTGCTTCATGAAGGCGCGCTCCTTCCTATTAGCTGTCGCTGCAGCGGTGTTGTTGCTGCTAACCACCGCATTGGGCTTGTGGTGGGCGATGGCAGAGCAGAGTCCCCTCAAACTGGTTGGGCAACCCCTCGTGTTGCCACGAGCCGCTCGGTTCGTCCCGAGAGACGCATCTCTCAGTTTGCATTGGCTCACTGATCCTGTGCGCATGCCTGCGTATGCCCAGGCGGTGGCTCCCGTGTCACGCCGACGCCAAGCGCGGGACAGTACGCAGCAATTGCGGGATGGAGCTTTTGCGTTAGCGGGCTTGGACTTTGCGGGAGAACTCGCGGATTGGATCGGTCCCCAGGTCAGTCTTTCTTTGGTTGGACCCGTCGCCGATGCACCATCGGGTTGGGTGCTTGCTCTCACAAGCCTTGATCAAGACGGTGCAAAGCGCTTCCTCCAGCGTTTTTGGCAAACGCGCAGTTTGGCTGGCACTGATCTGCAAATCAGTCGTTACCGGGGAATGGGGGTGATTAGCGGCCGGGGAGCATTGCTCGGACGAGAGCCACAGCCAATCGCTACAGCCTTGATCGACGATGACCTGCTTCTAATCGCCTCCAGTCGTGGTGTGCTGGAGCAGTCCCTGGATGTGTCTCAGCTTGATGCTCTGCACCAACTTGGAGACGAAGCTCTTGTCGCGGATTTGCAGCAGCTGGGTCGGGGTGCGGCTCTGCTGACCGCCGATCCCGTTGCGATGGCGAGGTGGCTTGGAATGCCCAGCTCCATCTCTGATCACGATGACCTTGTTGGCCTAGTGGCAGCACTGGAACCCAAAGGGACTGCCCTCAATTTGGATGCTGTGTTGCGTTTTCGTCAGCCGCTCGGGAGTTCAGGGAATGGGGTACCGCTGTCGCAGTCTTTGCTGCGTTCAGCTGGAGGATCAGCATCTGCCTTGGCTGTGCTTTCGGATCCTGCCGATCTCCTAAGTCCAAATAGTCAGGACCCTGTCGCTCGATGGTTGGCGCCTGTTCTTGAGGAGACCCTCCAAACGCTAGGGGCCGAGGGAGCTTCGACTGTGGTGGGATTGGATCCGGGCCCACTGCTATGGAAGCAGGGCAAAGAGGGATGGCTGTTGGGAACAACGAATGATCAGCCCGGTTTGGAGGCCGTGGATGCGGACCTCCAGTCCAAGGGTCTCGTGCGCTCGGCCCTGCCTTCTGATGGCGCTTCCATTGAGGTGTGGACTCGGTTAGCCCGGCAGCGGCAGCGCGGTGAAGCCTCTCTCCAGGCCCAGCTTGCAGTGGCCTTAGAACGCGAATCTGGCCAAGACTGGTGGGGGCAGACATTGGATGCTCTGACAACGCGTCAGGATCATTCAGCCCTCGAGCCTCGTTTGGATCAACTAAAAGCCTTGCAGGATGAGGGGACGGCACCTTTGGCACAACAGTTGGCATTGGCGACCGAGCCCAGCCGCGCTCAGCTTCAAAGGTGGCGGCCCTGGAGCTTGATTCAGTCGGTGGCTGGACGGCCGCTACTTCCAGCGGTGCAGGGGCTTGCTTTGGCCGCTGGTGTCGAGACAGAGGAAGCTGCTGACCGAGTAGGTGCCAACCGCTTACGTCTCCGCGCTCAGCTGCGGTTTGGCTGATCTACTGCTCCTGCGTCACGGCATCGCGGTTGAGCGCAACCAAGGTGTGGACCATCCAGAACGTTGTCTGACGCCTCTGGGGTTAGAGCGCACATTCAAGGTGTGCTGCCGTCTGCGCGATCTCGGACTCATCTCCGACCGCTCGTACAGCAGTCCTTATCGTCGAGCGCGTGAAACGGCTGAACTGGCCGTGAAAAGTGGCATGGCTCCAAAGGTTGAGCTCACCAGTTGTCTTGCGCCTGGTGGGGATCCGTGGCCCTTGGTTCAGCGTTTGCAAGGCTCGTGTTTGCTTGTGGGGCATGAACCTGATTTGAGTCGGCTGGCTGCGCTGTTGATGGGGGCTCGACCCAGTGGCCTCCGTTTGCGTAAAGCAGGGTTTTGTCATCTCCGTTGGGACTCATCCCATCAAGATCCACGCGGCTTGGCGCAGCTGCAGGGGTTGCTAAGGCCAGGTCTGTTGTTGCCGGGCTGCGTTTAAGTTGCGTTGATGAGTTGTAGTGGTGGGTGGTGGTGAGTCAGACGGGTGGTAACGAAATCCGGCATGAACGCACGGGGTTGTTGTTCAGGCCTGGTTTGGAGGGTGTCCCCGCAACCCAATCTTCGATTTGCGATATTGACGGCCTGCAGGGGCGTCTCTCCTATCGGGGCTACTCCCTCGGTGACCTTGCAGTCCACAGCAGTTTTCTGGAGACCACGTATCTGTTGATTTGGGGTGAATTGCCGACACCTCAGCAATTTCGTGATTTCGAGCACGAAGTGCAGATGCATCGTCGCGTCAGCTTTCGGGTGCGCGACATGATGAAGTGTTTCCCCGCCAACGGGCATCCGATGGATGCTCTGCAATCGAGCGCGGCCTCTTTGGGGCTCTTTTATTCCCGTCGGGCCATCGACGATCCTCAGTACATCTATGACGCCGTCGTCAGGCTGATTGCCAAAATTCCAACCATGGTGGCGGCCTTCCAGTTGATCCGTAAAGGCCAGGATCCAATTCAGCCCCGGGATGACTTGGCGTACTCAGCCAACTTTTTGTACATGCTCACGGAGCAAGAGCCCGATCCTCTCGCTTCTCGGATCTTTGATCGCTGCTTGATCCTTCACGCTGAGCACAGCCTCAATGCCAGCACGTTCAGCGCAAGGGTGACGGCAAGCACTTTGACGGACCCCTACGCCGTTGTGGCATCGGCAGTAGGCACCTTGGCGGGCCCTCTTCACGGTGGAGCCAACGAAGATGTCCTTGCGATGCTGGAAGAGATCGGGACTCCGGAACAAGCCGACTCCTACCTCGAGTCAGCCGTGGCGAGCAAACGCAAGGTAATGGGTTTTGGCCATCGCGAGTACAAAGTCAAAGATCCGCGGGCGGTGATTCTTCAGGCATTAGCGGAGGAGTTGTTTGTTCGGTTTGGTCACGACGAGCTCTATGACGTGGCCCATGCCCTTGAGACGGCTGCCGCTATTCGACTGGGGCCTAAGGGGATTTATCCCAACGTTGATTTTTATTCAGGCCTTGTGTACAGGAAGCTTGGGATTCCAAGAGATCTGTTCACCCCTGTGTTTGCGATTTCCCGCGTCGCTGGTTGGCTGGCTCACTGGAGGGAGCAGCTCGGTGCGAATCGAATTTTCCGCCCTTCTCAGATTTATACCGGCACATCCATGCGTCATTGGGTCCCTGCGGATGAGCGTGTGAATGCCGCGGGCGCTTAAGTTGCATCAATCTCTTCTCCGACCATGGTGACTACCCTCGCCACCACCGCGCCGGCTCTGGTGAGCCCGGGTCTTGATCTTGAGCAGAGCTTCAGTCAGGCACTGGAGGGGCTTGGGCTCTCAGCCCAGGCTGCACGCATGCTCTGGCTTCCCTTCCCGATGTTGCTGGTCCTTGTGGCCGCTGTTGTAGGGGTTCTGGTCACGGTTTGGCTCGAACGAAAAATTTCTGCAGCCGTGCAACAAAGGGTCGGACCTGAATATGCCGGAGCGCTGGGCGTTCTTCAGCCTCTTGCCGATGGGCTCAAGCTGCTCGTCAAGGAAGACATCATTCCGGATCGTGCAGACAGCATTCTTTTCACTCTCGGCCCTGTGCTGGTGGTGGTTCCGGTCATTTTGTCCTGGTTGATCGTGCCCTTCGGTCAGAACCTGTTGATCAGCGATGTGGGCGTTGGCATTTTTCTTTGGATCTCGCTCAGCAGCGTTCAGCCCATTGGGCTTCTAATGAGTGGCTATGCCTCAAATAACAAATATTCGTTGTTAGGTGGTCTCCGTGCCGCAGCCCAGTCGATCAGTTATGAAATCCCTCTCGCGTTGGCCGTATTGGCCGTCGTGATGATGAGCAATTCCCTAAGCACCGTCGATATCGTTAATCAACAAACCGGCGCTGGGGTTCTGAGTTGGAACATTTGGCGCCAGCCAGTTGGTTTCCTGATTTTCTGGATCTGTGCGCTTGCCGAATGTGAGCGTCTGCCTTTTGACCTTCCGGAAGCTGAGGAAGAGCTCGTTGCTGGCTATCAGACGGAATACTCGGGGATGAAATTTGCCCTCTTCTACTTGGGCAGCTACATCAATCTCGTTCTTTCGGCTCTCCTCGTCTCCATCCTTTATTTAGGTGGTTGGGGCTTCCCAATTCCTGTTGAGTGGCTTGCTTCGTGGTTAGGTCAGCCCATTGATGCTCCTCTGGTGCAGTTGATCACAGGCACTGTGGGCATTGTGATGACTGTCTTGAAGGCCTACTTGCTGGTCTTTATCGCGATCCTTTTGCGTTGGACCACTCCACGGGTCAGGATTGATCAGCTGTTGGACCTTGGCTGGAAATTCCTGTTGCCTCTGGCCTTGGTCAACCTCTTGGTCACAGCAGCCCTCAAGCTGGCCTTCCCGGTTGCTTTTGGCGGCTGATCTCGTCACCTCCCCCTTCCCGGCGGCATCATGAGAGCCGGGTTCTGATTCCTCGATCGTTCACTTCCCCGATTCCAAACCATGTTCGGCTTCCTTAAACAGGTTGGTGATTACACCAGGGATGCAGTGGATGCGGCCCGTAATCTCACGCAAGGCCTGTCGGTCACCTTCGATCACATGAAGCGCCGTCCGGTCACGGTGCAATACCCCTACGAAAAGCTGATTCCCTCGGAGCGCTATCGAGGACGCATTCATTACGAGTTCGATAAGTGCATTGCTTGTGAGGTCTGTGTGAGGGTGTGTCCCATCAATCTCCCAGTGGTTGATTGGGTGATGAACAAGGAAACGAAGAAAAAAGAGCTACGCAATTACTCGATTGATTTTGGGGTTTGTATTTTCTGTGGCAACTGCGTTGAGTACTGCCCCACCAATTGCTTATCGATGACCGAAGAATATGAATTGGCTGCCTTCGATCGCCATAGCCTGAATTACGACAACGTTGCGTTAGGCCGCTTACCTACCAGTGTGACGACAGATCCATCGGTTCAGCCGTTGCGGGAACTGGTGTATTTGCCGGCTGGCGAAGTTCAGCCCCATGGCGTTTCTCCTGACCGTCCCCGAGCAGGCAAGCTCCCTGAGCAAATCCTTGAGGAACTCAAAGCAGCTGGATCCATGAAGGCTGCAGAGGATGAGAGAGAATCATCCTCATCAGCTTCCAATATGGAGGAGAGCGCAGGATGACGATCGCCGCGTCAACGCAGCTCATTTGTTTTTTGGCTCTGAGTGCCGTCATCGTTCTTGGAGCCCTCGGTGTTGTTCTCTTGAGCAACATCGTTTATTCGGCCTTCCTCCTCGGAGGAGTCTTTCTGGCAGTGGCAGGTCTCTATCTCCTGCTCAACGCCAGTTTTGTGGCTGCGGCCCAGGTTCTGGTCTATGTGGGTGCTGTGAACGTCTTGATCCTGTTCGCGATCATGCTTGTCAATAAGAAGGAGGATCTGGCTCCGATTCCGGGACTTCCTATACGCCGTCTTTTATCTGGTGGTGTGTGTGTGGGTCTGTTTGCTCTTTTGACCCGTGTTGTGGTCACCACTCCTTGGACCGAGGGCCCAACGCCGATAGGGGAGGATGCAACCGTACGGATTGGTGAGCATTTGTTTACCGATTACCTACTGCCTTTTGAGTTGGCATCCGTTTTATTGTTGATGGCCATGATTGGAGCGATTGTTCTGGCCCGTCGTGACGTTCAATCCGTGGATCCTGTCACTGGTCAAGAGGTTGATCAGGGACTGATTGAAAAGGCACGCACTCCATTACTTGTTGACCAGCCTCGCGCCTGAATTCTTTCTCCTTTATTTGTGATGCTCTCTGAGCTTCTTTCCGGTTCCGTTCCTCTCCAGGCTTACCTGCTGTTAGCAGCAGTCCTGTTTTGTACTGGGGTCTGGGGTCTCATCAATAGTCGTAATGCTGTTCGGGTGTTGATGAGCATTGAGTTGATGCTCAATGCAGTGAACATCAATCTGATGGCGTTTTCTTCCTACGTCGACGGCCAACTCATTCGTGGGCAGGTTTTCTCAGTGTTTGTGATCACAGTTGCAGCAGCTGAGGCTGCAGTGGGTCTGGCGATCTTGTTGTCGCTGTATCGAAACAGAGTCACTGTGGACATGGAGCGCTTCAATCTGTTGCGCTGGTAAAGACGACACGCTGTTATGCGCCTTCAACAGGTTTGGTTGATTTATCGCGCAGATAGCCCACTCGCGTTGAAAGAAGCTCGTCGCTGTGCCGATGAGCTTGAGACGATTGGTGTGACCACTGTCCTGGCGATGAGTGGCCTGACGGCAGACCCTTTCCCCGGCCTGCTCGCTTCTGAGCCTCGGCTTCCGGATCTGGCGGTGGTGCTTGGCGGTGATGGAACTGTGCTTGGTGCTGCCCGACATCTTGCGGTTCTGGATGTCCCGATTCTGTGTTTCAACGTGGGAGGCCATCTCGGCTTTCTGACCCACGATCCCGGTTTGCTGCGGAGTGAAGGGCTATGGCAGCGCGTGCTGGAAGATCGTTTCGCTTTGGAACGGCGAATGATGTTGCAGGCTGTGATCCAACGCATGGGGGATCTCCATGGTTCTGAGCAGGCCTTTGGCGCAGACGACAGTCTCAAGCATCAGGAGATTCACTGGGCATTGAATGACCTTTACCTCAAGCCTTATCACGAAGATTTGTCTCCAACCTGCATTCTTGAAATGGAGATTGATGGCGAGGTTGTTGACCAAGTCCGAGGAGATGGCTTGATTTTGGCCTCGCCTACTGGCTCCACGGGTTATGCAATGGCGGCGGGCGGCCCGATCTTGCATCCAGGGATTGATGCGATTGTGGTCAGTCCGATTTGTCCGATGAGTTTGTCGAGTCGAACCGTGGTGTTGCCTCCTCGATCCAGGGTTGTGATTTGGCCTCTGGGTGATGCCAGCCGGCAGGTGAAACTTTGGAAGGATGGGGCTGCTGGAGAGGTTTTTGGTCCAGGTGAATGCTGTGTGATTCAGCAGGCTGCGCATCACGCGTTGATGGTGCAGCTGGAGCAAAGTCCCTCCTACTACCGAACGCTGTCCCGCAAGCTTCACTGGGCGGGAAGTTTGCTGGATAGTGCCCCCTCCTCAAACTGAGATGGCACTGGAGATTGAACGGCGATTCTTGGTGACAAACCCCGGATGGCAACTTGTGGCGGGCCCCCCTCAACCGCTGCGACAGGGGTATTTGTCAGCTTCGCCAGATGGATTTACTGTGCGCATGCGTTTGCGCGCAGATGGAAGGGCATGGCTGACGTTGAAGGCTCCTGCCTCAGGGATTGCTCGCCACGAATTTGAATATGACATTCCGGCGATGGATGCGGAGGAGCTTTGGGCACTGGCCCCCCATCGCGTTGTTAAAACGCGCTATCCCCTTCAACTGGAAGGAGGCGACTGGGTCGTTGATTGCTTTGAAGGAAGCAATGCACCGTTAATCCTGGCTGAGGTCGAGCTCGACTCCCCCGATAGCCCCTTAACCGTCCCCGAGTGGTGTGGCGTTGAAATCACAGGGGATCAGCGCTGGAGCAATGCAGCGCTTGCGCATCAGCCGCTTTCAGCCTGGCCTCAAGATTGGATTGACGAATATCGGTTGCAAAGCAAAAAAATCTTTTGATTTCCTTTAGATTTGGAGCATGGTTCGCAAGGGGATGCATGCTCGGTCTGTACGACTCTGATGGAATCCTGCGTTTTACAGGATTAGATCGCGAAGCCTGTCTCGCCTACGCCAGTTTGTTTGGTCTTTCTTGGGCGAGCTGCTCCCTAACAGAGATCCCATTCCCTGTCCCTCTTCCGGTTAGGTCGCGTCGGAGGCGTCAGGGGGAAGAGTGCAGCAATTGAAGCCATCTCGACAGATTTTTCCGTGATCCATTGCCCAGTTCAGCAGCGCAACGCGATTTTTTGAGCCCGTTTTTGTGAATACGTTGCTGACGTGGTTATCGACCGTGCGCTTACTGATCGTCAGTCGTTCAGCGATCTCTTGATTGGTCAGCCCCTCGGCTACCAGCTCGATGATCTCGATTTCACGGCTCGAGAGGGAAATAGTCATTGAAAAGGGCTCCTCCCGATGGCCATTCTTCTTGGACCATGATTTGCATCTTAAGCAGGTATAGAGAACCTGATCTTCCATAGTGGCCTGCAGAAGCGATCATTCGTTTGAGTTCAGCGCTGCAAAGCAGCCTCGAGGCTGGGTCCGTCACCATTACGGCTGAAGTGATGCCTCCACGGGGTGGAGACGCGTCGCATGCTCTCGAGATGGCGAGGGCCTTGAAGGGTCTTGTCCATGCCGTCAATGTCACGGATGGCAGTCGCGCAGTGATGCGGATGAGCAGTCTTGCTGTGGCTCGCCTCCTTTTGGACGAGGGCATCGAGCCCGTGCTGCAGATGTCCTGTCGCGATCGCAATCGCATTGCGATTCAAGCGGATCTCTTGGGTGCCCATGCTTTGGGGATTCGTAATCTCCTTTGCCTTACAGGTGACCCTGTTCGCGCTGGTGATCAGCCCAAGGCGCGTCCTGTGAATGAACTGGAATCGGTTCGATTGCTTCAGCAGGTCACGGCCTTCAACCGGGGGGATGATCCGGTGAAAGGTGAGCTTGCTGATGGTCCAACCTCCATCTTCGCCGGAGCCGCGGCTGACCCTCAGTGTGCGAGCTGGTCAGGCTTGACACGCCGTATGGAGCGAAAAAAAACCGCAGGGGCACGTTTTGTTCAGACGCAGATGGTGATGGATGCAGCTGTATTGGAACGGTTTTGCCGTGAAATAGCCGAGCCGATGGAGCTTCCGGTCCTAGCGGGTGTTTTCTTGCTCAAATCGGCGCGCAACGCAGCTTTTATTAATCGGATGGTGCCTGGTGCCTGCATCCCCGACAGCCTGATTGCTCGCTTGGAGGCCGCGCCAGACCCTGCGGCAGAGGGAATTCAAATCGCTTCTGAACAGGTGCAGCAATACCTAGGGGTAGCTCAAGGCGTGCATTTGATGGCAATCAAAGCAGAGGAACGCATTCCAGCGATTTTGAAGCGAGCAGGCGTCAGCTTGCCTGGGTGAGATCGGTGCCCAAGAGCTCTGCCATGGCTTTCTGTTGAGGAGAAGGCTCCACCAAATCCTGGCGGCGTGCATCGGTGATCAACCAATCGAGGGAAGCCTCTTGGAGATCAATGTGATCACCTTCTTTGTCGACGCAGTAGCGGCCGAACACCAGTTTCTCGACCAGTTGCACGCCCGCCCCGATCCTTGAGTAATCAAAAATGATCGAGTTGTCGATGGTTGCGCCTTCGCAGATGTAGCAGCTAGGGCCAATCATCGTTGGACCGATCAACGTCGCACCATCTTCAATTTTGGTCATCCCTCCCACGTAGACAGGACCTTCAACGTTGATTTTGTCCCAATTGGCCGCCACATTTAGGCCCGTAAACACTCCTGGTTTGACCTCTTTCCCAGGGACGCCAACTTGGCGAACTTCTCCCTGGAGAACGCTGCGAATGGCTTGCCAGTAATCAGGTACTTTGCCGATATCGACCCATTCAAAATCCATGGGTAGGGCATAAAACGGAGCTCCCTGCTTCACTAACGTCGGGAAGAGATCGGCACCGATGTCGAAGGATGTCCCAGAGGGAATGTGTTCAAAAATCTCAGGCTCGAAGAGATAGATGCCGGTGTTAATGGTGTCGCTTAAAGCTTCCTCAACACTCGGCTTCTCTTGGAAGGCTTGGATTTTGCCGTCGTCATCGCTCACTACCACGCCGTAGCTGCTCACCTGGTCCTTCGGGACCGTTTTGGTGACAAGACTGGCTAGAGCTCCCTTTGCGCGATGACGCCTAACGGCTTCGGTTAGATCAAGGTCGATCAGGGCATCACCACACAACACCACGAAGGTGTCATCAAAAAAGGTCTGGAAATCTTGGATTTTTTTGAGACCACCTGCAGAACCAAGGGCGTCTCCGATCAGTTCGCCGTCCTGAATACTGCCCTCAAAGCTATAAGCGATTTCGACACCGAAACGCTGGCCATCGCGGAAATAGTTTTCGATTTCTTCGGCCAAGTGAGACACGTTGACCATGACCTCAGTGAAACCATGCTCTTTGAGAAGCTCCAGCAGGAACTCCATCACCGGTTTCTGCAGGATCGGAATCATCGGTTTCGGGATCACATGCGTGATCGGCTGCACTCGGGTTCCTTTGCCTGCGGCCAGGATCATGGCCTTCATTGACGTACCAAGCTTGAAAACGTAGTCATCAACATAAGAGGGTGATTAGGCGGCAATTGCGGGCAAGGTCGGCGTGATATCTGGCACTTCCAGACTGTTGATCGGTAGCTGAGTGATTTCGCCGGCAACGAGCAAACGCTTTAAACGAATGGGTGCGTGCAGCGAGCCAACTTGTTCCAGCTCGACCTGACTCTGAGAGGACAGGAATAAAAGAGCCCAGAACACCCCAACGCGGTCTGTGTCTAGGTCAGGCTCAGCTGCCTCTGCCCAACGCCTAACCAGAAACTCGAAATCAACCCAGTGCAAGGCCTGTTCCCACTCTTTTAAGAACACCCCTAACGCGGCAGTGGTTTCTGGCAGTTTTTCCCGGTGGGCCAATGCAGCTACTTGAGCGATTGCCTCACGATTGCTGAAGCGCTTCTGACGCTGACGCCGGCGCATGTCTAGTTCGTCGGTCTCTAATTGCTCAGCAATGGTCTCCAGCTGTTCGATCAATTCCCCAAGCGTGACGGGCCGCCTCAAAGGAGGAGGAGCAACAGGGCGCCTTAAAAGGTGACGTTCAGGATGGCGCGGCAAATTGAAGCGGGGATCCAGCCAACCCTGTTCCATGAAGTCAGGGTCAAAAGCCTCTTCCATCATTGGTTCTGGAGGGAGGGTGCTGGCTTCAAGCACCTCCGCTTTGAGCCCCACCAACACTGATGCAGCGAGAAACGCTTCGCTGCTCTCGGCTAGATCGCGTTCGTAGCTTCCTCCCTGTTGGCCCAGCTGAGCAGCAACCCGTCGGGGGACTTCAATGCGTTGTCTGAGTTGATCTAAAAAACCGTCTACCACTGAAATGACATCGACGTCCCAAGGATCGAGAGTGCCACTTTGGGCAGCATCTTGGAGCAGACGAATCGCAAGACGGGCGCCGGCATCAGCTTTTGAGGTCAGGCCGGCATCAGACAAAAACAACCTCATTCTGTTGGAAAGGTATCGGTCCAATCCAGGGGATGCCAGTCCCCACAGGAGATTCGCTCCTGTGTTGCCGTCAGACTTTCACCTTTTAAGACTTTGAATCGATGTCGACAGTGGGATTCGTCGTTGAGGTTGAGGCCGATTCACTAGTGCCTGAGGGCAGCAGCCCTAGCTGGGTTTGCACTGTTGAGCGGTAGCGATCGAGGTCGGTTTCCAATTCTTGAATGCGAACCTGCTGGGCTTCGAATTCAGTGGCTTTGCCCAATCGCTCCACCGTGTTGAGCATTCCGCTCCAGCTTGCAAAAAGCCAGGCTGCGACAGCACCGATACCCCCTGATAGGAGCAGAAGAGCGGCCAGAGGCAAGGTGAAGTGCATCCACGGCAACACATTCACCGTGGTGGGGTTGGTGTTTTCCAACGTGAAAAACACCGTGCCGAGTCCAAAGATGAAAATCAGCGTGAAATTGATCTGACGCATGGCGAACAGAGTGTGCGACAGGCGTCTGAAAATTAAGGAGCGATTCAGTGTCTGAATCGCATTCGCAGAGAAAGGACGAAGTTCTTTACGAGACTGGCTGGCTGGCCTGCGTCAGTTTTGGTGCTGAGAACACCGCTGGCACAAGGGAAGTGCTGCGAATTAAAGGGGCTGTTGGTCTTGTGATCCTTTCCATCGCATCAACATCACGCCTCACAAGAGCTGAGATCGTGTTGCTGTAGCTGTCAGTCATCAGCTTTGGATAGAGCCCAATGCCGATGATTGGAACCAGCAGGCAACCAATGATGTAGACCTCCCTGGGCTCTGAATCCACAAGATTGGAGTGAGACACCAGTTCGCTGTTTTCTTTTCCGAAGAAGATCTCTCTCAACATCGACAGCAAATAGATCGGTGTGAGGATCACGCCAATGGCTGCGAGACCATCAATCACGATTCGGAAGCTGAGGGTGTAGGCCTCATCGGTGGCAAAGCCTGCAAAGACCATGAGTTCGCTCACAAATCCGCTCATGCCAGGCAGGGCAAGGGAGGCGAGGCAGCAAACAGTCCATAGGGCAAACATGATGCGCATTTTTTGGCCAATACCACCCATCTCATCCAGCTGAAGGGTGTGGGTCCGGTCGTACGTGGCACCCACAAGGAAGAACAGACTGGCTCCGATCAGTCCGTGACTGATCATTTGCAGCATGGCGCCACTCGTTCCTAGCTCGCTGAAGCTGCCAATACCGATCAGTACGAAGCCCATATGGCTGATGGAGCTGTACGCGATCTTGCGTTTGAGATTGCGTTGAGCGAAAGATGTGAGCGCTGCATAAATGATGTTCACGACACCCAGCACCACCAGTAGGGGCGCGAATTGGGCATGCGCTACAGGCAAAATTTCGGCGTTAAAGCGCATCAACGCGTAGCCACCCATTTTGAGCAAAATTCCCGCGAGCAACATGTGCACAGGTGCTGTGGCCTCCCCATGGGCATCAGGAAGCCAGGTGTGGAGTGGAACGATCGGTAATTTCACCCCGAATGCAATCAACAACCCCGCGTAACAGAGCAGTTCAAATCCAGTACTGAATCCCTTTTGTGCCAGAACGCTGTATTCGAAATTGGGCACTCCACCGCCAAAAAAGCCCATGGCGAGGGCAGCCAAGAGGATGAAAAGAGAGCTGCCAGCTGTATAGAGAATGAACTTTGTAGCTGCGTATTGACGTTTTTTCCCTCCCCAGATGGCAAGCAAGAGGTAAACCGGAAGCAGCTCTAATTCCCAGGCGAGGAAGAACAGAAGCATGTCTTGGACGGCGAAGACGGCAATTTGGCCGCCATCCATCGCCAGGATCAAGAAGAAGAACAGCTTGGGCTTGAAGGTCACAGGCCAGGCGGCCAGGACCGCTAAGGCTGTGATGAAGCTCGTGAGCAGGATCAGGGGCATCGAGAGGCCATCGGCCCCGACAGCCCATGTGAGCCCGAGATTGGGCAGCCAGCTCACCCGTTCCGAGAGCTGGAGTCCGCTGTAACTGGGGTCATATCCCGTGAGATAAGCCGCAGCTGTAATCAGGAAGGTGGTGAGAGCAATGCCGAGTGCAAACCAGCGCACCTGTTTGCCATCACCATCGTCTGGCACGAACGGAACGATGAAGGCCCCAACGATGGGAAACAGGATCGAAAGGCTCAGCCACGGGAAAGTGGCCGGAACGATACTGCTTGAGATGTCGAATGCCGGATCAAAGGGTGCACTAACGGCAAATTCGAGCACGGGACAGGTCTTTCACCACTGTTCGGAGTGTAGAAATCTTGGGCGAACGCGCATCCACTCGATAGGCGTTGACACACATAACCCTCACTCCTGAAGGTTCGGAATCAAAGGATCGTTTAGCCCAGGACACCGAAGAGGACCACTAAGGCAATCACTCCGCCGAACACGATGAGTGCATAGAACTGGGCTCTGCCGGTTTCAAAGTATTTGAGGCCTTCCCCGCTGCCAAGGGTGAGCAGTCCGGTGAGATTCACCACGCCATCCACAACCTTTGCATCCACTTCGAGCACCTCACGGGCCAGCTTTCGGCTGCTGCGTACAAACAACTTCTCGTTAATCGCATCCAAATACCATTTGTTTGCCAGGAAGGCATTGATGGTTGGGAAGCGAGCTGCAACCAGAACGCCGAGGTCGATCCGGCGGAGGGCGTAGGCGAGGACGGCAACCGTGAGACCAGTGACGGAAATCGCAACGGAGGCTCCTGCGAGCGGAAGGAATTCTCCCCAGCTGAAGTGTTCGGCCATTTCTGCTGCTTCTTCAGGGTTCAGCAGCCCAGCAAAGCGACTGTTCCAGGGTGTTCCGAGCAAGCCGATTAGCGCTGAGGGCACAGCTAAAACCGCTAGCGGAAGGGTCATGGACCAGGGCGACTCGTGAACACTTCCTGCGGAGTGGTGGTCGTGACCCTCCTCAGCTTTCTTTCCTGCGGCCGCCATGAGCTCTTGTTGTAGAGCTGAATCATTGCCTCGGAACTCACCCTCGAAGGTCAGGAAGTAGAGGCGGAACATATAAAAGGCGGTCATACCTGCAGTGGCAAAGCCAACAGCCCAGAGCAGGGGGTAACTGTTGAAGGCTTGGCCGAGGATTTCATCTTTGCTCCAGAAGCCTGCCAGGGGTGGGATGCCGCTAATGGCCACACAACCGATCAAAAAAGTGATGGCTGTAATCGGCATCTTTTTGCGAAGTCCACCCATCAGTCGCATGTCTTGGGCGAGGACAGGTTCGTGACCCACCACATCTTCCATGGCATGGATCACAGATCCCGAGCCAAGGAACAACATTGCCTTGAAGAAGGCATGGGTCACGAGGTGGAACATGCCCGCAACGGGCGCGCCGCAGCCCATGGCCAGCATCATGTATCCCAACTGCGACACAGTGCTGTAGGCAAGTCCTTTTTTGAGATCCATCTGGGTTAGAGCGATCGAGGCTCCCAGGAAGCAGGTGATCGTTCCAATCACCGCGATGAACGTGCCCACAGCAGGGAACTGGGCGTAAAGAGGTTCCAACCTGGCCACAAGGAAAACACCTGCCGCGACCATGGTGGCCGCGTGGATCAAGGCAGAGATTGGTGTAGGTCCCTCCATGGCGTCAGGCAGCCAAACGTGAAGGGGGAATTGGGCTGACTTGGCCATTGGCCCCATAAAAACGAAGAGGCAGAGAGCCAGAGCTGCCCATCCCGGCACTACGCCACTGCTAACTGCTGCTGATAACCCATCGGCAATGCCTTGGAATCCGAAGCTTCCCGTGGCCCAATAGAGCCCGAGGATCCCGAGCAGGAGTCCGAAATCACCAACACGATTCACGACAAACGCTTTTTGGGCGGCGTGAGCGGCGCCTTCACGGTCGTACCAGAAGCCAACCAAAAGGTAGGAGGCCATCCCCACCAGCTCCCAGAACACATAAATTTCCAGAAGGTTGGGACTGACCACGAGCCCCAACATGGAGCTGCTGAAGATCGCCAAATAAGTAAAGAAGCGCACATAGCCCTTGTCGTGGGCCATATAGCCGTGGGAATAAATCATCACCAGCAGCGCCACCGTGGTAACCAAGGCGAGCATCACAGCTGCAAGTGGGTCGACGATGTACCCCATCGGAAGGCTGAAGTCACCCGCACTCGCCCAGATGAATAGATGCTCAACGGGGGGAGCTCCACTCAACTGCTCGAACAGAACGGCATAACTGATGACCGCTGCAGCGCCAATGCAGCTGATCAGCAACAAGGCCACCGGTTTTTTGAGCCGGTTGATGGTGCGATTGAAGCTAATCAGACCAAGCCCAGTGATCAATGCCCCAACAAGAGGGAGCACTGGGATCAGCCAGGCGGAATCGGCAGCCGAAGGCATCCGAGTGAAGCAGAGTGGAATGAGTGTAGGCAGCTCAGCTCAAAAGCCCTTCAAGACGTGAGTGAAGGAACGCGATCCCTCCCAATGAGATGAAGCGATGAGCCCACCAAAAAACCCCTACCGCGATCGCGATGCCAAGTTGTGCTGGCCGCAGCAACTCGCTCCAAATCAGGGTCTGGCGTCCATCAAGGACAGCGGCGAAAGGCAGTACGGATGTGCTTTGTTTCAGCTTCACGAAGTCATCACCAAACCGAGCCTTTAAACGTCGGTCTCCATGCCATACAGCGAAAAGGTGATGTCCGATCAGGCCAATGCAGGTCACGACCATGAAGCTGCTTCCGATCCAAAGGGCATGGCTAAAGCACCAGAGAACCTGACCAACGGCTTGAGGATGACGGCTAATTCGAATGATTCCTGTGGCGTAGAGCCGCACTTGCGGCTTCAGGACAGCAGGAATTTCAAGCAGGTTGTAGGTGGCTGGATAGAGGAATAGAAAACTGATGGCTGTCAGCACCCAAATCACGGGTATCAATCCCTGCACACCTTGAAGATTCCAGAGCCTTAGGCCGTCATACCGATGGGCAAGGAAGTAGCCGATCACCACAACTGCGGAGGGAATACTCAGGGCGGCAAACAGCACTCGCCAGGCCCTGGCACCGATTTTGGCTTCAGCGCGAGTGCGAAGGGCAGCCCCACCGCTGTGAATGACAGCGAAGACCAAGAGCAGCAACAGCATCACCAAGCTGGAGTGATGCATTCCGCCGCCTAGGAGCTCATCCAAAGAGTTGCTGCGTGAAGGCTAATTGTGAAGGGCGGTGGGTTCTTTCCCTCTAAAGTTTTGGAGCTATCCCCGCCCGGTCGGCTGTCGCTTATGGCCGATCTGCCTTTCACACTGGATCAGCTGCGTATTCTCCGCGCCATCGTCAGTGAAGGCAGCTTTAAAAAAGCTGCAGACAGTCTTTACGTCACGCAGCCAGCGGTCAGTTTGCAGATCCAGAACCTAGAGAAGCAGCTCGAGGTGTCTTTGTTTGACCGCGGCGGCCGCAAGGCTCAGCTCACCGAAGCCGGTCACTTGCTGCTGAGCTATTGCGACCGAATTCTGAGTCAATGCCATGAGGCGTGTCGTGCTCTAGATGACTTGCACAACTTGAAGGGAGGCTCTCTCGTCGTGGGTGCCAGCCAAACCACGGGGACCTACTTAATGCCCCGAATGATTGGTCTCTTTCGGCAAAAATTTCCAGACGTGGCAGTGCAGCTGCATGTTCACAGCACAAGACGAACGGGATGGAGCGTGGCGAATGGTCAGATCGATTTGGCGATCATTGGCGGTGAGTTACCTGCCGAGTTGAATGAGTTGCTTCAGGTGGTCCCTTACGCAAGTGATGAATTGGCGTTGGTGCTTCCGGTGAAGCATCCCCTGGCTCGCCTGCCAGAGCTCAGCAAGGAGGATCTGTATCGATTGGGATTTGTTTGTTTAGATGCCCAGTCCACCACTAGGAAAATGGTGGACAAGCTCCTGGCTCGTTCTGGTTTGGATGTGCAGAGATTGAGGATTGAGATGGAGCTCAATTCTCTTGAGGCCATCAAAAATGCTGTGCAATCCGGCTTGGGTGCCGCGTTCCTTCCGGTGGTCTCGATTGAGAGGGAGCTCACGGCAGGCAGCTTGCACAAGCCATCGGTCGCGGGTCTGCAGGTGAAGCGCCAGTTAAGGCTGATTACCCATCCAGCGCGCTACTGCTCACGGGCGGCCGAAGCATTTCGGTGTGATGTTTTGCCTGTGTTTGCTAGTGCCGATAGTCCTTTGCGTCAGCCAAGGACTGCGGCCGTAGGGCCAGAACCCATGCCCACAGTTTTTGACGCCTCTTAGAACTGATCAGCTTCTGGGGTGAGACCAACAGTGTCGTCAGCGATCCCTTTGGTTAGAAATTTGTTTTGAGTGATATCTGTTTGGTAAACACAGCGAACAGCAGGTTTGTCTCTCACTGATCCGATGTAAGCGAAGGTGTTCATTCTTTGTTTGCATTGCCGTTCCTGAGCGGCGGTGATCGCTCCTTCCTTACGTAAGACGGCCCAGTTTTCTCGGCGAATGACGCAGCCTGGTTGAAGGGTGGGTTGCGTCACGAAGCTGCTGGATGGGTTCATGGTCGTATACATCTCAATGTCCATCACAAAGGCGCTGGCACCCCACTGCTTGCAAAACTCGGGGTCTGGTACCGCTAAATCAAGTTGCTCACTGCTTGCGATGTTGCCTTGATCTCCCTGCGTGGTGCTCGTGAGAGCACTGCCGATTCCGATTCCCACCACCAGAACTCCGGCGAGGACAGCAATTCTGGTCGTGTTGAAACGACCGCCTCCATCCCCACCCTCGTTGTTGCCAGGTGGCGGAGGGCTGTACCGACCTCCTCTGCGCTCGTCAGGACGACGTGGATTTCCGCCCCGTGGACGGTCATAGGGGGAGCGGCTCACAGCAGTTCAGGTGTGCGGGGCAGGCCCATGGAGTAATTCAGAACCCTGCAATCAGGGTTGTAGCTCAGCTGACCTGCCTGTAGGAGCTGGCGAATGCTTCCCTCAAGTTCTGAGCCGATTCGGCGAAGGTTGTAATCGTTCAGAGGCTGGCCTGCATGGGCTTCAACCAGCTCACGGAAGCGTTGTTGAACTGTCTGGATGCAGCTGTCATTCCATAGGAATTCGTTGTCTGGATCCAGGTCGAGAGTGAGCTGATTGGGGTCTGGAACGAGCCGCCCTTCATTCACTCGAGCTGTGAATAGACGCACGTGGCGAGTGGTGCTCTTCAGCAGGGTGTCGGCCATGGGGCTTGTATCGCGTAAGGACACCGCGCTTGCGGTTGGTGAGAACTGTAGGAAGCGAAGCGGGCAGTGATCCTTTTAAGGTTGTCTTCAAATTATGGTTTGAAGCATGCGTATCGCCATTGCGGGAGCAGGACTGGCTGGTCTCTCCTGCGCGAAATATCTGGCGGACGCCGGTCATACCCCCATCCTTATGGAATCCAGGGACGTGCTTGGCGGCAAAGTTGCGGCTTGGAAAGATGAAGATGGCGACTGGTACGAAACGGGCTTGCATATTTTTTTCGGTGCTTACCCGAACATGCTGCAGTTGTTTAAAGAACTGAATATTGAGGACAGGCTCCAATGGAAGAGCCATTCGATGATTTTTAATCAGCCAGAGGAGCCTGGTACTTACAGCCGATTCGACTTTCCGGATTTACCGGCACCTATTAATGGTGTTGCAGCAATTCTTGGTAACAACGACATGCTGTCTTGGCCAGAAAAAATCAGTTTTGGCATCGGATTGGTTCCAGCGATGCTGAGAGGCCAGGGTTATGTTGAAGAGTGCGATAAATATTCTTGGACTGAATGGCTCAAGCTTCACAATATTCCTGAGCGCGTTAATGATGAAGTGTTCATTGCCATGAGTAAGGCATTGAATTTTATTGACCCTGATGAGATTTCATCAACAGTGTTGCTGACTGCCCTGAATCGTTTCCTGCAGGAAAAAAATGGTTCCCAAATGGCATTTCTTGATGGAGCACCTCCTGAGCGTCTATGTGACCCGATTGTGGAGCATGTTCAATCGCTAGGAGGTGAGGTGCATCTGGATAGCCCATTAAGAGAAATCAAGCTCAACCCTGATGGAAGCGTTGCTGCTTTTCACATTGGCGGGGTGAAGGGCAAGGAAAGTTTTGATCTTGTTGCTGATGCTTATGTCAGTGCACTTCCTGTGGATCCTTTCAAACTTTTGATACCAGAGCCATGGCAACAAATGGATGTTTTTCGCAAGTTGGATGGTCTACGCGGAGTGCCGGTGATCAATATTCATCTTTGGTTTGACCGAAAGCTCACGGATATCGATCACTTGCTCTTCAGTCGTTCGCCCTTGCTGAGCGTTTACGCCGATATGAGCATCGCTTGCAAGGAGTACGAAGATCCAGATCGATCGATGCTTGAGCTTGTATTCGCTCCTGCGAAGGATTGGATTGGCCGGAGTGATGAGGATATTATTGAGGCGACCATGGGTGAGCTGAAGAAATTATTCCCAATGCATTTTGGAACTGATAATCCTGCAAAGCTTCGTAAGTCTAAAGTTGTAAAAACCCCTTTATCTGTCTATAAAACTACGCCTGGATGCCAGCAGCTTCGGCCTGATCAAACAACCCCAATTAAAAACTTTTTCTTGGCAGGTGACTACACGATGCAGCGTTATTTGGCTTCCATGGAAGGGGCAGTGTTGAGCGGCAAGCTTTGCGCTGAAGCTGTGGACCGCAAGCGCGATCAACTGTCATCATCGTCTTCTGTCAGCGAGCCGGTCTCGGCCTGAGTCATGACCCTCGCAGCTTCGGATCTCGATGCAGCCTTCGAGGCTTGTCGCCGTGAGACAGCTGAGTGGGCAAAGACTTTTTATTTGGGCACGTTGCTCCTCCCACTGGAGAAGCGGCGGGCAATCTGGGCCATTTACGTCTGGTGTCGACGGACCGACGAGCTCATGGACAGCGAGGAGGCTCAATCTCGATCGGTTGATGAGCTTGCCGAGCGACTTGACCGTTGGGAAGAAAAAACAAGAGAGCTCTTTAGCGGCCATGTCGCGGATGAGCTGGATGCGGTGATGCTGGACACCTTGCAGAGATTTCCACAGGACATACAGCCCTATCTCGACATGATCGAGGGCCAGCGGATGGATTTGTCGTGGACCCGCTACCCAACCTTTGAAGATTTAAAGCTCTACTGCTATCGCGTTGCTGGAACCGTTGGCTTGATGACCCAGGGAGTTATGGGTGTTGACGAGGCATACACTTCTGCGCCATGGAGTGATTGCCCAGACCCTTCCGATGCAGCTGTTGCTTTAGGGATTGCGAATCAACTGACTAACATTCTCCGTGATGTTGGAGAAGATCGTGCACGAGGACGTATCTATCTGCCGCAGGAAGATCTGCATCACTTTGGTGTAAGTGAGGAGGACCTTTTGGCCGGAAGGATCAATGATGCCTGGATTGAGCTGATGACATTTCAACTGGCCCGTGCCAGGGAATGGTTTGTTCGCTCGGAAGCTGGAGTGCGCTGGTTATCTGCCGATGCGCGCTGGCCTGTTTGGACCTCTCTTCGTCTTTACAGCAGAATCCTCGATGAGATTGAGCGCAATAAGTATGACGTTTTTAATCAACGTGCCTTCGTGGGCAAATTATCTAAAGCACTTGAGCTTCCTCGATGCTTTGTGATCGCTCAGTCTCGCTAAGTGATCACAAAGCCAAAGCTAAATCAGGCTGTTGTTTTCTGATCTGCAAGCAAATCTTTGAGTTTGGATAATTCTCCAGCCCAGCGAGGATCGGGTGCAGATTCAGCTTTTGCGTCGCTGTGAACCACCTTGTTCACGGCTTTCCGTGCTGAACCTGGGGCATTACCGGGACCACCGGGACCGCCACGACGACCACCGCCGCCGCCGGCGTTGCTCTCGCGTCGTTCAGAGCGTTCCACCCGCAGGGTATTGCCGTTGAAATCCTTTCCGTTGAATTGCTCGATCAAAGCATCAGCGACTTTTTCATCGTCGACATTTGCGAAACCGAAGCCGCGGCATGCGCCCGTTTCGCGGTCCAGAACGGTTTTGAAGCGGATTCCCTCCCCCACGCTGGTGAGTTGGGTCTCCAACTCTTTGGCTTCAAATGTTTGCGGCAAGTTGCCGATGTAAAGACGCACGCTCATGAGACGGGGGGGAGAGAGAGAAGAAAACTGCCTATCAGGCCGATCGCTGTCGTTAAGGCAAGTCAGTTAATCACAGCGGCTTGTTCATCCAAGCGCGTGCACACTGAATGGCCTCGTCTTGGCTTCGAATTCGACCAAAGGCTCGTTCAAGGCAAAGATGCTGAATCAGCTCCCCTAATCGGGGCCCTGGACGCAAACCAAGCTCTGCCTGCAATGTTCGACCATTCAGTGGTGTACAGGGATGGAACAGCATGTCGTCCTGATCTCGCCAGCGCCGCAGCCATTCATTTTGGCGCTCTACAGGCCAAGCCAGTGTGAAAGCAGGGAGATCCTCTTCAAGCTCTTCATGCAGTTTTAAGCGCTCACGCTCACTCAAAGTGCTAGCGCTTTGCTGTTGATCTCGCTTCCACCATGCTCTCAGTCGCAAGCAGCGTTGAATTTGCTTTCGGCTGAAGCGCAAATCATTGACTCCTTGATCGCTGAGTAACTGGGTTAAGCGCGCTAGCGGTAAGGCGAGTTGTTGTTCTTCTGCCGTTAAAGCGCGAGCGTTGAACGTCTTTTGTGGTTGATTTGAACTCCACGGCGCGATCAATTTCAACGAGTGCAGCAAATGGATCGCCTGATCGGCGTTGTTGGCTTGAACCAGCTTCAGTAATTCAGCCTGAATGCGCTCTGGTGCCACCTTGGGCAATTGGTGGCGATGGCGCGCAATCATTTCCAGGGTGCCCTGGTCAATCGTCATCGAGAGCTCGGAGGAGAGTCTGATGGCTCTCAACAGTCTCAGGGGATCATCCAGAAGGTTTTGTTCGTGGATGGCAGTGATGCGTTGATCGCGCAGATCTGGAATGCCGCCGCTGGGATCCACCAGTTTTGGCTCAGTTGTGAGGGTGAGAGCAATCGCGTTGATTCGATAGTCACGTCGCATGAGATCAGCCGTAAGAGCATCTCCCTCTTGTCTTGCGAGATCGATGGTCCAGCGCCCCAGCACCAGGCGGGCCATGTCCCTGTCTCGATCAAGCACCACGCAGGAGCCACCAAACTCTTGAGAAAGCTTGCGGACTTGGCCCAGCGCATCCGCTGGAACCACCATGTCGAGATCTGGATGCTCTGGTAAACGGTTCAGCAATCCGTCACGAACGGCTCCGCCTACCAGCACCGTTCCGACGGGTAAACGATCAAGAGGGATCGGCCAGCGTTGCGGCTGCAGCCGTGTCATGAGTTGACGTGCCATGAGGCTGGCATCCCCCTCCAGAATGGAATCCTCTTCAGAGGTGGGGTGCATGTGCATCTGCGTGGATTGCCGCTGGGTGGATCGCTGTCAGGCCTATCACGCGGTGGAACGGCAGCATGGTGTGGCCCATCTCAATGACAATCCTGACGTGAGTCCTCAAGATCCACGCATTCACATCAGTCTTCATGACCTCAGCGGTGGTGGCGTCGGCGTGGAATGGGATGTACGAGCTTGCACCAGCTTTGAGGCTGATTACGGACGATGGAAGCGATTGCGCCCTGATCAGGAGTTGCCGCGATGAGCCGTTGGCTGCTGGCTATGCATAGTTCGAGTGAAAATCTCGGTCTGGCAGTTTGCGATGCCGAAAATCCTGCTGAGGGAACTCGCATCCTGTCTCGACCGATGGGACGTCAGCTCACCAATGGTTTGATTCCTGCTGTCGAGGAACTGCTCCCACAAGCGGAATGGGCTTCGATTGGCCGTTTGGCCGTCAGTACAGGGCCGGGAGGGTTCACAGGGACTCGCTTGACCGTTGTGATGGCTCGCACCCTGGCCCAACAGTTGGGTTGCCCTTTGCATGGTGAAAGCAGTTTCGCGTTGATGGCACCACGGTTATCCGTGTTCTTGTCGGCCAGTCAGGCTTTGGAGCCTTTTTCGATCGTTCAGACCCTTCCCCGTCGTGGTCGAGTGGCTGGGCGCTACCGCCTATGTTCTGGCTCAGTGCCTGTGGAAGAGCTGGAGCGTCCTCGTTTACTCAGAGAGGACGAAGACCCATCGCCAGCTCTGACCATGCAGCTTGATGTGGCGTCGGATGTGCAGCATCTGCTGGAGCGTTGTTGCCACTGGGAGCAGGAGGCTATTCCAGGTCCTTGGGAGCCTGTGCTGCCGATTTATCCCACGTCTCCTGTGGGCCCCGTCTAATGGCCCCAGGTTGGCGCTCCTCGTTAGTTGTCTTTGCTGCTCTGGTGTGGGTCAGCACTACGGGCCCTTTAAAGCCATTTCGTGAGGCTCTCACCACCGTTGAGCCTCCGCAACGCATTCTCGTGCTCGGAGGAGATCTCGATCGTGAACGGGTCGGGCTGCGCTTGGCGCAGCAACTTGAGCTTCCTTTAGTGGTGAGTGGTGGCAGCAATCCGGAGTACGCCCAATGGCTTGTACGGGATGCGGGGCTGGATCAGAGCAGGGTTGTGCTCGATTACAGAGCCAAAGACACCTTTACGAATTTCACATCCTTGGTGGATGACTTGAAACGCGATGGTGTGAAGCACATTTATCTGGTCACCAGTGAAGATCATTTGCCCCGTGCCATGACCGTGGGACGGCTGGTGGCGGGAAGCCGAGGGATTCGTCTCACTGGGGTGCCTGTTGCTTGTCAGCTATCCTGTCGTGAGGAGACTCTGGGTAAGCGCTTGAGTGATGGGATCAGGGCGTTGACCTGGGTCATCACAGGTCAAGATCTCAAGCCTTGGGTTCTTCGGAATTGGCCTCAGGGATTTCCCACGCCTTGATCGATCAAGGCATTAATTCGCCGCTGAAGCTCACGGGTGGTGGCCTCCAGCTCAGGCTTTTTCCGACTGGTTGGCGCAGGGATTGGTTCTCCGATGCGAAGAGCAACGGGAACAAGCCTTGGCCAGCCACTCCCTGCGCCGAGGGCGCGATGGCTGTTGATGATTGCCACAGGGAGAAGGGGGGCTCCGCTGCGTGCAGCAAGTAAGGCTGCACCAGGTCTTGGTTGATTGACGCGGCCGTCAGTTTGACGGGTGCCATCAAGAAAGACACCGATCGCCCAGCCCTCGTCAAGTCGAGCTGTTGCTGTACGGATTGCTTCTCGATCACTTGCTCCCCGTTTCACCGGGTAAGCACCGCAGGCGCTAATAATGCCCCCCAAGATTGGAATCCGGAACAGCTCGGCTTTGGCCATGAACGCCACAGGACGTCCCAGGGCGTGGCCAAGTAAGGGTGGGTCGAGATGGGATCCATGATTTGCGACTACCACCAAGGGGCCTTGAAGTGGCACCAAGGCGTTGCCACTGGTCCGCCCTCTTAAGAGTCCCCGAAAGACAGGAAACACCAGCAAGTAGCTCACGAGCTGGTACATCAGGCTCGGTTTTGGCGTGACGGATGTCACTACAGCAGAGCCGTCGCTCGGGCTGGGCACAAGAGGGGACATGGCTTCTTAGAGACCTAAATCAGCGGAGCTCGAGAGCTGGGCGGTCGTGACACCCTTCATGGCCCTTTTGGCCAGGCCACTGAGGACATTCCCTGGTCCCACTTCGATCAAAGTGTCAACCCCGGCTGACGTCAGCGTTTCCATGGTCTCTCTCCAGCGAACGCCCGTGGTCATCTGTTGAGTCAAGCGCTGCTTTAGTTGAGCGGCGTCGCGGCATGGGGTTGGATCTGTGTTGCTCAGCACCGGGAAGCCAGCATCTTCGAAAGCCAGGCTTTCCAGGTGAACCTTGAACGCTGCAGACGCTTCTGCCATCAATGGCGAGTGAAATGCTCCGGAGACGGCCAGAGGAATCGCGCGCTTGCAGGTGAGTTGCTCACTCACACTTGTTACCGCCTCGGGGTTCCCTGAAATCACAACCTGGGCAGCGCTGTTGTCATTGGCGATGACCACGCCATCCGTGCTGTGGACAAGGCTTTCAAGTTGATCGCGATCAAAGCCGATCACGGCAGTCATCGCTCCGCCTCCAGCGGCTGCCATGAGCTCTGAGCGCCGCTGCATCAACTCAAGACCCGTGGTCACATCAAAGACACCTGCGGCATACAGAGCAACGAGTTCTCCGAGACTGTGGCCAGCCACAAACGCTGGCTCGCGCCCTTGTCTGCGGAGTTCATCAACAATCAGGCTTTCAACGACGAAGAGCGCTGGCTGGGTGTTGCGGGTGTCGTTGAGATCAGAGGGATCGACTTGCGTATCAGCCTCTCCTTGGCAGATCGCCAGCAAATCTCTGCCCAGCAGACGGGAAGCAAGTGCAAATCGTTCTTCCGCTCCGGGAAGGGTCAGCACGGGCTCAGCCATGCCTGACTTCTGAGACCCCTGTCCGGGGAACACCCAGGCAATCGTCATCGTTAGCAGGTAAAGATGGCTCGGAGCCTAGGCGGGACCTTGCCAACGCAACAATGCAGCCCCCCAACTGAGGCCAGCCCCAAAGCCACTACTCGCTAAAAGATGACCAGGTGCTACGCGCCCGTCGCGCACGGCTTCGTCAAGCATGAGCGGGATCGTGGAGGCTGAGGTGTTGCCGTAGTTCGCCAAGTTGCTCAAGACCTTGGAGTGAGGGATGGAAAATCGATCCGCTACTGCATCTAAAATGCGCTGGTTGGCTTGATGAAGCAGCAGCCAGTCCAATTGGTCTGGGGTTGTGGCTGTTTGCTCTAGCAGCGTCTTGAGGATGGCTGGCACTTCGCGCACGGCAAATTTGTATACCTCTTGTCCATTCATCTGAATCGGCAGATAGCCGCCGCATTGATGGCGGGTGGTGTTGACCAGAGGAAGACTGGTAGGGATCTGCGGCAAGGTCAGAGAATGGCCGCGGCTGCCGTCGCTGCGCAACCGGAAACCCAGTAAGCCATCGGACTCTGCAGAGGTGGCTTCGAGGGCAACAGCGCCAGCCCCGTCACCGAAGAGCACACAGGTGCTTCTGTCGTCCCAGTCGACAAAGCGGCTTAACTGGTCGGCGCCGATCACCAGCACCCGTTGCATGGCGCCTGTTCGCAGGTACTGGGCGGCTGTCACGAGCGCAAATAGAAAGCCGCTGCAGGCAGCCGTGAGGTCAAACGCAACGGCGTTGTGCGCTTTTAATCCGGCCTGAACTCTTGGTGCTGATCCAAACAGGTCATCAGGGGTGGACGTGGCGAGTAACACCAGGTCGAGGCTGTCAGGTTCCCACTGGGCCATGGCCAGGGCCTGTTGCCCAGCCCGGATCGCCAGATCGTTCAGCGATTCGTCCGGAGTGCTGACGCGCCGAGACTGAATTCCGGTGCGGGTGCGAATCCATTCGTCACTGGTCTCCACCCGCTCGCTGAGGGCAGCATTGCTGATGGTTTGGTTCGCCTGGGCGCTGCCACTTGCGACCAGAGCCATGCCACGGAAGGGTGGGGGAGATCCAGCCAATGTGGAAGCGCTGTCAGTGGCGTCAGTCAATCACAGTCCAGACAGGATGCTTCAGCTTTTGAGTGGTGCTGGCTTGCTGAGTTCGGCGAGATCGTCCATCACGCCATGACTTGCAGCGGAGTGGGCCAAGCGCAGAGCGCTCACGACGGATAGGGCTTTGCTGCTTCCATGACCGATGACACAAATCCCATTCACACCAAGGAGAAGTGCGCCGCCATGTTCAGCGTGATCGAGCCGTTTCTTGATGCGTTTGAGATTGCTGCGCAGGAAGGCTGAGCCAACTTTGCCGCGGCGCCCCCTCGGTAACTCAGCCCTGAGCACGCCAAGCAGAACACTTCCGACGGATTCAAGGAATTTCAGCAGCACATTGCCTGTGAAGCCATCGCAAACCACCACATCAAATTCACCAGATAGAACATCTCTTCCTTCGCAATTTCCTGCGAAATGAAGACGGGTTTCCTCTCGAAGTAATTCATGGGTGCGTAGCGCTAGTTCATTGCCTTTGCATTCCTCTTCGCCAATGTTGAGCAAGCCAATTCGCGGGCGATCGACTTGGAGAACGTCTCGGGAATAGATGTTGCCGAGCAAAGCAAATTGATGCATGTAGGCAGGTTTGCAGTCCATGTTTGCTCCCACATCCAAGACCAGCACAGGCTGGCCTGGGTCTTTGGTGGGGAACAGTGCTCCAATGGCGGGTCGATCGATCCCGGCAAGGCGACCAAGGCGAAAGATGGCAGAAGCCATCACAGCACCAGAATTTCCCGCGGAGTAAATCGCCAAGGCATCTCCGCGCTTCACTAGATCCATGGCGACATTGACGCTGGCATCACGCTTCCGGCGCACAACAGTGGCTTCCTCATGCATTTCCACGGAAGGTCCGCTGGGGATCAGCTCCAGGTGCCCTGCGTTGATCGCGTTGTTGAGCGGTTCTTTGAGTCCAGAGGCCTCAGCAGCCTCCATGACCCGGTTGGTTTCGCCGACAAATCGGATCCGTAAGGGCAGCCGAGCGATCGCTTGAAGAGAACCCTCCAGGATTTCCCCAGGGGCATGATCTCCACCCATTCCATCGACAGCTACCCAAAGGCGATCGCTGTCATGGATGACTCCGTCATCACCAACCTCCGTGGTTTGCAGGCGTCGCAGCGGGTCCATCACCGGTTGGAGCATCTGTCCAGCCATGCTTCCGGCGTTGGTGACGACGCTTCCTGCCATCGATCCGACCGATTCAGCCACGTTGCCCGCAGCGCTGGCAGAGGTGGTAGCGGTGTCGACGAGACTAGTCACGGCACTATTGCGCCGATACCAAATCACAAGTCTTCTTACCGCCTTTGATCGGCGTGGTTTGCTCCGGGCTTCGTCGGCCGGGCTGTACTCAGGATCCTTCGGGTGCAACGGAATCGATGATGCGCTGGAACAAGTAACCGGTTCCTCGAGCCGTGAGGATCAGCTCGGGATTGGCCGGGTCGTCTTCTAGTTTGGAGCGAAGCCGTGAGATATGAACATCCACGACCCTGGTGTCCACGTGACGTTCAGGTGTATATCCCCACACATCCTTCAGGATCTCACCGCGGCTGAAGGGTTCTCCAGAGCGACCCACGAGCAGCTCCAGGAGGCTGAACTCCATTCCGGTGAGGCGGATCCGTTCATCGGCTCGGAACACCTGACGCTTATTGGTGTCGATGCGTAGATCTGCGACTTGAATCACCCCAGAGTTGGGAATTCCAGCGACCTGTTCTTTCTCAACGCGGCGCAGAACGCAGCGAATTCTTGCTTCAAGCTCTTTGGGACTAAACGGTTTAACGACATAGTCGTCAGCACCGAGCTCAAGCCCGGTAATCCTGTCTGCAACATCACCCAAGGCGGTGAGCATCACGATCGGAACATCCGACTCCTTGCGTAATTCTTGGCAAACGCCGTAGCCGTCAAGCTTTGGCATCATCACGTCCAAGACCACCAGATCTGGATTGCACTGTTCAAAGCTTTCGAGAGCTTCAGTGCCGTCGCAGGCGGTTACAACGTTGTAACCAATCATCGACAGGCGGGTTTCCAGAATGCGTCTAATACTGGCCTCGTCGTCGACAACGAGAATGGTTTCCTTGCTGGCGGCTGTGGCCGTCATATCCGAACTTATTTCGTACTGGTATTGGCTACAGATAAATGGATGGAGGCCCCATTCATTCACCGAAAGCCAACTTTCTTCATAGTTCGACGTGTCCCGACCCGCTTCAATTTTTGTTTGTCAGAGCTGTGGTGCGCAGACTCGGCAGTTTTTTGGCCGCTGCAGTAGTTGCGGTAGCTGGAATTCTTTGGTCGAGCAAACCGCTCCGAAACACGACGGCAGGCGCAGACGCGCTCCTGCCGAGTCAGCAAAGGCTCCAGTGGCGCGACGTTCAACCGCCATGGCCGATCTGGGTGATCGGCCGATTCAACGTCTCGAGAGCGGTTACCCAGAATTGGATCGCGTCTTGGGCGGTGGCGTTGTACCGGGTTCGCTGGTGCTTGTAGGGGGTGACCCAGGGATCGGTAAAAGCACGTTGCTGCTTCAAAGCGCATCGGTCATGGCGAACCGGCTTTCCGTTCTGTATGTCAGCGCTGAGGAATCAGCTCAGCAAGTGAAGTTGCGCTGGCTGCGTTTGGGTGGAGAGAGCGAGGGACTTCAACTGCTTGCCGAAACAGACCTTGAGTTGGTGTTGGAGGAGCTCGAGGCTCTGCAGCCCGATGTTGCAATCATCGACAGCATTCAGGCCCTGCATGACGCCAACCTGTCGAGCGCTCCGGGATCTGTTGCTCAAGTGCGGGAATGTGCCGCGTCTCTGCAGCGATTAGCCAAGCGTCAGAACACGGCTTTGCTGCTTGTCGGCCACGTGACCAAAGAGGGCCTGTTAGCAGGACCGAAGGTCCTTGAGCACTTGGTAGACGCCGTGCTCACCTTTGAGGGGGATCGTTTTGCCAGTCATCGACTTCTGCGTGCCGTTAAAAATCGCTTTGGTGCCACTCATGAACTCGGCGTGTTCGAAATGCAGGGCCAAGGTCTCATTGAGGTCAACAACCCGAGCGAGTTGTTCCTGAGTGGTGATGAGGCCAGCGGAGTTGCGACGATTGTTGCCTGTGAGGGCACCAGGCCTCTTGTTGTAGATCTCCAGGCATTAGTCAGCACCACGAGCTATGCGAGTCCAAGACGCACGGCCACAGGGATTGCTGTGAATCGCTTGCATCAGATTCTGGCGGTGCTCGAAAAGCACATGGGCCTGCCCCTGTCACGTTTCGATTGCTACCTCGCTGTGGCTGGTGGCCTCGATGTAGAGGAACCTGCGGCTGATTTGGGTGTGGCTGCTGCTGTTGTGGCGAGTTATCGCGATCTCATCTTGCCGGCAGGTACCGTCCTGCTTGGTGAACTGGGCCTGGGTGGGCAGCTCAGGCCTGTTGGGCAGTTGGAGCTGCGCTTGCAAGAGGCCGTCCGTCTTGGATTCAGACGAGCAGTGGTTCCTAAAGGGTGTGGACTCGGAAAGGGGGAGGCCAGCTTGAACTTGGAGCTGCACGAAGCTGGCTCGATCACCGAAGCGCTTGTCTTAGCCCTTGGTGTGAATCCTGTTGATCACGAAGCATGACCCTCAGAAGTACACGTCCACGTTGCTGCGGCCGGTTGATTTCAGCCAGTTTTCAATGTCGAGGTAACCACCTGGATTCAGCCTGACGGCTTGGGTCCAAACGTTTGCTGCTTGATCAAACCAGCCATCGGCATCATCACGACGTCCCTCTTCTTCCGCGGTGCGACCACGTTTTTCATAAATGAGACCCATGTTTTTCAGGCATGAGGGTTGTTTGGGATTTTCATCCAATGCTTTTTGGTAGGTCTCCAGCGCTCGCTCTTCTTCGCCGTTGCTCATGTAGATGATGGCGATGTTTTTGAGGGTCTCGCCCCGGTCGATCGCGTTTTCTTCAAGCTTCAGGCTTTCCTCGTAGTTTTCCAAGGCTTCGGCGTAATCGCCGTCGTTTTGGGCGGAGAGCCCGTCGCGGTAATACACATATGCTTCCTTGGCCCGGGCATTAATCGGCAGGAGCTTCACGATGAGATCGGCCATGACCGTGAAGCTTTTGTCGATAAAATTGTCGTTTCGATTGCTGCGCGGCACAGGAAACCCAAAAACGTGTGATTCCATCCTGACTGGAATCCGCAGCCCTGCCTAGCGTTCAAGAATGCGTTCTGCAGTTGTGACAAATTCCGCTAACGCCTCAAATTCACCTCCCACGATGCTTTTAGACGTGGAGGGAATGAAGTGCGGTGGTTGCGTGCGTTCGGTTGAGCGCACGCTCCTGGATCAACCCGGGGTGTGCGAAGCCAGCGTGAATCTTGTAACTCGCAGCGCTTGGCTTCGCTTTGAAAATGATTCGGTTGCTGATCTTGATGGAGTCGTTGAGGCCTTAACGGCCCGTGGTTTCAGTGCCCATCCTCGCGAGACAAATGCCTTCGGTGCAGCGGTTGAGGCCGATCGCAGTTGGGGTTGGTGGAAGCAGTGGCGTCAGTTAATCGTCGCTCTTGTCTTGCTCGTTTTGTCCGTGGTGGGTCATCTGGCGGAAGCCGGAACCGTCCACGTTCCACCCCTTGGTTCGCTCCCTTTTCACGCTGGCTTGGCCACTGTTGCTTTGGTGGGGCCAGGCCGACCCATCCTGATCTCCGGATGGCGCTCAGCCCGAATGGGGGTGCCAACGATGGACACCCTGGTCAGCCTTGGTGTTGGAAGTGCCTATTTGGCCAGCTTGGTTGCTTTGGCTTGGCCTCAGGTGGGTTGGCCCTGCTTCTTCAACGAGCCAGTCATGCTCTTGGGCTTTGTATTGCTAGGTCGTTTTCTAGAAGAGCGGGCGCGTCGTCGGACGGGCCGAGCGCTACAAGACTTAGCGGCTCTCCAGCCCGATGTTGCGCGACTGTTAATGGACGATGGCGCGATCCGTGAGGTATCTGTTTCGGCGCTGCGACCAGGAGAACATGTTCAGCTTTTGGCCGGCGATCGCGTTCCCGTGGATGGAATCGTGCGTGAGGGGCATTCGGCTGTGGATCTTTCCAGCCTGACTGGGGAACCTCTACCTCTGGATGCCTCTCCAGGCGCTGAGCTCAGTTCCGGCAGCCTCAACCTGGAGGCCACCTTGATCGTTGAGGTGCAGCGCATTGGTCGTGAAACCGCTCTGGCTCGGATCATTGATTTGGTGGAGCAAGCTCAGGCTAGGAAGGCACCGATTCAGGGCCTTGCCGATCGTGTGGCCGGCCAGTTTTGTTATGCGGTGGTGAGTTTTGCCATTCTCACGTTCTTGTTTTGGTGGCAAGTCGGTTGTCGTCTCTGGCCTCAAGTTCTTGATGTTCCTGTCGCGATGTTGGATCACGGCCATGCGCATGGTCTGCATGGCTCTCTTGGTGCTGGCGCTGAGACGCCACTTGGTCTAGCTCTCCAGCTCTCCATTGCGGTGCTTGTGGTGGCTTGCCCTTGTGCTCTTGGGTTGGCTACTCCCACCGTGATCACCGTCTCGTCGGGCTTGGCAGCGAAGCAGGGCTGGTTGTTTCGAGGCGGTGATGTCATCGAGTTGGCAGCCTCCGTCCAGCGCATGGTGTTCGATAAAACGGGCACGCTCACGCTCGGGCGGCCCCTGGTTGATTCGGTATTAGCGAGCGAAGATCCATCTCAAACGCTTCAGCTGGCGGCCAGTCTTGAGCAAACGAGCCGGCATCCTCTCGCCCATGCGCTGTTGCAGGAGGCACAACGACTTCAGCTGCCCCTTCTAGGCGTCGAGTCCAGCCGCACAACTCCTGGTGCAGGAATGGAGGGCCGTTTGCAAGGAGTGGATGGCCTGGTGCGCGTTGGCTCCCCTGAATGGCTGAGTGAGCAAGGGGTGTCCTGGACGGAGCAACAGCAGCAAACGCTCGATTCGGTTGTCCAACGAGGGCAGTCGTTAGTGGCTGTTGCTTTGGCTGAGAATCCACTGGGTCTTGTCACCGTCGACGATCGACTCCGCCCGGATGCATCGCTCGCGATCCATCGCTTACGAGATCAGGGCCAGTCCGTCGCCATGTTGAGTGGGGATCGTCGCCAGACCGTTGAACGGGTGGGACGTGAGCTTGGTTTCGCCGACGCTGATCTGGCTTGGCAGCTCTTGCCGCATCAAAAACTTGAACGACTTGAGCTTTTGCGCGAGCAGGGATCTGTGGCGATGGTGGGTGATGGCATCAACGATGCCCCCGCCTTGGCGGCAGCCGACCTTGGCATCGCAGTGGGCACTGGAACCCAGATCGCACAGGACACCGCTGACCTTGTGCTGCTCGGGGAAAGGCTTGAGGCGGTGCCTGAGGCGCTTTGCTTGGCCAGGCGAACGATGGCCAAAATTCGTCAGAACTTGATTTGGGCTTTTGGCTATAACCTCATCGCTTTGCCGATTGCGGCTGGTGTGTTGTTGCCTGGCTTTGGCCTCTTGTTATCCCCACCGTTGGCGGCCTTGCTCATGGCATTTAGCTCGGTGTCTGTTGTGCTGAATGCCCTCAGCTTGCGGCTGCGCTAGCCATGGCCAGGAAGATGGGGCGACTGCTGGTGCTTGAGGGCATTGATGGTTGTGGCAAAACCACCCAGCTTCAGCAGCTGTCCAGTTGGCTTCCCAAAAGCGGACTGATGCCTGATGAATCTCGGCTGGTTGTGACTCGAGAACCAGGGGGAACGGCCCTGGGGACAAGCCTTCGTCAGCTTTTGCTCCATCCCCCTCAAGATGCTGACCCTGGGCCTACAGCAGAGTTGTTGTTGTATGCAGCGGATCGTGCCCAACACGTGGACCGAGTTATTCAGCCCGCCTTAGAGCGGGGTGATTGGGTGCTCAGTGATCGCTTTACGGGGTCGACGATGGCTTACCAGGGCTATGGACGAGGTCTCAATCGGGAGCTCATCACTGATCTTGAGCGAATTGCCACACGAGGGCTCACTCCCGACATGACGGTATGGCTTGATATTCCTTTGGCATTGAGTGTTCAGCGGCGCGGAAGCCGCGAGGAAGACCGCATCGAAGCGGAAGGACTTGCTTTCTTGGAGCGTGTTTCCGAGGGCTTTTCTGACATGTGTAAGGCACGTGACTGGGTGTCGGTTGTGGCCGATCGTCCGCTTTTGGAGGTTGCGGAGGCGATTCAAACGGCCTTGCTCACCCGAGCTGCGGCTTGGCAGAGATGAGCGACGTGTTGCTTGAAGAGCAAGATCTGTTTGCAGATCTGGTGGGCCAGCCTCTGGCTGTGACCCTTTTAAAGGCAGCCCTGAAGCAGGAGCGCCTCGCTCCTGCCTATGTCTTCGCTGGTCCAGAAGGCGTCGGCCGTCGACTTGCTGTTCTGCGCTTCCTCGAGGGTGTGATCAGTGAAGGCCAGTGCAATCAACGCCAGCGGCGTCGCTTGGCAGAACGCAACCACCCTGATCTCCTCTGGGTTGAACCCAGCTACAGCCACCAGGGGCGTTTGATCACTCGCTCTGAAGCTGAAGAAGCAGGCGTGAGTCGGCGAACCCCTCCCCTTGTGAGGTTGGATCAGATTCGAGACATCAGCCGCTTTCTCTCACGTCAACCGCTGGAGTCGTCGCGTGGCCTTGTTGTTCTCGAGGAGCCAGAAGCGATGGCGGAAGCTGCCGCCAATGCTCTGCTCAAAACGCTTGAGGAACCGGGCCATGGAGTGTTGATCTTGTTGTCGGCGGCTCCCGAACGGTTGCTTTCCACGATTCGTTCACGCTGTCAGCTGATTCGATTGATCCAGCTCAGTGCGGAAGACATGCAGTCAGTTCTTCAACGTTTGCCCGCTGAGATCGACCAAGAAGCTGTAAAGCAAGGGCTCATGCAGCCTGAATTGGTTGCAATGGCTGGTGGTTCTCCAGGTGCGTTATTGGGCCATGTCAAGCAATGGTCATGTGTTTCACCCGATCTGATGGGACGTTTGCACACCTTGCCAACCCAGCCGATCGAGGCTCTGGGGCTCGCGCGTGATCTCACTGAGGCTCTTGATGGCGAGCAACAGCTTTGGCTGATCAACTGGCTGCAGCAGCACCTTTGGATGGAACAAAAAAATGAGCAGGTACTCCGAAAACTCGAACGGCTACGCGTTCAATTGCTTTCATTTGTGCAACCCAGGTTGGCCTGGGAAGTCACATTTCTAGATTTGATGGGGCTTTGATCGTTGAAGATCAGGCCGTGGCCCGATTTGTCGCCTCAGCTTTTTGCTCCCGTTCCTGGCGCGCCTGAGCGAGAACATCCTGGAGTCCATCGAGTTGGTCTCCTGTGGGCAGCTCAAGGCAGTAGCCGGCCCCATAAACAGTTTTGATAAACCGTGGCTTGCGTGGATCTGGTTCTAATTTTGTGCGTAGGTGACGAACGTGAACGCGAATCGTTTCGATGTCGTCGTCTGGCTCATAACCCCAAACTTCTTTGAGGATCAGAGAGGGTGCAACGGTTTGACCGTGGCGTTGCAGCAGGCAATGCAGAAGCTCGAATTCCAAGTGGGTAAGGCGCACTGGATGATCGAACCAGATTGCTTCAAAGCGCTCTGGCACCAAGGTCAATGGCCCATAGCTCAGAATCTCGTGATGATTGCCGGAGGTTCCGATAGGAGCTCTGTCGCTACGCCTAAGCAGCGCTTTCACCCGCGCTTGTAGTTCTTCAAGATCAAATGGTTTTGTGAGGTAATCATCGGCTCCCGAATTAAACCCGCTCACCTTGTCTTTCGTACCACCCAAGGCAGTCAGCATCAAGATAGGAATGGACGCTGTCCTTTCATCCCGGCGAAGTCGCTGGCAGAGCGTGAGCCCGTCCACGTTGGGCAGCATTAAATCCAGCAGGATTAAATCGGGGGTGTACTGCAGTGCAAGTGCCTGTCCCTTGATGCCGTCGTCGGCTCGTTGAACATCAAAACCGCTGTGCTCCAGGTGGCCACCTACCAGTTCGCTCATGTCCCGGTCGTCTTCGATCAGCAGGATGGAAGGTTTCATCTAAGTGCTGGCGAAAAAACAGTTGGACGAGGAAGTGCCGCGTCATTAAGGAGTAATTCTCTCAAGATCAACCAGTTTGTGCAGAATTCAGGTGCTTGCCTTCATGGTTGGCATGTGCCCAAAAGTCGTTTGCCTGACAGGGGTTTGGTGCTGTGGCGCGGAGATTGGCTCGCTCGGCTCTTCAGGAAATCTTCTGATTTGGATGGCATCAAGTGCAGATTTTCTTCTGTTTGAAGAAAAAATAGTGCTGCTACGGCCAAAAAAAAGTCACCACTTTGAAGGTGATGACATTCATTTGAAACTCCCCGGGCGGGATTCGAACCTGCGACCAATCGATTAACAGTCGACCGCTCTACCGCTGAGCTACCGAGGATTGAGACCACGAGACCTTAACTGCCAGGCCCTGACTTAGGCAAGTGCCTTGAGCGTGCGGCGCAGAGCAAGGCCTTTCTCCCAATGACCGATCCTGCCTTTTTTCATGACTGCTGCGCCATCAGCATGGTCCAGTTCATCCAGCCGATGTGTGATCCACAGTGCTGTGAGTGGATTCAGTGAGCGGTGACACAGCTGTTGCACCGTTGCCAAAACCGAGCTTTGGCTGGATGGGTCCAGCAGAGCTGTCGGTTCGTCAAGGAGCAGCAGTTTTGCTTCGCTGGCTAGAGCACCAGCGATTGCCAGGCGCTGCTTTTGGCCTCCACTCAATGTGTGAATTTGCCGGCCCGCCATACCAGCGAGTCCAACCTGTTCAAGCAGATGGGCAATCCGCTTGCGTTTGAGGGACGGGGCAAGAGTGGGGGGAAGGTTGAGGAGAAGGTTGCTCCCGCAACTTGGGAGTAGGAGTTGGTGGTCGGGATTTTGGAAGACCAAGGCCGTTTGAACATTGCAGTCCACTCGTCCGGCTTGTGGTTGGATCAACCCCCCAATCATTCGAAACAGGGTGCTTTTCCCGCTCCCGTTGCTGCCTACAAGCATCCACAGACCTGGCCCTGGAACGCTGAAGCTGCAGCGATCCAGAGCGCGGGTTCCGCCGGGCCAGCAAAAACTCACGCCTTCAAACTGAAGAACTCGTTTGTTGGTGTCTGTTCCCACAGGGATTAGCTGTCTAGTGAAAAGCCCGGGCGTTTGCTCCCCCCGGATGCCGCTGTCTTTTCGTAAATCTGAACAGCTAGGACATCGCTTGTGAGAACGCTGAGGCGTTTGCCTTCTACCTTTTCGCAAGTCATCTCGAGCAATCTTGGTTGCCCTTGTTCAAGGGCTTGCCGAACCTGTTGATAAACAGATTCGGCATCTCCCGATTCCTTGCGTTGGACAGAGATAGGCATCGGGCTCATGCGAAGAGCTAATTCGACGACGTACACAGTGAAAAAAGTGTTTGTAACCCCATTCTCGTCACTAAGAGCACGAAACGGAGGCCTGAGTATTTTCACTCATCTATGACCCGCTGGGCTGTATTGCCCCTGCAAAAAGAGCCCAGGCCTCTAGGCTCACGAACGTAAAGCTTCATGAAGCGCCCTCATGACGATCGCTGCAGGTCGCATGCCGCAGCGGGGATGGTTCGACGTCCTCGATGACTGGCTCAAACGCGACCGATTTGTGTTTGTCGGCTGGTCCGGCATTCTCCTTCTTCCCACGGCCTACCTCTCCATCGGTGGCTGGTTAACGGGAACCACCTTTGTAACTTCCTGGTACACCCACGGCATCGCGTCGTCGTACCTCGAGGGTTGCAACTTTCTCACTGCTGCTGTGTCCACCCCCGCTGATGCGATGGGTCACAGCCTTCTCTTGCTCTGGGGCCCAGAAGCCCAGGGTGATTTTGTCCGCTGGTGCCAGCTTGGAGGCCTCTGGGCTTTCGTTGCTCTCCACGGCGCCTTTGCACTGATCGGCTTCATGCTGCGTCAGTTTGAAATTGCTCGTCTCGTCGGCATTCGTCCCTACAACGCCATCGCCTTCTCAGGTCCGATTGCGGTGTTCGTCAGTGTCTTCCTGATGTATCCCTTGGGACAGAGCAGCTGGTTCTTTGCGCCCTCCTTTGGTGTGGCTGCAATTTTCCGCTTCCTGTTGTTCCTACAGGGCTTCCATAACTGGACCTTGAATCCCTTCCACATGATGGGAGTGGCCGGCATTCTTGGCGGTGCACTGCTTTGCGCCATTCACGGCGCGACTGTGGAAAACACTCTTTTTGAGGATGGTGAACAGTCGAACACCTTCAAGGCGTTCGAACCCACCCAGGAAGAAGAGACCTATTCAATGGTTACCGCCAACCGTTTCTGGAGCCAAATCTTCGGAATTGCGTTCTCCAACAAGCGTTGGCTGCACTTCTTCATGCTGTTTGTGCCAGTGATGGGCTTGTGGACCAGTGCCATCGGCATCATCGGCCTTGCACTCAACTTGCGTGCCTATGACTTCGTGTCACAGGAAATCCGCGCAGCTGAGGATCCTGAATTTGAAACCTTCTACACGAAGAACATTCTTCTGAATGAAGGTCTGCGTGCCTGGATGGCACCGGCTGACCAGCCGCACGAAAACTTCGTCTTCCCTGAAGAGGTTCTGCCCCGAGGCAACGCTCTCTAAATTCAGATTAAAGATTTTAAATCAAATTCACAAATGCCCTTTTTAGGGCATTTTTTTATGCCTTCTAAATTTTTCAGTTTTGATAAAGTAAATTTGGATGTCTTTTAGGAATTTAAAATGACTAACTACCGCCGATTGTGGTGTCAGTTTATTTAAGATTGATTTTTGCCGCTCTCTGGAGAGGTTGCGGTTAGAATGTGAAGGTACAGTTCGCAGCTTTGTGGAGGTGTCTCGTGGTTTTTAACTCCGAGATGTCTCCGAATGCATCGCCGGCGTCCACTTATCCCTTCAGGAGGAGGTGTCCATGAGTTCTAGTTCTTTAATTCAGGGTTTGCTGATCGCGGAGAACGCCGTCTGATTACGGCATCTAGTTCCTAGATCAATCGGTTCTGCGACAGAGCAGGCCCGGCGAGAGCCCCTAAATGAGTAGTTTTTGCTCATTTAGGGGCATCGTTATCATTACTAGAATCGGTTGCTTCCTTAAGTTTCTTGCAAAGTTCGAGCTCGCTTGTCCAGCTTTGGCAATACCATTTGGCTTCTTTTGCAAGCTCCAAAGCCTTGATTTGAACAGAGGTCCTTGATTGCCAACCAGGGTCGGATGGATTGACAAGCATCACATCGAAACGATCGAGGCGTTTCAGATTTAACGGTTTCTGTCCGATTGCTTCTACCTGGCGCCGATGCGTCAACTGTGGAGCCAAATGGCTAGTGGTTATGACTCGACTTTCTGCTGGAATAAGGCGCAATGCTTCATTCACATCTGCAATTTGATCCAATCTGCTGAGGTAATTCCCGCCAAAGAACCATGGCTTCGCCAGTGCTGCCCAACAAACGGCTGCCCAAGCTAAACGGCGCCAGGGCCACATTCGACATCCGCTTGTTTTTAATCCATCAATTGCAGCGACCACTGCAATTACGGCAATTGGTAAATTGTAATGATGCACCAAGTTGCGTTGGGCAGCGTTACTTGATATTAAATTCACAAGTACGAGTGGCAATGCAGCCAGTAGCACTGTTAATGAGCGCCGACGCCAGAACAAAGCTGTTGGGAGTGTGAGCAACAACCCATAGATGGGCAGTTCTAGCCAGGGCACTACGTCAACTAAAACCCAGGGCCTTTGCAGGCTGCTTAATAGGATCGAAGGAATGCTGTCTCCGAGACTGCTGAATCTGCTTAACGCAGCGGGCCCTTGATCAGGGCCGTTGAGTAAGGGATACAGCCATTCGCTTAGCATTAGTATCCAGCCTAAGCCAAGACCGATGGCAGAGAATCCCCATCGCCAGCGTCGCTGAGCCAGCTCCGCCAATCCCAGTCCTATTACTACAAGTGCTAATCCGTCACGGCAGCCAAGCAGCCATAGAAGGCAAAGAACCCATGGCAAGGGCTTTTGGGCACGACTGCACCAGATGCAGCTGGCCATTGCAGGCATTGCCCAAACTTCTGGGTGAAAATCAAATAAGTTGGTATTGAAGACTTGCGGCTGTAGCCACCAAAGCAGGCAGGGCAGCCAACTAAGGCGTTCTGGTAAAAGAGCTTGTCGCCAAAGGGCAGCAAGAGGAAGCGCGGTGAGGGCCAAGCTGAAAGCTTGACTGGCAAGCAGCCATTGGATGCTTGGCCATAGGTAATAAGCAGCCCCGATAAGATAGAAAGCCCACGCTCCGTGGTTTCCCATGTGATGCAGGCCAAGCATTGAGGAGCGTGGCTCAAGCCCACGACTGATTTGCCATGCCACCTGGTCGTAAATCCCAAGGTCAAAGCCATTACTTTGTAGCCATAGATGTCGCAAGGCTGAGCTCAGCCACCAGACCAGCCCCACCACCATTGAGGCCAAGAGTTGACTTCTGACGTTGGTTCTTGCGGAATACGTCAAGGTTGCACGGGTAACAAGAACTAAGAGATTGTTGGAGTTTAATAGTGAATCTTCAGTGTACCCAATCTGTGCTTGCTGGAGCAGAGATGGCTCACCAATTTTTCTATGGGATTTAAGTGTGAAGCAAGTTGACCTTGCCCTTACTCCCCGTCATTAAAGTGTTGTCAATAGCTTGAAGCCTTGATGGACACCGCAAAGCCAAATACCGCCCATATTATCAGTACGCCTTGGGGGGAGCTGCGCCCTCAAGTAGATATTAAGCCTCTTTTGGCTTTGATCGTTATCTATGCAGTTGCTTACTTTATACCTTTTGGTTTTTTTAACTGGCTGCGCCAAGGTGATGACGGACTGATCCAGTGGATTCAGTTTTTCTGTTATTCATTTGCGGCTCTATTTAGTGCTGTAGTGGCCTGTCGTGGCACAAACATGGGGACCGGGAGGCAGCGTCGAAGCTGGTGGCTCTTGGCAGCCTTTAATCTTTTTGTTGCGGCTGAAGAAATTAGTTGGGGAGAGCGGTTGACCGGGGTCGGTCTTGGTTTTATTAGGGAAGTTAATACCCAGGGTGAAACAACACTGCACAACATGGAGGCACTGCAAGGAGGACTTCATGTTTCATTTATTATAACTGGCCTGATTTTTGGATATTTGGGTTGGCGCTTTTGGCCCAAGTTAACGGCATTCCCTAGGCGCTGGTTTAGTCTCTACTTCCTCCCTGTAAGCGCATTCTACGCCTATTTCGATTTGTCATGGATTGCTAATTTGGATAGAATTAGAAATGATCAAGAAATATTTGAATGTTTATTGGCAATAGGATTGGCGTTGCATGCTTGGTGGTCTTTCAAGGTTTACGTTTTATCAGATCGATCTGTGGAAGATTGACGCCACCGGTAGCGGGTGTGAGCCAATAAGCCCACTGCAACTAAAAATTCATAGATTTCTTGGTGATTGGCAAATGTGATCAAACAATCCTCAGTGTGGTTGCAGGCGTGGAAAATTCCATACCAGATTCCTGGTATTAGAAAATAAAGACATTGCCTTGATGCTGGCAACGGTTGAAAATTTGGACGAAGCATCCAGCTAAGACCAAGAATTAATCCAAGGGATGACCAGCCAAGATTTAGAAGACCGCGGTTTTGGAATCCACGTATATTGTGAAGAGTCGTTTCCTGTTGTGTGTTTACGGAGCGTATTGCTTCTATACCTATTCCGTGTAACCTTTCTCCCCAAGCAATTTCTTCACCTGCAAACACTAGACATAGGATTAGCAATATGATCCAACCCGTATATGTGGCCCAATTGTGTTTGCTACGATTCAGTATTTTCCCAATAGTCCAGCCTGCAGTTAATAATGCTGCAACGCTGGCCCATTCGAGAAGACCGTCTTCATTCTGAAGCCAACCAAAGATCCCAAAAGGTAGCCACCGAATAGCTGTGTAAAAAATAATAAGGAAGTAAATTGGCCTGAGGTCAAGACTACTGACAATCCTTGAAATTTCTTTTTTGAATTTTCTTTTGCTCATTAGATGCTCAGGTAATACTATCGAATTGACGAATGGCTAATGGTTTTGCTGGCCCACTGCATTTCTTATGAATTTTGAGGAGGTGGTCCACCAAAAATAGAACCATGCAGATATTCCGAGAAATTTCACTCCTTCTTCGAAAATCTGTAGAGCTTCGTATTTGACTGGCAGGATGTCGACGAGATCGCGTTGGAATTTGTCGGTTAATACAGAAAAAGCTAATAGCGTAGCTGCTAAGATGAATATTTCTCCTCCATTTTTTAACAGCTGGTCTTGGAACCTGAAAACAATAAGAAAGGCGAATATCGCGTAGACTACATATAGGAACTCTTGGCCAATGTATCTGTCATGTAGCAAGAACATATCGTCTATGCAAAGTATGAACGAAAACCAGCCCCCGCAAAGCAATAGTTCTTTTAATTTGTGCTGGCTATGTGTTGGTGTGCTGTATGCGGTAAAGAGTGCGATAGCGGCTGTTGCGATCCAGAAAAGGTACCCTAGGTTTGAAATTAGGCCAATGCCTAGAGCGGATTTGCATGTTTGAGCAAGGTCTCTGATGACCAGAATTCCTTCTATTCCAGCCATGGCGCTAAGGATGATGGCCAGCGCGTAGACAATCAGGCTAGGAATTACTGCAACGATGATCGCCTTGCGGAGATTGTGTAGCTTTGTTCGCGCCATCAGCAACTGTCAATCCAAATAAGCATTATGCTCCTCAAGCGCATAGGTATCTGCGTGAGGGCTTCAACTGTAGTAAATACTTAATGCCTGCAGTGGATTGGTGGCATTTTGAGGCTTCAGATTTTCTGTTGAGTATGTTTCTAAGGGTTGGGTTCTTGGGGGAAGTGTTCTGTGGGTTTCCTAGATGTTTCGTCGATTGCTCTCATCCATTCCAGTTGAAGTCGATTGTGGATGTTAGGTGAGCCCTTTGCGTGACTCCTCGGTTCATTGATGAATTGACTACTATTACTGCCTCCTCTTCTGCTTTTTTCTCTTGATAGAAAACATTGTTTGAGGTCTCATCGATTCAATGTTCTTAAGTAGTGATCGCTTTCCTGCTTCGTCTCTTGTTTCGCGGTAAGTGTTTCTGGTGCTAGTTTTTCGGGAAAATTGTAATTATTTTCTAGGGATGTGGCATTTGTTTTTATTTGTCTAATCCCATGGTTGACTGTAATGTGTCTTTTAATGCATTTCGTTGCAGCTAAAAAGTGCAACCCGTTTTTGTGTAGCTGAAGATACAAAATGGCTTTTCGGTTTTCGCCTTGCCTGCCTCTTCGCTTGTGTTCGTGGCAAGACGTGGCTGGCGATTTTTGTCGCAAAAAATACTTTTTGGCTTGTTTTTGTCTCGTGGAATACATTCCATTGTCTTTTCTGTCACAGTACTAATTAAATCGATTGAGTCGCTTGAATATTTTCTTGATGACGCCAGTCGTCTAGTTCCTCAATTTTTGGTGTGAGGCCGAAATGAAACTTTTCCATCAACTGCTAGTGGCTCCAGCTGCCCTGGGCCTTTTGGCACCTGTGGCTGCAAACGCCACTGAGCTCAATATCAATGGTGTGTCTGACTACGCCGCTTCTGGCGAGCAAGTCACCAGCATCACTCAGTTTTCTGACGTTTACCCAACCGACTGGGCTTATCAGGCACTTAGCAACCTGATCGAGCGCTACGGCTGTGTTGCTGGTTACCCCAACGGCACCTACCGCGGCAACAGGGCCATGACCCGCTTTGAAGCGGCTGCTCTGTTGAACGCCTGTCTCGACCGCGTCACCGAAGTGACCGACGAGCTGAAGCGCCTGATGAAAGAGTTCGAAAAGGAACTCGCCATCCTCAAGGGCCGTGTTGACGGACTTGAAGCCCGCGTTGGTGAACTGGAAGCAACTCAGTTCTCCACCACCACCAAACTGAAGGGCCAAGCCACCTTCGTGATCGGCGCTAACAGCTTCGGTGGTGATGCAAGGCAGGGTGTAGCTGATGTTTTAGGCATTGTTAATCCCAATGCAGTTGGGTTTGTTGGTGAGAAACGTGCAGATGCAGCTGCTGCTGACATAGGTGCAACCACTTTCAACTACGACCTGCGACTCTTCCTGGACACCAGCTTTACTGGTAAGGATTTGTTCCGCACGATGTTGCGTGGTGGCAACTTTGCCGATTCGGCATATAGCGGCGGCGGCTATGTTGGCCTCGACGCTATGGAGACAGCCTTTGAAGAAGGTTCTCCTAACAACGTCGTGGTGAACCGACTTTGGTACCAGTTCCCAATCGGTAGCAATTTCACAGCAACAGTCGGTGGCAGGGTTCGTCAGGACGACATGCTGGCTGTATGGCCCAGTGCATACCCAACTGATACCGTCCTCGACTTCTTCACCTACGCCGGTGCGCCTCAGACCTACAACCTTCAGCTTGGTGCTGGTGGTGGTTTGAGCTGGGAGTCGAATGACTTCAGCATCAGTGCTAACTACGTGAGTGGTAACGGAAGTAACAGCACTCCTGGTGTTGCTGACACGAATGCTTTCCTCAGAGATGCAAGCGACTGTGGTGGCATCGCCACAGATTGTGCATCTTCTAGTGGCACAGTACAGATTGCTTACGCTCCTGAAAACTGGGGTTTAGCTGCTGCGTACAACTACGCATCAGGTAACAACGGAGCTGGTATTTATGCCGGTAACGGCACCCCTACTGCCAACCTTTTCAGCGCTCTCGGCACTACTAACTCTTTTGGCTTGAGTGCATGGTGGACACCTGAGGAAGCCAGTTGGATTCCTAGTATCAGCGCTGGTTGGGGTTACAACTCTGTTGACATCTCAAATGCTGATTTTGGGGGCGCTTTTGGGCTCAACGGTTCAATTGATGGCGCTACATCACAATCTTGGTACGTAGGTATTCAATGGGCTGATGCCTTCCTGAAGGGCAATACTCTTGGCATGGCCGTTGGTCAGCCCACCTTCGTGACTAGCTGGGACAACGATTCTGACATCAATGGCGGAAGTGATTTCGTTGCTGATGGCAACTATGCATGGGAATGGTGGTATCAGTTCCAAGTCACAGATAACATCTCTGTGACTCCAGCCCTGTACTACTTGAGCCGCCCACTTGGATTCGCGACCAACAATCTTGAGGGTGGTTCTGACGACACCTTCAATAACTTTGGCGGACTTGTGAAGACCACCTTCAAGTTCTGATCAGTCAGGCTTTAGTTGAACTCTCTTTTGAGAGATTCTTCGCAATTTAGCTGATCGTTTTTCTTGCCCCTTATGTGCATCGGCACTTGAGGGGCTTTTTATTGTTTCAGCCTTTGTTATTTATGTATGTAGTTAGATATTGCCTGACGGTTTTTAGGCTTTGTAAATATCTGCATGGCTTTCCCAAAAAGCTATGCATTCGGTTCGAAGTCTGCGCCAGTAGGACAACTGTCACTCTCAGTCGTTGTGGGTTTGGTGCTCCAAAGCCTCCTGATGAGGGTCGTTGGTGCTGAAAACAAAGGCTTGTGAAGGCGCCGAGGGGTTTGGCCGCTTGATGTGTGCCATTGCCTCGTCTGGCACGTATGACCTTTTATTTGACTGGCGGACGTATCAATTTACACATGACGCCAGTCGTCTAGTTCCTCAATTTTTGGTGTGAGGCCGAAATGAAACTTTTCCATCAACTGCTGGTGGCTCCAGCTGCCCTGGGCCTTTTGGCACCTGTGGCTGCAAACGCCACTGAGCTCAATATCAATGGTGTGTCTGACTACGCCGCTTCTGGCGAGCAAGTCACCAGCATCACTCAGTTTTCCGACGTTTACCCAACCGACTGGGCTTATCAGGCACTTAGCAACCTGATCGAGCGCTACGGCTGTGTTGCTGGTTACCCCAACGGCACCTACCGCGGCAACAGGGCAATGACCCGCTTTGAAGCGGCTGCTCTGTTGAACGCCTGTCTCGACCGCGTCACCGAAGTGACCGACGAGCTGAAGCGCCTGATGAAAGAGTTCGAAAAGGAACTCGCCATCCTCAAGGGCCGTGTTGACGGACTTGAAGCCCGCGTTGGTGAACTGGAAGCAACTCAGTTCTCCACCACCACCAAGTTGAAAGGTGTCGCCACCTTTGTGATCGGTGCTAACAGCTACGCCGGAAGCTCCCGCCAACTGAGCGCCGCTGAGTTTGCCAACGGAGATCTCTTTAACGGTGTTGAGGGGACTGGTCGTAGGCGCGCGAATGTTGCTGCAGAAACATCAGGCGCAACTACTTTCAATTACGACCTCAAGCTCTTCCTTGACACCAGTTTTACTGGTAAGGATTTACTGCGTACTGTTCTCCGTTCTGGCAACTTCGGTGATTCTGCTTTTAGCGGAAATGGCTACGTAGGTCTGAGTGCACTTGAAGTAGCTTTTGAAGAGCCTTCTGGCGAAAACAGCGTCGGTGTGAATCGTCTTTTCTACCAATTCCCCATTGGTAAGAGCTTCACCGCGACGATCGGTGGCATCGTTCGTCAGGACGACATGTTGGCTGTATGGCCTAGTGCTTATCCAACCGATACAGTTCTCGACTTCTTCACGTACGCCGGTGCACCCCAGACCTATAACCTCCAGCTTGGTGCTGGTGCTGGTTTGAGCTGGGAGTCCGACGACTTCAGCATCAGTGCTAACTACGTGAGTGGTAATGCTGCGAATGGAACTCCTTTCGTCGCAGAGCAGAATGGCTTTGCGAGAGCTCTTGTTAATGCGACTGGTAATCAGGATTGTGGCGGTATTGCTACAGACTGTGCAGCCGGTAGCGGCACAGTGCAGATTGCCTATGCCCCTGAAAACTGGGGTTTAGCTGCTGCGTATAACTACGCATCAGGTAATAACGGAGCTGGCATCTATGCCGGTAACGGCACTCCTACTGCAAATCTTTTCAGCAGCCTCGGCACTACTAACTCAGTCGGTCTTAGTGCCTGGTGGTCACCTGAGGAGGCCAGTTGGGTTCCTTCAATCAGTGCTGGTTGGGGTTACAACAACGTTTCCACTAAAAACGCAGACTTAGGTGGTGACCAATCCATTGATGGCGCTACATCCCAGTCCTGGTATGTGGGCCTTCAGTGGGCTGATGCCTTCATGAAGGGCAACACCCTTGGTATGGCTGTTGGTCAACCGACGTTCGTTACCAGCTGGGATAACGACACTGACATCAATGGCGGAAGCGATTTCGTCGCTGATGGCAACTATGCATGGGAGTGGTGGTACCAGTTCCAAGTCACAGACAACATCTCTGTGACGCCAGCTCTGTACTACTTGAGCCGCCCACTTGGTTTCCTTACCAACAATCTTGACGATTCTTCCGACGACACTTTCAACAACTTCGGCGGAATTCTGAAGACCACCTTTAAGTTCTGATCGGTTAAAAGTTAATCCCTCGTAAGAGGGGTTTCCTTCCTTTCTGTCTTTTGGAAAGCAACCTCTTGTTATGCAACTGCATGCAAGAGGTTTTTTTATGGTTTGAATTTCCCCTTTTCTTTCTTGTTGTCTTGCTGAATATATGACTATGAATTCCATTTTTGTTGTGATTTCCGTTCTCAGTCTTTGATCTTTTGGACATCATCTGATTGGATAAAAGGATGCCAATTGCATCCGATATCACCGCTCTGGTAGGTCGCACTCCCTTAGTGCGCCTTAACCAGCTCCCTCAGCGAAGCGGTTGTTTGGCTGAATTGGTGGCAAAGCTTGAGAGCTTCAATCCCACAGCTTCCGTTAAAGATCGGATTGCAGGTTCGATGGTTCAGGCCGCTGAAGAGGCCGGCACTATTTCTCCAGAACGAACAGTTCTCATTGAGCCAACAAGTGGAAATACTGGAATTGCCCTAGCCATGGTTGCTGCAGCTCGGGGGTACCGGTTGATCCTCACCATGCCAGACACGATGAGTACCGAGCGTCGCGCCATGCTGAGAGCCTATGGAGCTGAGCTTCAGCTCACCCCAGGGAATGAAGGGATGCAGGGGGCGCTTGATTTAGCCGTAGAGCTCGTTTCAGAGATCCCGCACGCCTATCTCCTGCAACAGTTTGATAACGCTGCCAATCCTGCGGTGCATGCCGCGACGACGGCAGAAGAGATCTGGATGGATACTGATGGTCAGATCGATGCCCTTGTGGCTGGTGTTGGGACAGGTGGCACGATCACAGGCTGTGCCAGGGTTCTCAAACAGCGCAATCCTGATCTGAAAGTGATTGCGGTAGAACCGGCTGGAAGTCCAGTTTTGGCGGGTGGAGCCCCTGGCCCCCACCGCATTCAGGGCATTGGTGCTGGTTTTGTTCCCGCTGTCTTTGATCAAAGCTTGATTGATGAAATCCTTGGGGTAAGTGATCAGGAAGCGATGGAAGTGGGGCGCCGTTTGGCCCGGGAAGAAGGCCTGCTCTCTGGGGTCAGTAGTGGGGCTGCTGTTGCTGCTGCCATTCGTATTGGCCAAAGGCCTGAAATGGCCGGGAAACGGATCGTTGTGATTCTCGCCAGCTTTGGTGAGCGCTATCTGTCCACACCCATGTTCAGTGCATCGGCTGCTACACCGGCGTGGCGGGATGGCCAGCTTTGAGCCACTCCCCCCATCTTCAAGCCAATGGTGATGATCCGTATGTCGTGCTCGGAGTAAGCCGCAGCGCGACTGCGGTTGAGATCAAGGCGGCGTATCGCCAACTTGTGAAGAGGCATCACCCTGATGCCGGTGGGGATGCTGAACAAATCCTTGCTTTGAATGCGGCCTGGGAGTTGCTTGGCGATCGCGACCGACGGCGCGCCTTCGACCAGCAAGTGTCCCCTATGGCTGGACAGAGAGAGGAAGCACGCCGCCGTGGTGTCAGAAATGCTCGAGCGACTCAGGCTGCTCGTCATGCTTCTGGGCATGCTGCCGCTGAAGATGATGCCTTAGCGAATTGGTTGAAGAAGGTGTACACACCGATTGATCGCATGCTTGGACAGGTGATCAATCCCTTTGCGGCCCAGTTGCGTGAGCTTTCGGCGGATCCTTATGACGACACGTTGATGGAAGACTTTTGTCTTTATTTGGAGCAGAGTCGCAGCAAGCTGGACAAGGTGAAAGATCTCTTCCAATCCATTCCTACGCCGTCATCTGCAAAAGGATTCGGGCTGAGTCTTTATCACTGTTTGTCGGAGGTGGAAGATGCGATTGGCGAATTGGAGCGTTACACGATGGGCTACGTGGATGGCTATCTCCACGATGGTCGTGAGATGTTGCGAGAAGCCAGGCAAAGGCGCAAGCGTCTTCAGGAGGAACGTCGTCGTTTGGAAATTCGTTGATGAGATTTGGTGAGGGTTGCCGGATGAATGAAGGCCACTGTTTGCCCGCAGAACACGCGCTTCAAAATTTCCTAAAAACTCAGCTGAAGACTTCTAATTGAGAGAGTTTGAGCCAAACATCTGGAACGGGACGCCTCCAGCGCACTTGGCCGTACTCCCCTTTCACCAAAAGAAGCTCTCCCGGCCCCTCAAAAATGTATTCAGGTGGTCTGGGATCACTGGCTGATGCCTCCACGCTTCCCAGATAGGACGTGCGGTTGACGCGAACCAACGCCCCCTTTTTGAGAGTTGCCGCTGGTTTGGCGGTTGGGGTTGGGTCAGCGGATGGTTCAGCCATGAAGAGACGATCAATCGAAACCAGGCTAAAACCTTCTTACCAGCAAGGCTGATGTTTGTCCCACCCTCTTGCCTTGTATCTAGTGGCCTTTGGTGGGCTGTTGCTCGTTTCAGTCCTTCTTGACGATGTGGCTGCCCGTATCAGGGTCCCAGGCATCCTCATGGTTCTGCTTTTGGGCCTGCTGATTGAAAACCACGTTGGAGTTGTGGGAGATGAGCAAATCACTTTGCTCAGTCTTAATCAAGCGCATCAGATCAGTCAGGCTGCCTTGGTGCTTGTGCTTTTTTTTGGCGGTCTCACCACCAATTGGACCGCGGTTCGCGGTGTGATCAAGCCTGCTGCGCGTTTGGCCACGGTTGGAGTGGTGATCACAGCGGCCTTGATTGGATGGGCTGGATTCGGACTGAGCGCAGCCAGTGGGGTTGGAACGAATCCAGCAATCCTGCCGCGAGTTCTTTTTGTTGGCGCCATGGTGGCCAGTACGGATGCCTCTGCCGTTTTGGTTCTGCTCCGCCCCTTAGCCGGGCGCTTGCCAAAGCGATTGATCGACTTGATCGAGTGTGAGTCGGGCTTCAACGACCCAATGGCTGTTGTTCTGGCTGGATTGGCGTTGGCTTTGGCCGGTGGTGATGGCGTTGGCACCGAGGCCTTGGTGACAGATGTTGTTCGCCAGTTTGTGCTTGGGATCTTGCTGGGTTTCATCGGTGGCACCCTCACCCTGCAGCTTCTCGGAACCCGGCTAACCCTCAACCATGCCGCCATGCTCCCTGTCGTGAGCTTGGCGTTGCTGATGGTTTTAACCGGTGGAACGTTATTGCTGGGTGGGAGCCCACTGTTGGCGGCCTACGTGGCGGGCTTAGTGCTTGGTAATGGCCCAAACCTAGATCGAACGGCGCTAGCTGAGGCCCATTCCAGTTACGCAAAAATGGCCGAGCTTTTGCTGTTCTTGTGCATGGGGCTTGTGGTAGCCCCGCAGGATGTGGTTCGTGCTGCTGGTTGGGCTTTTGTTTTATTCCTGCTGATGCAGGCGGTGAGATTTTTGATGGTGCATGCCCTGCTTTGGCGCACCACATTCACTAGGAATGAACGGATCTTCGTCAGTTGTGCGGGATTGCGTGGAGCGGTTCCAATCGCAATGGCCATTGATGCCTGGTCGTCTGGCATTCGTTGGGGGGCATCGATGCCCCCTCTTGCTCTTGCTGTCGTGCTGTTCGGCCTGTTCATTCAGGGGTTTGCCCTCGTCCCCTTGGCTGAACGCATGAATCTCATACTTCCTTCTCATCAACATGATCCTGACGCTGCTGCCTAACCTCTCGAAGCAGACAAGATGGATACTCCATGCGCCTTTTGCTGATCGGATGCACCGGACTTGTCGGACGTGCATTGGTTCCCATGCTTCAAACCGCTGGGCACGATCTCACCATCGTCAGTCGCAGGTCAGCTCCTGCCGGACTTCCTGCCAGTTGCCTCGCAGGCCTCTCTTGGGTGCAGTGCAATCCAGCCGATTCGATTAGTTGGGCGCCATCTAGCCCTTTACAGAAGGCCTTGGCGCAAGCGCAAGGGGTTGTGAACTTGGCGGGCGAACCGATTGCCGAGAAGCGATGGACTGCTGCACATTTACAACTGCTGGAAGACAGTCGTCTGCAGACCACACGTCAGCTTGTGAATGCAATGGCCGATTTGGCCCAGCCTCCTGGCGTGTTGATTAATGCTTCTGCTGTTGGGTATTACGGAACCAGTGCAGATCAGTGTTTTGAAGAATCCAGCCCTTCTGGTAATGATGTGCTGGCTGGTCTCTGTCAACGCTGGGAAGCGGTAGCGGCGGACAAGCCTGATGCCACTCGATTGGTGGTGTTGCGCATTGGGATCGTGCTGGCGGCCGATGGTGGCGCGCTAGGCAAAATGCTGCCGATCTTTCGGATCGGTTTCGGTGGACCGATTGGCACAGGTCGTCAGTGGATGAGTTGGATTGAGCGCAGCGATCTCTGTCGGATGATCCTTGCCGCTGTGGAGAACGACGATTGGACGGGGGCTGTGAATGCCGTCGCTCCAACACCGGTCACGATGGCTACGTTCTCGGCAAGTTTGGGCCGTTGCTTGGGGCGTCCAAGCCTGCTGCCCGTCCCCGGGCCACTCTTGAAATTGTTGCTTGGCGATGGAGCACGGGTGGTGCTGGAAGGACAGCGGGTCCAGTCAGCGCGTCAAGCAGTGTTGAATTTCAATTGTCGTTTTTCTGAGCTGCCTGCTGCATTCGACGCTGCCACCAGCTCCACAGGCCGTTGATCAACGCGGCTGCCATCAGTAATCCAATCGCTGGGGTGAAGAGGGGATCCCAGAGTCTCTGAAATTGCTGCATGGGCGCTTTGAGGCCTTGCCCGTCAGCGATGACGGCCACTGCAAACCAAACCGCACCCCCTAAGACCAGAAAAACATCCAGAACAAGCAGCCGATCAAGCCAGCGTTTCCATGGGGGTTCAAGATTTTTTGACGTCATCTACCTTTTTTGCACCAGCCCACTGATCAAGCCAGCCATTTTCTTGCCGCCGCCTTGAGGACCTAACCGTTGCATCGCCTGCTCCCGACAATTACGACGAAGTTCTGGGTCATTCACGCTTCGTTCCAGCAGCTCGATTGCCAGTTTGGCTGTTGCCCTTAGTAGCTCCTCTCCTTCGCAAGGGGCGGCAGCGCAGAAAACGGTTGGTCCAAGTAATCGCCGCTGGGCTTCCGCGAAGCCAACAGTGAATTGGGGGCCTTGGCCAGGGAGTTGCAGCACTGGCTTGGCCATGCCCACGGCCTGCTCCGCGGCTGTGCCTGCCATACACAGCAAGAGGTCTGAGCCTAAAAGCACGGATGTGAATGCCTGCCGTCGCACTTGAATCTGCCGACCACCCTTTTCTAGCCGTGCTGGGGAGCTGTCTTGCCCCAGAACAAGTGACCAGCCATGGGAATGCGCAATGTTGTTCAAGTGGTCATCTCCCAGGGCTCCAACGAGTGCCAGGTCGATCTCAAGGTCCCCAGGGCTGTGCTGCGAGATCGGGATCTGATCGATGACGCCCAGAAGCAGCACTAAATTGTGTTCAAGTTCTGGCCTACGGCTGCCGGGCAAGAGCCCTAGGCGTCTTTTGGCGTAGGGCAGGCGATTGCTAGGGCTCAAAACAGAATCCATAAAAGGATTGCCTACGAACACCACTTCCCGCTTCAGCTGTTCGCTGAGATCCAAAGCTGTAAGGGCATCTCGACTGAACACCGCCTTGAACCTCTGAGACTTGAGGCAGTTTCCGCAGGGCCATGGAAGTCGAAGTTTTCCCTCGTAGTGACTGGAGTAAGCCACCAGATACGTTGCAACTGGCCGATTGCAGAGCCATGCCGCCATAACGGGGATCACATCCCCAATCACAACGACTAAGTCATAGCGGCCGGCGATACGCATCAGCCGTAAAAGCCGCCTTAGAAGATAGATCACCTGACCCTGGATCAGCTCCGTGAGACGCCCGCGAAACGTTGTGTAGCCAAGCCCACCCGTACTGAATTCGCGCGTGCGACCGATGAGCGGGATCGTTGCTTCGAAGTAGGGATTGCCGCGACCGACGAGCGGCAGCGCTTCCACATCGTGCCCTTGTGCTTTTAAGGCTTGTCCAAGCAGAGAACCCGAAAGGTCTTCGCCATGACCATTGCTTAGAAGCAGCAGCCGAGCCACCTCAGAGCTCCAACCAACTCTTCACTTTGAGAAGTGCGGGCCAGTCGGGTCGACGCTTAAAGCCATCGTTAATGGATTCTCTGAGCTCATCTCCCATCTCGGGAGCAACAGCTAAGACCTGCTGCACTACAGCAATTTGATCACGAACTCCTTTTGCTTTGGTTTCAAGCATGGCCAGAGTCAGATTGATCCTTGCCTGAGGATCCTGGCTGTTGAGCTTCACAGCCAATCGAGCAGAACGCAACGCATCGTCTGGCTTGTCGCAGAGCAATAGAAGCCAAGCCAAGCAAGTCCAGCCTGACGATTGACGGGGTGCTGCTTCAGTGATCGCGACGAAATCATCGATCAAATCTGCCGCCGGTGCTCCAGCTTGATAACGGGCCATGGCCTGCTCGAACAGGCTGGACTCCTGAGATTCCTGGGACTCCATCGCTGATTCTGATTCTCTGGAAATTGTCAACAGATTCCCACGTGGCGTTGCTCAGACCGCAAAGGAACTCCCGCATCCACAGGTTTGGGTTGCATTCGGGTTGGTGAAGTTGAAACCTCCCCCAATGAGGGCAGTGCTGAAATCCAGCTGCATGCCGTAGATGTAAAGGAGACTTTTGGGGTCACAAACCACACGAAACACAGCACCCGAGGGGGCGGCGTAGTCATAAACCTCATCACCTTCCTCGATCTCCGAGGCGGGCACAAAATCCATGGTGTAGCTCATTCCGCTGCAACCCCCAGAGCGCACGCCAACACGAAGGATTTGCTCATCGCCTTGCTCGCTGCAGAGCTTCGAGAGTTGAAGCATGGCTGGATCCGTGATCTGAATGCCTTTTCCACCTTTGGCTGTGTGGGTCGCAGTACTGGGGGTGGAGGTGGTCATGGGTCAAGAGTCCAGCTGGCCTTTGATCACTGTATTGAACTCACGCGTCTTGTGCCTGAAGCAGTTAAGGCGTTCGGATTCATAGAGTTGGTGAATTCTTGGTTGAAGCGCTGGTGCAGGTCGCGATTGTGGGCTCAGGACTGGCCGGCCTAGCCGCTGCCGTCGACCTCGTCGATGCAGGTCACAAAGTGGACCTGTATGAGGCGCGTCCGTTCATGGGCGGCAAAGTCGGCAGCTGGGTGGACGAAAACGACAATCACATCGAGATGGGATTACACGTTTTCTTTTTCAATTACGCCAACCTCTTTGCTCTGATGCGCAAGGTGGGTGCGATTGACAATTTGCTGCCAAAAGATCACACGCACTTGTTTGTGAATAGTGGGGGTGATCTGCGGGAACTAGATTTCCGTTTCCCAGTTGGTGCTCCGTTTAATGGCCTCAAGGCTTTTTTTACAACTCCGCAGCTCACCTGGGTCGACAAGTTGCGCAACGCATTGGCCTTAGGAACGAGTCCAATCGTTCGAGGCCTTGTTGATTACGAAGGGGCGATGCGCACAATTCGTGCCTTGGACTCAGTGAGTTTTCAGACCTGGTTTGTTAGCCATGGCGGCAGCCTGGAAAGCATTCGCAGAATGTGGAATCCGATTGCTTACGCCTTGGGCTTCATCGATTGTGAAGCTATTTCTGCGCGATGCATGTTGACCATTTTCATGATGTTTGCCTCCAAGACAGAGGCATCAAAGCTCAATCTGCTGAAAGGTTCGCCGCATCGATGGCTCACTGGGCCGATTTTGGCTTACATAGAGCAACGCGGCGCCACATTGCATCTTCGTCACCGTGTGAAAGAAGTGCACTACGAGGAAGGCGAGACCCCGAAGGTGACGTCCCTCACCTTGAGCACTCCTGACGGTGAGTGCAATGTTCAGGCGGACGTGTACCTCGCGGCCTGCGATGTTCCAGGAATCCAGCGCCTTCTCCCCGATGCATGGCGTAAGCATGAGCAATTCGATGCGATTCACCGTCTGGAGGCTGTTCCGGTGGCCACGGTGCAGCTGCGCTACGACGGTTGGGTCACGGAATTGGCGGAAGGAGACGTCGCCGACACGCGTCGGACGGATCTTTCTAATCCGATTGGTTTGAATAATTTGTTGTACACCGCTGACGCAGACTTCAGTTGTTTCGCTGATTTGGCATTGGCGAGCCCTGAGGATTACCGCAAGCCAGGGGAAGGATCGTTGTTGCAGTGCGTCCTCACCCCTGGCGACCCCTGGATCCCAAAATCCGTGAGTGACATCGTTGCTCACACCGATGCTCAGGTGCGCAAACTTTTCCCATCAGCTCAGCACTTGAATCTCACTTGGAGCAATGTTGTGAAGCTGGCCCAGTCTCTGTACCGAGAAGCACCTGGAATGGAGCCGTATCGCCCTGATCAACGCACCCCGGTCAGCAATTTTTTCCTTGCTGGTAGTTACACCCGACAGGATTACATCGATTCGATGGAGGGAGCCACGATGAGTGGTCATCTTGCTGCTGCAGCCATTCTTGGAACACCGGCAAAGCTGGCCACCAACACCGCGGTGGCCTGAACCGATGGGACGTTGGCTGGACCACACCGTAACCACCCAAGTTCAAGCACCTGTCGATCAGGTTTGGACTGTTTGGAGTGATCTCGAAGCGATGCCTCGCTGGATGCGTTGGATCGAATCGGTCAAGACTCGAGAAGACCCGGACCTAACGGATTGGACTTTGGCGGCTCAAGGCTTCCGTTTTCAGTGGAAAGCGCGCATGACTAGCCGCATTGATCAGCAGCAATTGCAGTGGGAATCGGTGGGAGGACTTCCTACCAAAGGTGCTGTTCGTTTTTATCAAGAGCAGCCCGAGATCACCGCTGTGAAGTTGAGCGTGAGCTACGAACTTCCTGGAGTCTTGGCACCGTTGATGGAACCGACCATCCTGGGAGGAATTGTCACCAAGGAGCTCCAGGCGAACCTTGATCGTTTTAGGGATTTGGTGGAAAGCGGCTACACACCACGGCCGGAGGTTTGAATTGGGGCCAGCCCCGAGCTTTGCTCTTTCAGCACTGGTGCTTGGGGCGTTGATTGGTGGATGTTCAGCTGATCCAACGGCTGAAACCCCATCCAGTCGTGTCAATGCCCCCCCATTGGTGTCGCCTGAGGCCAAGGACGTGTCCCCGCCACCTCCAACGGCTTTAACCGTTTTGCCGAGTGTTGCTGAAGTTCTCGTCTCCGTTCCAGAAGGACGCACTGACCCCTTTGCGCCTTTCCCGCAACGGAGCTCTTCTCCCGAGCTCGGCGCCTCTGGAGAGCTGGACTGGAAGGTCCTCGGTGTGCTCTCTGTGGCTGATCAGTTGCGAGCACTGATCCTTACGAAGGATGGATCGGGAGTTGTATGCCTGGGTGCAGGCGGCCGTTGCCCTGGAGAGGCTCAGCAGCTTTTGCCGATGGATGTTGAGGTCCAATCCATCGATATCCGAACGGGTTGTTTAACAGTGCTTCAGTCCAGGCGGTCTCAGCGGGTTTGCATCACCTGAAGGCAGGCCTGGGTTAAACCATCGAGATCGTGAGGGTTGGCTTCCTGGTCCACCCGACCAAATTGTTCCAGACAACGCTGGCTGGTTTGGGGCCCAATCGACACAAGTGCGATGGAGTTGATGGCACGGGATGCTGTCTCAGAGCCCAGGGTTTGCTCCAGCAGTGCAGCCGTATGAAGAACTGTCTTACCACTGCTGAATGTGATTGCATCCACCTCCCCTGAGGCCAAAGCCTTTGCCGTGCTTTCTGGCATGTTCGCTGGACAGCGGGATTCGTAGGCAGGAACCTCGACGACCCTGGCGCCAGCTTCCCCAAAGGCTTCCGCAAGCAGCGTGCGGCCTCCGCTTTGCACTCGTGGCAGCAGGAGTCTTAGTCCCCAACCTGAAACAGGGAAGTGTTCGATCAGGCTGTCTGCCACGAAGTCGGGTGGTACGAAATCAGCGGGGGCTCCCAGTTGATCCAGCAGCCGTGCCGTCTTGCGTCCCACAGCGCCGATGCGAAGCCCAGCAGGTCTCTGGCCCAGGCTGCTGCCTTGGAGCCTCAGACGTTTATCAACGGCTTGCACCCCATTGGCACTGGAGAAGATCACCCAATGGAATTCATCCAATTCAGCCAGGGCATCATCCAGAGGGCCCCATTCATCGGGAGGTCCGATTTCTAAAGCCGGCAGGTCCAGGACCCTGGCACCCTGTTGCTCCAAAAGTTTTCGGGCTTCTCCCAGTTGTTCGCGAGCCCTCGTGACGACGATGGTGCGCCCCTGCAGATCTGGACTGCCTCCAGCACTCATGAATTCACCTCGTTCAGTTTCACCAGTCCGCTCACTTGATCTTGCAAGGCTCTTGCCTGGTCGCCTTTCCCTTGGTTGGTGAGCAGGGATATCGCCTCACGGAACGACGCTCTCGCTCCGTCGATGTCTCCACCGACGAGCCGCGCCACCGCAAGGTTCTGATGGCATTCGGCATGGCTGGGTTCCAGGCTGATCGCTCGTTCATAGGACTGCAGCGCGTCCTTGATCTCTCCTTTCCGGCGTTGCATGAGCCCCAGGTTGTACCAGGCAAGGGCCACTTCCGGAGCACGTTGGCACGCTGTGGTGGTCAGTTGGATGGCCTCATCAATCTTGTTGGTCTGGAGCAACAGGGCGGCCAAATTCAACCTGGCGCCAAGGCCAAGACGGACGTCCAGAGATTGTGCGAGGGCTTGTTTGTAGAACTCGATGGCCTGGTTGGTGTCCTCTGTGCTCAAGGCGATGCCTAGATGGAGCAAGAGCTCGTAGCGCTCTGCAGCGTTCTCATCACCCTCGCCAAGATTGGCAAGCCCTTCTCGCAGCAAGGCGATGCCGTGAATCCGATCCCCATCCGCCACCTCGAGGGCCCCGAGCTTGGCGCAGGCGTAGGGATGTCCCGGCTCCTGTTCCAGCCATTCCTGCATGGATGAGCGGAGACGGTCTGCTTTATCGGACCCTTGCAGTTGTTCGGGCCTGTAACCGTCGTGAAGTAAGGCTGGTTCTGGGCAGTCGGCGATGCGCCAGTGGGGTTCGTCCTGGAGCAGTTCGCGCACGCTGTCATCCACCATTGAGTGATATGGGCGGCTCCAGCGGATGCGGGGATGGCGGCGAAAGAGGCGACTCACACTGGAGTAAGGAGCCATCGCAGCACCCTGCTCATGGCGCAGCAGGTTGATGACCAGCACATCCGGCTGGGCCATGAGCGCCTTGAGTGCGGGAATCGCTTCAGCTCTCAGGCATTCATCCGCATCAAGCACAAGCACCCAGTCGCCTGTGACGAAGTCCAGTGCGACATTCCGAGCTGGAGCGAAATCGCCTGGCCAAGGCAACTGTTCGACCCGTGCCCCTGCCGCCTTTGCAATGGCAATGGTGTTATCGGTAGAGCCAGTGTCAACCACGACCATTTCGTCGGTGAAGGCTTTGACGGAGTCCAGGCAGGCCCCCAGCCGCTCCTGCTCGTTTCGCACGATCATCGAGAGGCTGAGCATGGTCTTGGGCACAACTGGGGCTGAGGCTAGGCCCGTTCAGTCGGTGAATTCATTGATGCCCATCGTTGATGGAGCTGAAGATGGATCAGGAATCAAGACACGCTGAAGCAACTGTTGCTGCGCGTCAGGCATTTGCCCCGGGCTGTAAGCCGCTGGAATTGACCTCGGCAGCAGTGCATTCAGGGCCTCCCAGACGTAGGGGCTTCCATAGACCACCAAGCCAAATAGTCGGTTCAAGTCAATCAGTTGTTTGATGGCATCAGTCCAGGGCTCCCGCATGCTGCGGTTGGCTTGAAATGGATTGCCACGCACAAATAATTGCAGCAGCAGCGGTCCGTTCCCGAGGCGATCGAGCGCCAGCGGGGCCAAAGGGTCTGCGGGATCCGCCCACGGAGAAATGCCAAGGGGATGACTCAGTACAGAGTGGAATCCGAGGGCCTTGGGAAGAAGGATTGCAGGGGCATTGGCGGGAAGAACCGGGCAGGGAAGAACACCATCGACTCGGATCAAATTGATGCCATTAATGGGCGTGGCTTGGGTTGATGCTTCGTCCTGGATTGAACCGTTCGCGTTTAAACAGTTGGAGATCTCCAGCGTCTTTGTCACGAGCTCCAAAGTGAAAGCTCTTTCCTCTGTTGTTTCGATCGTCTGGTCGTTGTCGCTCGAATCCAGCATCAGCGGGATGGACTGCAAGGCAGCCTGGCGGCGATCTAGGGAGTCATGCAGCCTGGCCATGGGCACACGGCCCGAACACAGCGCATCACAGAGGGCGTCGATGGCCTTCACTGCATCGGCCGGCATCAAGATCAGGTCAGCACCTGCGGCGAATGCCAGCACTGCGGCTTCTCCTGCCCCGTAGCGTGCCGCAATCGCCTCCATCACCAAGGCATCGGTGACAACAAGGCCCTTGAAGCCAAGATCAACCCTTAAAAGTGTGGTGAGCACCTTGGCGGAGAGAGTGGCGGGCCACTGTGCATCCAACGTTGGAATTAATAGATGGGCTGTCATCACACTGCTGACTCCCTCCTGGATCAGGGTGCGAAATGGTTGAAGTTCAAGGCTGTTTAAGCGTTCGCGACTGTGTGGCAGCAGAGGAAGTTCCAGGTGGGAGTCGGTGGCGGTGTCGCCATGGCCAGGGAAATGCTTGGCGCAGCCCAAGACACCTGTAGCGGCCAATCCACGCTGAAAGGCTCCTGTTAACTCCCCCACGGTGTGTGGATCTTCTCCCCAGGCCCGCACGTTGATGACCGGGTTATTGGGGTTGCTGTTCACATCGCAAACCGGAGCCAGCACCCAATTCAGCCCGCAGCGCTTCGCCTGATTGCCGCAACAACGTCCGTATTGTTCCGCAAGCTGCAAGGCCTGTTTCGGATCTTTCCGATGGAGCCGTCCGAGCGCCATCGGTGGTACGAGCCAACTGGCCCCCTCAAAGCGTTGGCCAACGCCTTCTTCAACGTCAGCGCATAACAGGATTGGTTGCCCAGCCCAGCGTTGAAATGTGCGGCAGCGCTGTTGCAATTCTGTTGATGTTCCTCCGAGAAGGATCACCCCCCCGACCCCAGCTCTTAACAGCTGCTCTAGCTCGTGATTGCTTAGCTCCCAGCGCGGGTATCGCCTTTGCCGGTCTGTGGCATGACCGCTGGCGCGCACCACCAACAATCGTGCGACGGCCTGACGAAGCTCGTCCGCATTCATGGATTGTCCGGGAGTTCGGTCCCTTCCGTTACATCTCCCCGTTCATCCCGCTCCCGTTCGAGTTCCCCAAGCAAATGGAGCACTGTGGTGCCTTTCTCAATCCCAAGATCGAGCTTGAAGACGATTTCAGGGGCTCGGCGCATTTGCAACCGACGGCCCAGCTCCCCACGTAGGAACCCTCTTGCAGCCTCAAGGCCATCCATGACCTCGTCTTTTTGCGCTTGTTCGCCGAAGACACTCACGAAAATTCGACAATGTTGAAGGTCGCCGCTGACCTCCACCTCGGTGATGCTCACCATCCCCTGATGAACTCGTTCGTCACGGATCCCATGGATGAGCAGCTCGCTGGTTTCCTTGCGGATTAAGGCGGCTACTCGCTCAACTCGACGTCCCTGGGCCATCGTCAGCTCAGTGGTGCTGTAGTAGTCACCATGGCACGGAGCACCAGCCCAAGGGTGATCAATCCACTAATCAAAGCCCCAATCAGAGCAACGGCAGTGACGGGATTGCTGAGCCGCTGAAGCAGGGGCTTCGCAACGGAGTTGAGGACTCCAAGACCGAAGGCAATGAGATAGCGCGGGTAACGCGTCACATTGACGAAAAACTCGCGCATGGTCCTGGCAGGGATATGAATCTGATAGCTACTCTGCCGGCTTAGGGCAAAGACGGTCATGCTGGAGCTGCATCAATTCCGTCATTCCGCCTTCTGCCTCAAGGTGAGGATGGCATTGCATGCCAAGGGTTTGAGCTTTCGAGAAGTGGAGGTCACACCTGGAATCGGGCAACTCGCCGTGTTCCGTTTGTCAGGGCAAAGACAAGTTCCGGTGCTCGTGGATGGCGACACGGTGGTGGCAGATTCCAGCGCGATCTGTCGTTATTTGGATGAGCTGCAGCCCGAACCACCGCTCTTCCCGAAGGACCCTCGATCTGTGGCCCAGATTCATTTGATTGAAGACTGGGCTGATACAACGCTTGCCGGATCCGTCCGCGCGGCTCTGCTTCAAGCGGCGGTGGATGATCCTGATTTGCGTGCGGCCCTCTTGCCTGATGACGTACCTGGCCCAATTAGGCAGGTGATGACCGGAGTGCCGACGGGTTGGCTGAGTGGGGTGAATGAGCTGTTTGGCCAGGAGGAGCGTTCCGCCATGCTCCACAACCTGATCGCGATTGCTGATGGCCTGACTCCAGACAGCGTCTTGGTTGGCGATTCCCTCAGCCTTGCGGATTTGGCAGTAGCGGCGCAGCTCTCCCTGTTGCGCTTTCCCGCTTCATCAGGGTCCCAATTGGCTGGTCGAGGCGTTGCCGGGCTCAGTGATCATCCTCGCCTTCAGCCTTTGTTTGAGTGGCGCGATCGACTGGAGGCTCGTGTGTTCAAGCAGGATCCTGCAGCCGTGTGAGCGTGAGCTTGTAGCGGCTTGCTCGTTGCACAAAAGATTCGCTGGCTTCCCCGGGGGCTGGATAGGTCTGTTGCCATTGCTCCACACAGATTCGGCTGATGTTTTCAGCGGTTGGAAGGTCTGGACATGGTTGATAGCGACTCAGGGTTTCAATTCTGCTGAGCCTTGGTGCTCTTGCCCCATGCATGACCTGAAGAACAAGCTCATCACTCAGAAAGACTGAGGTGTCGATCGAGGTTTTTTCCCTCCCGATCACGGTCGTTTCCAGTAGTCGATCGTTGCTCAGTCGAGCGAGCTGACGGTTCACCTGATGAGGGGCTTGCTCCACGCTGAGCAGTTGCTTGCCTAAAAGCGCTTGTCCAACGGCTTTGGCATTAAACGGTCGATTTCCCACCACATCGTTGTGCTGATTGAGCTGAAACTGGGCCAAATGCTGCAATGGGGGCAAGCTTTCGTCCACCTTGCCGTTCGCTAAAAGATCAAGGCTTTCCACCTCCCAAAGCCCTTCAAACCAATCCGGGTACACCAGGTCCTGGTTGGCGCGTGGCCGCGGCAGAGGAGCTGGATCCGGCCAAGCTGGCCATGCCTCAAGGCGGGCTTCGAGTTGCTGGCTGTTTTGGGTGTTGTCCGCTAAGGCTGGTTTTGAGGGCCCAACGAGTAGAAGCACGGCCATGATCAGTGCCAGCAGTGGCCGAGTCATGTCCGATCCCCTCATTCGTGCTTGTGATCACTACGTGGTACTCGAGCCTGGCAAGCCAGAACGACTGCTCAGCTCCGACGACACCCTGACATGGCTGACGGAGCAGCTGGAAAATATGTCAGTGCTACCCAGTGATTTGCGTGATTTTGGGTCTGCTGCTGCTGCCGCAGAAAGGCTGTTGGATACGGCGTGCGATCTCGAACTGGCGCCTGGGCTCAATCTTCAGTGGTTTGCGGTGCGTTTGGAGCCTGGAACATGAGCTCATGGGGTTTGAGGATGCCAGGAATGGCCTCAAGAATCTGCTCTGTCACAGCGTTCACCGTCTCGTCGCCCACCGTGATCCGTAAATCCGCCTCGGCATAAAGAGGGGTACGAGCTTCAAGGATCGCGTCGAGAGCAGCGGCAGGATCATGCTCCTGAAGCAATGGCCTTTCCCCTGGATCCACAAGGAGACGCGCCAGCAGTTGGTCCCGTTCAGGGGCAAGCCAGATCACGATCCCTTGATGCAGAACACCCCAGTTTTCTGGTTGCGTGATCACCCCACCACCGGTTGCAACCACGAGCGAATGGCGTTGGCCAATTGCTTGCAGCACCTGGCTTTCAAGGGTTCGGAACCCTTGCTCACCGTCTGTTTCAAAGATTTGGGGAATGGGGCGGCCAGCCAGCGCTTCCACGACTCCATCGGCGTCAACGAAGCCATAGCCCAGTCGTTGGGCTAAAGGGCGCCCTGTGCTGCTTTTGCCACTGCCCATCATTCCGATCAGATAAAGGTTGCGTCCGCCCAGACGGGCCTTCAAAGGGTGTGGTGTCGTGGTCGCGCCGTCAGCCATCATTCGGCAGGTGGGTGAACTCACTAGGATGATCGCTGGTCAGACCACGTCATGACTGATGCCATCACGACGGCACCGCACGGCCAAGGTCGTGGCTGTGTCATCACCCGCCGAGCCTGTTTCAGCTCCAGTCACCGTTACTGGTTGCCGGAATTAAGTGCTGATGACAATGCTGCCCGCTTTGGATCTTGTGCAATGGCCCCTGGCCATGGACACAACTACGAATTGATCGTGTCCATGGCCGGTGGTCTTGACGCCAACGGCATGGTGCTGAATCTCTCTGAGGTGAAGCATGCGATTCGTTCGGAGGTGACTGAACAACTCGACTTCCGCTTCCTCAATGAGGCTTGGCCAGAATTCGATGTCTCCAGTTCGGAGGGTTGCCTGCCAACCACCGAAGCTCTTGTTCGAATTATTTGGTCTCGGTTGGCCAATCAGCTCCCGCTTGTGGCGCTGCGCCTTTATGAATCATCTGGCCTGTGGGCCGACTACCTCGGACAAACCATGGACGCCTATCTCACCATCCGCACTCACTTCGCTGCTGCGCACCGCCTGGCAAGACCAGAGCTAAGCCAGGAAGAAAATGAGCTGATCTACGGCAAATGCGCCAGACCCCATGGCCATGGCCACAATTATCTAGTCGACGTAACGGTTCGCGGAAGCATTGATCCACGTACTGGGATGGTTTGCGATTTAGCAGCGCTTCAACGTCTCGTGAGCGATCTGGTCGTTGAGCCTTTTGATCACACTTTCCTGAATAAGGACGTCGCCCATTTCGCCGATTGTGTCCCTACCGCTGAGAACATTGCCCTTCATATCGTTGATCGACTGACCACTCCCGTGCGCGCCATTGGAGCGCAGCTTCATAAGGTTCGACTTCAGGAAAGCCCCAATAACGCTGCAGAGGTCTATGCCGAGGCTCCGGCGCTGAATGCAATGCCTGAAGCAATGCATGCCGTCGTGAACGGCTGAGCCCACTTCGACGTGCAGCGACCATTGGTTCGTCTAGTGCTTGCTGTCAGCCTGGATGGACGGCTTGCACCTTCCTCAGGTGGTGCTGCTCAACTAGGCGGTGCCGGTGATCGGCGGGTGCTTGAGCAAGCTTTGGCTTGGTCTGATGCTGTGTTGATCGGTGCAGGAACACTGCGAGCCCATCGCTGCACCTGTTTGATTCATGATCCACAGCTGTTGGCTCAGCGAAAGCAAGACGGCAGGCTCTTGCAGCCAGCGGCTTTTGTTGTGAGCCGCCATCCCGACTTTTGTCAGGAATGGCCGTTTTTCCACCAAGCGCTTGAGCGTCATCTCTTGACCCCAGATCGGATGTCAGCAGAGGGTTTTTTCTCTACTCATCGCTTGCAACCCTCTTGGGGAAGCACCTTGGTTGAGCTTGCTGCATTGGGTTTTCAGCGCTTTGTCCTTCTTGGAGGCGCTGGTCTTTGCGGATCACTACTGGAAGCCGATCAGGTGGATGAGCTGCAGTTGACCATGAGCCCATGCCTGCTGGGTGGTCGCTTCAGCTGGATTCCGAGCGACGGATTCAGAATGCCAACAGCGCTATCGCAGCCCGATGCTTGGACGTTGGTATCGGCTGATCGACTGAGCGGGAATGAGCTTGTGGTTCGTTATCGACGCAGTCGCTGAAAAATCTCGCTCAGGGGGACATCCTGTAGGTCTGTTGCTTGAAGTCCCAGCAGCGATGCCAGACAGCGCTTGATCACAACTTCGGCGTCATCTCCAATACGGCCAGACAACAATTCGCTGATGACACCCAGTTCTCTTCCACTGCGACTGGTTTCACGAATAAGACATTCACCGACCGGTTTGGCTATCGCCTGACAAGGCTGCTCTCCCATGCTGCTCAGTGGTTCAAGGTTGAGATCAGCGCCCTTTAGGGCTTGTTTCGCGAGTTGTTGACATTGATCAGCAAGCTGTCTCTCAAGTTTTGGACGCATCAGTTGCAGCAATGGCTGCAGGAGCCCTGCTTGGACAGCGCCTCCACTGAGCATCAAGCTGAGCGCCAAGAGTGTGAATGCCACCTGCGTTTTGTTTGGAGTCGAACGGTTCACAGCAGGCTGGACAGATCTGGCTTGTGTTCAGTGTGACTCTGTTAGCTCTCACTGGTTAGGGTCTTCACCTTCGCCGCTGTCTTCGCCGTTTATGGCATCCCTGAAGGCTCGATGGCATCGCTCGATTCGAGAGATTCCCGAACAGCAGTGGGAGCAACTGCTTGGTCCTGAAGCCATTCCCTTCTATCGCTGGAATTGGCTCGCTGCTCTTGAGGATTCTGGAAGCATTGCCCCCGATCAGGGATGGCAGCCGCTGCATCTATCCCTGTGGCGCGGAGAGGACCATCTTTGTGCGGTTGCTCCGCTGTATCTCAAGGGCCACAGCTACGGGGAATTTGTATTTGATCAAGCGTTCGCTCGGCTCGCTGGTGATCTTGGTCTTCGTTATTACCCAAAGTTGATTGGGATGAGCCCGGTAAGCCCGGTACAGGGCTATCGTTTTCATGTGGCTGCGGATGAAGATCTTGCAGCATTGACTCAACTCATGATGGAGTTGATTGATGCTTTTGCGCAGAATAATGGCATCCTTAGTTGCAATTTTCTCTATGTCGACCCGCTCTGGCGCCCTTTGGCAGAAGCGGCAGGTTGTGCCTCTTGGTTGAATCAGCAGAGTCTCTGGACATCAGATGATCAGTCCGATTTCAGCGACTATTTAGCAGGATTTAATGCTAATCAGCGGCGCAATATCAAACGAGAGCGGAAGGCGGTTCGTGAGGCAGGACTTGAAATTACGCCTCTTTGTGGTGAAGACCTTGACCCTGCGTTGATGCAATGCATGCATAGGTTCTATGAACAGCACTGCGCTCGTTGGGGGATGTGGGGTAGTAAGTATCTCGAGGCGTCGTTTTTCGATGCTTTAGCGACGAACTCATTACGGGAGCGGATTGTTCTTTTTAGTGCCCATCGTGGTAACCCGCGTGAACCAGTTGCGATGTCACTCTGTGTTCATGATGATGCGTCGCTCTGGGGCCGTTATTGGGGCAGTCATGAAGAGATTGATTGTTTGCATTTTGAGGTTTGTTATTACGCCCCGATTGAATGGGCGCTGAAGCAAGGATTGAAGAGTTTTGACCCAGGTGCAGGAGGGAGTCATAAACGACGACGTGGGTTTGTGGCTCGGCCTCAAACCAGCCTCCATCGCTGGTATGAGCCTCAAATGGATGGGCTGATACGTGGCTGGCTAGGCAAGGTCAATCCACTGATGCTGGAGGAGATTGAAGCGATCAATGCGGAACTCCCTTTTCGAAAAGAGGCTCCCTCTCTTGCTATGTAAGTTGAGAAGAGCATCTCAGCCAGATTGAACCAGATCAACACCGTCATTGACCCAAACGCGTGTGTTCAGCTTGATGATCAGTTGTCGCAGCGATTTATAGCTCTGGATCCGCTGGGTTATTTCTTGATTCGAGTGGACGCTGCTGCGGCTGAGTTGGTCGTTGAGCACTACGGCAACACGATTGATGAACGAGGCCTGGCTCGAGATCCCGATTCCGGGAAAGTGATTGCTTGCCGCCAAGGTGGCCCTAGAAAACCATCTGCCGTGTTGCGTGGGCGCACAGCAAAAGAAGTGGGCATTGCCTTAAGCGAAGGAGAGGAGAACTATTTCCTTAGCCGTTTGGATCATGCGTTGTATTTAGGCCGGGAGCTTCAAAAGGCTGAACAGTGCTTGAAGGACGGAAGCCCTTACGTTCAGGATTAATGCTCTAAACAGGCTGAAGCTCGCGTGAATTGCTGGGTTCCTCCGGTGGCAGTGATTCCAGCTGCTCGCGGATTTCCTTTTGCACAATTGCTCTGTACTCCATGAAGTGTTCATTGTGTGCAAGCACAACGATGAACTGTTCAAGCATGGCTGGATTCTGGCGTGCCATTCCAAAGAGATAGCGCCAGAAGCGTCCGCGCGTGTCGCGTTTGATGCCTTGGCGCCAGATTACGATTGAAAGTGCTTTGATATCAGTCCAAGTTGGTAATTTGCTGGTGCCTTTCCAGCGTGGAGCTCCCATTTTTAAGTAATAGGAATAAACCCGATCCATATAGGCATTGGGTTCATAGAGTGTGCAAAATGCTTCAACATATTCGTTGGCGATGTCACGAATGGGCCGGGTTGGTTTGAAATTAAGCAAATTAGTTTGATTCACTCCTTTGGCGGCCGATTCGTCTTGAATCAGGCGACCTTCTTTCTCAAGGCGATGCCATAGGGCTGTCTGGGGAAGAGCTTGAAGCATTCCCATCATTGCTGCAGGGATGCCTGTACGGGTCACGAAATCAACGATCCGGAGACCGGCACCATCCTTTTCTCCATCAAAGCCAATGATGAATCCGGCCATAACCCGAATGCCATTGGCCGTAATCCTGTCAACAGCGGCGTCAAGGGGATTGCGAGTGTTTTGAACTTTTCTCGCAACTTCCAAACTGGCTTCGTCTGGAGTTTCGATACCCAGAAACACGCTTTCAAAACGAGCTTCGTGCATCATTCGCATCATTTCATCGTCATCGGCTAGGTCAACTGAGGCCTCAGTGGCAAAACTAAATGGGTAGCCTCGATGTTCTTGCCAGGCTTTGATTTCCGGAAGCAAAAGCTTCGCGTTGCGCTTATTGCCGATGAAATTGTCATCCACCAGAAAGATCGAACGTCTCCATCCGAGGTCATAAAGAGATTGCAATTCAGCAATCAACTGCTCAGGTGTTTTTGTGCGTGGTTTGCGGCCGTAGAGAACGATGATGTCGCAAAATTCGCAATTAAATGGACATCCTCGAGAGAACTGCACGCTCATTGAGTCATAAGCTTCGAGCTGCAGCAGGTCAAAGCGAGGGATTGGAGTGGAGGTCACATCTGGTTTTTCTCCTTCTGCGCTAAATCGACCGCTGCTATCACCCCTTTGGATGGCTTCGATAAACAGAGGTAGGGTGATTTCTCCCTCATCCAAGATCTTGAAGTCGGCGTCCGCAATTTCCGGCGCATCAGGGGTGGAACTGGCGTAGGGGCCTCCCACAGCCACAGGAATGCCGCGGCGCCTTGCTTCATTGATCTGCTGTTTCATGTCGTCCTTCTGGACGATCATTCCTGAGATCACCACCAGCTCTGCCCAATTCCATTCGGCATCGGTCACATCGCGCACGTTGCGATCCACCAACTTCATCTCCCATTCCTGGGGAAGTAAGGCTGCAACCGTAACCAGGCCTAAGGGCGGCAGCAGTACCTTTCGGTTGACTAGTTCCAGAATTTTTTCGTAACTCCAGAATGTCTTGGGGAATACGGGGTAGATGAAAAGAGTGCGCATGTTCGTAACTGGAGAGCTAAGCGTTCGTGGAAGCCGGCCGACCCTCAATGCAGACCGGTTGTCAATCCGAAGATTTCGATGCGCACAAGCTTAAGCGTGTTTGTACGCAACTCGGCAGGGTTTCTGATCTAATGGTTGCTGCAATCTGTGTCTGTTATGGGCGTCGTTATTTATTTAGGTCTTGTGGGTGCCGGTTTGGTTGCAGCTTTTGCCTTCAGCACTCTTCTGCGCAGTATCAAGCTGATTTGACCTCGTTCATCGGCATTCCACCGCGACGCCAGATCTCCCCTAGGGAGAGAATCAGGCCGATCCCTCCTGCAATCGCAAATGTTGCTTGGAGTCCAAAGGTGATCGTGAGCTGAGCTGCGATCAGACCACTTAAGCCTCCACCACCCAAAAAAGCGATTTGGCTCAACCCGGCCATTCGGCCTCTCAGCACCTGCTTCGAGCCAACCTGCGTGATCAGATTGGCGCTACTGAGAAGGCCAGCTGTTCCCGCGCCGATGAGCCAAACCATCAGCAGCACGATGGGAATAAATCGGCTGCTAGCCATCCCAAGTTGAGCGACGGCTGTAATCAAGGCGAAACAACCCAGCGTGAGGCCAGGACGGCTGCTGAATTTGTGGCTATTGCGTTGCAAAACGATCCCACCGGTGATGCTTCCAGCAGCCAGCACACTTGTGAACAGACCAAGGTCTTGAGGGGTTGGCCCGAGTGTGTCGGCGGCAATCAGGGGTGCCAGACCTGGGTGGAAGAACCCAACCATGCAAATCAAGGCTGTGAACTTCAGCACATGCCGCAAAACGGGTCCGCATTCTTTCCAAGCTGAGTTGAGAGTGGCGGAATCTCTCGTGCTGCTTAGTTGTTCAATGGATTTGTTTGGCTTCAGCAGCCAGATCACGCTGGCAATTGGCAAAAGATAGGTGAGGGCATCAAGGCTCAGGGCCGTAGCGGGTCCTGTTAATGCCACAAGCCATCCCCCCAGGGGAGGACCGACTAATTTCCCAACATTGAATACAACTGAAAAACTGGCGAGATAGGGCGCCAATGTTCGTGGATCGTCCACAAGCAGCGCGCAGTATTTATTACGGGCAGTGAGTTCGTAGGCACCGGCAATCCCCATCAGCAGAGTGCTGGCGAGCAGCACTGCAACCTGGGCTGTGCCGTCCAAAAGAGGAATCGATAGGGCTGCAAGGAGCCCTGCCCCAAGGAGTGCCCACTGCGCCTGAATCAGTACCTGCTCGCAGCCAATTCGATCGGTCCGAACACCAGCAGGGCCACTCACGACCAGGGTCGGGAGAGAGAGCGCAGCAAAATGCAGGGCGAGCAACATGGCGTTGTCGGTGCCGCTCATCAAGATCCAGCCTTTGGCGGTGAGACCTGCGAAAGAACCAGCGGTGCTTACCCCCGAGGCAATAAGAAAAATTGTGCGTTGACGTTCATGCCAGCTGGGGCTTCTGTTCACGTCGCAGCGCGAGCGGCGGCGACCATGTGAGCAGCACTGACCACATGCCCGGAGAGGTCGTAGATGTCTGCTCCTGTGATCTGAACGGGCACCATGGTTCCCGGATTCACTTGCAGTCCGTTGTCCCCGGGTTGCACCAGCACTTCTCCGTCCACTTCTGGCGCGAATCGGGAGCATCGGCCAATCATTTCTCCGGTGGAGGGATTGTGTTGCTCAACTAAGACATCCACGGTTTTGCCAATCCAGGAGGCATTGCGAGCCGCGGAAATGGGCTGTTGCAAAGTCATCAACTTGTCCTTGCGCGCGATGGCAATCTCGTCTGGCACTGAATCAGGGAGAGTTGCTGCAGCCGTGCCATCTTCTGGTGAGAAGGTGAAAATCCCAACGTGATCAAAGCGTTGACGTTCTAAGAAACCGGCCAGATGTTCGAATTGATCCTCTGTTTCGCCGGGGAATCCCACAATCAATGTGGTGCGAAGGATCGCATTCGGTAGTTGTTCACGAATCTGATCGAGCAATCGCTCATTGACATCCGCTTGCCATGGCCGATTCATGGCTCGCAAAACCTCAGGATGGCTGTGCTGAAGCGGTAAATCGAGATAGGGCAGCACATTGGGAACATCTCGGTAGGCCGCAAGAACGGCAGGGGTAAGTCCCGTGGGGTAGGCGTAGTGCACGCGAATCCAGGGGATTTCCACGTCGCCGAGTGCCTTAAGGAGATCGGCGAGACGGGGCTTGCCATAGAGGTCTAGGCCGTAATTGGTGGTGATCTGGCTGATCAGGATCAATTCCTGAACCCCTTGTTCTGCCAACTGATGGGCTTCAGCCACGATCGATTCGATCGTTCTTGAGCGTTGATTTCCGCGGAGATGGGGAATGATGCAAAACGCGCAGCGGTAGTCGCAGCCTTCAGCAACTTTTAAATAGGCAACGGCTTCACCTGTGGTGCGGTAGCGGGGCAGGTTTTCGTCGGCCACAAAGGTTGGCGTTTGACTCACACGATTCACTCGTTCGCCCGCTTCTACCTGCTGCAGCACCTCCACGATGTGTTGATAGTCGCCGGTGCCCACGATCGCTTTTGCCTCTGGTATCGACTCCAGAAGCTCGTCCTGAAAATGCTGGGCCAGGCATCCAGCAATGATCAGCTCCTTGCCTTGCTCTGCAAGTCCCACGAGGGTTCTTACTGATTCTTCGCGGGCGTCTTGAATGAAGCTGCAGGTGTTCACCACCACAAGGTTGGCATCGTTTTCATCGCTGCTCACCCCATAGCCGGCTTCCGCGAGAAGTCCGAGCATGTGCTCTGTATCCACGCGATTTTTTTCGCAGCCCAGATGGGCGAAGGCCACTGTTGGCCGTTCCGAGAGGCTGTTGCCTGTTTTGGCGTCCACGGCCATGGCATGACCCTGCAATCCCTCAGTTTAGAAGCGGATGAACGTATAACACCCATGCGTAAACGCTGAATTGCTCACGCTTTGCTGCCAAAATCATGGGTAATTGATCGGCCTTAATGGCAACTCAGCGTCTCACCAGCCGACGCCGGCAGGACCAAGGCTCGAAATGGGTTCGGATTGTCATGGCCGTTTTGGCCACGGTCGGCGTCATCGATACGGGCTCGATCACTCTCAAATTTTGGGGAGTGCTTGGGGATCTCACCTGTCCGATGGGTGCGGGTGGTTGTGACAAGGTCCTGAATAGTCCTTGGGGCACGTTGTTTCAAGGGGATGGCTTCAGCATTCCCCTCTCCTTTTCAGGCTTGATTGCCTATCTAGCCGTTCTGGTCATGGCGGTTGTGCCCTTGCTCCCAGGTTTGTCAGAGAACAAAGCTGATTTGTCCCGTCGCACCTGGTGGGGCTTGTTCACGGTCTCACTTGTCATGGCTGTGTTCAGCCTGGTGCTCGTGGGTCTGATGGTGATCAAGATCCAGGCCTTCTGCTTTTTCTGCGTTCTCTCGGCGGTTCTCTCCCTCACCTTGTTGGTGTTGTCATTGGCCGGAGGAGGGTGGGACGACCCCTCTCAACTTCTGTTTCGGGGTTTCCTTCTCGCGCTGGCCGTGTTGCTTGGTGGCCTGATTTGGGCTTCAGTTCTCGATCCTGCACGTCCGGATGCTGTAGCTACAGGCCCAGGAGCACCTCCGCCGGTGCTCACTGAAAGCAACCCAGCAAAAATCTCTCTTGCCGAACACCTCACGGCTTCTGGAGCGGTGATGTATAGCGCCTATTGGTGCCCTCATTGCCATGAACAGAAGGAGATGTTCGGTCAGGAAGCTGCCAAAACCCTCAAGGTTGTTGAGTGCGCCCCAACAGGTCAAAACAATGAAGCCAAGCTGTGTCAAAGCAAGGGGATTGAAGGATTCCCCACGTGGGAGATCAACGGCGAGCTCGATTCTGGCGTGAAAAAACTTCCTGAGCTTGCCCGTCTTTCTGGATATCAGGGTTCCAAGGACTTCTGAACACAAGATCCAGGCTTTAAGTACTCACGGCTCTCGTTCCGGTGGCTTGGCCTTTGACTTGGCGGCTATGACAGCACCATTGAGGCATGGGAGCTGGGGTGTCATTACGGAAATGTCCGCCCCTGCTTTCTTTCCGGAACAAACAAGCTTCCAACAGCAAAGAGCTTGATTGCTGGCGATGCAGGAGATCCAGCATCAGGTTCAGCTCCGCTCGCCTGTTCTCATTAAGTAGGGTGAGCTGCCCAGGATGTTGCTGCTGCATGAGCTTGAGAGGCGTCATCGCTTCGAGGATTGGTGTGGCTTTCTGCAGTGTTTGCAATACGTCTTGCATGCCGTGGGCTGATCGATCTACGCCTGCAACTCGCCAGCATTCCGATCTCAGCCAATGGATGGATTGGGTTAGTTCTTGTTTGCTGAGCGCTCCACGACCTTGATCGTTGTCTGATGTTGCTTCTGATCGTCGTTCTTCTTCCGTTGTTTTAGAGAGTGGATTGCCAAGGTCGATGTCACGAAGTTGCCGAGCGAATACAAGGCATTCCATTAATGAGTTGCTGGCAAGCCGATTGGCTCCATGCAGACCGGTGCAGGCCACTTCTCCAACGGCGTAAAGACCAGGAAGGCTTGTGGCAGCTTGCAAGTTGGTGGCGACACCTCCCATCCAGTAATGGGCTGCTGGAGCCACGGGAATCGGCTGGTTCTGTGGGTTGATTCCAAAGCTGTGGCAGCGCTCAAGGATCGTTGGGAACCGCCGTAGCAAGGTCTCAGTGTTGATGGGGGTGAGGTCTAGTCCCATGTGAGCGACCCCTTGGGCCTGCATGCGACGCACCAGAGCACGACTGACCTGATCTCTTGGGGCTAAGTCTTTCCCTTCCAGTTCATGGACAGGGCTTTGTCCCAAGCCGTCGACAAGTAGAGCCCCCTCGCCGCGGACGGCTTCAGAGATTAAGAAGCAAGGTGCATGTTCAAGCTTGAGGGCTGTGGGATGGAACTGAATGAATTCCAGATCTTCGATTGCGGCTCCTGCTTGCCAGGCCAGTGCAACACCTTCGCCGCAGGCTTGTGCTGGGTTGGTGGTGTTGGTGTAGAGATGGCCTCCACCTCCGGTGGCCAACACCACGGCACGGGCAGGAATCCAGTGAAGTCTTGGGCCTTCGAGGACCTGGACGCCACAGCAGCGATTGTTTTGCACCCAGAGCTGGGTCACCCGAACGCCTCGGCGATGCTGCAAACCAGGACGAGCATCCACACGTTCTCTCAAGACATCCACCAAGGCTTTGCCTGTGCGGTCCTGTACATGGAGAACCCTTCGATGACTATGTGCCGCCTCGAGGGTGGTCGCCAGTGACCCATCCGGGTTGCGATCAAACTCCATGCCTAGCTCTTGCAGTCTGAGCACGCTTTGCGGGGCTTCATCAACAAGAAGGCGCACGGCATCTCCATCACACAGCCCAGCTCCTGCTCGTACTGTGTCTTCTCCGTGGCTTCCAGCGTCGTCGTTGGAACGGGTGACAGCTGCAATGCCTCCTTGAGCCCAGCGACTAGACGATCGCCTACTCGTGTTTCGATTGAGGAGCAGGACACGCAGACCCTTTGGAAGCTCCAAACAAGTCATCAGCCCGGCTGCACCGGCGCCAATCACGATCACATCCCAGGGTCCAGGCGCAATCGGATCGGTAGAGGTTGCGTGGCTGCTCATGGGAGCAAAAACCGCCAGTGTTCCTGGCGGTTCAAGCTTGGATCCGCGTCAACGAAACTGACCGTCGTTAATGCGATCGAAGCCCTCGTTGAGAGCAATCGATGGAGCGGTGACCACGAAATTGTCGCGATATTTCTCGAACAATTCTTTCTGACGTTCTGAAAGGTCGAGTTTCAGCACGTCATCGACGTTCTCGTAGGGACCTCCCAAAACAATCTTTCCCGCGAAGGTGGGGTACATCCCGGGGAATTGCTGAAAGCGCCGCACAGAGGAATTATTTAAATCAACCTTGTCGCCGCGTTCGGCGAGTTTGTCGTCTGCGACATTTCTGATCTCAGCGGCAGAAACACTGGGGGGAACGAGAAGGCCTATCAATAGGCCAGCGATCACAACCAAGCCCGTCAGCCAGGACAACAGGCGCTTCATCTGAACTCTCCGTCGGGATTCGCAACTGAACTTCCGGCAGCGCCGGTATGGAAACCTTACAAGTGCAGAACCCTTTTGCTGCCTCAGCACAGCCATGCGTTCGCAGTTCGTTTCAGATCAGACCGCTCAGGCTTGGAACTGAAAGCGACAGCACCAGAAACAATGCATCGATTAAAAGAGTGGTGGAGAGGACAGCAGCTGCAACACTCCAAGCCTTTTGGTGCTCTGAAGGTCGAGCTGATTGAGTCCAAAACTGCTTCGCTAACCAGACGATCAACCCTGCTGATGAAAGGAGGATCAAGAGCGAAACAGGTTGCAAAACCAATGTTGCAGCTTCATTAAGCAGCTGGGGAGCTTCTCTTGATGAGGCTTTGACAACCTCTGGCCAAAATGACATCACCCTGGTCAGAGCCATTGTGATGTCAGTGATAGCTGTGCCTAGGAGTGAAGCTAGGTAAAAGGAACAGCTCAGCTTCCAGCGACTGTTAAGCCCTCCAACGGCTAGAGGTAAGGCAATGGCCTCCACAGGTATGTGCAAGACCGGATGCATGCGCAGCCATCCCCAAAAAAGGGTGCCAGCGAGCCAACTCCCACTGAATCCCACCAGCAGGGTTCCGAATTCCTTCCAAGACGTATTGCCAACCTGTGCCGCCAAGATTCCTGTTGTCAGGAGAACTGCGGTGAATAAACAAGAACTAAATGGGTGAAAGCGCACCCAGGGCGCCTGAAGAAAGACTGGCAGAACAACCAATGCTGAAGCCCATATGCACAGCGAGCGAGAAAACGAAAACGTTGGAACCTGGGACGTCACCAGGGCCTTCGTCTCCGATGTTGGCGTCTGAATCAGACCACTCAGCAAAAGGGCTTCCCCGAATGGGGTAACTAAAGGACTCGAAGATTAGAAGATTTGAGCCCTTTGTCGGGATCTGGCGCCCAAGAATGATGGAAACGCATTTGTCTTCCTAAACACGTGCGGCTTTGCACGCAGTGGCTCATAGTCTTATTGCCCTCATTAAACGAGCGCTTTGACGCCAGATCCTGGACTGCTGGAAGCTTGCTGGCGTGACTTTGTGCTCGGTGTCGTGCAGGGGCTAACGGAATTTTTGCCGATCAGCAGCACGGCCCACCTCAAGGTTGTTCCCGTACTTGCCGGATGGGGTGACCCTGGCCTCTCGGTGACCGCCGTGATTCAACTAGGCAGCATCGTTGCTGTTATTGCTTATTTCCGTGCCGATTTGGCGGGAGTGCTCAAAGGCATCAGTGGAGCGTTCCGCCGCGGTCAATGGCGTGAACCTGAGGCGCGGCTTGGGATTGCGATGTTGATCGGCACCCTGCCCATTTTGATTGCCGGTTTGTGCATCAAGTTGTATTGGCCTGGTTACGCAACCTCCTCACTTCGAAGTGTTCCGGCCATTGCTGTGGTCTCGATTGTGATGGCGCTTCTGTTGGGTTTCGCTGAATTGCTCGGGCCCCGACTGAAGCAGCTCAATCAGGTGGACGGACGCGACGGACTTGTTGTTGGTCTGGCTCAAGTTTTTTCATTGATCCCGGGCGTTTCTCGTTCCGGAAGCACCCTCACGGCATCACTCTTTGATGGCTGGAAGCGGGCTGATGCGGCTCGCTTCTCGTTTTTGTTAGGGATTCCTGCCATCACGATCGCAGGATTGGTGGAATTGAAGGACGCATTCTCAGGCTCTAGCGCGGGAGGGGTGTTGCCTGTTTTTGTGGGCATCTGTTCTGCCGCAGTGGTGTCCTGGCTAGCGATCGACTGGCTTATTAAGTATCTCGAGAGCCACAGCACCAGGATTTTTGTGGTGTATAGGTTGCTCTTTGGTGTGCTTCTTCTGGTCTGGTGGTCTGGTTCGGCATCAAACTGATCGGAGTTGAGCTTCAGCCCCGTGTGGAATGAACCTTCTGCAGGTGTGGCTGTTGCGGCTCTTGATCCAGAGCGAGCCTCCCGCCAGCCTGCACCCGCCGTTGTGGCATCGGTGGAGCCGGGATCGATCGGAGAGGACCTTGGCTTTGAGCCTGGGGATCAGTTGTTGAGCATTAATGGTGTTCGCCCCCGAGATCTGATCGATTACCGCTATTTGATCGTTGAGGAAGAGTTGCATTTAGAGATTTGCGATGCAGCAGGGCAGCTTCACCAGGTGGACCTGGAAAAGGATGAGGACGACGGCCTTGGGCTGGTGTTTACAGAGGCCTTGTTCGATGGATTGCGTCAATGCAGCAATGCTTGTGCCTTCTGCTTCATCGATCAGCAACCACCTGGCCACCGCAGCAGTCTCTATCTCAAGGACGATGACTATCGCTTGAGCTTTCTCTATGGCTCTTATTTAACCCTTACAAATCTGAGCGACTCCGATTGGCAGAGGATTGAACAACAGCGTCTGTCGCCCTTATTCGTTTCTGTCCATGCAACTGACCCCGAGCTGCGCTCGAACCTTTTGCAGAATCCACGCGCCGGTCAGCTCATGCAGCAACTGACCTGGTTCGCTGAACGCGATCTGCAGATCCACGCGCAGGTTGTGGTGTGCCCTGATCAAAACGATGGAGCGGCTTTGCTGCGCACCATTCAGGATTTGGCTCAATTTGCTGGCGGTGAGTGGCCGGCAGTGCTCTCAGTTGCAGTTGTTCCTGTTGGCCTGACCCGGTTCAGGCCTTCCTCCGATGGCTTACGTGCGGTTAACCCAGTAGATGCCAGAAAGGTGATTGCCGCGGTGGAACCTCTTCAGAGGGAGTTTCAGGCCAAATTTGGTAGCAGCTTTGTCTGGCTTTCAGACGAGTGGTATTTGATTGCTGGTTTGTCTTTGCCCTCGCGTGCGAGCTACGAAGATTTTCCTCAGCAGGAAAATGGCGTTGGAAGTATTCGAGCGTTTCTTGCTTCTTTGGATGAGGCAACCACCAACCTCCCCCAGTCTGTTGAGAAACCCGTGAAAAGCAGTTGGGTGGTTGGACGTTTAGTTGAAACCGCTCTTGAACCTGTGATCAAGAGGCTTAACGCGGTGGAGGGAGTTCAGCTGACGTTGCATGGGCTCCCAAGTCCTTACTGGGGGCAAAATGAAGTCGTCACGGGCTTGCTGACCGGACAAGACCTTCTTGATGGCTTGATTGATCAAGACCTGGGTGATCAGCTTTTGCTCCCTTCCGTCATGCTCCGCCAAGGCGATCCGGTGTTTTTGGACGACATGACGTTGAATCAAATTCGGCAAATTTTGCCGGTTCCGATCCGAATCGTGCATGGAGCAGCTGAAATCGTGGCCTCAGCACTCGGTTCTCTCGAAAAAAGCACTTAAGCTCCTCTGAGTTCCAGTTTTGTTGTGCTTCGGACAACCGCTCATATTCTTCTGGTTGCAGGTTGTTTGCCTGTTTTTGCAGCTACGTCTGCACTTGCTCAGGTCACTAACGGCGAGTCCGCCTCCTCTGATTCGTTGTTGATGGATCAGTCGACACTGCCTAATGCCATTGAGATCAAAGGGCCACGTCCCAAGGCCGATCCATCGGTAATTGCACCTGCGGCAACCACTCTTCCTGAGGATTTGGAAGCACTGTCATCACCCGATAGTCTTGCCCTACCCGACCTTCCTTCTCAGGTCACGATCCGCGAACTTCGCCCTTTGACTCTGCAAGAGGTGGAGCGCTTAGTTGAAGTAAATAATCCAGGCTTAAAGGCTGCAGCTAGTCAGGTTGAGCAGGCTAAGTCGGAATTGCTTGCTGCGATTTCTCTCTGGTACCCCACAGTGAACCTTACTGCGAATGGGTTGCCCCAATATCTAGAGGGTGAGCAATATAGAAATCCTGATTTTGTTTCTACATTTAATCAGCAAAATCCTCTGACAGGAGAATCGTTTTCGGGACGTGACCCAAACACTTACACAAGACGTTGGTCGGCCAATTTTTCTGCCCAAGTGCAGTGGAATCTGATCGACCCTTCACGTGTTCCCCAAATAGCGGCAGCACGCGACAGCTTTGAGAAAGCAAGTGATACTTACCTCATTGCGTTGAGAGAGCTGAGGCTTCAGGCCTCAACAAGTTATTTTGAGCTCCAGCGTCAAGACGAACAAGTACGCATCGGTCAACAGTCGGTTCGTGCTTCGCTTGTGAGTTTGAGTGAAGCCCGTGCTCGATACCAAGCTGGAGTTGCGAATAAACTGGAAGTATTAGAAGCGCAAACGCAACTTTCGAGAGACCGATTGGTGCTCACCAATGCTTTGGCTGCTCAATCCAGTGCACGCCGATCCTTAGCTTCACTTCTGGATCTTCCGCAGGATGTCACCCCCACAGCAGCGGATCCAACTCGAGTGCTTGGAACTTGGCAACCATCACTTCAAGAAAGCATCATCGCTGCCTATGCGTTTAGGGAAGAGTTAGATCGATTCATCTTAGATATCTCAATCAACAACAGCAGGGCCAACACTGCTCTCGCTGCTGTGCAGCCAGTACTGAGCATTTTTAATAGTTTCGATACAGCTCGGAACCAGGGGCAGTCCAATCAATCGGGCTCGATCGATCTGGATGATTACAACTGGAATTACAGCAATGCCGTTGGTTTAAGCGCTACCTGGAACATTTTTGATGGTGGGCGTGCCCGTGCTCAATACCGTCAAAATAAGCAGCGTGCTGAAGAGAGCAAATACAACTTTGCTTCTGAGCGAGATCGCATTCGCTCAGAAGTTGAAGATAGTTTCTTCAATCTTCGCAGAGCGTCCCAGAACATTCATACCTCCACTAGTGAGGTCCTCACAGCGGCTGAGTCGCTTAGAATTGCCCGCCTACGATTTCAAGCTGGTGTAACAACACAACGTGAGGTTGTGGAAACTCAGCGTGATTTAACTGACGCTCAGGTCCGTTACGCCAATGCAATCAACGCTTATAACGTCAGTATCGCTGAATTGCGCCGTCGCACCGGACTTGATCAAGTGTTGGCATGTCCAGCCCTCAATTTGCCAGCTACAAAGCCAACTCAGGCAGATATTGATGTCCCCATCGAGCCGCAACCCAATCGTCCTCCTTGCGAAGCACCAGTTCCTGTGTTTCAGAGCTGAGCAGGGTGCCTGACCCGCTTACTCCTCAGCAACTCGAGCGAGTGCATCTCTTACTTGATCAAGTTGCAGAACATCAGCGCAATGACTTTGGCCACATCGTGTCCGACGTCAAACCGGATGGAAGCTTGATCACAGCCTGTGATCGATGGAGTGATGCTGCCTTTGTTCAGGGACTAGCCGAAATAGCCCCTGGTGAGGGGGTCCTCAGTGAAGAAGGAAGCCAGGAGTGTCCGTCGAGCCAGGCGTACTGGGTGGTTGATCCCTTGGATGGCACCACCAATTTCGCTGCTGGGATTCCTTACTGGGCTATTTCGATTGCAAGATTCGTGAATGGTGAGCCTTCAGAGGCGTTTCTCGATATCCCTTCTTTGCGCCAAAGGATCGTTGCGATTCGAGGACAAGGGGCTTGGCGGAATCAAAAACGGTTGACCCCCGAAAGCAGGGTTGCGGCTGGAAGTTCTTGCATATCTCTTTGCAGTAGATCCATTCGCGTTCTCCAGAAAAGACCAAACCATTCCTTTCCAGGAAAAATTCGTCTTTTGGGTGTTGCAAGCCTCAATTTGGTCAGTGTGGCGATGGGCCAAACCGCGGGTGCGCTCGAGGCCACTCCCAAAATTTGGGACTTAGCTGCAGCTTGGCTCGTGCTCACTGAACTGAGCTGCCCCTTGATTTGGCTCGGCCCTCACCCTGCTCATTTGCAACCAGGCTGGGATCTCTCAGAGATGGGCTTCCCTGTGGTGGCGGCTGGCTCTCAGAAGCAGCTGGAACGCTTGGCGCCTTGGGGAGAGCTTCTGCTGAAGGGTTGAGCTCTGCTGTTGCTTTCCCTCAAGGGTTGCAATGGGGGTGTGTGTTGGGTTATGGTTTTGGACTGCGCGGGGGAGTAACACTCCGAGGCGCAGCCGAGGGATGCAAAGAGCGAAAGCTTGAAGTGTTCTGAGGGTGCTTACGAGATTGGGGGAGCGATCCCACGATGTTGTAAGTTTCAAAGGCGGTCGCGAGACCGCAGGCCGCACGTCTCTGAAAGGGGACGCAAAGCCAGAACCTGGACAATTAAAAAGTTTAGGAACTGACGCTTTTATCGCGTTTAGTTCGAGTTAAGGCCGAAAGGTTTTAATGCGAACTAAATGATATTGCGATAAAGGTGTGAGGTCCCGTCAACAACATTTTAGTTGCAGAGAAGCATTGTGCTTACAACTTGAGGGTTTTCACGAACCATTGAGTTGTCGGTGTGCGCAATGTGGAGCAACGACCGGATCTGAGATCCTGGAAAGTCAAACGAGGAAGAGATTCTAAATTTGCACTCTTGTGAATCCTTCTGTCAGAGGAAGGGGGCGACAACTGCGACCAGTACGCCAGTGCTGGGCCCGTGGGTGAAGCAAGTCAATCTGAGGTGAGAACCAAAAGGGATTGATCTACAACGGAGAGTTTGATCCTGGCTCAGGATGAACGCTGGCGGCGTGCTTAACACATGCAAGTCGAACGAACCTTCGGGTTAGTGGCGGACGGGTGAGTAACGCGTGGGAATCTGCCCTCAGGAGGGGGATAACGGTTGGAAACGGCCGCTAATACCCCATATGCCGAGAGGTGAAATGAATTTCGCCTGAGGATGAGCCCGCGTCTGATTAGCTAGTTGGTGAGGTAAGAGCTCACCAAGGCATCGATCAGTAGCTGGTCTGAGAGGATGATCAGCCACACTGGGACTGAGACACGGCCCAGACTCCTACGGGAGGCAGCAGTGGGGAATTTTCCGCAATGGGCGAAAGCCTGACGGAGCAACGCCGCGTGAGGGATGAAGGCCTCTGGGCTGTAAACCTCTTTTATCAAGGAAGAAGATCTGACGGTACTTGATGAATAAGCCACGGCTAATTCCGTGCCAGCAGCCGCGGTAATACGGGAGTGGCAAGCGTTATCCGGAATTATTGGGCGTAAAGCGTCCGCAGGCGGCCCTACAAGTCTGCTGTTAAAAAGTGGAGCTTAACTCCATCATGGCAGTGGAAACTGTTGGGCTTGAGTGTGGTAGGGGCAGAGGGAATTCCCGGTGTAGCGGTGAAATGCGTAGATATCGGGAAGAACACCAGTGGCGAAGGCGCTCTGCTGGGCCATCACTGACGCTCATGGACGAAAGCCAGGGGAGCGAAAGGGATTAGATACCCCTGTAGTCCTGGCCGTAAACGATGAACACTAGGTGTCGGGGGAATCGACCCCTCCGGTGTCGTAGCCAACGCGTTAAGTGTTCCGCCTGGGGAGTACGCACGCAAGTGTGAAACTCAAAGGAATTGACGGGGGCCCGCACAAGCGGTGGAGTATGTGGTTTAATTCGATGCAACGCGAAGAACCTTACCAGGGTTTGACATCCTGCGAATCTCTTGGAAACTTGAGAGTGCCTTCGGGAGCGCAGTGACAGGTGGTGCATGGCTGTCGTCAGCTCGTGTCGTGAGATGTTGGGTTAAGTCCCGCAACGAGCGCAACCCACGTCTTTAGTTGCCAGCATTTAGTTGGGCACTCTAGAGAGACCGCCGGTGATAAACCGGAGGAAGGTGTGGATGACGTCAAGTCATCATGCCCCTTACATCCTGGGCTACACACGTACTACAATGCTACGGACAAAGGGCAGCAAGTTCGCGAGGACAAGCAAATCCCATAAACCGTGGCTCAGTTCAGATCGTAGGCTGCAACTCGCCTACGTGAAGGAGGAATCGCTAGTAATCGCAGGTCAGCATACTGCGGTGAATACGTTCCCGGGCCTTGTACACACCGCCCGTCACACCATGGAAGTTGGCCACGCCCGAAGCCGTTACTCCAACCCTTGTGGAGGAGGACGTCGAAGGTGGGGCTGATGACTGGGGTGAAGTCGTAACAAGGTAGCCGTACCGGAAGGTGCGGCTGGATCACCTCCTAACAGGGAGACAAACAACGATTTTGATGTCTGAGTTTTTTATTCTTAGGCCAAAATCCTGTCACCTTAGGTCGATCGGTACCTCAACTTTGAAGCTAAGAGAGTTCCAGCAATGGTTGTCTGCTTAGTGGAGATTTTTAGTTCCTAAACTTTGTCTAGTTCACAACCCATTAGGGATGAGACTCCTGGGCCATTAGCTCAGGTGGTTAGAGCGCACCCCTGATAAGGGTGAGGTCCCTGGTTCAAGTCCAGGATGGCCCATTCGGTGTAGGGGGTTTAGCTCAGTTGGTAGAGCGCCTGCTTTGCAAGCAGGATGTCAGGAGTTCGAGTCTCCTAACCTCCACTGACTGCAAAGAATCCCCATCTCCAAAACCTGGAGTATGAACTCGTATGGATTGTGATTTAGATGTGTCCGCTAGATGATCCTAGCTTCTTGTCATTTTAAGACATGGAAATGGTTCCATGATTTGATTGATAGGATGCTGGGCTCGATTCAATGTATTGAGAGATCAATGCATTGTTTTGATGTCTAGCCGAACCTTGACAACTGCATAGTAAAAGTCTGGAAAGAATAAAGCATCTCATAGATGCATCATTCTTGAGTGTTCATTCACTTTTGGATGGTGTTAATTCTAAGAGCAAGAGCCGAGACTCCAGCATGTTCTTTCAAATGTGTCGAGCATTTGAGAGTTTGATTTTAATTTCTACTTGTAGAAGTTAGAAGAATCTGTTTCAACGACAGCAAGCGTGTTGGAGATACATTGGTCAAGCTACAAAGGGCTCACGGCGGATACCTTGGCACACAGAGGCGATGAAGGACGTGGTTACCTGCGATAAGTCTCGGGGAGCTGGAAACACGCTTTGATCCGGGAATTTCCGAATGGGGCAACCCCTAGAACGGCCAGCTGAATCTATAGGCTGGCGCGAGCCAACCCAGCGAACTGAAACATCTTAGTAGCTGGAGGAAAGGAAAGTAAAAACGACTCCCTAAGTAGCGGCGAGCGAACGGGGAAGAGCCTAAACCAATGGTTTCGACCATTGGGGTTGTGGGACAGCAATGTGGATCAGGAATGTTAGTGGAAGTGTTTGAAAGACACGCCACAGAGGGTGAAAGCCCCGTACACGAAAACTGAACTGACCTAGCTGTATCCCGAGTAGCACGGAGCACGTGGAATTCCGTGTGAATCAGCGAGGACCACCTCGTAAGGCTAAGTACTCCTGTGTGACCGATAGCGAAACAGTACCGCGAGGGAAAGGTGAAAAGAACCCCGGGAGGGGAGTGAAATAGAACATGAAACCGTGAGCCTACAAGCAATGGGAGCCCTACTAATAGGGTGACCGTGTGCCTGTTGAAGAATGAGCCGGCGACTTATAGGCACTGGCGGGTTAAACCGGAAATGGTGGAGCCATAGCGAAAGCGAGTCTGAATAGGGCGTTTGTCAGTGTTTATAGACCCGAACCCGGGTGATCTAACCATGGCCAGGATGAAGCTTGGGTGATACCAAGTGGAGGTCCGAACCGACTGATGTTGAAAAATCAGCGGATGAGCTGTGGTTAGGGGTGAAATGCCAATCGAACCCGGAGCTAGCTGGTTCTCCCCGAAATACGTTGAGGCGTAGCGTCTCGTGCTCCAGCAGGGGGGTAAAGCCACCATTTCGGTGCGGGCTGCGAGAGCGGTACCAAATCGAGATGAACTCTGAATACCCTGTGTGTAGCGAGGCAGTCAGACTGTGGGGGATAAGCTCCATGGTCGAGAGGGAAACAGCCCAGACCGCCAGCTAAGGTCCCCAAATCAACACTAAGTGATAAAGGAGGTGGGATTGCCCAGACAACCAGGAGGTTTGCCTAGAAGCAGCCATCCTCAAAGGAGTGCGTAATAGCTCACTGGTCGAGCGATCCTGCGCCGAAAATGAATGGGGCTAAGTGTTGTACCGAAGCTGCGGATTTATGGTAGGGGAGCGTTCTATGTGGGGCGAAGCGTTAGCGTGAGCGGGCGTGGACTGCATAGAAGTGAGAATGTCGGCTTGAGTAGCGAAAACATGGGTGAGAATCCCATGCACCGAAACCCTAAGGGTTCCTCCGGCAGGCTCGTCCGCGGAGGGTTAGTCTGGACCTAAGGCGAGGCCGAAAGGCGTAGTCGATGGATAACAGGTCAACATTCCTGTACCGGTTATGTTTTGGGAAGAGGGACGGAGAAGGCTAGCCAAGCCAGATGTTGGTTACTGGTTCAAGCGTTCGAGGCGTTGAGGATCGGCGAAAACGATCCGAGCTGAGGCGTGAGTACGAGCTGCTACGGCAGCGAAGTTGGTGATGTCATGCTTCCAAGAAAAGCTCTATACCCGTTAAGGCATAACTGCCAGTACCCGAAACCGACACAGGTGGGGTGGTAGAGAATACCGAGGTGCGCGAGGTAACTCTCTCTAAGGAACTCGGCAAAATGGCCCCGTAACTTCGGGAGAAGGGGTGCCACAGCAATGTGGTCGCAGTGAAGAGGCCCTGGCGACTGTTTACCAAAAACACAGGTCTCCGCTAAGTCGCAAGACGATGTATGGGGGCTGACGCCTGCCCAGTGCCGGAAGGTTAAGGAAGCCGGTCAGCGTAAGCGAAGCTGGCGACTGAAGCCCCGGTGAACGGCGGCCGTAACTATAACGGTCCTAAGGTAGCGAAATTCCTTGTCGGGTAAGTTCCGACCCGCACGAAAGGCGTAACGATCAGGGCGCTGTCTCGGAGAGAGGCTCGGCGAAATAGAATTGTCTGTGAAGATGCGGACTACATACACCCGGACAGAAAGACCCTATGAAGCTTTACTGTAGCTTGGTATTGTGCCCGGGCTCTGAATGCGCAGGATAGGTGGGAGACGTTGATCTAGTGCTCGTGGGTGCTAGGGAGTCAATGGTGAGATACCACTCTTTCAGAGCTAGGGTTCTAACGTTCACCCGTTATCCGGGGAGCGGACAGTATCAGGTGGGCAGTTTGACTGGGGCGGTCGCCTCCTAAAAGGTAACGGAGGCGCGCAAAGGTTTCCTCAGGCTGGTTGGAAATCAGCCGACGAGTGCAAAAGCAGAAGGAAGCTTGACTGTGAGACCTACAAGTCGAACAGGGACGAAAGTCGGCTTTAGTGATCCGACGGTTCTGAGTGGAAGGGCCGTCGCTCAACGGATAAAAGTTACTCTAGGGATAACAGGCTGATCTCCCCCAAGAGTTCACATCGACGGGGAGGTTTGGCACCTCGATGTCGGCTCATCGCAACCTGGGGCTGAAGTCGGTCCCAAGGGTTGGGCTGTTCGCCCATTAAAGCGGTACGCGAGCTGGGTTCAGAACGTCGTGAGACAGTTCGGTCCATATCCGGTGTATGCGTAGGAATATTGAGAGGATTTCTCCCTAGTACGAGAGGACCGGGAGGAACACACCTCTGGTGTACCAGTTATCGTGCCAACGGTAAACGCTGGGTAGCCATGTGTGGAGTGGATAACCGCTGAAAGCATCTAAGTGGGAAGCCCACCTCAAGATGAGTATTCCCATGGGGTAACCCAGTAAGGTCACGGGAAGAACACCCGTTGATAGGCTCTACGTCGAAGTTCAGTAATGGATGCAGCGGAGGAGTACTAATAGACCGAGGGCTTGACCAACACTTGGTTCTTGCCTTGAAACAACTTTATTTGATCCAGATTGCATCATCAAGACGAAAGTTGAGGTGATGAAGCTATGCAGTTCTCAGGGATCAACCCTTGGGAATTTTCTATCCTGGTGTCCATAGCGCTGTGGAACCACTCCGATCCATCTCGAACTCGGTTGTGAAACGCAGCAGCGGCGACGATATTTGGGGGGTAGCCCCCTGAGAAAATAGCTCGATGCCAGGTAAAAACATTCCAAACGAAGAAAGCCATCCCTTGAAGGGGTGGCTTTTTTTGTGCCATTTCTCGCGTTACGTTGGTTTTGATTGGTGCCAGCAGCTGCCATGGCTAAACAAATCCGGCTGCGAAGGTTGGTTCGTAGTCTTTGGCGCGCCTGTTTGCGTTGGGCGAAGTGCGATTGCGTGGATCTGAGTGCTGCATTTGCGTATTACACGCTGCAATCGATCTTCCCGATCCTTCTCATTTCATTGTCAATTGCCTCGTGGTTTCTTGGCCGGCAAGATGCCTTAGAGAGCAAGATTATTGCCTATGCAAGTGGTGTTTTGCCGCCGTCGGCGGTAGTGATTGTGCAAAACACGCTAATGCAGTTAGTCCGTCAGGGATTTGGGGCTGGATTGTTAGGTGCTGGTGTGTTGTTACTCACTGCGGGTAATGTTTATCTAACATTGCAACGTGGTTCTGCAAGGCTTTGGGAGGGTGTGATCGTACCCCAGCAACGCAATCTGCCGTTCAAGCTTCAAGCAGTGCAGTTTATTCGAATCAGACTCGAAGCTTTTTTTGTAGTCATATTGATTGGCCTCTTAGTTGTTCTTGATCAGCTCAGTGCCAATGTGCGCATGATTCCTACTGCTGCTTTGACCGAGTTATCTGTCGCGATTCCTTGGCTTGGTGCCTTTCTATCTCATATCCCGGTCTTGCAATTTGGTCGGTTGATGGTTCCATTTCTCGGGTTTTCGGTGTCGGCCCTTTCTCTGCAATTTTTGCTTCCAAGTCGGAGAGTTCCGTTTAAGCCGCTCATACCAGGATCGTTATTAATTGGCTTTCTTCTTACTGTTCTTAATCTTGCAGTCAGTCGTAGCATTCTCTCTCTCGGGGCTCGTTACCAGGCGTATGGAGTAATTGGGAGTGTTCTCGTTCTCACCCTGTGGGTTTGGATGGTGGGTGTTGTGATTTATTTTGGTCAATGTTGGAGTGTTGAGCTAGCTAAGGCTTCTTTCAGGCATGGCAGGGATCCGAACAGATCCAACCATGCCTGAATGCAAAAAAACAGCGATTATGGAACCGTCGTTCGTTTGGAGTGTTGATTGATGGGACGCTTCCCTCCACTCCTTTGGTTGCTGCTGTTAGCGCTGTTGTTGCTGCCTACGGCAGCAGGCCGTGTCTTGCTTGATTTGGCTGGAGGCCTGCTCATTGCACTGCTTGCTTTACCAGTTGTTCTCGGTGGTTTGGGGTGGATCGGCTGGAAGGTGCTGCAGAGCCGTGTAAGAACGTGTGAGGCCTGTGGCTTGAGCACCATGACAACCGACGCTCAATGCCCTGCTTGTGGATCGATGTTTCCCTCTAAAAAATCTGGTGATTCATCTGCAGCAGCCGTTGAAGATTCTCGGCCAGCGAGTGATGTCACAATCGATATCAAGGCCGAGGATGTTGATCTTTAATGTCTCACTTTGTTTCTTGCATTGAATTGAGCTCTGTTAACTTGCGTTCTCTTAAATAGAGGAATAGTGGGCCTCCGCATGCAAAGGAAATGCTGAAACTCATAATTAAAGTGATCCACCAGCCCTTGATTTGTAGTTTTCTTCCTTCAGCAATGATCCAAATGCTGAAGGCTGATGCGGCAATGAAAAGATCCCTGTTTAATGAGCGGGAGGCTGGATTGATGTTGGCATCTTGGATAAACGTCTGGAGGTCAAATCCACCGCCGGCATTCATTTGTATGAATTCGAGATTGGCTTGCCAAGGAAGGATGGCTCCAGCGATGGCGAGCAAGAGGTAAGTCCATGGAAGGAATTTATTCATTGTTGCTCGTGTCGAGACTGCGTTCTTCCATGGTATTCGGATCGAGCTGGCGAACTGATTGTTCTACTTGGCTGAGAAGTAAGTCACAGTGATCGAGGTAGATCGAGGCACGAGCATAATTTCTTTGTAAATCCGCTATTGGAATGGAATCATCTTGTAATTGCCCTAGCAGCACATCAAGAGCTACCAAAGCTTCTTCATAGCTGAGCTTGGATGCATCTTCTTTCCAGGTGTCTTGTTCAGATGTCTTTGTAGGTTCGGGCTTTTTGCGAGGCATGGCTGTTAAGGAGATGTTTTTGAGTTAGATGTTTCATTCGCTTGAATGGTTTTGGCAACGGCCTGAATCACACCATCCTTGAGAAGGATTTGTAGCTGTTCATTGAGGCTGATGTCATTAATGCTTTGAATGGGCTGGCCGTTCGTTGTATTGAGCATCGCAAACCCCCGATTGAGCCATCGTTGGGGTGACAGAGCGCGCAACAATTGCTGCCGCTGTTGCCACTGATCTCGACGACGCTGAAGGGTTACCTCAGGTCGAAGTGCATCGAGCAGCAAATGTCGATCTCTTAGTCGAGAGTTGGCTTGCTCTAATCGCCAGCGTTTGTACTCGCTTAAGCGACTGCGTCGTTGGGTGATTGTTTGTTGTGCCGATTCTCTGCTCGGCATCAGCGTGACCATGGCGGCTGTGGGCGTTGCGGCTCGATGGTCTGCCACAAGATCAGCAACGGTGAGGTCATCTTCATGCCCGAGTCCTGTCACGACTGGAAGAGGGAAGGTTGCCAATTTTCGGCAAACCTCCGCATCATCAAAGACCATCAAATCTTCTCGGCTTCCTCCTCCTCGAGCGATCACGATTGCGTCCAATCCGAGCTGATGATGTGTTTCTGCAAGGCGATTTAGAACTCCGCAAATGATCGGCGCAACCTCCCCTTGGACGGGGATCGGCACCACAAGAAGCTCGCTCAAAGGCCATCGATCTTGTGCTGTCCGCAGCATGTCTGCGAGTGCTGAGCTGGGAACGCTTGTGAGGACGGCTAATCGGTTGGGATAGGCCGGCAACTTTCGATGCCGGCTGGGATCAATAACGCCTTCCTCTAGCAATTGTGCTTTGACCGTTTCAAACCGTCGCAACACGGTGGTCAGGCTGGGCCTCATATCGAGAACTTGAACAGCAAGGCTCGCTCGTGCTGACCAGAAATTGAGCTTGCCAATCACGGTGACTCCGTCACCGTCGGCAGGAACAAAGTCCAATTGTTTTAATTTTGAGGCCCAGGCCACAGCAGTGATGCTCGCCTCTCCATCACTCAACGTGAGCCAGAGATGCCCCTTTTTGACTTGAGGTCTCGAGACTGTTGCTTGGATAACAAACCGAGGAGCAAAACCCCGCTCCAGCAAAACGCCGATTGCGTTGTTGAGTTCGCGGACGGAGTAGCTGGGAAGTGATTCAGCGCTCAAGACGTTGGTATGCCAATCCCCAGTAGATGCAGACGATTCCAGAAACGATGCTCAGGATGATTCCCCACGTCTTGTCAACCTGAGTCAATCCGATGGCTAGGAAAACCAGCATGCTGCTCAGCAGCCTGGCTCCTTCACGGCGATTGCTAGCAAAGAAGGGAAGCATTGCTAACGGCGCGAATCTATCCATTTTGGCTTAGTGAGTGGTTCCCATAAAAAAATCCCGCCAGATGGCTGGCGGGACTGAAGGCTGGGACTCGGCCTAGCTCTGAACGAATCAACCGAGACCTACTTGGGTCAGGATGCCTTGACCGGTTAGAAGCTCGGTGCCTAGGCCGATGACGAAACCAAGCATGGCAAGACGACCATTCCAGGTCTCAGCGAAATTGACGAAGCCGAAGCGAGATGAGGTGTCAGACATGTAAAACTCCAATACCCCAATATCTTAACAAACCTTAGTGTTCTCTTGGCTGTCCCTTTGGATACATTTGGGGCGATCGGAAAGCGCTTCAGGGGCGGACCTTCCTTTTGGCCGTGGGCTCGGCATTCGTTGGATCCTCTGGCCAGGGATGCTTGGGATAGCGACCGCGCATCTCCTTGCGCACCTGTTCGTAGCTGCCCCGCCAGAACCCAGCAAGGTCGCGGGTGCGTTGAAGTGGGCGTCCTGCGGGAGATAACAATTCAATCGTCACGGGGAGTTGGCCATTCAAAACAGCAGGTCCCTCGAGGCTGCCAAACATTTCTTGCAGCTTGACCGACAGCACAATGTCGTCATTTTGATAGTTCAGTGCTGCATTGCGCCCTGAAGGGATTTTGATCTGCGTTGGTAAGAGCTGATCGAGTTGCTGGCGGTTCGACCAGGTGAGATCTCCCCAAAGGGCTTCCATCAGTTGCTCTTCCTTGACGTCGTCCCAACCTCTGCAATCCATCAAAGTGTCGCCAATCCAGGTGTTGGGATGCTTTCCCAAGTGTTGGAGAGTGCGTAGCGGCCACGGGGCTCCCAGCCGTTGGTGGGCCAGAGCGAGACGACTGCGAAGTTGTTCTGTTCGCTGGCTCCAAGGAAGTACAGCTAATCCGTCTTTGCGTAGTTGCTTGATCAAGACATCCCGACTTTGCTCACAAGACGCCTGTTGTTGTGTCTGTCGCTCGAGTTCCAGCGCACCAAGCTGCAAGACCCGTTCTGCTTTGACTCGCTTGGTTTGCTCGTCCCAAAGCACTCGCTCTTGCCAGTGGCCGATCTGATCGGCAAGGTCCCTAACCCATTGCTGTGTGAGGGGGAGGGCCAGTCGGATCTTGGCTCTCGTGTCACCGAGGTCGAGCTGTGCAATCGCAAGAGCAGCGGCGCCATCGAGCGGATCGCTGACTTGCAAAGCCGCACCGCGGCCTTGGCGAAGTAAAAATTGTCCGCGTTGTCCCGGACGTGCCACTGCAACCCATTCTGGAAAAGCTGTTGCAACCAGCTGAGCTGCGATTTGCTCGTCTGTCGCCTCAATGCCTTGGTGCTCTTGTTCCTGGTCGAATTGACCTAATTGTTGGAGCCATCGACGGCTCTGATCGAAGACTGTTCTGAGGCGATCAGCTGCTGCACGATCCCCTGTGCTTCGCGATGAGCTTCGGTTGTTCCGGAGAAAGAGCATGCGGCTCCAAAGGTCACTGCCGTAGTTGTGCTGGCTTAAGAGATCGCGCTCATTGAGGATGGCGGCGAGATCGGCTCCTAGTTGCGGTCGCCCCAAGGCACACGCTTGAAGTAGGAGCAGGCCCAGGCGTGGATGGGCACCAAACCGAGCCAACTTTTGCCCGGTGTTCGTGGGGCATCCTTTTGCATTAAGGGCTCCTAGAGCAAGCAATTGCCGGCGACCTTCCTGAAGTGCGGCCCGTGGAGGGGGCTCGAGCCAAGGCAAGGATTCGCCTAAACCAGCCCCCCAGAGGGCGAGGTCGAGCACGGTTGGTTGAGGGTCAGCTCGCTGCAACTCAGGAATGTCGTGGGCTGGCCGACGTTGCTGTTCGGCAGGAGACCAAAGCCTGATGCAACGACCGGCGTTTTGGCGCCCAGCACGGCCTCGCCGCTGATCAGCACTGGCCTGACTGGCCGGCACGGTGATCAGTCCCTCCATTCCAGTCCCAGGGTCAAATTGGGTATGGCGAGTGAGTCCGCAATCGATCACAAGGCGAACACCGTCCAGGGTGAGAGAGCTTTCGGCGATGGACGTTGCCAAAATCACGCGTCCCTCCTTCTTCTGGTTGCAAGGCTTCAGTGCCCGCCCCTGCTCTGCGAGGGATTGCCTTCCATGCAGAGCGATGACGTCCCATTGGCTCAGTAGGCCTGACTTGAGTAAACGTTGCCGGCAACGTTCGATCTCCCGTAATCCAGGCAAAAAAACCAAGACTGTGGGTGGCTTCTCACCACTGTTATCCGTAGTGGGCAGGTAGGCCATCTCCTGCTCAATCGCTCGTAAAACGCTCCCCTCGAGAGGTTCATTCACCTTGGGTGAGAGGTGTTGCGTCTCAACAGGGAAGGCCTTCCCTTCGCTCGTGAGTACCTGTGCATGAGGTAGTTGGGCGCGCAGGTTGGTGAGATCCAGAGTTGCCGACATCAGCAGCAGACAGAGATCTGGCCTGAGGAGTTCCTGCGCTTCACGAACCAATGCAAGCGCTAATTCACTGTTTCGACTGCGCTCATGGAATTCATCAAAGATCACGCAATTAATCCCTGTGAGCTCGGGATTGTTTTGCAGTCGACGGAGGAAGAGCCCGTCCGTCATCGCTTCAATCCGCGTGCGAGAGGAGCGCTTTTGCTCGTGCCGAACGGAATAGCCAACGCGTTCCCCAAGCGGTTCGTTCAGGCTGGCTGCGAGCCTGGTTGCTGCAGCCCTTGCCGCAAGTCGCCTGGGCTCAAGCATCAGGGAGCGACCGGGCAGAGGCTCAGTTCCTGCAATTTCTCCAAGAAGTGCCAAGGGCACCCGGGTTGTTTTGCCGGCACCCGGCGGTGATTGCAGTAAGACCGTGGCACCTGGAACCAGACTGGCTCGCAGTCTTGGCAATAAGGGATCAATGGGGAACTCGCCCAATGCCGCTCGCCTTTAGCTGAAAAAGTTGATCATCCCAACGAGCAAAATGCTGCTGAGGGCTCCGAAGGCCGCCAAGAGCCTCACCAATGGACCAAAGCGAACAGAAATGGAGGCCATGAAGAAATCCTTAAGGCCGGATTGAATTCATGTTTAGCTGAGCTCAGGGAGGATTCTCACTCCCTGTTTGCAGTGCTTCACAACTTCCCTAAATCAGACGTCAGCGAATGTGACGTGCCCCGTCAACAGGGTGGTATTCCTCACCCGTGAGCTCTTCATAAACGATGGCTGGGAGCCCTGTTTCGAACATGGTTTGCAGTGCCTCCTTGAGATAGGGGTTCCAGCCTCCTGTGCTGACATCGCCATGACGCACGGTCCAGTCCCAGGTGCCCTGTAGGTCTCGTGGAATGCGGCCTTCCCGATCTCGGCGCGCCACTAGATCCAACGATTCGACCAGTCCCACCTGAATAGGGTCTTTCCCGTAGGCAGGAGTCAGGCTGAGTTCAAGCCGAACAGGATCTTCTTTCAACAGCCTTAAGCGGAAGCGGGGCGGCAGTTTCACGGATTTGATTACCGCAGCCACAATCCGTGTTCGTTGATCCACCTAGGAGTCCCCTTTACGAGTCAATAGGACAACTCAAGCAGTTGCCATCAACCCAACTTATTCACCGGGGTTCGAAGTTGGATTTGGAGGTTCACTATCGCTGCCAAATCGCACGGTCAAAAGATCCTCCTCCGTGAGGCGTCCTTCTCCATCAAGAAGCTCTGGATGAATCGTCAGGCGACCTGTCCGGTCGACTTTCTCCGACACAAGCGGTTTGCTTGCAGCATTGAACCCTCGTCCCATCACACGAAAGGCTTGCCACAACAGGACGATGAAGATCAGTCCATAGACAAGAGGAAACAGGCTGCTGAGCATGGCAATCACCGCAGAACTCGGAGATGGGCCTAACCATCCATTCCATCATCGCTCCTTGTCGACAAAGGGACGTTGCTTTTGCGGACCCTGGTCGTATCCAGTCATGAAATCGCAGGAAATGGGTCTGTTCTTCTGGGGATTCACTTCCTATGGTCACGGTGACTCATCACGTTGATGAAATCGCGGCCATGGCGGTGTCTAATCCTTTGCTCTCATTGGTTTGCGCTGGTGCGTTGACATTCCCCGGGTTGCTGATGCAACCGCCTCGAGCGTTCTCCGCAGGGGCTGCACAAGCCGTCGCACCTAAGTCGTTCGTTGCGCAAGCTGTCGCACGCAGTGGACCGGCTGTTGTCACTCTTGAAACGCAGCGAACTGTCAGGGCGATGGGTGGAAATGGACTCCCTAGGAGCTTGATGGCGGATCCATTCCTGCGCCGCTTTTTTGGGATGCAATCTCAATCGGCTCCGCGTTCACGGGTTGAGCGTGGGCAGGGAAGTGGCGTGATTTTTGATGAACAAGGCTTGGTTCTGACCAACGCTCATGTCGTGGAGAATGCGGATCGAGTCACGGTGGGACTGCCTGATGGCAGACGTGTCGCTGGTCGGGTGATTGGGCAGGATTCTCTAACCGACTTGGCCGTTGTGCAGTTGGAAACAAGAGGGCCATGGCCTACGGCGCCCTTGGGCAACTCAGATCGTCTTCAGGTGGGGGATTGGGCTATCGCTGTGGGGAATCCCTTCGGTCTTGAGAACACAGTGACGATGGGTATTGTCAGCAACCTCAATCGCAACATGTCACAACTGGGAATTGCAGGAAAGCGTCTTGATCTCATCCAGACAGACGCTGCGATTAACCCTGGTAATTCGGGTGGCCCGTTGTTGAACGCTCGTGGTGATGTGATTGGAATCAATACCCTCGTGCGGTCAGGACCAGGGGCAGGTCTCGGTTTTGCAATCCCTATCAATCGGGCACGGGCGATCGCCAGTCAGCTCGTCAAGGAGGGAAGGGCGAGTCACCCCATGGTGGGTGTGGGGCTTTCAACGGTTCCTGCCCCAAGACCAGGGGCGACTGCTCCTCCTGGAGCTGTGATTCGATCAGTCGTGCCAGGTGGCCCCGCCGATCGTGGGAACTTGCGAGTCGATGATGTGATCGTGTCAATCGATGGTCAATCGATTAGCAATCCCTCTGAAGTTGTTTCGGCGATCGATCGACATGGAGTAGATCGACCCTTAAATCTTGAAGTGATGAGATCAGGTCAACGTATGACTCTTGCAATTACGCCCGTTGAGATGACAGCTTTGCGTTGATAGTCGTCTCGTATCTATTAATTAGCCGTCTGTGTCTTTGAGTTGCTCTACGCAGCGTGTAATGCATTCCCCATCATCGAGGGAGCACGTTGTGATGCACTCGAAGTAAGTCTCCACAGCGTCCCAAGTCTGTGCATGCTCAGCGCTTTCAGTCATGGACGAAGCTGCCCCAGCGGCAGTGACATGACGTGCTTGGGTGTTGTGCATGGCCGACTGGGGATCAGTGATGTCAGCCTATCCACACCGTCTGAACTGGTAAAGAGAAATGAGTTTTCCTGCCTAAACAAGTGTGAAGTTTCGTCTTGCGGCTAAGGGGAGGCCTTGCTACGCAGCGTTCTTTTTGCGGGCAGCACGCTCTTTTTGCTTTGCGTTATTCGCTTTGCGCTTGGCTTCTTTCTCGGCAATCAGCCGCTTTGTCTCAGCTTCAGCCCTTTCCTCAGCCTTTTTGTCTTGGTAGTAAGCGTAATTTCCCCGATATGTCACGAGTTCACCATCGTGAATTTCCACGATTTTGTTTGCTACACGTGAGATGAAGTAACGGTCATGCGATACAAGCAAAGCAGCTCCTTCGTAGTCGCATAGCGCGTCTTCAAGCATCTGTTTGGCAGGGATATCGAGATGGTTTGTGGGCTCATCCAGAACCAGTAAATTGCAGGGACTGAGCAACATCAGAGCAAGGGCAAGGCGTGCTTTCTCCCCGCCACTAAGTTTGCCGACGTCCTTAAAAACACTGTCGTTGCTGAAACAGAAACTCCCCAGTAGTGAGCGCACTTGAGTTTGTGTCCAATCAGGAACGGCTTCGAACATGGTCTCAATCACCGTTTTGTTGAGATCAAGGGCTTCTGCTTGGTTTTGTTCGAAATAGCTGGCAATGATGTTGTGCTCCCCGAGCCTTGCTGAACCTTCATCAGGACTTTCGACTCCCATGATCAAGCGGAGCAGGGTGGACTTTCCGGCTCCGTTGGGACCAACAAAGGCGATCCGATCCCCTCTCTCGATTTCGAGATCAGCTTCCATGAAAAGGATGTTTTCCCCGTAGCTGTGGGTCATGTTGTCGATGACAGCCACCTGTGCCCCAGATCGTGGTGCGGGGGGGAATCGGAAACTGGGTCCACTCACCGACTCAACCGGGGCATCAACCCTCTCCACTTTGTCCAGCTGCTTTTCTCGGCTTTTTGCCTGGGTGCTGCGCGTTGCACTGGCACGGAATCGATCGATGTAGGCCTGTTGGGTTGCGATCTCTTTCTGCTGTCGTTCAAAAGCTGCTTGTGAGGCTTCTTGCTCGAGTGCTTTTTGTTCGAGGTGCGAGGTGTAATTGCCCAAGTAGGCCCTCGAGACTCCTCGCTCCGTGCTCACAATTTGATTGCAGACACGATCCAGAAATGTACGGTCATGACTGATCACGACCAATGCAGCCTTTTGTTCGATGAGATATCCCTCGAGCCACTGAATCGTTTCGACATCGAGATGGTTGGTTGGCTCGTCTAATAGAAGAAGATCAGGGTCTTGTAGGAGGATTTTCCCAAGTGCCAGGCGCATTTGCCAGCCGCCGGAGTAGTCCGAAACCAGGCGGTCTGCTTCCTCGAGCTTGAAACCGATGGTGGGGAGCAATTTGTCGATTCGTGCATCGAGCTCGTAGCCATGCAGTCCTTCAAACCGGGTCTGCAGTCGCCCTAGTTCGTGAATGAGCGCGTCGAGATGATCGGGATCTTTCGCCGCGCGTTCGGACCCCATCTCCAATTCAACTTTTTTTTGTTTGCCCAGCACGATGGCGGCCTCGCCAAAGGCTTGAAACAGCTCTTCTCGTACCGTGCGGCTGGGGTCAACATCGAATTCCTGCTGCAGGTAAGCGATTCTTGGCTCGCCTTGCTTCACGATTTGGCCACTGCTGGCTTCTTCCATGCCAGCAATCAGCCGTAGCTGGGTTGATTTGCCTGCTCCATTCACGCCAACAAGGCCGATACGGTCTCCGGGCTTGACCTCCCAGGTCACATCCCTCAGAACTTCTCCGGTGGGATAAATCTTGCCGACTCGCTCAAGTCGCAGCACGGAGTGGAGGCAGGGATAACCCATCATCCCGTGTCGGGGTTTCCAGGCAGACTGCTGGAGCTTGGAGGAGGCTCAATGCGTCGACTAGAGCAAGTCACGGCCCTTGTGGTGGCAGCCGGTCTTGCCGTGATTAGTTATTGGTTGTTTTTTAGTTGGGCAGGAGGAGGAGGTGTGCGAGAACGTTCGGCACCGAAGCGTGCCTTCGCGCCCTCTGGCCAATCATTGGAGTCCAAGGACTCCACGCAAGCAGCCGAAATTAAAGCCCCCCCCTCGCTTTGATCAGCCATTGCTTAGTGATCTCGTCGTCGAGACTGTTGATGTGATCCTTCACCTCTTGGAGCGTGACAGGCAAGTTGAGTTGATTTCCGATTTCGCAGATGGAATCGAGGGCTCCTGAAGGATTTTGAAGTGCCTGCCTGAATAACCCCTTGCTGAGGTCTCGATCATTCTCAATGCGTGCGTACAGCGCAGCTGCGTTGGACATGATCGTCATGCTTCTGACGAAACCTTATTCACGCCATCACGAACTGCCATCCCTTCCCTATGCAGCTCGCTATGCCGCTTGGTCGAGCTCCGTGGCTTTAAGCCCAGAGGCTGATGCGTCTTCCATGCTGCGGGCATCCATGCAAAGCACTTTGCGCAGCTGGGCGTAATTGGCTGCTTGTGACCGGCGTCCGTCTTGAACGGCGCTGTATTCAGCTCGTTGGAGCACGTGATGGAGGTGAGTGAGCAGGTAGGTGCTGATGACAGCTGAAACCAGCACTTCGCTGTTTTCAGGGGTTCGGCTCGGGCGCCGAGTCTTTCGTCGGTCGTTGCTTTGACGATTGTTTTTACGAGGAACCGGCTTGGTAGCTGGAGGTAGCTGGGGTGAGCTGATGTCCTGGCTTTGGGAATGGGGCATGGCACTCCTGGAATGGGTGGGCCGAGGGCCTGGCCTGCAGTTGGATCAGGGATCTGATCAATGACAGCAGCATAGTGCTGGATACTACCCTTGCACATCTCTGTACACTTTTAAGTAGCTCTGCCTCTTTCTGGGTCGTGGCCACTCGCCAAAATTCATCCAGTGGGAAGCCCAAGTCACCTCGTATTCAGGTGGTGCTCCCCGAAGATCTTTGCCTCCGCTTGACGGCGTTGGCTGAGGATGAATCGCGCACGGTCAGCAACATGGCCAAGGTGTTGATTCAGCAAGGGGTTCAGCGATACGAACAGGGAGGCGACAGGCAAGTGGCAGCTCCAGTAGCGGCTGCAAATCAGTCGTCAACAGAGCAATTACGCAGTGCTCTGGAGTCGAAGCAAACCGGTCGGCTGCGGGGCGCACCACGTCGCGTCAGGCTTCATCGCCCGACTTGATCCAGCTTGACTTCAAGGTCTTTACGTAGGTGTTTTATGACTGGTCTGCGGCATTCACTGCGCGGCTGCTGGGCCATCAAGCCGGATTGACGCGTACTCCGAGGACGACCTCGTGCTGTGCACCAGTGATCGCAGGTGCATTTCCTGGATATCCCAAGTGATGCCACCACGCCAACAGAGCAAACACCATGGCTTCACGGCTTTGGCTGGGGAGTTGAAGCTCGTCGCTGCGACGCAGTCTTAGGCCTCGGCAGCGTGTGTTGAGTTCTCGCATCAACGTGAGGTTCTTGCTGCCACCGCCAGCGACCACTAGCTCGATGGGGAGGGGATGGTTTTGGTTGGAGAGCTGTTGAAGATCTTGCGCTACAACAGCCGCTGAGAAGGCTGTGAGCGTCGCGATTTGATTGGCAATCGGTTGTCCTTGCATGTCTCGAAGGCGCCTCGTTAGATCGGCTCGTCCGAAGACTTCACGACCTGTGGACTTGGGAGGGTTGAGCTGGAAGTAAGGCTCAGCAAGCCAGCGCAGAATCAAGGCTTCATCGCAGTGACCAGTCTCCGCAAGGCGGCCGCCCTGGTCGCAGCTTTCCTCCCCTTCGCTGAACTGTTCCATCGCCAGGTCGATCAAGCTGTTGGCAGGCCCGCAATCCCACCCCCTGACGGGTTGGAGTCGATCAGGACCTGCATCAGGTGGAATGAGGGTGAGATTGGCGATGCCACCCAAATTCAGCAATGCTCTCCAGCCTTTGGTTCGTCCCAAAAGGGCCGCATCAGCTTTGGGAACAAGCGGTGCTCCTTGACCTCCAAGTGCCAGATCAGCAGCCCGAAAGTCGAAGATCACAGGGCGATTCAGCAGTTGCGCCAGCAGGGGTGCTTGCAGCATCTGCCAGCTCGCTCCACGCTGAAGTTCGCCAGTTCCCGCTCGTTTGGGAGGTCGATGCCAAAGGGTCTGGCCATGACATCCCACCAGCTGCGCCTGTTCTTCTGGGTCGCACTGAAGAGCTGCTGCGGCCTGAATCTTGGTGATCGTTTCGGAAAGATTGAGGAGAGAGGAGGCGGTTTTGGCTTCGCCTTGGCCCACGGCCAAGATCAGTTGTCGTGTCGAGGTTGGATAGTCCAGCGATGCCGACCGCAACAGTGACCAACGGGGATGGTCGGCGGACCCGGAGAGTTCGACAAGAACAGCATCTACGCCATCGGCGCTTGTGCCGCTCATCAATCCGAGAACGCGCATGACTCAGGTTTTCGGAAGCTCTTGAAGATCGTCGGTTAAACCCATCACCACGAGAACGTGCCCTTCTTGAAGCACATGGGACGCTGGTGGGTTGACCATGAGTTCTTTCGCCGGACCTGCCGCAAGAACATTCACGCGAAAATTCTTGCGCAGGTTTAGGTCTCGTAGCGAGCGCCCCACGAACATCCCAGGCACCTTGATTTCTTCAATCGAATGATGCTTATCGAGTTCGAGTCGCTCCATCAGGTTGGGGCGTACCAATTCCACACCCAGCCGTTCGCCCTGCATTCGGGAGGGAAAGACCACTCGATCTGCTCCCACGCGCTTGAGCATTTTTTCGTGCAAATCGCTGGTGGCGCGTGCAATGACGCGCCGAACCTTGCTTCCTGCACTGTCTTTGGCAATGAGTGTGGCCGTGATGCTGGCTTCGATGGGTTCGCTGATGGCGACAACCACTGTTTCCATATCGAGGATCCCCGCTTCGCGAAGCGCTTCCTCATCGGTGCAGTCCACAATCCGGGCTTCGATCGAGGGCTCAAGTTGGCGTAGTTCCTCGATTGCCTTGGAGGAACGGTCGACAGCAAGAACTTCAGCACCGTTTTGCATCAGTTCCTTGCAGACAGCACTCCCGAAACGACCCAATCCCACAATCCCGAAGCTTGAAGGTTCTGCCTGGTTGGATTGGGACCAATGCCACCACTCCCTCACTGCATTGCTCCCAGGGATCGGTGATCAGACATAGAGATCTTCACGGGGATAACCAACGCGATTCTCGCGCTGTAGGTGTCCACGGTTGAAACTCTCCCAAATGGCGCTCAAAAGCAAGAGGATTCCCAGGCGTCCCACAAACATTCCCATCACAAGCACAAACTGACCAAAAGGAGCCAGCTGCCTTGTAACGCCTAGATCCAATCCCACGGTGGCAAAGGCGGAAATACACGTAAAAACCAGCTCCAGGAAAGTGAAGGGTTCTTCTCCGCTGAGATTGCTGCTTAGTGCCAATAGGAGGGCCATCCCCAGCACAAACAGAAGTGAGGCAACTGTGATGCTTAAAGCGCGCAGCACAACTTTGTCGGAGATCTGTCGATGGCGAATTACTACATCATTGTGACCTCGCAGGGTAGAGCGCGTAGCGGCCATAAGGGCTGCCACCGTTGTTGTTTTGATTCCACCTCCTGTTCCTCCCGGACTCGCACCGATGAACATCAGGGTCATCACCAACAACAGGCCTGAATCGGAAATGCTGTTCAGAGAGAGGGGAACCGTGGTGAATCCAGCGGTTCTTGAACTCACTGATTCAAAAAGGGCGCTCATTAACCGTTCTCCCCACCCCATATCTGTGAGCACATGGCCTAGCGAGAGGGATTCCGTCAGCATTAATCCGAAGGTCCCGATCAGGATGAGAAGACCAGAGGTGCGCAGAACGAGGCGCGTGTGCAGGCTGAGATGACGTCGTCTAAGCCGTTGGCGATTGATCCATAGGTCATTGGTGACACGCCAGCCCAGTCCGCCCAGGATTACCAACACCATGATCACTGCGTTCACAGTGTTGTTGGTGCGATAACTCTCAAGACTGTCGTTCCAGAGTCCAAAACCAGCGTTGTTGTACGCAGAAATGCTGTGAAAGAGAGCGGCCCATAGACGTTCTCCTCCAGGCGCAATGTCTGTAAAGCCAAAGACATAGAGCATGAACGCCCCAATCAAGATCAGCACTACAGCAGTGAGTGCAATGCCGCGAAAGGTGGTTCCTACACCCCCTACGCCAAATTCATCGAGGGTTTGACCACGATCGAGGCGACGCCGAAGAGCGGTTCCGCGAACCACAAACCCCTGCAGAAATGTCGTGACCGCCATCAATCCCAGGCCTCCGACCATGATCATCATGGCCAGCACGATTTGCCCAGGGCGGGTCAGATCTTCGCGGATGTCGATCACCGAAAGCCCTGTCACTGTCACGGCTGATGTGGCTGTGAAGAAGGCTTCCCACAGGCCCACTCTGGAGCTTGAACACAGTGGTGTCGCGAGGATCAGTGTGCCGGCTGCGATGACAAGTAACCCCGTTACAACGGTGAACTGGGGAATTGTTAGGCGGCGATACCAGGCCTGAGTGCGGTGAATGGCGTAGGGAATTGGCATCGCTTTCACCTGCCTCTCTGTGGCAAGACAATCAATGCAGCACTCCTGAGCGACAGCATCAGACCAGGCCGTCGTAGCGCCTGGAGGATGAGGGTGGGAGCCTGCTGATGACTATCGATGAGCTCAGCCATGGTTTAGCTCAGCCATGGTCGGGGAATGATGGCTGTTGGGTGAAGGATTCAGGGGTTGGTTCGCCGTCCCAAAACTGCTTTTCAAGCCAGTTTCGCAGACCCTTCAGTCCCGTACCCTCCGTGGCTGATAGATAGATCACATCCGGTTCGAGCGTGCGAATCGCATCGATCGCCGAAGCGTCGCAACGATCAATTTGGTTGGCCACCACTTTGCGCAGTTGGTCACAGCTGAGGCCATCCAAGAGTTGATGAACCGCTTCCAATTGTGATTGCCAATCGGGGTCGGCGAGATCCACCACCAGTAGCAACAGATCGGCCTCGCGTGTTTCCTCCAACGTGGCTCTGAATGCTTCCATCAGCGGTTTGGGAAGTTCACGAATGAATCCCACGGTGTCTGTCATGAGCAACTCTTTCGGTGCCGCTGATGTTTGGGGAAGGCTGAGTCTTCGCGTCGTGGGATCAAGCGTGGCGAATAACTTGTTCTCCGCCAGAACCGCCAGCCCTGGATTGCGACAGCACAGCGCGTTTAAAAGAGATGATTTTCCGGCATTGGTGTAACCCACGAGGGCGACGCGAGGTAGGCCGTCCCTGCGATCGCGCAAGCGGGCACGATGGGCTCCTAGATCGATCAGTGATCGCCCGAGATGTTCGATGCGACGGCTGATGGCGCGGCGATCCTTCTCCAATTGGGTTTCACCTGGCCCTCGCGTTCCAATCCCTCCTCCTTGGCGCGAGAGGCTGAGGCCGCGGCCTTTCAGCCTCGGAAGCCGATAGCGCAATTGAGCGAGCTCAACTTGAAGTCGTCCAGCGGCGCTCGCCGCTCGCTGGGCAAAAATATCCAGAATCAACTCACTGCGGTCCATCACTGGGCAGTCAATGATTGACTCAAGATTGCGGGCTTGAACTGGAGAGAGTTCCCGATCTGTGATCACGAGCGTGGCTTGATGGCGTCTCGCTTCGAGCGCCGCCTCTTGTAATTTTCCAGTACCCCAGAGTGTCTGAGGGTTGGGTTGTCCCTGTCGTTGCCGGCAGACCGCAACGGGCAGTGCACCTGCGCTGCGAACGAGCCCCTCCAATTCAGCCAGATCCCTCTCGCTCCGCTGTGTGTCGGCACCCGTGAGAATGAGCAGCAAGACCCGTTCTTGTCCTTCAGAAGGAGCCGTCGCAGCTCGAGTGGAATCAAGTTCTTTCTTGGCCTCTGGAGCGGGACGGTCGCAAAGCTCCATGAGAGTGCCAAGGGCGGCTTGATGCCAGCCAGACTGATGTCCTGGATCTGGTTGCCAAAGTGAGGCGAGATGCCCACCTCCTGTGGAGGGCGATGCCTGAAAACGAAGCCAGGTATCGGGCTTGAGGTCGAGGGCGACGACGGCATCTCTGCCATCGGGCTTCAGGTCCGTTCCCGCTTTTCCTTGCAAGCTGCTGATCAACCTCCAGCGTCGCTTGATCCGTCGTGGCCCTCCAGGTAGATGGCTGCGTAATTGTTCTGATTCGCTCAGGGGCCCGACCCAGAGCAGTCGGCAGAGTCCTCGTTCGTCGACGATCAGATGCAACGGCTGCCCCAAATCGAGCACCAGCTCAGACAGTCGTTCCAGGGTGAGCGGATCAGCGCCGCTTGAGCTGGGGTGCCTCCTCTGACTCAGACGCTCAAGCTGACGGTTCAGTGACGGGCGTAGGCCATTTGTTCGGCCTGCTAGACGAGCCTGTTTCAAGAATGAACCAGCCAGGCGCCTGCAGACCTCAAGCTCAAGGAGAGTCCTGGCATTCGAGCGAGGTAAGTGAGTCGCCTCATGCGATAGGCGAGTGGGCCGGCAAGGGTGAGTCCCATTCCTGTAATCGAGGCGTCTCCCATGCCAAGACTGAGCATCTCTCCAAGATCTTGAAACTGAAAACTGGGAACAGCCTGTCCTCTTCGAATGGCCTGAAGTGTTCGAGCCGCCGCCGCTCCTTGCTGGAGTGCCGATTGCGCAGAGCGGGGCCAAGGGGCGTCTGCATCGTTATGAGAGGCGACATCCCCAAGGACCACGACATTGGGGTCTGTCGTTAATTGCAACCCATCGTCAACACAGAGAAGCCCTCGCTCCCGGGTGGGGTTGGGGCTCAGGGTGGGCAGCACCGGTTTGGTCCCTGCCGTCCAGATCAAACCGTCATGGTTGAGAGATTGCGGTAAGTCGTTTGTAAGGAGTTGTACGGCGTTTGCTGATAAGGAGGTCACGCGGGTGTTCAGGTGACGATGCACGCCCCGTTGATCAAGTGCCTTTTGTGCTTGTTCACGATTGAAGGCTCGGGAGCGGGAGAGAATGCTGTCCCCTAATTCGACGAGATGAACGGCGGCGGATCCCTTCAGCATGTCGCTGAGTTTGCAAGCCAATTCAACGCCTGTTGCTCCTGCGCCAACGATGACCAGTGCCCCATCCTTGGCTGCTCGATTGCAAAGACTGTGGACGCGTTCTTTGAGTGGAGGAATATCCAGTAGGGAATGAAAGGTCAGGGCATGCTCCTTGACTCCTGCAATCCCAAAGTCATCGGGCTCAGAGCCAGTTGCGAGCACCAGCTGGCTGTAGTTCAGAACCTGGCCGCGGCTGGTTTGTAGAGATTTCTGCTCTGTATTGATCGATGTCACTCGGTCATCGAGGTGGGGAATGCGTCGCCCCTGGAGAAGACTGTCGTAGCTGGGAGCGATCTCCCAGCTCTTCATTTCGCCGCTGAGAAGCTCATAGAGAAGAGGTAAGAAGAGGAATTGTTGGCGCGGCTCAATCAATAACAACGGCGGACGTGGCCGTTGATTACTCAGCGCTAATGCTGTTGTTAGACCTGCAAATCCACCTCCCACAACAATGATTGGATCGTTGTGCATGGTGGTGTCGGAAGTCAGAACTTCAGAAATGGTTTTGAAACCATAGACATGACACCATGCCCCTCGGCGTTGGAAGATGGAGAGATGAGGGATGTGTCCACCTCCAAGAATCAGCCTGTCGTTGCCGCTGGCCCCAAGGCTGAGGCGGCAGAACTCCAACACGCGCGTGAGCAGCTTGAGCCGTTGGATGCGCGCGCAAGGTTGCTATGGGCCTATGAGCAGTTTGGGTCGGGTTTTGCCCTGACAACGAGCTTCGGAATCCAATCCTCTGTGTTGCTGCACTTGTTGAGCGGGATGGATCGAGGCCGAGATATTCCAGTGATCTGGGTGGATACCGGCTATCTCCCCCCTGAGACCTATCGCTACGCCGAAGATCTTCGCGAACGCTTCGATCTGAATCTCCACATCGCTCAGTCTTCCTCGTCTGCAGCTCGGATGGAGGCGCTCCATGGCCGCCTCTGGGAATCAGGTGTTGTTGAGGACATGGAGCTCTACCTCAAAATCCGCAAGGTAGAGCCCCTTGAAGAAGCGATGCATCGTCTTCAGGTGTCTTGCTGGGCGAGCGGTGTGCGCCGTGCTCAGACGGATACACGCCGAAGCATGACTGCGCTCGATCCCATTCGCGGTCGCTTGTCCCTGAGGCCGCTATTGGAGTGGACCTCACGCGATGTCTTCTACTACATGAAGGAGAACGATCTTCCTCAGCACCCCTTATTTGATCAGGGGTATTCCACGGTTGGAGACTGGCACTCCAGTGGCCCTGACGGGCAGGAGGCGACGGGACGAGACACTCGCTTTGCTGGCCTGAAGCAGGAATGTGGCATCCACGTGCCAGGTGTTATGGGTGATGGCATCTAGCGAGGACCTTCGATCCCGATGCTTGCTGATTGGAAACAGCCGCTGGCACTGGGCAGAGCAGACAGGGGCTTCTCAATGGGTCTACCAGCATGAGGCCGCGGCGCCTGAGGCGTTGGATCCACCTAGTGATCTCCTCGCATGGGCGGCTGTGGGGGTGATCCCAAACCATCCTTGTTTGCAGTCCAGTAAACGGTTGAACCTGAGTGCGATCCCCCTTCAGGGGATTCCCCCTTGGTTAGGCATCGATCGAGCGCTCGCTGGATGGGGAGCTTGGCGTGCGAATCAAAATCGTGTTGGCGTCCTAGTGGTGGATGCAGGCACGGTTCTCAGCCTTACCAGAATTTCTGCGGATGGATCGTTCTCTGGAGGGTTGTTGGCGGCTGGTTATGGCCTTCAATTGCGCGCGATGGGTGAGGCCACAGCAGGCCTTACAGCGACCTCGCCCTTGGTTTTAGAACCCGAAGATGCGGAGCCTTTCCCTTTCGAGACTCAGGCAGCCATGCGCTCTGGAGCGCAGCAAAGTTTGGTGGGTCTTATCCGTGAAGCCCACGCGCAAAGCCCTTGGCCGATTTGGCTCTGTGGAGGCGATTCCCCCCAACTACTCCCGAAACTTCAGGACCAGTTGGGGATGGAGGTGCTTCATGCCCCGAACTTGGTGATGGAGGCGATGGTCGAGCTGATCAGCTGATGCCTAAATCACTGAGGATTTGATCGGCCATGGAATCAGATTTCACTTTGCGGTAGATCAATTCCAACCGTCCTTCCGCGTCTACGACGAAGGTGTGTCGCATCATCCCCATGGATTCGCGACCCATGAACTTTTTCAGACCGTAGCTCTCAAAGCTGCTGGCAACGGGGCAGGGATCTTCATCACTCAACAGCGTGAAGGGCAATTCCTGTTTGGCGATGAAGCGCGTATGGGATGACGCGTTGTCCTTGCTGATCCCCAAGACGTGAATTCCATGGTCCTTGAAGGAGGACCAGCGATCTCGGAAATTGCAGGCCTCTTTCGTGCAACCAGGGGTGGCGTCTTTGGGATAGAAATAGATCACCACGCGCTTCCCCCGCAAGGAGGCCAAGTGCACGGGTTCTCCGTTTTGGTCAGGAAGTGTGAAATCAGGCGCGAGATCGCCGATCTGCAAAGTCATGGAGGAAGGCAACAGCCGGAGCGGAAGCGTAACCGTGATGTGGCTTGGACCGGCTTCCTCAAGGGATCCTTGCGTGTCAGATCAAGAACAAGCTTGGGCTTGCAACTTGGGTCAGACCCGTCAGCAGCGTTTCCTTGGCTCCCGATCGTGGATGCGTTCGTGTCTTAGTGATTTGTGGGGCGTGCCCGCGCAGGAAATTCCCCTGCATGCGCCCCCGGGTGCGCCTCCCTCGATGCACTTGGGTTGGGGATTTGTGAGCCTCAGCCATAGCCAAGACTCTGCGTTGATGGCCTGGTCTTCTGCCCCCGTTGGGGTTGATTTAGAGCGGTTGAATCGTCCCTTCGCTTCTGAAGCGCTGATGAGGCGTTATTACGGATCAAGCGAGCAGCACCAATTGAAAGGCCTCCCCAAACAAGCGTTTCACCAGAGTGTTTTGGAGCACTGGCTGATCAAGGAAGCTGCGATTAAGTGGCAACAGGGATCTCTGGCACAGGATCTGTCGCATTGGGTTGTGGCGGGCGATCGGTTGAGTGCAAGCCACCAGGGCAAAGGTCTTCAGGTATCAGCGCACTATCGCCATCTAGGGCAATGGGGTATGGCGATCGTTTCAGCTTGCGATCAGAATTTGACTGGAGTAAGGATCTGCCTAAGTCATGATTACAACTGGAATCAAGATTCTCCTTGGCGTGACTGAAGCTTGGATGCGATCTGTTCCCACCGCGGAGTCAGCTCTTTTTTCGGCGGCCTGCTAGGAGTGATCGCAACTAGCGAAACGCAGGTGTTGACTCCCGGAGAAATTGGTCTCCCAACGGATGCACGACTTGTTCAGCAGCTCAATGATCAAGAGACCAGCTTGTTGAATCAACCTTGATAAGCCGAAACCTTGCTTAGGGCGTTCATGCGCGGTCAGCCCGCCAGCTTTTATTGGGGACAATTTGCGTCATCGCTGGTTGCCCCTGGATTGAGTGGAGATAAGACGTGGATGTTCGCGTTGAACCGAAAGCCCGCAGTACGCGCTTATGGCTGACCCCTCAATGTGGGAGTGAAAACTATGTTGCGATTGTGCAATCCAAATGGCTTCAAGCTTGTAAGGCCTCAGCGTTGACGGATAACGCCTTTTTCTGCTGAACAGAAAGATGCTGTTTGCCCTTAAGGATGGAAGGTGTTTGAGACCTCAGAGATCTGAGTTTTGACCGCTTTAAAGCACTAATAAAGCGAGAGTCGTGAGTCTCGATTTAATACCTATAGTGCATTGGTTCTAATAGTGCGCATTAGGGACAGTTTCTTGTACTGGACCCACCATTTTTGTTGGCAATTCATTTTCCTGCGACTAAGTTTTAAATGATGTCTATATCTCCATCGTCCGTGTTCACACGTCTTGCAGCTGGCGTTCTCGCCGCCGCTTCTCTCACAACTCTGGCTGTTGCAGCCGAAGCCGCTGAGCGCCCTGTGCGCTGGAAAACCGGTGGTGCTGTTTGGTCCACTAAGTCTTCAGCTTTCAGAACCTTCTTCGCTGACGGTGAAATCACCGATCGCGGCCTCCAAGGTGGAATCAACAATTCCGGTTGGACTGCAGAAGAAATCCAGGAAGGCATGACCCGTTCTTACGAGGTTGACCTCGTGGGCGTTTCACGTTTTCTCTATTCCAGCGACGGCGTTGCCTTCCTGCAGGATCAGACCAAGAGCTACTACCCCTACTGGAGGAAGCAGGAGACAGCCGTTGTTGCTCTTCGCTCCGCCATCATTCTTGACGCTGCTGACGGCCAGATCTCTTCTGCCGGCATCCTGAATGCTCTCCCCGTTGATTTCGCTCTGGCTGACAACGGTGCATCTGATGGCTCCCAGAACGTCTGTAAGGACGGTCTTGATGGCGCCCAGGCCACTTCACTGATGTCTTGGTACGTCTTCCTGCCTGCTTGTGTGCAAGCCAAGCAGATCCTTCCTGCTGCTCCCGCACCTCGCGCTGCTGCACCTGCTCCCGTTCGCGGCCTCTGGTGATCGCACGGCTTCGGCCCTTTCAAGCCTCGGCAATGCCGGGGCTTTTTTTATGGCTGGCGTCTGGTGTTTCTGAAGGCAAGTCGCTGATGGATCAGGGGTTGTGGCAGTTGCCCTCCCTGTTTTGTTTGCAGAAGCTGCTGAAGCGTGCTGAGCACCCTCTTGGGCTGGCTGCAGCGATTAACGAGAGATCGATAAGGACGATCCTCTGCCAGCCAACGTTTCAGAAGGCGTTCGTCAATAGGGAGTGACAGAGATTCCTGCCATTGCTCTGTGCTCACTGATGTTGCGAGATCTGCAAGCTGCTGCCTTACGAGCTGATCAAGTTGCTGGGTGAAAAGCCACTGTTGTTCCTTCTCTATGAGTTCTGACAGTTCTTGTGTGGATCCAGGGCACTGCTCTGCAAGCGCTGCCGCGGGCCCGATGGCTGTTTGGCTGAGAAGGATATGCAGCTGAGCCCCTGGGGAAAGCTTCAAGAGGAGTTGCTGCCAAAATTCTGGAGATTCGATCCAAGCTCGATCATCACTGCTGAATCGACCTCCCACGACTTCGAATTGCCAGTCTTGAGGAAGCGTCTCCAACGCCTTGGTTCCTCCTGAAAGGAGATTGGGGCGATGGAGTGGATCAAGAAGATCCAGCTGTGCTTCAAGTCGGGCTTGCTCTTCAGGGGTGCTGCACAGGATCGTGACGCTCCCCTCATGTACAGCATTCAGTGGACCTAGGGCCCAGAGCAGGGACCTTCCCCCGAGCACCAGCACCCTGTCGGTGCGTTGAAAAGTCACTGCGCTCCACAGTCGCTGTTGCAGGTCTTGCAAACGCTCATCGTTTTGGGCGAGCTGTCGATGCAGCCAGCGCTCCATCTCAGGAAGGTCTGGACCACTACTGAGGAGCAGGGGGTGGGTTAGGGCCGCCTCTGCTGCGACGGCAAGCTGAGCAGCCCGACGTTCGAGCATCCTTCCTCGTCGTTCTCCCTCCCACCCTTGTTTGCTCGGTGTCCAGAACACCTCCCCCTGCAGGGCCTCGGGTAGGTAATTCTGTGCGATCCAATGCTCCCTGTAAGCGTGGGGGTAGCGGTACCCCTTTCCATCGCCGAAGGCTTCACCATCGCGATGCGCATCGCGCAGATGGCTTGGCACATTTTGGTCTTGCGTAGTGCGTACAACACGGATGGCTTCGAACAGTCCCATCGTGCTGTTGCTTTTTTCGGCGCAGGCCAGGTACAGGGCTGCCTGGGCAAGCGGGTAAAGCCCTTCTGGTAAACCGATGCGTTCGAAGGCTGCTGCGCAGGCTTCAACGACGACCACAGCTTGGGGGTCGGCTAGACCAATGTCTTCTCCCGCTGAGATCAACATCCGTCGAAAGATGAACCTTGGGTTTTCTCCTGCTTCCAACATCCGAGCCAGCCAAAATAAGGCTGCATCCGCATCGGAGCCCCGAAGCGATTTGATGAATGCGCTAATCGTGTCGAAGTGGGCATCTCCCTGTTTGTCGTAGAGCACAGCTCGCTCTTGAATCGACTCCTCGGCGATGGTCAAATCAATTTTAATCGTTGCTTCTGGATCGGTTGTGGTTGTGCTTTCCACTGCCAGCTCGAGGGCATTAAGAAGGCTGCGCGCGTCACCATTGGCCACATCCACCATGTGGGCTTCGGCCTCAGGAGTGATCGTGACCAAACGATTGCCATAGCCTCGCTCTTTGTCGTGAAGAGCCCGATGGAGCAATTGATGGAGATCGTTGGCTTCTAGGCTTTGAAGTCGAAACAGACGTGAACGACTTACGAGAGCTTTGTTGACTTCGAAGTAAGGGTTCTCAGTGGTGGCACCGATCAGAGTGAGAGTGCCGTTCTCCACCCAAGGGAGCAGCGCATCCTGTTGAGCACTGTTGAAGCGATGCACTTCATCGATGAACAGGATGGTTCGCAAGCCATGCCTCTCCAAGCGCTCTTTGGCGGCGTCCACTTGCTCACGCAGGTCCTTCACTCCTGCCAGAACAGCGTTCAGGCTGCTGAACTGCGCACGGGTGTGGGTGGCAATGATCCTGGCCAGGGTTGTCTTCCCGACGCCCGGCGGTCCGTGCAGGATCAGATTGCCTACCCGGTCTGCGGCGATCGCCCGGCGCAGCAAACGGCCTTCGGCGAGGATCGCGTTTTGGCCTGCAAATTCCTCGAGGGATGTGGGTCTCAATCGGTCAGCTAAGGGTGCCTGTTGCCGCCTTAGCTGGTTCCCGTGGTGGCTGAACAGATCCTCAACCAACCGACCAATCTCCCCTCAATGGTCTTTGTATATGGATTCTTGCCTGATCCGAACCAAAATTGGGTTGAAATTCGACCATAATCCCTTCGTTCGTCACAGGATTTGTGCTGCGTTTTCGACCACTGCTTCCTGTGCTTTTAACAGCAATTTCCATTAGTGCTTGTGGAGGCTCTGAAGAACAGACGCCAGCGCTACCGGTTCAGCAAGCATCTGTTCTTGAAGCTACCTTCACCGACGATATCGATACGGTGAGCACGCTCGAGGCCAATGAGTTGGTTGAGCTAGCAGCTCAAACGTCAGGTCGTGTCACTGAGATCAAAGTTTCTCAGGGTGATCGTATTGATGCTGGTCAGTTGCTCGTCGTGCTCGATCAGGTTCAGCAACGCGCGGCGTTGGCGGAACAACGAGCGAAAGCGGCAACAGCCAAAGTTGATTGGGAGCGTGAAGAATTTCTCGCAAAAGCAGGGGCTGCCTCGCTCCGTCAGCGGGACTCTTATCGCACGCGGTACGTCGCCGCAGTTGAAAAAGTCAAAGCTTTAGAAGCAGAGCTCAGCTACAGCAATTTGCGCTCACCGACAGCAGGGACCGTGGCAAATGTCCGGGTGAAGGTAGGGGATGTGGTTAATCAAAACCAACCGTTCACGAGTGTGGTGCAAAACAACATTCTTGAGGCGAAGGTCGAAGTGCCGGCGGTCTATGGCGACCGTCTCGCCATCGGCCAACCCATCATTTTGAGTGTGCCTGGAACGGTTAAGCCGCTTGCTACGAGTCAGATTGAATCGATTGACCCTCAAGTGAATCCTCAAACGCAGGGTCTGTTAGTGAAGGCTTTGTTTGACAACGATGATGGCCAGCTACGAAGTGGTCAGCGACTACGGACCAGGGTTCAATTGAAATCGGGTCAACAGATCTCAGTGCCGTTTGCGGCAGTGACGCAAACTTCAGGACAAAGCTTTGTCTTTCGGGTTGGCAACTTTGCGGACCTGAAAGCCAATCCAGGCAAGGCTGACATCGAACGGATCAGTAAAGGTATCGAGAAGGGAAAGTTGCCAGAAAATGCCCTTTTTGCACTTCAAACACCAGTCAATATTGGTGAGGTTCAGAACAACCGTTATCCGGTCACCAAAGGCCTAAAACTCAATGAGAAGGTGATTACGACCAATCTCCTCAATCTCAAGCATGGAATGCCGATTCAGGTGAAAACACAACGCGCGGGATCACAACCTGCTGCAGCTAAGAACTGAGGTTGATTCATGTCCGCATCAAATAATTTCATCACGCGACCGGTACTCAGTACCGTTTGCAGCCTTTTGATCGTGATTGTGGGATTGATCGCAATCCCTATCCTTCCTATTGAGAATCTTCCTGATATTGCTCCTCCAACGGTCAAAGTTCAGGCCACCTACGTAGGCGCTGATGCCGTCTCAGTTGAGCAGGGTGTGACCACCGTGCTTGAGCAGCAGATTAATGGTGTGGAAAATATGGATTTCATTACTTCCAACAGCTCGTCTGATGGCGTGAGCTCTGTATCTGTTTCTTTTAATAGTGGAACTGATGGGAATATTAACCAGGTTAATGTTCAGAATAGAGTTTCTTTGGCTGAGCCTCAACTCCCAGAGGAGGTTCGGAAAGCGGGAGTCACAGTTAATAAGGCTTCGAACTCGATTCTACTTGTTTATAATTTTGTCAACTCTGATCCTTCTAAGACGGAATATAGCGTTGAAACTATTAGTGGCTACTTAGATAAAAACTTAACCGATAACATTAAACGCGTACCTGGTGTTGGAGAAGTCACCTACTTCGGTAATCGTAAAGTTGCTTTTAGGCTGTGGCTCGACCCGGAAAAACTTGCGGCAAATGGGCTAACTTCTGCCGATGTTGTACAGCAACTTCAAAGCCAGAACCGTCTAGTGCCTGCAGGTAAGATCGGCGGCTCTCCTGCTCCTGAAGGCCAGCAATATACATTCACTGTGCAATTGCAAGGACGTTTAACGACGGAATCAGAGTTTGAAAATATCGTTTTAAAAACTACCGATACGGGTGGTTTGATCAAGCTTAAAGACGTTGGTCGCGTGAGCCTGGGTGGAGAGACCTATGGCATCGACGCGATGGACCTCAAAGGCACACCTTCTGTTGGTGTTGCTGTTTATCAGCTGTCGGGTAGTAACGCCATTCAGGTGTCTAACGGCGTGAAGGAGGTGATTGAGCAATTCGAACAGACGCTTCCTGTTGGTCTAGATACCCAGGTGATTTACGACACTACCGACTTCATTAATCAGTCAATCAAAGGTGTCACAAATTCTCTGCGGGATGCAGTGATTCTTGTGGTCTTGATTCTCTTTTTATTCCTCCAGAATTGGAAAGCGACGCTTGTTCCCGCCATCGCCATTCCTGTGGCCTTGATTGGTACGTTCGCTCTCGTGCTGGCTTTTGGGTTCTCTCTGAATCAGCTCACCTTGTTTGGCCTTGTTCTTGCAACAGGTTTGGTTGTTGATGACGCGATCACTGTGGTGGAAGACACGTCTGCCAAAAAAGCTGAAGGGATGACATCTGTACAGGCGGCGATGGCCACCATGGATGAACTCTTCAGCGCTGTGATTGCCACGTCGCTGGTGAAGATGGCGGTTTTCCTTCCTGTGTTGTTTTTCCCAGGAGCAACGGGAACGATTTACAAACAGTTTGCTGCCACCATCCTGTTCTCGATCGGGATCTCAACCTTCAACGCACTCACCTTCTCGCCAATGCTGGCGGCTCTGTTGCTTTCGAAGGACACCAAGCAGCTAAGCAAACAGCAATACGCCACAGCAGGTGTTTTTCTTGGATTTGCTTACGGCCTTCTGAGCGCCGGTGATGGGGCCGGATTGGTGCTGATTCCAGTGGTTGTTGGAGCCTTAGTGGGCTTCGTTGCGATGAAGCTCACTTCGATTCCATTGCGGATGCCTGGAGCTGCGGGCGGAGCCGTTGTGGGTTTAATTCTCGTTGGTGTGACCAATCTCATACCTGTGATTTTGTTCACGGCGATTGGTCTTGTTGTGGGCTGGTATGTTCCTCAGATTTTTATTCACTTCAATCGTTTTTACTCAGGCTTTGAGAAGCGTTATTCCAAAGTTCTTGACCAGGTGCTCAAAGCCCGTCCGATTGTGATGGCGGCTCTTGCCGCCGGGATCCTGCTCACTGGCTTTGCTTTCACACGCATTCCTGGCGGATTTGTTCCGATCGAAGACCAGGGTTATGCCATTGGCTTTGTGCAGGCTCCAGAGGGTGTTTCGAATGAAACGACCCTAGCGATTAACCGCAAAGTGGCAGAGGTTTTGCGATCTGAGGATGATATTTCCGCTGCTGCTTTGTTTAGTGGAGCAAGTTTGGATGGAAATGCTCCAAACAAAGGATTGTTCTTCTTTGGAACGAAGCATTGGGATGAACGTCAGGGAAGCGAACACTCCGTGGCCGCGATTGTTGAACGCCTGAACAAGAAGCTGTTGATGTCGATTGATGGTGGCCGAGTGTTTGTGGTGGAGCCTCCTTCGATTCCTGGTTATGGCGCTGGTGGTGGTTTTGAATTTCAGTTACTGGATAAGAGTAGTGGAGCTTATGGATTGAACCAATTCTTTGCTTCCGCTGGGCAGATTATTCAGGCGGGCAATGCCAATCCAATTCTTAACCGGGTCTATACATTGTTTTCCCCAGAATCACCTCAGATTGAGATCAAGGTGAATCGCGAGAAGATGGCTTCTCTAGGGGTTGATTTTGGCTCCGCCATGCAATCTTTCAGCGTCAATTTTGGTGGTGCCTATGTCAACGACACCTTCCAGGAGGGTAAGGTTCGACGTGTCTATGTACAGGCTGATGATGTCAATCGAGCAACGCCTGAGCAGCTTTCGTCGGTTTATGTGAAGAGTATGAAAGGGGAACAAATCCCTTTGTCTGAGTTTTTCACCGTAAAGCCAACCACTGGCCCCAGCGTGATCCCTCACTTCAATCTCTACCGCTCGATCAAAATTGACGGAACGCCAGCCGTTGGCAAAAGTTCTGGTCAGGCGATTACAGCGATGAAGACAATCTTCAAAGATGCCAATCTGCAAGGCTTGGGCTTCGATTGGACTGGTATTTCAAGAGAAGAGGTGAAGGCAGGATCCTTGGCGGTTGTGATTTTTGCTCTTGGTATTTTGGCGGTGTTCTTGGTGCTTTCAGCCCAATATGAAAGCTATTCGGATCCCATCATCATTCTGCTGACCGTACCAACTGCTTTGCTTGGTGCCTTGGTGTTTCTTGGTGCTGCTGGTCAGGTTCTCAATATTTATGCCCAGGTTGGTCTGGTGATGTTGATTGGCTTGGCCGGAGGTAACGCGATCTTGATTGTTGATCTTGCCAATCAAAAAATGGGCGAAGGCACTTCAGCTCTTGAAGCTGCTCGCTTTGCTGCTCAATCTCGCTTAAGACCGATTTTGATGACAGCAATTTCTTCCTTAACAGGATTTTTGCCTTTGATGTTGGCAAGTGGCGCTGGTGCGCAAAGTCAGTCTTCACTTGGTTTGGTTGTGTTTGGTGGCTTGTTAGTTGCTACTTTCCTTTCCACCCTGGTGGTTCCTGTGTTTTACGTGGTAATGAAGACACTCCTTGGTCAGGCTGATGCCAAGCCTTCTTCTGATCCGCAGCTGAACTAATGACAAAAAAGAGATTCAGTGGCTCAAGGGTGTTGGTGGCAATTGCAGCTGGACTGGCAATTGGTTGCGCAATTGCTTACTTTTTGAAGGTTTTAATTGAGAACACACCGGCTGAGATTGATCTTGGGAAGGTGCGATTGTTCTACTTAATGGTGATTACATCTTCTGGACTCGCTGGTTTTGCAATCGAAACCACCCGTCAACTCCAGGAAGAAGCCGTTGATCCTGTGTATCGCCATCCCAATGCCCATCGAGGCAGGCGTGGGTCACAGAAGAAATAACCCACGCCTGAATCCAATCAGGTAATCACGGTTGGACGATCCATTCCAGTGCGTTCTGTGATTTCGGCAAGTTGATCAATGGCTTTGATCATCTCGCCTAATGCAACCTGGGGATCTTGAGCGAGGTCACCCGTGGTTGGGACGTAGCTCTCGAGATACACCCTCAATGTTGCTCCCTTGGTGCCGGTGCCAGACAGGCGCAGCACCACCCGGCTTCCATCGTCCAGCAGGATTCGTAGTCCCTGCCCTTTGGTGACGGATTGGTCAACGGGATCGGTGTAGCTGAAGTTGTCAGCAGCACTGATGCTGCGGCCCGCGAAGGGTTGACCAATGAGACTTGGAAGCATGGTTTCCAAGCGGTCATAAAGCCCATGTGCTGCTTCGCTTGCAACAGCTTCGTAGTCATGGCGTGAGTAGTAGTGACGCCCGTAACGATTCCAATGTTCAGTCATGATTTCGGCGACACTGCAGCGTCGTGTCGCCAAGATCTGAAGCCAAAACAACACTGCCCACAGACCATCCTTTTCGCGTACGTGGTTACTGCCTGTTCCGAAGCTTTCTTCCCCGCAGAGAGTGATGTCGCCGGCATCCAGCAGATTCCCGAAGAATTTCCAGCCAGTAGGTGTTTCAAAGCAGTTGATCCCCAAGTCTTTGGCGACAACGTCCACCGCAGCACTGGTGGGCATGGAGCGTGCAACTCCGGCGAGGCCTGAGGCGTAACCAGGGGCAAGGGTGGCGTTGGCCGTCAGGACGGCCAGGCTGTCGCTTGGGTTCACAAAGCAACGGTTGCCCAGAATCATGTTGCGGTCGCCATCGCCATCACAAGCAGCGCCGAATTGATAGGCACCACCGTCCATCAGAAGTTCGGCGAGTTCATGGGCGTAGGTGAGGTTTGGATCAGGGTGCCCACCGCCAAAATCTTCCAAGGGAGTCCCATTGCGGACAGTGCCAGCGGGTGCGCCTAAGACCTCTTCCAGCAATTTTTTGGCATAAGGGCCTGTGACTGCATGCATGGCATCGAAGGCCAACGGGAAGTCGTTGCGAATCAGAGCGCTAATGCTCTCGAAGTCAAATAACTGCTTCATCAACAACACGAAGTCATCGACGCCATCGATGACCTCTACTTGCATCTCGCCGATGAGATGGTGCCCCGGGGCCTGAAGGCTGATGGCAGGTGCCTCCACGATCGAATATTCCGTGAGGGTTTTGGTGCAGCTGTAGACCGCATCCGTAAACGAAGCTGGTGTGGGGCCGCCATTTGCTCCGTTCACCTTGACGCCGAAGTCACCATCAGGGCCACCAGGGTTGTGGCTGGCGGAAAGGATGATCCCGCCGATGGCTTGACGTTGTCGAATTAAATTTGAGGCAGCAGGTGTGGAGAGGATGCCGCCTGTGGTGACGATCACTTTTTGCAACCCGTGGGCAGCACCCATGCGCAAGATCACATCGATTGCGCGGAGGTTTCCGTAGCGACCATCTCCACCAAGAACCAAGGTTCCACCCTCCATGCCAGGGAGGGTACGGAAGGAGGCTTCGATGAAACTTTCTAAGTAGTGGGGCTGTTCAAATTGTTGGCTGCTTTTGCGAAGACCAGAGGTGCCTGGCTTTTGGTCGGTGAACGGCGCCTCGAGTTGCACCTGCCGCTGGGTTGGTTCCGTCGGCATTGAAGGGGTCATTACGAGGCAGCATCGATCTCCCAGAACCTAAGCCTGTGCAGGGGGGGGCATTGCCCTAGGTGAGGCCAGTTATCACAGCTGTTGATGGGTAGCTTGGTTGTTTTGTCCCTGAACGAAGAGAGTGATTTGTCTAGGGGCTAGATGCGTATCAATTTTGCTCAGGGCTTCACGTTTGACTAGCTGGAGATCCCGCTGAAGGGGGCTTGTTCGGCTTTTTGGGCTTTTCTGGATCAGCACAGACGACGGTGAGCCGGCGTGCGGGGCTGTCAATGCTGTCGCGACGTTGAGAGCTGTTGCTCGTAGCTGGCTTTGCTTCTTGCATGAGCTCCCAAACGGCGTCTTTGCAGGCTGTTGGGAGACGAGGATGATCCATGAGTGGATTCGCGATGTCACGAGTGCGAGTACAGCTGTCAACGCTGTTCTCTCTTGAACAGGCGTAGGCCAGCAGCTGCAGGGACCTCAATTCACTCGTTGTGGGAAACGGAACGTATTTCAATTGTGCGCGAACAGCACAAGGCGCCAGGATCGTTAACCCAAGAAGGAGTGGCGAGAGTCGCACGGGCAGAAGCGAAGTCATCGGGCCATTCTGGCCCCAGAATCAGGTTGTGGGCGCACGATGCCGCGCCGACTGTTGTATGAGTGGCGATCGAGCTTTTGGGCCTATGGGTTAGAGCATGAAGGCACAAGGCGTTGTGAAGATGAAGGTCACCCATCGATTGTCGCTGCATCGAAATGACCATCTAAAAGTTGTGTTTAGCGGCTTAAGAAGTCCCAATGCTTGCGATTGAGGTGCCGGTTGTAGGTCAATAAGGACTTTGCGCTTTTCGTAGAATGATTTGAATTGGTAGGAATGGCTCAAGCCCTTGTTAGAAATGCGCGCTGTGCGCCTGGGCTTGCGTCTGGGCTTATTTCAGCTCAGCCTCGGAATCCTCGGGGTTCTGATTCTTGGACTCTTGAATCGTCTCCTGATCACAGAGATTGGCGTCTCTGCCGCTTTGACGGCTTTGGCGATCGGTGCCCAGCAGTTGATGGGCTTTACGCGAGCTTGGTTCGGTAATCGCTCGGATCGAATGTCTTCGGGGCGATTGCGGCGAACCCCTTTCATTGTGATGAGTTCGCTTGCGATTTCGCTGCTATTCGGCTTGACGGGATGGGTAGTGCTTCAGCTAGCCAAAACAATGCCACTAGCCAATCAATCTTTTTTGGGTGGATGGATTGGGCTTCTGTTGTTGATCTCCATCGCAACCGGTACAGCAATTGCTGCTGGAGGCACAGCATTTTCTGCTTTGATTGTTGACCTCACAACAGAACAAGAGCGTCCTCGCGTGTTGTCTGTGGTGTGGGGCATGCGCCTGCTTGGGGTTCTGTTAGGAACCATTCTTGTGAATCAGATTTTTGGTGCAGCCTGTGGAACGCAGGCCAGTGGAGATGGCGTTGTAGCAGGGCTCGAACGGCTGATTGTTGTGACTCCCTTGCTCCTGTTTGGTCTTGGTGTGTCGTCAGTGTTCGGATTGGAGCGGCGTAATGTTGCAGATCAGTACTCCGACTATCAGGCAGTTGAGGGTCATCGAGATGGGCCTGACAACTTCAGAGATGTGCGGGAATCACTGACGGTTATTCAATTGCTAGATCGTTTGCGATCGATCCCTCAGGTCGGACGATTTACGGCTGTCTTGTGCCTGTTCACCTTCAGTATGTTTCTCAATGATGCGGTCCTTGAGCCCTTTGGTGCTGCTGTATTTGGCATGAGTATTTGTGCTACAACGGCACTCAATGCATTCCTTGCTGCGGGCTTTTTTGTTGGACTTGGTCTTAGTGGTTTTTGTTTAGTTGGTTGGATTGGTAACGTCAGTACGGCCAGGCTTGGTGCATTTTTTGCGGCGATTTCTCTCGCCCTGATGTTGTTGTCGGCACCATCACAGTCATTACCATTTTTGCGTTTTTCGCTAACAATTTTTGGCATTTCGCTTGGAATCTGTATCCATTCTTCTTTCACTTTGATGTTCACTTTTGTGGAGAAAGGAAGGGTGGGCTTATTGCTTGGTGTCTGGGGTGCGTTGTATGCCTATTCCAGTGGTTTAGCCACCATCAGTGGCGGTGGTCTTCTTACGCTGTTTAAAACACTCAATGGTGGTGATGTATTCGGAGCTTATAGCGGGGTCTTCTGTTTACAGATTGTGGGTTTCCTCGCCGCTTCTTTGTTGATGCAACGATTAGATGTGACTGGATTCCGTAGAAGTGTGCAATCCCGATTCGGAGATTTATTGCAAGTTGCAATGGATTAGGTTTTCAAGACTTTGGAGATAGTCAATCCTTCTAGGTCTAAGTCTCTGGATTGATGACAATTCCTCCTTGAGGTTCTAGCTGAAGCGTAAGTAGATTTAATTTAAGCTGCCTGCTGTTTGAGCTAAGAGATCATGTATATTCTTTCTTGCTTCTGATTTATTGATGACGGCCTGGAGAGTCAGTTTGTCGTTGGTTAGAGGAGGGAGACTTGCTATCCAGCCGGGCTAGGTGTCTTTGCGTTTCGGTCTAGGTGGTGAAGAGCTGCTCATCCTGTCGCAATTGGTCGTCAAATCAATGTGTCTCGTGAACGAGTGCGCCAACTTGAATCGAAAGCTATGTCGAATTTGAAATTAATGAAGGGGTCATTACTAGGCAGCATCGATCTCCCAGAACCTAAGCCTGTGCAGGGGGGGGCATTGCCCTAGGTGAGGCCAGTTATCACAGCTGTTGATGGGTAGCTTGGTTGTTTTGTCCCTGAACGAAGAGAGTGATTTGTCTAGGGGCTAGATGCGTATCAATTTTGCTCAGGGCTTCACGTTTGACTAGCTGGAGATCCCGCTGAAGGGGGCTTGTTCGGCTTTTTGGGCTTTTCTGGATCAGCACAGACGACGGTGAGCCGGCGTGCGGGGCTGTCAATGCTGTCGCGACGTTGAGAGCTGTTGCTCGTAGCTGGCTTTGCTTCTTGCATGAGCTCCCAAACGGCGTCTTTGCAGGCTGTTGGGAGACGAGGATGATCCATGAGTGGATTCGCGATGTCACGAGTGCGAGTACAGCTGTCAACGCTGTTCTCTCTTGAACAGGCGTAGGCCAGCAGCTGCAGGGACCTCAATTCACTCGTTGTGGGAAACGGAACGTATTTCAATTGTGCGCGAACAGCACAAGGCGCCAGGATCGTTAACCCAAGAAGGAGTGGCGAGAGTCGCACGGGCAGAAGCGAAGTCATCGGGCCATTCTGGCCCCAGAATCAGGTTGTGGGCGCACGATGCCGCGCCGACTGTTGTATGAGTGGCGATCGAGCTTTTGGGCCTATGGGTTAGAGCATGAAGGCACAAGGCGTTGTGAAGATGAAGGTCACCCATCGATTGTCGCTGCATCGAAATGACCATCTAAAAGTTGTGTTTAGCGGCTTAAGAAGTCCCAATGCTTGCGATTGAGGTGCCGGTTATACCTCAATGCATGGAGTTGTAGAGTATGTTAAACCCTAAAAATTTCTATGTGAGGCAAGAAGTTGATTATGGCAATTGTCTGAAAAAGTTTCGTCGCCATTCGTTTCCCATCTCAGACCAAGGAAAATAAGGTGCTGTCAATTCTTTTGACCAAGAGCGTAATTCGCTATGGGAGATTTCACATCCTTTGGATGCGGCTAGTTCGATTATGTGCTTGGGGGTGACTGCTGCCTTTACTTGAGACTGAAGTATTTTGTCTTCATTGAGTAATCTGCAGAATAATATTAATTGGTTTGGATTTGAGGTTGAATCTTCCATTTTGTCTGGTGTCACCTATGATTTTTGCTATGAAAAGAAGTATCTAATATTAGTTGGCTCATATTGCTTTTGCAAGTATCAGGCAATGCACAATGCAATGGCTGCATTGATGCTTTTTATGCGTGATGCGCATTGGGAGTGGTCATTTTTCTCGGGCGTAAGGAGATAATACGTTAGTGATGATGATGCTTGCAATCACAGGGTTTTATCAAAGTTCTTATTGGTTTAGAAGGAAGGAATTAGTTCACTATGAACTTTAGACTTTTCAGTGATTCGTTTCTTCAGGCATGATAAAAGTGATTGAATTTTTTGGTTGTCGATTAATTCCTTCTTCACTACCAAGCTTTCGCCGCTGTTCAGGTTAAGATCATAATTAAGAGTTGAAAGATTCTCCATTACTTCTAGCCCTAGGCATGTTGCATAGCTGAGTGTTACCTCATCTTCAGTTTTGCCTTCCCATAGCTCTTTTTTATACTTTTTCATCTTTGCTTCTGTGCACCACAATCCATGAGATCGTAGCGTCGCTTCAGTGCGTGGAAACCATCCTTTAGGTAGTGACAAAGAAGGAAACACTTCTAAATCTTGCTTGCTAATATTTTTTTTCTTTGCCAATGGGTGATTTTTATTCGCAACTAGCTTTACTGGAGTTTTGCAAAGATCAATGACGGTAAAAACAGGATCATCTTTCTCAGGCATGTCAGGTTGATAACTACTTATCCATGCATCGATAATTCCTTCACGGATGAGATGGAGTGGTCGTTTCATTCCAATATGATCCCAGACGCCATTAATCCATCCTTCTGGAGAAGGAGTTGCCAATGTTGGTCCGGCCCAGAATGTTGCTTCTAATCGAAGTTTCTCTTCATTGTTGTTGCATCTGTAAATCTGATGAATTATCCTTTCCATATCGATAAATTTTGTTTCGCCCTCTATTCTCCATTCGCCAAAATCATCTCTCCTCATTTTGAGTCCAAGTTTTTTTAATGTCTCAGTATTGCGACGAGAAATAGTACTTTGTGCAGTGAATAAGCGTTTTGCGCACTCTTCGCCTGACCTGAGCCAAATTTGACAGTCGAGATATCGTAAATCTTCAATACTTATCAACTTTAATCTCGATTCTGTCGCGATGATAATGATTCCTGTTGTCAAGCGCAATACCTTGGCTGGATTATGCAATTTACGAGTAATGTTTATTTTGCTAACTATTTTGTCCCTTAGCGCAATAGCTATATGAAGTTGATTCTAGTTGATCAAGAGGTTTTATTCTCTAAGCATGCAGCTGATTTCTTGTAAGATTGTTTTTGCCTGAAAATTGTAGCTGTGATTAAGACTCTTCCTTTTCGCCTCTCGTTTTATGGCTTTTAACGCGGCTCAGGCATTAGGTAGTGCTTGACACTAGTCCGATGATTTCCTGATAAGAAGTGGATAATTTATCGAGAAGCGGACGCTTCACCTGATCGTAAATCTTATTAAGATGCGAATTGTGCATAATGCTTTTTACGCTTTAGAGGCTGGGCTAATATAAATATTAGCTTGATTTGAAGATCAATAGCCAATTTTAAGGCTCCCATATGTTTGACACTTTTCGCTTATCTTGCCTTGATTGTCTTGTTTGGTTGCGCTCTGGCCAGGAAGCAGCGCTTCGGTTGAATTGCAATCAGGCGACAGTTTCTCGTAACGCGAAATATGTAGCTGATTTTCTTGAGCTTGATACGCGTAAATTGGAGGGCGAATGGCATTTGGGTGGAAACCTTTCCCTTTTAAATGCTGAGCGTAAGGTTCATCAGATTTATCGTTGGAGTCAGGGTAAATCGCTGAGGATTGACTCCAATTTTGGTGCTGGTGATCCTTATTTTGAAGAATGTTCTATTCCTTGGGTGTGCGGTCGTTCCAATTTCTTGAATACAAGCTATCCACTGACACTCCTTCGCGATTCGATCTTGGATGCTTGGTTGGGTTGCTACCCCGATGTGCCAGTAGATGATGATGAATTTGTTGTAATTAACCTCACTCGATATCCATCCTATTTTTTAGTTGACCGAATGCATCCCCTCTTGGAGCGAGAAGATGAATTGGTATTGGATGACCTACAGGATTACCCGCTCTTGTCACTACTTGATGGGGCTTTGCCTAAGATTCAGCATCATTTGGAAGGGCTGGGCTTTCAATGCTCAAGCGTTGGGGCAATACGGCATGAAGTCGGCTCTTGGGAGGAGCGCACGCAAGACCAGGTATCCATCAGCCATGGATGTATTCATACACTCCGAGGTTTTGCTGGAAAAAGTGTCCCCTTGCCTCTATCCACAGGTCTAACTTTGGGTGATTCGTTGGTGGTCAAGCGCTGCTTCGCGGGTTCTGACAGCTTTCGGCAGCTTCTGCTCTATCTGAGTGAACGCGCTCATTCCATTTCCGTATCTCTACGCGATGTTGAATGTTGTCCTGATCCATTTGACTGGTTATCGAATTCAACTTTCGGTTAGACTCCAGTCACTATATCGAGCCAATTTTGCCTCATTCCTGATACCTCAGTTCCTCTCCTCTCCATTCGCACTTGATAATGCTGACGTCCAATCTTATTGCGTATGTGAGCAGTAATCCCTAATTTGGCGCTCCTCCACAATCGATTTATCTCACGAGTAAAGTGAGTGGAAAGCTTGGGTGAGTGAATCACCAACAATGTTTATAGCAAGTGATTGTGCCCTATCGTTATGTCCATCAAGGAGTACTGAGCAAAAAAGAAATCCAGTAGTTGCTGGTACACCTCAAGACCCATGAGCAAAGGTTTTATCCCTGTCTTGTCTTATTGATGAGTACAGGCCTCGGATATTCAGAATTGAAGTCGAGTGAGATTGGAGGAGTAGGAACTAATGGATGTTTAAAAAATGATCTTCAATCATTTATTCCTGTGTTGAAGTCTGATGCTTCTACTATGAGGAAAACTTTTGAATCAAAGAGAAGTACAGAGGTATACCAATGATTATATTGAATGGAAAGGTCACTCCAAGTGCTGCAGATAGATAAAGACTTGGGTTGGCATTAGGTAAAGATGAGCGCATGGCAGCGGGAACAGCGATGTAAGAAGCGCTTGCGCAGAGAATGACAAATAAGAGTGCATTTCCAGGTTCCAAGCTAAAGAATCTGGCCAAGGCGATTGCAATGAATGCGTTAAAGAGTGGAAACAAAATCGAAAAAGCAATTAAGAATATGCCGCTCTTCCTTAATTCGTTGATCCGCGAGGCGGCAGAAATCCCCATCTCCAGTAGAAACAAGCAAAGCACTCCATAGAAAATCTGGTTGGTGAATGGTGCAATCTTTTCGACGCCCGAGTGATCAAAAAATTCGGACAGTGCGCCAACCACAAGTGCTCCTAGTAGCAAAAATACTGATGTATTTAAAATAGATGTCTGAATAATAGTGGCAAATTTTTTTTTCTTTCCCTGCTCATTATTTGGTGTTTGCTTTGATTTTTCATGCAGTATTAAGCCCATCACAATCGCAGGAGATTCCATCAAGGCGAGTGCGGCAATCATAAATCCGGAGTGTTCAACCGCAAGTTCATTGAGGAATGAACTTGCGGTGATAAATGTTACGGCGCTGATCGAACCAAATGATGCGGCGAGAGCAGCAGAGTCTCCAGAACTAAAGCGCTGCCTGAGGATTGGGAATGCATATACCGGTACTATCACTGCCATAACAAAACAGAGAAGAAGTATTTTTAGGACCGAGCCACTTAGGCCACTCACTATTAATTCCACGCCTCCCTTGAAGCCAATTGATATTAGTAGATAAAGTGATAGTAGCTTTGAGACTGGTTGTGGTATTTCCAGGTTTATCTTTAGGAAAACAGCCAAGGCGCCCAGAAGAAAGAATAAGACAGCGGGCGAAAAAATGTTTTCAAAAATCAAGGCCTGGTTCACCTGTCTAGTGCTTCTTTTTCTATGCTATCACGCTTACTGGTTAAGAGTATGTTTTTGTTGAATGCGATCTGCATCTGCAGTGAATGAGGATTTTGGGATGCAACTTCACTGGTCTTGCCTTGGATCTGTAGCCTGAAAGAGCTATCTTTTGGTATGGAGCAATTCGCTTAATGGTTGTGATGGTGCCACGACTATTGTTCATTGGAATAGGTATGGTTGTTAGAGCTCAGGGGAAGAGATTTGCGTTATGAACGATAATCATTGGGCATGCATTCGTTGAATGGCTACTGCCCACTTCTTGAGCTGCTTTTCAGCTACGTTCAGTCCTCTTCTCCCCACTCCCGCACTTGGCACGCTGACGTTCAAGCTTGTTGCGCATTCGAGCGTTAATTCCTAATTCCGCGCCTCTCCACAAACGATTTATCTCACGCGTGAAGTGTTTGGCGAGCAGGGGTGAATCAATTACTAGCAGGGTTTCATCGTTAGTGTGTGCTGCAGAGGGCGACCAATTGAAGGACCCCGTGATAACTGTTTTGTTGTCGATTACTGCGAACTTGTGATGCAGCTTGTCACCACGCGCGAGGCCGGGCGTGCCGATGCCCTTGAGCGGTTTGGTTAAGGGTTGATTGTCTGTCTCTAATTTGCAGAAGCGATCAGGAATTGCGAGGCCGAGGAGATCCAGCACTTCTGAAAAGGACCGGCTTGCAAATCCAGGGTCAGCAAGCAGGCGCAGTTTCACTCCAGCGGATATTCGCTCTGCAAGTTTGTTGGTGAGCTGCTGCGCAGAGAAGACGAATAAGGCAAGGTCAATCGTTTTTTTGGCGCTTTCTAGTTGATCCTCAATCAAATCAAGCCCATGGCCTTGATTTGATTTTGACTGGGGAGGAAACAGCACGCTGATGTTCATCGTGCCCATCTTGATTGTTTGCTGAGGCTGGGGCACTTTGTTGCGTCCAAAGTGGCTGTCGTTCGATCCGCCAGGGCCATCGCCCCACATCTGTGCAAACTCTTCCTTAAAGAGAGTGGCTAAAGCTGGGTTTTGAATACTGATCAGGTGATTCACGTTCCCGCGTGTTTGCGTGACTCCAGCGTCACCATGCATGCCGGAGTTGGTGAAGTTCGCGCTACCAGTGATCACGCGCTCGCCATCGATAACCACAAATTTGTGGTGCATCAGGCCGCTTCCCTTGCTGCCGTCTTCGGTGTCATCAATCCAAGAAATCTGTCCGGACTGAAGGATGAGTAGTGCATCGCTCTCTCGTTCTTCTTCTGGACTCACAACACCGTTTTGATCTTGATCGGCTAAGGCTTTTAAGCTCTGGAGTCTCTGGCGTTGATGACGACTGAGATCGAGCTCATGATGTTGGCTCCAGGGGGTGCTGTAGTTGTTTTCAAGAATGACTTTCACTTTTACGCCTCGTCGTAAGGCGGCAACAAGACTGTGGGCGATGCGAGGCAGAGATAGTTCTTGGACCGCTACCAAAATTTCTTCTTCAGCGGACTGGATCGCATCGATCAGCATCTGTTCGAGATTGTCGCCATTTCTCCATGCTCCAGTTAACGGACTTCGATATCGTTCACCCGCCCGGTGGTTAAACCCAACTTCGATGCCTACCGGCAAGCCCAGGTCGACCGGCTTCTGACCGAGCACAACTCCAGCTCGACTACAACCGCTGGCCAGCAGACCAGATAAGGCCGACGCAATTAAGCCACTTCGAGGGGCTTTGCGTTGCGATCGATTCACAGGACATGGAGCACACCTCAGAGTGAGGGTTCCACCCTCAGTGAGGCATCTCAGATGTCAGCAACATGGAGGCAAACCAAAGGGTGCTCAGAACGAGGGCGACCCCCACGCCTGCGCCGATCCCCACTTTCGCCATGGTTATTGGCACAAGAATTGGAAAGGCGATGGCGCCTGCCAGAGGAGTGATTGCAACAAGCCAACGCAACATTGAGGTGTTCAGAATTAGAACCACTCAGCGCGGGCTTCGCTGGCTGGATTGCTGTTGTCTTCAGGTGTTACACGCTCAAAATTGAGGGTGATATTGCGCTTCTGTTCCCCATCTGCGGCAGTGGCTTCAATGGCGTAAACCTGCTCGCCATCGCGGAATGGAACTTGAATGCGAAACGTTCCGTCGTTTGAAAGGGGCACATCCTCTTTGCCAATGGTGAGGCGTGCTGATGGATCAGTTGCGCCATAGACGATCAGCTCAGCATCGGCAACGAGCCAGAACGATCGCTGGCGTGGGGCAACTCCACCGAGGCCAGATTCATTGCGTCCGCTGGCCCACAAACCAACTCCTGAATCATTGAGTCCAAGCTGACCTGAGCCCATCGAATCGGCTTCATGAAGGATCTCAGAGCCAACGCGACGACTGCGGAAGTGGGTTGTTGCACTTTGGTAAAGACGCTCGTGCAACTTGCTGTCGGTTGGTTCTGGATCATGACCAGGGGTAGACATAGGCTGCAAGGGAGCTGCAGCTGGTGTGGCATCCAGGCTGAAAGGCACAAACTGATCAAGGATTTGATCGCTGGGGTGGAGTGCTGGCACCCTTGCTACTGAGGAGAAAGCCAGAGAGATCCATTTGTTTTCTGACTTGTATCCAAGTTCAACCCTGTAATCGCGATCGCAAAGAGGAACTGGTAGGTACCACTCTGTGCTGTGGCTATCAACAGGAACTTCCTGGAGGGTGTGAGGGTGGGATGAGCCGTTTTCGAGCCCGGTCACATCGGCGAGGCGCAGGCAAAGGAAAGCTGCTCCTTCTGATTGAGCTTGCCGTCGATCGCTATCGGATATTTCCCAAAAGACATAAGCCCACTGTGGGTCTCTGGGCAGGAAGACCACGCGAGTCGTTGCCTCTCCCATGGAGGGAGCATTGAGCTCTGCCTCCATGGCCACGCGATCGCCCTCACGACGGTCTTGGCGCTCCGCGATAGCGCTGACAAGGTCCTCCTTGCTTTTACGGCTGTAGAGGGTTACCCCCAGATCACTTGCCATCTGGCGGAGCTGACGCAGCGTCAGGCGGGCTAGGGATGAGAGGGCTTGCGTCACGGACAACCAACCGAGTTTCTTCGGGATCAGTTTGCAGCCAACTTCCATTTTTCAGGCACCTTTCTCTTCTGTGGTCAGCATCTTCTGACTCCAGCCCAGGGGCTTGAAGGCTTCAGTTGGCTGCTCCCACGAGCTGGACACACAAAAAAAGGGGGCCTGATGCCCCCTCGTCTTTCGCCGAATTTTTTTGGGTTCAGCGACCGATGCTGCGATAAGGAACCTTGGAGAGGTAATCCATGTCTGCACTTCCACTGGGAGCGATCCCATTGGTATTGGCCAAGCCACGAACCCAAGGGATGTAGTCCTCTGGGAACCCGCCACGCTTGACTTTGGCTCTCTCTGGAATGGTCTTGGCTTTGACCGAGTTTGTGTAGACAAACCGAGGGAACCCAAGGATTCCGCGGTAGTACTCGTCGTAACGAGGGCTTGTGACGTTGAAAGGTGTATCTCCCAGATCCCTGCCTGGAAGCACCCTGTTGCGTTGGAATGGAACTGTGTCGTACCCAAAGGCATCCAGGTATTCCTCGCTATCGAGCAGCGCGTCCACCATCCCGGTGATGCCCTTTGTGGCAATCAGGATGGACCAGGCGATCTCCTCAGATTTGCCGCTTGTTTTGCGACCTAGAAGCTTCTCCACAAGGTGGCGAACCACCTTGTAGTTGCTGTTCATGCCATAAAAGCTTCTCTGGAACGTGTCGGAGAGGCAGAGCCCACGAACAAAGTCGCGGACAGTGATCTGACCGTCTCGCAGTTGGGATTCCAGATTGACGTCCCGATCCGACTTGAAGGCGTGGAAATAAATCTGCCTGTAAGCACCTTCAATAACGGTCTTCAGGTTCTCTGCATCCATGGCGATGTCCATGGAATACGAGCGTGGAACCTCGTCGGATGCGACCCGCAACGCCGCCACCCTTGAGTTTTGGGTGATCGGTGCGTACTGCAATAGAGGAATGGCCACGCAATCTTCAACATCCTTCGCTAGCGATCGTAGAAGAAGAGTCCGTTGCGCCTCTTCCTCACAGGTCAGCACTCACAGTCCGTAATAGTTGCTGCCGGCGGTTCTCACCAGCCGAAAGGGGCTGAAAGTGGTTCCAATGACACATCCTTTGGCCCTGCTGGCGCCTCTGTGATGTCCTCTGTCTCTTCGCTTAAACGCGTTTCCATACAAAAGGATGCGTTGTTCGAAAGGCCTTCCACCGTGCTGGATCGCAGCCTGACGTTCGGGTTTGTGAACCAGAAGCGTTCCCAGACGGTCATGGTTTCGTAGCTGGTGCAGAGGATGAGACCGTCCTGCTGATCCATTTGGAAGGTCGAGGTGGCCGGTGCTTTTTCGGCGTAGCCCAAATCGCGAAGCAGGGTGCCGCTGCGTCCACCTTCCCCATCGGGGATCAGGCCAAAGACCGTTTCGCCGTCATGGGCATCACCGTTCTGATCCCATGCCATGGAGGCGCTCCAGCGCACAAAGCTCCCTCCTGCAATGCTCCCCGGGGAATGACCATGTTGTTTAGCCAGTGTTTGCAGCCGAGGGTCATTCGGATCGAGATCTTCCACAACGATGAGAGATCCACCCGCTTCTGCTCGTCGGTGCAAGAGGTGATGAACGCTGCGTTGTGATCGCCAGCGACCGCAACTCTGTTGAAAGAAATGGACAGCGTTGGTGATGGCCGAGGTCATGAGGGGAATGACTCTTGTATTGGATGATCGCAGTCCAAGGGATAGTTGTGTGGTCTCTCGACCCTGGCTTTGCATGCCTGGGTGCTGGCCTCAATGAGCTCTTCCAGGTTGAGTTCCAAAGGAGAGAGGTCTCGCTGTCTGGCGAGGTCTTCTAGCTGCTGTGCCGCGGCAAGAAATTGATTGAGGAGTAGGTCGCGGAATTGAGGCTCTTCAACCAATTGAGGCTGTTCCAACAGCCATTGCTCGAGCGAGCGTTGGTCTGGAAGTGGACCTGACTGACGTGGATTTGCGATGACTTGAAAGCTGCGTAGGCAGTGAGCTAGGAGGCGCAGGTGGTGGCGATCAAGGTTGGGAAGCAACGTGGCTTCAATCCGCTCGGCATCCGCTCGAGATAAGGGCCCTGAACCGAAGAGCGGCCGTTCAGCCATGGGTCAGTCCTGCTTAGGGGCGATGCTGAAGCCACAGGAATGTCCCGATTCCAGGCGCCAATGGACTCTCTCCACCAGGCAATCGGGAAAGGTGTGTCTGATGAGCTGCAGCTCTTGATCGCAGACCGCTGGGTATTCCTCAGCAATTCTTTGCACAGAGCAGTGAAATTCGCAGATGCACCACCCTGGTCCCGTTGGGGCTGGTTGCATATCGCTGACGTAACCCTCCTTTAGACGGAGGTTCACAAGCGCCCGAACTCTCTCTTCAAGAGATGCGTTCCCCAGTTGTTTCCGGTACTGGGTGGCTTTCTCCAGAGCTTGCTGGCGCAGAAGGTCAGCCATTACCTCAGGCGACAAAGTCGCAGCCATGGACTCCAGCAGACCTAGAGCAAAGTTCTCGCTGCCGTCAGGGAAGTGCTGGTGCCCTTTCGGAGTGAGTCGCCAAAGGTTCGATGGACGTCCTGGCCCCGCTGGCGTGGGGCTGGCCTCCACGAGAGCATCATCTTCGAGGCTGCGCAGATGACGGCGCATGGCTTGCACGGAAATCCCCAGCGTCTCTGCCAATTTCGCCGCGCTGGCTTCGCCCTGCCTCAGAAGCAAGGTGAGCGTGGTTTCGCGGGTAGGGGCCTGAGCCTGAACGCCCATGGGATGAAACTGTTGAACTCACGATGCCACGGGAAGGCCGCAACCGGCGTGAGAGCACCCTGCCGTCTTCGCCAGGATTAACGAAGATTGGACAGATGTCTGCTCAGCGGTTGTTCGCCCCTTAAGAATGATGGCGTCTCCGGACGATGGATCTGTGCCCTAGTCTCCTAGAAACGAAACCTCTATGTTTCGTATCTCGGTTCTGGCCTGACCCTTGGCCGGAGTGTATTCAGGCTTTCGTTCTGACTACGTCCTCTCCTCTCCCCCCTTGAGCCCAATGTCCGATGCGTCCGCTGGCAGCACAGAGCCGACAGCTGAAAGCCTTGAGGTCATTCGCAAATTTGCCGAAACGTACGCCCAACGGACCGGTACCTACTTTTGTAGTGATCCCGGCGTAACGGCAGTCGTTTTAAAGGGTCTTGCCAAGCACAAAGACGATTTGGGTGGCGCTCTTTGCCCGTGTCGTCATTACGAAGACAAGCAAGCAGAAGTCTCTCAGGCATTTTGGAACTGTCCTTGTGTGCCGATGCGAGAGCGGAAGGATTGCCACTGCATGTTGTTTCTCACCGAAGACAATCCTTTCCGCTGCGAGGAGCAGACCATCAGCACTGAAACGATTCACGCCACAGCAGGTTGAAGTCCATGACCAGTACCTCCACACGCGAACTCGTCAGTCAGCCGTACAAGTACGGGTTTGTCACTGATATCGAAACAGAGAAGATCGCAAAAGGTCTTAGCGAGGAGGTGGTGCGACTGATTTCTGCTAAGAAAAATGAGCCGGAATTTCTCCTTGATTTTCGGCTCAAGGCTTATCGTCATTGGCTTAAGTTGCAAGAGCCTGACTGGGCTGCGTTGGGTTATAAAGAAATTGATTATCAGGAGATTGTTTATTACGCTGCGCCCAAGCAGCAGGAGAAAAAGCAAAGTCTCGATGAAGTTGATCCCAAGCTTCTTGACACCTTTGAAAAGCTTGGTATCCCTTTAAGCGAGCAAAAAAGGCTTAGTAATGTTGCTGTGGATGCTGTTTTTGACAGTGTTTCGATCGCAACTACGTACAAAGAAAAGCTTGCAGAGCACGGAGTAGTTTTTTGCTCCTTTAGTGAGGCGGTTGTAGAGCATCCTGAGTTGATCGAGAAGTACCTCGGTTCGGTTGTTCCTAGTAGCGATAATTATTTTGCGGCTTTGAATTCTGCTGTTTTTAGTGATGGATCATTCGTGTTTATTCCTAAGGGGGTGGAATGCCCAATGGAGCTTTCTACTTACTTCCGGATCAATTCTGGTGATACTGGGCAGTTCGAGCGCACGTTGATTGTTGCTGAAGAAGGTGCATCGGTGAGCTATTTAGAAGGTTGTACTGCGCCGATGTTCGATACGAATCAGCTTCATGCTGCTGTTGTGGAATTGGTTGTTTTGGATGATGCCTCTATAAAATATTCCACTGTCCAGAATTGGTATGCGGGAGATGAGAATGGCGTTGGCGGTATTTATAACTTTGTGACGAAGCGCGGTCAGTGCAGGGGAGACCGCAGCCGTATTAGTTGGACACAGGTCGAAACGGGTTCAGCCATTACTTGGAAATATCCAAGTTGTGTGTTGCAGGGTGCTGATTCGGTTGGCGAATTTTATTCAGTTGCTCTCACGAATAATCTTCAACAAGCTGATACCGGTACAAAAATGATTCATGTAGGACCCCGCACCCGCTCCACGATTGTGAGCAAAGGGATCAGCGCTGGTAGGTCCAGTAATAGTTATCGAGGCCTCGTTCAAGTTGGCCCGAATGCGACAGGTGCTCGAAACTACAGCCAATGCGATTCGATGTTGATTGGTGATCAAGCTGCAGCGAACACTTACCCATACATTCGTTCTCAGCAGCCTCAGGCTGCGATCGAACATGAAGCCAGTACTTGCCGCATGTCGGAAGACCAATTGTTTTATCTCCAAAGCCGTGGCATCGACTTCGAAGAAGCTGTCTCGATGATGGTGAGTGGCTTCTGCCGGGATGTGTTCAATCAACTCCCCATGGAGTTTGCGGCTGAGGCCGACAAGCTTCTCGCTCTCAAGCTTGAGGGTTCGGTGGGTTAATCCCAGCTTCAAACTTCTAATACTCGTTTTTTTCTTCGTTTTCTTCTGACGTGATCCGTCCCGACGCTGAGCCGCTCCTCGAAATCACTGATCTGCATGCGTCCGTTGAGGGCAAGCCGATTCTGAATGGGGTGAACCTGCAGGTGAAAGCCGGCGAAATTCATGCCGTGATGGGCCGTAACGGAAGCGGTAAGAGCACGTTGTCCAAGGTTTTGGCGGGTCACCCCGCCTATCGAGTGACGTCTGGGTCTGTGCGTTATCTCGGACGTGACCTTCTGGATTTGGAGCCTGAGGAGCGCTCTCGACTCGGAGTGTTCTTGGGCTTCCAGTATCCGATTGAGATTCCTGGAGTGAGCAACCTCGAGTTTCTTCGTGTCTCTACGAATGCCCGGCGCGAGAAGCAAGGCAAGGAGGAATTCGACACGTTTGATTTCGATGATCACGTGCGTGACCGCTTGCAAGTAGTGCAAATGGACCCTGCATTCCTGGAGCGAAGCGTGAATGAAGGTTTTTCTGGCGGCGAGAAAAAGCGCAATGAGATTCTTCAGATGGCCCTGCTGGATCCCGTGGTCGCGATCCTCGACGAAACCGACTCTGGTCTTGATATTGATGCCTTACGCATTGTTGCTGGAGGCGTGAATCAGCTGGCGAGTCCGGATAACTGCACCTTGCTGATCACTCACTATCAAAGGCTTTTGGATGAGATCACGCCGGATTATGTGCACGTGATGGGGGCTGGGCGCATCCTGAAGACCGGGGGGCGTGAATTAGCTCTTGAACTGGAAAAAATTGGGTACGACTGGGTGGATCAGCTGCTCGCGGCCGAGGGGGTGTCCTAACGATGGCGATGCCCGAGGGTTGGTTGACACAGCTTCCTGCGCCAGCGGGGACACTTGAACCGGTTCAGCGCCGTGGACGATTGGCTCTGTCCGAGCACAGTTTTCCCAGTCGGAGGCAGGAGTCGTGGAGGCTTACTGATCTCAGGCGACTAGAGGCTTTGTTTCAGCTGTCATTGGCTGATCAAAGGCCACATCGCTCCAGTGCTGACAGCTGGCCGAGCGTTCCTGAGCAGGCCCTGAGGCTTGTGATTGATGGCAGCCAGGATCCGTTGCAGGGGGTGAGCTTGCCAGCAGGGATTTCGCTGCTTGAGGGTGCTGAGTTGGAGCAAGCCCTGGGCCACACCTTGTCGCGCTGTCGCTGCGCGTCGGATTGGCCCGTTGAGCTCAATCACGGGGTGAGCCAGCAGATTCTGGCGTTACGCATCCGCGGCAAGGTTCCTCCGGTTGAGTTGGTCATGGTTGCAGCCGACGCCATGTTGGTTCCAACCCGTGTTCTGTTGCTGGTTGAGGAAAAAGCAGAGCTCGATTGTCTCCAGGTTTTGAGCGCTAAGGGCCAGGCTGCCCATAGCCATCTTCTCGAAATTCACCTTGGCCAGGAATCCAAGGTGAATCATGGCCTGCTTGCCTTGGGAGATGGCCAAGAGGCTCTGCTTGCCAATCTTGCTGTGGAGCAAGAGTCACGAAGTCACTATTCCCTGGTTTCGGTGTCGCAGGGCTGGTTGTTTGGGCGACTGGAGCCGAGCCTTGTGCAGGTGGATGGTCAGGCTTCTGCTTCGATTCATGGTCTTTCCGTCACCGCTGCTGATGAGCAGTTTGCGGTTCATACAGCCATGCGTTTTGAGGGTCCTGAAGGCACGCTGGATCAAGTTCAAAAAACGATTGCAGCCGACCGCTCTCACAGCATTTTTAACGGAGCGATTCAAGTGCCGAGGCCGGCACAGCGCACCAACGCCTCCCAGCTCAGCAGGAGCTTGTTGCTCTCGGGACGCGCCCGCGTTGATGCCAAGCCTGAGTTGGAAATCGTTGCTGATGATGTGCGATGTACCCATGGGGCCACCGTGAGCCAGCTTCAGGAGGATCAACTCTTTTATCTGCGTAGCCGTGGCATTACGCAGTCCTCAGCAGCCGCTCTGCTCCTGCGTGGCTACTGCCAAGACGTGCTGGATCGCCTGCCTCTCGATGGCTCGCAGCGCTGGTTAGGAGGCAACTTGCAAGTAGGAGGAACGGCATCATGACAACACTTAATCGTAACGCTGCCGTTACCCTTGCGGAACGGGTGCGTGCCGACTTCCCGATATTCGATCAGGTTTCAAGTTCTGGTCAGCCCCTGATTTATTTGGATCATGCGGCGACCAGTCAGAAGCCTCGTGTCGTGCTCGATGCGATTCAGCACTACTACGCCTGCGATAACGCCAATGTGCATCGCGGTGCCCACCAGCTCAGCGCGCGTGCCACGGAGTCGTTTGAAGCGGCGCGTGCCACGACCGCTGGATTGATCGGTGCATCGAGCTCGAAAGAGATTGTGTTCACGCGCAATGCAACCGAAGCCATCAATCTGGTGGCTCGCAGTTGGGGGGATGCTCAGCTGAAGGCTGGTGATGAAGTGCTGCTCACCGTGATGGAGCACCACAGCAATTTGGTGCCATGGCAATTGCTCGCTGATCGCACCGGTTGTGTGCTCAGGCATGTGGGTGTGACCCCAGACGGCACCCTTGACCTAGCCGACTTGCGCGAACAGCTCTCGGAGAAAACGCGCTTGGTGAGCTTGGTCCACATCAGCAACACCCTGGGGTGCTGTAACCCGATCGAAGAGATTGCAGTCCTTGCCCATGCTGTGGGTGCCAAAGTTTTGGTGGACGCTTGCCAAAGCCTGGCTCACAAATCCATTGCCGTGAAGACTCTCGGGGCCGATTTCCTTGTGGGCTCCTCTCACAAGCTGTGTGGCCCCACCGGAATGGGGTTTCTATGGGCTTCGGAAGAAATTTTGATGGCGATGCCACCCTTCCTCGGTGGTGGCGAGATGATTCAGGAGGTGTTCTTGGATCACAGCACCTGGGCGGAACTCCCCCACAAGTTTGAGGCGGGCACCCCAGCCATTGGTGAGGCGATTGGCATGGGTGCTGCGATTACTTATTTGCAAACGCTGGGACTCGATGCGATTCAGGCGTGGGAGGCAGAGCTCACCACCCATTTGTTTAGTCGGCTTCAATCGATTAACGGCCTGCGTATTCTTGGCCCCACGCCAGAGCAGCAGCCTGAGCGAGGAGCTCTTGCCACGTTTGTGGTGGAGGGTGTTCATGCCAACGACATCGCGGCGATGCTTGATCTGGCCGGCGTCTGTATTCGCAGTGGTCATCATTGCTGCCAACCACTGCATCGGCTCTATGGCGTTACCGGATCAGCCCGTGCGAGCCTCAGTTTTTGTACAACTCATGCCGAGATTGATCGTTTTGCTGATGAACTCGTCAGCGTGATCGACTTTTTTCGTGAAAACGGCTAGCGATTCCTTCTATGGGTTGAAGCAGCGCCACGGCTTCAGCATTGTGTCGACCGGTCCAAGCCCAGCGGAATGACCAACCCGTGGCTTGGGCTTGCAGCTCGAGCCAGTCGCGGTTGGCGGGAAAGTCATAGGTTTGGATGTGTTGAGAGATGGAGTCTCTGTGGGTCTGAGAGAGACCAGGCCATTGGTTGATTCGTTTGCAATATCTTCTGAGGTATTCCATTCGTGATTCTTGATTGGGACGAAAGACATCGGCCCAAACAAACAGTCCATTGGGCTTTATGCGCTTCCTCGCACCCTTGAGAAACAGCAGCTTTTGGTCTTGATTGAGATGGTGTAGAGCGAAGGATGAATGGATGAGGTCAACACGGTTGTTCTGCATGGAACAGGCCCATTTGAAGAGGTCGCCGTGCTCCCAGATACAGGGGTAGGGAACGGATCCCAGATTGCTTTGAGCGAGCGGTAGAACTGCTTTGGTGAGGTCTAAACCGACGTAGTTTTTGAGTGGAAGGTTGCGAAGCAGGGGCGCAAGCTGGCCGAGATCTCCACAGCCCAAATCAACCATGTCAACTGCTTGAGTCTGCTCATCGCGCTGGGCCAGCCATTCATGGATCGCACTGGTTGTTGCATCCGTGATTTCACGGTGCTCCATCAGGTTGTGTTCAACCAGGATTTGGTATGTGGCCCATTGCCTTTCGAACAGATCCACGCATGGTTCACATCTGAACCACACGATGGCACCGTGAATGAGCCCTTTCCACGCCTCGCGTTTGCAACTCCCAACTTTATTTCTGGTGGTACTTGGAGGCCGCACGGATCAAAGTTTGATCGAGCTTCACGATGTGCGCTTTGTCGTCGGTCGTTGCATCGAGGACACCTACCCCGAGCTTCGCCGTCAGTGGTTCGGTCGCCGTCGTGGGTTGCATCTCGACAGCTACATGGCCGTCCATTGCATTGATGGTTGGCGCGTCACTCTTGAGCCGGAGCCTTCTTCGGAAAAGCAGCGGCTGTGGTTCGTCAACCTTGGGGCTTATCAGCCCGACTCCCTTGCGGAATTGCATCGCTTTGGACTCGTGGTGGCCCCTTCGCTGCAGAGCGCCAAAGCAATGGCCAAGAAGCGCTGGTTGTTGGATGCGCTTCAGCAGCACAAGGATGATCTAAGCGCCGTGGATGATTGCTTGCTGATTGAGCAGTTGTCGTTGACAGAGAACAACAGTGTTTACGTGCATCTCCATCGCCAGCTCGATGGTGACAGTCAAAACCAGGTGCCTGACTGGTTTGGATATCGCCCGATTTGATCGGCCGATGTGACCGCTACAACAGGGAGAACGGTTGCGATTTGGCCGATTAACTTCATGGATCGTGCACATCAGAGAATGGAAGAAGCCATACGGCGCTTGCCGTTGATTCGACCATGAACATTGATGGCCAGGCCTGGCGGACGATTTGGCTAGAAGCTGATCAGCGCTCCGTGGGTGTGATTGATCAAACCCTGTTGCCCCATCGCTTGATCACCCGAACGCTGACGAGTTGTGATCAGGCGGCAGATGCAATCAGCACCATGGTGGTGCGAGGTGCGCCATTGATTGGTGTGACCGGTGCCTATGGCTTGATGCTCGCCCTTCAAGACGATGCAAGTGATGCTGGCTTGCGCCAAGCCTTTAATCAGCTCAACGCAAGTCGACCCACCGCAGTGAACTTGCGTTGGGCTTTGGAGCGAGTGCGTGATCTGGTGCAGCCTTTGCCAGAAGCAGAGCGAGCGGCGGCGGCTCGGCGGGAGGCGGCACTGATCGCTGATGAAGATGTAGCGATGTGCGAGGCGATTGGTGAGCATGGTCTCGCTCGATTCCGGGCGCTTGTAGAGCAGCGTCCCAATGCACGCCAGAACGAGCCCTTTCAGGTGCTCACCCACTGCAATGCGGGCTGGTTGGCGACCGTTGACTGGGGTACGGCGTTGGCGCCGATTTATAAGGCCCATCGAGCTGGGCTGAATATTCATGTTTGGGTGGATGAAACCCGGCCGCGCAATCAAGGGGCATCGCTCACGGCCTACGAGTTAGCGCGTGAGGGAGTGCCGCACACCGTGATTGTGGACAACGCAGGTGGTCACCTGATGCAGCACGGACAGGTGGATGCTGTGATTGTTGGGACTGATCGCACGACGCGATGCGGCGATGTGTGCAACAAAATTGGCACCTACCTCAAAGCTCTGGCAGCTCACGACAACAACGTGCCTTTCTACGTTGCACTGCCTTCGTCCACCATCGACTGGCGCCTTGCAGATGGAGTGGCAGAAATCCCGATTGAGGCGCGCTCCAAGGAGGAAGTGACCGCCATTCAAGGCAGGGTGATCGCTGGAACGTCGGCTGGTGACATCGTGCGCGTGCAGCTCACGCCGGATGGTTCTGCTGGGTTTAATCCGGCGTTTGACGTCACCCCGGCTCGACTTGTCACGGCTCTGATCACCGACCGTGGTGTGGCCAAGGCCAGTGAAGTTGGACTGAAGGAGCTTTACAACCGTGTCTGATCCTGGAGGAGAGATGAATGATCGAGGGTTGCGTTGCGAGCTGGTGGACGTGGCCCGTGCGATGAACAGCACTGGTTTGAATCAGGGCACATCAGGCAACCTGTCGTTGCGGATTGAGGGGGGGTTGTTGGTGACCCCCAGCTCCTTGGCCTACGACCAGATGGAGCCGGAGGATCTGGTGGCGATCGATTTTTGCGGCCAACCTTTGCAAACAGGGTTGTCTGGCGACAAACGGAGACCCTCTTCGGAGTGGCGCCTGCATGCCGATGTCTTAGCTGATCGGCCCGATGCCATGGCGGTGTTTCATTGCCATCCCATTCATGCAACTGCGCTTGCATGCCATGACCGCGGCATTCCACCGTTCCACTACATGACCGCGGTGGCTGGTGGTGATGACATTCGCTGTGCTCCCTATGCGACCTTCGGCACCGAGGCGCTATCGGCCCATACGGTGCAGGCCCTGCAGAACAGGCAGGCCTGTTTGCTGGCTCACCACGGATTGGTCAGTTTGGGTCGAGATCTTGATCAGGCGCTGAAGATTGCCATTGAGGTGGAGACGCTGGCACAGATGTATTTACAAGCTCTTCAGCTGGGGGAGCCCCCGCTTTTGTCGGCAGCACAAATGGAAGAGGTGCATCGTCAGTTTCGCGGGTTGGGATATGGCCAAGCCTCTAAAGATTGAGGTGTTGACGGAAAAAGCGCTCTGTCGATTCAAGAACGGCAACCTGCACCTCGCTGTCTCGGAATCCATGGCCTTCCTCAGGGAAGGTATGCACTTCCACGGGGATGGCATTGCGGCGTAAGGCATCAGCCATGCGTTCGGTTTGCTGAGGCAGGACGACCTTGTCTTGGAGGCCCTGAAAAAAGATCACGGGACAGCGGATCTGTTCCACATGCCGTAGCGGCGATCGCTGTTCATAGAGATCCTGCTCGTCGGGCCAGGAGCCGATGAGTCCATCCAGATAGCGGGCTTCAAAGCGATGGGTTTCTGTGGCTAAAGCGCTGGGATCGCTCACGGCATAACGGCAGGCTCCGGCGCGGAATACATCGGTGAAGCAGAGGCAGGCCAGAGTGGTGAAGCCACCGGCGCTTCCCCCTTCGATGGCGATGCGGTTCGGATCGGCACAGTTCTTGGCAATCAAGGTTTTGGCTGCGGCGGCGCAATCGTCAACATCCACCACACCCCAGCCCCCTTGGAGCCGGTCGCGGTAGGTCCGCCCAAATCCTGTGGAGCCTCCGTAATTCACGTCCACGACACCCCAGCCCCGCGAAGTCCAGAACTGAATGGCGAGGCTTAGGCCACGGCGGGCCATCGACGACGGGCCGCTATGACTCTTCACCAGCAGAGGGGACGAGGCATCGGCGCCGCCAACGGGGGGGTAGAACCAGGCATGGGTGCGCTGCCCGCTCGATCCTTCAAACCACAACGCGTTGGCCACGCTGATCGCATTGACCTCCATGACGGCTGTTGCTGCTGGAGTGTGTTGCCAGGTTCCCAAGTCCAAGTCGAGCTCAAGAAGCCCTTGGCCTGTGGTGCTGTTGCTCGCGATGGCGACGGCTCTGCCATTTGCTGCGTTGAGATCGGCGAGATCGTTGAAGGGTTGTTCCACACACTCTGTGGAGCCATCGAGTCCAAGCCGTTGCAACCGCCACTCACCCTGATCACAAACCGCCGCTAACAGCTTTTCTCCATCCCAAGCGGTGGTACTCATCCCAAGCACCCACTGGGGCATGGCCGTCTCCTTGGTCATTGGCCAAAGGCGTTGCCAGTGGTTGCTGAAGCTTTCGGCGCCGGGATGGCGCATCAGATTCCACCAGCCACTGCTGTCCTCTGCAACGACAAGGCTTCCATCCGGCAGCCATTGGGGCTGAAAGACTGAGATTCCCTGAGCTTGTGATTGTTCGCCGCCGGCAATTACATGGCAATCCTTCAGTGCTCCAGTGGCCGTCAGTTGCGCCACAACAAGCTGGGAACAATCCCAGGGCATGAAGGGTTGCTGCCATTCCACCCAAGCAAGCTGGACGCCGTCTGAACTAAGGGCGAGATAGCCCGCGAAATCAGCCGGCTTATGAATGATGACCGGGGTTTGCTCCTGTTGATCGAGGGCAACGCTCACTAAGCGATCACAACCGGCTTCCTCCATCACGCCCAACCAGCGAGAGCGGGCATGGTCGATCACTCCTCCCCCCAGGGCGCTATCGCTGGGAGAGGTCAGCCGATGGGGGGGTGCCAGGGCATTCAGTGATTGGGCGCTAGCCCCATTAATTCCTGTCCAGGCTTGGAACCAGAGACAACCGTCATTGTCATCGACCCAAACCAACTGGAGTGTTCCCTCCTTCAGGGTCGCTGTGAACGGAGCCCCCCCGTAGTCGTGCACTCTGCTGCGCAAATTGATGGGGGCTGGTGTGAGTTCCAGGGGTGTGTTGGCTGTCTCCTTCCAGCGGCGGATCAATGCTGTGGTGCGTCCTTTCTCGTGGGGGCGCTGCTCGAGCCAGAGCACCCAATCCCCAAGTAGTTGCGGCGCTCGCAGCACTGGACTGCGTCCGAGAGCGGTTGTTGCGGGCAGGGGCTGTTGCAGAGACATGTCGAACAGATCAGGCAGAGATCAGGTCTGCCTAAGATCAGGACAACTTCAAGGTAGGAGGGGGTTTGGCTAGGAGCTTTGCCCAGTTGGCACGATCGGCTGAGAAGAGCAGCTCCTCCATCGCTGTGCCAAAGGAGCCTTTAGAAACGGCTCCTCTTGATATCCATACTCTTGGCGACGATGCGTTACGCGGGGATGCTCGCCGAATCGGCAAGGTTGATGAGCGCGTGCGCGACTTGGCTCGCGACATGTTGCGCAGCATGTACACCGCCAGTGGCATTGGCTTGGCGGCTCCTCAGGTTGGGGTGCATCAGCAATTGCTGGTGATCGACCTTGACTTTGAGACACCGAGCACCCCACCTCTCGTGCTGATTAATCCTGAAATCACAACCTGCAGCGCATCGGTTGATACGTACGAGGAGGGTTGCTTAAGCATCCCAGGTGTGTATCTCGATGTGGTCCGTCCAACGGCTATTCAATTGAGTTTCAGGGACGAGATGGGGCGACCCCGCACCATGAAGGCTGATGGGTTGATGGCGCGGTGCATCCAGCATGAGATGGACCACCTTCGTGGGGTGTTGTTTGTGGATCGTGTGACCGATGCGGGGGGGCTCAAGAAGGAGCTAAAGGATCATGGTTTCCTCGCAACGGACGTCCGCCCCATCACGCCTTAAACCGATGCCAATGAAACCCCTTGCTGGCCTGTTCTTGGCCCTGGCGTGCGTGCTCGGAATTGCAGCCACAGGCTCTGTTTTTGAATTGGCATACGGCGATCCTGATCTAGGCGTGAATCCAACGCGATGGATCCTGGGGTTGAGTCTTCCGGCAACGCTTGGGTCACTTTTAGTCGCGATTCGCCTCAACAAACCGGCCTGAGTGCACGTGCTCGGATCCAAAGGGACTAATACGATCTCCTTAATGATCGGATTTGATTGATGGGCCGTCCTTGGAACGCTGCTGTCGCTTTTGCTGTGTTTGCCTCCGCTTTGGCCACAGGTCTCCCGCAAGCAGCGAATGCTCAAGGTTCTGTCTTTACTGCTGCAGACGTGGACGAAAGCCAGTTCGTGATGGTGTCGGCTCCCATCGGTAAAGGTGAGAGTTCCCAGCTGAACATTTACGAGCAGCGCACCAGTGCTCGACCATGTTTTGCCGTTTCGGGAGCTTCCCCTGCAGTGGTTGATCCCCTGTTGGCCAGCTTTGACTTCACCGGAATCTGTAACCGCTACATCGATGGGAATGGATATTCCTTGCGAATTGGTGGAGATGACCTTGGAACGCATTACCGCCTGTCCGTGGTCAAAACCGGCTCCGATATCGAGCTCTTAGCCGTCCCGACGCGTGATCCCTCCCGCCCCACCATGGTGGTGGCTCGTTCTGGAGGTCCTGGAAACGGTTTCCTCAAGTTGAATCTTGAACCAGGCTGGAAGCTGATGAGGCGTCAATACGGCAAGCGCACGCTGGGACATCTTTATGTGTACCGGGAGGGCATGCCCGGATCCCCCGATGCTCTCTGAGCTCATTGCCCATCGCTTGCTACATTGCTTAGCTGGAAATCCTCGCTTGTTGAATGACTCAGGTCACGGTTGGAGAAAACGAAGGCATCGAATCTGCCTTACGTCGCTTTAAGCGTCAGGTCTCCAAGGCCGGGATCTTTGCAGATCTCAAGCGCCTGCGCCATCACGAGACTCCAATCGAGAAGTACAAGCGCAAAGCTCAGCAGCGTCGTCGTCGTCGTTGATCGGTCTGCATTTTTAGTTTTAGCTCCCTAAGCCGTGTCGAAATATCGAATAATCGGTATTTCGACTGTTTCTTTTTTCTGAATGCCTTCCGAGACTTGAAGCATCTCGAATGAGATCTCTTATGGCATTCATGTTTAATTCCCTTCGTGACTGGTTTGCAGAAACCCTGTCGCATGCTGTTGGCAATCCAAGTGAGGAGAAGAAAACGGTCCCTCCTCCGATTGGAGTCCAGCCCTACAGGGATATTCCTCATCACGGATCGCGTTAGTGGGGATTAGCAGAAGTGTTTGCTGAAGGTGTGTGGTCATAGCTACGGAAGCAGATCGCATCTGCCAGCTGTTGTTCGCCCACCTTTGGCAGAGCTTCTAAGTCGGCAATGGTTCGGGCAACGCGCAGAAGTCTCAAGCTGCTGCGCATGCTCAGCTGGCGTTTCGACACCACCTGCTCCCAGCATTGAAAGGCTCGTTCTTCAATCTGGGCGTATCGCCCAAGCTCTAGCGCACTGAGTTGGCTGTTGAGTTGGCCGCCCGGGTTGCGTTGACTCATTCTGATGCGCGCGGTCTGGATGGCTTCGGGTGAGAAACTTCCTTCCAATTGATTTTCTCTTGGATCATCCGTTGTCTTGAAGCAACGGCGTAGTTGGCCTGTCGGTACGGGTTCGAGGCGGCATTGAAGATCAAGACGATCTAAAAATGGACCTGATAAACGATTCCAGTAGCGCTGCCGTTGAAGCTCCGAACAACGGCAGCGATTGGAAGGATCACCATGCCAGCCGCAAGGGCAGGGATTGGTGGCAGCCACCAGGGTTACCCGACAGGGGAAGGCGCAGCGCAATCGGGCTCGGCTGATCCAAAGAACTCCCTCCTCCAGAGGCTGACGTAACTGATCGAGGATGGATCTCGGAAATTCAGTGAGTTCATCCAAAAACAGCACGCCTCCATGGGCCAGGCTCAATTCACCGGGCCGAGGATTGACGCCTCCGCCAAGAAGTCCTGCGGCCGTGGTGCTGTGATGCGGTGCGCGGAATGGTCGTTGCCGAACCAGGCTTGTCACGCTGCCGAGTGTGCCCGCAATGGATTGCAGGCGTGTGAGCTCCAGAGCCTCTGCATCGCTCAACGGTGGAAGAATCTTGGGGAGCTGGCGCGCCAACATCGTTTTGCCACAGCCAGGAGGCCCCACCATCAGGAGGTGGTGTCCCCCAGCGGCAGCAATCGCCAGTGCTTTTCGAGCGAAATGCTGAATCGTTAGGGGTGCTGCAGACAGTGGCTCGGATGCGCTGGCAGGGCTGATTGTTGTTGCAGGCTCTGTCCTTTTGGGTTGAGGGCAACAGTTGTGCTGGATCCCATGCCGTAATTGCTCAACCAGTTGCCTAAGCGTCTTGGCGCTAATGATGGTGAGTCCGGCCACCAGAGACGCTTCTGCCGCGTTGTCTGATGGCACCACAAACGCCTTGGCTTGCTGGATCTTTGCTTGGCAGGCCATGGCCAGAATGCCGCGGCAGGACCTCAAGCTTCCGTCCAGGCCAAGTTCTCCTGCACAGCAGAGCCCTTCCAGCTTTTTGGGATCTAGCTGACCACTGGCGACGAGCAAGGCCAGGGCGATCGGGAGATCGAAGGCTGGTCCCTCTTTGCGTCGATCAGCTGGTGCCAGATTCACGATGACTCGAACGAGGGGCCCGCGAAAGCCGCTGTTGCGAAGCGCTGCACGAACGCGTTCGCGCGACTCTTGAATTGCGGTATCTGGAAGCCCCACAAGTTGAAGGCCGGGAAGTCCTGGGGCCAGATCCACTTCCACCGTGACAGGGAGCGCCTCCATGCCTTGAAGGGATGCGCTGGAGCAGCGTGCCAGCATTGGATGGTTGCGGGGTAAGCATCTGATGCCCCACCCGTCTCATGCACTGTTTTGCCCAGGGTTGTGACCATGGCTGGTGACACGATTTTTGCCCGCATCTTGCGAGGAGAGATTCCATGCGATGAGGTTTATAGCGATGAGAGCTGTTTGGCGTTTCGTGACGTTGCGCCGGTTGCTCCTGTTCATCTTCTGGTCATTCCTCGCAAGCCATTAGAGAGCTTGCTCGAGGCGGAGGCAGGGGATGAGGAGCTTCTGGGGCATTTGTTGTTGGTGGCTGCGAGGGTTGCTAAGCAAGAAGGATTAAGTGATTGGAGGACGGTGATTAACAGCGGAGAGGGTGCAGGACAGACCGTGTTCCACTTGCATGTGCATGTGATCGGTGGGCGTTCCCTGGATTGGCCTCCCGGATGAAGGCTTGGCTTGTGAGAATGGCGTCATGACAGCGTCTACTTCCGGCAGCAGCGGCCCGATTTCAAATCTGCGTAATCAGCTCGCGAAGCTGCGTCACCTGGCCCAACCCTTTTTCTTACCGCTCGATCAGGCCAGCGGATGGCAGTTCATCTGGCTGTTGGTGTGCCTTCTGTTTTGTGTTGGCGGATTGGTGCTTGCGGTTCTTACCGCACTGATCCGAAGCCTGGATCGGTTTCAGCCGGACTTAACTGAGAAATATCTTTCTGGTGTTTCCGGCACGATCGCCACGATTTGGTCGAGTTGGTGGGGAGTGGCTTTTGTCGCTCTGTTTCTGGTTGGTTTGGCCAGCTTCGTTGCTTTTCGTCAGCAATTGCGCCATAGGCGGTGGCTTAATTGGGGCCTGCTGGCAACGATTGTGTTCATGTTGCTTGCTGTTAACGGGATTAATACAGGGATTGGGTTTATTTACCGAGACATTACGAATGCCTTGGTCGATAAAGATCAAGGTGGCTTTTATGGGCGATTAGCGATTTACGGTGCTTGTTTTGTGATCGCTCTTCCTATCCGGGTGACTCAGGTTTATATCACCGCAAAGCTGGGGATTATTTGGAGAGAGTGGCTGTCTAAGTCATTAATTGGCGATTATATGAAAAATAGGGCGTATTATGTTCTTAATCCAAACAGTGAAGACGAAACAGATATTGATAACCCTGATCAGCGTATCACTCAGGATACGGAATCATTTACGGCGCAAAGTTTAAGTCTTGCGCTAGGCCTCTTTGATGCGCTTTTAACGTTTTCGCTCAATATTTTGGTGCTCTGGAGCATTAGCTCAAGGCTTACTTTTGCCTTGTTTGGCTATGCAGCAGTCGCGACTACTTTGCTCATTGTTTCAGGGCGCAATTTGGTTAGGATTAATTATGACCAGCTTCGCTATGAGGCTGATTTTCGCTATGGCTTGGTTCATATCAGGGACAACGCAGAATCAATTGCTTTTTACTCGGGGGAGGGTCAAGAAAAGCAAGAGTCGTTCCGGCGTCTCGGCTCGGTTGTTAAAAACTTCAATCTCCTCATTATCTGGCAGGTGATTATCGATGTTATGCGCAGGTCCGTTTCGTATGCAGGAGTTTTTCTTCCCTTCTTGGTTATGGCGCCTGTGTATTTTGCGGGTGAAATTGATTTCGGCGTGTTCAATCAAGCCAACTTCGCCTTCAACATGGTGGAGGGATCGTTGTTCTTCATCGTGGCTCGAATTGAGCAACTTGCTCAGTTTGCTGCCGGTATCAGTCGTCTTGAAGGATTCCAAACCAAGGTTGAGCAGGTGAGTAAGCAGGCTCCCAGTAGTAACAGTCGTGTTGTCCCTGGAAGTAACGGCATCGTGATTCGGTCTGCTGATCTTTACCCTCCCAATGGAAAGAATCCAGTGATTGAAGATCTCACGATCAATATCAGTGATCACGACAAACTCTTGGTGGTGGGGCCTTCCGGATGTGGAAAGACGTCACTGTTGCGCATGATTAGTGGCCTTTGGGAGCCAAGTCGGGGCAGTGTTGAGAGGCCGTCGATGGGCGATCTCTTATTCATCCCTCAGAAGCCTTATATGTTGTTGGGGTCGTTAAGAGAACAGCTTTGTTATCCAGCAGATGAAAATCGCTTTAGTGATGAGCAGCTCCGAAGTGTGCTTGAACAAGTCAGCTTGCAGAAGCTAGTAACGCGATATCCAGACTTGGACATCAAGCAGGATTGGCCTCGAATCCTTTCCCTTGGGGAGCAGCAGCGATTGGCATTTGGACGGTTGTTGTTGAACTCTCCGAGTTTTGTGGTCCTGGATGAGGCGACCAGCGCTCTTGATGTGAAGACAGAGAAGCAGCTTTATGCGTTGCTTGTAGATCGAGATCTCTCCTTTATTAGTGTTGGCCATCGTCCTTCCCTCAAGCACTTCCATGACAACGTGCTTGAACTGCGTGGGGATGGCGATTGGAGCCTGATCCCTGCCAGTAGCTATCAACCATGAACAAATCTGATCAAACAATTGATCTCACTCCGGAGGAGCCCTCCAAGGCGTCGACCGCTCCAGAGACCAGTGCCACAACCAAAGATGTGCCTGACTTTGGTTGGAGCGCCTACGCAGAGCGGATCAATGGACGTTTCGCCATGATCGGATTTGTAGCTGTCTTGCTCACGGAAGCCCTCAGTCGGGATACTTTTTTGCATTGGGCAGGCCTGATTCCCTGAACTAAGGGAGGCGAATTAAGTCCACATCCCAACGCCCTCTGCGGCTCACTTGAACGGCGAGCAGTCGACCATTTCCATTCAGGCTTACGGAACGGGGTACTCCAGGCGGATTGATGGGCAGTCGTTGCAAAGCGCTGACATTGCGTCGATAGAGCATCAACTCGGTGCGTTCTTCGCGTTGGCGGATCAGGGCGATCCTCTGACCATCCCCACTCACGCTGAGGCTGATGGTCTGGGAGTCGGCCTGATGAATCCCATTCAGGGGCACCGGTGTGTCGTTGCTCAGGTCAATCAGCTCCACGCGCTCTCTTCCGTTGCGACTGGCGAGGCTCGCCAGCCAGCGTTGTCCCATCGATGGAAGGCGCCTGCTTTCGGCGCTGCGACGTAGCGATGCCCCGACCCGGGACATGGGACGGATGCCATTTTGACTGCAACCCAAAACGACGAAACAAAGCAGTAGGCCCGATGTGATGAATCCCTTTCTCATCGGTTGGCTTCGCTGGGTGTGGTGCGTCGCTGGCCTCCCGGTCCGTCGGGCTCCAGCATTCCGCTCAGGTCAATCACTTCCACGCGCCAACGCCCTTGATCCGCGGTTTGTATGGCGAGCTTGCGTGCATCAGGAGCCAGGCTGACCTGAACGGGATCTCGACCGGAGGGCAAATGCAAGGGGTGGGCTTTGCCGGTCAGGCGGTCTTCAATCAAGACCAGCCTGTGATTGCCGCGTTGGGTAATCACAGCCAAATAACGGCCGTTCCAGCTCAAGGACGGTGAGCTGTGGGGCTGATGACGTGAGAGATGGCGCAAACGCAATGAGCCACCTCCTTGTACGTCGCGCAACTGAACGGTCGGTCTTCCGTTTTGGTCTTCGATCACGGCTAACAACCGACCATTGCCGCTGAGAGCAGGGTCTTGTTGTTGTGGTGCAAGCAGGCCAGATGGTGCTCGGGTCGAACGACCTTCACAAGCGACGAGTCCTAGTGCAAGCAGCACCAGGAGGAGGCGTCGGGTCATACGGGAGGGAATGCTCAGCCTGATCAGTCGTCGAAGCGAGAACTGTTATCCCTTGGGCGGGAGCTGCGGGGAGGGGTGCGATTGGTGTCCCTAGCCGTTGCAGGCCTGTCTTCAGGAGTGGAATTGCGTCTGCTCACCGGGGGAGTGGAGGAGGTTTGACGCGTGCTTGGGGAGTAAGCGGCATCTTCGGGCTCGCGTCTCAGAGGACTGCCTTGAGGAATGCCGGGTTTCCCATCAAGACCGCTAGCGCTACGCGCTGACCCTGGAGCGCGTTGGCTTAACCCAGCCGCCCCAGCAGAGGCGCGGGATGAGGGTTCAGGTCTAGATGATGCAACTGGTGTAGGCCTGGACCCTCTGCGCTGATCCTGGCGTTGGCTGCGGCGCTCTCCAAAACTTGGGCCACTCGGTGCAGAGTCCTCACTGCGACCGAATCGAGCCATGCGTCGATCTCGTTCGCTGCTGTCTGACCAATCTGAGGCGGGATCGGAACGCTGACGGCTCCGACTCGCTGCCTGTTCAGGGATTGCAGCTCTTGAGGTGCGACGTGGGCGATAAAAATCTTGTTCAGGTCTTTCTCCCTCATCCGGGCCTTGGCCGCCAAACCTGCGTCGAATCGGCTGAGGTTCGTCGAAACGCTCATAGGGATCGTCATACCCACCTCGCAAACCTCCGGCGGGGCTTCCGACTTCAGGTTCATCATCGAAATAGGCTGAGCGTCTGGCCTGTTCCGCTGAAATCCCCCGAAGTCGAACGCTCTCGTAAGCAAAAAACACGGTGGTTCCAGCCAGCAAAAATTGCCCAAACTGGAGGATTGGATCGAGCCTCCAGCCTTGGAAGAAAAGAATTCCTCCGCAGAGCAAGCCGATCGCCGCAAAGAACACGTCGTAATCACGGGCTAGAGCTGGTTTGAAACTGCGCATGAAGTAGAGCAGTGCTCCACCTACAGCCAGCACAATGCCAACAATGCTGGCCCAATTCAGACTGGCATTAACCACAGTGAAGCTCTCTGATAACGACCTGCGTGGAACCGAAGCTCGGGTCGAGTGAGCTCAGTCTACGGAGCGTGAAAGGGTCTTCAAAGTTTGCGATCAACCTGGTCGGTTTGGCTGAGAAAAAAGAGTCCGATAGAGGCAGGGATCACAACGATCGCGACACCAGCAACGAGGCTGGTCAGAAAATTGGAGAGGGAAGGCGTCATAGGGGTTAGGACCGAATGCGTTCAGAGAGGCCTGATTCGCTGCGATCTTAGGGATCAGGGTCAAGTTTCTACGATGACAGCTCCCATTGCTTAGGGCTTTGTGACGCCAACGCTTGTCGCCATCCTCCCTCTTCTCAACTTGGTACTGGGCTTGCTGTTGGCCGCATGGACCCTCACCTTCCTGGCGCGCATCGTGCTCACTTGGTACCCCCAGGTGGATCTTTCCAAAGGCTTTTGGCCCCTTGTGGCCTGGCCCACTGAGTCGATTCTGGGGTTGACCCGCCGGGTTGTTTCTCCGATCGGGGGCGTGGATGTCACTCCAGTGATCTGGGTTGGGCTGCTCAGTTTGCTGCGCGAACTGTTGGTCGGTCAGCAGGGATTGCTCTCATTGGTGCTGCTCCGCGCCCAGTCCATTGCCTAAGCACTTTTGGAGAGCACGGTGCACCATCGTTGAGCTGATCTAGAGCATCTCTTCTTCGACAAATTTGGTGTGCACGTCGCCCCTTTGGAATTCAGGGCGGTCGAGCATGCGCAGATGGAAGTCCACCGTTGTTGGGATTCCGGTGATTGCGCACTCGTTGAGAGCTCGCTTCATGCGTTCAAGTGCAGCTGGGCGATTGGGGGCCCAGATGATCAGCTTGCCAATCAAGGAGTCATAGAAGGGTGGGATGTCGTAGCCCGTGTACACGTGACTATCAACGCGAACTCCAGGGCCTCCAGGCGGCAACCATCCTGTGATCCGTCCGGGAGCTGGCCGGAAATTGTGCTGTGCATCTTCGGCATTGATCCTGCACTCGATTGCATGACCTCTCATTTGGATGTCTTCTTGGCGCACGCTGATCGGCTCTCCGCCGGCGATGCGTAGCTGCTCAGCAATCAGGTCGATACCCGTCACCATTTCCGTGACTGGATGCTCCACCTGGATGCGGGTGTTCATTTCCATGAAATAGAACCCCCCACTTCGGTCCAGCAGGAATTCCACCGTTCCGGCCCCCTCGTAATTGATGCTGCGCGCTGCTGCAACCGCCGCTTCTCCCATGCGACGTCGCAGCTCTGGGTCAAGTGCCGGGCTTGGTGCTTCCTCGAGGAGTTTCTGATGACGTCGTTGGATCGAGCAGTCTCTTTCGCCGAGATGGACCACGTTGCCATGACGGTCCGCCAGAATCTGCACTTCAACGTGCCGGGGCCGGTCGATGAATTTTTCCATGTACAGCCCTGGATTCCCAAACGCTGCATCGGCTTCCCCTTGAGCCGCTTTGTACAGCTTCACCAACTGATCAGGACTGGGGACGAGCCGCATCCCACGGCCGCCGCCTCCAGCGGTGGCCTTGATCATGACGGGATAGCCCATGGCAGCAGCGAGCTCAGCAGCTGCCTCCGGGTTGGGTAAGAGGCCTTCGCTACCAGGCACCGTTGGCACGCCAACGGCCTGCATGGTTGATTTCGCCGTTGACTTGTCTCCCATCGAGCGGATGGCATGGGGAGACGGACCGATAAAAGTGATGCCGTGGTCGCGGCACATCTCGGCGAAGCGGTCGTTTTCCGCCAAAAATCCATAGCCGGGGTGAATGGCATCCACACCTCGGGAGGTTGCTGCGGCCAGGATGTTGGGGATGTTGAGGTAGCTCTTGTTGCTAGGGCCTTCGCCTACGCAGACCGCTTCATCCGCGAGTTGCACGTGCAGTGCAGTGCGATCCACGGTGCTGTACACCGCAACTGTGCTGATGCCGAGTTCACGGCAACTCCTCAGGATTCTTAGGGCAATCTCGCCGCGGTTGGCGATCAGCACCTTGCCGATGGGCATTCCTCAGCATCCGAGCCAGCGCGGATCGTATCAGCGGTTCGGCTTTTTAGGTCTGTCGGTATACTCATCCATCGACGAACCCTATCGGCAACGTCGCCACGCGGATGTGGTGGAATTGGTAGACACGCACGTCTAAGGAGCGTGTGGCTTCGGCCTTGCGAGTTCAAGTCTCGCCATCCGCATCATTCTTTCCAAGCCCCACCGGCACTGAGTGACGTTACCCACCAAGGACCAAACCCTGGCTGTGGTCTTCGTTTCCAACGGCCCTGGTGAACTCACGACCTGGGTTCGTCCCCTTGCGGAGCAGCTGCATCGCCGTCTGCTGATGCGGCCTCGAGCTCCTGGGTCTTTGTTGAGCCTGCGGCTCGTCTTGGTCCCTTGTCCCAATGCCACTGGCACGGAAGCCGCCGCAGCTTCCCGTTGGGGATTGTTTGATCGCATCACTCTGGCTCGGCAGTTTTGGTTGCTGCTGTTGAAGCCTTCTCGGTTTGGGATCTGGCCAGACAGGGGTGTGGTGGTCTTTTTGGGTGGGGATCAATTTTGGAGTGTGTTGTTGTCGGCTCGGCTGGGCTATCGCCACATCACCTACGCCGAGTGGGTGGCGCGTTGGCCGCGCTGGAACGATCGAATCGCCGCTATGGCACCAACGGTGCGTGACCAGCTGCCCAGACGCTTTCGCTCTCGCTGCCGCGTGGTGGGTGACTTGATGGCGGATCTCTCCAGCCATGCCAAAGAAGAGGCTCCGCTGCCATCGGGTGAGTGGGTGGCTTTGTTACCCGGATCGAAACCAGCCAAACTCAGCGTGGGTGTTCCTTTCTTGCTGGAAACTGCAGACCGTTTGGCTGCTCAACGCCCTGGCTGCCGCTTTTTGTTGCCGGTGGCACCCACCACCACCGTCGAAGACTTGGAACGTTACGCAAGTCGCTCGAATCCCATTGCTGCCTCCTACGACACCGATGTTGCCTCGATTGAACCGGCTCGTGCGGGCGAGGGATTGAGGCGCTTGATCACGCGCAATGGCACAGAGATTCACTTGCAGGAAAATCCTCCAGCCCACGGCGCCTTGAGCCAGTGCAAGCTTGCGCTCACCACCGTGGGAGCCAATACGGCTGAACTTGGCGCTCTGGGTGTGCCCATGATCGTGTTGGTGCCTACCCAGCATCTGGGTGTGATGCAGGCTTGGGATGGTTGGCTCGGGCTGTTGGCCCGTCTGCCAGGTCTGCGGCGTCTGATCGGCTTGCTGCTGAGCGCTTGGCGTCTTCGAAACCATGGATTCATGGCTTGGCCGAACATCAGCGCTGGTCGCATGGTGGTTCCTGAACGCGTGGGTCCGATCACGCCCGAGCAAATTGCACTTGAGGCTGAGTCCTGGCTTGCGACACCCGATAGGTTGCGGGGTCAACGCGATGATTTGCGCGGCCTTCGCGGTGAACCTGGTGCTGTTAGGGCACTTGCTGAGGAAGTTCAGGGACTCTTGCCCTTGGCTCTTTCCGACTAGCGTCCCCGCCAGTCCAATGTTTTAGTCATGACAAGCGCACCCATAGCAGGTGGAGATCGGGTGGAACGCACTCCTGAGGAATGGAAGGAGAAACTCAGCCCCACCCAGTTTCAAGTGGCGCGTCAGGGCGGAACCGAAGCTGCTTTTACCGGTGCCTACTGGAATCACAAGGAAGATGGCATGTATCACTGCGTCTGTTGTGATGCACCCCTCTTTAGCTCCAGCACAAAATTTGAGTCGGGCACGGGCTGGCCAAGCTTCTGGAATGGTGTGACCGAGGGTGCGATTCGCACTCATGAGGATCGCAGCCATGGAATGGTGCGAACAGAGATCCTTTGCGCGCGCTGTGATGCCCATCTGGGACATGTGTTCAACGACGGACCGGCACCTACAGGTCAGCGCTACTGCACGAACAGTGCTTCCCTCGACTTCAAAAAGAAAGCCATCACTTGAGTTGAGGTGCGGATTGATCCTTGGACTTACCAGGGATCATCAAGGGGCTGGCTCTCTTGGTCTTGGTGAGAGTGAAGCTCGATGGGTTCAACATCAAGGGGTTCGCCTGGCCGTTCGATTGGACGACGTGAAGCCGGTCTTGGACGTTGCTCGAAGCGTGGAGCTGCATCGAGTTCCTGAGGTGGAGGTGATGTGCGCTGAGGCGTTGGATAGCGGTCTTCGTCCTGGAAAGACTCGGGTTCGCGAAAACGCTCTGGTTCGTTGTAGAGCTGTTGTTCATTGAATCGTTGTGGCTGATCCAGTGGCTGTCTCTCATCGAACGACCGACGCCCATTGAACGGTTCGGGCTCGCGATACGACGGGGGCTCGTTGTATCTCTCGGGTTCGCGATAGGGCTCTCGATAGGAGCTCTCTCGCTCCTGCATCGGTGCTTCATCGAGGTAGCGACGCTCACGCGTGCTGTCACTGCGCCGATCTTCGAGTTCGACGTACTCGAGCTCCCGTTCCGTTTCGAAGCGTTGTGATTCCGAGGCCTCCAGCATTCGCGGTGCCTCTTCCACCGCTTGCCCTGAACTGAGCTGGTTTTCGACAGGGACGATGTTCATCCTGTAACGCTCCCGCTCTTGCTCTTCCCAACTCGGTCCTCCGACGCCCAGTTTTTCCAGCACCCCACTGCTCAGTTGTTTGAGTTTGTCTTCGGCACCCTCGTAAACAATGATTCGGTCGGCGCCACTGCTAACGATTTCATCGACAGGGATTTCCCAGGTGCTGAGCACGCCTTCCCCTAGAAGGGGAACACCAACGGCTCCCATGACAAGCGTGGTGAGTTCGCCTGTTTCAATGTCGAAGGAGAAGCCCAACACGCGGCCGAGCGTTTGCCCCGATTCTGTGATCACCTGGCAGTTGATGACCCGGCTATAGCGGTCTGGAGAAAAGGCCTCGCTGAGAGAGTCTGCGGAATCAACAAGAATCACATCGCCCACTTGGCGAATGCGATCAAGGGGCATCCAACGGGGGAGTCCCGGTAAGAAACGGGTGAGCGGGTTGTCTCTCAACCCGAGGGCGACCACTTCGCGGCGGTCGATATCCACAACCACTTCGCCGACAACACCCAAGCGTCTGCCGGAATCGCGGGTGATGACTTGGGTCCCCATTAATTCCGACCGAAGCCACAGCCTGTCGCTGGGGACGGTTGCCAGTGGGTCGTTGGGGGACGGGGACGAGCTCAAACGCAGGCCTCAGCCGGAGCAATTCGAATCATTTTGACGCAAGACACGGGAGCTCGCTGTTCAAGCTGCATCGGGTAATCCCACAACCTGGGTGTGAGCGCCACGAGCCTGGGTGACACCAATGGTGCGCTGAGAGGCGCCAATCATCGGTCGCCTGTGGCTCACGACAAGGAATTGGGCTTGCTCGGCTTGACGGGCAATCAACGCTGCAAGCCGTTCCACATTCACGCCATCCAGGAAGCTGTCGACCTCATCAAGGGCGTAGAAGGGTGAGGGACGGAAGCGTTGCAGTGCAAACAAAAAACTAAGTGCTGTCAGTGATTTCTCACCACCAGACATGGCGGCCAGGCGGCGCACGGCCTTGCCTTTCGGGTGAGCAACCAGGGTGAGCCCTCCCTCGAGTGGGTCATCCGGATTGTCCAGTTGCAGCTTGCCATCGCCTTCGGAGAGGCTTGCAAAGATCTCTGAAAAATGTCCATCCACGGCTTGAAAGGCCTCCATAAACGCCTCTTGCCTGAGTGTGGCCACTGTTTCAATCCTCAGGAGCAGTTCTTCGCGCTCCTGGCTGAGCACATCAAGGCGTTCGCCCAGGTCTCCCAACCTTTCTTCCAGCGCGGTTAGTTCCTCGAGGGCAAGCATGTTGACCGGTTCGAGGGCTTCCATCCGTTTCAGAAGTTGCTGCAGCTGGTCTTGCAGTGCCTCAAGGCCGGCATGGCGGATTTCTTCTGGGATCTCTGGAAGGGGGTTGGGCAGTGTTGGCTTGAGCTCCTCTAGGCGGATTCCACCGCTGCGCAGTTGCTCTTGAATCGCTAGGCGCTCCTCCTGTAACCGTTCAAGTTCCCAGCGGGCTTGCTGGAGGTTCTGACGCAGCTCGGCCACGGAAGCTTCTGCTGCATCCCGAGCGCGACGCTCCTCCCCAAACTTGGTTTGGAGGATTTGTTGCTGGCTTTCCAGGGTTTGGCGGCGTTCCTCCAACTCCTTTTGTTCGTCACGCCAGCGTTGATGCGCTTCAGCGAGCGCTGTGACGGCTAGTTGAAGACTGTTTTCTTCCTCTTCGATGGCCTGTTGTTGGTCACCGATTCGGGTTTGTGCGAGCTCGCGGTCACGCTGATGTTGAAGACGCTCATCACGATTGCGGCGGGCCTGTTCCAGGGCGTTATCCGACTGTTCGAGTTCGGCCTGGAGTTGTTGCCAATTCCCTGCATCGGCCTCGGCTTGAACTTCTCGTTCCTCGGTGGAGATTCTCTCGAGTTCGTCCAGCAGAGGCGTGACGGTGGTTTTGAGAACTTGGAGCCGCTGTTCTTGTTCCGTGCGGTTGACTTGGAGGCTGTGGAGACGCTCACTGCGTTGGCGGCACCGCTCCAGCAACGGTCCATGGGCTCGCTTGGCTGCCGTTCTCTCCGCATCGAGAGCCGCTTGCCTCTGCTCCAGCTGACGAAGGAGTGGACGTTCTTGCTCGAGAGATTGAAGCAGCCGGCTTTCTTCGCGTCTACAAGCCGCCAGGGTCTCGCCGAGCTCGAGCAGTCGCTGCCGCAGGGGCTCGGCCTCATCGCTGTCACTGCTGACACCAAAACTCAGTCCACCACCGCGTTGGCTGAAGCTTCCTCCCGTCATCGCGCCACTTTTTTCGAGCAGTTCGCCTTCGAGGGTCACGGCTCGGAAACGCCCGAGTTGTTGTCGAGCACTGCCTAAGTCGCTGAACACCTGAGTGTCGCCAAACACATACCCGAACACATCGCCGTAGATCGGCTCATAGCGGATTAATTCCACAGCGCGACCGATGAGGCCGGCGCCATCGGCTCCCTCCGGTCGGCGGCCACGGGCCATCGCAGCGCCCCCACCAGCGGCCTGGGATCGAATTTTGTTGAGGGGTAAAAACGTTAAACGGCCCGCACGCCGGCTCTTCAGTAAGTCGATGGCACGGGCTGCAATCCGGTCGTCGTCAACGACCACCTGGGCCATGCGTGCTCCGGCTGCGACCTCTAGGGCTAGGCGATGACGATCTTCCACTTCGCCAAGTTGGGCCACCGCTCCATGGATTCCATCCAGTCCCGCTTCCAGCAAGAGGCGCAAGGCTCCCGTCCCTCGTGTTTCCTGTAAGGCTTCCCGTCGACTCTCTAAACGGGCAATTTCCCGTTCCAGACGGGTCTGTTCCTCTTCAAGCCTGGTGCGGGTGCGTTGTTGAATCGCAACGGCTTCAGCGCGTTCTTGAAGCTGTTCTTTGCCGCTTCGCAGGCTTTCCAGAAGCGATTGCCACTCCTGTTCCAGTTGTTCCAGCTGGTCTTGGACTTCACGGTCTTCTGCGCCGGCTTCGTCACGTTCCAGCTTCAGCTCGGATTGACGGGCTTCGTCCTGACGCAAACGCTCTTGTAATTGCTGTTGCTCCTCTTGAAGAGGTTTGAGCGTGGTCTGTAGGTCTGAGCGGCGTGCTGCCCGTTGGCGTTGCTCATCCAGCCAGGCTCCAGATCGCCCGGCAACATCGCCGAGGCGTCTGCGCGAGATTTCAACCGCAGCTTCGGCATCGCGGCAGGCTTGCTCTGCTGCCTGGAGGACCTCTGGGTTGTTGGCTTGTTTGAGTCCTTCGCTGTCTGCTTGAAGTTGTTGACGGCGGGTGGTGAGGTTGTGTCGCAGTCCTTGTAGGCGTTCGCCTTCTTGCTGATGTTGCGTGGCTTGACGTTCAAGTGCCCGGTTCTGGGGGTCGAGACCGGCCAATTCAGCCTGCACGCTGATTAGTTGGTCTTCGCCTAGAGCTTTCACGCTCTCCTGAAGGGTTTGGAGTCGTGTGGCCTGCTCCGACAGGGTGCTCTCTTTCTCCTTAATTGCTGTGCTGTCGCGGACCTCCTGTTCGCTGAGGTGTTGTTGGCGGGTTTTGAGCTGCTTCAGCTCCGCTTCAGCCGCTTCAAAGGCCAGCACCAGCTCTTGCTGTCGGCCACGCTGAACTTGATCGCGTAAATCTTGATAAGCCCGTGCTTTTGCGCAGTCTTTTTCAAGACGTTGTCGCGCTGTGAGCAGTTCTTGTTCAACGATGCGGCAGCGATCTTGTCGCTCTTGCACATCGTCGAGCTTGCGGCGGCTTTGTTCGATTCGAGTGTCGAAGAGTGCCACACCAGCCAGCTCGTCAATGAGGCCGCGGCGGTCCCGATTGCTCATCGAGACAATCCGAGTCACGTCGCCCTGCATCACGACATTGCTGCCTTCAGGATCGATTCGTAATCGGCGGAGCTGGGTTTGCAGCTGCTGCAGATTGCACGGTTCACCATCTGAGCTGTAGGTGCTGCTGTACGAGCCACCAGGCATCACGCGAAGCTTGCGTGTCACCGTCCACTCATTGGCATCAGCTTGTATCCAGGGACCCTCCTCAGGAGGCTCAATCCCCTCTTCTGCTGTGTCTGGCTGCCAGTCGCTCAGGTCAAAACGCACACTGACAGTGGTCTCAGCCGACTTGCCAGCTTTGAGCATGCCGCTATTGACCAGATCGGGTAAGCGATCGGCACGCATGCCTCGGCTATTGGCTAAGCCGAGACAAAAAAGGACTCCATCGAGAATATTGCTTTTTCCAGACCCATTGGGACCGGTCACCACAGTGAACCCGGTCTCGAGGGGGATGGTCATCGCCCCACCGAAGGACTTGAAATGGGTCAGTCCGACCTGATTGATATGGACCAACAGGTGACACAGCTGTCAGCAAACCAAAACTAGCGAAGCTTCTGAAAAGCTCAAGGGCTTTGTGCTGGTCTGTTATCCAGTCGATGTGTGTAGCCGGCATTCGCCATTGGCCAGTTCAAGGGTTAAAGGGTCTGGTAAGTGGATAGCGGCAGTGCCCAGTAGTTCAACCTTGATCAGCTCCTTTGGGTTGTCCGGCAAGACCCCTTGAAAAGTGCCTCCCACAATGCGGCGCCCCCAGCCGCGTCCTCCAGACACAGCCGCTGAGGTTCGCTCAAGCCAGATCAGGCGGTGCCTTGGCAATGGGATGGCCTGGAGGCTGGGGCCGTTTGGAAGGGGCACACTGCTCAGCCGCCAGGTGCGGCAGCTTTCGCCATCTTCGAGGAGTAAATCCACATGTCGGCAAGTTGGATCATCTGGAGCATTCGTGTGTTCCAGGAATAGATATCGAGACAGTTGCTCTTTGATGGGTGTCATCTTCTGGACACCATCTCTAGGCTGAGAAAGGCGTTACCCCTATCCATGGACTCAGCTCCATCCCAAGAGGAAGACAAGGATTTTGCGCAACGGTTTCGGGATCATTTTGAGTCTCTCGTTCCTGAAATCCAGCGTCGTTGGCCCGAGGTGACGCATCAAGCCTTAGAGGCCACCCGGGGCAGTTTTGATGAGGTTGTGCACTTGATTGCCTCCAAAGGCGATCGAGCGGTGCAAACCGTGCAGCAACAGCTGGAAGATCTGATGCATCAGCCCGGTGATGGTGTGCGTCGTTTTGCGGACACCCTTGAGCCCCTCGAGGAGCAACTCGAGCAGCTCCTTGATGATCTCAATGCCACCTTGCGACCCAAGATTGAACGCCCCGTGCGGGAGCGGCCGCTGATGGCGTTGGCCATTGCTGCTGGGGTTGGCGTGCTGGTGGGTGCCCTGCTAACGGGAGGTCGTCGTTCCTGATGAGTGAACTTCCAGGATCTCAAGAGAGCCGCCCAAGGGGCCTCGGAGCGGCGGCTCGAGTCACAGCATTAGCTGGGTCAGTGATGGACCTGCATGTTCGAATTGCTTTGCAGGAGGTTGGTCGCGAGAAGCGTCGCCTGATCAGCGGGGGTGTGTTTTTGGCCATGGGCGGAACCTTGATGCTCTTGGCTCTGGTGGCTGTTGAAACGGCTTTTGTTGTTTGGTCGCAAACCGCTTTCAACTGGACATTGATGCAGTCGTTGCTCACCCTGGCTGTTTTGAATGTGGTGGTTGCGGGTGCGAGCTTGCGAATTGGAGGACAGCTGGCGAAGGGCCCTTATTTGCCGCAGACCCTTGAAGGCTTGTCCAAAACCACCCGTGCCGTGATGGGGCGTTGATCGATTGCGGTTAACGCACCTGGTAGTGCAACCAGCGGCAGTCGATTCCACCATTGTTGATCGGGATACGTCGGGACGCTCTCATTCGGAGGGCTCCCGTGACGCCAGCATTGCCGCTGAGCAACCAAAAATCCCATCCTGAGGCCTGGGTTTTCACCATGACACCGAGATCGCCATACAGCGCCTCAAGATCCTGATCGGCTCCGATGCGTAATCCATAAGGAGGATTGCAAACGATCGTGCCTGGTCCGTCTGGAAGCTGAAGATCTCTGAAATCTCCCGTCTGAATAGAGATCAAGTGGGAAAGACCAGCGGCCTCGACGTTGTTGCGAGCCTGGTTGGCAATCGATGGATCCTGTTCGCAGCCAATGATGATGGGCTGGAATTGGTTCTGCTCTTGGCGTTTGAGCGCGCGTTCTTTCTCGTCTCTCCAAAGGTCGTCATCAAAATCAGCCCAACCTTCAAGGGCAAAGCTGCGGTTCAGTCCCGGGGCATGGCCTGCAGCCAATGAGGCCGCCTCGATCACGAGCGTCCCTGAACCACACAGTGGATCGATCAGAGGAGTTGTTCCTGTCCATCCGCTCAGGCGGATCAAACCAGCAGCAAGATTCTCTTTGAGCGGAGCATCCCCCATTTCTGCGCGATAGCCGCGGCGGTGGAGACTGCCGCCTGATCCATCGAGACTCAGGACCCCACCCTCTCGATCGAGATGCACATGCAGTGAAACATCAGGTTCTTCGAGATCGATTGAGGATCGTTGCCCCCAGATATCGCGCTGTCGATCAACGATCGCGTTCTTAATTTGTAGCGCGGTGTAGTGGCTGTGATTGAGGCCTGGAGCCGTGCCGGTGACATCCACCCGAAAACTCATTGAAGGATGCAGCCAGCGTTCCCAGTTCAGTCCTTCCTGAATCCCTGAATACAGCGTCTCGCGTCCATCGCATGGGAATCGAGCCATTTCTCGAAGCAATCGAAAAGGAAGACGGCATTGCAAATGAAGCCGATACAAACAAGCCATATCGGCCTCAAATGAAGCGGCCCTGCGCAGCGGTTTAACCGCTTTGGCGCCGAGGGCCACAAGCTCAGCCACCCCTGCTTCCTCTAATCCTTGAGGAAGCACGGATACGCCTTTGATGCGATCAGATTTTGCTTGCTTCTTCACTGTGTGTTCTTGTTTAATCACCAATGTTTGAAACAGTATTCGAATCCCAATCGGCAGGTTTTGTGCTTGGTCCAGAGATGATGATCGGCAGAAACAATTCCATTGAGATCAGGGTAAAAATCACTGCCGTTAAATTCACACTCCACCCTAGGATGAAGAGCAAGGTAAGGGCGATCGGTGCGAGGGATTCGGGTGAAATGGAGCTTTTTAAAAAGTCAAGAGAAGCATCGAATACTGCCATTAATGAAGCTGTAAACATCATGCTTGATGCCCGGTAACAGCGACATGCTGGTGCAAATTTCTTGAGAGAGATGTAAAGTCGTGAAACGCTTGATTGGTAGCTTGCTAGGATGAATAAAATAGCAAATATTGCTATGTTTGAGAGTTGCTTGGTTGCTACGAATTCGCGGGCTTCAATGAAGAGGTACCCGGTTCCCATAAGCCAAATAACGACTCGTAGATAGAACCGACTAAATCTGGTCAAATGCGTTGTCAATCAGTGCTCTTAGAATAATCACTTGTGTTGAGGGGGTAGCCAGTTGTGGGATTTTCTTTGGATTTTCTATTTTGTGTGTTGCCAAAAGTTTTCCTTTGAAGTAGAGCCCTAGGCTTTGTTTTTGATTGATACATTTGGTGTTCATATTCTCTTTTGATCTCATGCTTTTTCTTTGAGATGATGCGCATTTTGGTTGTTTTTAGTTGTGACATCGGGATCGAAAAGTGTATTGCTGACTCTTTATTTGGTTTTGACGGCGAATTCGTTAAGGCTGCCAGGATGATTCGAGGGGAGGTCAGTGATGGTCCTAGTCGCCTGCAAGTTTGTGCGTCCAGGCCTTCTTCGCTAATGGTTCGAGGTCATTAGCTGCGCGTTCCTCGTTTCTTAGGCGGGGATGAGGTGTTGTGTTAGTGCTCACTCAGCTGGGATCTATGAAGAGGTTTCAGCGCCTTCTTCGATAGTCCCCTAACAGTTTTGTGCAATAACTTGTTGCATCTGAGGATCGCTTGGTCAAGCATTGCATCGCTCTTGATGCCAGAATGACAAAGTCCGTTCTTGAACGGACTAGGTGGTCCACACCGGTGTTTCGGACAGCGGTTCGATTCCGCTCAGCTCCATTCTCCCTTCGGGGCTGCAATGGTTTCGACGGGGCATAAGGAGGGTGACTGAAGCCTGCTCGGTAAGAGCAAATCCCGTAACTGCGAACAACATCGTACGTTTCTCCCGTCAAGCAGCCCCTGTTGCTGCCTGACCCTATTAAGGGAGATGGGGTGAAGTCAGCCTTATCACCCAAGTGACTCGTGGGGGTGGAATGCCCCCTTAAATCATTCCAGCGCAGCGGATCTAAAGGGTCCGCTTTTTATTGCTCAGGCACCTGTATGCATCGGGCGGCTGTCATAACCGGCGTTCAGCCCATACATCCAAAAGCGGTCACCATTTTGGCAAAGGTAACCAAGTTGTGATGAGACTGGAATGGAGACCCGCGTTATGAATTCCAGTAACAAAGGCGTCACACGCTCAATAGCAGAATGCCCCTCCCCCCCATCATCATTAATTAATGTAATGCTCGCTCGATGTCAAAACAAAAACACTTTCAAAGGTTTAGGTACCTTGTAAGACTTAGAGAAGTAACTTTTGTTGCAGTAAGTCTTGGATTAATTGGAATTAATTCAGCACACGCTCAGGTAGATGTAGACCTTCCTCTTGGCATTGTCCTCTCAACCGGCGGCCCAGGCGATTTCTCAATCATTGGTTCATCTGGGACTGTTCTTACAATTGAAGATAACGGAAACATCACCGGCGATGCCTTTAACTCTATTGAATTTGCAACTGATGGCGACCCATCTGTGGGAGCAGAAGCAATATTCAGGTCTGAAGGAGCAGCTGGTGCGTTCACAGAGGTTCAAGCAGTTTCAATTCTTGATGCGGTAACACAAGTCTCTGCAGAAGCTGCTGGCATTGCACAATCCAGCCTAGTTTCAGACGCTGATGGGGTTGCTTCAACTAGGCTATTAGCTATAAGCGACGTAGAGTCAAATATAGATATTCAGTCTGATTCGCTCTCTGATAGCAACATAGATATACTTTCTGACGGACTTCAATCTTCCTCCATAAGCCTCGAAGCTAACAGCCCTACTGGCAACGGCGAAATAGAAATTTCTTCAGATGGGCAAATTACTTTAGAAGCTATCGGCACAAACGCAGCACTTAATTTAACTTCTGACGACAATGTTATCATAGATTCTCAACAGGATATTAATAATGTTGCGGGCAATGACTTTAATGTTACCGCTAACAATGATGTAAGCTTAAATTCTCAACAGGATATTGATAATGTTGCGGGCAATGACTTTAATGTTACCGCTAACAATGATGTAAGCTTAAATTCTGGGCGTAATGTAGAAATCATCGCTCCAAATGGCTCAATTACTCTACGAGCTGGAACTAACTCAGGAACACTTACACTTACAGATCAAAGTGCAACCCTCGCCGCACCAGATGTTGTACTTGGTGCATCTGATGGATCTTCTACGGTGAGTATTCCTGGACTTGCAGGTGGAGACGAAACTGAGGTCTTAACTATTGATCCCAACGGAGTAGTCGGTAAAGCACAATTACCCATCATACCCAGCATTCGCAAACTTGAATCAAAAGTCAATGATATCGAAAGATCTTTGAAAGAAGTTGATTCCGCAGTTGAATCAGTGGGTGCTTTGGCTTTAGCAGTATCTGCTATTCCCAACCTCACAACTGGCAACAAGAAGTATGGTTGTGGCCTTGGCACGGGTGTTTTCGGGTCAAAATGGGCTGGAGCTGCTGGTTGCGTAGCCAAGGTTAATCAAGACATTTGGATCAATGCTGCGATCTCTTACACCCCAGGTACGAACACTGACTATTACTCCACTCCTTCCGTTGGTGGGAGACTTGGCGCATTCTGGCAGTTCTAACATAAGTTCGTTTAATAGACATAAAATACGATTTTAGATGATATGACTCTCTTTAGACAAAAAATGCTTCGACATGTTTTTTGCTTTTTCACTAGACAGAACGATCATTTAAAAATAAATTAATATTAGCGGATGTTAAATTAGTGGCGAGAAAGAGGTTGAAGCAGCACGCAATGAAAAAGAAACGAACACTCATCGCAGCTTTAAGCATAAGCTTGATTTTATTGTCTCCACTTGCAACGAAATCAGCAGTACGTAACCAACGCTCTAAATCACTGCCTACAAACCTCAAGAGCGATCAGAGTCCGAAAAGCATCAATGGTCTGATTGCTCAATCCAAAAAAAGCAAAGATCTTGAAGAGGGTATCTCACTCTTCAACGCAGGAAAATATACAGACGCAATTTCATCATTCAGCAGAGTAATCACAACAGACTCTCCACGAAAAGTCAAAAACAAAGCCTTACTTGGAAGAGCACAAGCCTATTTGGTCGTCAAACAGCCAGCCTTAGCTATCTCAGACCTAAAAAAGATAGAGTATACCCCCGATGAAAAGGAAGAACAAAGCAAGAAAGATTTAGTATTAGGCGTTTGCTTCATCCAACTAAAAAGTTACGACTTGGCAATTAAATGGCTAACAGATTCAATCACATTAGTTCCAAATCAGGCTTCTGCATACTCAAACAGAGCAGTGGCGTACCAATCTAAAGGTAATTTACAAGCAGCATTCAAAGACTTGCAATTGTCTTTGAAACTAAATCCAACACCCTCAACGATTTATAATTTAGCTGTTCTTGAAAAGAAAAAAGAAAACTATCAAAGCTGCTATGAGCTGCTATCAAATCTAGAGAAGTCAGAACAAACCTACCCAGGAATCTTTCTACAAAAAGGGCTATGTGCTTCAAAGCTAAACAAAAGGGATCAAGCCCTTAAAGATTTAATTAAAGCAGCATCATTAGACAAGAATAATGCTTTCACTCTAGAAAGTATCGGATCAATCCTGGCCGAAGCAGGTAAGACCAAAGCAGCAATAAGTTATCTAGAAAAAGCTGAACAACTATATCTCATTAATGGAAAAACCGAAGAATACGCAAAAGTCTCAAATATGATTGCCAATCTGAACAATCAGTGAGTCATGAGCACAGTCGAACTCAACCTTCGATTCGACGCCAGCTAAATTGTAGCCAACCAATTGTACTTAGAGAATAAATAATTTGTTCTGTTGAAATTTATCGACGAACGATAACCTTGCATTTGGCCGCTTCCGGACTTAGCAACAACGCAATAATACCATTACTATCATTGAATTCTGCAGACCACTTGTTAATAGCAATCAACTCCGTAATAGTGTATCGATTATCGTAGGCTTTTGCATAACATTGGCAGGCAATGGCCTTGTCTTTTTTGTTTTTTACTGGTGCTGTGCGATTGCAAGTTTCAAATACAGCTTGAAAAACTTTTTGGCGATAGAGTTTTTCATCTTGCGCTCTCTGAGCAGGCATGCTCTTTGAATCCTGTGCATGCAATGCTCCTGCAGAGCAAACTACCAAAGTAGAAGTGATGAGAGCAAGAGAAGGCAGAGATTTCACACAACTAGAGCAATTTCTATCAGCTTACATGAAATTTGCATCAAAAAATCATTTCTAACCCTTAAAACGCTCAATAGCCTCAATAAGCCTGTTGAACTAGCTGGAATAATCTAGTAGGCTAATTCGTAGATGATTAAATTTTATTTCTAAAATATCTGAAACATGCAATGCTTGAATGAAGTTGTATTTTGCAGAATAATGTCACGGCCCAAACATTGCAAATGCTAATGAATTGTGGGAGTCGATTATCACCACAGCGAACAAAGTTAAAAGATTGTTTGGCAAATCTCGCAGATCACCATAAAGAAAACCCCCTCCAAAGATATCAATGCAACAAGCAACTATCCCAATTTCAAGTTCCGCAGAAATCCGGCTGAGCAAGTCCCTTAGTTTCAGTCGATTGACTGTTCTGCGGAATTTCCTCAACATTTGCTCAGCTACCTTCTCACAAGGTTGGCTCTTCACGCCCCCCAAAGAAGGCTTAGTCGCCTTCTTTCTTTATGTCTTGATTAGTCTTCTAGCGTTATGGGTCTCAGCCCAATAGGCAATTTCGCCAAACTGCTTTGATTTGATAGCAACATCCTAACCACTCCCGACACAAGGAGAAGCTCAACGGTGAGTGTTGAGTGGAAATTGCAGAAGGTGTGGGATGGACTTTTTTTAGCTGAGTCGAAAATGATGATAAGCATTCTTGATCTTCAGCCGCTGACACGATATTTATTCAGCCGATCCAAATTCCAAGCAGGATTCCTATGATCAATGCCGAAAACCAGACAAGGGCTCCCATCTGGTACTCGCTAAGACCAAGCTTCTTTTTGATCCAGAAATAAGCATCACGATCTGCGCCAATAATTGACGTTAAGGGGTTTTTAGCCATGCAATTTAGGTTCAACTGTTCAGATACTTGCACATCCAGACAATGGATGCCAGAGGTAGCCATCAGCTCTGCCCTTCGGGGCTAGAACCTGCGTGTCTGTAAGAAAACCATCGGTTCGATCCGTCCCTCTCCACTTCGCAATCCAGTAAGCCCCGCTAAGTGAGGGTTTTTTAATACCTACTGAATAGCGGTACAGCTGTACTGCCTGGCTGCATAAGGGACGCGGGGAGTTATTTGCAATAATGAGAATCGTTCTCATAATTCAAATGCCAAGTATTGCCTTAAAAGCGGGATTGGTGGGAATTGTCGTCCTTGTTTCTCTTGCGACTGGAAGACCTGCTCTACGAACTAAACCTTCCGATCTTCACAAAGCAGCCCTTGGTTTTGGAGAAGCTTTCGCTGCTGGGATTTTTCTTGGAGCTGGACTTATCCATATGCTTGGAGATGCTCAAAGTGCTTTTGATGCTGCAAACGTCAACTATCCCTTCGCGATGGTGACCTGTGGGGCGGTGATGTTACTACTACTTTGGATCGAACATCTAGCTAATCAGAGAAGTGAAAACCCAGCAGGTAACAAAAAGCTTGTAGCTTTTTCAGCTGTACTAATGCTTTCTATTCACTCGTTGTTGATGGGGGCTGCTTTCGGAATTTCAACATCAGTCACATTGACAATTGTAATTTTTATTGCAGTTCTTGCTCATTAAGGCTCTGCAAGTTTTGCCTTAGGTCTTGAGCTAAGTAGATCCAAATTTTCTACATCATCTGCCATGTACTTGTTTTTGATATTTGTTGCAATGTTTCCACTTGGTGTCTTGCTCGGCCAGTCAGTCAGCGGTGCATCAGAAACGCATCCATTAGTTGAAGCCTCGATTAGTGCTGTAGCAGCTGGAACATTTTTATTTTTTGGAACATTGCATGGTTTGGCAACCAGTCCAATGATTGTTCGTTGCTGTAATCAGAGGGAATTTGTTGGAGCTGTTGCTGGATTTGTCGTTATGGCAGTTGTTGCTATATGGACATAATAAAACGATTGTTTTACTTCAAAGCCTGTCTACCAGATTTAGAAAAAGTTGTGTGGAAGTAGTGGATTGGCGCTACCTCCAGCGAATCAGATATAAAAAATTATTCTGGAACAGAAGATGGCTGACATTCAATCCAAAGAAGCCAAAGGGCTCCAATAATTGGAATAAATCCTATAAAAATCCATTGCCATTGACGACCAGTGTCACGAATACGGCGAACATTCATTGCTATGCCTGGGCAGATTGAAGCAATCACAAATAGGTAATAGAGAGGCTCAACGAATTTCGCAGTAACAAACCCAAGAACTATGTTTACAAGCAGTATCTTCCAAAAATCAATTCGCTTTGTACGCCCTTCGAAATCAAAGGCTTTCGTCCAGAACTGAGGATAAAAATCAAGCATTGCAAGCTTGGCGAACACATCTCATTCTGTATCCATTTTTACTGTTAGCAAGGTTTGTAATAACTGCTTTACTGCCCACCCGATTTAGAGAAAGTTATATGGAAGTAGTGGGGTGGCACCACTTCCACAGAATCAGGACGGGAGTTTCGGCTGGGCAGGCTGGCCGGAACGCCACCATCCACGCTGACGATCTCCGTTGACGGCCTTGCGCTCGTGGGCAAAACCAAGCGCCCTCATGACATTGGCAATACTTTGGTCGTTCTCCTTACTGCAATCGATGGCCGCAGCTACAACATCAGAGTGCCAAGGCCTTCCTTTGCTGTGGCTTGATAGCTGAGAAGCCCACCAAGGAAGAGGATGCTTTACATCTCGTTACAAAGGGTGTAACATTTCGTCATTCGATTCAATCAAGATGACGTCTTCGACCTCAACCGACAGTTGGTTTCAGGAAGCCGCTGCTGCACAAATCCGTTCTGAGCGCTTTCTAAAAGCGGAGCTTCTGAATGGACGTGCTGCGATGCTCGGCTTTGTTATCGGGGTTCTCACAGAAGCCATCACTGGCCATGGAATCGTGAGCCAGATCACTTTCGGAATATTTGGTGCCAGCTGAGGGCTGAAAGATGTCAATCGACAGCCGATGCAAGGAGCAGCTTCGCATCTCTGATCAGATGTTCATGGATTTCAAATACACGAGTCCTGGTTCAAAGGAGCAGGTTCGCGCACTGAATACCCTGAGCTTCTTAGTTGGTATGTGGGCTGATTTCCTTTCAAGAGAAGAAAAGCGGATGAATGCTGCTTTGTCCCTCAGCTCAAGCCACTGAATCAATAGGACACACTCTTTTCAGAGAGTGTGTTCTCATATCAATTTTAAATCGCTACAGGACAACGCAGTAGATCGCGTGAGCACGTACGCGAAGAGGCCGTCGTGAATGGGACAGGACTCTCGGGCTACGATTCATTGTTTTGTAGGCTTTGATGATGAATGTTATGAGGTTGGTTGTAAGATCGTTTTTTATGTTATTTAGTACTGCATGAAGCAGGACTTAGGCACGGAGAAGGTGGATGCACTTAAAAGCATTTGACACTAATTTTTTTTGATGAATTAATGGCAGATAGCAATCTTGCCAAGACATAATCTATCCAATGAAACTATTCACAGCACTTGCTACAGCTTCAATATGTATTTCTGCCATGCCTGCTTTTGCGGATGATGAGTATGAATTTTTCACTATGCCATCTAAAAATATTTGGTGTGTTAGAAGGTATGACCTTTCGAGCAACATCCCCCTGTCTGTCGAATGCGATGTTGCCAATCATGCCTGGAAGAATTGGATTCAAGGAGATCATGATGGTTCTCATGGGAATAGGTTTATGATCCCAGGCAATGGCCCTGCAGAAGCCATAGGGAGTTCAGATACTTTGGTTGATAGTGCAGGTACTGTTTTGCAATATGGAAGTAAGCTTACCTTTGAACTTCGTCCTGAAGATGGGAAAATTACCTGCATTTCCGAAAAGATTGGACTTACATGTACCAATAAGAGTGGCGGTTTGTTGCATTTAAATCGTGAGTTCTATGTCCTTAATAAGCCAGTACCTAGATGAGTATGTTGTCTTTTTATGATGCCACTGAGGGCTAATGCTCTCATGGCTACAAGTGTTGGCTTGCACTCTCTGTTGAAGAGCTTGGAAGAGATGTAGGTACAGAGGTCGAGTCGGAATGGGTGGCTTCCTTGTTGGTTGAAGTAGAGAAAGACAAATTGATGGATTAGCCGCTACGAGTGAGCCTCCATAGCTGTTTGCGGAGTTAACTACGTCTCCAACCACCATTAGGTCTTCCCGAAGCTACTTCTCTAAGAGCGCAAGCTCAACGATCCCGATCTGCCAAAGCTCTGCTTGAACTTCCTTTCTACTTTGAGAAGTAATGTTCTAAAAAGCCCATGAGTGCTTTCAAAGTCTTAAAACTTTTCGGTTGGCTGAATAGTGCTTAGTCACAGAACAAACCTATTGATTACAATGCAAGCATTATAGTTAATTCAAGGATTACTATTCCGACTAAGAGCGAGTACACCCATCGCTTAATCCATGGCTGAATGGCAATTCTGGCTGCCCACCATGAGCCAGCAGAACTCCCGATGGCCAGAATGATGCCAGGAGTCCATGCAATTTGCCCCTGCAAAAAAAAGATTGGTATAGATAGCACACAGGCTATTAATAGGAATACGGCCTTGATTGGATTGGCCTGAGTTACATCCATGGACCCAAGCATTACCAAGGCAAGTATCATGTATGTTGCAGAATCTAGAACTATAAAGCCGGTCCAAAATCCAACCAAAGCCAAAGCAGGAGCTATGTAAAGACTTTCAGGCTCTTGATTTGTACTTTTTTCGCTAATAAAACGTTTAGAGCCAATTACAAGTACAGCCAATGCAAGCCCTATCGCAATATTGATTATCATTTGAATGTTGTTGTCATTTAGCTGAGTGGCAATGCCAGCTCCGAGAATTGCTCCTGCTGCAAGAGGTATTGATAGCCTAAGTGTCTTCTTCCAAGGGATAGATCCAGTCTGCTGAAAACTTATCACAGCTGAAAATGATCCTAACAAAACTGATAACCTGTTAGTGCCATTAGCGATTCCAGGTGGAATGCCTAATAAAATTAAAAGGGGCAGAGTAATCGCTGATCCACTGCTAGCAAGTGTGTTCAGTGCTCCAGCAATAGCTCCACCTGCCAATAGTGAAATCATCGCCAAAATACTCATGAAATAAATTAGTTATGTCTCCCTATTGATTAGCAGCATCTGTGGCTTTTTGCTAATTTGCAGCGATTTTCTTTGGAGTCCAAGGCTTTTTCGTTTTGCCGGGCTAGGCCTTAACCGCTCTTGGCTGTGAGCTTTGTGTACGTCATTTTCAGGCATAACGTCATCGAAGAAAATGTTGTTAAGATACTCTTATACTGCTTTCATCATATATGCACAGAATTTGGCCAGTTGTGGGTGAGATGCTATTTGCTGAAAAGTTCCAGAAGAAGAGGATTCAATCTCTACTGTTTATTGTCGCTGGTATCTCTGTATCGGCTATTTCATTTCAAAGTGTTGGTAAGGCCACTCCTGATAATAGTTTAATTGTGGTGATTATTCGGCACGGAGAGAGAGCATCAAGTAACCACAACCTGTCATGCAAGGGGCTGAATCGCGCCCTGCAACTCCCGGCAGTGCTTGACAAGAGATTTCCAAAAATTGACCATGCGTTCGTTCCTGCCTTGGGTCGCGACAAATATACAAGTCACGCAAGAATGTTTCAGACAGTTTCTCCATTTGCGATTAAGAACAAATTGCTAATCAATAGTAAGTTTGGCTCAAAAGATCATGATGGTATGGTTAAACACATACTTAAAAAAGATGGCACAGTCCTACTGGTTTGGAATCACAGTGAGATTCAACATATCGCTCGAGACCTCGGGGTGAAAAATCCACCACAATGGAGTGGTAAAGATTTCGATAGTATTTGGGCCATCACTTTCAAAAACGGTAAAGCTGCATTGGATATCAGTAAACAAGGAATAACTCCGTCGCCCGACTGCAACTATTAGCATTAGTGTTTGCCTAACAATCTCCTGCAGATATTTGTAGTTGAAGTTCTTCTCCGCATTGCGGTATTCAAAGCTGGGGTGTTTCATGGTTCCAAAGAGAGACTTTGACCTCTTTTCTTTCACCTCTGTCAGCTGTGTCCGAGGATTCCTTCGTGACTCGATTGACTGACACCAGAGATACCAGAGACACCACGGACAGCTCTAACGGGGCAATTATTCGCTGGGCTTAAAAGAATTTCTGGGCCGTTCTCAGTGGTGATGGCATTGATCTCCTAGCCTCTGTTATGGCCATCACCCCACTGCCTTTGGTCTTCAAGGCGCATTGCAACGAGCAGGAACACACAATCAAGTCGGTATCGGCAGGCATGTCGCTGTCAGTTCGCGACAACAGCGTCTTCTTCTTTGATGCACTGGAGAACGTCAACTTCGCTGATTACAGCAATGACAGCATCATCATCATCTACACCAATGTTGCTGGAACAATCATCAGTTGATCACCTCGGCATTGTTATTCACGTTCCTGACTAATTGATGCCGTGCAGTCCGTTAAGGATTCAAGCTTTAAATAATAGTGCATTTTGAAAACCAAGGGATAGACTCAAAGGATTAGATTGGTCTCGGTAAGCATCACTTCTTTGCCGATGCAATTCTTTACAGGGCGGCTAGATATTGGCCGCCCTTATTGATCAGTCTAATTTGATTGTTTTGGGTAGTATTCTTCCAGCTCAACGATTGTTGCTTTTAAGTCGTCAACATGTTGTAAGTCTGAATTTTGTTTTGCTTTCATCGATGCAATGATCACTGCATGATGCTTTTTGAGCCGCTCGGTGTAGTCGTCTTGACTGGGTTTGACGCGTTGAGTTAAAAAGTAGTCACTAATTGTTTCTATGATTGATTGTGCGTGAGATTCCTTGTTGGCAATTGATCTTACTAGCTGATTGTTGGATTGGGGATCATTCTTTCCTGAGTTGTCTTTAATCAGAATGACTGTCTTTTGAATGGTATCAGCGTCTTCAAGCATCGAGTGAATGCGTGCATGGTCATCGTAAATACCGCACGGTAGTTGGCAATGGCTGTGGGCAACGCCAGTGCTTAGCAGCGCTGTTGTAAGAGTGAATCCGGTGAGCAGGAGTTTCATGAAGGCTTTTTCTTCGGAATGAATCCAATTAGCAACTTATCGATTTCTCATCTATTTATCATGCTTTTTTGGCCAATTAATCCTATTTTCATGAACTTCTCACTTGCTCTTAATGTAAATCTTCTTGTCTGATTTTCTGTGAAGAGTTCAGAAGAAGCATGCACACCATGACGACTCCACCCTGATAGATGGCTTCCCCTGCGACTTCACGAAGCTGGACGGCAACGTCTACACCGACAGCAACCGATGGGCGTTTAAGTTTCCTGCCGCTGAACAGGGAAAGACCTACGAGCTGTAGAACACTGTCGATTGACCGTATATCAATCCGGCAAGAAGCCGAACGAGCCGGACGGCTGTTAACGACGGAAGCCGGGTGCTCTAGCTCCTGTGTATTGATGAAGGACTTACGCAAATCGGGTTTGCGTGCTGAAGGCCAGGAGCTACCAATACGACAATTTTTTTTGACGTCCTTTATGGGCAACCATCGTGAGGAATTTTCAAGCCTTTCCCTGGATCTGTTTTTGAATTGTGGCCTGACACTTTAACTTCAACCTTGCAGGCTTTCCACTTCAGGCCTCCCAAAAGCTTTTTAATGGCATCTTGATTTTTATATGCTGAAAGATTGTCAAAACTCACATGGAGTTTTGTTGGTTCGTCTACGAACTCCACAAATTGACTGTTGAGTTTTAATGCTGACTTCAGCAATGAGAAGCAACTTTTTGATTTGCAGACGAGTGGATATTTTACATACTTAATGCTTCCTTCGCTAACCTCAGGCTTGCCCCAGTTGGAGTACCCTATGTGATACGAGTGTGAGATCTTGTTATTGAAACTCCTTACTCCTTTGGTCATAGACTCATTATGTTTTTTGCAGCCTGAGCTTATCTTTTTCTTTGAATTCGATGGCAAAGCAAATCCCGTCAACGTGATATGTACAGGCACCTTGGGTGCTCCCCAGTATCTGTTTTTTACGATCTGAGATAGTTTTTTTGATGGATTCCAGTTGGTAGGGATTAAGTACATCGCAATGACTGATTCAGTGATGGGCTTGCATTTTTCGACAGGATTCCCTGCAAAAGCGCTAGGGCTGCTCAATAGGGAAAAAAGAGTTGTTGAGCAGCAGCCGACAACAATTAATTTTGTTTTTTTCAATGGATTGAGTTTATGTAGATGTCTCTTTTGTGTAGCATCTTTTGCCAATTCTGGCTCTCATCTGTAATCAACCTGTTTGAGCTGATTCAACCGTGCAGACTTGTTTTGAGAGTTTCAGGGAATCAGTACCTTCATCAATAGCTGCTGATATTGCTGAGGCCAAAGAGTCGGCGGAGCATTGGACTGTGCCCGCAACCGCAATGTTGGTTCTTCTTCAGCCGTGTGCCGGGTACCATCCCGGCGAGGTCCTGCCAGTGCGCCTATCAACATTCAGGCCCGCAGAGTCAAGGCATTTTAAGGGCTAAGACTGGCCCTTCTGAGCAGCGTGGACAGCCTTTTTAGTGAAGTCTGATCGGTTCCTCCCTACCCATTGCTATCAAGTGCAAGCGATCTTCGGTAACGTTTTCTGCGTTTTCGTCTTCAATCACACTGAGCTATGGGTGTGGTTTAGTTATTCATCCAACTTGTTCAATTCAATCTGCATAATGACTAGATCGACTAGTCATAGACACAAGTCATGCAGTATTGATTGCTTGATGCTTGAGATCAGAGAAAGAACGCTCCAATTAATAAGCCAATGATTAGCCCTTTAGCCCACACAAGCGCTGCCATCTGATAGTTGCCTAGTCCAAGCTTACTTTGAATCCAGTAGTAAGCGTCTCTATCTGCGAAAACAGTGGCACGGATGGGCTTAATAATCCAGTTCTTTATGCTCTTGTTCACTGAACCTCATTTGATATCAATAATCAAATTGTCCTCAACCCACGTCTAATGTCAATACAATTGACTCAAAGCTTCTTGCTTCTCATCCTAGTCCTTGGTTGGAGTTCTTGTACTTGTCTATTCGGTGGGAATTAGTTGACGATTGTTGAGTTGTATTCGCATCGGTTGCGGAGGATGCCGGTGTCTAGGTTTTTGCGACCGTAGTGAGCGATCTAAACAGCTCCCAATCACAGACTTTGTCCTTGCTAGGCCCGGATCGCAAAACGCGAATCAGAGTTTTATAAACTCGAGCAGGCCAGTTGCTGTCTTAGCGATAGTGCGTCATGCTCTTGAGTTTCTGCTGCAGTGGCTGTTTTGGCTTTTCTGCTATTTGGTTGGCAATAAAAAATCTCCCACTTGGCTGAAATGTTGCTATTAAACCTGTAGATCGGCACCTCAACCAATGCATAACAACTTCAAAGGCTTAATGAAGTCCGTCGGTGCTCTATCGGGCTTGTGCTTGTTGGCGGCATTTACTCCAGCTGAACTCAAAGCAGAAGAGTGCATTGTCCAAGGATCATCTTTGAGCTCTAAGCAAGTTGCCAATCTTCAAGTTGGAAATGTCGGTGATTCTCCAGTGCGCCTATCGTGGATCAACTTCCAAGGGAACCGCCAAGAATGGGCTGTGATAGAACCAGGAGGATATACCGATATTCAGTCATATGCCACGCACTTATGGGTTATTGAAGATGTTGGAAGTGGTGATTGTGAGGCATCAGTCCGAGTCGGTAAAACAGTGTTAGTAAAAGTGGGTAGATAAACAATTGCGGTAGTCACAGCTTTGCTGATGCTTCTCACGCCAATGTCCCCCGCATTGCGCAGCATTGGTTGTTATTGAATTGCAGTAAAGATGTTTTGTAAGACAGTATGTTCAGTGTGAAGTATGTGTATGAAAGGCTATTCAGGGTGATTTGGGTCAATACTCACACCATTTATGAACCACCGGCAACGCTAAGACTGCCCACGGTAGTGGTCAGCAGCACCAAAGCCTGGACATCTTTTGCGGAATTTATCAAGCTCTATGCTGAGTCGCCTCTCTTTAGGGCTTCTGGCTTCTGTCATCTATTTGTTGCTTTATCTGCCATTGCTCATGAAGGCATTGCTGATGGCCAGTGCAGCAGCGGTGAGTGTGGCAAGGATCATTCCCCAATTCTAGGTTTTCGACGATCAACGATTTAATTGCATCGCCAGATTCCATCAGTGAATTTAATACCTGAACCTTGCTCGGAGCAGCCGGTTTTAATCGCAGCTGGATCAAATTGAGTTGTTTGATTCACTTGCTTTTTGTCACTGCAATACCACCCTGCACCTAAGGATCCTGTGCTTGAAAAGCCTGGAGTGCTAGAGCAACCCCTGTGGATGTATGCCTTCTCTAGGCATTCCCAGCTTTTGCTATCCATTACATAGCCTACATAGTTTTTGTCGCTTGTACAGCCCTTGCGAATATTACATTTGTCAAAACTAGTATTTGTATTGACAGGTTTTCCATCCGTGCAATACCAACCTACTCCCATGCTGTTGTCACTGTTGCTGCTATATCCAGCACCAGCTTTGCAGTCAGGATGGATGAAGCATGGGTCGTAATTCCCATCGGTAGATGAGGTGTTGGAGTTAGAGTTGTCGTCATTCGAACCCGAATTCGAGTTGTCGTTTGTGTTTGAGTCTGAATTGTCGTTATATGAGTTAGAGCTGTTCTCGTTTGTGTTTGAGTCGGAATTATCGCTATTCAAGCTTGAGTCTGAATTATCGTCTTTAATTTCAAGCTTAGGTTTCCCTCCTCCAAGCTTTAAATCAATTCCGATTTCAGCAAAAGCCTTGGGACTTGCTGTGAAGCTGAAAACGCCAAGAGCCAAGCAGGCTGCTAAATGAATTGATCGCATTGTGCTAAATGAGATTTCATTGATGGTTTATTGATTCTACGTATGCAAAATAGAAAAAGTTGGAATTACTCCTGATTGAAATGATTTGCATTAACTAATGCGTCAACGTATAGGCTAGATGGCTAGATGATTGCAGGGCATTTGGCCAAAGCTCAAAAGAGACATCGGCGATGAGAGTTCTGCTTTAAATGTATAAACTTGTTCAATTTATTTTGGGGGATAGGATGTTTTGCTATCTGCTTTTCATCCTACCAAGGGCTTCCGTATGGCTCTAGAGTCCATTGGCCTAATGATCTCATTGTCATGCTGTTGTTGTCTAAGGTATAGCCTCTGACGTCCAGATATTTCTTTTCGTTGTCTGTTATGAGATTCATCCAATAAAGATTCATTTGTGGTGGCCAATATGGGTCCAGTGCTTTTTTGTCTCCACTATTTGCCTGGTCTTCGGCCTCACCAGGGGCTCCACTTTCATTATCCCAGTAGCACTTTACGCCTGGAGTATTGGTTTGAGTAAACAAGCCATTCGTGGCGTCACCCTTTCCAATACCAGTGCATACCCAAGGAAATGTCATCATATAAAGAACCGGTCCTCTGCTGTTAGGAAAAGGATTTCGAATGGAGAGAACCGCATTCTCTGCATGTTGAGACCAGGCTCCTGTTGCCGCTGATCTAAAATTTGTCAAATCAATTTGAGTTGAACGATCTCCCCATTGCCACATGCCAGCTTCGTAATTCTCGTAAATATGGCCAGTCCCTGGATGCTTGAACTGGCATTGTCTGCGGTTGGAGTTTGGATCGTTTTTTCGCGAAGCCACTTGGTTGATCGTGATTGAGTGTTCACCGTTTTCACCTTGGCACCAGACTGTTGATTGGTCTTTTGACCACCCGTAAAAACGCTCCAAGAACAGAACATCACCTTTGCAATCTGGCATAATGCCAGCTCCATCGCAGCCGTGAAAGACCCAATAACTTGTATCCTTAGAGCCATTCCCCTTGTTAAACATCCAAGCTTGAGATTGATATGGCCCACCAGCTATGTCTTTGACCGTATCTGACATGCAAAAATTATTTTTCTTGTTTCGGTTTCCGACTCCGGTTTGATTGTTATAGCTCCATGGTTTGTAAGCAAATGGCGAGCAACTCATTTGATCAATAACATTCCCTGCGGTGCTACCGCCGCCACACCAAGCCTGGCTCCCTTCGCCTGGGCAAAATTCAGCTCGAGCCGGTGTGGCCAGTGAAATCGCTCCAGCGCCACATGCGAGCAAAGCAAAAGTCAGTACCTTGCTCAATTGATATGTCATTTGATACCTTTTCGCTTTATAACTTTACTCAAGCCCTTGCAATATGCCGTCAAGACGCATGATTTGTTAATCTTTTGTCCAGGCTGATTTGTGGGATAGTTTGTAGCAGGTCTCTGCGAGATCAATCACAAAGTGACACGTTGCATCTTCTTGTTCCGCTTTCTCATATTGTTTCTTGATGGATCGAGGCTGTGACTGTTTCATCTTCGGAATGCATGGATGACACGTCTGTGCAACTTTGTCTAGACAAGCTTTCTTGGTAAGCATGGCTAGCTAATTGCCTGGTTTTCATATCTGCTTGTGTGTCGCCCCTCCAAGAGTGAGATTTTTATCAAATAAGCTGGGTTTACGCCGATTTGGTGATCTGGATTGTTTGTGTTTTAGATGGACTGGAGGCGGCAATATAGTCAGCTATAAAAAGGCCCCGTAAGACAGATGTCCAACGGGGTGGGTGATGGGGAACCATAAGAATGGTTTGTATTTAATCATTGTCAATGAACAAGACAGTTGAAAACATACCCGCAAAACCACTTATGCACCAAAAAAGCAGAGGTTCTCCAATCCTCTGCCTTGGTGTGTGAGGTGGAACCACTGCTCCCCAGCGTTGGCTCCCTTTCAAGATGGCTCCGCTACTGGTTTGCTGACCTTGGATCAGCAGTTAGGCGCAAGACCTCAATGCCGCAATGATCAGCGAGATTCTTTCCACTAGAGCTTTCCAGCCGGTGGATTCAGAGCAGACCGTTGTTCTTGATCATCTCATCATTGAGCATCACTCCCCGATCGAGAGGACAAAGAGCCCCACTCCAATCACTAGAAAGACCCCGAGCGCTGCAAACATTCTCTTAAGGCGAATGAATCAGGTCTAAGTAGAAACACTTGTTTACTGTGAGTTTTTTCTTGAGAGTGATCCTGACCTTCCTGATATGCAAAGAGGAAGGCCGCCCTCCCCAGTGGAAAGACGGCCTAACTCGCTCGTTCATGCATGGTTGAACCCATCACGACAGTAAAGATGAGGGGTCGAAGCTTCTGGCTAGAGGCGCCCTGGGGCTATTGCTCTAGGTGTTGGGTCGGTTTCTCCTAGGGCACCTGGGGCGGTGCAAGCGGAGCATCGATGGCGTGACGTATCTGATGTGTACCTACCAATCGACCAACCCAGGTCATTGTTGAGACTGTTGGAGCAGGGGCCAGAAAGTCAGTCTGCTTCAGCGATCTGCGCTGGTGGAGTGTCGGCTGTCATTAGCTCCTCCGATCTCGATGAACTTAGTTTCCATCCGTTGCATGCTTCCTGCCATCGGTCAAATCGCGCATTGCCTTCAATGGCAAAACCTCCAATAGTGGTAATGGCGTGCTCACGCTCGGTTGCAGACCACAACTGATGCTGTTGGGTGCTTCCCTCTCACTGCAGCCCCGAAATCTTGACCATCAAAAGCTGTTACAGCGGGGATACCCACTACAACCACCGGTTAAAGATCCGGTTGGCCTGTATGGACACCCCCGAGCTGAGGGGCAAGAGCGCCAACCAATTTCATGTAATGGTTGCAAGCGACTACGCCGAAATCTTTTGGAAGTAGGTGCATCATTGCTTTTCACAAATTCAAACACCATATCAAGTGCTTAGCTGTCACCCACGTCCTCCATATATAGCGTTTGCCAATAAGCTCTTCCTAGATGATTGATTCTGATTGCTTTTGGTTGTCGTGGGCCTATTTGGTCTCGAAGCTACGTTGACTTGATCTGTAGGCAGTGTTGTTCCGTTCATTGAAAAAATGCTTGTCTGTTTTCGCGCAGTGGGCTCTTTGTCGGCTTCTTTGGCGTGATCCATTGACAACTCAGTCGTTGGATCAAACGTAATTGCTTAAATTAAGAAGTCAGCTTGTTACATTGAAGCCAGTAATCATGACCCCAAAAGAAATTCAAATATTGCATCAGATGTATGTCGCTGCTGCTTCACTAAAGAGTGTCCATTAACTGGTTCTTCAATCAAATGAAATAACCTCTAAGAACATTCTTGACTGATCAGAAGAAGAGTCGCTTTCGTAGAGCCTCCTTAGGCAAGTCTTGAAACCGAACCTTTTATTACGGCTGTTACACCTTTCAAGCTGCCTGCAGCAGGCATAGACCAAAGAGGTCGATTTCGGAGATTCCCATGACAACAAATCTTGTTCGGTGCGACTGCCCACCTTGTACATGCAGTATCGAGGAAGCAACAGCAGCCATGTATGGGAACAAGCTTTTCTGCTCAGAAGCTTGTGCAACTGCGCACATCAATCAAGAACCATCCAACAGCGCAGAACATACCGAGTGTAGTTGCGGCTGTTAACCAATCATCACGCCTGCAGCTTCTACGGGCGTGATGCTTTTTATCTTCTGGCAGCCGAGGTTATGAGTCCTTGCTATCTGCTTGATCAGCCCTGAGACAATTAGCTTGTGAAATCATGTCCTGAAAGCTCCAGCCGTACAACTGAGGGCGGTTGTCTCAGCTCCCTGCCCTCGTGAATTGTCCATAGAGGACCTTGTTGAGCAGCGAAAGTGATTGGCAAGGATATGTCGGGCAATCAAGGACGTAACGACACCATCTTTAACTTCACAGGAATCGAAGGCCCAAGAGTGAAGCCGCGCCGACGTGGTTTGTTCCAACGATTGCTTTTAGGAGTGAGTTCGAACTGATTGTTTAGGAGTATTTTGGCTAAAATTAATTTCATTTCATAGAGAGCTAGAGCTGCGCCAATGCAGCGTCTAGAACCTCCGCCGAAAGCAAGAAATTCATGGAGACCGTAGGTCTGATTCATGAAACGTTCAGGATTAAATTGCAGTGGTTTGGGATAAAGATCAGGGCGTTCATGGACGGCCTGAATACATGCCATCACCACATCACCCGAGCGGAAGGCATATCCTCCCAATGTGATGGCGGATTCGATGCGACGAGGGAACGTCAGCATTGCTACCGGATGGATGCGCAGAACTTCATTTACGACTGCTGATAGGTATGGGAGCCTTGCAATCGCTTCGGGATCGGAGTGGTCAAGTAAACCATTGAGTTCATTCATCAACCGCTCTAGGACTAAGGGATTGCGATGGATCCAGTAGAACGCCCAAGTCAGAGCTGTAGCGGTGGTCTCGTGACCTGCAAACAAAAGCGTCAGCAATTCATCGTGTAATTCATCGTCACTGAGCCCCTGTCCTTCATCATCTTTGCAGGACAGCAACAGGCTGAGAATATCGGCTGACATGTTCTCTTCACCGCATCGTTCCACCGCTCTGCGTCGTGAAGCGATCTGTTCGAGTAACAACCGCCGGATGGCGGCATCTGCTGCTTTAATCCGTCCTCCTGGACTCCATCTCCCAAGATCCCTGCGAAGAAAAGGGAAGAACAACAGGAGAGACCCAAGTGGACCGGAACGGATGCTGATGCTCGAAGCGAGCGACCGTTCAAGTTGTCGAAAAGCATCCCCTTCATGCAGACCAAAAACTGCGGTGAGAATCACTCGCATGGTGATGCCCTGCATTTGTTCCCGTGCGTCAAAGACATCTCCAACATTGAGATCTATCAGGGATTGATCAGCTAAGGAGGAAATCAACTGTCCATAGGCTTTCAGCCGTTCTCCATGAAATGGAGGAGTAAGCAACTTCCTTCTCTGACGATGCGTAGCGGGTGCGAGCAAAATGATGGAGTGTTTGCCTAAAACTTGAGACAGCAATCCGTTCAATTGTCCTGGTGCAGTGATATGGCGACCCCCGTCTTCATTAATCAGCTCTTTAATCACAGATGGATCGCTGATGAGCACCTGCTGGGGAGGCAGAGTGGGAGACATTCTCACGCGAACGACACCGGAGTTGCGGAAAAAGCAGCGTCGGTAGTAGGCGATCGGCCTGAGAATCGCCTCCAGCATCTGCCAATGGGGAGCCATTGACAATGCTGGAATGGCCTTCCCCTGAGTACTTTGAAAATCGCCTTTAATGACTGATTGATTCATTAAATAAAATTTAGATGGGTTTCGGGTGTGGTCTGCTCTACTCAGGCATGCCAGCTCTTATTTCAATATTTTATTGGGTAAGTTTCTGATTAGGGCTTAATTGCTAGTGCATCAATGACTATTTAGGGGCAATACTTTGCTTGCGACCAAGCTCTGAGGTCTTGTTTGCGGGTGTAGCCAGGTGGCGGTGATGTTTGCCCACGAGTCGCTTTATGGGTTGGCCTTCTTGTAATTCTCTACAGCTATTGCAATGCAATCTTCGTCAGATTCAGTTGCTTGATCATCATCAGCAACATCTTCGAGGCATTTCTCAGTGATGTCACTCATGACATAGTCAGGTACCCCAGGAACAGCTGTAACAGCCATGGGTGCTGCAAGAGCTATAACGAGTGTGGCGAGTGCAGGTCTCATAGGGCTTGAAGATCACTATCAACGTCTAGCTATACAAAACACATTTGGGTAGCCGCTGGGATTGGCATCTCTGCCTTGCCTCACTGTCAAGTCCCTCACTGGATCGAGGTAGAACTCAGCCCTCTTTCCGCGAGGGGTTCTACGACGGACGTGGACCAGTCTCCCTAGTCCCTCACTAGAGAAAATCCGACGGACTGATGATCACAAAAATAGAAACGAGGACATCTATTTCTAAGCACATCTACTCAGTGCGCATGAGCAGGGACTGGTCCCATCACCTGCGGTAGGTGATGACTATCCAGTGCCCATCAGCAGGCGTAGCCGTGGAGTATTACGACGGTGTCGTCGCCAGCTAGATACAGCATCTAGTGGGATTGCCGTCATGCCAATGGATCTGGCCATGCCATCGGTCATGGATGTGATGATGCCCCCTCAGAATCGCCTGTGAGCGGCCTGCAGCGGTAGCTGTGGCACCGAGGGCCAGGCCGTCCTCCCCAATGATTTCACCTACCCCCAGGGCCTGCTTCGATTGCAAGAGGGGTTTCGATTTCTCGAACGGAGGCCGGCCACGGGGGGAATCGCCGCCGTCGCGTTATGGGTAGTCCCTTCAGAAAAATATCTCATTTCTTTTTGAAGGTGACACTCAGGAGGCTCTGTAAGCGTCGAAAGGTTATCCCTTATGCATCTCTGTAGCTAACACTTAAGGTGACTTCCAGGGGCATGCAGGAGCCTCTCAGGATTAATTAGATAGGGTTGCTGGTCCCAGGGCTATTACTTAAGCTTGCCCTGGATCATTGAATAGCTTGGTTGAGAACAACGGCACCAGCCTGGATGCCTTGTAAGCATCTCAGCAGCACGTAATTCAGTGGCAGTCAGTGTAGCCTCAGCTTCACATCGAGCACACTTCAGATAATAAGATTGAGTGGTCATTGTTTGATTCGATATATCGTCCAATCGCCTGAGCAACAGCATGATGCTGAGCAACAGCATGATGCTGAGCAAGCATGTTGTGAGCTATCAGGTCATTGACTGAGTCGATATGAGTAAGACTTGAGTTATGTCCCGTAGGACCAGTCCTTACTCTCTCGATCTCTTCCAGACGCCATGCGTACATGGGTCGATCCGTGATGACGGTGCGAAAGCTGCTGGCTTGCATCGCTATGACGGTGCCCAGGACTTTATCGAATCGACGAAGAATTAAGCGAAGATCTTCGAGCTGAATCTTCAGCAGGACCAGCCGCTCTATGTCGAAGTCCTCTGCGAAGCGGCGGGCATGGTGCTAAATGTTATAATTAATGAGCCCAAGTAGCAAGCTGCACGCTATCGTGAATCGTTTTTTGTTTAATAGAATATGCCACTAATCATCCATCTTTCGCTTTTATTCTTTTCATGGATATTTTATTTCTTGGGAAGCAATCAGTCAAGCGATAGCAAAGTAAATATACTCTTGGGCCAGGATCCCAGCGCGACAACAGAAGCCTTATCCGCCAATATCTTACTGCCTGAAGATGCAATACAATTAGCAAAAAATGAGTTTATTGTTGCAGACACCGGCAATAAATACCTTAAACGCCTTTATGATGGGAAGCTTTCTGTTGTTGCCGGCAGCGGTGGACAAGCATCAAAATTAAATTTATCAACCATCAGTACCCCCAGTGAAAATTTAACAACTTTCAGAGTCATTAAGTTAAACCATTCTCAATGGCTGTCATTTAGCAAAGAAGGAATACGCCTTCATAGCCCTAAAAAAATTAAATTTATTGCAAATAGTTATACGCTTAATGACGAGAACTATGTACTGAATTTTCCACAGTTTGCGAAAAAAACCGAACGAGGAATTTTTGTTTTTGATGGAGAAGTCGGAAGAAAACGTTTCTTGAAGCTTCAAGACAACTTATTAATTCCAGCCAAGCTTTTATCCAGAGAAATTTTAAATCGCAATTTAATGGGTTTTGATATTTGTGGCGAAAGGTTAGTAATTTCCCTTCAAAATATTAATGGAGACGTAACATTTTATCGTGAATCAAAAAATGGTGTCGAATATTTATTTTCAGACAGACCCTATTCCAATGGAATCAAGTGTATCGACGACAATGGTTTCATTTATGGTGCTCGATGGGAATTAAAAATGTTTAAAAATGGCACCACATCTGTATTGTCTGATAGGTTTGTGCATATTTCCTCAATTCGAGATAGCCTCAAGGCAAATACCTTCGTCATCACTGACTCTGATTCAGACGAGATAAGTCTTTTTGATCTTGAAACAAAAAGGAAAGACGTTGTCATATCCAGAGAAAATGCTTTTTTGTCATCAGTAATTACACAGTTTCAGCTACTGGCTGACGGGAAAACATTGCTTGCAATGACACCTACGGGATCTATTATTAGATACAACATATCAACAAAATCTTTTCATCGTTTGATAGATCCAAATAGAACTGCCATTTGGAACCATTTATTGAATGGACATAAATTTGAATCTCTTAGAGCTTTTGCATTGGATGAAATAAATAATTTTTTATATTTGGCCTCAAACCATGGCATATTTAAATTGAACTTACAAAATGGAGAATTTGCTTTGTTCGCAGGCTCCGAATCTGAATATGGAAATTCAGATGCCTCAAGATTAGAGGCTAGATTTGCGGTAATACGAGATTTACTTTTATTTGATGGGAGTTTGTACATTGCAGATGCATGGAATGACAAAGTACGTCAAATCGACCTTAAAAGTGACATGGTAAAAACAATTCTAGGATCTGGCATGAATGAGATTTACAATGAAAATGTTGGCATTGATGTGTGTATGCCTGCACTGGATATGGCGTTGAATCGACCGTTGTCTTTGGCAGTATTTGAAGATAAATTGATAGTCGCTAATAGTTACAGTCACTACTTAGTTTCTTTGCCTCTTTCTAATATGGATGAAGTTTGCCTTTTCGCTGGGCGACCCATTCCCTCTAAAAACCAATATGGAGGATCTTTTCTTGATGGCTTTAGAATGAGCGCGTCTTTTAACGGTATTCAGCATATTAGTGTATCTGGTCAGAAATTAATTGTGACCGATATGTTTAATAATGCAATCAGAACCATAGACGCTAATGGAAATGTTAAGACACTATTTGCGTTTAAGACTCACACCCCTCAAGCGGCAATATTTCATGGTGGCAATTTAATATTTTCAGCACTTTCTGGCACTTTAAATTCAGCCAGAATTAATGATAAAGATCTGTGAATTAGATTTTCGGGCAGAAAGTTTCACGTCATCAAGGTAACTCAAATGCCAAGAGAGTCGTCATAAGACTGGAGGTGAGCACATCTTTCGCCTAAATGAGTTACCACTACACAGGCAGCCCGCCTATGAACTTGGCGGACTGCGAGGCGTTCTGTTGATAACGATGCTCCGCTACGTCAAAGGGCTTTTCACATCATTAGATGAGCTTGATGAGTTGCTGCTGATCCAAACGATTGCAGACAATCTGATGAATGAGCAGGATCTTGCTGATGATCAAGTTGAAGGTAAGGACCAGTGACTCAAGGTCCTCCCTTGAGGAATACATGGTTGTCAGGCTGACCTTCCCAAGGCTTCTCACTCGATTGCATGCCTTCCCGAGCATCCACTTCTGGGCGTCTAGGTCGTTACCTATCGCCTTGCTAAGGGTCACTAGATACATCTGCGCCATTGGATCTCCCGTGGATGCACGCAGTATTGCATTGGTTCATACCTAAGTGTTAAGCCTTGCTACCCTATCCGCTGTTGATATGCTCCGGTCATCAATCCCACTAGCAGGATCAACCCTTGCCAATCGACGAGACCAAGAATGTCAGGATCGTCTTCGTTGTCAGTCATGAGACGAGGGCCGAGCTTGAGGTGCTAGCGAAGAAGGACCGCAGGCCTCTGGGCTCTTACCTCAGAAACCTCTGTGAAGACCACGTAGAGGAGAAGAAGGCGTGAGTCTTTGTGTTTGCCCGGGACCAGTATCTAGCTATTGTTAATGACACTTTTAAACCTTGCTCCTCTCAGGATTGCCTACAATAGGCCTCTGATTGGCCGAAGGATGAGAGATCTCGCCTATGAGGTAATTAAAGCATGCTTCAGAGGCACGTAGTCACCTTAGAGAGGACGTATCTGTTTATCTTCGCCCACCAAGCTATCGAGCTTGTTTGATTAGCAGTTTCGTCCGAAGTGATCTCGAGGGCAGTATTCATAATCGGAGGGAGTAGGCGACAGAATTATTTCTGGGAGCTTATCCAAAGCAAAAAAGAAACGTTCAGGAAGAACGAAGACATACAGCACCATCCCTCCCCAATAGCCGAATCGGTATGCAGCACTCTTTTTGTTCTTTGGGCAAGCCTCTTCTTCCTTCTTTGTCTTAAACGAATCACGGATCTTGGCCATCTGCTCTTCGTTTGGAGCTTCTCCCGGTGCAACGCCAGCAGCAGCTCTGAGAGCCCCAACTTTCGTGTAGAGATCAATCCCAGGGGCCTCTCTAGGTTCTCCTCTTGCAACTCGTTGGCATCCCGAGTCTCCACGCACAGCAGTTTTTGCTAGTTCTGCGTACTGCTTGATCGTTACCGGCGTTCCGCAGATGAGGCAGGGGAGTGTTTTAGTCGACATAGTCCCTTACAGGCTTGACGACCAGCCAAGTCCACCAGCGGTTAGCCCTTTCCCACTTAGCTAATCGGCCCTTTCCCCCTCCCGGATGAAGTATGTCTCGCTCGACCATTGGGCACTCTCTCTCGTACTTGGCCTGAAGGTAAGGTCTTAAGAAATTAAGGGCCGCAACGGAAATACCAAGAAGCGAAACAACGAAAAGAATCCACTGCCTCATCGAATAAAGCCCGCCTTGTCTAGTCACTCAGTCATGAGCTCACCTTATAGCTGTCGATGAAGGACCGGACTGTGAGTAGCTGCTTGGGTTTAGGTGAAAGTTGACTGAACGTGTCAATGAAATCGTTGACGGTCATACCACTATCAATCCCACCAACCATGTGATGAGAGATCGATTGGGTCTGGTCCTGGTAAGTAATAACGGCCTGTGTAGGCCTGTGTGATTGCACGGCAGGTGCAACCTTGTGCCTGACATAGGCACCCTCGGGGCCAGTCCTTGTCCTGCAAATGTAGTTAGTTAATCCAAAACATATTTGTCATAGAAATCTCGCCATCCAATATTTTTACCCTCATCGCACATCTCCTCGAGCATCTCAATAGTCTCTTCTATAACCATGCCAAACCTGAACTCGGTAAATCCGCCGCTAGATAAGTCTTTGGGTAAATCATTTGCCTGAAAATCCTGAGTTGCTTTCAATGCGGCCTGCTCTACTGCCCAGCACTGTCCTCTTTTCAAGCTTTTCGTCCACCAAACATCACTTACCTCACCCTTTTCGAATCTTGCCTGTGGATCAAATGCGATCCAGATCTTGTCGAATTGACCCCCAATTTCAACTAAGTAGATAAGGCTTTACCTCTCGGCATATTCAGGATCTCCTGCATAAGCTCTGTGCCCTTCGTTATGGAAGTTAAGTGGTCGAGTTTCTAAGCCAAGGCAGCCACAGCTTTGTGTTGCTCCGGATTTGACAGCTCCAATCGGAAGAACAACACTATTTCCACAATCACATAACCATTCCCAGTCTCCAATTGGTCGTCCATTTCTCCTAATCCTTTGCTCCTCATCTGGCAACCTTCTTACTGCAGCAAGTCTTACGTACCTTTTGCCTGTGATGTCCTGGAGGCGAAGTTGCCTGGGTACCTCTACTACTCTGCAGCCACAACTTTGAGTGTGACCACTGCGTAAATGCTTCCCGCTTACGACAATCTCTCCTCCGCAATCGCATTTGCAAAGCCATGCTCGTCTTTTCTGTCCACTCCAGGCAAGACTTTCTGATCTCTTGACTACAGTTAGCATCCCATATCTTTCACCAATCTTTTCAGTTTTACCTCCTCCTTTCTGGCACCCGCACGACTCGACTCTTCTGGCTAGAAGTCTTGATGCAGAGGTTTCTACGGTCTCTCCGCAATCACAATCGCATCTCCAATAACCACGCCGCGTAGGCTTTTTCTCAAACTCTTTTACAAAATACTCACGGGCAACAAGAAGCCCAAAGCGTTTACCTGTTAATCCTTTGGCTTTTTGGGCATTATTTGTTTGTCCTCATTGGACTGGTCCTACCCACTCGTCGAGCTGTTCCCAGGCAGGAGCCACAGCCTTCCTCATCGCCTCTGCTCCGTACTTGCCGCCATGCCTGTTGGCCATATCGGAGTGACTGAGCCTGTGACCCAGCATTGCTTCGATAGCGATCTCATTCGACTGGAGATCTCTGCCCAGCTTGGTGAGCCCATGCCTGAACGAGTGTGATGAGAGATCAGGGTTGATTGTCTGGATCTGTTTGTTGATGTGAGCAGCTGAGCCCCAGACAAAGTCGAAGTCCCTCAGTAGATCCAACACAACAGGAGGGAGAGGGATGGTTCTCTCGCTTGCCTTGTTCTTGGCTGTTTCCACCACTACCTCCATGGTTCCCTCGTCAAGGTCGAAGTCTTCCGCCTTGCGTCTCCTCACCTCTGAGATCCGACACCCCGTGTAGGTCTGAATGAGGATCGGGATGAGCTGTCTCTTCAACAGAGTTGGGACCAGTCCCTTCAATCCTCTGTAGTCCTGCTCCTCTGCAGGTGGGATGTGATTGGCCTCGCCTGCTGCGTAGTCCACCAAGGCGAATGGGTTCGAGTGTCCAGCTAGGAGTCCTGACTTGATGCAGGTGTGCACCAACCCAGAGAGCAAGGAGCACTTGCTGTTGATGGTCAGGCCACTGAGCCCATCCCCTTCCATCGTCTTGATCCATGCCCCTGATGGTTGTCGGTGATGCCTCCTGAAGAGTGAACGGGCACTGCTTGATCGCGATGCCGACATTCCTGTGCCATGAGGCTGAGTAGGTCTTCTTGTGCTTGCGCTTCAGCACGCCCTCGGCTTCCCTCACTAGCTCCAACCAGTCGGTCTGCTTGATCAGGTCATCGTTGGCTGCAACCTTTCCCCAGGTTTTCTGCTTGGCAACTGCTTGGGCGTAGTCGTTTCTTCCGTCTGGAAGCGTCGGGATGTCCCACTCAGTTACCGCTGTATCTGCTCTCCACCTGCTCTCGCCTCTCGCTGTTGCTGCCTCTGCCTCTAGCTCTTGCATTGCCTGCTGTGCCCTTGCTGCTGCCTTGACCGGGTCCCGTGTCTCAAGGGACTTCACTCGGCGCTTGCCATCTATCCAGAGCTGAACACACCAGATACCATTCGGTCTTCTCTGTAGTGGCTTCTTCGGTCTGCCCATGGGCTTAGTTCTACGAGTTCTACTACGACGACGTGGTGAAAACACAGTGAAAGCCTGTGGTCGTCTGTCCGTAATGTCATCGCAGCCTTGACCACATGCGGAAGCCTCGGTTGGGGGATGGGAACCAACCAAATCTCACCCGATCGGGGATGTTCAGATAGGGGTGCTTCGCTGCAGTGATTTAGAAGCCATGTGAGCAAGATCACAGGGCCGCTTAGATTGACAAGGCTTGCCGAGTAACAGGAAAGAAACAATTGAGAGATAGAGATCTATCTCTAGATGTTCGTCATCTATTTGATAATTCCAACTGCTCTCACTTGTTGGATTTATCAGAAAAATGTTGGTCGTAGCGTCTTTAATATTCCGACTTCCACTCATGGAAGGTTGGCTCGGAGTGTAGCCAAAAGATTTTTTGCATTTAATATCTATGGATGACGTCAATTCCGTTTGTTAATAGTCGTTGACTAGTCGTTCACTCCAATACACAACCGCTCCTTGAGCTTCAAGTTCAGTCCGCCTGTGGCGGGCCATGGAGACGGGAACGGTTTCCTCAGTACGTCGGCCAGCTTCAAGCCATCGAATCAAAACCATGGACATGATTAACCCTCTGTCTTTGGTGTGAGCTTTAAGCCACTGCTCCTCAACGTTGGCTCTTTTTCAGAGTGGCTTGATTCAAGGTTCGTGTCCTCGAAACTGCAGATAGTCGCAAGACCTCAAAAACTCATTGCTTCTTTGGCAGACATAAAAAGGGACAGTTGTCTGATGCTGACTACCTTCTTGAGCGCAGTCGAGCAGATGACCTTGGAGCCACGTTAAGACGCAAGTCATTAAAATCCCAAAGACATGCTGGCCGAAATGAATGGGTGCTTGCGGCGCTATACAGCATCTTTTAGAAGAAATAATTGAAGAATAGAGGCTAATCACTATTGGTTTGTCTGCGATTTCTGTTGGCAGTGAGCTGTTATTTGACTCACTAGTGATCTTCTATGCCTTTTAAAATGGACCTAAATGTCAATGTTGTAGCCAGTAACGGCCATGGTTCGCCTCTTTTGAGTTTCTAATGCTTTGCCCTGCTCTTGTCGCTGCATTTGAGCAGCTCTTGCTCGATCAAATTGTGCTGCTAATTAAAACTGTTTAGAATGAATGCAATTGATATGTTGCGGTTAATTGGCTGATCTTCACTGCAAATGATTTAACCGTGCTCATGTGCACTCGGCGACAGGCTGCAGGTCAGATCACCGCGATACAAAGTTGTGATGAGATGTGTCTTCTATTGCCGCTGTAATTGATTTGCGAAATGTCTTTGAGTTCCTATCCTCAAAGGAGATGTAAGCAAAGCTGTGAAAACTGCTCACACCCATGCCTCTGAGCTTTTTGATGCGCACATGCAGGCAGAGCTTGCTGGAGATTTGGACGCCACTATGGAAACGATGGTTGAGAACCCTCACCTCATCAATCTTGGATCTGGCTTAGGAGGTGTGGGGCATGAAGGTGTTCGTCAGTTTTATGCGGAACAGCTAATAGGACAGTTTTTTCCACCGGATGCAGAGTTCGTGCCAATCTCACGAACAATTGACGGTGAGCGCCTAGTCGATGAAGTCGTCATCAATTTCACCCATACACAGACGATCGGACACCTCCTCCCTGCAGTGGAACCCACAGGGCGGAAAGTGACGATGGCCGTGGTTGTGATTGTGGGTCTCCAAGACGAAAAGGTGTCCTATGAGCATATTTATTGGGATCAAGCTGGACTGCTCGTTCAACTCGGGCTGCTCAATCCCCATGGTCTTCCTGTTGATCCAACCGCTCCAAAGCGCTTACTTGAGGCAATGGGTCACTAAGCGCACGGGTGGGATGCCAAGTTGATGGAGTCTGAATAGTTACCGCTCTCCTACGCTGACACAAATAGCAGTGGCTAGATTGAAAATGGTGCTGAGGTCAGAACTTGCCTAGTTCACGTTGGATCTGAGTCCTAGGTCTAACCGGTGCTGAAGACTGTGGAGATGTTTGTGTTTCCGCTGATCCTGGTTTTTGATCGCAGTTGCAACGCGGCTCTTTAATGGCAAGAGCAATGACAGCTAATGCCAGCAGTGCTACTGCAATGGAATTAATGGGAGCTTTGTTATTGCTAGTCATCGAATCTTGAAACATAGATGAATATATACCCAGTCGAGTTGTTTGTAGCGGTACATATGCTTGTGTATTTCATCTCCCAAGAGGCTGGAGTCACTTGCTGGCGCCTCTGTTGTTTGTCAACATACAATACCATTTCGGTTTGTCGCAATCAAAAAAAGAAATATATGTTGAATGGGGCTCTCCCCGTTTCTCCCGTCTATTAATTGAGTTTTTTGATGGGGCGGTAATTTCCGTTTTGGTTGGTGGAAAGATCTGGTTTGCAGCAAGAGCGACGTTTTGCTCACTTGGTTACGCTTATGCTCCAACTGTGTTGTTGTTTTCAAAATGCTGGCGCGGAAGCTGCAACTGGCAAATAGAAAAATTGCCTTGCTTATCACTGACAAGGTGGGAACAATGGGTTGCGCCTATTTATTTGTTGTCTTGGCGTTGATCTCATTCCCTGAGGCGATTATGAGTCATGATCCACTTAAAATTGTTTCGTGGATTGCTCAAACATTTTTGCAGCTTGTTTTGCTGCCAATAATTATTGTTGGTCAAAATATACAAGGTAAAGTGGCTGTTCAACAGGCTGATACTGATAGGGAAACGCTGTCTGCGATAAGAGACATGGCTACTGAAATCAGGGATTTGGGTCGGCAGCATAATCGCATCTTGGCAGATCTAGAGGGTAGATAGTGCTTGACTGCTTGTTTTGGAAGTATTGATGCTCATCTTTGATGATTCGGTATAAGAGCGTCAGTTCTTTGTCTAGAAGAAGGCTTTCCTCGAACTTCTGCAATGCTACTTCTGGTGTGATCCCCTCCCCTATTAAGTGGAGGTTGTTGATTCATAGTGTCTTGTGTTTATCAGTCACTGAAGGCAATAGGTTTTAGCCCATAAGGCTGCCTACTAGAAAACATCGCTGAAAGCCGATTACGCACAAGCTCCGCACCACCATTTTGAATGACCTACTTCTCCGATCGGTGAATGCATTTGATCTAAAGAAGAGTCTCTTTCCGCTTGTCGTTCCCTTGTCCTTGGGTCAGAAAGGGGTCAGTTCAGGAGCAGAGAATGTCTTCCGCTCGCAACCGCTCGCAGTCAGGCGAAAGCCCTCAGGTCAGTCAGCGTATTCTTCAGCATGACCTGGAAGGGGTTGGTGAAGCCATGACGGCCTTCGACGGGTTCAAATCCGCAGGGCCAGTGCTGGAGTCCATGGTCTTGCAACGACCCATTGATTCTCAGCAGCGCAGCTTTCTTGAGCAGTTGGTCTACAAAGCCCGCAATCTATTTGGATTGGTTCGATCTTGGCGGTGAGGCCACGCCACATGATGGCAACCTCAGTCTCTTGGCTGGGTTTATTTCCCGATGCGTAATGGATAGCTTCATTGCAATAAAGTGCTGAACTATGAAAAAGCGAGTCACAGTGCCGATTGAGTCGATTAATCGCCCTCATGAGAGCGTGATCGATGAAGGCAAAGTGGATGAACTAATGAGAAGTATCAGCGAGATTGGGCTTCAGGAACCTGTCGATCTCATCGAATTTGATGGTAAGTACTATGGATTTAATGGCTGCCATCGATACACAGCACATAAGCGTCTGGGGCGGAAAACGATTGAGGCCAATATCCGCCAGGTTGATCGGGCGACATTTCGCCTTCATTTGATGTGATCCAGCGGCAATCAGATCATGTTGTCCCCTTTTGGATTGAAAATCATCCTAAATTGATTTTATTTTCCTTCTCTACACCTTTGACATTGTGAGATGTTGTTTTTATGGCCATCGGGAAGTGTTAGGAAATAGGGATCTATGTCGAACTCATAACCACAATCACATGCCACATGGTACCTAAGCTTCTTCGATTTTGTGAGTCTTGTGAGCAGGGTAATCCTTCCATGTTTTTGTCCCGGCTTAAATCTTTCGAGTTTTTTGTCTCCAAGAGAAGCTCGATTAACTCGTGCTTTTAATAGGGAATTTCGCACTGAATTTTCGCTGCCTTTGCCGATGACTTTGGCGATTTGAGAAAAGGTTCTTCCTTCCTCTACATAGAGGCGCTTGATCTCTTCAAATTCTCTTTGAGTGAAGCCAGACTTTCCTGCCATTAGAGGTTCTCCTGCCTTCATTACCAAGTATCTCAGGGTTCAGATCACGTTTCACAGATTGTGTGTGCCTGCAGTCCAGGTTCTTTCTCGATTCGCTTTGACCGCAGTGAGCTTTGCTTTTGATCCGCTATGCGCCAACTGATGTTGGTTTTGATCGCTCGGAGCCCTGTGGCGTGAGGAAGGATCGGTTGTTACGCCATCGGACGTTCGGTTGTTGGCTTTTCAATCCGCGTTCACTCCCCTATATTTGAAAAACGTTGGTCCCCAGTAGGGGACGCAGTCCGATCTCAAACAAGCAACGGGGTTTGAGGCGCTGTCGGTCGTTCCCATGAACACCCTCCTCCTGATCAAAGAGAAAGAGCTGAAGGCACAACGCCTTCAGGATGCTCAGCGTTGTTTTGCTGCCCATTCAGAGGGCATTGATTACACCTCTGCGCACCTTTCTCCAACGAAGCTTGCTTCCGTGGGCAGTTAACTTCGTATCGATCTCTGAGAGCCACCCCGCATTTAGCGGGGTTTTTTTGTTTGCTCAATACAGCCAGCCCTCAGGCGGTTTTGCACCAAAGAAGTTCTGCATCTCCTAAGGCTATGAATGCAATCTGCTGAAAACGAGGGTTTTGGTCAGAAAACCTTTTGTTTTGTTGAGGGGCAAGATGCCTTTTCCACCTTCTTTGCCGCCTATCTTTTTTTGCCAATTCGTACCACGCGCGGATTCAGGGGGCAGGCCAAGGCGTGGAAAGGTGTATGGATTCCATCATGGATCAGGCTTCCCATTGGATGGGCGTTGGCACTATCGAGCTTCATTGCATGGAAGTATCACCTAATTGTTCTAATGAGCCGAGTATCCCTACGGCGATAGGCATAACTGCCCATTTTTGATTCCTCAATTGCGCTGCAGGTCTTCCAGCTCGCATGAGCCCTGCAAAGGGCGTGATTTGAGTCTTTATTTCAACAAAACTCTGTGGTCATTGCTGATCAATGCCTAGCTGGTTGACTCAGCTGCCTTGACTGTTGCTGTCTTCATTCAAACTGCATGTGCTGGCAGTGTTCTGTTCGCCTGTCAGCTTCGCCGAAGATATAACCGCTTGATGTCTAGCTCGTTCTCATTTCAGCTGGAAATTAAATTGCAATATCTCAAGATGAAATCAAGCATGAGAATGAGGTTGATTGGTCTAAAAGCTGTGTTTGGATTGAATCTCTCGTTTTTCGCAATGCAGACGGCGTAGTGATGGCAAGTATCGATAAAACAATTGTCCAGGAATTTGGGGATGCTTAGCATCTTGTGGAAGGAGATTGAGCGGTTAATTTTTAATTCTCGCGTTGCAAGCCTTCCGGGGTTCGCTTGTGGCTTCTCTTTGCTGTTGATTGATGTAGAGTGCTTAAAGTTTTAATTTGACCAATGTTTAAGCTAAAGCCTTTCCTGAAAGTGTTTTTGGCGGCTTCTTTGGGCTATTTTGCTTTCAACTGTGTTGCTTTATCTGAGGCTAAAGCTGAGATTGAGATTGAGGTAAGCCTTAAGGAACGCTACCTTTGGCTTAAAGACGCAGGAACTGTCGTCAAGAGATATCCAATTGCGATTGGTGCACCCGAATCGCCCACGATCCCTGGTGTGTATAGCATTCTGAAAAAAGTAAAAGACCCTACATATTATTCAAAGTCTCACCATAAAGTTTTCCCTGCTGGGCCTAATGATCCAGTTGGTGTTCGATTTATGCCTTACTTGAAGTCGGCAGCAGATGGAAAGGTTTATGCCGTCCATGGAACGGCTTGGCCACGGTGGGTTCACCTTCGTGCGGCTGCAAGTTTGGGTTGTATCAGAATGCTGAACAGTGACGTCATTGAAGTCTTTAATCAGGTTGAGGTAGGCACTCCTGTTGTGATTCGATGAGAGGTTTTGCCACTTCCACTTAGTTCGCCTTTTCTTAGTCACTGCTTTCTACGGCCTTGGTTGGGTGGTTCTCAAATCAGTACAAATATCTGTTGCTCTTTACTAATGCAGCCGTTTTCGCTTGAGGCTGTCATAATTAATTAATGCCACGACTTCGTCCCGATTCAAAACGCCTACCGGACATCCCTGGTGGAGAGGGTTGGCTTTCCAATGAGCTTCAACAGCAATTGGTGCATTTTCAGTCTGCTGGCAACTCTGCTGACGGCGAATTAATCGCGTTAAGGACGTTTCAATGGACGCCGCCCTATCCGCCAGTGCCCCTTTCGCGTCGTCGGATGCTGCGTCATCAGGCGATCGACACCTGGGACACCATGCGTGAGGCAGGTTGGCAGCGCTGTTACCCCCCGGTTCGTTAGCAAAAGGTCTTATCTCGTATTCCGGTGAATCCAGTTTTGGTTCATCAATGTTCGAATCCAGCTGGTTTTTGATGGTTGTATTTGCCCGGGATTCGTTTCTTGGCTAGGTCCTATTTGAAATAAGCGTTGCAAGGGCTTGGCTTTTCCTAGACTCACCCTTTTTTTCAGCAAGATGAGCCAAGGTATGTTGCGTCATGAAACGAATTGATGAGCTTCATCAATGCAGCCTGTTTTATTGTCTCTGGTGCTTCATAACTGATTTGTAGCTTGTTGTTCAGGTGAATGGCTCAACGTCCCTCCCTTCCTGGCCGTAGCTCTTCTGCAATACGTGTTTCATACGATATCGCCATTGCTGGTGGCATTTCCATCACCCTTCTCGGTATTGGAATCACGATCTTCTTGGCGCTCGCTGAGGCTTCGTCGAGGCCCTATGGCCATTGGCTTTCAGGACAGGTTTTCTTTTGATCATTGCTTCATTGCAACTCCTGAAATACGAATAAGTTGGTCCGTCGATTCGAGCAAGATTTGAAGGCTATTTGTCTCCTATTTGCGTGTGGGATATGTGCAGGTTTGAATAAAAGTATGGGATTAATCTGGTATTGAAGAAAGACGAAACGGCCAAGAGGCCATTTTGATGTTTAGTCTTGCAAGGTAAGAGTTGCATTAGTGTGTGTGCAAATAATGCTCCAGGTCTGGTTTTTTTTGTGCGTAGATCAATTGAATCCGCGAAGTGTAATCAGTCGACCAGTCGATTAATTGTTGCTTGCTGAGTGGCTGTAACTTGCTTTTATCGATTGTTTTGTTCTTCGAGTTCAGCTTCTCTTGCTCCGAGTACGAGTGCTGCCAGGAATGGGGCGATAGCGAGTGCGGTGAGGATCTCCATGGGAAATTAACTAGTATTTACATTTTGCCGGCAAACGCTCTCTTCCGCGTATTCACAGCTACCGCCTCTGCTTGTTGAGTATAAATACTGGGTCTTGCCTGCTGTTTCGATGCCGTTAGGCCGGATTCAGTTCATGAGCGGCATGCGCTAAGGCTTCTTTTCTGCTTCCGGTTAGCTGATGGATTCGGAATTGTTCCAGTCGAGCTTTGACCTTTGCATTGGCGCCCGCGATCAGGACTTGGCGTTCGTGGTGTTCTGCCTCCTCCACCATTCTTTCGATCGCCAACGTGGCCGTGATACCAAGATGCGGAACGTCTGTCACGTCGAGTAAAAGTATTTTATATTGCCTGATTTGGGTCATGCGTTCGCTGATTCCTTTTGCTGCCCCAAAACTCAGTGGTCCCTGCAAGCGAAACAGCATGAGTGCATCTCCGCAACGATTGAGGAATTGTTGTTCTTCTTGATCGAGCTGAGAACTATCTTCTGAATTCATGCTTTCCAACTGATGCGTCGTAATCGATTCAATGGTTAGAAGGTTGGCAACGAACATGCCAACAAGCACTGCGCCGATGAGATCCCAGAACACGGTCATCAGCAAAACACCCCACATCACAAGTGCTGTCTTGATGGAGAGACGGTGCGCTCTTAATAGGAATCCCCAGTCGATGATGTCTAGGCCAACTTTGATTAATATTCCGGCCAATAACGCTTCTGGAATGCTCTCGGCAAGTGGTCCCGCGCCCAGCAGCAGCACAAGTAAAAATACTGAATGCGCCATCCCTGAGATGGGGGTTCGGCCTCCTGATTTGATATTGATCACTGTTCGCATCGTTGCTCCAGCACCTGGGAGTCCGTTAAATAGTCCAGCCACGCTGTTGGCAATGCCTTGCCCGATCAGCTCTCGATTGGACTGGTGACGACTTTGGCTGATGTTGTCGGCCACAAGTGATGTGAGCAGCGAGTCAATGGCACCAAGCACCGCAAGTACAAGACCAGCCCGTAATAAGACGGGAAAATGATCTTTGATATTAGGCATGCTGAAATTCAATCCCCCTTCCGGAATCGTTCCGATTCGGGGGATGCCGTCTTGAAACAACAGCATGGAAAGAGGTGTAATGATCACCAAGGCAATGAGTGGCGATGGCACCCAGGTGCTGATTCTGTTGGGTGTTAAAAAAACAACTGCCAATGTCAATGCACCAACCAATAATGCAGCCAAGTTGGGTGTAAATTGACTGAAAACTGTCCCGAGCGAGGTGATCACTCCGCCCTGGCTTTTGATTCCTAATAAGGGTCCGATTTGTAGGCAGAGAATAATTACTCCAATGCCAGACATGAAGCCCGAAACCACTGAATAAGGAACGAGGGTGATGTACCGACCAAGCCGCAGAACTCCCATCAGGATCTGAATGAGCCCGCCGATCAAGACGGCCCCCATGACGAGCGGGAGTAGCTCATTGCTCCCAAGTTCCCGAGAAATCCCAACGGCTGCGAGTGTTCCAATGACCCCGGCAACGGTGACGCTCATCGGTCCTGTCGGACCTGATACTTGCGCAGGTGTACCTCCAAAGAGAGCGGCCAGAAAGCCCGTAATGATCGCTCCGTACAGCCCGTAAATCGCTCCGCCCGGACCCAGTGCTGCGTTCCCAAACGCAAGGGCTAGGGGTAAGGCCACCACGGCTGCCGTGAGGCCGCCTAGTAAATCGCCTCTCCAGTGCCTCCAGCTGAAGCCGTTAACTAAGGCCAGTCTTCGACGTGCCATGGATTAAGGACGGCTTGGCATGGATGTCCATACCTTGAGTTGCTCGAGGGTTTGAACCCCTATTCGTCGTTGGCCGTTTTCAAGAATCCAGGTGGGATATGCCCGAATCTCGGCTGTTTGACAGGCTGCCGCCTGAGCTGGCATTTCCTTGGGTTTCGCGCATTCCACGTAAGGAAGCTTGTTGGCTGCATCGCCAAACAATTCGGTTTGCTTGATGCAGGCAGGACAACGCCAGGATCCGTAGTACATCGCCTTGCTTGAACTGAGATGGTCAGCCAGTTCTGCTGGATCGGGAGATGCTGCTGCGTGAATTGGAAGCGTGATCGCCGCCAGTGATGCCAACACAGGCAACAGTTTGCTGATTTCAACCATTTCCTAAATCTAAGAACGGTCTGCCGTTCGGGCATCCCGCCATTGCTCCGGTCCGCATCCACGGACGAAACTGTGATTCGGATCTGATGTGCAGCTCTAAGGGCTGATGAATTCCATGGCCGGCAGTGGCTACCGCGATTACTTCAAAGTGCTGGGTGTGGAACGCAGTGCAGACGCCGACACGGTGAAACGTGCTTTTCGCAAGTTGGCTCGTCAATATCACCCTGATGTGAATCCGGACGATCAGGACGCTGAAGCACGTTTCAAAGAAGTAAGCGAAGCCTATGAGGTGCTTTCTGATCCTGAGAAACGCCGCCGTTACGAACAATTTGGCCAATACTGGAACCAGGCAGGAATGCCTGGCGGTGGTTCAGGCCCCGCAGGAGTTGATGTTGACTTTGGCCGCTACGGCAACTTTGACGACTTCATTAATGACCTCCTGGGCCGTTTTGGGGGTGGGGCTGGAGGTGGCTCTGGTCCCGCAGGATATGGCGGAGGTTTCCCTGGAGGTGGCTTCCCTGGAGGCGGCTTCCCACGCGGTGGATCGAGAGGACCCCTCAACCTTGATGCAGAAGCAGCGGTCAAAGTGACGTTCTCGGAAGCGTTTCGAGGTGGGGAGCGCACCTTATCTGTAAACGATGAGCGGGTTCAGGTCCGGATCCCTCCTGGCGTGAAAAGTGGTTCGAAGCTTCGGCTTAAAGGCAAGGGAAATGTTCAGCCGGGTACTGGTCGTCGCGGTGATCTTTATCTCGTGATTGAGGTTCAATCGCATCCGATCTGGACCCTGGATGGCGATCAGTTGCGTGCTGAATTGCCTGTTGCTTTCGACGAATTGGCTCTAGGTGGAATGGTCAAGGTCATGACGCCCGATGGTGAAGCAGACGTCACCATTCCCCCTGGCACTGCTCCAGGGAAAAGCCTTCGCCTTCGGGGGAAAGGTTGGCCAGGAAAGTCTGGCCGTGGAGATCTGCTGCTGACTCTTGATCTTCAATGGCCGAAGCAGTGGTCAGACGAACAGCGTCAGCTGCTTGAACAGCTTCAGAGCAGCCGAGACGGAGACATCCGTCAACAGTGGATGCAGAACGCCAGCCTCTGAAGCGGGATTTACGATTTCAGCATCTTCAGTCAGACCTTATTAATGGATATCTGCTATCGCCCCCGCCGTTTACGTCGCTCTCCTGCCTTAAGGGCCATGGTGCGCGAAAACCAATTGCTTCCAGCCGATTTTATCTATCCGCTGTTTGTTCACGAAGGTGCTGAGGTTGAACCGATCGGTGCCATGCCAGGCGCGAGTCGCTGGAGCCTCGATTACTTGAGCGCTGAAGTTCAAAGAGCCTGGGATCTGGGGATTCGCTGCGTGGTGCTCTTCCCTAAGGTGGCTGAAGGCCTGAAAACTGAAGACGGTTCAGAAAGTTTCAATGCCAACGGTTTAATCCCACGAGCGATTCGGCAGCTCAAGGGGGATGTTCCCGATATGGCGATCATGACCGACGTTGCCCTCGACCCTTATTCCTGTGATGGCCACGACGGGATTGTGAGCCAAGAAGGCGTCGTTCTGAACGACGAAACCGTCGAGCAGTTGTGCAAGCAGGCTGTGATGCAGGCGGAGGCCGGGGCTGATCTGATTGGACCTAGCGACATGATGGATGGTCGCGTTGGCGCCATTCGTGAAGCCCTTGATGACGCCGGTTTCGAGCACGTCGGCATCATCAGTTACACCGCAAAGTATTCCTCCGCTTATTACGGCCCGTTTCGCGAGGCGCTGGATTCCGCTCCTCGCGCGACCACTGAGAAGGTGATCCCTAAAAACAAAGACACTTATCAAATGGATCCGGCCAATGCTCGCGAGGCCATCACGGAGGCCCAGCTTGATGAGCAAGAGGGTGCCGACATCATGATGGTGAAGCCAGGGTTGGCTTATCTGGACATCATCTGCCGCCTGCGGGATGAGTCAGAGCTTCCGATCGCTGCTTACAACGTCAGTGGCGAATACTCCATGGTGAAAGCGGCCGCCGAACGGGGATGGATTGATGAACGTGCGGTGGTTCTCGAGACTTTGCTGAGCTTCAAGCGTGCAGGTGCTGATTTAATCCTCACTTATCACGCTTGTGATGCCGCCGAGTGGCTACGGATGCGTTGAAGACGGCTAGGTCGTGGATGGTCTCGGTCGTGGAGTCACTCCACAGATTGCGATTGACACACCAGAATGACCCTCTTCTTTCACAGCCTCTATGCCAGCGGTACAGCGCCTTGGCCACGTTGCCATCCGTGTGCAGGACATGTCACGTGCGATCGCTTTTTACTGTGATCTCGGCATGCGCTTGGTCTGGAAGGCGGATGACTGGTGTTATCTCGAGGCGGGAGGAGGCCGAGATGGGTTAGCCCTTCTCGGGCCCAGCTACAAAGCAGCTGGGCCGCATTTTGCTTTTCACTTTCGCGATCGTGCCGAGATTGATGTGGTTCATGACCACCTCAAAGCGTCTGGGGTCAGCGTTGGAGCGGTGCATGACCACAGAGATGGAACAGCCTCCTTTTACTTCCGGGATCCAGATGGGAACTGGCTAGAGATGCTGTATGAACCTCCCGGTGGCATCCCCTCTAACCAGATGGAGGCATCAGCGGGTCTCTCCTGATGACATCCGAACCCCGTGCGATATCGACACCTCCTTCGATTTCGATTCTGGAAGAGACCCTGGAATTGCTGGAGTGGCCGCGGTTGTGCCAGCACTTTTCAACATTTGCGAGCACCCCACAGGGGCGCCAGCAATGCTTGAAGGGGCAGCTCCCAGCTGATCTGGAGACCACGCTGACCTATCAGGCCAGAAGTATGGAGCTCGCCAGCCTGGACGGCCTGCTTGACGGCGGTTTGAGTTTTCAAGGGGTGTATGACCTCGAGATGGTCTTGCTCCGCTGTTACAAAGGCGGAACAGCCTCAGGCGAGGAGTTGCTGTCTGTGGCGCACACACTCGCTGCAGCCCGACGACTGCGCCGTCAGATCGATGACCCTGACTTGAGACCTCGCTGTTCAGCTCTGCTGGAAAATGTGGCAACGCTTCCGGAGCTCGAGCAGCGTTTGAAATTTGCGCTGGAAGAAGGTGGGCGCGTTGCCAACCGAGCGAGTGAATCGTTGGAAGATTTGCGTCTCCAATGGCAGGTTGCACGTCAGGAGAGGCGTGATCGTTTACAGGCGGTTGTGCGGCGTTGGTCGACTCTGTTGCAAGACACCGTGATCGCGGAACGCCATGGTCGTCCGGTTTTGGCGGTGAAGGCCGGTGCTGCGTCTCAATGTCCGGGAATGGTTCACGACAGTTCTTCGTCTGGCAATACTGTCTTTGTTGAACCGAAAACTGTGATCGGTCTCGGCAATCGTCTGGCGGCTCTCGATGGCCGGATCAGAGACGAGGAGCGAAGGGTCCTGGCCGAGCTCAGTGCTGCCGTTGCAGAGCAAAACGATGTGATCGATCGCTTGATGGCCGTGCTGTTGAAGTTAGATCTGGCCTTGGCAAGGGGGCGTTATGGCCAATGGCTCGGTGCCGTACCACCACGGCTTGAAGCTGAAGCTGATTCGCCCTTCCACATTCTGGAGCTGCGTCATCCACTACTGGTTTGGCAGCAGCGCAAGGAGGGTGGCGCCCCTGTGGTGCCTGTGAGCGTTGAGGTGTCGGAGCAGCTGCGGGTTGTTGCCATCACTGGACCCAACACCGGCGGAAAAACAGTGACCTTGAAGAGCATTGGCTTGGCGGCATTGATGGCTAGAGCCGGTATGTGGATTCCCTGCAACGGCAGCCCCTCACTCCCTTGGTGTGCGCAGGTTCTTGCCGACATCGGGGACGAGCAGTCGCTTCAGCAGAGTTTGTCCACGTTTAGTGGCCATGTAAAAAGAATCGGAAGCATCCTTCAATCCATTGCTTCTGGACCGGCGCCGGCGTTAGTGCTGCTCGATGAGGTGGGCGCTGGTACAGATCCCAGTGAGGGCACGGCCTTGGCGATTGCTTTGCTGCGCAATTTGGCCAATTGCGCCCGACTCACTATTGCTACAACCCACTTTGGGGAGCTCAAAGCACTCAAGTACAGCGATTCACGCTTTGAAAACGCCTCCGTCTCCTTTGATAGCGACTCCCTTTCGCCGACCTATCAGCTGCTTTGGGGGATCCCAGGACGCAGCAATGCGTTGGCGATTGCCACGCGGCTTGGATTTGACAGCGGCGTGATCGAACAAGCCAGGCAACTGCTTAAGCCCAGTGGCGATGGAGATGTCAACGCTGTGATCCGTGGCTTAGAGGAGCAGCGGCAACGCCAACAGGCCGCGGCTGAAGATGCGGCTGCACTCTTGGCTCGGACTGAATTGCTGCATGAGGAGCTCCTTCAGCGGTGGGAGCAGCAACGCAAAAACTCTGCTCAGCAGCAGGAGTTGGGACGTCAGCGTTTGGAGAGCTCGATTCGTGATGGGCAAAAAGAAGTGCGCCATTTGATTCGCAGATTGCGGGATCAGAAGGCCGATGGAGAAACCGCTCGCAGCGCCGGTCAGCGGCTGCGCAAGCTTGAATCCAAGCATCGCTCCGTTCCAGAGCGTCGCCTTCATCCGGAATGGCGGCCCTCTGTGGGAGAACGCATTCGCCTGCTTGCCCTCGATAAAGCTGCCGAGGTGCTGGAGGTGTCAGACGATGGCCAGCAGCTGAGTGTCCGATGTGGCGTGATGCGCAGCATGGTGGACCTTCAGTCGGTGGAAAGCTTGGATGGTCGCCGAGCTGCACCGCCAGAAAAGCCTGTGGTTCAGGTGAAAGCGCGGCGAGGATCCGGCGGCTCCCAGGTGCGTACCGCTCGGAACACGGTGGATGTTCGCGGCCAGAGAGTGCATGAAGCGGAAGCGGCTGTGGAAGAGTTGCTCCGTGGAGCTAATGGTCCAATTTGGGTCATCCACGGGATTGGGACTGGTCGCCTCAAGCGCGGCTTGCGTCAGTGGCTTGATTCCCTTCCCTATGTGGAACGAGTGGGTGATGCCGATCAGGGAGATGGTGGTCCAGGTTGCAGCGTGGTTTGGGTGCGCTGATCGCTGAGATCAGCTCAGTAGGGGAAGTTGAGGTTCATCGGGTTCGGCTGGTGGGGGCTCTGGTAAAGCAATGGCATCCCCAGCCTCATCGAATAACCGCCAGCCATCTGGATCGGCTTCTAAATGAATCGATCCTCCAATTGAAACGTTCAGGCTTGGATCGGCTCTCACCTGTACTAAATGGTCCCCGTCCAGCAGGCGGCAGGTGAGCAGTTGTTCGTTCCCTAAAACCTCACTGTGACTCACTTCCGCTGGAAGGTTTCGGTTGGTTGCTGGTGCAACATGAAGCTGCTCCGGACGGATCCCTCCGCTGATCCGTTGACCTTCAAGGGTCTGAAGCAAGGCCCTAGTGGGACCCTCCACGTTGAGGCGTTTGTCCTGAAGCATCAACGTGGCATTAGGCCCAACATGAACGGGCAGCACATTCATTGGTGGGCTGCCGATGAATTGGGCCACAAACAGATTGGAAGGCCAGCGGTACAGCTCCATCGGAGTGCCCAGTTGCTGGAGGTGTCCCTGGTTGAGAACGGCGATCCGGTGCCCCATGGTCATCGCTTCCACCTGGTCATGGGTGACATAAATGGTGGTGGTTCCGAGTTGCCTCTGAAGATCAACGATCCGCGCGCGAGTGCTTCCGCGCAATTTTGCGTCGAGATTGCTCAGCGGTTCATCCATGAGGAAGACCTCTGGTTTGCGGGCCATTGCCCGGCCCAGGGCCACCCGTTGTTTTTGTCCACCAGATAGTTCTTTGGGGCGTCGATCGAGGAGTTGATCCAATTCGAGAGATTGAGCCACATCCTGGATGCGCTTCTCGAGCTGCTGCTCACGATGCGAGGGGATTCTTAGAGCAGCAGGGAGACGGCGTGTGTTGCGGTGAAGTTGGTCTTGCAGCTGCTGCAAACTCGTGCGCTGTTGGCTTCTCCTAAGACCGAAGGCCAAGTTGTCGCGAACGCTCAGATGGGGATAGAGCGCATAGCTTTGAAACACCATCGCGACATTGCGCTTCGCTGGCCTAAGGCCAGACACGGGTTGGTTCCCCACCAGGATCTCTCCAGAGCTTGGGGCTTCCAGGCCTGCCATCAGTCGCAGAAGCGTGCTTTTGCCGCAGCCAGAAGGACCAACGAGCACCAGAAATTCGCCGTCAGCGATGCTCAGGGAGAGATCACGAATCACCTCAACAGGCTTGCCCCCCCCACGGGCGGGATAGTTCTTGCTGAGTGCCTCGAAGCGAACCCCGGCCAAGCTCTTGTCCTCGTACTCTTCGATCCTAGGGTTGGGAATTGGCCCCAACTGAGGCTTGCTGTGCAGTTCATCGACCAAGCGCGCATTTCCGTGCGGGGTGGCCGTGGTGGTGATGGCATCGTGGCCTTTCGTCGAGAAAAATATGTCCCAGCGGGAGGTCCCTCCGGCGGTGATGGAGGCCAGGGCGCGGATGTGGTGTTGGAGGCCGACTCCAACCTGCAAACCCTTTTGGATTTCAAATACAAGCGTCTGTTCGCTGGGATCGATGGGCGACGGGGAGGCCCCAATCGCTGTACTGGTGCGTCAGGTCCGCCCCTAGTGATCAAAGTGCCTTGTGGCACTGAGGTCCGACACCTGAGTACGGGAATCGTGCTGGGGGATCTCACCACCCATGAAGAACGCCTCACCGTGGCGTTTGGTGGGCGTGGAGGACTGGGCAATGCCCACTACCTCAGCAATCGAAACCGTGCTCCCGAAAAATGTACGGAGGGTCGCGACGGCGAAGAATGGCCGTTGCAGCTGGAGCTCAAGCTTCTTGCTGAAGTGGGGATCATTGGGCTCCCGAATGCCGGTAAAAGCACCCTGATCAGCGTTTTGTCTGCAGCCCGACCCAAAATCGCCGATTACCCGTTCACAACCCTGATTCCGAATCTTGGTGTGGTGCGCCGCCCGACAGGTGACGGCACTGTGTTCGCTGATATCCCTGGTTTGATTGCTGGTGCAGCCCAGGGTGCGGGGTTGGGCCATGATTTTCTTCGCCATATCGAACGCACGCGACTCCTCATTCACCTCGTGGATGGCGGTGCCGAAGATCCCTTGCTCGATCTTCGCGTTGTTGAAAAAGAGCTTGAAGCCTATGGACATGGGCTGGTGGAGCGTCCCAGAATTCTGGTCATCAACAAGCAGGAGCTCATCCAGGAAGAGGATCTTGACGCGATTGTTTCGGCCCTTACTGAGGCCAGTGGACGCACTCCTCTTTTAGTCTCGGCGGCGATGAACCGCGGGCTGGATGACATGTTGGATCGTGTCTGGAGCGAATTGGGGATTTAAGGCTGCCAGCAGGATTGAAAGTGCATAAAAAAACCTGCCTTATGGGCAGGCTCATCACCAAGAAGCCCCTAGTGGCTCAGTCGTCGTAGACGCGGCACTCTTCGGCTTCTGGGTTTGCATCGCAATAAAGCTCGAGAGAGGTTGGATCGTGCTTGTCCCCAGGGTTGTGCTCCTTGTATTCCTCAAGAGAGTGCAGTTCCTCAGTCAGATGACGCACCTTGGCTTCGTCGCCTGAAGCACGAGCGGCTTCAATCTCAGACTGATCTTTCTTGATGTGCTCGTCGATGGATTTCATGGAATCGGCGGCTCGTGAAGCCAGTTGCGATGAATTCATTTTACGACTGGTTTTTTGTAAAACCACTTGTCTTGTAGGCGAAATAGTTTCCGTAACAACACGCCACCCCTTCCTGAATCAGCCGATGCAAGGGGTTATGGCTCGAGTTCGCTGAGCTCCAGCCAGCGCTCTTCACTGGCATGAAGCGAGTCCAACAACGCTGCGAGTTCCAAGCTCAGAGAACTGAGATCTCCTATCCCGCCAGCAATGGCCTGTTCCAGCTCCTGTTTTCTCTCCTCGAGCGCGGGAAGATCGCTATCCAGGCGCTCGAGCTCCTTCGATTCCTTAAAAGTGCGCCGTTTCGGCTTGTCGTCTTGAAGTGAGACCCGTTTGGAAGCTGATTTTGCGGTGCGTTGGGCTGTTTCCTGCGCTGCCAGTGTTTCGTTGTGCGCTTTCTCCAGATCGCGACGGAAATCAAGAAATTCGCTGTAGTTTCCTTCAAAACGCTGTAAGCGTCCGTTCTCAAAACAGAAAAGACGATCGACTGTACGGTCCAGGAAATACCGATCGTGCGACACGACGACAACACAGCCACGGAAGTCTTCGAGGAGGTCTTCGAGCACACTCAGGGTCTGGACATCCAAGTCGTTGGTTGGTTCGTCTAGCAGCAGCACATTGGGTGCCTGAATCAACATGCGGCAAAGGCTTAAGCGCCTTCGTTCTCCACCAGAGAGTTTGCTGAGGGGGCTGTGTTGTTGAGCTGGCGGGAAGAGAAACCGTTCCAAGAGCTGGGAGGCACTGAGCTGCTCATGGCCTAGGTCGATCGTGGATGCCGCTTCCTCTACAAAGTCGATCACTTTGCGCTCCAACCCTTTCCCATCGCTTAAGACATCGGTGTGTTGGTCGAGATATCCGAGATGAACGGTCTCTCCAATCTGAAGGGACCCGCAGGTTGGCTGACGCCGTCCCGCAATGAGGTCCAGCAGGGTTGATTTGCCACTGCCGTTGGGACCAATGATTCCGACACGGTCTTCTGGGCTGAAGCTGTAACTGAAGTCTGAGAGCAAAAATGGCCCGTCCTTGTTGCCATTAGCCGAAACGGAGAGATGCTCCGCCTCGATCGCGACTTTCCCGATGCGACGACTCACACTGGCCATCTCCAGCTGAGCGCGGCTCTGTTTTGTGGGCGCAGTCCGCATTTCGTCGATGCGTTGCAAACGTGCTTTTTGTTTGGTGCTTCGGGCCTTTGGTCCCTGACGTAACCAAGCCAATTCGCGTCGGAGCACGCTTTTGAATTTGGCAGCAGCAGAGGCATCGGCGAGATTTTGTTCGGCTTTTCGCTGCAAATAAGCGCTGTAATTGCCGTCGATACTCCGTGCTTCCCCCAGCTCAACTTCCACGATTCTGCGGGTCACGCGATCTAGTACATAGCGGTCGTGCGTCACGAGGACGACCGCTCCTGGGTAGCGATCTAGCCAGCTTTGCAACCACTCCACCGCTGCGGCATCGAGGTGGTTGGTGGGCTCATCGAGAAGAAGGACATCAGGACAAGCCACAAGGGCCGATGCCAGTCCAACCCGTTTGCGATATCCCCCTGAGAGCGCTTCCACAGGGCTATGTAGATCCGTTATCCCAAGCCTTTGCAGGACTTCCTGGCACTGTTGTTCGAGACTCCACGCCTCGGATTCATCCATTCTTTGACTGAGTACGCCTAGCTCCGCTAGGAGCACTGAGTTGTCCGGATTGTCGGCAACGGCTTCGCTGAGTTCACTGAAACGCAGAAGCAGGTCTCGTTTCTCACCACAACCGGCCAACACCTGCTCCAAGACGGTGAGGCCTGGGTCCACTGTGCTCTCTTGCCCCACGAGCTCAACCCTCAACCGCGACGAGCAACGTCGTTCTCCTCCCCCAAGTGGCTCTTCTCCTGCGAGCACTTTCAGTAAGGTCGATTTGCCTGAGCCATTAGGGCCAATCAGTCCAAGACGGTCGCCCTCACGAATGTGCAGGGTGAGGTCGGCAAACAGCGTGCGGATGCCGAAGTCTTTGGATGCATCGACAAGACTGATCAGGCTCACGTGCTCTTGGCCTTACGCAGATCTTCCAGATAAGCAAATACGCTCTTATCTCCAACGTCAGCAGCGGCTTCCATTCCGAATTTGCGCAATGCAAGAAGCACGAGAAGAGCGGAGCAAATTGCCATCATGCTGATGGCTGCAGGACCTCCAATCAGACCACTTAAATGACCGAGGAGTGCCACTGGCAGAAGCAGGGTGAGTCCAATTGCTTCTGGGCGTCTGAAGCAAAAGAATTCCTTGAAGCCGATGCCTGCCAGGGCTGCAAAGAGGGGACCAATCGCAAGGGTCCACAGAGGTTGGCTCTCGAGTGCGTTGAAAATCTCAGATGGACCGGCCTGGATCGCTAAGACCAGCCAGCCGATGCATCCAGCGGCCCAAAACAATTGAAGGGCTTGATGGAGTGGGCGCAAATAAATGTGAATCCAGCGCAAGGCCAGGCCGAGTGAGAGGGCAAGGGGCAACAGCCATAGGGGTGCCAGCTGTGGCCCTGCCAGGATCCATTGCCCGAGTCCAGCGCTGAAGCTCAGACCACAGATCAACAAGCAGATTCGGTAGCGCTGAACCTCCTGCTGATCCTGAAGGGTGATGCAATAAGGGCCATACACCCCTTCAAAACAGGGTTCCGATTGTTCTGCTGTTGCCTTGATGTTGGTTGTCATTCCGGTTGTGCCACTCCCGCCCCTATCAGTCTGCTCAGGTCAGGGTTATCTGGAACAATTCCGCTGGGGTTGAGGGGAAAGAGTGCGCCGAAATAATCCTGTGTCCACCCTTTGCTGTCGCAACTCTCACTGACCCCAGGAAGCGCAAAAAAGCGTTGACGCCAACTCCACAGTGCTGGAAACATCCAAAGCGGTTTGGCACTACAGCCGAAGAGCGAGGCATAGACCAGTTCCCAACGGATCAACGTGGGAAAAAGACGGATGTCCGCCAGCGTGACTTGCTCGCCGCAGAGCCATGGTCCTTTGGCTTGCAAGCTCCCCTCCACTTCCTCCAAAGCGGAGAACAGGGCTTGGCTGGCTTGATCAAAGGCGCTTTGGTTCCGCGCAAATCCACATCGATAGACGCCGTCATTGATCGAGGGTTGGATCAATTCCTGCCAGGACTCAATGGCAGGTCTTAAGTCGCTTGGGGCGAGATTGAGGGCTGTCTTCTCTGCTGGCCATGAACACAGTGCTGCGCTGAGGGGGGTGCTGTCATTACCCAGCAATCGGGGGTGATCGGATGCGCTTGCACCTGGATCAACCAGGACTGGCACCGTGGCTCGGTAGCTGGGAGGTGCGCCGCACCGCTTGTAAAGATCAAGCAGGCTGTTGCAACCAAGCCAGGTGGGCTCTAGTCGCCAACGCCCTTCGTCGTGACTGGCATCGGCCTTCAACAGTTTGATGCTTGAGCTGAGTCCTCTCAGTTGAAATACAAGCCAGACACGATGGGCCCATGGGCAACTTCGGCCAACAATCAAATGGGGTTTGGTCTTGCTGGTTCTCGCTTCGAGCTCCTTCTTCTCCAAGACGAGGGTTTGCATCGGCGTGCTGTTCGGGCGCCGATAGTGGCCCTCTTGATCGGCAGGGCCGAGGCCTCCCATCAAGCGCAGCCATTGCCAGCGCCATCCTTCACGAGCGCCGCGCACAATCAGTGGATGGATCGCCATCGTTCTTCCATTTCCACTTATCTTCCATCAGATTGTTTGTGGCTGCTGAGAGTTAATGCCAAGCCCTCGAGTGCTTGTGGTGGCTGCAACCCATGGGAATGAGATCAATGCGTCTTGGTTGTTGGAACAGTGGCAGCAGCAGCCGCATTTGATTCAGACCCATGGCTGCGAGGTTCTCCCGGTGATCGGCAATCCCGATGCCTATGCAGAGGGTTGTCGTTATCTCGACCGTGATCTCAATCGCTCTTTTCGGCCTGATCTTCTGCAGCAGGTTGGTGCAGAGCAGATTCCATCCTCCAAGCTGGATCGCGAAGTTCAGCGTGCCTTCGATCTGGTTAGCCGTTACGGAATAGGGGGCATCGATGCCTGTGGGGTGGTGATTGATCTCCACAGCACCACGTCCTCGATGGGGAACTCACTTGTGGTCTACGGACGTCGCCCTGCTGATTTGGCGTTGGCGGCCCTCGTTCAGGGACGTTTGGGCCTACCTATTTATCTCCATGAAGCGGATCAAGCTCAGCAGGGATTTTTGGTGGAGAGCTGGCCTTGTGGCCTGGTGATTGAAGTGGGGCCCGTTCCTCAGATGGTGCGTCACCACAAAATTCTGACGCAAACTCGTCTAGCTCTCGAGGCCGTTCTTGAGGCTTGCTCTGATGCGTTGGCCGGCCGAGCCCGCTACCCAAGGCAATTGGTGGTTCATCGCCATCTAGGGAGTCTTGATCTCCCACGCTCCCAATCCGGTTCACCCGACGCCTTCCTTCATCCACTGCGCCAGGGTTCGGACTGGCAGCCCTTGCGTGACGGCGATCCGCTCTTTCTGAAGGCTGATGGCAGCTGTATTGCCTATGAAGGGGCTGATGGATTAGTCCCACTTTTCATCAATGAAGCGGCTTATGCCGAGAAGTCCATTGCGTTGAGTCTCACTCTCAGGGAGTGCTGGCCTCTGTCTTTGGAATGGACAGAGGCATTTCAAGCGCAGCTATCAGCGGGGTGATCCGTTGTAAAGGATCTCACTCACGGTGCGCCCATCTGGAGCAATCTTGATCTCTGTTTCCGTGGTAGGCGAGCTGCCGTCTTCAGGCCAACCTGGCTCTCCACCAAGAAATTGAAAGGTGTATCCGTTGACGTCCTTATTCACAAGGCAATCCCCCCCTCCAGAACTGGTCTGAAACATGCAGGGCTGAGGGCGATAAACAGTGAGACCACCATTTTCGGCAACGGCAGTGTTGCGAGCCAAATTGATCGCCCTAACTTGTGACGCTGGGATTGTGCCTTGAGCGAGACCAGGTGTTGCGCCCATCACGCTTGCACCAGTGATAACGGCCATGGCCGAAAGGGTACGGAGATTCATGCAGAACCAGGTAGTTCATTTACATCGCAGTCATGGTGACGCGATCTGTCAACTGGATTTTGCACTTAACGGATCGTTCCGTTGTAAGACACCTCCAGGATTCGGTCACCGTTTCTGGAGACAAGCACCGATGTTTCGATCGTTGGGTTAGGAGGGGTTTGCTGTTGCCAACCTGGAGCACCGCCTTGGAATCGGAACAGGAACCCTCTATCGCTGATGGACTCAAGGCAGGGCCCTGCTCCGGTTTCGTACATACAGCTTGCTGCTCTGTATTGACCTAATCCCCCATTGAGCGACTCAGCGCGCATGCGCGCAAGATTGGCTGCCTTGGGTTGGGCCAGTGGTAATGGCTTGGTGGACTGGGCCGTTGCAGCATTTGGCGTGAAGAGCCAAAACCCGCTGATGAGCGCCAACACCGTTTTGAACTGATTCATGCCGCAATTTTGACGCGATGAATCACTTGTTGAATGTTTCAACCAGGTGGCAGGTGTAAAAGGTTGTGACTGGCCTTCCCTGGACAGCTTTTATCCACAGGCCCAGGTGTTCTGTTCTTTGGTGCAGGGAAGATCACTGCGTGTGCCATCAGCCCAGTAAATCCTCAACCTGTCATCACTAGTTCCAGTCCTCAGCGTGATCGAACTGACAGGGCCTGAAGGAACCTTGTTGCTGTTGTCTGAAGGCGGTGGGAGCTGCTCTCCGACTTGGCGTTCAAGCTGCTCTAGGCGTTGTTCCAAGCGATTGATCGCTTCGCTCTGTGTCTTGTTGTCAGGAGCCGTCTTTGATCCGCAGGCACTGAGAGCCAATGCCGTAGAACTCGCTAACGCAACAGTGATGAGCCCACTTCGGAAGCAGGATGCCCTTGAGCTGATTGTCATTGTTCCTGTTGCGACGAAACCAGTTTGGATGGTTAGAAGGCGTTGACTAGTCGTTCGCTCCAGTACACAACCGCTCCCTGGGCTTCAAGCTCATTCCGTCGATGGCGGGCCATGGCCACGGGAACAGTTTCTTCAGTGCGCCGGCCAGCCTGAAGCCATCGAATCAAAACCACGAGACTGTCCTCAGGGTGTCCACCCAAACCTTAAGCCTTTCTGAAGGTGCTCTTTTGAGGTCGCTCCCGCTGCGTAGCGAAAGGAAACGTTCGCCCTTAAAACTCGAACACAAACCGCAAAGTTGCTTTACAATTCAATCGGCAGGGCATCCTGCCCTTCCGTAACCGTCTCCTTGTGAGACCTTCTTTTCCGTTCTCATGACTACCACCATCCAGCAGCGCTCCGGCGCTAACGGTTGGCAGCAGTTCTGTGATTGGGTCACCTCCACGAACAACCGTCTGTATGTCGGTTGGTTCGGTGTGTTGATGATCCCCACACTGCTTGCCGCTACCACCTGCTTCATCGTCGCTTTCATCGCCGCACCTCCGGTTGATATCGACGGCATCCGCGAGCCTGTTGCAGGTTCACTGATGTATGGCAACAACATCATTTCTGGTGCTGTTGTTCCTTCCAGCAACGCCATCGGCTTGCACTTCTACCCAATCTGGGAAGCTGCCTCACTCGACGAGTGGCTCTACAACGGCGGTCCTTTCCAACTGGTTGTGTTCCACTTCCTGATCGGCATCTACGCCTATATGGGACGTGAGTGGGAACTTTCCTACCGCTTGGGCATGCGCCCTTGGATCTGTGTTGCATACAGCGCACCTGTTGCTGCTGCATCTGCAGTGTTCCTGGTTTACCCCTTCGGTCAGGGTTCGTTCTCTGACGCCATGCCTTTGGGCATCTCTGGAACCTTCAACTACATGTTGGTGTTCCAGGCTGAGCACAACATCTTGATGCACCCCTTCCACATGCTGGGAGTTGCTGGTGTGTTCGGTGGTTCACTGTTCTCCGCCATGCACGGTTCATTGGTGACCTCCTCCTTGGTTCGTGAAACAACCGAGACCGAGTCCCAGAACTATGGCTACAAGTTCGGCCAAGAAGAAGAGACGTACAACATCGTGGCTGCTCACGGCTACTTCGGTCGCCTGATCTTCCAATACGCCTCCTTCAACAACAGCCGTAGCCTTCACTTCTTCCTTGCAGCCTGGCCTGTTGTCGGCATCTGGTTCACCGCCCTTGGCGTGTCAACCATGGCCTTCAACCTGAACGGCTTCAACTTCAACCAGTCCATCCTTGATGGTCAGGGCCGCGTCCTGAACACCTGGGCCGACGTGTTGAACCGTGCCGGTCTCGGCATGGAAGTGATGCACGAGCGCAACGCTCATAACTTCCCTCTCGACCTGGCAGCTGCTGAGTCCACACCTGTGGCTCTTCAGGCACCTGCAATCGGTTGATCTGGAAACCAACCAAAGTTCAGATCAACTGAACTAGAAAGCCCCCGCCGATTGGTGGGGGCTTTTTGTTGCCTGTCCTGTTGCGGTCTTGGCTGATGACTCGAGAAGCACGTTGCATGGATAGCAAGCAGACCAACGCCAATCACATAACAAGATTCAATCAACCTTGAATGCTTAGATCCACCACATCAAATTTTTCAATCACAAACAAACCACAGGCCTATCAATTAAGCCAACCCCGCTAGTGATGACAGTGATTTTGATTGCATTCATCCTTTGACTAATCGTCAGTGATTCAGAGAGATGATCTCAATTGATCTCAGCGGCGGGTTGGTGTTGGTGACCGGCGGAGCAGGATCCATTGGTCGTGCCATCGCCACGCAGGCAGCTCAAGCCGGCGCCTCTATCGCCGTCTGCGACACCAACGTCGAGGAGGTGGAAGCCGTTGCTGCCCAGATCAGAACGAACGGTGCAGTCGCAAAGAGCTTCGATATGGACGTCACCGATCCGGTAATGGTGAAACAGGTGATCGACAGCGCCGTCAAGGAGCTCGGCCCCCTTCGAGGGCTTGTCACCGCAGCAGGAGTGCTGCGCACTGGCCCTCTCTCCAGCCAGAGCCATGAGGACTGGAAGCGTGTGATGGCTGTGAATGTGGACGGCACTCTTCATGCCGTGCAAGCTGCCATTCCTCATTTGGAATCGACTCACGGCTCAATCGTCACCTTGGGTAGTGTCTCGGCATTCATCGGCTCAGCTGATGGAGGGGCTTACACCACTTCCAAGGGAGCCGTGCTCAGCCTCAGCTACGCAGCGGCCGGAGAGCTGGCACCAAGGGGTATCCGTGTGAATAACGTGGCGCCGGGATGGGTGGATGGCGGTTTCACCCACCAGGCCCTTGCAGCAAGCGACAATCCAGAGCACCTCAGAAAACGGGCCTCTTCGCTTCACCCCTTGGGGCGGATGGCTTCGCCGCGCGATGTTGCCAACGCGGTGATCTGGTTACTGTCCAATCAGGCAGCTTTTATCACCGGCTCAATGCTGCTGGTCGACGGTGGATTCATGATCCAGCACAACAGCTAAGAGCCGAATCGATTGGGCCCATACATAAGGGGGAGATCAGCCAGACAGCCCTGTTTCTGATCTGTCAGTCTCTCTGGCTGGGCTGACTCGTGCACTCAGCAACGCTTTAGCCATGACGCCCATTCCCAGAGGATTGGATGATGAGTGGATCTCAGTCATGGCTTCATGGCATCCAATCCAGATCGAGCAGCTTCTGATGATTTGCCTGTTGGCTTGGAAGACTGCGCCATTTGTGAACTTCACTCCGATGTAGTCCGTCTTTCCGAGGTGGAAATTTGGCGTAATCCTCTCTGGCTGTTGCGTCATCATCCTGATCCGTCCCCTTTGCTGGGATGGTGCTTGCTGGATGTCCGTCGTCATATTGCGGGTCCGATTGACTTTGTGGATGAGGAAGCACGTGAATGGGGCAATGTGGTTCAAAAAGCATCAAGGTTGATTCAGCACTTCACTGGCTGCGACAGGGTCTACGCCATCGCTTTTGGGGAGGGCGCACGCCACCTTCACCTCCATCTCATCCCTCGGTTCCAGGAGGATCAGCGCAGTGCGGCATGGAGTGTGGCTGATCTTTATCGCGATGTAGAAGCAGGGCGAGAGCCCCCTGTTCAGATTGAAAATGTTCAAGAATTTCTTGTAGCGGCTCGCCTTCAAGCTCAGAACAGTTTCATTATTTGATCGAAATTAATCCTGGGTTTGATCCGCAGTTCGACTGTCAAGAGGTAGTCCTGGTGCCTTGATCGCCTCAGGTTCAATTGTTGAGTTGAGATTGTTGTTATTCTCTTTTTTCTGTGATTGCATATTGTCAAGAAAAGGTAATTGATCGATTAGGGGGACTTCTTTGAATGGTCTAATGCTATCAACGGGTTTGATGTTATTAAATGGCTGAGTATTTGTATGTGAATTGATAGGTTGTTTAGGGGTTGGGCTTTCAATGTTAGGCTGTTCTTTGGGGCCGACGATGTCAACAGCTGTGCGTTGCACGACAAGTCTAAATCGAACATCTTGCCGTTTGTTGATCTCTTCTTGAACGGCTGAAACTTGTTTGAATGTTGGACGTTCTGGGTCTGCAACACGCACGATCACTCGTATGACAGGTGGGTTTTGATCCCAGTCAATGTCGACCTTCTCGACATCAATTTTCTTTTTATCGCCAAAGGTTAAGGTCTCCTGCGTTAGAAATTTTGCAATGGTCTTTTCCACTGATTCGCGTGTATTTTCGTTTTTCGCTTGGACAAGGAGATTGATAAAACTTCCCCCTAGTGGAATCAGCAATAAGCCAGTGAGTGCAAAGCTTGCGGCTCCTAACTGGCTTCGCCTGAGTTCTTGGCGAAAGTAGGAATCTCTGCAGGCCATTAAGACCAATCCTCCGGTCAAAATTCCAAGAAGGTTTGTGGCAAATAGCAGGCCGGCATTCAATGCGTCCTCCCAGCGCGCATGGGATAGAAGAAGTCCCATCACGCAGACAGGTGGTACAAGAGCAACTGCAATGGCCGTTCCTGCAAGTGAGCTCACTGCATCACTGCGAAGCTTGGCGTAGGTGGCCAGTCCACCGGCCACAAGGGCGATCCCTAAGTCGAGAAGGTTTGGCGATATCCGCGCTTCGACTTCCGAGCCGAATTGAGGCAATCCGGCCAGCTTCCCCAACACAATGGATAGGACAGCGGTAGTGCATACTCCCACCATCAACGTCCGCAAGGAACGGTTAAGCAGGGGGATGTCACCAAAGAGCACGGCAAAAGCGGCAGCTCTTAGCGGCATGATCCATGGAGCCACGACCATCGCGCCGATCACGACGGCGGGGCTGTTGGCGAGTAAACCCAGAGTTGCGATGAGCCCTGCGCCGACACTCAGCACGATGAACACTTCATCGAGTGCTGCATCGCTTCCAAAGCTGCGTTTCATGCGATCGAGCTTGCTGGGTTCGATGCTGGACATGAACTCTGGTTTAGATGGTTTCAGTTTGATGGCATGTCAGCACCAACCTGAGGAGTGCATCAACGGATGAATTATTTGCGGGAGTCTGCTCTCCCCCAAATGGGTAATGGACGTGGACGCATTTTTGTTTTATGAAAGAGGGAGACGTCCACTCAAGACATGGCTACTAGCAATCAAGTTTGTGCCTGTGATCCCTGCTCTTGCGCAGTGTCTGTTGAATCCGCTGTCCAGAAAGATGGCAAGGTGTATTGCTCGCAGCCTTGCGCAGATGGTCATTCTGGCTCAGATGAATGCTGCAAAAGCTGCGATTGCTGCTGATCTCCAGTCGTTGTTTGGCTCATTAGCACTCCCCGATTAGTTCCGAGCCTCATGCTCAATCAGTCGGGCAACCACGTCTAGGCAGGTGGTCTAATGAGCAGAAATCGTGCCAATCGCTCTTATGGGGACTTGTGCCAACTCTTTTTAAGATTTCATTGGCCTAGGCATTTATTCGCTTGGCAGCACGGGCGCATCTTGTGGTGATCACTTGGCTCACGCGGAAGAATTCTGGATTGAGATAAAAGCCCATCGGAATGAACCAGGTTGGCTTGATGTTGCCTTGGGCTGGATTGGAAGTTTTGCTGGTTTTCAATGAATCGCGTGTGCTCAGCAATGCGCCTTGCTTGAGGGTGCATTGGAGCTAGGCCAGTGCAACGCTTTTAGGCCATGGCTTTGTCTCTTGCGAGTGCTTGGTTGTAAGACCGTGTGGGCTTTGCCAACCTGTCGGTAGTGGTCAATCCATCGTCGCTATGTCTACGAAGCAGAGACAGGAAATGACAAGAAAAATCCTAGAATCAAGTGGAACGCTGATCGAAAATGACCACTTTGTGTACGCTTCGGGAGATCATGGCTCCGGATGGGTTGCCAAGGATCTTATTAACTTAAGGCCGGAACTTGCTCATCAGCTTGGTCAGCTTTTGGGTGAAGAAATTCAAGAGCAAGGGTTAAGGCCTGGCTTGATCTGTGGTCCTGCTATAGGCGGTGTTATTTGTGCCCAATATGTAGCTTTGTCGCTTCAGGCTCGTTGTGTATTTGCGGAACGTCTGCTTGGCAAGGCAGGAAAAACAGAAAGGTTTGAGATTAAGCGGGGATATGATGAGATTATTCGAGGTCAATCTGTCCTGATTGTTGATGATGTTGTTAATACTGGATTTTCGGTTCGTCTTACGTGTGAGGCAGTCGTTCAATCAGGCGGCCATCCGATGGGTATTGCAGCGTATGTGAATAGGGGCAATGTAGGGGCGGCAGATCTTGGGGTGGAGAATTTCATTTTTTTAGATGAAGTACTCCTTCCGTCCTGGCCCGCTGATGAATGCCCCCTTTGTCAAGCTGGGGTTCCAGTCAATGTTCGTTATGCGCATGGATCTGAATTCGTCGTGTGTGAACAGGCCCATGCGATTTCATGAGCTAGCGCATATCAGTTGCGATCTTGCTCTCAGCCAGTTCCGAGCAATAAAAGACCAGCTGCAGCGCGGATTCCATGCTGAAACTGGGTTGCTCTCTTAAGCCGATGACCTGACTTGAACAGGCGACCCACGCTTTACGAAAGCGTTGCTCTACCAGCTGAGCTACATCGGCAGCTTTAGGAACTTAACATTTGGAATTGCGCTGTACAGGGTTTGAGCGACCGCGACTCTCAAAGACAGTTGGACCCAGCACTGAAAGATCGGCTCTTACAGGAAGCACGCACTCCCTGGAGAACGTTACGGCGCTTGCTCTGGCTCGCTCTCTTCGCTTCCGGCGGCCTTGGTCTGTTCGTCATGACCTTCAGAGTCACTGCTGGAGACACTGTTGTTGTCAGCGACCTCGTGATCCAGATCAGTGCTGTTGCTCTGTTCGGCAGCTTGCTCTGGTTCGACCGAACTCGCGAGCCCTAAATCTGTCGTTTCTGTGGGATTCAGTTCTTCTTGCTCAAGCGCTGCATTGGCGACGTCTTCTGAAGGTTGCTTCGTTGAATGGTCAGGGGGAGGAGGCGTCTCAATGGTTTTTGGAGACTCCTTAGGTTGAGCAACGGCTGGCGTGTTGAGATCTTGAGATTGCCAATCCAAGCTTTCTAGGCGTAGGAGCCCCAACCCGAGTGAAAACCTTGAATCCTCAAGTTGTCGGTCACTCATCGCTACGGCCTCTTCAATGGCCATCGAGGGACGAGTAAGAAGCCAGATCGATTGGACCAGCTGATGCCATTGCCAAACAATGACGGCCAGAAGTGGGGTCGCGATCAGCAAACTTTGAAGGCGATGTCCACTTTTTAAAGGAGAAAGATCTGCAATCAATAGCGAGGAACGATCAATCCACCAGAACAACGCGAGCAAAAGAACTGCTCCTGCTGCTCCCACCAGTTTTAAGAGCAGGTTGTCTTGGCAGTGACTGATTTTGCGTTGCCAGGTTGTCCTCCCCGTTAAAGGTTGACGAACTAGGAGAAGGGACCCCCAATCCACAGGGCGTCTCCAGAGCAAGATTGAAGGAGCAACAACGGCGATCCCCCAACAGAGAAGACGTTCCACCGAGGGCACCGGACCAAGATCCGAGCCAGCCAAGATCAACCGAAGCAGCTGTAGCTCCAGTGGAATGGCTCCTATCGCCACCAGCTGGAGCCAGAGAAGCGGCTCGTTGCGAGGGGACATTAGGTGGCGAGCTTGCGGCGCTGGGTTACGAGCTTGTAGCCCTCAACGATGTCGCCGTCCTTCCAATTGGCGAAGCGATCACAGCCGATACCGCATTCGAACCCTGTGGCCACATCCTTGACGTCGTCTTTGTTGCGGCGTAGTGAATCGAGATCTCCAGCAAAGACGATTTCTTTGCCGCGACGCACGCGCACCTTGCAGTTCCGTTGCAGCTTTCCGGTTGTGACATAACAACCAGCCACAGCGCTCTTGCCGATCGTGAAAACGGCTCGAACCTCTGCTTCTCCAAGGGACTCTTCCACAAGTTCTGGTTCCAGGAGACCTTCCATGGCCAACTGGATGTCCTCCAGCAGCTTATAGATGACGTCGTAGTCGCGAACGTCAACGCTATTGGCATCTGCCGCTCGTTTTGCACCTGACGCCATTGAGGTGTTGAAGCCAACGATCACAGCGCCAGAGGCTGCCGCTAGATCGACGTCCGTTTCTGTGACTTCGCCAGGAGCGGACAGCAGGACACGGACTTGGACCTCGTCCTTCGGTAGCTGTTCAAGTGAACCAAGGATCGCTTCCACACTGCCTTGAACATCGGCCTTGAGGATGAGATTGAGCTCTTTCAGCTCGCCCTCTTTGGCCTGGCCAGACATTGCCGTGAGTGATACGCGACGTGATGCCATCTGTTGCGCCAATCGACTCGCGCGGGCATCTGAGGCACGATCGCCGACGACAGCACGTGCTGACTTCTCATCGGGGTAGACCTCAAATTCGTCGCCTGCGGTGGGCACTTCGCTGAAACCAAGTGCTTCCACTGCACAGGAAGGACCTGCTTCTTTCAAACGGCCGCCGCCGTCATCCACCATGGCGCGCACTTTGCCGAGAACTGGGCCTGCGGCGAGGACGTCACCAGTGCGAAGCGTGCCGTTTTGAACCAGCAATGTGGCCACAGGACCTTTGGCCTTGTCGAGATGGGCCTCGATCACGGTGCCTTTTGCGAGTCGATCGGGGTTGGCTTGTAAATCCTCAACCTCTGTCACGAGGAGAATCATTTCAAGCAACTTGTCGATGTTTTCTCCGCGGAGGGCGCTGACGGGCACCATCACCACATCGCCTCCCCAATCTTCCGCCAGCAGGTTCTGTTCAGAGAGTTCCTGTTTGACACGATCGGGGGAGGCTCCCTCTTTGTCGATTTTGTTGATCGCCACAACGACCGGCACTTCTGCCGCCCTTGCATGGCTGATCGCTTCCAAGGTCTGAGGACGAACACCATCGTCTGCCGCAACCACCAAGACAGCAACATCAGTGACTTTGGTCCCTCGAGCACGCATGGCGGTGAATGCCTCGTGCCCTGGGGTGTCGAGGAATGTGAGCCTCTGGGGTGAATCGTTGTGCTGAATCTCGACTTGATAAGCACCAATGTGTTGGGTGATTCCACCGGCTTCTCCAGCGGCGACGCGGGCTTGGCGGATCGCATCAAGAAGGCTTGTCTTGCCGTGGTCAACGTGACCCATGACGGTGACCACTGGGGGACGGCGAATGAGATGAGCGTGGTCTTTCTCCTCGATCATCTCGACGGTCTTCTTGGCCGCCTCTTCGACATCATCCTGAAGTACAGGTACGCCGAATTCTTGTGCCACAGCTTCAATGGTTGGCATGTCCAAGGTCTGCGTGACCGTGGCAATGACACCCTTGAAGAACAGGGATTTGATGATTTCTGAGCTTTCGATGCTGAGCATGTCAGCGAGCTCTTGCACCGTCAGATTGTCCTCGGGGACCACGATCATCTCGGGCCGTACCTGTTTGGCCTCCCTGGCTGCACGAAGTTCCATCGCGCGACGACGCTGACGCTGACGTGCGGTTTCCTTACGCCGCTTCCTGATTGCAGCAACTGGCTTGGGAGCTGGCTTGTGCTTGGTTCTCGGCTTGGAAGGACGGGCCAAGCTGGCGGACAGCACCATCGCCTGGCGTTCACCAGCGAAGCCTCCGGTCTCAGCGGTTAAGGCATCATCGTTTTCGCCGATGATATGAACCTTTTGACGCTGTTTCTGAGGTGATTTACTGCGTAGCGCTTCCAGTTTTGCGCTGTCATCCCAGTCAGGCCGTCCAGGCCTGCGTTGACCACCAGCTCCTGGACCAGGCCTGAAGCCTGGACGCCTCGGTGCTGCTGGTGGAGTGGCGGTAGGACGTGAAACAGGAGGAGTTGCTTTAGCTCCACCAGCAGCAGCCTCACCGCTACGCGTGGCAACAGGAGTGCCATCAACGCGTCTAGGCGGTGGTGCTGACGGGCGGCTGTTTGGCTTTTGGAGCTGCATGAGCTCACCGGGGGCCACCGGCTTACGCATCCCAGGCATACCGCCAGGACGTGGTGCTCCAGGTCTTGGGGCACCAGGAGGACGTCCCTGTCCATCGCTACGGCCACCGGCGCCATCATTACTGCCGTCTCTGCGGATGGGTTTTCCGACTAACTCAAGGGAACTCGCGCCTGAGCGAGGTTGCCCTGGTTTAGATGGTGCATTCCCAGGTCGCGTTGGGGCACCCGGGCGTTGAGAGCCTGCCGGGCGTTGCGGCATGTTGGCGCGCTGGCCTGGAGGCCCGCTTGGCCGAGGACTCACGCCTGGGCGTTGTCCGATCTGACGAACGGGGGCGCCAGGAGCCGCACGCTTGGGCTGTGGCCGTCCCACGAGTTCTGGTTTGGGAGCGGGTCTAGCCGGTGCCCCTCGATTCACCGGGGCTTTGGGTTGAGGACGGGTTGGCGGGGCGGTCGGTCTTGGGCTGCTGGCTTCGCTGCCAGGCCGTTTCACTGGTGAGGTGCCTGTGGGTCGAGCCGGAGCAGGTGTTGGTCTGGCTGAGGTGGGCCTTGGAGGAGCTGACGGAGCAGAGGCGGTTGGAGCGGGGGCCGAAGCCTTAGGAGCCGTGGGCTTGGGCCTTGGTGTGGGCGCAGATGGTGCGGGAGCGGAGGGTGCTGCTGCAGGTGCGGCAGCCGCGGGAGTGCTTTGTCGGCTCACAGGCTTTTGTGGTGCTGCTTGACGCGACACGGGCTTCTGCACGATGAGAGGAAGGGGGGCCTCTGGTCGTGATGGTGCAGAAGGTTTGGGTGATGGTTTTGCTGCCGCAGGAGCCGCAGGTTTGCTGGGCATGGACGGAGCTGCTGGGCTGGAAGCCTTCCTGACCGAGAGAATTGCTTTTCCAGGCGCGGGCTTGGCAGGAGCAGACGCGACTGGACTCCCACCTTGCTTTAAGAGCGTTCGGATTTTGCCGGCTTCTGTTTCGCTGATGGAGCTGCTGTGGCTCCTTGCGGCGATGGACAGCTTCTCGGCGGCATCCAGGACGTCTTTGTTCTCCAAGCCAAGGTCCTTGGACAACTCATAAATTCTGACTTTGCCGCTGCTGGTCATTCAGGTCTCCGATCGGTCCGGGCACGGTGTGCCTCGGGGCTCCACACACGTGGTGCCAATGTTCATCTTGCCTCAGCGGCTGCAACCCGAGGTTCGGTGAGCCGCTCTTGCAGCGCCGTCATTAATTCTTCAGAAACCTGGCAACGCAGGGATTTCTGAAGCCTTTTGCGGCGGCGTGCCTCTTCAAAACAGGCCTCAGTCGGGCAGAGGTAGGCCGATCGGCCCATTCCCTGATCGAGGAGGACCCCCTCCTGATGGTCACGAATCACTCGCAAAAGCATGCTTCGATCGAGCAGCTGACGGCAGGCGACACAGCGACGGAGGACGGGGCGCGAAACGTTCACCGGGCTCCTTCCTCTACATCGCTTGTGTTGGGGGCATCCTCAGAATCGAGCTCGTCTTCCTGCTGTTCAGTGTGTTCTGTGGCCTGATCTTCAGCTTGTAATTCGGTGTCAGCTGTTTCGACTGACTCCTCCACGGCTTCGGCCACTGGTTCCTCTCCCGCAGCTTCAGCATCCTCGTAATACTCTCCATCTTCCGTGTATCCCTCCTCGTCTTCGGGAAGGGGATACAGCTCACGAAGTCGAGCATCTTCTTCGGCCCTGGCTGCCTGTTCAATGGCTAAGCGCTCTTCCGCCTCGCGCTGAAGGGCTTCTTCCTCTTCTCTTTGGGAGATGAGCTCTGAAACAACAGCATCCTCTGCGGTTTGGTCGTATTCCGTTGAATTCTTGATATCAATTTTCCAACCCGTTAAGCGAGCGGCAAGACGAACATTTTGGCCTTCTCGCCCGATGGCAAGACTGAGCTGATCGGGTGGCACCAAAACATGGGCATGTTGACCTTCTGGATCAACAAGACGCACAACTTCGACGCGAGCTGGACTCAGCGAGTTGGCGATGTACTGGCTGGGGTCTTGGGACCAGCGGATGACATCAATTTTTTCGCCACGGAGTTCATTCACGACTTGTTGAATGCGTGAGCCTCGGGCTCCGATGCACGCTCCAACAGGATCCACTTCTCTCTCGATGCTGTCCACAGCCACCTTGGTTCGAGGCCCCACCGCTCTCGATGGTGGATTGGCTTCACGCGCAACAGCAACGATGCGTACCGAGCCCTCTTGGATCTCAGGAACTTCGTTTTCGAAGAGATAAACCACCAGCCCTGCATTGGCTCGACTCACAAAGAGTTGAGGCCCACGGCGAGGCACTTCGCTGACCTCTTTAAGGAAGACTTTGAATGTGGCATTGGCGCGGTAATTGTCGTTGGGGAGCTGATCGCGCCTGGGCAATTCAGCTTCAACCTCGGGACGGCCAAGACCCGAACTCACGGCCATGATGATCGACTGACGCTCGAATCGAATCACGCGTGCAGTCAGGACTGGATCTTCGAGATCAGCGAATTCCTCTTGGATCATCCGTCGCTGTTGATCGCGCAGCTTTTGAGCCAAGACTTGTTTGGTCGTGGCGGCTGCCATGCGACCAAAATCCTCTTTTTCGGGAGTGACATCGAGTACGACAGTGTCGCCGGCCTGGGCATCTTCAGCCACCTGCATTACCTCGGCCAAGGCGATTTGATGGTCTTCGCTTTCAACCTCATCAACAATGATTTTGCTGGCGAGAACCCGATAGCCCTCTTCGTCTAGATCGAGGGCGACATCAAAATTGCTGAAATATTCCTCATCAAACGGATCTTCACTGATCCCTAAATAAAGCGTGCGCCGGTAACGCTCGTAGCCTTTTAAGAGTGCTTCCCGTAGGGCAGCCTCAACGACCTGAGGGGCGAGTTTCTTTTCCTCGCTGATATCTTCGATCAGGTTGCTGAGGCCGGGGAGAAGGACGAGAGCCATCGAGGACGGGAATGAAAGTCTTGAAAGAAAGAGGTTGGAGAGAGGCTTGACTTAGTCAGCCTGTGGGATTGGTGAGCTCAACTGAAAGAATTGAGTCCCGAGGGATTTGTTTAATTCGCCCATGAATACTGATCTTTAGGTGGTTCTCCGTGCGCTCTAACAGGGTCCCTGAGTGTTTTTGTTCAGCCCCATCAGGGTCACGGTGAATCACGTCGACCGGATAGCGACGAAAAGTCTGGAAATCGCGATCCGATTGAAGATGGTCTCCGATCCCTGGACTACTGATCTCCAGGACATAAGCCTCGTTGAGAACAGCAGAATTTTCCAGGGCTTCTCCCATCGGTGCGCTGAAAGCAGCACAATCATCCAAGGTCACATCGTCTCCGCTGGAGCGGCGAATTTGGATTTGCACCGTCATGGGTTGCATGTGGGCTAGGACCTGCAAATCAGCCAGCTCAAATCCATGGTCTACGGCTGTGGCAGAGGCCAAATCCTTTAGATCAGGGAGCAGTGGATGGGGCAAGAACAATCGGAGGGTTGTCGGGCATCGGCCCGATGGTTGATGCTGCGATCACCCTCCCGGAGAGAGGAACTCACCAGGCCAAACAACAATGTAGTTGATTGACCTTTCGGGTATCAGTCGCAACCCTGCACCGAGATGCGGTAGCTGAATCCCGTTGCTCCAGGATCGTTGCCAGCACCAATTTTGAAGTTCACCTGGCTGACAGCTTTCCCCGGAGGAGTCTGGAATGGACCGAACTGAGCTCCGGTTCCTGTTGGTGGCTTCATGAATTCTTTGACAACTCTTAAATTGCTGCCGTCCGAAAATTTTAGAAAGGCTTCGATTGGATAAGAACCAGGGTTGCCATCCGTTGAGTCTGCCGTGAAGAAGAGTTTGTAAGAGGCAAAAGGTTGGTTCACGACAAAGTCGGTATTCCAGTTCGTACGGCCTACCAAAACTTTGTTGCGTTGAACTCTTTTTTTGACGATGTACGGCTTTGGACCATCGCCATTGCCGCCGATTGGCATGAGGAACGTGCAACCTGCGTGAGCGACTGGTGCGTGAGCAAAAATGAGTGATGAGCAAGCCGCGACTACGCCAATAGCTGATGCAGATCGATAGGTTTTGCGTGCAAGTGAATGCATGTTTTTTGTTTGAATTGTTAGGGTGTCTTTACACCCTTGTCTTCAATTTGTTCGAGAAGAACGTTCACTGGGATTTGGGTTGAAAAACGGCAGGCACAGGTTTCACTGGAGGCCAAGGTTCCATGCTCCCAGTACTTGTTGCTTCCAGTCCCTCCGCCGCAGAAGCCGTAGTAGTCGCATTGATCACGGCAAAGCGTTGTTCCAATGGTCATGTCTTGAAGCAATTGGCGAAACGTCTCAGTTTCAGCGGCGTCTACGAGGGATTGATCACGAATATTGCCTAAGTTGAATAATCCATATTTCTTGGTTTCCACGGAGAGAAGTTCAGGGTCAAAAGTGGAAAAATTGCCAGCTGAATCCACACTCAAGATCGAGTATGGGCGATTCATTTCGTTCTGAAGCAGTCTTTGCCCACCGGCCATCATCCCAGTGATTTGATCAAATTCACGCAGGCGTATCGGAAAACCGTCCCTTTGATTGCACTCCCAAAAACATTTTAAGAAGTTGTGATATTGCTTTTCTCGACTTAGCCCCTGCATGGAAGAACTGGCATTAACGCCTTCCTGCTCTTCTACATTGAAGCCGAGATCATGAATCCCATTGTCACGGAAAAAGGAGTACATCCGCTCTGGATCTTCCATGGCCGCACTCGTGAGTACAGCGATCGCATGGATGGGAATCGCGTGATCTTGAAGTTTTCGAATGCCACGCATTGTTAGAGCATGAGATCCAATGCCATTGCGAAAGCGGCGATGGGAATCATGGATCTCTTCTGGCCCGTCAACACTGACACCTACAACAATTTGATTGCGCTGAAAGCATTCACACCAGGCATCGTTAATCAACGTCCCATTGGTTTGAACATGCTGCTCAATCTGAACTCCTTGCTCCTGCAGCTCAGCTGTTTGCTCACGCACGATGGCACTGGCCTCGTCGTAAAAGCTGCAAGGCAGCGTCATTGGTTCGCCAGCATGCCAGAGGATTGAGAGCTGAGGGCCCCAAAAGGGGCTCTCGTACACCCTGTTCAGCAAAACAGGTAATTGATTGAGATCAAAGATCCGTCGTTTCTGGCGATCAGGCAAGTAGCAGTAACTGCAATCGAGATTGCAGAGCGATGTGGCCTGAATCACCAAGAGACCGATGGGTCCGTAATCAGCGTGGTTTACCAATTGGCGAAACCTGCGCGATAGCCATTGGCGAAGCCCCTTCCACCGCCGTTACCAAAGGCACGTCCACGGCCACCACCGTTGCCAAAGGCGCGGCCGTTGCCATTGCCCCAAGCTCGAGCAATGGTCTGGCCATCGCTGTGATCATTGACTCCTAATCGCGACCACGCGTCACTTGAGAGCTTCTCAATGCGCTGCTCCAGAGCATTCCCTAGATCGGGCTCGCTTAGAACAGCCGAGTGGGAGGCGTCTGTTAGGACAGCGCTCGAAGCGAGAATTGCAGCGACGCTCAGCAGAGTTGTTTTGTTCATGGGTGAAGTGAAATTTGAATGCTTTTTTAGGAATAAGGGCTCAGGAACCTTTGGATAATTCAGCTGTCGTTGCGAGCACGATGGTGAAGAAATCGCCGATCATGTTTTCGCTGAGACCAACCTGACTATCAGGACCAATCCACTTGTTGACGGCTGTGCGTACGTCTTTGTTGTCGTCCACATAAGCGGTCAGCATGCGACCGATGGCCAAGTTGCTGTAATTCAGTAGGTGAGGAGTGGTGTCTGCGATAACACAGCCCACGCTCGATCTTGCGTAAGGGAATGTGGGGACAAGATCAGCATCCGGAGCAGTGTCTTTGCGACTGGCTTTCAGCCAGAGAGTGTCCCCACCGAGAAATTCAATTGTTCCGTCCTTAAGACCTGCAAGAGCCTCTGTGGGGGTCGCGAAGAATTGGAATTGGGCGTCATCAACGGATTTAGCCAGTACTGCCGCTGCAGCCGTGTCTTTCACGACACCAATTGTTTTCCCTTTAAGGCTGTCTGGTGTTCCGTCATTTCCTTTGGGAGCTAAAACACGCGTGCCGCTTGTTGCGAAAGGCAAGCTGTAGGTGAGCGTTCTTTGTCTCTCCCAAGTGAAGGCAACGCCACAAGCAATATCAGCTTCTCCGGAACGAATTTTGTTCAGTCCATCCTGAGCAGACTTGATGGAAACAGGCTCGATCACAATGTCATCGGACTTGTTTTCTGGAGCTGATTTCAGCTGGTCGCGGATGGCATCAAGCACCACGAAAGAAAGGCCTTCGTATTTGCCATCTTTCTTGTCAACCATGGGAAGCACATCGTCCACAACGACGGCTCTGAGCTTTCCGGTCTCAAACACATTGCCTGTCTGACCTGACGCCTCTTTTTCACTCGTGGGAGCAGACTTTTGGCAGGCCACAAGGCCAACAGAAGCGAGCGCGATCAGGCCGGTAGCGGCCGCTTTAAACAAGCGCATGATCGAGATTTGATGATGTACCTATTGGTAGTAATAGACACGGCTTTGGGAGGTGTGCCAATCAGGATTGGATCATGCACGATTGGGATCAGCTTTCAGCCTTTGTGCCGCCGACTTCAACAGGAGCGATTTCTTCGTAGCGATCACCAGGCTTTTCGGTGCCTCGTTGGGATGCGTCTTGGTTGATACAAGCTGCCTTTTGCTCGTCTGTTTTTAGGTACTGACACACGCGAGCCCAAAGTTTGCTGCGGCTCCCGGTGGCACCACGACTGAACAAGACCTCGTCTTCTTGATCAGCGTTTTCATTGATCTCGATCTGACAGAGCTCGCAGCGAAGTTGCGCTTTTGACAGCACGGTCATGGCTCTGGTGAGAGGAAAGAGTTGATCAAACTAATGCCGTGCTTCTGCTGAAAGTGAGTTGAACGATGCTTGTGCTCCGTTCTCCAGAGCGGGGCCACTAGCGTGAAGATTCCCACGTGTTCCTGATTTTTGGCCGCCGGCATGAAGGTTTTCCAAATCATTCGCTGTTGTTGTCTGACAGCCCTTCTGGTCACGTCTTGCTTCGGCAGCCTTCCCGTTCAGGCGGCTGATCTCTCCTTTACAGCCAACGGGCACAGCTTTGTTGCCAATGCCGTCCGGGAGGTGGCGCCGTCGGTCGTACGTATTGACACCGAACGCTTGATTGAACGGCAGCCTTTTGATCCGAATCTGATTGATCCTCTCCTTCGTGATCTCCTGGGAGAACCTGGCTATGGGATTGGCCCTGAGCGACAGAGGGGTCAGGGGTCAGGGGTTGTGATCGATGGGCGTGGTTTGGTTTTGACAAATGCCCATGTTGTTGATCAAGTCAGCACTGTCAATGTGACCTTGTCTGACGGGGAACAGAGAGACGGGGAAGTGATTGGTCAAGATCCGGTCACCGATCTCGCGCTGGTCCGACTGTCTGGACGAGCTCTTCCTTCCCCGGCAACCTTGGGGGACTCCGAGGCCTTGGAGGTAGGTGATTGGGCGATTGCTCTAGGGACTCCCTATGGCTTGGAACGGACTGTCACGTTGGGCATTGTCAGCAGTCTTCATCGCAATATCAGCAGCCTCGGTTTTTCCGATAAGCGTCTGGATCTGATTCAGACCGATGCAGCCATTAATCCTGGTAATTCAGGCGGGCCGCTAGTGAATGCTTCCGGTGAAGTGATTGGGATCAACACGCTGGTTCGCTCTGGTCCAGGGGCCGGATTGGGTTTTGCGATCCCGATCAATTTGGCCTCCCGAGTTGCTGATCAACTCCAGAAGGACGGTGAGGTTGTACATCCCTACTTGGGAGTCCAACTTGTTCCGCTCACCGCTCGGATTGCGCGCGAGCACAACCGTGATCCCAATGCTCTCGTTGAATTGCCTGAACGCTCCGGTGCCTTGGTGCAATCGGTCCTTCCCGATAGCCCTGCTCAACGTGCTGGATTGAGGCGAGGTGATCTCATTGTTCAAGTTGGCAACGACACCATTCGAGACCCTCAGGATTTGTTGAAACAGGTGGATCAAGCTGAAATTGATCAGCCGTTGCTCTTGCAGGTTCTGCGCAATGGGGGAGATCTGCAGCTGTCGGTGAAACCGGCTCCTTTGCCAGGAATGAGCTAAGAGCTCTTGCTACGGTCTCGCCCTCAGCAGCTGATCGATGTCGGATCTCCAAACTCAAATGAAGCAAGCCGTCGCGGAGGCGGCTGTTGCACAGATTCGTGATGGCATGGTGGTGGGCCTCGGTTCTGGGTCTACTGCCGCTTTGATGATTGAAGGCCTCGGGGCCCGACTGGCAGCAGGTCAGCTTCGTGACATTGTCGGCGTGACCACGTCGTTTCAAGGAGAGGTGCTTGCCGCTGAGTTGGGGATTCCTTTGCGTGCTTTGAACGCCACTGATCGCATCGATTTAGCGATTGATGGTGCTGATGAAGTGGATCCTTCCTTTCAATTGATCAAAGGTGGTGGTGCCTGCCACGTCCAAGAAAAGCTTGTTGCTGACCGAGCAGAACGTTTCATTGTCGTGGTTGATTCCACGAAGCTTGTTCGGTGTTTAAATCTCGATTTCTTACTACCAGTTGAAGTGCTCCCAGGAGCATGGGTGCAAGTTCAATCCAGGCTCAAATCAATGGGAGGAGTTGCAGAACTGCGGATGGCAACCCGTAAAGCTGGCCCGGTGGTGACCGACCAGGGCAACCTTGTTCTAGATGTGCGATTTGAGAATGGAATCTCTGATCCGATTGCCCTCGAGCGTGACATCAACAATCTTCCAGGCGTTTTGGAGAACGGCCTCTTCGTCAACCTTGCTGACGAAGTTCTCGTTGGTGAAATCAAGGATGGCGTTGCTGGAGTCCGCAGCCTGGATCGTGTGGGTTAAGGCCGCTTACTGAAGACGGATCCGTACCGAATTGGCATGACTGTGGAGTCCTTCGCTCATGGCCAAGGTCTCCACAGCAACCCCTGTTGCATCAAGAGCTTCCTTGTTGAACTCGATGAGCGAAGTGTGACTCATAAACGTCTCCACGCTGAGGGCACCGCTAAACCGAGCGGCGCCGCAGGTGGGGAGTGTGTGGTTAGGACCAGCTAAGTAGTCTCCGACAGCTTCTGGACTCCATGGGCCAATAAAAATGGCACCTGCGTGGTTGATGCGGTCAGCCATCATTCTTGGTCGCTCGACAAGGAGTTCCAAGTGCTCTGGGGCGAAGCGATCGCTGAGATTTGCGCACTTTTCAAGGCTGTCGCAAGTCACGATCAGCCCCCATTGGCTTAAGGATTGCCGGCAAATGCTCTCGCGTGGATGGGACGCCAGCTGGCGTTCAATCTCCTCAGGGACGGATCGAGAGAGCTCCTCTTCAGTTGTGAGCAGGATGGCAGCTGCCAATGGGTCATGTTCTGCCTGAGCTAGCAGGTCGGCCGCCACCTGCTCTGGTTTGGCCGTTTGGTCGGCGATCACCAAGACTTCACTTGGACCTGCCAGAGAATCAATCCCTACCTGGCCATAGACCGACTTTTTGGCCAAAGTCACGAAAAGATTTCCTGGTCCACTGATGACATCAACCTTCTGGACGGTTTCTGTTCCGTAGGCCAGCGCCGCGATTGCTTGTGCACCGCCGACCCGATACACCTCCCGGATCCCAGCAATGTGAGCGGCTGCAAGAACAGTGGTGTTGATCAATCCGTTGGCACCAGCAGGGGTGACCATCGCGATTCGCTTCACGCCTGCAGCCTTTGCAGGCACGGCATTCATTAAAACTGTGCTGGGGTATGCAGCTCTGCCCCCTGGGATGTAAAGGCCTGCTGCATGGACTGGGCGCCAGCGCCGACCGATTTGCTCTCCGTGAACACCAGAAACGCTGAGGTCAGAGGGACGTTGCCGCTGGTGAAAGTCTTGGATGCGTCGGTGCGCGAGATCTAAGGCATCACGAAGGTTGGCAGGCGTGTCATTCCAGGCTTGCTCCAGCAGACCTGGATCGATGCGAAGAGGTTCTGGGCGGAAGCCATCAAATTTCTCTGTGAGGCTAATAAGAGCTTGATCTCCCTCTCTTTTGACCTGCTCCAAAATTTCTTGGACCCGAAGCTCCGCTTCTCTCTGGGTCGCTCCTGTTGTTCTTGTTGCGATCCGATCGAGTTCTTGTTCAGCTTGCGCTGCGGTGCTGATGCAGCGCATGAGACCGGCAGGCGGATGCTCATTGCTCAGCACTGTCATCACCTAATTAACGTTCTTGCTCAAACTAAGTGGCCCTTGAACCATGTGCTCGATGATTTGCATGGCGGTGGGTTATGGTCACAGATCGTCGAATTGAAATCCGGCTCTGTGGCCAATAACAAGTCATCGAAGAAGCGCGTCGAGATCGGCGAGCGCAATCGCTTACAGAACAAAGCGTATAAATCGGCGCTTCGTACTCTCATGAAGCGCTGTTTCACTGCCTGCAGTGCCTACATCGAGGCCCCAGGAGATGAGGCTAAAACCACGCTGACAACCAGCCTGAACGCAGCATTCAGCAAAATTGATAAAGCGGTGAAGCGTGGTGTGATGCATCGCAATGCAGGAGCTCATCAAAAGTCTCGTTTGAGTATTGCTGTCAAGCGCGCTATCGAGCCAAGCGTTAGCTGATCTCCCCCCGGCACAATGGGCCTGAAGGCGCGTTTCAGGTCCTGATCTGATGTCCACTCCCACCCTGATCGACAGTCACTGTCACATCGTGTTCCGCACGTTTGAAGATGATCTCGATGCGGTGGCTTTGCGATGGAGAGAGGCCGGTGTTACCGCTTTGCTGCATGCCTGCGTTGAGCCTTCGGAGATTCCGGCGATTCGTTCGTTAGCTGATCGTTTCCCTGAGATGCGTTACTCCGTCGGAGTGCATCCTCTCGATACGGAACATTGGGCTGCAGATACCGTTGAAGTTTTAAGCGCCGCTGCCAAGGACGATTCTCGTGTAGTGGCGATCGGGGAGCTTGGCCTTGATCTGTTTCGAGACAAGAATCTGGATCAGCAGCTGTCTGTGCTTAAGCCTCAATTGGATCTCGCTGTAGAGCTGGATCTGCCCGTGATTGTTCATTGCCGCGATGCAGCTGAACCGATGCTGGCTGAACTCCGTGAGAGACAGCTCAGAGGCAATTGCCCGCGGGGAGTGATGCATTGCTGGGGTGGAACTCCCTCGGAAATGGCAGCGTTTCTCGACTTTGGCTTTTACATCAGTTTCAGTGGCACGGTCACCTTCCCGAAAGCTGTTGACACGCACATCTGCGCCAAAGACGTACCGCAAGACCGATTTCTTGTTGAGACCGATTGCCCATTCCTTGCCCCAGTCCCTCGGCGCGGCAAGCGAAATGAACCTGCTTTTGTGGCATCAGTTGCCGAGCGAGTGGCCGAGCTGAGGGGGCAGACTGTGTTGGAAGTGGCGGATGCCAGCACTGCCAATGCCAGGCGCTTGTTCGCGCTTCCCTGACAAAGGTCTCGTTTGAATCGAGGTGGAAGTGTACGATGTTTAATCGGCCTGGCCAAAATGCAGTTTCTGTGTTTTCGGCCCCAGAAGCGTCCATTTCCTTCCGGTTCATTGACGACGTCATCTGTTCAGACCAAAAACCTCTAGAGCCATGGAGTACGGCAGTCGTTCCTTAATTGGGATGGCTGCCTCTTCTTGTGGTGATGGGTTTTGGATTTTTGAATATTTGATGGTCCTTCAGGCCTTTGTTCCCACTTTTCAACTGCAGGTCTCCGCATGAGCAGCAGCGCGATTCAAGTCGCCAAGACCGTCACTTACCTCCCCGATCTAGTGGAGGTACAGCGGGCAAGTTTTAAGTGGTTTCTGGATAAGGGCCTAATCGAGGAGCTGGAGAGCTTCTCACCCATTACGGATTACACCGGCAAGCTGGAGCTGCACTTCGTCGGCAGTGAGTATCGCCTGAAGCGTCCTCGGCATGATGTAGAAGAGGCAAAACGTCGTGATGCGACCTTCGCGTCTCAGATGTATGTAACTTGCCGTTTGGTCAATAAAGAAACGGGTGAGATTAAGGAGCAAGAAGTTTTTATTGGAGAACTTCCATTGATGACTGAACGTGGAACGTTCATCATCAATGGTGCTGAGCGGGTCATCGTCAACCAGATTGTTCGTAGCCCTGGCGTTTATTTCAAAGATGAGCAAGATAAAAACGGTCGTCGTACTTACAACGCAAGCGTGATTCCCAATCGTGGGGCTTGGTTGAAGTTTGAGACTGATAAAAACGACCTGCTGCACGTTCGTGTTGACAAAACACGCAAAATCAATGCCCACGTTTTGATGCGTGCGATGGGACTGTCCGACAACGATGTTGTCGATAAGCTCAGACACCCCGAGTACTACAAAAAATCGATCGAGGCCGCGAACGACGAGGGGATTAGCTCCGAGGATCAGGCGCTCCTTGAGCTCTATAAAAAGCTGCGTCCAGGTGAACCACCCTCTGTGAGCGGTGGCCAGCAGCTGTTGCAGACCCGCTTCTTTGACCCCAAGCGTTACGACCTCGGTCGTGTGGGTCGTTACAAGATCAATAAAAAACTTCGGCTCACGATTCCCGATTCAGTCCGCACCCTCACCCATGAGGATGTTTTATCCACCCTCGACTACCTCATCAATCTCGAGCTTGATGTTGGTGGAGCAAGCCTTGACGACATTGACCACCTGGGGAATCGTCGTGTTCGCTCTGTGGGAGAGCTTCTTCAGAACCAGGTTCGCGTTGGCTTGAATCGGCTTGAGCGGATCATCAAGGAGCGAATGACAGTTGGTGAAACCGACTCACTCACTCCTGCTCAATTGGTCAATCCCAAGCCGCTTGTGGCGGCCATTAAGGAGTTCTTCGGCTCCAGCCAGTTGAGCCAGTTCATGGATCAGACGAATCCCCTCGCTGAGCTCACCCACAAACGCAGGATTTCGGCTCTCGGCCCAGGCGGCCTCACTCGTGAACGCGCAGGTTTTGCTGTTCGAGATATCCACCCTTCTCATTACGGTCGACTTTGTCCGATTGAAACTCCAGAAGGCCCGAATGCTGGTCTCATCAACTCTTTGGCTACCCATGCCCGAGTGAACGAATATGGCTTCATCGAGACTCCGTTTTGGAGAGTCGAGAACGGAGTTGTTCAAAAGAGCGGAGACCCGATTTACCTCTCTGCGGATCTTGAAGATGAGTGTCGCGTCGCTCCCGGTGACGTTGCAACTGATGCAGACGGTCAAATTTTGGCTGAGCTCATCCCTGTTCGTTACAGGCAGGACTTCGAAAAAGTTCCGCCTGAGCAGGTCGATTACGTGCAGCTCTCCCCGGTGCAAGTGATTTCAGTGGCAACGTCACTGATTCCTTTCCTGGAACATGACGATGCCAACCGCGCCTTGATGGGGTCCAACATGCAGCGTCAGGCGGTGCCTTTGCTCCGTCCGGAACGACCTCTTGTTGGTACTGGTCTAGAAACTCAGGTGGCTCGTGACTCAGGCATGGTCCCAATTTCACGGGTGAATGGGACCGTCACCTTCGTTGATGCCACGGCGATTGTGGTGCGAGATGAAGAGGGCTACGACCACACGCATTTTCTGCAGAAATACCAGCGCTCGAACCAAGACACCTGCCTGAACCAGCGTCCCATCGTTCGACAGGGTGATCCAGTGATCATTGGGCAAGTTCTTGCTGATGGTTCAGCTTGTGAGGGCGGAGAAATTGCTCTCGGCCAGAATGTCCTGATCGCTTATATGCCCTGGGAGGGATACAACTACGAGGATGCGATCCTTGTGAGCGAGCGTTTGGTTAACGATGATCTATACACTTCCGTTCATATCGAGAAGTATGAGATTGAGGCTCGTCAGACTAAATTAGGGCCTGAAGAGATCACCCGTGAAATCCCCAACGTTGCCGAAGAAAGCCTCGGTAATCTCGATGAGATGGGGATTATTCGGATCGGTGCCTTTGTGGAAAGTGGAGACATCCTTGTCGGCAAAGTCACTCCGAAAGGTGAATCTGATCAACCTCCCGAAGAAAAACTGCTGCGTGCGATTTTCGGAGAGAAAGCACGTGATGTCCGCGACAATTCTTTGCGCGTTCCCAGTACCGAACGTGGCCGTGTCGTCGACGTAAGGATCTACACCCGTGAACAGGGTGATGAGCTACCCCCTGGCGCCAACATGGTGGTGAGGGTGTATGTGGCCCAGCGTCGCAAAATTCAGGTCGGCGACAAAATGGCTGGTCGCCACGGTAATAAGGGAATTATCAGTCGGATTCTTCCCCGTGAAGACATGCCGTACTTGCCTGATGGCACTCCAGTGGACATCTGTCTCAACCCCTTGGGTGTGCCGAGTCGTATGAACGTGGGACAGGTCTTTGAGTTGTTGATGGGGTGGGCGGCTGCCAATCTCGACTGCCGCGTCAAAATCGTTCCCTTCGACGAGATGTACGGCCCTGAGAAGTCCCAACAAACAGTTCAGGCTTACCTCAAGGAAGCTGCGAGTCAGCCAGGAAAAGATTGGATCTACAACCCCGAAGATCCAGGAAAACTCTTGCTGCGCGATGGACGGACTGGCGAACCCTTTGACCAACCTGTTGCTGTTGGATATTCCCACTTCCTTAAGTTGGTCCACCTCGTGGACGACAAGATCCATGCGCGCTCCACTGGCCCTTACTCCTTGGTGACTCAGCAGCCATTGGGTGGTAAGGCCCAGCAAGGGGGTCAGCGTTTGGGTGAAATGGAGGTGTGGGCACTTGAGGCCTATGGCGCCGCCTACACGTTGCAGGAGCTGCTCACTGTCAAGTCGGACGACATGCAGGGACGCAACGAAGCTCTCAACGCCATCGTCAAAGGCAAGCCCATTCCTCGTCCAGGAACACCTGAGTCCTTCAAGGTGCTCATGCGTGAACTCCAATCTCTTGGCCTGGATATCGCTGTATTCACCGACGAGGGCAAAGAAGTGGACCTGATGCAAGACGTGAATCCTCGCCGTAGCACCCCAAGCAGACCCACGTACGAATCCCTAGGCGTCGCGGATTACGACGAGGACTGACGGATCAACGAACGAAACGACACAACCGCCTTCATTCTTAAACGCCAATGACAAACAGCAATCTGCGTACAGAGAACCACTTCGACTACGTCAAGATCACACTCGCATCACCTGATCGGGTGATGGAGTGGGGCCAGCGCACCTTGCCGAATGGACAGGTGGTTGGAGAAGTGACCAAGCCTGAAACCATCAATTACCGCACGCTCAAGCCTGAGATGGACGGCTTGTTCTGCGAAAAGATTTTTGGTCCCTCTAAGGATTGGGAATGCCATTGCGGTAAGTACAAGCGAGTCCGTCACCGCGGCATTGTTTGTGAGCGCTGTGGCGTTGAGGTCACGGAGAGTCGGGTGCGACGGCACCGCATGGGCTTCATTAAGTTGGCGGCCCCCGTTTCTCATGTTTGGTATCTGAAAGGGATCCCCAGTTATGTGGCCATCCTTTTGGATATGCCTCTGAGGGATGTTGAACAGATCGTTTATTTCAACTGCTATGTGGTGCTCGATGCGGGCGATCACAAAGACTTGAAGTACAAGCAGTTGCTTACCGAAGATGAGTGGCTAGAAATTGAAGATGAGATTTACGCAGAAGATTCAGAAATTGAGAATGAACCCGTCGTTGGGATTGGTGCCGAGGCGCTGAAGCAGCTGCTTGAGGATCTCCAACTCAATGCTGTTGCTGAACAATTACGTGAGGAGATTGCTGGCAGTAAGGGACAGAAGCGCGCAAAGTTGATTAAGCGCCTACGGGTGATCGATAACTTCATCGCCACCAACGCCCGCCCTGAATGGATGGTGTTGGACGCGATTCCGGTTATTCCCCCAGATCTTCGCCCAATGGTGCAGCTGGATGGAGGCCGTTTTGCAACCTCTGACCTTAATGACCTCTACCGAAGGGTCATTAATCGCAATAACCGTCTCGCCCGCCTTCAAGAAATTCTTGCTCCGGAAATCATTGTCCGCAATGAAAAACGGATGCTCCAAGAAGCGGTTGATGCCCTCATCGACAACGGCCGACGCGGTCGCACTGTTGTTGGAGCTAACAATCGTCCGCTTAAGTCACTGAGCGACATTATTGAAGGCAAGCAGGGTCGTTTCCGCCAAAACTTGCTGGGCAAGCGTGTGGACTACTCCGGTCGTTCCGTCATCGTGGTGGGCCCCAAGCTGAAGATGCATCAGTGTGGTTTGCCTAAGGAGATGGCAATTGAGCTCTTCCAGCCGTTTGTGATCCATCGCCTGATTCGTCAAAACATCGTTAACAACATCAAGGCGGCCAAAAAGCTGATTCAGCGAGCTGATGATGAGGTGATGCAGGTGTTGCAGGAGGTGATCGATGGTCACCCAATCATGCTGAATCGCGCCCCCACTCTTCACCGGCTGGGGATTCAAGCTTTTGAACCCAAGTTGGTGGATGGCAGAGCGATCCAGCTTCACCCCCTTGTGTGTCCAGCGTTCAACGCTGACTTTGACGGTGACCAGATGGCCGTGCATGTGCCGCTCGCAATCGAGGCACAAACGGAAGCGCGCATGTTGATGTTGGCTAGCAACAACATCCTTTCTCCAGCAACGGGTGATCCAATCATCACGCCATCCCAAGACATGGTGCTGGGTTCCTATTACCTAACGGCTCTGCAGCCCCAAATGCACCCTATTGAATTCGGTGATCGCTCCCGCACCTACTCCAGCCTTGAAGATGTGATTCACGCCTTTGAAGACAACCGAATCACCCTGCATGACTGGGTTTGGGTGCGCTTTAACGGCGAGGTTGAAGATGAAGATGAGCGTGAAGAGCCCATCACCACTGAGACCCTCAGCGACGGCACGCGCTTTGAACAGTGGACCTATCGCCGTGACCGCTTTGACGAAGACGGCGCTTTGATTAGCCGCTACATCCTGACGACTGTTGGACGTGTGGTGATGAATCACACGATCATTGACGCGGTGGCAGCCACCTAAAGCCCCTCTCACAAAGCTTTCCCTTCCCTTCTGTTCCAAGCGCTGTCATGACCTCAACTCCTTCCAAATCCCGCAAGTCTGCTAAAGCCGCCAAGGCCGCCAAAGCTGAAGCCGCAGCTTTTGCTAAATCTCGGGCACTTTCTAAAACACCGCCTCCCTTCCGTAACCGTGTTGTTGATAAAAAGGTCCTGAAGGAACTTGTTGCTTGGGCCTTTAAGAATCACGGAACGGCTGCTACCGCGTCGATGGCTGATCAACTCAAGGACCTTGGTTTCAAGTACGCCACTCAGGCGGCTGTGTCGATTTCGGTGAACGACCTTAAGGTCCCTGCTGCGAAGAAAGATCTGCTCGATCAGGCTGAAGAACTGATTACTGAGACCGAGGAGTCCTACAGGCTTGGTGTCATTACAGAGGTTGAGCGTCACACCAAGGTGATCGATACCTGGACTGAGACCAACGAGCGCTTGGTTGATGCTGTCAAAAAGAACTTCAATGACAACGATCCGCTCAACTCGGTTTGGATGATGGCCAACTCCGGGGCTCGGGGCAATATGTCCCAAGTCCGTCAGCTGGTGGGCATGCGCGGTTTGATGGCGAACCCTCAAGGGGAGATCATTGACCTTCCGATCCGCACCAATTTCCGAGAGGGACTCACGGTCACGGAGTATGTGATTTCTTCCTACGGCGCCCGTAAGGGATTGGTGGACACCGCGCTGCGTACTGCTGACTCCGGTTACCTCACCCGTCGTTTGGTAGACGTCGCCCAAGACGTGATTGTTCGTGAGGACGACTGCGGAACCATGCGCTCGATCATGGTTAAGGCGGAGGACGGTCGTTTTGGCAATCGTCTGGTCGGACGGTTGACCGCTGATCAAGTGCTTGGAGCTGATGGTGAGGTCATTGCTGAGCGCAACAGCGAAATTGATCCACCCCTCTCTAAACGCTTTGAAGCTGCTGGTGTCTCAGCGCTGATGGTTCGTTCTCCGCTCACTTGTGAAGCGAATCGTTCCGTATGCCGCAAGTGCTATGGCTGGGCTCTTGCCCATAATCAGCTGGTTGATTTGGGCGAAGCGGTTGGAATCATCGCCGCTCAATCCATTGGCGAGCCTGGTACTCAGCTCACCATGAGAACATTCCACACCGGTGGTGTGTCAACCGCTGAGAGTGGCGTGGTGCGCTCAAAATTTGAAGGCACTGTTGAATTTGGATCGAAAGCGAAAGTTCGTCCCTATCGCACACCGCATGGTGTGAATGCACAGCAGTCTGATGTGGACTTTTCGCTCACGATTAAGCCCAGTGGAAGTGGCAAGCCACAGAAGATCGAAATCACGAATGGTTCCCTTCTGTTTGTTGATGATGGTCAAAAGATCGCCTCTGACGTGACAGTGGCAACCATCGCGGCTGGTGCCGTGCAGAAGAGCGTTGAGAAAGCAACTAAAGATGTCATCTGCGACCTGGCTGGTCAGGTCAGCTATGACCCCACCATTCAGCCCCGCGAGGTGACTGACAGGCAGGGCAACATCACCCACAAAGCTCAGCGTCTTGGCCGGATGTGGGTTCTTGCCGGTGATGTGTACAACTTGCCGCCAAACGCGCGCCCTGTTGTCTCGTCTGGCGGGTCCGTCATCGAGTCTCAGGTGTTGGCGGAAGCCAGTCAGGCCAGTGAGTATGGCGGTGCGATTCGCTTGCGCGAAGCCTTGGGTGATTCGCGTGAGGTGCAGATTGTTACCACCTCAATGACGCTTCGCGATTTCAAGCTTCTCGGTGAATCAACCCATGCTGGTGAGATTTGGAATCTTGAAGCGAAGGATGGGACGCGTTATCGCCTTAACACCATCCCCGGAAGCAAAATCGGTAATGCAGAGGTGATTGCCGAGCTTGCTGATGATCGCTTCCGAACACAAACCGGTGGATTGGTCAAATTTGCCCCGGGTCTTGCCATTAAGAAAGCTCGTTCGGCCAAAAATGGTTACGAGGTCAATAAGGGCGGCACCTTGTTGTGGATTCCTCAGGAAACCCATGAAATCAACAAAGATATTTCTTTGCTGATGATTACTGATGGTCAATGGATTGAAGCCGGCACCGAAGTGGTGAAGGACATCTTCAGCCAGACTGCAGGCATCGTTAGTGTGACTCAGAAGAACGATATTCTTCGCGAGATTATTGTTCGTAGCGGTAGTTTCCATCTCTGCACTGAGAAGAAGGCTTTAGAACGTTTCCAGGGCGATGGCGTCATGGTTAACCCCGGCGAAGCGATCGCCAAGGGCATCAGCTCCGACGCGATGGTGTTTGTGCAGGCGGTTGAAACTCCTGAGGGCACCGGCCTATTACTACGTCCTGTTGAGGAGTACACGATTCCAAATGAGGCCCAGCTTCCTGATTTGGGTCATGTCAAGCAGCCCAATGGACCCCATCTCGGGATCAAGGCCACACAACGTCTGGCCTTCAAAGACAACGAGTTGGTCAAATCGGTTGAGGGTGTTGAGTTACTGCGAACTCAATTGATGTTGGAAACGTTCGACACCACTCCACAGATGACTGTTGACGTGGAAGCGGTTCCTGATAAGAGGGCCAAAACGATTGAGCGTCTTCAGCTTGTGATTCTGGAAAGCATTTTGGTGCGTCGTGACACCATTTCAGACTCCAGCCATGGCTCCACTCACACCGAACTACAGGTGGAGGATGGACAGTCCATTAAGGCGGGTGATGTTGTTGCAACCACTCAGATTCTCTGCAAGCAGGCTGGTGTGGCTGAGATGCCTGAAGCCACAGAAGATGAGCCCGTGCGTCGTTTGATCGTTGAAAGGCCTGAAGACACAATCACGATCAACACCTCTGGAGCCCCTGTCGTCACCGTTGGACAGCGTGTTGTGGATGGCGAAGAGCTGGCTCAGGGTCAGCCCTCTGATTGTTGCGGTGAGGTTGAGCAGGTGAGCGCTAACTCCGTCACCATGCGGTTGGGGCGTCCTTACATGATTTCGCCCGACTCGCTGTTGCATGTCCGCGACGGAGATCTTGTCCAGCGCGGTGATGGCTTGGCTCTTCTGGTCTTTGAACGTCAGAAAACAGGTGACATTGTTCAGGGTCTACCTCGTATTGAGGAGTTGTTAGAGGCAAGAAGACCTCGTGAGTCTTCGATCCTTTGCAAAAAACCAGGAACCGTTGAAATCAAACAGGGTGAAGACGATGAGTTCACCACGGTGACCGTGATCGAATCTGACGATGCGATCGCTGAATACCCGATCCTTCTTGGTCGGAACGTGATGGTGAGTGATGGCCAACAGGTGAACGCTGGTGAACTTCTCACAGACGGGCCTATCAATCCCCATGAGTTGCTGGAGTGCTTCTTTGAAGACCTGCGCAGCCGAAAGCCCTTAATGGACGCAGCTCAGGAAGCGATTGCCAAGCTTCAGCATCGTCTTGTGACTGAAGTCCAGAACGTTTACAAGTCGCAGGGAGTGTCGATTCACGACAAGCACATCGAGGTGATTGTTCGTCAGATGACCAGCAAAGTTCGGATCGAAGATGCCGGTGACACCACTCTTCTCCCCGGAGAGTTGATCGAACTCCGCCAAGTGGAAAACACCAATCAGGCGATGTCGATTACGGGTGGAGCTCCTGCCGAATTCACACCGGTTTTGCTTGGTATCACCAAGGCATCGCTCAACACCGACAGTTTCATCTCGGCGGCTTCCTTCCAAGAAACCACACGTGTGCTCACCGAAGCAGCGATTGAGGGTAAGAGTGATTGGTTGCGTGGTCTCAAGGAAAACGTGATTATCGGTCGCTTGATTCCTGCAGGTACGGGCTTCAGTGGTTTTGAAGAGGAGTTGAGAGCGGAGGCCGGTCCTCATCCCGATATCCTCTCGGAGGATCCTGCTGGTTACCGCCGTATGCAGAATCTTCGCCCTGATTACACCGTTGATATGCCGGCAGCTCCTGCCGCTAAATCGACGGCTTTATTGGATGATCCCAGCGCCGCAGATTTAGAAGCCACCCGCAGCCGCCATGGGATTGAGGCAGAGGCCAGCAATTTTGCTGCCTTTACCCGTCCAGATGCCGATAACGAGCTTGCCGAAGAGCAAGTTCTTGACCCCGCTGCGGTTGAGAATCTTCAGGAGCAAGGTCTCTTAAGCGATGAATGATTCTTTCGCTCGCATGAGCGGCCCTTACCGCTTCAAACTGTTGCTTCTTATCGATTTCGCTCATGATTGAGCCCTCTTTGATCCCAAAGCGGAAACTTCCCCGCTTTGGGTTTCATACCCACACTGAAAAGCTGAATGGTCGTGCTGCCATGCTCGGCTTTATCGCCTTGTTGGTTGTGGAGTTCAAAATTGGTCACGGCTTGTTGATCTGGTGATCAGCGCGCTTCTCGGTCGCAGTAAGTCCGAGCTTGAAGAGTGGGCGGTCGCCCAGGGCCAGCCCGCATTCCGTGGCCGGCAACTCCATGATTGGCTATATGCCAAAGGGGTTCGGGATCTTCAAGGCATCACGGTGCTTCCCAAGGCTTGGCGCGCATCCCTCCAAAACGAGGGGGTGTCAGTGGGTCGTTTGCATGAGCAAGAGCGACGGGTGTCAGCTGATGCCACCACCAAATTGCTGTTGGGCACCGAGGACGGCGAAACCTTGGAAACGGTTGGTATTCCGACCGATCAACGCCTCACGGTTTGTGTATCGAGCCAGGTCGGATGTCCGATGGCCTGTCGTTTTTGCGCCACTGGTAAAGGAGGGTTGCAACGCTCATTAGCGGGCCATGAAATTGTTGCCCAAGTGCTCAGTATCCGAGAGGTCATGGAGCGTCGTCCCTCCCATGTGGTGTTCATGGGCATGGGTGAACCCTTGCTCAACATTGAGGCTGTGCTCGAGTCCATTCGCTGCCTCAATGATGATCTGGGCATTGGTCAACGTCGGATCACAGTGAGCACCGTTGGAGTGCCGCATACGCTTCCTCGTCTTGCTGATTTAGCGCTCAAACAGTTGGGGCGCGCTCAGTTCACCTTGGCAGTGAGTCTTCACGCACCCAACCAAGCGTTGAGGGAGGAGTTGATTCCTACGGCTAAGACCTATCCCTACGACGCACTTCTGGATGATTGTCGTTACTACCTCAACAAAACGGGTCGGCGGGTAAGTTTTGAGTACATCCTCTTGGGTGGGGTCAATGATCATCCGCACCACGCATCCGAACTCGCTGATCGGGTGGGTGGTTTCCAGAGCCATGTCAATCTAATTGCCTATAATCCCATTGAGGAAGAGGAGTTTCAGCGACCAACGACGCAGAGGATTGAGGGCTTTCGGCGCGTCCTGGAGCGTCGCGGCGTTGCCGTGAGTCTGCGAGCTAGCCGCGGCTTGGATCAGGATGCAGCTTGTGGCCAGTTGCGTCGCAACCGACGGTCTTAGAGGAGACTGCAAAAGCAGACTTGATTGGATCCGATGGCACCGATTGACTGGTTTCTGCTGGTCTTTTACTTAATCGGAACTTTGTTCCTCGGGCTTTGGCTGGCTCGACGCAATCAGGGTGAAGATGACTATTTCGTCGCTGGGCGAAGCTTGAGCGGTTGGTTGGCTGGCGCTTCGATGGCTGCCACGACCTTCTCCATCGACACACCGTTGTACGTCGCGGGTTTAGTAGGAACAAGAGGACTGGCGGCGAATTGGGAGTGGTGGGGGTTCGGTCTTGCCCATGTGGCGATGGCTGTGGTGTTTGCGCCCCTTTGGCGACGCAGCGGCGTGATGACAGATGCTGCCTTTACGGAACTCCGCTATGGAGGAGCCACGGCGGCTTGGTTGCGGGGCACAAAAGCATTTTTGCTCGCCCTTCCGATCAATTGCATTGGTATCGGCTATGCGTTTTTGGCGATGCGCAAGGTGGTGCAAGCGCTGGGGATTGTGTCTGATCAGCCCGTGCCAGCACTCGGAGGTCTTCCCGACACGGTGCTGTTGCTCACGATTGTGGCTGTTTTGGTCCTCGTTTATACGGTTGCAGGTGGCCTTTGGGCCGTTGTGATCACTGATTTTGTGCAGTTAATTCTGGCGATGGTGGGGGCTCTGGCTGTGGCTTGGGCCGCCATTCATGCTGCTGGCGGGATGGATGCTCTGCTCACCAGTCTCAATGCTTTGGGGCGTCCCGAGGTGTTGTCGCTTGTGCCTTGGCGTTGGACTGATTCTGGTTTCGATTGGATTGGAGGGGCAGGCATCAGTGCTTCTACCTTCTTGGCCTACCTCACGGTGCAGTGGTGGAGTTTCCGGCGCAGTGATGGCGGTGGTGAATTCATTCAACGGATGCTGGCTACCCGCGATGAACGCCAGGCCCGGTTGGCGGGCTGGGTGTTCCTTGTGGTCAATTATCTGCTGCGCAGCTGGCTCTGGGTTTTGGTGGCCCTAGCCGCACTAGTGCTGCTGCCCGATCAGGCGGACTGGGAATTGAGTTATCCGGCTCTGGCGGTCACCTATCTCCCACCTGTGGTGCTTGGCCTGGTGGTGGTGTCCTTAGTGGCTGCTTTTATGAGCACGGTCAGTACATCTGTGAACTGGGGTGCGAGTTATCTCACCCATGACCTCTATCAGCGTTTTGTTCGGCCTAATGCCTCCCAGAAAGAGCTTCTGTTGGTTGGACAAGCCACCAGTGTTCTTTTGTTGGTGTTAGGGGTGTTAACAGCTTTGATCAGCGACAGCATCGGCACTGTGTTCCGACTAGTGATCGCGATTGGTACCGGACCTGGCGTGGTTCTGGTCTTGCGTTGGTTCTGGTGGCGCATCAATGCTGCGGCTGAGCTGTCATCGATGGTGTGTGGATTTTTTGTTGGCTTGGCCACGTCTGTGATTCCCGTTCTTCAAATCTCGGACTACGGACACAGATTGATGGTCACCACTGCTATTACGGCAGTGGTTTGGGTGGGAGTGATGTTGATGACTCCCCCTGAGTCAGAGGAGGTGCTTGAGCGGTTCGTGCAGCGCGTTCAGCCACCAGGGCCTGGCTGGAGTCATTGGCGTCGGCGCTTTGAGGTGGAGGCGTCTGAATCGCTGCGAGATCTCCTTGCGCGATTTTTATTGAGTAGTTGTGTTCTCTTTGGGGCGTTGCTTGGCTCGGGTGCATTCCTTTTGCACCAGCAAATGGCAGGTTGGTCCGGTTTGATCCTCACGGTTGTGTCCCTGTCTCTCCTCTTGCGCGGACGACACTCTCGTCTTGCCGTTTAGTCACCATTCACAATGGATTGAAAACTGGAACCGTGAGTTTTTTTCGCAGCACCATTCTTCCTGTTCTGATCGTGGCTTTATTCGGCCTTGCTTTGTTTGCGGTGAGTGCACGCATCTGGTTGCCTGGTGACATGCTTGCGCCAGCTCCGGTCAGTTGACCTGATGCTTCTACGATCAATGTCATGACCGATCGCCTGCCCCTGGATCGTGAACCACGTGTGGCCAATCTGGCCATCGATCCTGATGTGCTCGCCCGTGAGCTTGAAGCGGAACAGGTTGGTGACCCCCTCGACGAAATCGATCTCGATGATCCAGAGCAGGATGCTCTGGAAGCCATTCGTCAGTGTGATGAAGCTCTGAAGTGGTTGCAGCAGGGGCATGACCAGCGGCTTCAAGGGTTACGGGTGTTCTGTGAACATCGAGATCCCCGTTCGGTTCCGCTTTTACTGCCTCTCCTCGACGAGGTCTGCCCCGTTGTGCGCATGAGCGCTGTCTACGCCCTCGGTCGTAACCCTTCCCCCCCTGCTGTGGGGCCCCTTTTGAAATTGCTGCAAGAGGACAGCAATGCCTATGTGCGCAAAGCTACAGCGTGGAGTCTTGGCAATTATCCCGATGCACCAGTACTGAATCCCTTGATTCGTGCCTTGCAGACGGATGTGGCGGCTGTGCGCTTGTGGGCGTCGGTTTCTCTTGCTGAAGCTGGTGTGACCTCTGCTGCCAAGGCAGATCCGGCGGCTGGTCAGTTGTTGATTAGCTTGCGAATCGACAGTGAATCTGTGGTGCGAAGCAATTGCATCTGGGCTCTCGGCCGCTTGCTTGAACATTTAGTTGAACCACGTCGCGCTGAAGTGATTGAGGTGTTTGTGCGTGCGCTTCTTCAAGATTGCGAAAGGTCTGTTCGCGATGAAGCCCGCACTGCTCTCGAGCAGATGGAATCTCCCGATGTTTTGGATCGACTCCAAACCTTGATGGACGAGGGATTGTTCAGTTGATACGGGGAACTGACACCACAACCCCATCAGCTTCGCGTTATCGCCTTTAACATCTGTTCACTGTTGGGTGTGGTGCATGCCTGAGCGCACGCTTCGTTTCCGAATTCGTCCAGACGGTCGCGTCGAGGAGCAAGTGGAAGGCGTTGTCGGTGACGTTTGTCTGCAACTGACGGAACGGTTGGAATCAGCGTTGGGCACGGTGGAACGCCGTCAGCCAACGTCTGATGCCTACGTCACAACCCAAACCCAGTCCCAGTCCCAGTTTGTCGAGCCTTCCTGATGTCCCATTTCAGTACAGTCAAAACCGAACTTCGCCAGCGTGAGTCCTTGGTTTCCGCCCTCGAAGACCTGGGGTATGAGCCCAAGCAGGGAGGCCATCCCGTTCGGGGATATCGCGGTCAAACCGTAGAAGCTGAACTGGCGGTCACTCTTCAAGATTCTGCTGATTTCGGTTTCGTTTGGAACGAAGCCAATGGCTCCTATGAGTTCGTGACCGATATGGATTTGTGGCGTCAATCCATGCCGATCGAACGTTTTTTGTCTCGCCTCACGCAGCGCTATGCCCTCAACACGGTGTTAAAGGCTTCTCTCACTGAGGGCTTTGACGTTGCCGAGCAGCGTGATTGCCAAGATGGATCCATCGAACTTGTTGTAACCCGTTGGGATGCCTGATTCGCAGCGGGCGGGGGATCAATCCTTGAACGACTCGGCTGGTAATCCCTCTGCTGCTTACAGCGCCTCCTCTCTTGAGGAGCGTCAATCCACAGGTATGGAACCCGTTTTAGGGGGTGCCCTTGCTGAAAAAGCTGTCTGGGTTGATGAGGCTGTTTGTATTGGCTGCAGGTATTGCGCTCACGTGGCCTGCAACACCTTCATTATTGAGCCCAATTTGGGACGCTCCCGAGCGATTCGTCAGGACGGCGATAGTTCTGAGCGAATTCAAGAAGCGATCGAAACCTGCCCTGTTGATTGCATTCATTGGGTTGCCTTTGATGATCTCAAAGGCCTTCAGGAACAGCTTGACTCTCAAGAGCTTTTTCCGCTTGGGTTGCCCTCACCTGCTCGCCCACGACGCATCCTTCCTCGGCAGTCGCACGACTGAATTGCGATGACAACACAGGCTTCCCTGGCTTTGCCAACACGGCGTTTTGGTCGGACAGAACTTGCTATGCCCGTTCTATCGCTTGGGGGCATGAGGTTTCAGCAAAGCTGGTCAGACCTTGAGGCTGACCTGATTACTCAGGAGGCTCAACGCACGGTGGCAGACACTCTGCAGAGGGCAGTGGAGCTTGGGTTTCATCATCTGGAAACGGCCCGGCATTACGGCAGCTCCGAGCGGCAACTTGGTTGGGCCCTCCCCCATTCTCCTGATCCCAATCGCATTGTTCAAACCAAAGTGCCGCCCCGGGACGACCCTGCGGAGTTTGAAGCTGAGCTCGAACTCAGCCTCGAGCGCTTAAACGTTCAGCGAATCGAGTTGCTAGCGATCCATGGAATCAACAGGCTGGATCATCTAGAGCAAACGGTGCGACCAGGGGGGTGTATGGAGGTGGTTCGGCGTTGGCAGCGAGAGGGTCGTATCGATCATGTGGGCTTTTCGACGCATGCTGAAACCAGCGTCATCGAAGCTGCGATCAAGACCGATGCCTTCGATTATGTGAACTTGCATTGGTACTACATCCGGCAAGACAACGAACCAGCTCTTATTGCAGCCCAACGCCATGACATGGGCGTGTTCATCATTAGTCCCACCGATAAAGGTGGCCATCTTCATACCCCTTCGCTGCTGTTGAAGCAGCTCTGCGCTCCCCTTCACCCGATCGTGTTTAACGATCTGTTTTGCCTGCAAGATTCACGGGTTCACACCATCAGTGTTGGTGCATCCAGACCGAGTGATCTCGATCTTCATCTTGAGGCTGTTGGGCAACTTGATCAAGCGGAATCGCTCATTGCTCCGATTCAAGATCGGTTGCAGGCGCAAGCGCGCAAGGCCCTGGGTGAGCCTTGGTTGATGACCTGGCGTGAAGGGTTGCCCCATTGGCAAGACACGCCAGGGGGCCTCAATCTTCCTGTGTTGCTCTGGCTTCACAATCTGGTTGAGGCTTGGGATTTAGAGGGTTATGCCAGGGCGCGTTATGGAATTCTTGGTCATGCAGGACATTGGGCCCCAGGTGCCAATGCTGATGCCTTGGACCAGGAGGTCAGCGAGAAAGACCTCCGCGCTGTTTTGAACCAAAGCCCTTGGGCTGACACGATTCCAGGATTGCTGAGGGGGTTAAAGGAACGGGTTGGTGGTGTCCCTCAGGAACGCTTGTCGTCTGCCTGATTTCCGAGGGGAAGACGGTTGGGTAGCCCAACGGGACGGGGGTAGCTCTTCGGGCAAGGCGCGATGGATTCAATGCGAATCAATGTGCGCAGCCCCCGTCCAGCTGGCAGGTTGATCTGCTTGCAATCCGCCAGTTTGGCTTTGAGAGGAACCAAGGCTCGTTTCAGGTTGGCTTCGTCGTCGTTACTCCAATGGCCGCGATAGAGCAACGCCTGGCCTTGATGAGCCAAAAGGGGCACGAGATACTCCGCGACCACGGGGGGTGTGGCTACGGCTCTGGCCATCGCCAAGTCGAAGGTCCCTCGACAGGACCGCTTCTGACCCGTCACCTCAACCCGCTCGGTGCGTACGTCTACGCGTGTCCCTAAACCAAGCGCGTTGGCCATGGATTCCACGGCCGCAGTTTTGCGGCCGACTGAATCAACAAGGGTGAGCGAGGTCCCGGGTAGGGCAATGGCAACAGCGAGGCCAGGGAACCCGCCTCCAGTGCCGACATCGATGCAGCGACGCGTCAGATCGGGGGTTCGTAGCTCCTTTTCGAGGGGCCAAAGGCTGTCAAAAACCTGGGCAATCCAAAACTCTTCGTTCTCTACCAAACGGGTGAGATTGACTCTGCTGTTCCAGTGGCGTAGCAGGGCTTGCAGCTCTTTGAGTTGCGAGAGCTGGTTTTCATTGGGTTGCCAGCCCAGACACTGCCATAGATCAGGCCCGGCATCAGAAAAGGTATTTGCTTCTGGCATGGCTGCCAGGGCAGCGACTCTTCCTACAATGCACCTTCGTGATTCGGCTTGAACGGGATGTGATGTCGGCCTCGACCCATTACGAACGGTTAGGGGTAGATCGTGGAGTCGACGCTGAGACATTGCGTCGGGCCTTTCGACGACGCAGCAAGACGGTGCATCCCGACACCACTACGTTGCCGGCTGAGGAAGCAGCGCGCCAATTCCAGCTGTTGCGTGAGGCCTATGTCCAATTGGCTGATCCTTCCTTGCGTCGGATCTATGACGCTCAACTCATCCAGCAGGATCAGCTTTGGCAACAACGGCTTACCCCACCGCCTTCGCATGTCGTGCCGCCTTCAACCGCTATTGGTGAGCGGCGACCACTCTCAGGTGGGGAGTGGTTGTCGCTGCTGATGTTGCTAGGGGCTTTGCTTCTTTGTTTATCGCTTGGAGTGGGAGTGGCTTGGAGTCGGGGCATAGAACTTCAGGTTCAGCCCAGTTGGCTGGTGGCCGAGCAGACTCAAGATGAGCCGTTGATTAGGGAAGTCCTTGATGGTGTCGATGCCTCCAGCCGAAACTCCTTTAAATCAGCATTCGCTTCAGGCTCTTGAGCATTGGCTCCAGCAACTTGGAGCGCAGCGTTTAGACGATGATCCGTGTGGCTGGACCTGGGAGGAACAGGGATGGACGGCGGAGATCCGGCTGCAACAAACGGATCTCGCTGTGATCTGGAGCCCTAAGGAAGCACCTCGTCCCTGCGTGTTTCCCTATGGACTGTCCCGCGCTGACGTCGAGGCGGCCCTGCGGCTCGGACCCTGAGGGCTCAGTTTGTGCCGGTACAGCTCACGACTTCTTGCCCTTACAGAAGGTTGATCGCCTCCTGGATGACGGAGTAACAGTGATCGAGCTGCTCATCGCTGATGCAAAGCGGTGGAAGTAGGTACACCACTTGGCCGAGAGGCCGCAGCAGGACACCCCGTTCTCTCGCCAGCTTGCGCAGCACCTTTCCAGCAGGATTGAGGTAGCCCTCTTGGTCGGTGACGACAAGATCAAAGGCTGCGATGGTCCCGGTGACGCGCACATGCCTGATCCCTGGATGGCGAGCCAAGTGCTCTAGGCGCGATCGATGCCTCGCTTCGAACCCCAGGTATTTGTCAGGTTCAGCTTCGAGTAAGTCCAAACTGGCGTTTGCTGCGGCACATCCCAGGGGATTGGCAGTAAAGCTGTGGCCATGCCAGAGCGTCAAGCTCGGATCTTGGCCGACAAAGGCGCCGAAGACAGCACCGCTTGCCATGGTGATTCCCATGGGAAGGAATCCTGCGGTAAGTCCTTTGGACAAAGCGACGAGATCAGGTTGGACCCCTGCCCTCTGGGTTGCTAAAAAATCCCCGCAACGGCCAAAGCCCGTAAGGACTTCGTCGGCGATCAGCAGTGTTTCAGCGTTGCGAACGCGCTTTTCTACTTCTTGCAGAAAGGTGGGGCGCACCATGCTCATTCCGCCGGCGCCTTGGACAAGCGGCTCGAGGATGACAGCAGCAGTGGGTGTCTTGAGAGCTTCTTCAAGCTGGTTGAGTGCTGTTTGTTCGTGCTGTTCGACCTGATCGTCGTCCCACCACGTTGCTGGCCATGGGATGCGGGCGACCGGGAATAACAGTGGGTCAAAGGGTTCGCTGAAAAGGCTGCGCGCCCCGACGGCCATCGCTCCAAACGTATCTCCGTGATATGCCCCGTCGAAGGCGATGATCTGCTGCCTCGGTTCTCCCTTGTTATGCCACCACTGAATGGCGATTTTGAGTGCCACTTCCACAGCAGTGGAGCCGTTGTCGGAGAAAAAGACCCGCTCTAACCCGGTTTTAGTGGCTAATCGATTGGCGAGGCGTTCAGCTTGAGGATGGGTGAATTCAGCGAAAATAACTTGCTCAAGGGTCTCGGCCTGATGAGCGATTGCTTTGGCGATATGAGGGTGGGAATGGCCATGCAAGGTGACCCACCAACTGCTAATCGCGTCGATTAATGGAGGACCTTCATCGCGGTAAAGAAGGGCGCCATCTCCTCGAAGCACTCTTTCTAAAGGGGGCGTTGTGGAGACCTGGGTGAACGGAGGCCAGAGGTGGGGATGGTGGTTCTGAGGCACTTCGTTGTCACAGCTGCCAGTGGATGGATTCGTTTCTGCTGAGCTCAGCGGCACATTTCGCTGTTTTGTTCGGATTCAGTTGCGATCGGGCCACAGTTAAACCAGCGCACAAGTCCAACTTCGACGTCCGTAAACAGCACCAAAATGCCTGTGCACAGGAGTGCAACAGCCACGGCGGCTCCGGTTTGACGGCGATTCATCTCGAAGCCTGGAAACGATTGATCTCGGTTTCGACCTTAGCTTTCACGTTCTGAACATGCCATTGCCTTGTCAAAGCCGCGGCATTGAGTTCTTCCAGAGGTGGTAATTCGCACAGCAAAGGAACCTCGCCGAGTTCGTTCAGAGTGCGGGGATTATCGGCATGGTGAGGGCCATTGATCACCAGTCCAAGGATCGGAATGCTCCGTTTCCTCAGTGCTTCCAGGCTGAGAAGCGTGTGGTTCAAGGTGCCAAGTTCACTGCGGGCTACCAACACCACGGGAAGCTGCCACCGTTCGAGTTGTTGGATTTGTAGCCAGTCGCGTGTGAGTGGCACCATCAGGCCTCCAGCGGTCTCTACTACCAACGGTCCATCGATAGCTGGCAACTGAAGCTGGTTGAGATCAATGCACTGCCCCTCTCGTTCTGCAGCCCAGTGCGGAGAAACGGGAGCTTGGAATACATAGGCTTCACGATGCCACCTCTGCTTTGGAAGCCCCAGAAGATCGATGACTCGTTGACGATCACCACCACCTTCGGTTCCGCTTTGGACCGGTTTCCAATAGGTGGCCTCTAATCCTTGAACAAAGAGGGCGCTGACAACGGTTTTCCCGACATCGGTGTCTGTTCCGCAAATCACCAATCGAAGGGGAGGCGTGTTCATCGCTCGATCACCAGGAGTTGGATCAACCAGGTCAATCTGACTTGCCCGTCTGTTGAACGCTCAGGCCACTGGGCGCTGAGTTGACGCCATTGCTTCACGCTGAGAGCTGAGCGTTTGCTTGTGCCGGCGCCAATGGTTCGCATGGGTCGCAAGAGAGCTGTGATGTGGCTGGCTTGTTCACTGAAGCTGAGCTGTTGTTGTTGTCTGATTTGTTGCTTTGGCAAACAGTCCATCAACGCTTCGGTTGTTGGGAAGCGAAGAGCTGAACAGGGAACTGCGGCTTGACGGGCCGCTTCGTGCCACTGCGGGAAGCAGCCTTCAACGGGCAACGCCACGACTAACCAGCCACCTGGGGCCAGACACTCGAACCATTGCTTCAGAGTTGTTCCTGGATCGGACAACCAGTGGAGGCAGAAACTGGAGGCGATCAGCGTTGGAGCGACGTCCCAGGATTGAAGGGGTTGATTTAAATCCCACAGCTGGGTGTGATCTGGACGAGAGCTACGAGCCAGCATGGATGGGCTTCCATCGATGCGTTCCACCACCCTGCCTGGGTTTCGTTGTTCGATGGCGTCGGCCAGCAATCCCGTTCCACTCCCGAGATCCAGCCATCGCCCCAATGGAATAGGGAGTCGTTGGCAGTGCCCAGCCAGTCGCCAGGCCAAGGCTGTTTGAAGACGCGCTGCCCGGTTGTATTGGGTTGCTGCGCCATCGAAGCTGCGTAGAACCTTCGCCCCCCAGGTGTTGCTCATCGCTTTTCAGGGGGCTGATCAAGCCATCGCTGGATGCGCATGAGTAAATCTGGCACCAACAGTGCATGGCCGCTACCAGGCAGGCACCAGTGCTCTGCTGGATGCTTCAGTCGGGTCTGAACTGCATCGCGCAGCTCTTGCTGGGCGGCGGGCACCACAATGGCGTCTTTCTCTGCTTCTACCACCAGCACTTTGGTTGATGGTTGCAGTCCTATCGGTAACTCTGCGCTTGCGATGAGCTGATCTAAGTCGTCGGTTAAGCGTTGACGGCCCTCTTGCGATAGCCCTTCATGAATGGGGCCGCTTGGGAGGCCGTCTGGTGACGATGGCGCTGCCGCTCGCTTTAAGAAGGTGGTGAGCATTTCGGCTTCAGCGTCGCTACCAAGGCAGCGGCGCATGCTCTTTAAACCGGTTTTGAGAGCACGACCTTTGGGCCCTTCCGGCACAAATCTGGAAAAACTTGCCAGCAACACCACATCAGTGGCTTGAGCCAAGACGGCCTCCGGGAGCAAATGTGGCCCCAGCGAGTGAGCAATCACCACGCGGCGTTGCAGCTCAATGGCATCTTGATCGTCATGCCAAAAGGGCATGTGCTCTTGTCGCTTTCCATAACCACGTTCGCCGCTTTGCCAAGACCAATGGTGATGCTTGAAATGTCGGATCCAGGACACCCATGCATGGCTGTCTCCGCTCCAGCCATGCATGGCGATGACCTGTTTCATTTGGACGACCTATGCGCTCAAAGAGAGGGCGTGCAGTAGTGCATCCAATGTCCCATCGGGCAGGAGCCGACGCACTACCAAACGGAGTCGGGCCGTTCCTTCGGGAACGGTGGGGGGGCGGATCGCAATGCTCAAAAGTCCCTCTGCTTCCAGGGTCTTTTGTCGATCAAGAGCTGCTTGGTCTGAGCCGATGACAAGAGGAAGAATTGGACCTGTCCCGCCTGGACGTGTCCATCCAGCAGTAGCGAGCGCGGAGCGCCACTGTTGGCTCGTTGCTAGGAGCTCTTCCGACCAATGGGGATGGCGTTGCATCAGCCTTAACGCTGCGAGAGCTGCTGCGGCAAGGGGTGGTGCTAACGCCGTGGTGTAGCGAAAGGCGCCACTGGTTTGGAGCAGGGTTTCCCCGAGGTCTGCATCACAGGCCAGAAAGGCTCCACCGCTTCCAAAGGCCTTCCCAAAGGTGCCACTGAGCATGGTCACAGCCTTGTTTGGAAGGGCATGGCTGAGGCCACGTCCTCCATCTCCCAAGACGCCGAGGGCATGGGCTTCATCGACTAGGAGTCGGGCCTCATGGCTAGAGCAGAGCTCTGCCATGGCACTCAGGTTGGGACTGGTTCCCTCCATGCTGAACAGACTTTCTGTGATCACCAGCGGTTGGTGCCCTGGCTGCCGATCCCGGCAGCGTTCCAGCTTGTGGTTGAGATCGACAAGGTCGTTGTGGGCAAAGCGCTGAAGGCGCGCCCCACTGGCTTGCACTCCTGTGAGTAAGGAGTGATGGCAGAGCCTGTCCGCCAGCACTGGTGTATGGCGGTCGGCGAGTGCAAGAACGGCGGCAAGATTGGCTTGAAAGCCGCTCGGGTAGAGCAGAACGCGATCTCGATTTAACCAGTGCGCTAGTTGTTGTTCGAGTTGGTCATGCACCGGGCGGCTGCCGCTCACCAGCCGGGACCCACCGGCTCCCACGCCGCTTCGGTTGATCTCTTCGGTCGCTGCCGCAATGAGCTCTGGGTGCCGAGCCAGATTGAGGTAATCGTTGCTAGCTAAATCCACAAGGCAACATGGCGTTTCATCTCCTTGATCGGTCGCGTTGACCGGAAGAAGCCCTGATCCATCTGGATTGGGCCTCCAAGTGCGGAGCTGACGTCGGCGTGCTTGAGACGGGCTACTCATGTTGGCCAGTTTGCTGCTCCCTGCTCGCGCAATCTCTAGGATCCAGCGATGGTGTCACCGGATGTTTCCCAGCTGTTTCCATTCCCTTTGGATGGGTTCCAGTTGGAATCGATTGATGCCTTGAATCAAGGGCATTCCGTTGTGGTGAGTGCGCCCACGGGATCTGGCAAGACTTTGGTAGGCGAGTACGCGATTCATCGGGCGATTGCCCATGGCCAAAAGGTGTTTTACACAACACCGCTCAAGGCCTTATCCAATCAAAAGTTGCGCGATTTTCGCGAACAGTTTGGAGCTGAAAATGTTGGCTTGATGACGGGTGACTTGAGCGTTAACCGCGAGGCTCGAGTGGTGGTGATGACCACCGAGATTTTCCGCAACATGCTCTATGCCGAAGCGGATGAGCATGACGATCCTCTTGCCGATGTTGAGTCGGTCGTGCTCGATGAGTGTCACTACATGAATGATTCTCAGCGGGGCACCGTCTGGGAAGAATCGATCATTCACTGTCCACCTTCAGTTCAATTGGTGGCGTTGTCCGCCACCGTGGCCAATGCGGGGCAACTCACCGACTGGATCGAGAAGGTGCACGGTCCGACGCGTCTGGTACTCAGTGATTTTCGTCCGGTCCCTCTGCAGTTCAGTTTTTGTAGTGCCAAGGGTCTCCATCCACTTTTGAATGAACAGGGAACTGGAATTCATCCCAATTGCAAGGTTTGGCGTGCTCCAAAAGGGCATAAACGTAAAGGTCGTTCGCCAAGGCCGCCTCAGCCGGAAGCACCACCGATCAGCTTTGTGGTGGCGCAAATGGCACAACGGGAGATGCTCCCCGCCATTTATTTCATTTTCAGCCGCCGTGGTTGCGACAAGGCCGTTCGTGACCTTGGAGTTCAGTGTTTGGTCACGGAGGCCGAGCAATCCATCATTCGCGAGCGGCTGGAGGCTTACACCGTCGCAAATCCTGAGGCTGTTCGCGATGGCCAGCATGCTGATGCTTTGCTGCGTGGGATTGCATCCCATCACGCTGGAGTCCTTCCTGCCTGGAAAGAGCTGATCGAGGAGCTTTTCCAGCAGGGGTTGGTAAAGGTGGTGTTTGCCACCGAAACGTTGGCGGCGGGCATCAATATGCCAGCGCGCAGCACTGTGATCGCCTCGCTCTCGAAGCGCACGGAACGGGGGCATCGCCCCTTGATGGCTAGTGAATTTCTGCAGATGGCTGGTCGCGCGGGCCGTCGCGGCTTAGATACGCAGGGTTACGTGGTGACGGTTCAGAGTCGATTTGAGGGGGTGCGTGAGGCGGCTCAGTTGGCTACGAGCCCCTCTGATCCGTTGGTGAGTCAATTCACCCCCAGCTACGGCATGGTTCTCAACCTGTTGCAGCGTCACGACTTAGCTAAGGCCAGAGAGCTGGTGGAGCGCAGCTTTGGCCGCTACCTCGCCAGCTTGGATTTGGTGGAGGAAGAAGAACATCTTGGTGAGTTGCGGATGCAGCTAGCCCAGTTGCAAGGCACGGCAGGTGATGTGCCGTGGGAAGACTTTGAGGACTATGAAAAACAGCGCGGCCGTCTCCGCGAGGAGAGGCGTCTGCTCAGGATTCTTCAGCAGCAGGCTGAAGAAACCCTGGCCCACGAACTGACGATCGCCCTCCAGTTCGCAAGCGTCGGAACCTTGGTAAGCCTTAAATCTCCCCGGCTGCGTGGAGGGGTAACGCCGGCCGTGATCGTGGAGAAATGCGATGGCCCCGGGCAGTTCCCATTGCTGCTTTGTTTAACGCTGGACAACGTTTGGATGATGTTGCCTTGTCAGGGGGTCGTGAGTTTGCATGCGGAATTGAGCTGTTTGCAGGTTGATGGCGTGAAGTCGCCTGATCTCAGCCGTTCCGGCGAGCTCCGTCATGGTGATCAGGACAGTGGCCGTTTGGCATTAGCGGTGGCTCACATGGCACGTCGTCATGACATGACCACAGCTCAGTACGACTTGGCTGGCGAAGTGTTGTCTCAGGTGCGCTTAGTTCAGGAATTGGAAGATCAACTGGAGGGGCATCCGGCTCATCGCTGGGGAGATCGCAAGCAACTCAAGAAGCACCGGCGACGTATGGAAGATCTTCAGCACGAAATTCGTGAGCGCCAGCAATTGCTCCATCACCGCTCCAACCGGCACTGGGAGATATTTTTAGCTCTCATTGAGATCCTGCGGCACTTTGGCTGCCTGGATGACTTGGAACCAACGGAGATAGGTCGCACCGTTGCCGCTCTTCGTGGTGACAACGAGCTCTGGCTTGGTCTGGCACTGATGAGTGGTCATCTCGATGAGTTGCCTCCAGCAGAACTGGCTGCAGTGTTTGAGGCCATCAGCACGGAGGTCAATCGTCCAGATCTTTGGAGTGCATTCCCGGCGCCTCCTCTTGCGGAAGAGGCTCTGCATGATTTGTCTGGTATCCGTCGGGAGCTTTTGCGGGCTCAGGAGCGTTTCAAGGTGGTGGTGCCAGCTTGGTGGGAGCCTGAATTGATGGGCTTGGTGGAGGCTTGGGCGAAGGGAACATCCTGGAATGATCTGATTGCTAACACCTCTTTGGATGAAGGAGATGTGGTGCGGATCATGCGGCGCACGGTGGATTTACTGGCTCAGGTGCCCTACTGCGAGGCGATTAGTGAGCAGCTGCGCAAAAACGCCCGTGCGGCCTTAATTGCGATTAATCGTTTCCCGGTCGCGGAGGCTGACCAGGTACTGAAGGCCGCGGCTGCCGAATCCAGCGGTCTCAATGCCGCGACTGAACGGGCTGCCTGACCGCTTCAAGGATTCGTCATGGCTGCGGGATCAATAATTCGATCGAATTCCGTTGCATTCACGTAGCCCAGTTCTAGGGCTGCATCGCGCAGGCTTGATCCCTGTTCGTGGGCATACTTAGCGATCGCACTGGCCTTGTCGTACCCGATCACAGGTGCAAGCGGAGTAACGAGCATCAGGGATTGCTCCACATCGCGTTGGATCCGACTGAGGTTGGGTTTGATGCCTTCCACCATTGCCACCCTGAAGGAATGGCAGGCATCGGTGAGCAGCGTGATCGTTTGCAGCAGGTTGAAGCCGATCAGTGGTTTGTAGACATTCATCTGCAGGTGGCCGCCAGCCCCGGCCATTGCAACGGCTGCATCAAGGCCGATCACCTGGGTGCAAACCATCGCCATCGCTTCGCACTGGGTGGGGTTCACCTTGCCAGGCATGATCGAACTGCCTGGTTCGTTCTCAGGCAAATGCAATTCCGCTAGGCCGGCGCGTGGGCCGCAGGCGAGGAGACGGAGGTCGTTGGCGATCTTCAGCAAGCTCACCGCGAGGAGTCGCAGCTGGCCCATGGCATTCACTAGGCCGTCATGGCTTGCCATCACAGCAAACTTGTTCGGAGCCGAGATCAAGGGCAAGCCGCTCAAGCGTGCCAGTTCAGTCGCTGCTTGGTAGGCGAAGCCTTCTGGGGCATTGAGGCCCGTTCCAACCGCGGTGCCACCGAGCGGGAGCGGGTATAGCTCCTGCAACGATGTTTCGATTCGGTTCCTGGCACTGCTGAGTTGATCGCGCCAAGCAGAAGCTTCTTGGCCAAGGGTCAGCGGCACCGCATCCTGTAGGTGGGTCCTGCCAATCTTCACGATGTCTTGCCAGGCCTCACTCTTGGTGGCAAACGCCTCGCTGAGTTGTTGGACTTCCGGCAACAGCCGGTATTGAATGCCGGCTGCAGCAGCGATGTGGATCGCTGCTGGGAAGGCGTCGTTGGTTGACTGCGAGCGGTTGACGTGATCGTTGGGGTGTACCGGCTGATGGCTGCCTAATGGTTCTCCCACGCTTCGCGACACCAGGTTGCTGATCACCTCATTGACATTCATGTTTGTTTGGGTGCCGCTACCCGTTTGCCAAACCCTTAGGGGGAACTGATCGTCGTGACGACCCTCGGCAATGTCGGCCGCCACCTTCACGATCAGGTCGCGTCGGTTGTTATCCAACACCCCCAGGCGAGCGTTCACGATCGCTGCCGCCTGTTTGATTTGCGCTAAGGCATGGATTAGATCAACAGGAATGCGGTCATCGCTAATGGCGAAGTTTTGGAGAGAGCGTTGGGTCTGCGCCCCCCAGAGGGCTTTGGCCGGCACCTCTACAGGCCCCATGCTGTCGTATTCAGTCCTTGTTGTTTGGGTCATGACTTTGCGTCAGGGCGAAGGACCACCACGATGATGAGCAGCATCCCGCTCACGCTCACCACCACATAAATCCAGTCGGCATAGGGAGTCCAGAACATTGACTCAGAGGCCGAGTCGGTCCCAGACCACCCCTAGGTTGGCTTGGTGCAGCTGGGTGCTGAAACACTCCGCCAGTTGGTCTGCATTGAGCTTGTTGCTCACCTCGGGATCGCTTTGAAGGTTGGCGCGGAAGTCACCACCATTGGTGTTCCAAGCGCTGTGGGCGTTGCGCTGCACCACTTCGTAAGCATCCTCCCGGCTCATACCCCCATCCACGAGGGCAAGCAGTACCCGTTGGCTGAAGACCACCCCGCCGTAGACATTCATGTTGCGGATCATGTTTTCTGGGTAAACGCCGAGGCCAGAGATGACGGCGGTCATCTCTCGCAGCATGAAGTGCAGGGTGACAGAGCAGTCCGGCAGCATCATCCGTTCTGTTGAGCTGTGGCTGATGTCACGTTCGTGCCAGAGAGCCACGTTTTCCAGAGCCGCCACAACGTAGCTGCGCAGCACGCGCGCTAATCCGCTGATCCGTTCGCTGCGAATCGGGTTGCGTTTATGTGGCATGGCCGAGCTTCCTTTCTGCCCCTTGGCGAAGCTTTCTTCGACCTCCAGAACATCAGTGCGCTGCAGGTTGCGAATCTCGGTTGCGAATCGATCGAGCGAGGCTCCAACCAGGGCGAGGATCTGCACATAGTCGGCATGGCGATCGCGGGAGATCACCTGAGTGCTTGCCGTGTCGGGAGTGAGGCCGAGAATCTCGCAGGTGAGCTTTTCCACCTCCGGATCCGTATTGGCGTAGGTGCCCATTGCCCCGCTCACTTGGCCTACGGCTACATCACGCTCAAGGCGAGCCAGACGCTCACAATTTCGGCGGGTTTCGGCCAACCAACCAGCCAACTTAAAGCCAAAGGTGATCGGTTCTCCATGGATCGCATGAGAACGGCCGATCATCACGGTGGCTTTGTGTTCGGCCGCCAGCTTGGCAATCGCTTCGTCCAAGGCTCTCAACTCCTTGCGCAGAAGAACGACTGAGGCTTTCAACTGCAGCGCCAGGCCTGTATCGAGAACGTCGCTACTGGTCATGCCGACGTGGATGTACCGTCCTGCATCGCCAACGTGCTCATTCACATTGGTCAAGAAAGCGATGACGTCGTGGCGGACCTCGGCCTCGATCTCAAGGATCCTTTCCGGTTCAAATGCCGACTGTTCGCGAATCGTTTGCATCGCATCCTTTGGGACACGACCAAGCCTGCAGTTGGCCTCACAGGCTGCAACCTCAACATCCAGCCAACTTTGGTATTTGGCACGGTCTGTCCAGATCTCGCCCATCTCGGGCAGGGTGTATCTCTCGATCAAGGGCCAGCGCGTGGCGACAACTCAACCAATGTATGGCGCTGAAGGCTTGAACATTGCAATTAGCTCTAAGCCGATGTGAGGCGGCGATGCTCAACTTCCCACTGAACGTTCTGTCCCCAGGCTTGCTGACGCACCCAGCAGAGGCCGCCACGACATTCAATGACTTGAAAGGGTGGGAGGTCTTGGGGGTGATTGTCGAGTGTTACAAAAGATCCAGGGGCCAATAGCTCAAGTACGCGGTTCGACGCCTCGCTGGACTTGCGACAAATTTTGGCCCGAAGGGACTGGCGGCGTCCGCTTTTGATGTTGAAGATGTTGTTGGCTGACACGGACTTGCGTGCGGCTTGCGAAGATCTTCAGGGAAGTCTGCGGAACTCCGGGTGGAACTCCGGTATTTGTTTCGGTTTCACGGTGCTTTTATGTCGAAATGGTTCGTAAACAGCGTTTAGATCTCCACATGCTGACGTTGGGCTTGGCTGCATCCCGTCAGCAGGCGCAACAGCTCATACGCGCCGGCAAGGTCAGAGATCATCGGGGTCAGCTGCTCGACAAGCCAGGTCAAACCGTTTTGATCGATCTGGAATTGATTGTGGAGCAGCCTCCTCGGTTTGTGTCTAGAGGTGGTGAAAAGTTGCTAGCAGCGTTGGAGGCTTTCCCTGTCTCGGTGGAGGGGCGCACCTGTCTTGATGGTGGAATTTCGACGGGTGGCTTCACCGATTGCTTGCTGCAACACGGAGCCCATCGGGTTTATGGCATCGACGTTGGCTATGGCCAGACTGCCTGGAGTTTGCGTATTGATGAACGCGTTGTTCTCAGAGAGCGCACCAATTTGCGTCGACTGACCGCAACTGAGCTCTACGGGCCTGAAGATGAACTCCCCACTCTGGCTGTTGCAGATGTGTCGTTCATATCATTGTCACTTGTTCTTCCAGCTATTCGCGCCTTGCTGAAACCGCAGGGGAGTGAAGCATTGGTGTTGGTGAAGCCTCAGTTTGAGGTGGGCCGCGATCGGGTAGGTAAAGGTGGGGTGGTGCGAGATGGATTGGCTCACAGGGATGCGATTGCCTCAGTAATCGCTTCCGCACATTCCCTGGGCTGGAATGCCCTGGGAGTTGTGGGGTCACCGATTACCGGTCCTGCCGGCAACCACGAATACCTGCTGTGGTTAAGCGAGCTTGAACCACAACAGATCTCAGATGAAAAGGTTCGACAGGTAATTCAGGACACCCTGAAATCAGAGGGCTGAACTGTCACGATCGCCGGTGCGAATCCTTACGACCGTGTCGACAGAAGAAACAAAAATCTTGCCGTCGCCAATTTCTCCGGTTTTCGCTGCTTCCGCAATGGCGTTGATTACTGCCTCGACGCGGTCATCGTCGATCACAACGTCAACTTTCAGCTTCTGCAGAAATTCAACAGTGAATTCAGAACCGCGATATCGCTCTACTTGACCCTTCTGGCGACCGAATCCGCGCACTTCGCTTACGGTCATGCCAACGATGCCGGCATTAACCAAAGCCAATTTGACGTCCTCAAGTTTGAAGGGACGGATGACGGCTTCGACCTTTTTCATGATTTGTTGAGTGATCGTTCGCTTGAGTGTGTCAGGAATTGAGCTGGGATGACAGGGCCGGGAGAGGAGAAAGGTTCAATCCGGCGTTTGAGGCATCTTTAATAAGCTCATTGGCATTGGACCAACTCACCGTGGCAAGGCCCTCAGCGAGTTGGTCCCAATGGGACTTCTCGAAGTGAGTTTGAAGCCACAACATGCCGTGAACGCTCTCAGGCTGTAGACGGAGAGCCTGTCCCTCGGTAATCAGACTGAGATCCATTGAAAGCAAGTCCAACACACCCCTATTAGGCCTGAATTCCGGTCTATGAGTTGTACGTGTTGATACCAAATCAAGCAGCGCTGAGCTCCACTCAACAGTTGTGGAGGGCTGGCTTTAGGGTCAGTCGCTGGAGTTTTCCGTATTCGTTCAATGAGCAATCCCGCCACTGAGCTCACCAAAACTCCTCTGTATGGCGAAAGAGCTATCGCAGATGCGGAGTTGATCTGTTTCGACAACCCAAGGCCCGGGCGCCCCTATGAGGTGTCAATCGAATTGCCGGAATTCACTTGCCTCTGCCCCTTCTCTGGTTATCCGGATTTCGCGGTATTGCACTTGATTTATCAGCCTGGACCTCGAGTGGTCGAGCTGAAAGCGATCAAGTTGTACATCAATCACTTTCGCAACACTTCGATCTCCCATGAAGAGGTGGCGAACAAAATTCTTGATGATTTAGTGGCGGCCTGTGCTCCTGTTTGGATGCAGCTCGAAGCTGATTTCAACCCTCGTGGCAACGTTCATACGGTTGTGAGAGTCAGTCACGGGACTCGTCAACCCTGCTGATCAGTCTTGGCAATTCGGCAGCTAAGCCAGCGAGATTTCGATTGCAAAGTCCGCCAATGTGCAGCTTTCTGTTGGATGGCTGAAATGGTGCTGGGTCGAGCACGGCCCATAGCTGTCGGGTTGCGATCAAGCTGAGGCCTCCGCCAAGCAATGTGATCGCGAAACCTGCATAAACGAGAGGGACACCTGGGTCACGCTTAAGGAGCAGCCCGCTTGCAGGCATGATGTTTGCCACCCTCAGGGGAAGTCCTTTGATTTCAGTGGATGCTCCGCCAGGTCGGAGGTTGCCGAGCAGAGATCCGTCTGCATCGAACACCTGAACAGGGCCTTGTTCACTGCTTGTGCTCATCAGCACAGGTTCGGATCCATCCGGCCGTGTGGGAAGCACCAGACCCCAAATTTGTTCACCGAGTTCGGGAAAACTACGGAGGGGTAATTGCAGTTCAGGACTCTTGCCGATCTGCACGGTGATCGCAGCTAGCGACCAATCCGCTTGATAAACAGTCATCCCTCGATAGCGGAGCGGATGATTCACGCTGATCATGCGCTGCTCTGAAGGCCCTCCTGGTGGATCGAGCCTCAGCGTTGATCGGAATTGTTCGGTGCGTCCCGCTGGATCACGCTCAATCGCGAAGCGCTCGAGGGTGAGCGAAAGCCGGTTGTTGCCAGATGGATCAAGTAGGTCGAGAGCTCGGCCGGGCGCAAGGAAGCGTTCCAAGCGGTTTCCTGAAAGTGCTCCCCATGCAGCCCCGATTAGCAGCAGCACCAAGCCGGTGTGAACCAATAAGGGTCCAACCTTGCCAATCACGCCGCGCCGCGCCGCCAGGCGATCCTCATTCCTCTGGACCTGCCAGCCTTGCTTTTGAAGTTCCTCGCTCAGTGTGTCTAAGGCCGACTCACCGTTGGAACAGAGAATGGATTCGGCCAACGCTAACTTGCTCAGTTGCCTGGGTTGGCGGTAGTCAATCCAGCGCGTAGTGGCGAGCAGTGCTGGCCATTGACGACGCCAGCTGCACAAGATCAAGGCCAATCCCAGCCAAGCTAAAAGGCTTAAAAACCACACGCTCGAATAGATGCTGTCCAACTGCAGTTGCAACATCTGTTCGCCATTGATCATTCCGAGCCATGGGTCTGCATTAAAACGCTCGAGATACAAATCAGGCGCTTCGTTCTGCGGAAGAATGGTCCCAAGGGCGCTTGCTCCCGCAATCAGCAGAAGGAGCAGAATTGCTAATCGAAGATCCGAGAGCAGGGCGAAGAGTCGGCGCAGTGCAGGCATCGGATCAGGTCAATCTTGCTAACAACGTGAGCGTGCCTGTGGCAAGCAGGACCACCCCACTGATTGGAGGAACCCACCGGCCGATGGGCCGTAACGCCAGCAACCGTGGGAGTGAGGCTGCCAAGTTGCCCGCAAGGAGGAGAGGTAGCACTTGACCAATCCCGAAGCTTGTGAGCATCAGCACTCCAAGGAGGGGACGTCCCGTGCTGGCAATCCAGCCAAGTAGCACAGCCAGTACCGGAGTTGTGCAGGGTGAAGCAGCGAGCCCAAACGCCAATCCGGCTGCAACCGGGGCTAGCGGAGCGGGCACCTTGCTGGTCCAACGCATCGGGTCGGGTCCTGCGGGAAGGGGGATTCGAACCACGCCCAGAAGATTGAGCCCCATCACCATTGCTAGGACTGCAACAAGGGTTGGTACCAAACCAGGGATTTGACCGTAGATGCGGCCCAGCAATCCACTCAGGCTGCCCAGCACAACCAGGGCTCCCACGATGCCAGCACAAAACGAAAGACTGCGTTGCCAAGGCTTTTGCTTGCTATCGAAGCCGGCTAGGTACGCGAGCGTGACAGGTAGCAAAGACAGGGAACAGGGGCCCAGGCTGGTTAAAGCTCCTCCGGCAAAGACAAGAGCCACCGTGATTGGACCAGGCTGCTGCAGCGCATGGTTGAGCAGTTGCTCGCTGCTGCGGGCAAGGTCGGACAGTGCCAGCTCGAATGAGGAAATGGTTGTACCGGTGCGACCGGGATCAATTCAAGATCACCTTATCCATGACGCTGTTGCTCGCGAAGGCTGCGACTACCGATTAAGCCAGTGGATTCGAGTGAGCATCGGATTAATAAGCCAATAATCACCATGCTGGAGAGCAATGAATTGCCTCCGTAGCTGACCAGAGGTAGGGGAAGGCCTGTTGTGGGCATGGCTCCGGAGGCCACTGCAATATTCATCAATGACTGCCCCACGAGAAGGGTTGAACAGCCAATGGCTGTAAGTCTTGCCTGGTTGCTTCGGCAGCGCAAAGCAACACGAAGCCCTAAGAAGCCCATCAGCATCAAAAACACAAGCAACATCACAGACCCCACGAAACCAAACTCTTCGGCATAGACAGCGAAGATGAAATCTGTGCTTTGAATGGGCAGATATTGCAGTTTCTGGGTTGATAGGCCGAATCCCTGGCCAAAAATCCCACCTGATCCAATCGCGAGCAGGCTTTGAATGAGTTGATATCCATCACCCTGGGGATCGTTCCAAGGATTCAGAAACGAGATCACTCTGATGCGTTGGTATTCATTAATCAGGATGCTGCTGATTCCGAGCATGCCTCCAGCTAGTGCGGTTCCAAACAGTTGAAGCAAGGGAAGCCCTGCAGAAAATGCCATCAACCAGATCAACAGACCGATCAGAGCCGCGGTACTGAGATTCGGCTGTTTGAGGATCAGTAGAACGAGGATGGCGAAGCTTGCTAGCCAGAGCAGTTTTTGATCGAGTGCGTTCCGTTTCCAATGGGCGAAGAGGTTGGCAGCTTGAAGAACCACAAATGGTTTGACCAACTCTGATGGTTGGATCTGGATGGGACCAATCACGAGCCACCGACTTGCTCCATTCACGGTGGTGCCCATCACCAAGGTGGCAGCCACCATCAGACAGCCGATCCAGAGACCAGGGCCGGCGATTTTGAGCCAACGTTTCAGTGTTGTAGATGCAACGAACGTCATCAGGCTCCAGCTAGCCACCATCCAGACCAATTGGCGTTTGAGGTAGTAAGCCCCTTCTCCCTGTTCGCGAGCGGCAACCCACCAGCTTGCAGATGCCAATACCAATAATCCAGCAACACACCAGATGGCAGTGAGACTGAGCAGGAGCCTCGCTTCTGTTGGCCAAAGAGACCAATTGAGAGGTAACAAACGTTGCCAGAATCCATGCGGAGTGGATGCTGAATCCTTAGGGCTTTTAAGACCCCCCTTCCGCTTGGGTCGGCTCTTTCTGGAGGTCACGCTGGTGTCGCTCAAGAGATCTAGAGATGAAGAGTCCGGCTTCTATTGAGCCGTCCTCTGAACGTTTTGCCAAGCCAAAACAACAAAAAACCCGACCTAGGCCGGGTGGGTGTGATGCATTGAAACGAGTTGGTGATTAATTCCCAACGTTGACCTGAAGGCCACCTGTACAAAGTTCAACTTTGATGATGCGGCCACCTTGCTTCTGGATTCGCTGTTGTTCAGCGAACCAGCTCTCGTAGGGAACCCACTTGGTGAAAAAAGTGTTCTGCAACTCTCGCTGCGAACGGACCTTCTCAGGAGAGGGGATGCAGGCTGTGACCTTGAAGAGACGCATCAGTTGCCCAGACCAGAACAGATGTAGTCGAAGTAGACACCCATCTCTTTGCCGGCATCAGGGCCGACCAGGGAAGCGGTGACTTCTTTCATGGCTTGGATGGCCTGGACGGTTGCGCCGATCGGAACTCCCAAGGAGTTGTAGGTCTCTTTGAGACCGTTCAGAACACGCTCATCAAGGATGGAGGTGTCACCAGCGAGCATCGCGTAGGTGGAATAGCGCAAGTAGTAATCAAGGTCGCGTATGCAAGCTGCATAGCGACGCGTGGTGTACATATTGCCGCCTGGACGTGTGATGTCTGAGTACAGCAGGGATTTGGCTACAGCTTCTTTGATGATTGAAGAAGCATTGGCACTGATCGTTGCTGCAGCTTTAACTCTCAGTTCACCACTGGTGAAATACTGCTCGAGGCTGGTCATGGACGTGGTGTCCAAATACAAGCCTTGAACGTCGGACTTGTTAATAACGTTGGTGATCGCGTCTTGCATGGATCAGATGAAGTGGCGTGGAAGATTGGTGATTCCGATGATTCAGGCGAGAGCGCCGATCACGTAATCGAAATAGAAGCCAGCCTCTTCGGCATCTGAGCCCGTGAGGATACTCATGGCAACTGATTTCATTTCGCGCACGGACTCAGCCATGGCTTCAAGAGGTGTGCCAAGAGAGCGATAAAGCTCACGGGCACCAATCACGCCAATCTCTTCGATCGGTGTGACATCGCCAGCAACGACGCCGTAAGTGACAAGACGGAGGTAGTAATCCATGTCACGCAAGCAGGTTGCGGTCATCTCTTGGCCGTAGGCATTGCCACCAGGGGAAATGACATCGGGACGTTTCTGGAACAGCTGACCACCTGCTGTTTTGACGATGCGCTCACGGCTCTCGCTGAGAACCTGAGCGACACGCAAACGGCGTTGTCCGCCACTGACAAAGGACTTGATCTGGTCCAATTCGCCAGGATTGAGATAGCGGGCTTCGGCGTCCGCGTTGATGATCGAGTTGGAGACGATGCTCATGCAGTTCTACCTCGAAACAAGCGGCCGCCCGAAGGAGGCCGATATGCCGGTGAATGTGGGGTGAATATGGTGATCTCTAAGAGATCAGTAAGCAGCTTAAGGGCTGCTTGGGGGTTGGACGGGTAATCCAGGCCGAAAAGGGTGCAGATGTTGTATCTGTTGACCTTTCTCGAAGAAATTGGAAGTGGCAGCAGCCGTATCCAACTTTCGCCCCTTCATTCTCCTTCAACAGCAAGAATCGCCTCTGAGTCGGTAACAGATCTTCATTGCTGCCGAATTGGTTGCATGCCTCCTTGTATTAAGAAGTTTATGGGCGATACTCCTGAATTCACAAACACGAAATGCAAAAGGTTGCTTCGAGTGTTTCAAGCCCTTTTGTCTTCCGTTTTGGAGAGCTGGGGTGTTGATTTTTGAGTACCTTCTTTCAAGGGTTAAGGTTTATTTGTCTGCTTGTTTTGCGTTTGCAGGCATAATATGCATTTATTTTGCGAGGAGTAAGTATTCCTTGCTTTGGTCTAATTGATCAATGTACCCAATGGTTGTTAATGGGCGGGCTGTTGTATGGCTAGGTCTTGGATCATTGAATGAAGCTTATAGGGGCGAATCCATGGGTGGGTTAAGCCCTGCATTCCCTCTGTAAAGCATTGACGTGCGGATAACGGTGGCTTGGTCCTGTCCTGGTGACGTGTTCATTCCATTGATTTGTGGAACTTCATCTGCATCTTCTTCCTTCCTTTTATTGAGGAAGTAAAGAGTTGCTTGTTGTTGGCCATCGCGAGCACGGGTGATTAAAAACTCTGAGACTTCTGCGGGTGTGCTGGCGCGACCGAGTAATGCAAGGCCTGCTGCCGCAGCTGCGCGGAGAGGAGACATGCTGAATAAGCGGTTTTGAAAAGCATCGCCCATAGCTATAGATTTCACAAATCCCGAGAGGTCAATATCCATGTTGCGTAATTGTGATTCGGCTGTGTCTAAGCGCTCATTGTCAAGGGGTATCCTGTTTAAAAGTTGTCTGTAAGTTTCGCTTACCGCAATTTGTAGTTCTTCCTCGGTGAATGGAGCTTTAAGTTGAATAGATGAGGAGATTCCACCTCTACGTGAGAAGCCACTCGCATCTTTCGTCTGAAGAGCATTCGCTAGGCCAGGCTGTTGTCTTTCCTGTATTGAAACTGCAAATGCTTGTTTGCTGAAGGGTTGACTTGTCGTTGAGTCGAATTTGGAGCGTGAGCTTTCTTTAGAGGGGAAAACTAAAGCTTCAAGTTGGGAGCCAGTGGTGAGCTCGGTGGGAGCAAGTATTTGCTCTCCCCTCATCTTCTTCAAATTGCTGAAGGGTGTTCTTCCTGAGAAAGAACTGAGCTTGATCTGGAGAAGGCGATTGCAATCAGCAGGGTTTCGACGTTTCATCAGGTTGCTAATGGCCTGACGTTGACCTTCTTCTGCTCGTGTCTTCAAAAATTCAGCTACCTCAGATGGGCTAGCCGTTCTTCCAAGGAGGGCCAGACTTGCGGCAGGTGCAACTTTTAGTGGGGCGATTCGAGAGAGCCTTTGTTGGAATGTGTCGCTCATTGCGACGGCTTCTATGAATTCCGCCAAATTAATATCTAAGTTGCGTAGTTTCGACTCAGCACTAGTAAGCCTCTCGCCTTCAAATGGTATGAAATCCAGTAGTTGCCTGTAAGTTTCTTCGACCGCATATTTTAATTCGTCTTCAGTGAATGGAGGCCTGAGCTCAATCCAGGACGAAATACCTATTTTGCTGGCGAAGCCTGCTACATCCTGGCTGTCAAGAGCTCGACTCAGACGTGCACCTGGCACCTCTGGAGATGCCGACCCTTTGAAACTAACTTTCGCAGTCCAAGAGGGTTGCTTTTGATTAGTTGTAGTGCTCTCAGGTTTGGTGAGTGCGATGGACGATTCACGGGAATCAGATTTGGGGAGTGGTGCCGATCGAACCCAATTATCAATCGAGCTGTTTGCTTTGGACTGAAGATTCCTTGGGGTTATGTCACCAGTAGTCTTGAAGCTGCTTCCTGATTTGATTTCAGGGCGTGTTCTTAGGTTGAACTCAATTTGGGCTTCAAGATTGAGTTGCTCTTTCCATGTCGGCGCACGTCGACTGGTGAGGTCCTTTGGAGTGATGAAGCGTTCGTACGGAACGGTGTCATCACCGAAGCATTCTGAAAACTCTGGACTATTGATAAGAGCATCGACCAAGCCATAGAAACCCTGACGCGCAGCGGTGTCGAATAGAGCATCGATTTCCCAGCGGCCAAATGTGGGGCGACCAAGCAGACGCCGGTGCATGACTTCGATGGCCTTGGTGATGTACAGGCCTTCCCAGTAGCGACGACGGAATGGACTCGACCGAGCAACTAGGCGAATGAATTCACGCAGATTGATATCACCGTTTTCAAGTCTGTTTTCTGCGCTTTCAACTCTCTCAGTGGCGTAACCGGTATTTCCAAGAACCTGAACATAAACAGCTTTAATCACTGCTTGCGTACTTGACTCAGTCCCACGGATGCTGGGTTGTCCAGCTCGGCGTGGGATCGAGTTCCCCCCAGTTGCGATCTGTTGAAGACGCACAACCGTGGGCCCAAGTCGGCGAGGTCTGCTACTGCGGAACTGGGGGCTGTCCATTTGACCCGGTTGGGTCAGGCCATTACTCACCAATAGTCGCCTGGTGTCGTATCCGAAGGGGGCTGGGCGTGTGGAAACTGATGCAGTAGCCGACGGGAAAATCGCTCCGTATTGATTGCCGATTGGATCATTCCCACCTCCGTAGACGTGCTGGTCTCCTAAAGGCTGTCGGTAGGCCGCATAAAGGGTGACGTATTGAGGTGCAGACTCAAAAGGAGCGCTAAATCGGAATAGGCGGCGATTTGAACCCCAGCCAGCACTTTCCTGTGCCTCTTCGCCGAGATCACGGAGGTAAGGAACGGTCTCTTCTCCGAAGGTTTGGGCGTACTCCGCACCGTTGATCAAGACATCGACAAGACCATTGAGGCCTTGATTGCTAACGATCGAGAAGGCCTTTCGAAATTCTTCGAGGGAACTGATTCCGCGGCCAAGAAAATGTCTGTAAGCAAGTTCTACGACTCTGCTGTTGACGAAGCGGCCATAAAACTGGGTCCTGTATTCCTTGCTTTTCCCCAGTGCGCGAATGAATTCGCGCATGGATAATTTGCCCTGAACGAGCTGGCTGGCTTCCACTTCACAAGGGGTTTGCGAGTAACCCTTAGCGATGTCCCGTTCGAAAACCTGCCTGTAGGCAGCGCGAATAATCTCCGCTTTTTCAGCGCCGGAAAGTCCTGAACGCATTTCAAAACGCTGAGCTGTTTCGGAAGCCAACGCATAGATCGCAGGGAGTTGAAGACCCTGGCGTACGGAACTGCCTAACTTCTGACGTGTCGAAGGTGTTGGGACTGCAAGCTCTTTGAGCAGGACGTCAAAGCATTCGATGGTGAGACGACGGGCCTCAGGGCGATCCCTTAATAAGGCGGCAGATGCTGCACGCATTTCTTGGAGGGCCACGTTCGTTGCCAGCAGGGAGCAACCCTTTTCAAGTAGGTCCCTTAATCCGCGTGTATTGACAGCAAGAATGCTTGGGTCTCCGGCTACTAAGGCGTAGCCGACATAGCGAAGGAACCAACCAAGATCGCGCACGGATTTGCGCATGTTCCCTGGGCCGTATTTCGCCACACTGATGGCTGTGAAACCAGTTGGCAAAACGATGCGTACATCACCATCGTCGTTGCCCTGGAGCAGTCTGCTCAGGAAGTTGCCCTTGCTAGCGCTGGACTCAGTGCCTGTGAAGGTGCGCACTGAGTCTTGAAAAGCAACCTGATCAGCGGCTAATGGAGTGGCGTCTTTGGATGACACCTCTCCAGAGCTAAGTGGCGCCTCCAAAAACGAGAGGGGAGTGCCGCCTACAAAAATTCGATTGGCGGCACGGGCAACGATTGATTCAGCATTGCTTGCTAAGAGGCGAGCTGCGTCAAGTCGATCATTCCCACTTCGGAAAAACGTGATCAGAGTGTCGAGCTCACCACCGTCTGGAAAGCGGTCCTGCTGCTCAGCCTGACGGACACTGGAGAGCGGCAGGGTGTCGTACAGCTGAGGGGAAACCCTTGGGCTGCCGCTACTGGCGGTCACTGTCATGAACGAGAGCAAGCCGGATTGCGTCAGGTTACGGCCCATCTCTCAGGGTTCTGGGCAGCCATGAACAAATGTTTGCAGCTCTGATGAGGTTTTGGGTGCAAGGGCGAGCTCCCGTGAAATGCTCCCTTGAACGACTCCTTCCAGAATTGGCGGCTTTATGAACACTCCTCCCTCGGATGTAGCGACTCCTGTGGTGAGCGCTTTTTATGACCGCTTTCCCTATCCAGGAGACCCCCTTCAAGACGGCCCTCCCCCTGGATACAACTGGCGCTGGTGCCACGACAGCGTGCTCGCTGTTGTGCGAGGAGGACTTGAATCGCGGGATTCAAACCTTGGTCCGATTCGAATTCTTGATGCGGGGTGTGGCACTGGCGTCAGTACGGACTATCTCTGCCATCTCAATCCAGGGGCGGAGATTTTGGCCGTGGATATCAGTGCGGGAGCACTCGACGTGGCACGAGAGCGCTTGCGTCGTTCAGGCGGCGCTGAACAGGTTCGATCCCTGCGTCAGGAACAACGAAGCCTGTTGGACCTTGACGATGAAGGTTGTTTTGATTACATCAACTCAGTAGGTGTTTTGCATCACCTGCGCGACCCGCTGGCTGGATTGAAAGCGCTTGGACAGCGTCTAGCCCCTCATGGACTTTTGCATCTGTTTTTGTATGCCGATGCTGGCCGTTGGGAAATTCACCGTACGCAGCAAGCCCTGGCGCTTTTGGAAGCGGGGATAGGTGCGGACGGCTTGAGGTTGGGGCGTGAGCTGTTGTCTGAATTGCCTGAGACCAATCGTTTGCGCCGTATCCACGAACAACGTTGGGCGATTGACACCCATGCGGATGCCAACTTTGCCGACATGTATTTGCATCCTCAAGAAACCAGTTATGACCTCGAAAGGTTGATGGCTTTAATTAAGTCATCAGGCCTTTACTTCGCTGGGTTTTCGAACCCTTCTGTCTGGGACCCAGCTCGATTGCTCAAGGGTGACTTGCTATCAAGAGCGCAATCTTTACCGCCATCAGACCAATGGGCACTTGTTGAGCAGCTCGACCCTGATATCAGTCACTTTGAGTTTTTTGTGAGTGCTCAACCTGTTCATCCTTTGTGCTGGGAGAACGATGAAACGCTGCTTCAAGCGTGTGGTCGACGCCAGTCATGTCTGTGGGGGTGGCCTTCCAAAAGCATGCTGGGTCCAGATCTCGAACCCATCTCCCTTTCAGATGAGGAATTGAGCTTGCTCCGTCTAGTGGATGAAAACCCCAACGTTCCACTAGGAATCCTTAGTGGAGACCACACAACTGCCTCTTTAGCCAGAGAGCTCATGAGCAAAAAATTGCTTTTGCTCGAAGCCGATGATGGGTTGTTTAGTGGAATCACGTGATAGATTCCGCCCGCTTTCTCAGGCGCACTTTGCAAGCCTTGCCCTCCTCAGATTCAGCTGCGGTTAATAACCCGGCTGGAAATGGAATGGAGTCTTTCGCTCGGCTTCAAGTGCGTTTGTTGCTGGCCACAGTGATCGTGTCTGTCGTTGCGATTTTGTTCGCTTCGTTTTACTTCGATCTTTTTGTTGCCAGAAGCCTGCTTGTTGGAGCTGTCGCTGGTCTTTTTTACTTGCGTCTACTCGCCCGCAGCGTGGCCCGGCTCGGTGGAGGTTCCCGTCAAGTTGGTCGTTTTCAGCTCGTTGTTCCGATTGTCCTCATCGTTTCGGCAGCTCGATTCCCCCAACTCGACCTCTTACCTGCATTTGTAGGTTTTCTCCTGTACAAGCCCGCCTTGATTCTTCAGACCGTTTTCGACGGCTGATCTCGCGCATCCCTCTTCTGCATTCATGGCTTTGCTGCCTTTCACACTGCCGTTAGCCGAACTGGAGGTTGGTCACCATCTGTATTGGCAGATCGGTAACCTCAATCTGCACGGCCAGATTTTCCTCAGCTCTTGGATTTTGATCGGTGCCCTGCTGGCCTTTGTGCTGGTTGGTACTAAAAATCTTAGTCGCGATCCAAAAGGTGCGCAGAACCTTCTTGAGTTCTTGTGGGATTACATTCGTGATCTCTCTCGTGATCAGATCGGAGAGAAGTACTACCGCGAATGGCTCCCGTTCATCGGCACCCTGTTTCTGTTCATTTTTGTCAGTAACTGGGGTGGCGCACTGATTCCTTGGAAGGTGATCGAACTCCCAGAAGGAGAACTTGGTGCTCCAACTGCAGACATCAACACCACGGTGGCGATGGCTCTGCTTGTGACACTGGCCTATTTCTACGCCGGTTTGAGCAAGAAGGGTTGGAGATTCTTCGAGCTGTATGTGGAGCCGACCCCCATCATGCTCCCGTTCAAGATCATCGAGGAATTTACCAAGCCTCTGTCTCTTTCTTTCCGTCTTTTCGGAAACATCCTTGCTGATGAACTGGCAGTAGGTGTGCTTGTTTATCTGGTGCCCCTGATTGTTCCCCTTCCGGTGATGTTGCTCGGCCTCTTCACCAGCGCTATTCAGGCTCTTATTTTTGCGACTCTTGCGGCCTTCTACATCGGTGAAGGTCTTCACGAAGCGCATTAGTTGATCAACGGCCTTTTCGAAGGCTCGTCTGCTAGAAAATTTTGCGCGCAGGTCCGACCATCAACATTCGGGCCCACTTTCCTCAGTGAAGGTGTCCCTGCGCAGGGTGATCTAACTCCCACTTCATAACTCTCAGCGCCTTCCGGCGCGCCCCCAAACGCACTCAACATGGATTCCATCACTTCTGCAGCCTCCGTCGTTGCTGCTGGTCTGGCTGTAGGCCTGGCTGCCATCGGTCCTGGTATCGGTCAGGGCAGCGCTTCCCAAGGTGCTGTTGAAGGCATTGCTCGTCAGCCTGAAGCCGAGGGCAAGATCCGCGGCACCCTGCTGCTTTCTCTGGCATTCATGGAGTCTCTGACGATCTACGGCCTTGTGGTGGCCCTGGTGCTTCTGTTCGCCAACCCATTCGCATGATGCAGAGTTGGGGGCCGTCCCTTTTTTTAGGGTCGCTCCCCGTATAACTCTCTACGTAATTCCTTGCTCATCTCCAGCTCACCTCTTCCATGACCTGGCTTCTGTTCGCTGAAGCGGCGGTTCCGGAGGGAGGTCTCTTTGACCTCGATGCCACCTTGCCTTTAATGGCTATTCAGGTGGTTCTCCTAACCTTTCTGCTCAATTCTCTGTTCTTCCGGCCAGTTGGCAAGGTCGTGGAAGATCGTGAGGGATATATCAATACGAGTCGTGCTGACGCCAAGCAAAAGCTTGAGCAAGTTCGACGACTCGAGGCCGACCTTCAAGATCAACTACGAGGCGCTAGACAAGCTGCACAATCAGCCATTGTTGATGCAGAAACGGAAGTTGATTCTCTTTACCGCGAGGCATTAGCTGCTGCGGAAACTGAAGCTAATCGCACTCGAGAACAAGCTCGTAAAGAAATTGAGTCTCAACGTGAATCTGCCCAAGCAAAGTTGATGGCTCAGGTTGATCAACTCAGCTCACAGATCATTAAACGACTGCTAGCTGCCTGATGACTCTTTTATTTCCTTTAATTGCTTCTGAGGGTGGATTCGGAATCAACCTCAATCTTTTTGAAACCAATCTGATCAACCTGGTCATCGTGATCGGTGTTTTGTATTGGTTTCTGAAAGGATTTCTGGGGGGGATGCTCGAGCGCAGACGCGAAACCATCCTTAAGGATCTTCAAGATGCTGAAAAGCGTTTGAAGACGGCCACAATTGAACTCTCTAAAGCTCAAGAAGAGCTTTCGGCTGCTCAACAAAAGGCTGAAAAAATCCGCCTTGATGGCCAAGCTCGTGCTGAAGCGATTCGCGCTGACGGTGAAAAGAGAACGATTCAGGCCATGGCTGCACTCAAGCAAGATGCCTTGGCTGATCTCACTGCAGAAGGTGCTCGCCTCACTGAGCAGCTCCGTCGTGAAGCGGCTCTTTCAGCTATCGACAAGGCTTTGGCTGAACTTCCCAACCGCCTTGACAGCAAGGCTCAAGCGAAGCTCATCGACTCCTCTATTTCTAACTTGGAGGACGTCTAAATGCCTCTTCTAAATTCTCTAGCCACCCCTTACGCCGACGCTCTGCTTCAGGTCACTGACGTCCGTCAGGAATCAGAAGAAGTCGCTAATCAGTGCAAGGACCTTCTTTCTGCTTGGGAAAGTTCAGAGCCTCTTCGTGATGCAATGACATCTCCTGTTCTCGAGCCAGAGGCAAAGAAGAAAGCTTTAACCAGTCTTCTTTCAGAGCAAGTCACCCCTTCGTTGATGAACTTGCTCAAGGTTTTGGCTGATCGCCAGCGACTACCGGCCCTTGAAGCGGTGCTTTTGCGCTATCTCGAGCTCTATCGGGAGTCTCGGAATATTGCTCTAGCGCATGTACGCGCCGCTCAACCGCTGACTGAAGAACAGCAGGCCGCATTGACCACCAAAGTCCAGTCAATGGCTGGAACCAATGCTGTTGAAATCGATCTCAAGGTCGATCCATCGTTGATTGGTGGCTTTGTCGTCAACCTCGGTTCTCAGGTGATCGATGCCAGCCTCTCCGGTCAGGTTCGACGCCTTGGTCTTGCACTCGCTAAGGCGAGCTGAGCTAAGCCACCCCTTCATCTCGCCCTTTCACTCACCACCCGCTCCTGGGTTTTCCCGCCATGGTTTCCATCAGACCCGACGAGATCAGCGCCATTCTCAAACAGCAGATCGAGGACTATGACAAGTCCGTATCTGTCACCAACGTCGGCACTGTCCTCCAAGTAGGTGACGGCATCGCCCGCGTCTATGGCCTTCAGCAGGTGATGGCTGGTGAGCTGGTTGAGTTCGAAGACGGCACCGAAGGGATTGCCCTCAACCTCGAAGATGACAACGTTGGCATTGTGCTGATGGGCGAGGGCCTTGGCATTCAGGAGGGAAGCACCGTCCGAGCCACAGGCAAGATTGCTTCCGTTCCCGTTGGTGACGCCATGCTGGGACGCGTGGTTAATCCACTTGGTGTTGCAATCGACGGCAAGGGTGACCTCGCTACGACTGAATCCCGATTGATTGAGTCTCCAGCTCCTGGAATCATTCAGCGTAAGTCTGTTCATGAGCCGATGCAGACAGGCATCACGGCTATCGACGCCATGATTCCAATTGGTCGTGGTCAGCGGGAGCTGATCATTGGTGACCGTCAAACCGGTAAGACAGCCATTTGTATTGACACGATCCTGAATCAGGCTGATCAGGACGTTGTCTGTGTTTACGTTGCCATCGGACAGAAAGCCGCCTCTGTGGCACAGGTCACTGAAGTGCTGCGTGAGCGTGGTGCTCTTGATTACACCGTTGTGGTGGCAGCAAACGCATCAGAACCTGCGGCCCTGCAGTACCTAGCTCCTTACACAGGGGCATCGATTGCTGAGTACTTCATGTACAAAGGCAAGGCAACGTTGGTCATCTATGACGATCTGACCAAGCAAGCTCAGGCCTACCGCCAGATGTCATTGCTTCTGCGTCGTCCGCCGGGTCGTGAGGCTTACCCCGGTGACGTGTTCTATTGCCACAGCCGTTTGCTTGAGCGTGCTGCAAAGCTCTCTGACGCTATGGGCAAAGGTTCGATGACCGCCCTGCCGATCATTGAGACCCAGGCCGGTGACGTTTCTGCTTACATCCCAACCAACGTGATTTCGATTACGGATGGTCAGGTCTTCCTCAGTTCTGACTTGTTTAACTCAGGACTACGGCCTGCGATCAACGTTGGTATCTCTGTGAGTCGTGTTGGCGGTGCAGCCCAGACCAAGGCGATCAAGAAGATTGCCGGCACCCTGAAGCTTGAATTGGCTCAGTTTGATGAACTAGCTGCGTTCTCTCAGTTTGCTTCGGATCTTGATGCCGCTACACAGCAGCAGCTCAGCCGAGGCAAGCGTCTTCGTGAGCTTCTGAAGCAGCCTCAATTCAGTCCATTGATTCTGGCTGAGCAGGTGGCCATTGTTTATGCAGGTGTCAAAGGCCTGATTGATGATGTCCCTGTTGAAGAGGTTGTTCAGTTCTCCCGTGAGTTGCGTGAGTACCTCAAGAGCAACAAGCCTGAGTTCATCAGCAAAATCCAAACAGAGAAGGTCTTGAGCCCTGAAGCCGAGACCACTCTGAAAGAGGCAATTGCGGAAGTTGTGTCCACCATGCTGGCCTCCGCCAACTGAGGGCTTAAGCCATGGCAAATCTCAAAGAGATCCGGGACCGGATTAAATCGGTCAAGAACACCCGCAAGATCACTGAGGCCATGCGCCTCGTGGCTGCGGCCAAAGTTCGTCGTGCCCAAGAACAAGTGCTGCGTAGCCGTCCGTTTGCCGATCGGCTCGCACGTCTTCTCGAAAATCTCCAAGCGCGCATGCGCTTTGAAGATGCTGATGCTCCTCTGTTGGAGCAGCGTGCTGTTCAAACCATTACCTTGATGGCCGTTACTGGTGACCGTGGTCTTTGTGGTGGTTACAACTCCAATATCATCAAGCGCACAGAGAAACGTTTTGCTGAGCTTCAACGCCAGGGTTACAAAGTCGCTCTTGTGTTGATTGGACGCAAAGCAATCAGCTATTTCACCAACCGTAATTATCCAATTCAAGCTACTTTTACGGGCTTGGAGCAGGTACCTACTGCTGATGAAGCTGGTTCCATAGCTAGCGAGATTTTCGCTGAGTTTCTGTCTGAGACTTCTGATCGAGTTGAGATCATCTTCACCAAGTTCATTAATTTGGTGAGCTGCAAGCCTGTGGTTCAAACGCTTCTGCCTCTTGACCCTCAAGGGATTGCTGAGGCAGATGATGAAATCTTCAGGCTTACCACAAAAGAAGGTCGCCTATCTGTGGAAGCAGGAAGTGCACCTGAGAATTCTCAACCTGCTTTGCCTTCAGACATCGTGTTTGAGCAAAGTCCTGATCAATTGTTGAATGCGTTGTTGCCTTTGTATTTGCAAAATCAACTCCTGCGTTCGCTGCAGGAGTCGGCAGCCTCCGAGTTGGCAAGTCGCATGACTGCAATGAACAATGCAAGTGACAATGCCAAGGAGTTGGCCAAGACGCTCACCCTTGACTACAACAAAGCGCGTCAGGCAGCCATTACCCAGGAAATCCTGGAAGTGGTTGGTGGCTCAGCTGCTGCAGGCGCCTAGGTTTCTTTTCACCATTCTTTTGCCGGCCGAAGGGCCGGCTTTTTTAATGGAGAGATGACTTTGACTCTTCACCAGCTTTTCCCAACGGTTGTGGCGACAACCAAGCTGGCAATCGATCCGATTGACCTTGCTGGGCATTTACAGACACTGCTGGCTCTCAGGGGTGAGGCGGTGGGTAACCCCTGTGAGGGATGCGCTTGGACTGGTGATATCAACGGTGTTTGGCAGTTGCATCGCCAACCTGAGTTTGCTCCCTTGGTTCAAAAAGTGGCAGAGCAGGCCATGCGTTATTTGGGGGCGGTTGGGTTTGATTGCAGCCGAGTGGCGTTGCATCTTCAGCGCTGCTGGCCTGTGCTGAGCGACTGGGATCAGCTCGTGGGACGCCATCACCATCCCAATGCCCATCTCAGTGCGGTGTTGTATCTCACTGGGGATGGTTCGGGTGAGGAGGGTGTGCTTCGTGTTCATTCCCCACTGCAAAGCAATGAACTCGTGTCGGGGCTTGCCGCTGGCCATGGGGGGCCGATTGCTAAAGATCACCCTTTTAATGCGGAAACCTGGGACTTGGCTCCAGAGGGTGGACTGCTGGTTTTGTTCCCTTCCCGGCTTGACCACAGCGTGTTGGCGAATGGTGATCCTGAATCGCTCCGCTGCTCGATCAGTTTCGACTTTGTTCTCACCGCCCCTGAGCAGGGAAACCCACCGGAATACCTAGCCCCCCATCCTTCTCAATGGAGTCTTTGCGCAGATCTGAGGTCAGAGGGACTGTTGCCCTGAGAAGATGAATGACCAAGGCTTTTCTTTCAGGATGAGCGATCACGCCAGTGTTGCTGTCACTTACAACGTCAGCATCGAAGTGGATGCTGTTGAACACAGCTTTTCCTGTCGTTCTGATCAAACCGTGTTGGCGGCTGCGGAAGAAGCCGGGGTCATGCTTCCGAGTTCTTGCTGTTCAGGCGTTTGCACGACCTGTGCTGCTCGTCTGAAAAGCGGAGCAGTGGAGCAACCGGATGCGATGGGTGTCAAGGAAGACCTACGCGCTGAAGGGTTCACCTTGCTTTGCGTTGCCTTCCCTTGTTCTGATCTGCGGCTTCTAGCGGGTCAAGAGGATGCACTCTACGAAGCTCAGTTTGGTCAGTACCAGAAATGAGCTTGGCGTCGAAAACGTTGACTTTGCCTTGGCCGAAAGATCTAAAGGCGTCTGATTTGCGCGCTTGGGTGAAAGATCAATTGTGCCTTCATGGTGCCCCCCTGCGCTGGGCTATTACCGCTGTCAATCATTCAGGGCAGGAACGGGGTGCTGTCTTGCAGATTGAAGCGGTGTTGATCGAGTGAGTGAGGGGCTTGCCTTGGGATCTCCCCTGCCCACGTTGATGCTGATCCCAACGGGGATTGGTTGTGCGATCGGCGGGTATGCCGGCGATGCGCTACCGAGTGCCAGGCTTTTGGCTGCCGCCTCCGGGTGTTTGATCACCCATCCCAACGTGATGAATGGGGCTTCTCTGTATTGGAAAGATCCACGCATTCACTATGTGGAGGGCTATGGACTCGACCGCTTTGCTACCGGCGATTGGGCGCTGCGATCTGTGCGCCAGCAGCGGATTGGCTTGCTTCTGGATGCCGGTATCGAACCTGAGTTGCGTCAACGCCACCTGCAGGTAGCCGATGGTTGTAGAGCAACGCTGGGCATTGAAATTGGCCCTGTGGTGACTAGCGATGTGCCCTTAGGTGTGCATTTGGGACTAGGCCAGAGCGGGGCGAGTTGGGGCACCCTTGAGCGCCCCGATTCCCTATTGCGGGCAGGTGAACGCTTAAAAGCCAACGGTGCATCGGCGATTGCGGTGGTTGCTCGCTTCCCCGACGATCAGGGAAGTGAGGCTTTGGATGCCTACCGCCATGGCAGTGGTGTGGATGCCTTGGCGGGCGCCGAAGCAGTGATCAGCCATCTACTGGTGCGCCACCTGCAGATACCCTGCGCCCATGCACCGGCCTTGTCGCCGTTGTCGCTGGATCTGCAGTTGGATCCTCGTGCTGCAGCGGAAGAGTTGGGTTACACCTTTTTGGCGTGCGTGTTGGTGGGTTTAAGTCAGGCACCAGCGTTGATCCAGCGTGCAGCTGCCAACCCAAGTGATCTTGTCGCTGATGATTTGGGAGTGTTGGTTGTCCCAGAGGGTGCTCTCGGTGGAGAAGCGGTGTTGGCTTGTCTTGAGCGCAGGGTTCCTGTGATCAGTGTTGTCAATCCGTCCGTGCTGGAGGTCACGTCAACAGCTCTTGGTGTGGGATCTGAAGTGTTGAAAGCAGGCTCTTATCTGGAGGCGGCTGGATTGGTGCTAGCTCTACGCGAAGGTGTCGCCTTATCCGCATTGATGCGACCCTTGCCTGCCTTGACGGAGCTCAAGCAATGGTAAGAGCTACTGGTTTCGGAGCATTGAAAAGTACAGAGCCATGCCCTTGCTTGAGTGGAATGAGTTACGACAGCTGTTGCGAACCTCTGCATCGTGGGGAGCGATGGGCGATCACTGCTGAACAGTTGATGCGTTCGCGTTATTCGGCTTTTGCGTTCGCTGAAGTTGATTATTTGATAGAAACACATCCCGACACAGCAACGTCTTTGGCGCAACGTCGCAAGGAGTTGCGGAAGAATTGCCACGATGTGCGTTGGTTGGCACTGAAGATCAAATCCGTGGAGGCTGGCGGAGTGGATGATCTTCAAGGCACGGTGACGTTTGAAGCAACATTTGGGTTGGCTGGTCAACGCAATGTGATGACTGAGACGTCACTGTTCCAACGGAGGGATGGGGATAGGAAGGGGGATTGGTTGTACATCAAGCCTCTGTAGAAACAAGGGTCTTGATTGCCCTCTTCTGTGCAATAGAAGGGCTGATCTCAAGTGAGCTGAACTCTTTTAGACGTTGTTGATGTGAACAGGAAACCCCTTCATCTTGAGAGACTATTAGGCCTTTCTCTGACTTGAGTCAATAAAAAATGACCCCCTTGTAAAACCAAGAAGGTCATCCAATTGATATTTAGATGCCGCTGGTTAATTCACCTTCACTGTGTCCATTGAATCCAAGGCTTTCGAGACACTCCTGAAATCAAACCCCATACTCCTCAAAGCATGCCAGAAGTGGCCCTGTAGGAAGAAAAAGGCCAAGTAAAAGTGTGTATTTGCAAGCCAGGCTCTTGCCGTATGTCCATCGTTCAATACAGGCACTGTGTCACTAAAATAGGGTGAGAATGCAAAGTTGAGTTTTAGAGCTTCGCCGTAGAATTCAACTGGGTAAATCGTTGTGTTTTGTGCACACCATATGCTTGTGACAAACCCCATGAGCGCGATTCCTGCAAGTGAATAGGAAAGGATTGCCTCTCCGGAGTAGATCAGGATTTTCTTGAAGGGTCCAAATGGGCTTGTAATAATGTGCCAAACCCCACCAATAGTCAAGATAAAGGCCAATACAGCATGGCCACCCATTACGTCTTCTAAACTGCTAATAGAAAGGAAATTCGTCTGATAGCTCCACACCATTCCCAGGTCAATGTTGGGCTCAACCTTGCGAACTGCGCCAATGGCAGTGTCATAGATTCCGTGGTGCTGAGCCCATTCAACAAAAGCAATTGCACCTAGGCCTAGAAAGATGAGATGGTGGCCAAGAATAAAAGTGAGCTTTTTGGGATCATCCCATTCGAAATGGAATTTCTCTGCACGTCCTTCTGCCTTGGATAAATCCTTGGGAGCTCTGAGGGTGTGCCAAATACCAGCAGCTCCTAATACCGCAGAAGAGACCAAGTGAAATGCGGCTATAGCAATGTAAGGCTCTGTATTAGTGATAGTTGCATCTGCACCAAGGCCTAAGCCCAATGAAGCCAAATGAGGGAGAAGGATTAATCCTTGTTCCCCCATGGGCAGCAAAGCGTCATAGCGAGCCAACTCAAAGAGTGTGAATGCTCCAGCCCAAAACATGATGAGGCCTGCATGTGCTGCATGAGCAGCAATGAAGGAACCAGAGCGACTGGCGACTCCTGAATTGCCTGCCCACCAGTCATAACTGACTGATGGCTTCCCATAAGATTGCATTTGTTGATTTACTTGGGCAGTCTCAGATTAGATAGCCAAGTGACGCAAATATCCCAACCTTTAACATATTTTGATTGAACAAGTTGACCGTAAATATGATATCTAGTCCTGTTCAATTGTTTCTCTTTGCCGTTTGATATTTTTCCTGTGTTCTACTGCATGATGCTGGCTGGCGCCGCAAAATGCACTCTTTCTATCTTCAAAAGCTACTTTTGCAGGTGTCAAATAATGCCAAGGCGAGATTCATGCTCGCGTATTGTTTGGAATTACTGTTTTGAAATGGCCCTGTCAGAATTTGAAGTCATTGTCGGTGGTTTGACCTCCATCCCAGTGCTTGCAGGGATTTTCTTCTTGATTGAAAAAACATATGGTTCAAAGAATTATCTAAGGAAGCCAGTTAAAGCTTCGCCCGCTTCCAAGGCTGCTGCCCCTAAGGCTGCTACTTCTAAGGCTGCTACTTCGAAGCAAAAAGATGGAGCCGCAGTTCAGTCGGCCTCAACTAAGAACATATCAGCGAAGCCGAAGGCATCTGTTGCGGTCAAGAAAAATGCCGCTCCAACGGCTCCATCCAAATCTGCTGAGGTCGAGTCCAGTCAGTCAAAAGTTTCTACTCCAGCCAAAAAAAAATCCGTGAGCTCTAGAGACACTTCCTCTGAAAAGATTGATTCAGACATGCCAAAAAATCCTAATGAGGAGGCAAATAAATGACTTATGACTTTATCTGAATCTACTTTTATAAAGAAGGGTCAAATCTCAGTTGTCATTCATGGACATGTTATTGATGCACTAGCCTTGCGAACAACGACATGTCTATTCATTCTCTAGTGAATTTTTCGCCATAGTCTTTGTTGAGGCTATGATGATATTTTCGCCTTTATATTATTTAATTCTCTTGCCCTCTTAGATGAAAAATGTCCAAAATCTTTTCTTTACGGCAAATCGAAGCCAAAGGCCAATACTAACTAACATTAATGCTAAAAAAGTTAGGCCCATACCCCATAGGGTGGTCTTTTCAACGCCCAGAAAATCAATGCAGTGATAGTAGGCTCCAAATAAAAAAAATACGAAGCCTATCGCTCTAAAGTTTTCGAGCTCGTAAGGAGAGTTTGTTGATTGTTGCATGAGTCAATCGACGTATTGGTTGATGAATGTAAACCAAAGAATCATTATGGCTAATGCTGATGGAATAAGTGCCAGTAAAGCACTCTCTGGCTCACTTCCGTTGCTGATTAATGGAAAGACCACAAGAGCAAAGAACGATATGAATATTGCGTTGAGGATTGCTCTAGAGCGAAAATGTGATGCCATGAAACCTGCTGTTTTTAGCTTGAATGCATTCGCAAGCGTTTCCATTTATCTGGTTGCCAACTTTTAGATTTTAGTGTCTCTGTTTTGAAGAATCTGCATTCTTATACATTGTCGAGAATCATCTGATCTCTATAGGGTTCTTTTTGTTGTTTTCAAGGGGTTAGCCATTGTTAATGACAAGATATGCTGCCCTCGGCTTTGATATGTCAAAATTTAGCTCAGTTTAGGCAAGCATCTATGATTTACAGGAGGTTTTCCTCGCTCTATCCTTTTGTTAGATTTTAAAAAATTTAGCTTTTAATTGATATCAGTGAAATCATCAATTCAGTGATTTTTTGTTCTTAGCGTTTAGATTTAGAGGCTAAATTTTACCGTTAAAACCTTGATTGATTGCCTTGTCATGGTTGCAATTCGAGAGGTAGCCACTATCTTGCTGTCAAGACCGACGATTGATTCCTTGACTCTTTCTAATGTTTTGAATCATGCCTGCAAGAAGATGCCGTGACCACATTCTTATAGCTTGTGTTGCCGTAAGAAAGTAGTGCTGAAAGTAATCAATTAAATTCAGCAGTGTTGTAACTGCTCAATAACTGATCTATTCTTAAATCAATAGGAACCTACGGTTTTTGGTTAGAAAAGATTGGCCGTACTCACTAGCGAGCCCCAAAGATGGCGTATTGCTATGTTTCCTCCGATACCAAGTACAGCAATGAATGATGCGAAATAAAAGAGCTGAAAATGTCCAGCTTTGCTACTTGGCATCCAGACGTTGGTTTCTGCAGTAGGTTTCACCCAAGACCTACCTGGGAAAGAATTCCCTGTCCAGTTAGAAGCTCTGTACCTAGGCCAATTACAAAGCCCAGCATCGCAAGGCGTCCATTCCACTGCTCAGCAAAGGATGAAAAGCCAAATCTTGAATCGCTCATTGAGTTAAGAAATCTGAAGATACTGTAACAGATTATTGCGCGCGCTGGCCGGTCTGCTAGCTGTGCATCCTTCTTTCAGGTTGATTCCATGGAAGGATCCGCCTTTCTTGGTGCTTGCTGCGAGTGGTCTGCCCAAAGCGATTGTCTGAAAAATAGTGCTCTTGCTGTGCAGGCAATGAGTGATTTCCCACGTTTGCATCCCAACCAGTGGTTGTTGGCTATCTGTTCGCTAAGAATGAATTCGTTTAGGCGTGTTTGAATTTACTCTCTGTGAAGCACCATTTCTCCAGACTGAGTGTTGACCCCGTCCAAAGAGTGACCTTTCTATCTTTCTCCTGTAGCAGGCTTGTTTGGCTTGAAATGTTCTCAATAGGTGTGACTTATGGACGTAATGCTTAAGAAAGTGAGGCCGTTCCTCTCATTTCTTTGACATGTAGTATTCAGCCTTCCTAATGAATAGGAAGTTTTTGGGTCAGACTACAAAGCTAGTGCCACTAAGCCTTCTTCGCGGGCTATTTAAGTCACTTCTTTTTAAGGAGTTGGTTAGACTAATCAATATAGAAAGTTTGTGATAGATAGCCAAGTGTTGGCAAGAACTGACACAGTGTGAGCGGTTAAGACTAGGCCACACTCCCTAATAGAGGTTCAGCAACTCTGCCGATGGGATGGGTCTTCCTTTCTTGACATGGAGTTGTGACTGCCTTTACGCGCTTATCTGTTTTTTGTCATAGATGGAATCCGAGACTCAAGGAAAATTTAATTAGTTTTGATCCTCCAATGAAGCCAATTAAAAGACGTAATCATCCTCAAGTGAATGCAAGCAGTTCGATTGGCATTTTTGAAATAATCTCTAGCGACACAAGTTTAGGCCTCGATGAGTGGACACCATCAAAAGACGAGCTTGAAGGAGACATCAATGATGCTATTGAGGCTATAAGGTCTACTGTGTTAAACCTACAGTTAAAGATAAAAGCTTCTGACAAGTACATACTCGGATTGCTAGATGTCGTGGCCGATGATTACAGAGCTCAACGGCCATCAGGGACCAACTAAATAGCTTCTTTTTGATCAATGCATCACTACCACTGTGCATTAATCACATCAGGGATTGGGGCGTTTCCGATTCTCAAACTCCCAATGCATCGCCTTCCACAATAGTTAAGTGAAGAATGTATTCGGAGTTACCCAAATATTTCTAGGCTTCCTTGAGCTAGGAGGTGGGATCGGTTACCCCTGTTCAGCAAAATCACCACTAAAATGAAAAAGTGTGTTTATCAGATGTCTGGTAAGTGACAATCATGAGCGAGTTAGCTGTAAATCCAAGGTCGATCTTCTAAGCGTAGTGTGAAGTCTTGACTTGACGATCGGGGATGTACTTTAGCCTTAATGATTCGCTTGGAGTCTTGTGGATTGTCGACTATGTGCTTGAGTTTTTCCATGATTGGACCGGAACTAAGAAAGGTTATTATCCTTAATTGTGGTCTCGCCCAGTTTTTCTTTTTTCATGAAATCTAAAGGCAGTCCTCCGACAATAGTTATTATTGCTGGAATGAATACCATCCCTACTAAAAGAAGCCCTATAGGCTGCTTTTGGTCGTATTCCCTAGTCGCCGCGTAAATGGCTAAACTGCAAATGCCTGCATATACCGATATTGAAATTATAAGTTTTTGCACTTAAGTTTTTGATTGGCTTCCCAGCTTATGAAGCATCCTGCCCTTTCATGATACTGGCGACTGCTTATAAGCCTGTCTTTGGCTACATGGCCATGTGGATAATGATAGCCGTTTTTTGCTGTAAGTTTTCATCAGCAAGGCGACATTGCAATCAACGAATTTGGAGTTCTCTAGGCTTAAATCTTAGTATTAATTGAAATCAGCTCCAGATGAAATTGGTTTTAATCACGGTCAACAACAGCAGTATAAGTAATGTTCTTTACTGCAACTCGTATACGTCATATTCTGCCTATATACTCACTGGACTTTTCACTGCTCACTTCTCTTGTGTCAATGTTTGCCAGTTTTCAAAAGTGTAGTCCTCTGGATCTGGGCTGGGCGTCAGTGATATTGGCTTCAGTCTTGTCAATGGGGCTAATCCACCTGTTGTTTTCATGATGAAATGCAAGCAACAGCCTTGCGGATTACAACAAGTGCTGATTTCTAAACGCACAAAAAAAGTCGCCCTGTCCAGGAGCGACTTAGTTCATGCGCCACCGTGTTGACCAACCGGTGCCTTCTTCCATTAAAACCAGCTCATAGCCAATAGTCCGAGCGACACGAACATTTTCATTGTTCACTTGTTATTAGCGGGGGTAGCCAATGCAATTCGCTTGATCGTTCTCGAATAGATGTGATTTGGCACAAACTCAACTCGGCAAGCTTTTAGCGAAGACTTCTCTAGTGATCTGGTGACGTCTGAAACCAGTCTTACTGATGAATACTCTCGGATCTTTCGTCCTAGCCTTTGGACTAACAACTGAGCAGATATTGTCAAAAGCTGTTGGTCCCAATCAACTGTTAGCGCTGGCGCGCTTCAGCTTGATCGCTGGGTCAGGGTCTTTGATGATTCTCAGGTGAGCAGAGCAATGCAGACTATTAAAGTTGTCAGCAATTCCTCGCTGGAGTGGTGATGGATGTAGTGGAGGGGGTACGGTTTATCTTCACGAGCATAAGTTAGGTAGGTCAGGTTCTACTTTGCATATGCTCTAATACCCCAGTAATGCCATAAACGTCAGCGGCGTCTTGGTTAAGCTCTTCACTAAGTTCATCGTTTCGCAGCCATTAGAAGAAACAAAATTTTCATTTCTATGTACAGCCACAGATTTTCTCGCTTCATATGTCTATCTTGGAAAATGTATTTAATGGTTTTTTATGCCATTGATGAATTGGATCTTCAACATTCTTAGCGGCCGATAGTAGATAGACAAAATACGGCTCAAATCTTTCTATCTTTCCCATCGTTTGCTAAAACAGTTCGTAAGACTTGTCCTCTATTTGATTATCTTTGCTTTGGCTCAGCATCTTAATGGATTGGTATTTCTTGGTTAGAATCAAGAGTATGGATCTTATGTCATGAATGATTGGATTCAGGCAGACTCATAATTCTGCAAATGAACTAGAAATAATTTTACTGCTCTTCCTCTTCTTCTTCCATTTTCATTACTAGTTCTTTATTTTCTTCTGAATAACATGTTTTCATGAAATCCCCAGGAGTAAAACTGTCATAGCTCTCGGCTTCGAACTCAATTTCTCCACTTTTGATTTTTTCTAATACTTCATTTGGACCCAAGCCAGAGGGTGCTCTTACAGTGATGTGATAAACGGTGGGAAATCTTAGTGCCCAGGAGTAAATAGCCAAGTTAGAAAGATAGAGGCTCTAAGACTCTATCTTTTGCCGCTTCATTTTTGCTATGTCATCTGATTCATCTGTATGTAATTCAATTGCAACTCCCGTTCCACATCACTTCATGGGTGGTGGGCGTGATTATACATATCGTTGCCTAACCCCTATTGAGATATTTAGCCTTTAAGATTGTGCTTGTTTTCGGTTCTTGCGTCGAATTTCAGCAGAATCCTCTTTGTTAACTATTGTGGCTGAGGAGAAGTGAGTTTTGATATATTTCCAAATCATTTTTAGCAGTGATCCATTCGTCTAGAAAATTGGATGTTTGATAATCTTTCCAGTTCATTTCGCATGCAATGACACGAGCATGTAATGCTCTTTCTGTTTTGGTCCTAAATCGAGTCGTGCCGCTATCAAGAGGAGCTGTTGCAAAATAATACCAGTTTGGTGTAACCATAAACTCCTCCAATCTCCTCCATCAAAGCGTATGAATGCCATCTAAGGCTAACAAAAAATTCTCTCCGTGCATTTTATATGACAAACAGGCGTTTCATGTAAGACGCAACTAATACACTGTCTTTCCTGCTAATTGATCCACTCTGCTGTAAGAAAGGCTTTAATTATCTTGGTGGTGGTATGTAAAATATTAGTGTTAGGCATCTAAAGGCTATGGATTGGCGAATAATTGCTGTTTTTACACCTATTGTGCTAGCTATATCATGGGCTGTCTTTAATATAGGGCGTGCAGCATTGGGTCAGCTTCAGCTGGCTATCAAGAATTTCAAGAAAAACCAATCCTGAATTGTTTTCTTGGCTTCGCCAAGCCTTTCATGGCATTTTATACGTTGGAATTTCGATGTAGATATCTGAGCTTTTTCAATGATGAGCTCAAGTGTTTGAATATTCTTCAATGTTGGTCGAAAAAGTTTTAATATGTTTTTCCTCTTGCTCATTGGTAGAGTATGCTTTCTGGTTTGCATCCCGTTAGAACTTTGATTCATAGATTTAGCACCATCCTCCTGTCTTTGCTGTCTTCGTGAAGTTGTTGATGAGGTTGCTACTTTCTATCTATGATTCTTTGGGGTACTGTTAAATAGTAGTTCACCTCTTCTCCACTGCGTTGGAGAAGAGGTGAATGGATATTAATCAGTTTGTTGGTCATTTGCAGTTAGAAGCGAATAGAGTTTTAGTAGAAGTAAAATGTTTCTAGTACTTCTAGCTCATCATCAACGAGTTCCATTGCTATCACGCTCATCTCATTCTTTCTTGCAATTATGTCAGCCCAAGCCATCTTTGCTAGTTCAAGTGTTTCGTAATTGCCATAGATTTTTTCATCTTCTACATCGCATTGAAAGATTTGATAGGGAGGCATGGTCAAGCTATGTCAGGTGATTTGAGGGCTTTTTGGTCCGATCTGTAATTGGATTGATTGTAAGTGTTGTTGGCATGCATTGGTTGGTAGGTATAAGGTTATCACTCAATTTGCTGTCATCTGCTACTTTTGAATGTTGTATAGTTTAATAGTTTTGGAAGCCTAACCCTTCATGCTGGAGAAGTATTGATCCATCTATTTCTCATGGTTCTTCTATTTCTTGAGGCCTGGCCTGCTGAACTAGCTTATGGAGATAATCAAGTTTTGGTCATTGGCACATGGGTCTTTATGTTGACAACGTGTATGGCTCTTTTGCTTGGTGCGATTTCCATGTTTGAAGAGGATATTCCTGAGCCAGGTAGAAGGAATAAAGTGAAGTGATGAAGGATTAGGTCGATTTATAAAGTTATAGGTTAAGCCTTTAATAGTGCTAAGACGTTAAGAGGCTTTCGCAGAGTTGGCGCAAAGAGTGCTCTTGATTTTTGTCGACCTACGTTTTTATCTTGAATTCTTTATTTGTTGGCTTTTGGGTTGTCATTCCATCAATTTGATGTGCCGGCGATAGCAATTTTTCTGTTTTTGGCTTTCCACTTCCTTGTAGAGTTAACCTCTTAAGTGGAGATCGGCTTATTGTAGGTAGGACGATTTATGGTTTTAACGCCTTTCTTTATCGATCATGGTTGGATTATGGCTGTGAGCGAAATTGACCATGTTTATCCTTTTAACTCTGCCTCATATGCTCAGTTGGTCAGAGTGCATTGCTAATTGCTTGCACCGGTGTGAGTTTCTTCCTTTGGGGCTCTTAATTGGTAGTCAGCAGGCTTTGTGTGCTTCTGCGCGCGGCATGCTCTAACAAATCGCCAATCGATGATTGGTTTCCCTCTTCAGTGGTGGCTATGAGTGGTGCAAGCAGCGCTGGAGTTCTTAGATACAGCCTATTTTGCTGGCAAATCCTGTGCCTATTTATTACATGGTGAACCTTAACTGGGATTCCCAATCATGAACTCTCCAACGGAGCATTCGATCTTGCTAGGTATTCCGGAAGCCTGTTCAAATAATTCACTGCTTCCAAAGCTTAACCCGCATGGTGCGAGCCCAAGAGCTGTAGCGACAAGATACAGTTGTTGGTAAATTGATCCTGCATCTTTCAGGATTAAGGAATAGGCAAGTCCGGTCTCAGAATGAAGACTTGCATTCCTTTCGTAGCGTGTAGCCATCACGATTAGTACGTCAGGTTGCTTGCCTTGGCTAGGTGATATCGAATCTGCCTGCGGTGCTCGGCATGTTGTATTGACAGCCATCTCAAGCATGTTTTGGCAGGGTTTGCTGAGATCACTTATCTTCCCTAGGCAATGATCAAAAGAGTCGTAATGATAAAAACCTGGGCTAACTCCGATGCACTGTTTAATACACAGATAAAGCTCGATCGAATGGAGTCCACCAGCACTTGCGACAGGCCTCAGCAAGCCTTCGTAGGATCGAGGTAATGCCGGATCGCAGAGGATTTCTTCTCGGGTATGCATCGAATGCCAGAGCAGATTCCCTAATGCTTTGATTGAAATTGGATGTGAAGTATAGGTGCGAATTGTTTTCCTTTTTCGAATTATTTGATAGAAGTTTGAGCTTTGATTGTCGATCGATGGTTGCGGTAGTGATATTGTGCTCAGTACGATTCTTTGATTTCTGGCTGGTGGGGATTCCTTTTTGATTACTTTTGGCAATAACTCTTCTTGGTGTAGATCAATTGTATGGCGACGCGTATGGTTGTGAAAGTTCAGGTCTTGACTGCTCCAGCCAGCACTTATGGCTTCTTGGTCGATCTCTGCATTGTGCTCAGAGTTGCAGATTCCAACCACGCCCGATGAGAGAAATAGCGAAATGATGTCTTGATATTGAACGCGTAGGTCTTCTGGTAAGAGCGGGTTAATGCTTCCTAGCGTGCAGGGTGATACGAGCCTCTGGATGAGTGGGTAGAGCCGATGATCTTGTAGGCGTAATGTTGTTGGTGCTAAAGGAGATGTGATATTAAGGCCGTTAAGGCAGGGCTGAATGCTCGTAAATTGTGAAAGTTTGAATTCTCTTCCCTCCTCTGGGCAGGTTTGTTGCTTGAGCCCGGGATTGGTCGGTAGTAGCCGCATGGCAACGCCATTGCACCCACTGATTTCGTGAATCAACAAGCCTTTTTTGTAGAGCATCTTGAGCTGCATGCCATGCTCCAAATTTGGAGTGGCGGATCCTGTCTTGTTAGGTGTTTCTCGGTATCGATTGCTCTCAATTCCTTCTTGTGAAAGCTCTTTGAGAAGTTTTTTTAGGGATTCTTTTGCGTCTTTGAGGAGCAACGTTTGACGATCGGGATTGGATCGTGTGGCATAAGGGGTCGTGATAATGATGTCATTATTGTCAATGTTGATGTCTATCCCTTTGCGAAATAAGTATCTCGGCATTCCGTTGACCTTTTGACCTTGATTTGAGACTTTTGGGTGGAGTTGTGTCTTGGATGCTGAACGCTGTCGTTTAGTTGGTAGAAATTATTGGTTTGGGATTTTTCTAATCCATGATTTGCATACTTCGTTGACTAAATGATTTTGGACATTAAAAGGCAATCTTGATCAGCGCAAGCAGGCCATGGGATGACGAGGTGGCACATCCAGTGCTTTGGCAACGCCTGGATGACAAACAGACCCCTGCACCGTATTAAGTCCCGAAAGCAATTCAGGGCGTTCTGTGACTGCTTCCTCTAAGCCTCGCCCTGCGATGCCAACGATGTAAGGCAAGGTCACGCTCACGAGGGCTTCGGTGGAGGTGAACGGCACGGCTCCGGGCATGTTGCCTACGGCGTAATGCTGAACACCGTGAATGGTCACGGTTGGGTTGGTATGCGTTGTTTCACGGCTGGTGGCGATGCATCCGCCTTGATCGATAGCCACATCAACGATCGCTGAGCCTGGTTTCATCCCTTTCACCATGGCTTCATCCACCAGCGTTGGTGCCCTGCCACCCGGGGTCAAAACGGCGCCAATCAGCAGATCAGCGGTGGGGATCAGTCTTTCGAGAAGACCACGGCTGCTCACCACGCTCATCAGGCGTCCGCTCCGATAGGCCTCCAGGCTGCGTAATCGTTCGGGGGAGCGATCCAGAAGCATCACTTCTGCATCCATGGCAGCGACGAGCCGTGCTGCGTTCCACCCCACGGTTCCTGCACCAAGAACCACCACGCGCGCTGGTTGCACACCAGTACAGCCTCCAATTAAGACACCTCTGCCACCTTGCGGGCGTTCGAGTAATCGAGCCCCCACCTGCGCTGCAAGCCTGCCAGCGATTTCGCTCATGGGCGCCAGCAGTGGCAGGGTTCCGTTTTCCAGTTGCACTGTTTCGTAGGCAACGCCCGTAGTACCTGCCGCGAGAAGGGCTTCTCCCACCTCTGGGTAAGCCGCCAAGTGCAGGTAGGTCAACAGCACCATGTCATTCCGCAAAAAGCGGAATTCTTCAGGCTGCGGCTCCTTCACCTTCACGACTAAATGAGCGCCCCACGCTTGTTCTTGATCCACGATCTGTGCGCCTGCAGCGGCGAAGGCCTCGTCATCAATTCCTGCGCCGGAGCCCGCACCGCTCTGGATCCGCACCTCCAGTCCATGGGTTACGAGCTCTTTAACGGCATCCGGTGTCAGCGCGACGCGTTGCTCATCAACCTTGATTTCTGTGGGGACTCCAATGGTGGCCATCGGAGCCGTCAGTACGGATTGAGCCATGGCTGCCGAAGACGATCCTTCAATCTGACCCTGCTTAGCCGGATTGGCCACTGGTCTATGCGTCTTGAAATCAGCGGGAGGCGATCGGGAGCCTCCAACCGGTTCCAAAGGCCTGTCGACTCACTTTCAAAACAGGAGGGGCTTGGCGACGTTTGAATTCCGCGCGACGAAAGAGTTGTTCAATCCGTTGCACGTCAGCCGGGTCATGACCAGCTGCGATCAATTGAGTGCCAGAGCTGTGCTTTTCAATCAGATCCTTCAGAAGTGGATCGAGAGTGGAGTAGTCGGGAAGGGAGTCACTGTCCTGTTGGTTAGGACGTAGCTCTGCACTAGGAGGTTTATTCAAGATCTCCAGTCCGATCAAGTCGTTGTGCACTGGCAGTCCCAGCGCTTTTCGGGACGTCTTGGAATCAGGGCTGTCTAACCAGCGGCAGAGAGAAAACACCGTTGACTTGTAGAGATCGCCGATCACCGCCAACCCGCCATTCATATCGCCGTAAAGGGTGCAGTACCCCACCGCAAGTTCTGATTTGTTGCCCGTGGACAGCAACAGCTGCCCTTGCTGGTTAGCAACGGCCATGAGCAAGGTTCCTCGAATGCGCGATTGCAGATTTTCCGCCGTAACGCCTGACGGTGCTTGCTCTAATGCCGGGGTGAGGGTGGCCTCAAAGCCCTGCATCAAGTCTTGTATTGGCAAAGTTGAGGTAGATATTCTCAAGCGTTTTGCAAGCGCCTCTGCATCATCAATTGACCCAATGGAGCTCCAGGGAGAGGGCATCAGCAATGCCTGCACGCGGTCTGCTCCGAGCGCCGCTGCTGCAATCACAGCGACAAGTGCTGAGTCGATTCCGCCACTAAGCCCCAGCAGGGCGCGTTGAAAACCGCATTTAGAAACGTAGTCGCGCACGCCGAGCACAAGGGCCTGGAACAGTTGCTCAAGATCTGCGCCTTCCGAGGGGTATGTCGTGCCCACCGTTGCGGCAGAACTCCTGTAGGTGCTGTCCCAGCAGGCGATGGCTTCGCGGCAGGTTGGAAGTTGCAACTCCACCTCACCGTTGGCTGCCATGACAAAACTGCCGCCATCGAACACCAATTCATCGTTGCCGCCCACCTGGTTCACATAAACCACTGGGCAATCAAGACGTTGGGCGGCGCGGGCGGCGAGCTGATGCCGAATCGATGCTTTGGTTCTGCCGAAGGGGGACGCGGAGAGGTTCAGCAACACATCCACTTGCTCTGGGATGAGATTGGCGATTGGGTCCGGTCCCACCAAGCGTTGTGCTTGAAGCGCGTCCTCAACCCATAGGTCTTCGCAGATGGTGAGCCCTAGGCGCCAATCCTGTCCTTCAGCTTTAAAGCTCAGAACACTGGCTTGGTTGGCAGGTCTGAAATACCGCGATTCATCAAAGACGTCATAGGTGGGGAGGAGTTGTTTGCGAGCTACGACGCGCCAACCGTTTGCCTCCACGAGAGCCGCCGCATTGAAGAGTCGGGGGTGTTGCTGGTCTGGTGCAGGCTCCACCACCCCCACCAGCAGGGCAGTCTGCGGCAGGGCATGGCTTAGGCCCTGCTGCAGCTGATTGAGGGCCTCGCTCTGCTGTTGGAGATGTGCAGGACTCAACAGCAAGTCTCGAGGGGGGTAGCCCCAAAGGGAAAGTTCTGGGCTCACCACCAACGCAGGAGGTGTGTTGTGCGCCTGATCGCTGATTTCGAGACAAGCCTCTACCAGCCGCTTGGCGTTCCTAGACAGATCTCCTACCAGAGGATTGGTCTGGGCCAGGGCGATGCGCATGGCAATTCAGGAAGGTGCGTCTTGGAGTCCATAAAGATTGTGCTGCAAGAGGAGGGGCCAGAGCGGTTTTGGGATCTGATCTGCAGCGCTCGTGTGACGAATGCTTGAGCTTGCTGTTGCCGGAATCTGCAAGGGCAGCACGGTGATCTCTGCGCCGAGACGGCGGAGTTGTTCGAGGTGTTCGGGTTCCAGCGGCCACCCCTTTCGCGGCACCACCCCCAGCCGGCAGCGCTTGAGCCAGAGCTCGCTTGACCTCCACTGGGGGATCTGAACGGCCAGATCACTGCCCACAACAAAGCAGAGCTCGTGCTGAGGCCATCGATGTGCTGCTCGTTCAAGCGTGGTGATGGTGTACGGGCTGCTGAGTGTTTGGTCGATGCTGATCCGTGGGTTATCGATGGCCATGACCAAGGCCTGGAGCAGCTCGCTACGGAGATCCAGGCTGGCATCGTGGCGTTTTAATGGGTTGTCGCTTGCCCAGGTGGCGACGCGTTGAAAGTGATCCAAAAGGCCTTCAAGAAGGGCCTGATGCCCGAGCGTTGGTGGATCGGCACTGGTGCCGAGCAGGGCGATGGTTGCGGTCATGGCAAGATCCCGTCGCGCCGGGGCCGAATGGGTGGCTGTGGCCACTCTGCAAGCAGGCGTTGCATGTTGGTATCGCTGTGAACAAGGCGCCGCATGAGGGTTGTCGGTGCTGGATTGCCCCGTCGTCCTCGACCACGTTGATCGACCAGCCAGCGAGCGGTGAGCCTTCCAGTTCTGCGTGTGGTGTGCACTGCGAGAGCCGCCTGGGCGACGGCGACTGGGGCGGCTGGACCCAGGCTTAAGCCCCCGGAGAAGGGGGCGGCGATCAGCAAAAGTTGCCTGACTCCAGCTAAAGCGAGCTGAAGCCCCAGTTGGACGCCTCCCAACAGGGCGTTATGCCCGGAGAGCCGTTGCATCAGCCGCCGTGCCGCTGGGCCTCCCATCGGCAGTTCATAGAGCTTGCAGAGCTGCACCACTAGGGCGGTATCGCAGGCCATGCCTCCAGCCAGATCGATTAACACGAGAGGATTGGCCGCAACCCCTGTGGCCTTCAGCGCTGCGTAGCGGCCGATGAGGCCTTGTGCATCTTGACGTCGGCGCTCCAGTCGACCGAGTTCCAGTTGTTGTTGGAGCCGTTCGGCTTGGCGGAGCGCATTCAAGGCCAAGAGGGCTTGGCCTTGCTCTTGCAGCAGATGGATGACAGAAGCGCTTAGCGGGCTCACGACAGCTGGTTGGCGTTCGCTCCGAATTCGGCCGTCGGACCGTTGGATGGCTTTGCGAGGGGCGGCTGAAACGGCAATCGGTTGAGGAATCCGTGCGGCATGGTTGCGCTGACACCGCTCCTTGATCCTTTGGCTGATGCTTTGCCGGAGGCTGGCGAGTTGCTCTGGAGGACAACAATCACTTCGGTTCAGCACGGGAAGCACTGGTTTGCCACTGTTCATTAATGTCTCCAAGGCATCGAGCTCAACCCTGCTGATGTCGGCATCCAACACGAGAAGCACAAGATCGGACTGCAGAGCTACTCGCGCCGCCAGACGCGCTCGCGCCGCTGCTGCAACCTCATCGATTCCTGGTGTGTCGACAAGTTCGATCGTGTTGAGACCAGAAATGGAGATCGCCCAAGGCAACGCCTGTTGTTGTCGGGTGCAGCCGTGGGCGACATCAGTGGCCAGTAGTTCTTGGCCGATCAACGCATTGACGAGGCTTGATTTGCCTACCCCTACTCGGCCGAAGACTGCGACGCGCAGGTTGCGATTCGACAGGCGGTCCAATTGCAGATCCAAGCTCCTGAGCGAACCCGCCAACACGGTTTGCTCCCGTCGATTGAGCTGGAGCTGAGATCGCCAGGTTTGCAGCAGTGACAGGCACCGCTCCGTTGTGGATGTAGGCGAGGACGCCGTCATCACGACCCATTCGCTCCCGCTGATTTGCGCCACCAGCCTGCGAGCACGGCCAGAACCGCATCAGGGCCAATGACCCCAACAAATCCTCCGAATTCATCCACTACAACTCTCACCCCGCTGTTGTCGCGGCGGAAGGCTGTCAGCAGTCGATCGGCGCGAATCATTTCAGGCACAAATTCGACGGGTTCACTGAGATCTGCCGGGGTGAGTTGACCTTGGTTTTGGACGAGTGCCGCCAGCAATCGATCCCGACTTGCAACCCCCAGAACCTTGTCCACGGCATCACCCAGGACCACCCACCATTGGGCCTCATTCTCGAGCAGGGCGGACCTCAGCTGCATCAACGTGCTCGCTCCGTCCAAGCTCGGAGCAGCAACCCTTGGTGTCATCAAATCCCTCGCCGTGAGGTCGTTGAGCTGAAACACCTTGGCGATCATCGCCGCTTCATCAGCTTCGATTTGGCCGGTTTGGGATCCCATCCGTGCCAGCAGTCGTATCTCCTCTTCGTCAGTATTGAGTTCGCTTTCCTGGGTAATGGCCGGCAGCAGCCTCTCCAGCAGAAGGACAAGCGGACGCATCAGAACGCCAAGCAGGTGCAAGACCGGTGCACTAGCGAGTGAGACAGGCAGCGCCAGTCGGGTGCCGATCGCCTTGGGCAGGATCTCCCCCAAAAGAATCACCAGCACGGTGAGACCAATGGAGAACAGGGGTAGAGCCACTGCGCTGATGCCCATGTCTTCGAACAGCCAAGCGGCGTAGCCACCGAGCATCAAACTGCCGAAAATATTGAAGCCGTTATTCGCAATCACCAGCACCGACAGGGTTCGACCGAGTCGCTGACGGAGCTGGGCTAATCGCCGCGCACCGGCAATCGGTTTGGATCGACCCGCGAGTTCGAGAACGCGAACGGGGTTAACGGAGAGCAGAGCCGCCTCAACACCAGAACACAAGGCGGATCCTGTGAGGACCACGACTACCAGCAGAATCAGGATCAGCAGGTCGTGAGTCATGCCTGGGTGCTTTGCCTGCCATCCTGACGTTTACCTGGTGCACTGTCTCCGTCGTGGTTCATAGTTCGCTCCCAATTGATGCTCAGGGTTACGCCGAGCGGCGTCAGCGGTTCATGGCCCATCTTGGCGGTGCGGCTGCTGTAATTCCAGCGGCAACCCTGGTGACTCACCATGCCGACTGTGAGTGGCCCTTTCGTCAGAACAGCGACTTTTGGTACCTCACAGGGTTTGATGAGCCGGATGCCGTCGCCCTGTTTTTGCCGCATCGTCCTGAAGGTGAGCGCTACGTGTTGTTTGTGAATCCTCGTGAGCCCGGAGCCGAGGTATGGACGGGACGGCGTTGGGGTACGGAGGGTGCTGTGGATCAGTTCGGCGCTGATATAGCTCATCCGCGCTCTGAATTGGCCACACATCTGCGTGGGTACCTGAAAGATGCTGAGGGCATCGCCTTCCGCACAGGTCATCACCCGGCGGTTGAGGCCGTAGTGCTCGAGGTTTGGGCTGAACAATTGGATCGCGCCTCGAGACGGGGAGCCGCGGCTCTTGGGCTGGTGGCGCCCTGTCCGGTTTTGCATGAACTTCGCTTGCGCAAAGATCCAGCGGAGCTCGATCGGATGCGTGAGGCGTGCCGCATCTCAGCCGAGGCTCATGAGTTGGCGCGTGCAGCAGTCCAACCAGGGATGAGTGAGCGACAGGTGCAAGCCCTCATCGAGTTCCACTTTCTCGATCAAGGGGCACGGGGGCCTGCCTATGGCTCAATCGTTGCAGGAGGTGATAACGCTTGCGTTCTGCATTACATCGATAATCAAGACTTGCTTAAAGACGGTGATCTGTTGCTGATTGATGCCGGGTGCTCAATCGGTGACTACTACAACGGTGACATCACCCGCACTTTCCCTGTGAATGGCCGCTTCAGCGGTGAACAGCGAGCTCTCTATGAGCTTGTTCTGAGTGCTCAGGAGTCGGCCATTGCCACCGTCAGGCCTGGCGGAACGGCGGAGGAGGTGCATCAGACCGCCTTACGACAACTTGTGGATGGTCTGCTGGATCTCGGACTCTTGGCTGGTGAGGCTGATGGAATCATCGAGCAGGGTGCCTACCGCCATCTCTATATGCACCGCACCGGGCACTGGCTTGGTTTGGACGTGCATGACGTTGGTGCCTACAGGCTTGGTGAGCATCACGTGGAGCTTGATCCAGGCATGGTGCTCACAGTGGAACCTGGTCTCTATGTCAGCGACCGGCTACCGGTTCCGGATGGTCAGCCTGAAATTGATGAATGCTGGAAAGGGATTGGTATTCGCATTGAAGATGATGTGGCCGTTCTCAAGGATGGCTACGAGGTCTTAACCGCAACAGCCTTGAAGTCGGTTGCCTCGATGGAGCGATAAAAACGTTCAGCTCACCACTTGCAGGGAGATCCAGACCAATCCCACGGATAAGAGCATCAGGCCATCGAGATCGCTGACTCGGCCGCTGAGAGGGCGAACCAAAATCAGTGTGAGAATCAGCAACACCGATTCCATCGGATTGAGACCGAGGATCACGTTGGTGTTCGTCAGTTCTCCAATGAAGAGGACTGCTGGCACGGTGAGGCAAAGCGTTGATAAGGACGATCCATAAAGCGTATTGAGAGACCGTTGCACTTCTCCTCGATTGGCAGCTTGGAACGCATTGAGCGCTTCCGGAGTCACGACGAGAAGGCCCACCAACACACCACCCAGGGAGCTTGGGAGCCCGAGGTCGGTGATGCCAACTTCGATGAGGGTCCCCATGGATTCTGCGATCAGGACCAAGACCAATAGGCCGAGCGCCATGAAAATGGCGCTACGCATCGCCGGTTTGTTGTCGCCATCTGATGCCTCGTCCAGCTCATTAGTTGCCTTGGTTTCTTGCAACTCCAACTGCTTGGAGGCCTCAAGAAAAAGATTGCGGTAGGAGCCTGTTTGGAAGCGCAGGAAAGCTGCATAAAGCCCAATCGCTACAAAGGTGAGAAGCCAGTTGATTGGAAGTGAAAAGTTGGCTTCCGAGCTGTCAGAGCTGAAATTAGGAAGCACCAACACAAGCACGCTCATCGTCGTGATCAAGTTGATGTAGGTGGAGGCACCGCTTTGGTTGACGGTGGCCATGTCTTCTGGTTGGAAGGGTTCCGTAATCCCGGATGTTTGAAATCGTGACGCCAAAATCAAGGTGATTCCCTTCACCCCAGTGAGCACAATCATCAACACCGAGAACATCGAATCCCTTGCCAACGTGGGATTGCTTTCTCCGCTCAACATGGTGCTGGTGACAAGAGCCAGCTCGATCAAAATCACCGAACCTGTCAGTACAAGCGTCCCAATCGGTTCGCCCAGCTTTTCGGCGAGATGATCGGCTTGGCTGGCAATGCGCCTCGCTAGCAACAAAATCAAGAGGCTGAGTCCCCCTAATCCGCTTAGAACAATCGTTGGTGATTGCAGCAAGATCCACTCCAGGAGATGGGTGGTTTGCAGGCCGATCAGGACGACCACTCCAAGCAGCAAAGGCCATTCTTTGCGCATCAAATTTGATTGGGATCCCAGTTGAGTGCGGCCTTGGTATCGGTCAAGATCAACTCTGCTCCTGCGGCTCGTAAGTTCTCTTCGTAGCGCGCTCGCGCCTCAGATTGCCCTGGGCTTTGTAGGTGTGGGGGGACAACAGCCAAGCTCAGCCAACGCTGCTGTGGGAGCTGGTCCTTGGCGCGCATCACTGTTTTGACATCAGCCACGGTGTCTCCGAGATAGGCAATCAGTGGTGCGTCGGAACCGAGGCTCGAATCCAGAAGGGTGCTTGCCAGCCTGATAAGTCCTTCGGGATCTGGTTTGTCGGGTGCATCACCCATCGCGATCAGCGGGGGATCTACCAGACCTAGTCGCGTCTCCAACACGAAACGAGCCGAGGGTGGTTCTGCACCACTCACAAATCCCCATCTACAACCTTTTTGATCGAGAGTGTCAAAGAACTCTGGATTGACAAGCAAAGGCTCATCTCGGATGAACCCTGTCCAGGACGAAGGATCGCCTTCTGGGTCGCCTCCGAAATAAAAGCTGTTGAATATCTCCACCAGGTCCTCAAAGGCCGGCAGTGACGCCTGATTCTGCTGGCCATCGCCTCTACGCCGTAGCAGTTCCAACGAGGCTTTCCAATCGTTGTTCCAGCAGCCCTCAGCCTTCAGAGAATCGATCGTCGCTGATTCGGGGCGCCAGCCGCTGTAGTGATTGACTGTTTCTACAATCGCCCTTCGATAGCTGCCGCCTACGTCACGGATCACTCCGTCGATGTCGAAAAGCAGCAAAGCCCGCGGTGCAGGGGTATTGCTTGGACGGAGGTTGTCCATTGCCTCGAAACTAGGGGTTTGTCGCATCGTGCTCGAATTGCTCGGCAGCGGCTGTTGTGTGAGGGTTTTGCAGTAGGGCGCTAGCGATTTCCGGGCTGATTGTGAAGGTGTCGCAGCCGCCGGCGGCTAGGGCAACCAGATCGTTGGGGCTGCGAAGGCTCGCGACTAGCAAGCGAGTGTTTGATTCCAGCGCATGCAGTGCACGTTGCATTGTCAGCAGTTCGCTATGGCCATCTCGCCCTTGATCGTTAATGCGACCTAGGTAGGGGGCGATGTAGTTGGCGCTAAGTGCGTCTGCCAGCAAGACCTGGGCGGCGTCGTAGCAGGCGGTGAAGGTGATCTGAATTCCACGACTGATCAGAGGGCGAGCCGCGACCAGACCTGCACGGGTAACAGGCAGCTTCACTATGACTACTCCTGGTGCTATGGATGCAAGTTCAGTGGCGCATGCTTCGAGAGCATTTGAATTGGCTCCCCAAGCTTGTAAATGCAGTTCCCTCACTCCAAGTTCTAGCGCTGTTGCACTGAGCTCCTTCAGGCTTTGAAAGTTGCAGGCCCGCTTGGCGCGGCGCAACAGCGTTGGATTGGTTGTGATTCCGGTGAAAAGCCCAGTTTGCCACCAGTTTTGCCAGTCTTCAGGGTTGGCACTGTCGAGTAGCAGACGCAAACTCATAGAGGAGGGAGTTGCGACTACTGATAGGTTAGATCTTTGTCCTTCATCCTTGAGCCCTGACACCATGACGGTTTCCGAAGGTGCTGCCGTCGACCAGGAGGTCGCAACAGAGGCAGCAGCAGCTGATGCTGCACCCCAGGCCGACGCAAAACCCGCGGGTGAAGCAGCTCCCCAGGGTGAAGCTTCTGATCAGCAGCAAGAGCCGAAGGAAGGCCGTCCAGTAATGCGCGGTGGCAGTGCAGCACTTGCTTCTGCCACCATCGATGCGGATGGAGTTCCTTCTGGCTATACCCCAAAAGCTGATGAGGGACGCTTCTTGTTGAAGATCCTGTGGCTGCCTGACAACGTGGCTTTGGCTGTTGATCAGATTGTCGGTGGTGGACCGAGTCCGCTGACGGCCTATTTCTTCTGGCCTCGTGAGGATGCTTGGGAGACGCTCAAGAGTGAGTTGGAAGGTAAGAGTTGGATTACCGATAACGAGCGTGTTGAAGTTTTGAATAAGGCCACAGAAGTGATCAACTACTGGCAAGAAGAAGGCAAGGGTAAAAGCCTTGATGAAGCCAAGCTCAAGTTCCCAGACGTTACTTTCTGCGGTACCGCCTGATCGAATCAAGATTTTGGTTTCTGGATGGCCAAGCTCTTCGCCCCGTTACGACGGGGCTTTTTAATGCTTTTTACGATGTTGCATGTTTACCTTGATTCTGGATAAAACTTCAATTCATAAAAAAGCCCCCTTAAAGGGGGCGATTATTCGCAATCGGCAATCGATCGTTGCGTTTTTTTACAGCCTTAAGTTGACTTGCTTGCTTGGGCACGAGCTCTGGCCCGTTGAAAAAGTTGCTGCGCTTTTACTTTTTCAGGAGTGGAAGGCTGACCTTCGAGCTTGGTGACGGCAGTGCGAGCAGCTGAAAGATCGCTTTCAGCTGATGTGGAGTCGATGTTGACGCCGAGTTCAGCTGAATTCACCAAAACGGTGACATCATCGGACTCAACTTCGGCAAAGCCACCCATTAGGGCAATGGATTGCCAATTGCTGTTGGTACGCACTCTGAGAACTCCAACGTCGAGCGCTGCGAGTAAGGAGACGTGGCCAGGAAGAATGCCGACTTGACCGGTGGTGCTGGGAAGGATCACCTCATCGGCCGAACCATCGAACACGCTCTGGTCTGGTGCCAGAACGCGGAGGGTGAGGGACATGGAAAGAAGGCTGCGGAGAGTTGGAAAGCGTGTTGGTGGTCATGCTCGGGGCGCAAGCGCCCCGATAACGATCACTTGGATTCAGCCGCGATCTTCTCGGCTTTGGCTTTGACTTCGTCGATGTTGCCAACCAGATAGAAAGACTGCTCTGGAAGGCTGTCAAGATCGCCAGCAAGAATTTGATTGAAGCCACTAATTGTGTCTTCTAGTTTCACGTACTTGCCAGGCATGCCGGTGAAGATTTCGGCAACGAAGAAGGGCTGGGAAAGGAACTTCTCGATTTTGCGAGCACGATCAACTGTCTGGCGGTCGTCTTCAGACAGTTCATCCAAACCAAGAATGGCGATGATGTCCTGGAGCTCTTTGTAACGCTGAAGAGTCGATTGAACCGCACGTGCTGTGCGGTAGTGCTCGTCACCCACAACTGCTGGCTGAAGCATGGTGCTTGTGGAATCAAGAGGATCCACAGCGGGGTAGATCCCCTTAGAAGCCAAGGCACGGTTCAGAACCGTTGTGGCGTCGAGGTGAGCGAAGGTTGTGGCAGGTGCCGGATCGGTCAGGTCGTCAGCAGGCACGTAAACAGCCTGAATTGAGGTGATGGATCCTTCCAGCGTGGAAGCGACTCGCTCCTGAAGAGCACCGACGTCGGTACCCAGTGTGGGTTGGTAGCCCACAGCTGATGGCATCCGACCCAAGAGAGCGGAAACTTCAGAACCGGCTTGCACGAAGCGGAAGATGTTGTCCACGAAAAGCAGAACGTCCTGCTTGTTCACATCCCGGAAATGCTCGGCCATGGTCAGAGCTGAGAGACCCACGCGCATACGAGCGCCAGGAGGCTCATTCATCTGGCCGTAACAGAGAGCCACTTTTGACTTCGAGAGATCGTCGGCGTTGATCACGCCGGATTCCTTGAATTCTTCGTAGAGGTCGTTGCCTTCACGAGTGCGCTCACCCACACCGCCAAAGACGGACACTCCGCCATGTTCTTTAGCGATGTTGTTGATGAGCTCTTGAATCAAAACGGTTTTGCCAACTCCGGCCCCACCGAAGAGACCGATCTTGCCTCCTTGGCGATAGGGAGCCAGGAGATCAATAACCTTGATACCGGTCTCGAAAACCTTGGGCTTGGTTTCCAGTTCAGTGAGTTTCGGTGCTTCCCGGTGAATAGGAGACGTGACGTTGGTATTAACGGGGCCTTGCTCGTCAACGGGCTCGCCGAGCACATTGAAGATTCGGCCCAACGTGGCTTCTCCCACAGGCACGGCGATGGGTGAACCTGTGTCCAGGGCTTCCATGCCGCGAACGAGGCCGTCGGTGCCACTCATGGCCACCGCGCGGACTCTGTGGTCACCAAGCAATTGCTGAACCTCGGCGGTTAAGCCGATGGCTTCGCCTGCAGTATTGGTGCCTTCAATGCGCAACGCATTGAGAATTTTCGGGAGTTTGCCGGCTGGAAATTCCACGTCCAGAACCGGTCCGATTACCTGACGGACAACGCCCTTGGAACCGGTAGAGGCAGGAGCAGCAGCGGCCATAAGTAAGGAGATGTGAGAGGGATGCGCAACAGGACGATCCCTTCCTGAGCGGCAGAACCTTAACACTGTCTTGATGTTGCTCCGGCTGTTCGGTCACCCGCACAGCTCACCACTGGTGTAAGACCCATGAACGGATCTAGTTTTGGCACTCAGCGACTTCGAGTGCTAACTCGCATCGTTTGAGTGGCGCCGAGCGCCCTGTCCCTGCTTCTCAAATACTTATGGCAGCTGTTTCCCTCAGCGTCTCCACCGTTAAGCCTCTTGGAGACCGCGTCTTCGTAAAAATCTCTGAATCCGAGGAGAAAACTGCAGGCGGCATCCTTCTTCCCGATACAGCAAAAGAAAAGCCTCAAGTGGGCGAAGTTGTTCAGGTTGGTCCTGGTAAATCCAATGACGATGGCAGTCGTCAGGCCCCTGAAGTCGGTATTGGCGACAAGGTTTTGTACAGCAAGTACGCCGGCACTGACATCAAGCTTGGTAGCGACGAGTACGTGCTTCTGTCCGAGAAAGACATCCTCGCTGTTGTGGGCTGACCGCAAAACCTCTGAGTTTTATCTCAGAAATCACTGAATTTTCCTCTTAAAACTTTTTAATCGCCTCTTATGGCTAAGCGCATTATTTATAACGAGAACGCTCGCCGTGCTCTCGAAAAAGGCATCGACATTCTTGCCGAAGCTGTCGCAGTAACCCTCGGTCCAAAAGGCCGCAATGTGGTACTCGAGAAAAAATTTGGTGCTCCCCAGATCATCAATGATGGAGTCACGATCGCTAAAGAGATCGAGCTTGAGGATCACATCGAAAACACCGGTGTTGCTCTCATACGTCAGGCTGCATCCAAAACCAACGATGCTGCTGGAGATGGCACAACAACTGCCACCGTTTTGGCTCATGCCATGGTGAAAGCAGGCTTGCGCAATGTGGCAGCCGGCGCTAACGCAATCACTTTGAAGAAGGGTATTGATAAGGCTTCCGATTTCTTGGTTGGAAAGATTCAAGAAAATGCAAAGCCGATTGCAGACAGCAACGCAATTGCTCAGGTTGGCACAATCTCCGCCGGCAATGACGAAGAAGTTGGCAAGATGATTGCTGACGCCATGGATAAAGTTGGCAAAGAAGGCGTGATTTCTCTTGAAGAAGGGAAATCCATGGAGACCGAGCTTGAGGTCACTGAGGGTATGCGTTTCGATAAGGGTTATATCTCCCCTTATTTCGCAACAGACACGGAGCGGATGGAAGCGGTTCTTGATGAGCCTTACATCCTCTTAACCGACAAAAAGATCGGATTAGTACAAGATTTGGTTCCTGTGCTTGAGCAAATTGCTCGCACTGGAAAGCCTCTTCTGATCATTGCTGAGGATATCGAGAAAGAAGCTCTCGCCACCTTGGTAGTGAACCGCTTGCGCGGTGTGCTCAATGTGGCAGCCGTGAAGGCTCCTGGTTTCGGTGATCGCCGCAAGGCAATGATCGAAGATATGGCAGTCCTGACCAACGGTCAGTTGATCACGGAAGATCAAGGCCTGAAGCTCGAAAACGCCAAGCTGGAGATGTTGGGTACTGCCCGTCGCGTTACCATCAACAAAGACACCACCACCATTGTTGCCGAAGGCAATGAGGTTGCTGTAAGCACGCGTTGCGAGCAGATCAAGAAGCAGATGGATGAGACCGATTCCACCTATGACAAAGAGAAGCTTCAGGAGCGTCTTGCCAAATTGGCTGGTGGCGTTGCTGTTGTGAAGGTGGGAGCAGCCACCGAGACCGAGATGAAGGACAAGAAACTTCGTCTCGAAGATGCCATCAACGCCACTAAAGCAGCCGTTGAGGAGGGCATCGTTCCTGGTGGTGGTACAACCTTGGCTCACATGGCACCAGCCTTGGAGGAGTGGGCAGCCTCCAACCTGTCCGGCGAGGAGTTGATCGGTGCCAACATCGTGGCCTCAGCGTTGACTGCTCCTCTGATGCGCATCGCTGAAAATGCTGGCGTGAACGGTGCTGTCGTTGCTGAAAACGTCAAGTCCAAGTCCTTTAACGAGGGCTACAACGCGGCCAACGGCGAGTATGTCGACATGCTTTCTGCAGGCATTGTTGATCCTGCCAAGGTGACTCGTTCAGGTTTGCAAAATGCTGCTTCGATCGCTGGCATGGTGTTAACCACAGAATGCATCGTGGCTGATATGCCAGAGAAGAAAGAAGCTGCTGCTGCTGGTGGCGGTATGGGCGGCGACTTCGACTACTAAGAGCTGGTTCCCGGCCCTGATTTCAGCCCCCTTTGAAACGGGGGCTTTTTTAATGGATGGGTTGACAACCTTTGCGTTTTTCATGGTTAAACGTTGGTTCCGTGAGTTCACTGATTTTTTCTTCCAGAAGGGCAACGCCTTGAATTTGGCGATTGCCGTAGTGGTGGGAACGCAGTTTCAGCAAGTTGTGGATGCTCTTACGCAAGATCTGCTGATGCCCTTGTTGAATCCGTTGATTCGCAATGGTGGTTGGGAGGAATGGGTGCTCCCCTATGCCGGCGGGGAGCTGCTTCTTGGCAAAGCGATGAACGTGTTGCTCAATTCTTTGATTGTGGGTTGGGTTCTCTTTTTGATTGTGAAAGCGATCAACAGATCCCAGCGACTGACCTCACGTGGGCTCGATCAGATACGCAGCGTGATTCCCTCAGAGGCTGAAACCTGATCAGAGTCGACCGATTCACGAAAGCTCTTTGAAAATGTTCAGAGTGAACAGTTTGGGTGCTTTGGTTTGCAACGGTATCGATGAATACAAAAAAACTTTGTTGTCGTCTCGTCTTCGTCGATTCCTCATCGCCTTATTGGTGGTGCCAGCGCTTCAGCTCTTAAGCGCTGCCTTGCTTCCTGCCTACGCCGGAGATACGGCACTTTTGGCAGCAGACAACACCCTGATCCTGACGTCTTCGGCTTTGGTGCTGTTGATGACGGCTGGTTTGGCGTTTTTCTACGGCGGGTTCGTCCAGTCTCGGAATGTACTCAACACGATGGCGATGAGCTTCGTGATGATGGGGCTTGCCACTTTGGTGTGGGTCACCTTTGGGTTCAGTCTGGCGTTCTCCGATGGGGGTGCCTTGCAAGCTGTTGTGGGTAATCCGTTCTCCTTTGCATTGTTGGAGAACGTGCCACCGGTTTGGGATGGACTCGCGATTCCCGGTCTCACCTTTGCGCTCTTTCAGGGCATGTTCGCGATCATCACTCCCGCTTTGATCTCGGGTGCTCTGGTGGAGCGGATCAGTTTCAAGTTTTGGTGTGTGTTCAGCCCTGTTTGGTTGTTGCTGGTCTATGCCCCTCTCGCTCATATGGTTTGGGGTGGGGGCTTCCTTGGTAAAGATCTTGATTTTGCGGGTGGAACGGTGGTTCATATCAGTTCTGGAGTTTCGGCTTTGGTGCTCGCTGGGCTGATCGGCTGCCGCCGTCAGTGGCCTCACTCCGTGCGGCCACCCCACGATGTCAGTCAGATTCTTCTGGGAACAGGTCTGCTCTGGTTTGGTTGGTTTGGTTTCAACGGTGGAAGTCAGCTGGCAGTTGCCGGTGCAGAATTGCCATTTACGACAACGCATATTTCGGCTGCTGCAGGCTTGGTGGCTTGGTCTTTGATTGAGACTTGGAGGAGCGGTAAGCCCACCGTTGTTGGTATGGCCACAGGTGCTGTAGCTGGTTTGGTTGGTGTGACCCGGCTGCCGGGTTTGTAACCCCTGGTGCGGGGATGGCAATCGGGGTCATTACTTCGTTGTTTTGCTTCGCCTCAGTTCAAGTCAAGGTGAGGCTTCGATTTGATGATTCTCTCGATACCTACGCGGTCCATGGTGTAGGTGGCACGATTGGCGCGCTGTTAACGGGTGTGTTTGCCAGTTCTGAATTAATTGCTGGGCATCCAGCTGCCAAAGTGCTGGCAGAACAGGGAAGGGGTGCTTTGATCGTTGGACAACTTCAAGCCGTGTTAGTTGCGTATGGACTGGCAGCGATTGGCACGTTCTTGATCGCTTTTGTTTTAAGGGGGCTGGGCCTGCGATTCCGGGTGACAGAAGAAGCGGAAAACTTGGGGATTGATGTGGAGGCCCATGGAGAAGAAGCCTATGCCGAACGGGTTGGATCTCCTCAGTTCCAATGAAATCGATATAGCAGCTAGCTGTTCCTCTACTCATTGAGTGATGAATATCTAAGGCCAATAAATGCCTTGGGTATTTATCGCTGTTTTGGAAGATTGCGGTGCAGACTTGTGAAAACAGAATTAAATATCACTTGATTTAATCTGGTTTTGTTGCCTTTATGTTTTCTTGTAGGCCGCTTGTTTGATTTTAAAGGGATTGTGAACGGTGAAGGTGAATTGCCTCAATGGAACTCGAATTAGCCGAGCCAGCCTGCACTCAAAATGACAGCTAAGGCTAGAAAAAATGAGAGTGTTGTCCAGGTAATGCGATCGAGCGTTGCTTCTGCACTGCTAGAGCTGGTGAACGATGAGCTTCCACTTGCCGCAATCCCTCCCATTCCATTCCCTTTGGGACTGTGCAAGAGAACAAGAAGAATCAGAACGGCGCCACTGCCGATCCAAACCCAAGAGAGAACAGTTGTAAGCATGTCTAGATCTTACTTAAACGGGTTGGGGCAGTTTGGTCGTGGCTGGCGCAGAGGCTTCGATCGGTTCAATCAAGGAGGTGCCCGTCATGGCTTCGGGTTTGTCCAAATTGAGTAGCTGAAGAAGCGTTGGCGCTATGTCGGCCAGCCCCCCATTCTCACGGAGGCGAATTGAATTCCCGAACCCTGGAACCTTGCGTTTCTCTCCCTCGATCAAGATCACGGGTACAGGATTGGTGGTGTGTGCCGTCCAGGCTTGACCATCCGGTCCTTGCATCCGTTCAGCATTCCCATGGTCTGCAGTGATCAATAAGGTGCCACCCATGCGCCCCACGGCATCCAGAAGTTTGCCGATGCAGCGATCAACAGTCTCAATCGCTTGTGTAGCAGCTTCCATCATGCCGGTATGCCCCACCATGTCGGGGTTTGCGTAGTTGATCACAACGAGAGAGTGTTCACCCTGCTGGATCGCAGCAACACAGCTTTCGGTGAGAGTGTCGGCTGACATCTCAGGAGCTTGGTCGTAGGTAGCGACCCGGGGAGAGGGGACGAGGTGCCTCTTTTCTCCTGGGAGGGGTTGTTCGATTCCCCCGTTCATGAAGTAAGTGACATGGGGGTATTTTTCCGTCTCTGCTGTGCGGTACTGCTTCAGGCCGGCATCAGCGACCACCTGCCCCAAAAGCTGGTCGAGTGATTCGGGTGGAAAGACCACAGAGACCGGTAGGTCAGTTTCATATTGGGTAAATGTCACCACATCTAACGTTGGCTGATGAACGCGCCTGAAGCCTTCAAATTCCTGCAGTGAGAGGGCCTGAATAATTTGTCTGGCCCGATCTGGACGGAAGTTAAACATCAGCAACGCATCACCATCTCTAAGTGGATCGTCGGAGAAGCGAACGGGTTCTAAGAATTCATCGGTGATGCCTTTGGCATAGCTGCTGACTAATACAGACGCGGGGTCATCCTCTTGACGGTCCAAATCAGGATCGGTGAGAAGGGCATAAGCCCGCTCTGTTCTCTCCCATCGATGGTCACGATCCATCGCCCAGTAGCGCCCACAGAGACTGGCAATTCGGCCAATCCCATAGGTGCTGATTGCAGCTTGGATTTTGCTCAGATGTGTTGGTGCACTTTGGGTTGGTGTGTCTCGTCCGTCGGTGATCGCGTGGATGGCCACGTTCTTGAGACCCTCTTCTGCCGCCCATTCGAGAAGCCCACAAACGTGATCGACGTGGCTGTGGACTCCACCATCGGAGCAGAGACCAAGCAGATGGAGGGTGCCACCAGTTCTACGTAGACGTTCGGCGACTGATTGAAGAGCTGAGATACTGCCAAGTCGGCGCTCGCGCACAGTTTCACTGATACGCACCAATTCTTGACGGATGATCCGCCCGGCTCCGATGGTGAGGTGCCCTACTTCTGAATTCCCCATCTGACCGTCGGGGAGTCCCACATGGGATCCGCTCGCTTCAATAAGGGCGTGGGGATAGGCATGCCAGAGCGCATCGATGACAGGAGTTGAAGCGCTGCGGATGGCGTTGTGTTCAGCGGAGTCACAAATTCCCCATCCATCGAGGATCGCAAGAACCACAGGTGCAACGGGAGCGTTGCGGAGAAGATTTCCTTCGAGGTCGTTCGGTACGTTCACTCCGTCAATCTCAGTTCTTAAGTCCCTCTACAGAATCAAGTTACCTCCCTGCTGCCCAAAAGGTTCTGATTCTTGCCTTTCAGGTTTGCAAAAGCTGATCGTGCTGGGGAAAATCGTTCATACACTGATCGCCTTAAAAAAAAGCGATGGCTGATCGAAACGCTGGTGATGATCGGATTGAAATTCTCTCTGCGGATGAGTTGCGAAAAACCGTAACGCGTCTGGCGTCTCAGGTTTTGGAGTCTGTGCCAACCGTTGAATCTTTGGTGCTTCTGGGGATCCCAACCCGCGGCGTTCAATTGGCTGGTGTCATTGCCAGCTCCTTAAAAGATCAGAGCGGACACGTTGTGGCCACTGGCACCCTCGACCCCACCTTCCATCGTGATGATTTAGGTCGAGTGGGTGTGCGCATGGTCCAGGCCACCGACCTACCCGTGAGCGTGGAAGGAAGAGATGTTGTGCTCGTGGATGACGTTGTCTTCACGGGGCGAACCGTAAGAGCAGCGTTGGAGGCCATCCAGGCCTGGGGTAGACCACGCCGAGTTTCCTTGCTCGTGATGGTGGACCGAGGCCATCGGGAATTGCCAATTCAGCCGGATTTTTGCGGCAGGGTCGTGCCGACGCGTCGATCGGAAACCATCGAGCTGCGTCTTCTTGGCTTGGATGGAGAGGAGGGAGTTTTCCTTCGACGCGTGAATGAAAACATCCCTGAATAATCTGGCTTGCCTCAACTCGCCGAGGTCAGCTCGTCCGCGCGGAAGTGTGCCTTGTAACGGCCAAAAGCCACAACGACGGGAAGAGTTGGGCTGATTGGACGTCCCTTCCAATCGTCGAGAACCTTGAAAACCTCTCCCTCACTTCCTTCCATATCGAAACTTTCTCCACGATGTTGGGGGTGGTTGAAAACAACAACACTGGTGGAGACGACAACCTTGTCACCCGGCTGCATGGACGTCCGTTCAAGTCAGGCGATTGTCTCACGGAGAGTTGGATCAAGGTCCCTTAGTCCTTGGCCTTACACAGCGTCTCAGGGCCGTCTTCAATGATGGTTCCGCCTAGATCGCTGCAACCGGCCATAAAGGCTTCCCAAGGAGGAATTCCTTCGAGGATGTGTTTCTCCACTGCGTCGTTCAACAGATCTCTCGCCACAGTGTGAGCCGGTAAGGCTCCATGGCTCTGGTGTTCTTTCTGGTCCCTTAAATCGTCAATGGCCTGCTCTACTTCCTGACGCATGGGTTCGGCTTGGCGTTGCCACCAGGGATGATCGAGCTGGTTGAGGGCGCTGAGGGCTTCCCACCACTGATCTTGGTTCACATGCTCTCTCAGCTGTTCAAGCTGAAGGCGATTGCGATTCCAGCTTTCTTTGAGGCTGTCACTTAAGCGGCTTCCCGGTCGACCATCGTGCTTCTCTAGAGGACGAAGCATGGTCAAGGCCTCGTTTAATTGGCCCGCGCGAAATTGAGAGAGAGCTTGTTCGCGCAGCTCATTTCTCCAGAGCTTCAGCTGCTTTTGATCTTGCTCTTGTTGCTGCGGAGAGCCAACGCCTGAATTCACGAGCTGCTCTTGAAGAAGCAAAGCCTGACCTGGATCCGCTGGATCCCAAGCCTGCTTAGCCAGTCTTCGGCGACAAATGGCAAGCTCTTCAGGTGCTTTCTGCCCGAGCCAACTCAAGGCAGCTAGCTGCTCTCCGTAGCGCAAGCAGGCTGGGAGGTTATCCGTTGAGAGCGCATGACTCAATTTCCGCGGTAGCTGTTGTTCCCATAAATAAGCTCCACTGCAAATTGTTCCGACTCCACCAAGAGTCGCGATGATCCAAAAATGGGGCAGGTGGCGTCGCAGCGCCAAAATCCAAAGCCTCTTTAGACGAACTCCTTTCTATGGAGGGGAGAAAGGACTCTCAACTGTGTGTGGACGGACCGTTCACTGCACCGTTATCAGCGTGCACGGTTCGATGGCTAACCCCGTTCTTAGATCTTCTCCTCCTACGACCAGTTGAGCATCGTCATCAAGGTGAAAAGCTAGGCGCATACAGTCTTCTCCTGGTTGACCCAGTGGATCTAGCTCAAGGCGAATGGTCTTGCTCAAAAGAGGCCGAATGGTGTCCGGGACGTTGCTGTTATCCCTAACGGTTGGGAGCCCTCCGACGAACACCACTTCGTGTCGTCGGTCGCCTTGGGGTTCACCGAGTACGAGTTCAAGCTCCTCTTGATTGTGGCGGCTTGCGCTGAGGTTCAGCACTAAGGGTTGTAGAGAGGGCCATGGCTGGCCGCTTAGAAATAACGGATGCCAGTGATGGGAATTACTACGTCGATCCCAACACCGCAAATAGACACCTTTTTGAAGAAGATCTCTGATCCTTACCCCAGGGGTCAGATTGAGCGCACCAGTGGCCACCGCTTGAACGGGTGGTGGTGTCAGCAAAGGCACAGGACGCATCTTCTCTGATAACCATTGGCGCATAAGTGGAAGATGGGCTCCACCACCAACGGCGACGACGGCGTTGAGGTCTTCTGCCCTGCAGCCTTGCTGGCGGGCCGAGGCCAAGGTGCGATCGAGAAGACCTTCAAGGACCTTGAGCAATCCACGGCGCTCTAGAAGCGCGTGAAGTTGGTTGCGATTGAGCGACAAGGTGATGGGTTGTGCGAGTTCGATGCCGCTGGCTAATTCACTGAGGGTCTCCTCGTCTCCGACATCGGGGTTGCTGAGGTGGCATTTCAAACGCTCAGCTGCATTCAAAAGACTCGTCTGACTTCTCAAAATGAGTTCGGGATCGTTTGGGAGAAGGTGATCCAGGATCCAGTGATCCAGATCCCTTCCTCCAAGGGCGATCCCGGCTTTCCCTAAGACCCTTGCCGAGCGCAGAGTTTGTTTGCTGTTTTTGAGGTCTCGTCCCCGGAAGCGCAGCAGCTGTGCCAGTGGAGCTGCCCTTCCTTCGCCTCCTTCTAAGGCGACAAGGGAGAGGTCCAATGTGCCACCACCAAGATCCACCACCAACAACTTTGAGCCTGCGGGCAGTCCTGCGCCCATGGCCGCGGCTGTTGGCTCATCAACGAGCGCTACCTCTTCAACCGGAAGGCTCGTGCAGGCCTGCAACAGCCATTGCCGATAACCAAGCGCTTGATCAACCGGGGCTGTAAGCACCAGCCGCTTTACCGATAGTGTTGATGGCAGGCGTTGCCAGATCTGGTGCAAGAGAATTTCGCCAGCTTGCTCAGGGCTGAGGGGATGAGATGGCAGGTCGGATTTGTCTGCAACGCCGATCCAGCGTTTGAAGTCACGATGTAGTTCTAGAGATGTTTCATCGGTGAGTCCGCTGTCTAGGACTTGCCGTCCTACGAGAGGTTGATGATTGGCACGAGCATTGCTCCATATAAGGCTTGGAACTTCTCCCGCTCTTTGACTGATCGGTGCGAGCTCAAGGAGTTGAGGGGGGGAAGCGCTGCCATCTTGAAAGGCCACCACGGTATTGGTGCTCCCAAGGTCGATGGCAAGTGTTCCTTGAGCGGAAAGATGAAGGTTTTTCTCGTCCTTTGTGGGCTGAACCTCAGCCATGGCCATCTTGATAAGAAGTCAAGGCTACGGGGCCTAGCGATGGATCGGTTGAGACGCCTGGTGTTTTCCTTTTACAGGGAGGATCCAGAGATTGAGGCTGAGTTGCAGCCGTTGCGTGATTGCCGCATGTCCCGTAGTTGGGGATGCATTCGAATTGAGTGCATGGATGGCCAACACCTTGAAGAGGTGAGTGGTTTGATGACGCACCTGAGACGTCCACTCCTCGCGATGGGCTTAGGCCGCCAGATCGTTTTGCGAGTACCCGGTCGCCCCCAGCGGGCTTATCCGATGCAGGTTCCGTTTCACAGCGATTTGCTCACTTAGAGTGAAGTGTCGATGATTAGACAGAAATGATTTCTGCAGGTGTGGACTCAAAGGACCTCGCGAAGCGGGGTGAAAGTTTGATTCGTCAGTCCACCAATCGTTATCTAACAACAGTCAAGATCGCTTTTCGCGCGAAGCAACGTCGTTTTGACGACTTTGATGGCCTCCTCGAAGAATCAAGTGTGAAGCCGGTCCATCGTGCAATTGTTGAGCTCTCCGATGAGCAAGATCAGCCCGATCTATTGCCTGGATGATCCAACAGGAGGGGCCTGGCTGGCGTCTCGCCCGTGACTTAAGACGAAACGGCTTTCCCTTCCTTATTGGAGGGGAGTTTTGGGCCGTCGAGCTGACTGAGATGGAAGCAAAAGGGCTGCATGCCCTTCTCATCGGGCTTGACCAACAACACAAGCTGATCCGTGATCAGTTGATGGAGGAGGAATCCATCACTCTGGAGTTGGACCAGCAGGAGTGGTGGGGATGTCTTGAAGGCACCCGAGATCGCTGGGGCCTTCAGGTGGTGCTTCAAGGCAATGGGATGCAGCGGCGAGGACTGGAGGGTTCTTGGCCTCCTCCCGCCGCCCAAGCTTTCTTAGCTGCTTTAAGAACAGTGTGGGATTGAACATCTGATTAGTTGGTCTAATCAATCAGTCTTTATTTATTTCTCCACGAAGATGCAGGGCAAACTGCACAGCTTTTCCACAGGGTGGCGCGTGATTTTTGAGTTGCGAGCTTCATCCTGTGGAAAAACATAAGTTCTTGGGAATGTGTGGTATTGGCCGAGTGCGGTGCGCGGGTTCCCTGAGTAAGGCCTAAAGCCAGTTCCACACTGCGTTTGTGGCATGAATCTCGTGGAGAGAGTGGTTGCTGATTGGTGAATTCGCCTCTCTTGGTGGCCCCTTGTGCTTGTGGAGAACAGGCCATAGATTCCGGCGTGGTGATGAAGGAGACCGGAGTGGTTCAAGGCCAATTGGAGACCGATCAGATTGTTGATTCCGCAGCAGTGCTTGCGGTCGAAGCAGCGCCTGAACTGGTTCAGGGCGACGACGTCGTTAGCTTTCAAGCGGAGATGCCTTTGCCTTTGCACCAGGCAATGGCTGACTTTATTGAGCGTTGCCCAAATTGGGATCAGTACCGACTTGTTCAGGCTGCATTGGCTGGATTTCTTGTTCAGAACGGTGCCGACTCCCGAGAGCTCACCCGTCTCTACGTCGGCAACATGTTCCGTCGTGACTCTCTTCGCCACGGTGTTTGAGTCCGGCAGCTCGCCATCAATAGAAGGGCGCTAAACGGAAGGCTGAAGAGCAGCCCGAGGCTCGCAGCCATGAGACCAAGCAAGTTGATGCCTAAAAGAAGTCCTAGTAAGGCCAACACTTTGAGGCGATTGACTTGAAAAAGTTTGCGACTGTGTTCCATCGCTCGGAGTGGGCGATATCCGTGATGGATCAGTAATGGAACGGAGAGGAGTTGGCCAATCAGCCAGATGGCGATACCGACACCACCCAACATGACAACCAAGCTGGCGAGAACACCGCTGTGGGGTGCCAAAAATCGACTCAAAAGGCGAATTGAACTGATTCCACCAATGCCGATAAGGACCTCTAAAACCACAAGGCCGCAGGTCTGCTTCAGCATCCAAAGAAATCGACGTCTTGCAGTGGGTTGCTCTGGGTCTCGATCCAATCCCCCGGGTAGGTGTTCGTCTGCCAGCTGCAGCAGAGCTAACAGGGGGGCTAGCGGAACAAGTGCTGCCATGACGAGCACAAGATCGCCGGTATATCGAACGAAGCTATGACTACTGAGTTGGAGATCTCGTGCGACCACACCTAGGCCCATCAGGCAGGTCAGCATCAATGCTGTGAGCCCGATGAAGGACCAGGGAGCTTTCTTAAAGCCGATCCAGGCCCTTGGAATAATGGTGGCAATCGGCAGTCGCTCAGCAGAAATGCCTATGAGCGGATCATTGAAGTGGTCCAAGTCTTCTTAATAAATCCATCGCGATTTCTGTGTCAACCGGAAGAATAGAAAGTCGATTCCCGCGACGAACAACAGTTAGTTCATCTGCTTGGTACGACTCGCGCAGATCATCAAGGGTCAACATGTCAGAAAATTGACCGCGATAGGCGAGTTTTACGCAATCCCAGCGTGGAGAATCCTGCTTGGATGCAGGGTCGTAATATTTAGAGTTAGTATCAAACTGCGTTGGATCGACGAGTCCAGTTTCAGTGACTTCCATCAGACCCACAATCCCCGGTGGCTTGCAATTGGAGTGATAGAAAAAAGCCTGATCTCCGACTTTCATCTTTCTCATGAAGTTACGGGCTTGGTAATTTCTAATTCCATCCCATAAGGTGACTTTCTCATTCCTCAAATGTTCAATGCCATAAACATTTGGCTCGCTTTTCATAAGCCAATAGGAGGAGGTAGTCATCATAAGAGGCTTGAGAGTGAGGAATGCTGGAAGTGCATTGGAAAGATTGCATTCAAGGCCGTCCTCGAAGATTGCCTTGTGAGCCATGCAATTTTAGCTGTCAACCTTAACGATGCCAGTGTGGGTGGATTTAGTGGCTGACTGTCCAGAGAAGAGTCGTTTGGTCCTGCGCGTTTGGCCTTACGCCTTGGGCATGTGGACTGATTTTTAGAACAGGAATATTTCTGGTGAATGGATCAATAATGGCTCTCTGCTTGATGGCAACATCAGTTTTGGCGTTCTCCCTTGTCCTCTGATTGATGGTGGTGAATTGATTCCAGTGGTGATTTGTTGCCACCGTTGTTTGTGTTGTTGCTAAGTCCTTCCGGGATTTTGCTTCGTAATGGAAAGATTCGCTGGCTTGGAAGATGTCGATGATTTGTTTTGATCACGGTTCAGCTTCCATCGCTACGTTCATTGCTCCCACGATCTCGTTCTTCGATTGGTCATTTGTGCATAGTCTTATTGTTGGCCTAATGAACGGATTGCTGGATCAGCTTTTTGGAGTTGATGGCTCCACGCTGATTGAGCGTTTCTTCACTCAGTAATTGATGAATCTGGAATTTCTTGTTGCCATGTATTGCAAGTTTTCCAGCTTCTTTTGATGCTCATGATTGCCGCATGGCTTTCGTATAACGGGAAGAGTTACTCCAGGCGACATTAGGATGATCATTGCTCACCCTTTCGTCGCAATCTAGTTTGTTTTTTTTGATCAATAAGACCACGTTTTAATGGCTGGGAAGGTTTTGGCTCTTTTAAAGGGATTGTCTGTACTGAGCACAGGTGGTTTCGACTGGTTCAAATCTCTGGCCGTTTTCATTGGGTTGAAGTCCTAGGCGGTCGAGTGCTTCAACGGCGTCAATTTTGTCAGCGTTGTATAGAGCGCAGGTTTGTTGGTCTCTGGCTCCCTGCGAGCCGCAAGACATCAAGAGGCTCGTGAGGGTAAGGGGAAGAAGTTGTTTTAACATTTTTATTGAACGCGTTTAGTGCATTTGCCTGGTTCGGTTTGGAGTTTCAAAATAATTCTTGGTCGTGCGACAAAAGGTTGTATGAAGCAGGTAATGAGCTGTTGGTGATTCCTGGTGTGGGGTTTTTGATTGTTTGAATTGGTCTCAGATTATGAAAGTCAATATTGGATGAACTGTTGCTTCGGTGGGCTTTTGATTGGTGCTGGATTAGTCTGCTTGCGTCAATTGGTCGCGGGTGTGTTTCTGCATTATCTCCCTAAAATAATTTCCTCGGGCTTCGAAATCCTTGTATTGGTCGAAGCTTGCACAGGCTGGCGATAACAGGAGAGACGCAGCATTCCTGTTTCTCCCCTGCTCGATTGCTGCCGCCACAGCATCCGCCATGGTTGGGTGAGACGTCACGTCTCCTGTATAGCCGGAGTTGCGAATTAGCCCCAATAAAATATCTCGGTCGCTTCCAAAGAGGGCGATCGAACATACCTTGTCGTGTAGTAATTGCAGCCATCCACTGGCATCACCTTGCTTGGATAATCCACCAGCAAGTAACGCGATCGGGCTAGGCACGGCTTGAAGGGCAACGGCTGCCGCGTCGTAATTCGTGGCTTTGCTGTCGTTGAACACGTTCATGCCGTGGAGCGATCCCAGACTCTCTAGGCGATGTGGTACTCCCGGGAAGCTGCGCAACCCACGCTCGATCGCTTGTGCTTCTAATCCAGTTTGCAGGGCAGCTGCCGTAACGAGCAGCATATTTTGGCGATTGTGTTCGCCAAGCATGGCGAGCGCATTGGCTGGAAAGAGTGCACCTTTTTTGCTGCAAACAAAACCTTCTGGATTAATCCAAAGCTCAAGATTTGAAGGCTCACATTTGTTTTGTGCAGAGCTAATCCACTGGGCGTCTGGCCAGTCAGCATGCCTGCTTTGAAGATCAGCGTCGTCGGCATTGAGAACGGCATGCTCGGAGCGCTGAAGCAGCCCTTTTTTGATGTCTCTGTAGGCATCCATGGAGCCGTGGCGTTCCAAATGGTCAGGAGTCAGAGTGGTCCAAATACCGATGGTTGGTCTTACTTCAATCGCTGATTCAATTTGATAACTACTCATCTCCATCACGATCCAGTCCGGTTTGGTCTGGGCTGGATCCATACACTGCAGCCCTAATTCGGCGGCGGAATCGCCCACATTTCCGGCCATTGGCGCATACAGTCCAGCTTGGTTCAGAACGTGATGCAGCAAATGCGTCACGGTGGTTTTGCCGTTTGTGCCTGTGATTCCAATCCAAGGGCACTTGCAGAGGGCTTGCCATGCCACGGCCATTTCACCTCTCACGGTGACACCGTGATCTCGAAGCTGCATCAAGGTGGGATGGTCCCAGGGGATCCCTGGGCTGATCACGACTTGCTCAATTTGATCCAACCAGCGCTGAAAGCTGGAGAACTCCAGAGGGCATCCCAACTCGGTTTGAATGCCTTGATCTCTCAGTTGTTGCGCCTTGAATTGTTGTGCGGGACCGTCGTCCCTTTCGAGCACAACGACGTGATGGCCTTGAGCATGAAGGAGGCGCGCTGCGCCGACCCCGGAGCGGCCAAGCCCCACGATCAAGCTGCATGCCATTGTCCAACTCCTGTCCCTAAAGGGAAGTGGGCGATACTGGAATCGAACCAGTGACCCCTACCGTGTCAAGGTAGTGCTCTACCTCTGAGCTAATCGCCCCCAGCTCTCAAATTTGTCCTTTGAGATGGGTGGTTGATGAATGGCTCAACCAGGCACTGAAGTTAGCAGTTGGAGTGCCGTTTTAATCCACTTCACTCACTGGCGGAGGATGTCAACGCGCCATCGCTCGCGTTTTGTGCGTTCGATGTTCATGACCTCGATGCTGCCTCTGTCTTGAAGTTGCAGGCGGTCTCCCACTTTTAAATCGCGACTTGCCAGCCGTACCGGTTCCCAGTTGAGCCGCAAGCGCCCCTCTTTGATTTGTTTGACGACTTTCGATCTGGAGATGCCAAACCCTGCAGAGGCAATGGCATCAAGACGGCATGAGGCTTCAACGCTGCTCAACCGGCGAGCGACTCTCTGAACAGGCCATTGCAATCCTTCAAGTGGCAGGGATTCGCAGGTGATGATCACCTCGCGAAGGCTGCCTTGTTGCCCTTGAAGCACGGCCGCGGCTTCTGGTGTGCAAATGGCCTGGGCACCTCTATCTCCACGAATCCATAGATCACCGAGGGACTCGTCAGCCACCCCGATGCGATGCAGAGCAAGACGCATCTCATCGGGCGATGTTGGATCGAACAGGAAATTCCCCTCCACATTGAGACCAGCTAGAGGGCAATGGGGCTCAGGATCTGGGGAGGCTGCATGTTGAATGAGCAACCGTTTGCGCTCTGCTCCTGGGTAGCCGCCATCACGGCTGATCTTCAGCTCTGCAAGTGACTCCAGCTGATTGGCATCTTCCAGCATTAAAGCTGAGAGAAAGGGACTCCATCGTGGTTGCCAGGTCCGCAGAACATCTTCAGCTAGGTCGATCAACGCAGCCATCGTTGTGGGATGCCTGCAGGACCGAAGTAGATTTTCGCGCGGAAGGCTCACAGTTCGCTGAGACGAACCACTTGTTGTGGACGTGCTTTTTGGACGGTTTGCCAAGGCAATTCCATCCCAGGCCTCGTTTCTAAGAGCAGTAGCCAGCAGCCTTCGAGGTTTCGATTGCGCAGGATCCTGACGCCGTCCTCGTTTTCAGACGGGACACTGGCTGCTGCTGCATAGCTACCCATGAGGCCTGCCCCCATTCCGAGCAGTCCTCCAATAAAGGTTGCTCCCCATGGTCCAAAGCTTGCAAAGGTGTCGAGCGTGGTGATCTGGGTAAAGGTGCAACCGGCGAAAAACCCGAAGGGCATCAACCAGCGCGCCATCGACTTCTGACGTCGACGGCGCGCCAGGCTGGGGTTGAGCAGGTCGACATCGTCCATCACCTCTGCAGGCAAATCAGAATCAGAGATGGATTGTTGTTCCTGTGGTTCGGATCCTTCCCTGGGGGCGGGTGCCACGAGGGCGACGCGAAGCAATGGCGTGCCTTGGTCTTGGAGCGACAGACGAAGACGGTCGGCAGCAGTGCGCTCATTGAGTACCAGAACGCAAACGGGCATGAAACAACAGCAGCCGAATCATCATTCTCTCTCGGAACAGTTGCTCTTGGAGCCGATTCTTTTAGAACTGTTCGGGCTGGAAGACAGTTGGGGAAGAACCTTCGGGTTGATCTCTACAGTTAATGGTGGCTTTCTTCCGCCGCTGGATGACAAAAGTTCTCGTTTCAGACCCCATTGATCAGGCGGGGCTCGACATCCTTGGCCAAGTGGCTCAAGTGGATGAGCGCATTGGATTGTCATCGGAAGAGCTCAAATCGATCATTGGTGATTACGACGCCCTAATGATCCGTTCAGGGACCCAGGTCACAGCGGATGTGATTGAGGCTGCTGATCGGTTGCGGATCATCGGTCGTGCCGGCGTGGGGGTCGACAACGTGGATGTGCCAGCGGCTACGCAACGCGGGGTGTTGGTGGTGAATTCACCCGAGGGCAACACGATCGCAGCGGCAGAGCATGCGCTTGCGATGTTGCTATCGGTGTCTCGTCACGTGCCTCAAGCCCATGGCTCGATGCGTTCAGGGGCTTGGGATCGCAAAAAATATGTCGGGAATGAGCTCTATAAAAAACTTCTCGGCGTGGTGGGGTTAGGCAAGATTGGGTCACACGTTGCTCGCGTCGCAAAAGCGATGGGCATGGAGGTGATCGCATTTGATCCATTCATCTCTGCAGAGCGTGCGCAGCAGATGCAAGTGCGGCTCACCACTCTGGAAGCGCTGTTCCAGCAGGCCGATTACATCACTCTGCACATTCCTCGAACACCCGATACCGAAAATCTGGTGAATGCCGAGCTGCTGCGCACGATGAAAAGTACGGCACGGATTGTGAATTGTGCACGTGGTGGAATTGTTGATGAGCCTGCGATCGCGGAAGCCATTGAATCCGGGGTGATCGCCGGGGCAGGTTTGGATGTGTTTGCGTCTGAACCGCTAGCTCAGGACTCACCCCTGCGCGCCGTGGAGCGAGGACTTGTCTTGACTCCTCATCTCGGAGCATCCACCGAAGAGGCTCAAGAAAATGTGGCGGTGGATGTCGCCGAACAAATTCGTGATGTCTTGCTGGGGCTGCCTGCCCGTAGCGCCGTGAATATCCCTGGGCTCAGTGCCGAGATCATGGAGCGCCTCAAGCCCCATCTCCAACTAGCGGAGACCCTCGGTTTGCTGGTGAGCCAACTCAGTGGTGGTCAGATTCAGGAGTTGGAGGTGCGCTTGCAAGGTGAATTCGCCAGCCACCCCTCACAACCTCTTGTGGTTGCTGCTCTTAAGGGCTTGCTGAGCACGGCGTTGGGAGATCGGATCAACTATGTGAATGCATCGCTGGAGGCCAAAGGCCGCGGCATTCACGTGCTTGAAATTAAGGACGATGCCAGTCGCGATTTTGCAGGTGGGTCGCTGCAGCTCACCACGCGCGGTGGTCAGGGAGGTCACAGCGTGACCGGTGCGGTGTTCGCAGACGGTGATTTGCGTGTGACCAGTATTGATGAATTCCCCGTGAATGTTCCGCCTAGTCGTCACATGCTGTTCACTAGGCACCGCGACATGCCAGGCATCATTGGCCACCTTGGCTCTCTTCTTGGAGAGCACAACGTCAACATTGCCTCCATGCAGGTTGGGCGTCGAATCGTCCGTGGTGATGCCGTGATGGTTCTCAGTATTGATGACCCGATTCCGCCTGCTCTCTTAACTACCATCCACGGCATTAACGGCATTCAGGAAGCTCACCCCGTCACGTTGTGATGTGGTGGCGCCTCTCCCTTCCTCTGCCTCCCGTCCTTGAGGAGTCTCTCCTTTGGAAGTTGGAGTCCCTTGGGCTGCATCGTTTGGCTGTTCAACATGCCCCAGAGTCGCCAGATCAGCGCACGTTGCTCGCATGGCTACCGGCATCTGAGTGGCCGCAGGATCAACGTAAGCAGTTGCTGAACAGTCTTCGCCCGATGGCGGACACGTTCGGACTTGCCTTGGCAGACCCGCTTTGGGAGGAGCTGGCCGACGAAGACTGGAGTCTCAGTTGGAAAAAGCACTGGCAACCGGATCCTGTGGGTCAGCGCTTGTTGATCCTTCCTGCATGGCTAGAGGTTCCCGAGGAGCACGCCCACCGCTTGGTTTTGAAAATGGACCCAGGAAGTGCTTTTGGGACAGGAAGTCATCCCACCACCCGCCTCTGTCTTGAAGCTCTTGAGGCGATGCCGCCACACCACCAGCGGGTGGCCGATTTGGGCTGTGGGAGTGGAGTTTTGGGCTTGGCGTCCTTGGCGCTTGGCGCGGATGAGGTTTTAGCTGCCGATACCGATTCACTCGCGGTTCGAGCAACGACAGATAACGCTGCTCTCAATGGTTTGAAGGCTGCGCAACTCCGCGTTAGCCATGGATCGATCGACAAGCTTGCGACTTTGTTGAATGGAGACGCGGCGGATTTGCTCCTTTGCAACATCCTGGCTCCGGTGATCGAGGCTTTGGCTCCTCAGTTCACTTCTGTGCTCAAGTCCAATGGTCGAGGACTTTTAAGTGGCCTTTTGTTGGATCAAGCACCTCGGCTGATCGAGGTTTTGGCTGAATGTGGCTGGCAGGCAGAGCTGATCGGGGAACAAGGACGCTGGGGATTGCTCGAAATCAAGCGCATTTTTTGATAAGTCCTTCTTATTGATGCTCCGTCTTTGATTGGGCTTGAATGGAAAACCCTGATGAATCCCGTATCAAGGCGTCTGTCCGATATAGAAAGGACCGGTCCAGCAGATTCAGATCGATCCGATCTCTGCGCATTACATCCATCCATGGCTTCTTATAAGGTCACCCTGGTCAGCGAGAGCGAAGGCCTCAACAAGACCATCGAAGTTCCTGACGATCAGTACATCCTCGATGCTGCTGAAGAGCAAGGTATCGATCTTCCCTATTCCTGCCGTGCAGGCGCTTGTTCCACTTGCGCAGGCAAAATCACTGCAGGCACTGTTGATCAGTCCGACCAGAGCTTCCTGGACGACGACCAGATTGAAGCTGGTTTCGTTCTGACCTGCGTGGCTTACCCCACCTCTGATTGCACCATCAAGACTCACGCTGAAGAAGAGCTCTATTGAGCCCTTTAGCTTTGAGTTGAGGACGCCCATGGGCGCGATCGCTTTGCCACCCTTGCGGGTGGCTTTTTAATGTGAGTACGGCTCTTAGGCTTTGGTCATTTCCGTGACACCTGTTTCTGCCCTTCGTTCTGATGTTCAGGCACTGATGGAGCATGGATCGGTGCATGCCAGTCCAGGCGGACAGTACAGCTTTCGGGTGATTGGTCCCTGTTGTCGTTTGTTTGATCGTGAGGAGCTGCCCTGGCCCTGTTGTCGCTTGGCTTGGCGAAGCAAGGAGCCGAGTTGGCGCAGGGTGGGGCGCCGGTTCGTACCGGATTTGGCCTCGAGGCGCTGCCCCTCGTATTCCGTTGAGTTGCTCCAGCCCGGCTCTCGTCCTACAGCTACGCTTCTAACTCTTTTCTCGATGCGTTTGACACCTGAGTTGCAGGAGTGGTGGTATAGCCGTTTACCAAAATCAATGGTCGATTTGAATGACACACCCCCGGAGCCTTTTGTTGAAGAAAGGCGGTGAAACGACTCTTCTAGCCAGGCTTTATTATTCGGATTAGATGTTGTGAAGAGAGATGAGTTTGATCATTGTTATGCTTTTGAAACTTATTTGCTATTGAATTGTTTCTGCCATCAGCCGATGTCATACATTCTGTGATGTATAGGGTTGATTGTTGTCGATGTTTTTTATTTTGATAAGCCCATTGGAGGCGGCTCTGATGCCGTAACTCTGGCCTTTGCAAAAAAACTAATTTTTCTCTTTGAGGATAAAGTAAAGAGGCATGGCTTGTCCTCAGATTGTTGTTAATTGCTGTCTTGGTTTGTTAGCTCTTCTGTGATGGTAAGGTTGATGTCTGAATGCTGAAGCCTGAGATTAATTAACTCCTGGTATTCTTTTGATTCGTATGCAGTGACTGCTTTCTCTTTTGAATCAAACTCAACAACAATATTCACTGAGCCGGGAGTCCCTTCCCGTACATCAGTTTGAAGATCGCGAATGAGTAAGCGTGCGCCCACTGTTGGTAGCCAAGCATTGAACTTGTTAATGAAGGGAACCATTCCCAAGGGGGTGTGAATAGTGCCAGTCACAACCCAATATCCTTTTGCCATGGAATTAAAGTTTGGAAAAACATAATTTCTCTCAGGTCCAGTAGGCGTGCCCGAAAGGGACTGAGAGGAATTATGCAGTGCTATGAACGAAAAGTATTTTAACAGGTCTAAGAATTCTGTGAATCTTCCTTTCCTTTGGCTGAGAGATTTTCTTGTCTGGAGAGGAACATATCCTGCGTGCAAAACAAAGGATATGTTCCTCTGATTCGCTTCCTTAAGAAGAAAACGCGCTATAGGCAATCGTGACAATGATTCGGGTTACTTCGATGATGCCGGCAATTGTAAGAACAGTTGCTGATTTTCTGATCCATGCTGCAGGCTTTCCTCTCTTCAGGATCAGGTTTGCTCCTGAGAAATTCAGTTTTGATGCATGCGGGAAGGCAATGCTCTCTGCTTTCCCTGTTTTTAAGCCTTGGCTCAGCTTTGAGCTGATGCCTATGGCTTTATCGCTGTAGGCATATCCAAGACAGATCGCAGCCGTTCTGTTGAATGCTGATTGAGCTGATCCTGCTTGCGAAAGCCAAGACCTCATGTAAGGAACTGTATGCCGTCCGAATGTTTCTGCATATTCTGCTGAGTCCAGCATTGAATCAATCACAGCATGATGCCCGTTCGCCGCTTGGATCTCAATGTTTTTTGTGATCTCACGTTGATCATGAGGTGTTCTGCCTAAAATATGTTTGAAATCAAGCTCAATCGTTCTTTCTGGTGAGCATTTGTCGTAGAAATTTTTCTTGTAGAAATCAGATTTTGCGAGCCCGCGCACGAAATCTTGAATCGAAATGCGACCATCTTTTAATTGTGCTTCAAGAGAAGAGGATCTCTCGTTGTCCATGACATGTGCATTTCCATAGACGTGTTGATAGGCAGCGCTTATCGCTTTCTCCAGTGCCTCCGGAGAGATGTCTGGAAATTCCTCGAAAGTGACTTTAGTCCCGCATTGATCGTGAAGGCGAGGGCCGATAGCTAGTTTCATTCCTTCGCACTGTCTTCGCTGGAATTCGCTATTGCATAGTGCTGCGGACTGGGATGATTTAGTCTGTCCACTCTTAAATGAGATAGAAGGCTTCGTTTCGCGTTCACCGCCAAAGCTTGTGATGACTGACGTGGAGGACAGCATTGTTGAAGAGACTCCAAATTCCTTTCGGTAGAATTTATCTTGAATGGGTTGTAATATTAGGCAATCTGATTAAAATTTTTTGTTTCGCAAGGTAGTAACATTTTATTTAAGACAAGTTAATAGATGTTTATTGCCTTTCCGTTTTTGCCTTTGATGGGATCTCTTTTTTTGCGGTCGCTCTCTTCAAGGTTTGGGATTCTTTTGTCGCTGGCTTGCATGCGTTATCTATGCATAAATAAAGAGCCTCAGGGAAGCCCTGAGGCTCTTTGCTGATTCTTTTTGTGGAGTAATTATCTAATCAAAAGATTAGAAGTAAATTTTTCCGCCGCCCCAATCGACACCCAAGACTTTGGGAGCCACCAGGATGTATCCAGACATCAGGCGAAGATCTTCATCGGTGAGATCACGCATTGCGGGATAGAGGTCGCGGCTGCGCATGCTGGGATGTAAATCGGCAATGCTGTATTCCCCGTCATAGGACGTGGGGTCTTGGAGGTAATCCACGAGAGACGCAACGTTGTCACGGGCTGGAGTGGCCAGCGCAAGCGTTTCAGTATCCAGGCCCACATTCTGGTTGGTTTTGGTGATGCCGCCGGCATGGCAGGTGCCGCAGCTGACGTTGAACACCTTCCGCCCTGTCTTGATTTCCTGCTCACTGAAAGTGACCAGGGCGCCATCGCCGTCAGCTGGCACCGTGAGGGTCTCGGCATCCCACTGGGCGGCCTGGGCGGGGGTACTGATCATCAGTCCAAGCAGCACTGGCAGGGCGATCAGCAGTCGATTCAATGATCGACGCAATGTGGAGAAAAAAGAGGCCATGAAAGATGTCAGAGACTGACGTAGACAGCGCACCAAGTCCTTGTATCACGGGGTGGGATGCGGATGAGGCACTAGAGGGTCTAGTGATCACGAACTGTTGCAGCGCGCGACCGCTCATTTCGAGGGATTCACGTCCACATTGAGGAAATCCCTGGCCAAAATTGTGTTCGGGAAAATGGCACTAGCCTCGGCGACTAAATCGTCTGCTGTGACTGCGTTTCCAGGGGCATAGCGAGGGCTGAGGTGGGTCAGTGCCAACTGCTTAACACCGGCTTCCGCAGCGGTCTGGGCCGCCATGGTGCTTGTGGAGTGTTGCCTCTTGAAAGCCATGTCGGCTTCGGCATGGGAAAAGGTCGACTCATGGATCAGGAGGTCGGCGCCCTGAGCCAACTGCACAGCTGCTTCGCAGAAGACGGTGTCGGTGCAATACACAACGCTTACACCAGGTTGTTCTGGCCCGCATAAGGTCCTGCCATCGATGGTTCGACCGTCGTCCAGCGTGACCGATTCGCCGCGCTTCAGAGCTGCATAGACAGGCCCCGGCGGGATCTGTAGCTCTCGCGCCTTGTCGATATCAAAGCGACCTGCCCTTGGTTTTTGTTCGGCTCGATAGGCGTAGGCAGGAACGCGATGGTTGAGAGGGGCCGCGGTCACGATCAGATCGTCGTCTTCAAACACAACGGTGTTCTGTTCCGCTGCTTCGCGCACGCGATGGATTGCAAGCGGATAGCCGATGCGGGTCGAACTCGTGCGCAGAACCCCTTGGAGATAGGCATCCAAGGGGTCAGGGCCGTAGAGGTCCACCCCGTTGCTTGTGCTGCCAAGCCCCAAACTTGCCAACAGCCCTGGGAGGCCAAAGACATGGTCACCATGCATATGGGTGATAAACACCCTCCTCAGTTGGGAAAGGCGCAAGTCACAGCGCAAAAATTGATGTTGGGTTCCTTCTCCGCAGTCGAACAACCACAGTTCTGATCGCTGTGGCAAACGCAGCGCCACAGACGAAACATTGCGACCACGAGTGGGTACGCCTGAACTGGTTCCAAGAAAGGTGACCTGCACGTCTCAACGCGCTTAACCGTCAAATCTGCCATGGGGACCTAGCCGCTTCCGAATCATCAGGTCACACTGAGCTGCCTGGTTCTGCTTGCAGTGATCACTCGTACGTCAGCGTTCTTTCCTCTGCTGACTGCTTCCTTGGCCATGCCGATCGCTTTGATGGCGCTCAGCTTTGATCAGCGAGTTGCGCAGGCGGAACAGGAGCCGTCGATGCGGGTGCTGCTGTCTCAAGCTCCGGTGGTGAGGCTTCGTGCAGATGGAGATCAGCCCTTTCTGGTGCGGGGTCTGAGTGGCGGCAATCAACACATGCGCTCGCTGGAGGTGAGTCTGCGAGCGGGGCGCTTCAAGATCAGTGGTCAAATGAGCGACGGGTCGTCTCGCTCACTGTCAGCTCGCTCTGCGATCGAGGTGCAAAGCGACGATCCCCGTGGGATTTGGCTCGGCTCCCGGCGTTATCGCGGGCGGTTGCAGTTTTTAGTGCGTGGCGGCCAGGTGCAGGTGGTGAACCACCTTGGGATTGAGACTTATCTGGCCAGTGTTGTGGGGAGTGAAATGCCTCATCGTTGGCCGTTGCCGGCTTTGCAAGCTCAGGCTGTCGCGGCGCGCACCTATGCCCTCAGGCAGCGCGGGAAGGCAGGAGACTTCGATGTGAAGGCAACCGTGTCCAGCCAGGTGTACCGCGGGGTTGAATCCGAAACCCCCAGCACGATCGAGGCCGTGGAAAGCACGCGCTCTTTGGTCTTAGTACATGCTGGTCGGTTGATCAATGCTGTGTTTCACAGCAGCTCTGGTGGTGCAACGGAACCGAGTGGTGAGGTTTGGCGCAATCAACTTCCCTACCTGGTCAGCGTTGCGGATCACGATCAGCACAGTCCTGTGCATCGTTGGAACAAACGTTTTAACGATGATCAGCTGCGGGATCTCTTCCGTGAAACCGGAGGTGTCAAACGCTTGCAGGTGCTTAAGACAAGCTCAACCGGTCGGGTGCGTACGGCGCGTGTGCAAGGCCCCCGTGGCTCTTTGGTCCTAACGGGGAGGGAGCTGCGCAAGCGACTCGGTCTCAAAAGCACGATGGTTCAATTTGAGCTCATCAATGGCACCACCGCGTCTTCAACCGCATCTGCTCGGAGAGCCCGCCAAGCAGCGCCTCAAGCATCAACTCACGCAGCCCCTCCTTTGATCGGTCTATGGCAAGACTCCGCAAGTGGTCCTGACACCACATCAAGAAGCTCAGGCCGACTGGCGTCTCTATTGCCACCACCGCCTCTTCCCCCTCTCAACCAGTCAGCTTTTAATCAGCCACGTCCTGACTTCAGGGTGGGTGAGATGGTTCTCGAAGCGCGTGGTCAAGGCTTTGGACATGGTGTTGGGATGAGTCAGTGGGGAGCCCATGGTTTGGCGCTTCAGGGTGCTGATTTTCGTCAGATTCTTTTGCACTACTACCGCGGGGCTGAGATTCGCCCCTATCGCTCTAGTGATGATCCAGCTGTGGCGCTCCGGCTCCGTTCAGAGTCAGCCTGGTGGAGTTGATGTCATTGGCAGTTCATCGTGCTCAAGATTTCAGACACGATCACCATCGTGCGCAGGCGCAATCCTCTGCAGCTCATGGAGGCTGTGGTTGATCAGCTTGAGCAAGGATTGCTGGACTCTCTTGAGCACCAGGCATTTCGGCCCCTGGGCTTGGCGACTGGACGCACCATGGAGCCGCTTTATGCCGCATTGGTCTCGCGTTTAAGGGATTGGCCTAGGGATCGTCTAAAGCTGTTGCGTCAGCGTTGGCTCAGTTTCAACCTTGATGAATATGTGGGTTTGGCACCGGAGCATCCCAGTTCTTTCTCTGCCTTTATGGGGCATCACCTGGTGCGTCCACTAGGGCTTAATCCGGCTCAAGTGTCTTTACCAGATGGAGCTGCTGCCGATCCGGAAGCGGCTGCTGATCGCTTTGCGGCCGAGATCCGCAGCGCTGGGGGGATTGGCTCGCAGCTTTTGGGATTGGGCAGCAATGGACATGTGGGATTTAACGAGCCCCCATGTGGTCCAGATGTGCGCTGTCGTGTGGTCAGACTCAGCCCAACCACGCGATCGCAAAATGCCCCTGCTTTCGAAGGCAGTCCAGCGTTGGTGCCAGAGGAAGCGATCACCCTGGGCCTACAAGAGATTCTGGCGGCCAATGAACTTCACCTGATCGTGACGGGCGCGCCTAAAGCGGGGATCCTGCGCAAGGCTTTGGATCTTGATGGTGATCCAGAAGTGCCTGCCAGCTGGCTACAGCGTCACCCAAAACTTTGCTTATGGGTGGACGATGCGGCATGGGGTGCGGAAGCGTCGTGAACCGATGACGACGCCCCAATGGCGATTTTGGATTGACCGTGGTGGAACATTCACGGATCTCGTGGGTCGCGCCCCCAGTGGTGAGCTTGTGGTTCGCAAAGTGCTCTCAGAGCAAGCGATCGACCGTGGTGACCCCGCTGTTCGTGCCATCCGAGAGGTGATGGGTTTGCCTGCGGCAGTGCAGATTCCGCCGGGTTTGATCCAGGAGGTGCGGTTGGGGACAACAGTGGCGACCAATGCCCTGCTTGAGGGGTCAGGAGAGCCTGTTCTGTTGATCACCAACCAGGGTCTGGCGGATGTGTTGTTGATTGGTGATCAGCATCGCCCTGATCTGTTCGCTCTGGAGATTCCAGCTCCGAAGTCGCTGGCTGCGGCAGTTGTTGAATCCGGGGGACGATTGAATGCCGACGGGCAGGAGGTAGAGCCGCTCTGCCTCGATGCAGAGCTGGAGAAGACGCTCCGCGCTCATCGGAGTGCCGGTATCAAGGCTTGCGCCATTGCCCTAATGCATGCCTGGCGTGAGCCCAGTCATGAGAGGCGACTGGCTGAATTGGCGCAAACGCTGGGTTTCACCACTGTTGTTTGCTCCCACCAGGTGAGCCCATTGCCGCGTTTGATCCCTCGGTCTCAGACCACCGTCGTTGAAGCGGCGGTGGAACAGGTGCTCTTTCGCTATCTCCAGCAAGTGATGCAGTCACTTGGAGGGCAGACACGGCTGCGGGTGATGACGTCGAGTGGTGCTTTGCAGGGGCTTGAGCAACTGTTGGCGAAAGACACAATCCTGTCCGGCCCCGCTGGAGGAATGGTCGGGGCGGTTGCTGCTGCTCAGGCTGCGGGTCTGGAAAGTCAGGCGCTTGTCGGCGTCGACATGGGTGGCACCAGCACCGACGTGTTTTGTTTGCCAGCAGGAGCCTCTGACAAGGACTGGGAGCGCAGCGCTGAGACCAAAATTGCCGGCCTCGAGCTGACTGCTGCACGACTACCGATCCATACTGTTGCCGCAGGTGGTGGGTCGATCATTCGCAGTGATGGCGATCGTTTGCAGGTGGGTCCTCGCTCTGCGGGTGCTAGCCCTGGACCAGCTTGCTATCGCTGTGGCGGCCCCTTAACCATCACCGACGCCCACCTCTTTTTGGGTCGTTTACAGGTGGAGGCCTTCCCACCCGTGTTCGGTCCGGCGGCTGACTTGCGTCCGGATCTGGAGGTGGTGCAGCAACGCTTTGGGGAGCTTTCTTGTCGCTTGGGACGCGATCCGGAGTCGCTTGCGGAGGGAGCGCTTGACCTCGCGGTGGAAACGATGGCTGGTGCCATTCAGCAGGTGTCGTTGCTTCGTGGTCATGACATCCGTGCTGGGGTGCTTGTGGCCTATGGCGGAGCTGCCGGGCAATTGGCATGCCGAGTGGCGGGAGTGCTGGGGCTCCGCCAGGTGTTGATCCATCCACTCGCTGGAGTGTTGTCGGCTTTTGGCCTGGGTCAGGCCCGCCTGAGGGAATGGCGTCAGGTTGTTGTGCGGCGTCCTCTTGACGCGGACTTGTTGGCGACCCTCCCTGGAATGATTCGTCAGGAGGTGGGCTTTGCCGAGGAGAAGCTGCAGGCAGCTGGAGCAGGCCATGCGTCTCAATTTGAGCAGCGCATCCGCCTTGAACTTCGGGATATTGGGTCTGAACAGGGATTGCTAATTCCGATCGCTGAACTCAACTCAACTTTGCAACTTTCAGAGTTGGAAGGTGAGTTTGACCAAGCCCACCGTCAGCGCTTTGGATACAAGCCTCCTCGCACCGCAGCCTTGATGTTGGAGCGGTTGGAGGTTGAAGTTTTCACCGCATCAGCACGCATTGAGAACGACAGTCAGATGGCATCAGCGCCGCTGTCGGGATCTGGAGCTCTCAGCACAACAGCCACCGTTCACTGGCCTGGGCTGGGTTGGCAGGAGGTTCCGGTGGTGCAGCGCTGTGATCCGGCGCTGCATCAGCCTTTGCAGGGTCCAGCTTTGATTCTTGATGCCACGGGCTGCACCGTGCTCGAGCCCGGTTGGTCGGCCCGCTGTAACTCCGCTGGAAGCTTGTTGCTCAACTCTGCTGAGCTTTCGGGTCAACGGTTAGCGCTGGATCAGGTTGTGGATGTTCCAGATCCGGTGGAGCTGAGCCTGTTTCATCACCGCTTCATGGTGATTGCTGAGCAGATGGGGGAGCGGCTTCGGCAGACGAGCCGCTCTGTGAACATCCGCGAGCGGCTGGACTTTTCTTGCGCGTTGTTCGATCACAAGGGGGCCTTGGTTGCCAATGCGCCCCATATCCCAGTTCATTTGGGCTCCATGGGTGAGGCGGTGGTGGACCTGCTCAACCAAATCCAACGCGGTGAACGCTCGCCGCTCGAACCGGGCGAAACAGTGCTCAGCAACGACCCGTATCACGGAGGAACCCATCTCCCAGACATCACGGCGATGACCCCTGTTTTTGGACAGGGCAAACAGCCGAGCTACTACGTCGCTTGTCGCGGACATCACGCCGATGTGGGAGGACTTACGCCTGGGTCCATGCCCCCGTTTAGTCGAGAGATTGGAGAGGAAGGTCTACGGCTTCGCAACTGGTCACTTTTGCGGGGGGGGCGCTTGGATGTGGATGGCTGGAACGCGATCTTGAAGGCAGAGCGGCAGCCACCGCGCTCTCCGGATGTGCTTTGGGCGGATTTGCAGGCTCAGGTGGCGGCCAACCGCCTCGGCGTGGATCATCTCGAACAGTTGATGCTGCGTGAGGGACCTAAGCGCGTCAGTCGTTATATGCGCTTTGTTCAAACCCATGCGGCGGAAACGGTGCGAAGTGTGATCAGTCGTTTGACGGATCAGGAGTTCAGCGTGGAGTTAGACCATGGCGGCCGTTTGGAGCTCGCTTTGCATGTTGACCACAAAGCCCGAACGGTTTGCCTGGATTTCACTGGGACCAGCCCTCAGGGAGAGCACAACTTTCATGCTCCGCTAGCGGTCACCAAAGCCGCTGTTTTGTATGTGCTGCGCTGCTTGGTGGATGAATCGATACCCCTCAATGCGGGTTGCTTTGAACCACTCACTTTGGTGGTCCCGCAGGGATCACTGTTAAATCCCCTCCCCCCAGCTGCAGTGGTGGCAGGCAATGTGGAAACCTCTCAGGCGCTTTGCAACCTGTTATTCGCAGCGATGGGTGTGATGGCCGCGGCGCAGGGAACGATGAACAACCTCACGTTTGGAGATGAACGATCTCAGTACTACGAAACGATTTCTGGGGGTGGTGGGGCAGGTCCGGGATTTCAGGGTTCATCCGGCGTACAAACCCACATGACCAACTCCAGACTCACGGATCCTGAAATCCTCGAGCAACGATTCCCTGTGCGTTTGGAACGCTTTGAGCTGCGCCGGGGTAGTGGGGGGAAAGGACGCTGGTCAGGTGGTGATGGACTTGAGCGTGAGATTCGTTTTCTTGCTCCGATGACGGTGGCTTTGCTGTCTGGATCTCGCCGGGTGGCGCCATTTGGTTTGGAAGGTGGGCAGGCAGGTGCTCTGGGGATGACTTGGTTAAGTGAAGGTGGAGGCCCCTGGCAAGAACAACCAGGCTGCTTCGAGCAGAGGGTTCAAACGGGTGATCGACTTTGGATTGCAACACCTGGTGGTGGTGGTTGGGGGATGGCAGAACCAACGCGATCAATCAAAGGATAATTTTCTTCGAGTTGCTAAAAGCTCATCTCCCTTTTTTGAAGTTTCAAGTGGGATTGGAATTCATTATGCTGACCAGCTTGAACGAAATTTTAATTGTAATTGTTAGAGGAAATCATGGTCTTCAGAGTTTTCATCTTGACCGGCTTGAATAAATAGAGCGCTCAGGAATGGGATGATGCAGATGCCAACGAATAATTCCATGGAGCTAAGCTAGTTGTCTGCTAACCATGCACCGTGACAGCCATAGGGGGCGTATTGGTTGTTACTTAGGCTGTCTTGTTTGGTTAAATCTGATGCTAGTTTCCTGGAATGAGTATTTTGACTTTTAGGAGCTTTGTAGCCATTGATGCGAATTGCCCACAGCTGGTTTTGGCTTTCTTTGTGTAGTGGGGTGGATCTTTTGCCTTTCGAATGAACTGCGTGAACTGTCTTCAAGAGAGAAGGGGCCATCACTACTCAAGGCATGAGATTCATGATTGATTTCCTCGGCCTTTGGTTGATGTGATTAAGGTAGTGATATTGATTTATTTGAGTGCTTGTTTTAGCGACGATGGTTGCCATCAGAACTTGCTTGCTGAGGTTGTCTTGTCTTGATGAACCTCGTGGAGGTCACTCGTTCTGTAGGTCATCCTTTTGAGTGAATGGCAAGACATAGAGCTGCGGCCTCTGCACCCATTGGATGAAACGGCCTTGTCCGGAGTGATTCGGGCAGCACTTGTTGAATTTGGTGCTGATCGACCCGGTTTTGCTTGGCAAGATCCGGAGCTTGATGCCATGAGCAAGACCTACGCCGCGCCTGGATGGATTTATTACGTGGCAGTAGAGGGTGGGAATGTTGTCGGGGGAGCTGGAATTGGTCCTCTAATTGGTGTGGAAGCCACTTGCGAATTGCAGAAGATGTACTTAGCTCCTTCAGCACGGGGGAAGGGTGTTGGTTGGCGGCTTATGGGGAGCCTGTTGGAACAGGCTCGTGTGCTGGGCTATCGCTGTGTTTATCTCGAAACTCTTTCGGGAATGGCGGCGGCTCAACGGCTTTATTGGGCTTGGGGATTCCTAAAGATTGAACAGCCCCTTGGTCAAACAGGGCACGGTGGTTGTGACTGTTGGTTCCTCAAGGAACTGCATGGACCTGGGGTTTCTGGATAGCTGAGATTTACTGCTGAACATCAGGAATGAGGATGGCAAGAACAAGGAGGGCCCTTCATCCAGATCCTTTTCCCCTAAACAACTTTACTTGTTATTCTTTTTCTCCTCTTTTAGGTCGATGCCAAGATCTTTCATGGCTGAAATCGTATCGCTCACGGCTGGTACGTAGGCAATCCTTCGTCTAACTTTGTCGAGCAGATTATTGAGCTTGGCTCGCATTAATTGTATTATTTTCAATGTTGTCCTCCAGTTTCAGCTGATGGCGCCTTGAGTTTGTTTCAAGGTTAGCGCTCTTAATTGCCTGTCTTTGATGTTGTTTGTGGAATTTAATCTAAACGTTGGATTGGATTCTAGATGTCATCGTGAAGCTCTCGCCCAGGGTTGCTTTGATGCGGCAATGGTTCTTTCTCCCCTGAATGGGTGAGTCAAATGGTGTTTGCTATCACCCGTTTGGGGGAGTTTTTTTTGATGTTCATGGGCGATATTGATTTCGTTGATTGATTTTATTCTTGATGCCTAAATTGCCGGTGTTTGCTATGAAGAGAGAAAGGAGAGAGCTCATTGAGTTAATGTCTAATCCCTTTAAATGTGAACCCAACTATTGCCAGACGAAGATTTCTTTTGCGAAGTTTGTGTCTGAGATGACAGCGCCTGCTTTGCTTCATTCCCTCTCCATGATTAGGGGGTAAGTGACATTGGATCAAAAGCAACGGGCAGCTGCATATCGATTACTTGCAGCAATAGAAGCCAATGAAATCACAAAGGAGGATGCCGTTGCCTATGGTAATTGGTATTCATATTTACTCGAACACTTGAAAGCTGATGAGCAGGAGTGTGATGAATAAGGGGCATTCCTGTCGGGTGATGCCATTGCTTATGTTCATTCCATGGATTTTTGTTTGCTTTTAACAGCTGGTTTTCTATCTGTGCATAGGCAGGTTTCTATAAAGGGTTGCTGCCCAGTACCCAGTGCTGCTTGTTATGGATTGGTCTGGGGATCAGCGAGGATTGTCGTGGGCATTGCTTTCTCTCCTGCATAGAACACAACCAGATCTACGTCTACAGCTCCTAGTGCTGTCCCGGCATGAATCGTGTTCACGACTTCAATCAAAGCATCGCCTTTTCGGTAAATCTTTTGACTACCATCTTTTAATTTAAGCTCTAAGGTTCCTTCTAAAATTACTGCTGCATTAATGACAGGATGGTAGTGCCAAGGTAAGGTTATTCCGCTCGGCACCTTGATCCGAAGGACTTTGATCTTGGGCTGCCCGTCGGGATAATTCGGCAACACACTGCCATTCCACATTTTGCTGGAGTTTGCTAATTCCTCAACCTTGACTCCGTGGCTTGTGGAATGCTCGTCGTGGCTTTTTGCAAGTAATGGCGATAATAGTGATAATGTAAGGACTGAAAGTAAAGGGATAAATATTTGCGTGACTCGGCTATCTTTTAAGTATTTTCTTGCCGATGCAAAGTTCATTTCTTGGTCTTTCATTGTGGTTAAGCATGCTAATGCAAAATCTTTTTCAGATCAAATGATATGCGGAGATGATGCTTCTTGAGGAATAGAGCCCGCACAGCAAAGAATCAGCTGTTTGGCGGGTGTTCTTCCTCAACGTTGAGATTAGCTGTAAACCTTGGCCATGAAGGGGCCTGCTTGGTCGTCAGTATGAACAGGTGTTACCTCCCAATCCAGGCACTCAGCCCATTCAGCCGCGTGTTCGTAGCAGGCATCGGCATTATCTGATTCAACCAAAATCCAACCTTCTACCGAGCCAGGACCGTGAAACCGCTTCCATGATTTGCATGCTGGGAATGGTGCACCTGTTGATAAAAACTTTTTAGCCGCAATTGCGTGGTAGCCAGTTTTGAAGGTCCAATGCATCAAAAAGGTCATGAATTCTGATTAATAAAGGCTTTTATATTTTGCATGGCTTGCTGAGAGCTCATGTAGCATATAATACAGCCATTGGCGTTGTTATTGGGGCTTGTGGTTACTAGTTCTGCTCATTCATGATGAGCGGTAAATGATTTTCCTGACGATAGGAATTTCGCAGCTTGTGGCTTGCGAAAAATGATGAGAAGATAGCTATCGCTGTTGATCCCAATCCAAGTGTCCAGATTGTTTTTGCTCCTAATGCATTAAAGCTAATCATGGCTCCAGAAAGAACCGGTATGTGAATCAAATAAGCGCCAAAACTGCCCTTTCCTGCTTTGGCTATCAAATGGCTTTCTTGCTGTTCATGGCCTTGGTTAAAAGATAATATTGCAGCATGGCTTTGATTTGATCTAAAAAGACCAGCCTTTCTGTTTTGCTGATTCCACCACTGTGCATGATTAGACCTTGGCTTCTGATTGATTCGTTTTTTGGCGTTCTCTGAAATCTCAGGTATTTCCTGCACCTTCGCTGAACTTTCACCTTCAGGAAAGTTATTTGCAATCAGGTTTATTCTGATTTTATGCCTGTTCTATTGGTGCAAGGTTAGTGCTCACGCTGCAGACGTCATCGAGCGACTCCAAGGCTTCTTGTAAGCGTTGGCAGGTTTCTGCAAGATGTGGGTCTTGGATCTCCATAAGTGCCACGGGGTGCCAGCAATGCCCCCAATTCAATACTCTCCACCCGCGATCATGCAGCCCCTGTTGAAGCTGTTCGAGGGCTTCGAAGCCCCCATGAACCATGGTGCTGCCATCGCTTTGCAACACATATTCCTCTGCCTCGAGTTCAAGAAGATTCTCTAAGAGAGGTTCTTCTTCGCAATGTCCCTCGAGTCGCACCTCGCTGCGATGTTGAAACAGATAACTCACGCAACCGGTTTCTCCGAGCTTGCCTCCGTGTTTGCTGAATGCCAGACGCACTTCGGCCGCCGTGCGGTTTCGGTTGTCGCTGAGTGCTTCCACTAAGACAGCCATGCCTTCAGGGCCATATCCCTCGTAGCGAATCAATTCCAGGCTGGACGCTGTTTCTCCCTGCCCTGATCCTTTGGCGATGGCCCGCTCAATGTTGCCTGCTGGTAGGCCTGCCGATCGCGCTTTTGTGATGGCCGTACGCAATTGAAAATTGCCGTTTGGGTCAGCTCCGTTTCGTGCTGCCACGGTGATTTCCCGCCCAAGCCTGGTAAAAAGCGCACCTCGCTTTCCATCCACCACCGCCTTGGTGCGTTTGATCTGAGACCATTTGCTGTGGCCGGCCATAGGGAGCAGGAGAGGGATCAGCCGCGCGCTTCAAACACGACCTTGGGTCTGAGCTGGGCTTCGCTGTTGGCGAGGCCGATTCCCAGCATGATGTTGTCTTCACTGAGAACAACGGTGGGCCCGTCTCCATTTTGATGGGGAATCGTGCGTCCGCAGCTCCAATCGTCCCGTTCGAGCTCGGAGAGCGTGCGGATTGGTAGATGCTTTAGGGCAAGTTGGGGAGGGATGAGGGTGAGCGGCTCCAAGCTTGGACCGCTCTGTTCATTGGGATGCACTGGCAGCGCGATCGCATGGGCCTCCACGAATCCCAGCGCTTGAGTGCGCCGCAGCGAGTCAAGGCAGCCGCCGCATCCGAGGGCCTGACCAAGATCGCGAGCTAACGACCGGATGTAGGTGCCAGCGGAGCAGTGCACCTCAAGGGTGAGTTTTCCTTGCTCAAAATCCCAGTGCTCAAGAGAGAGAGAGTGGATGGTCACAGGGCGGGCAGGCAGGTCGATCACCTCACCGCGGCGGGCCCTGGCATAAGCGCGTTCGCCGTTGACATGAACCGCCGAAACCTGTGGAGGGCACTGCTCGATGGTGCCGCGGAACGGATTAAGGGCTTGATCCATCTCTTCCACGCTCAAATCCGGCCAGTTTTGAACCGCAACAATCTCTCCCTGAAGGTCGTCGGTGCTGGTGCTGGTGCCCAGCTGGATCACACCGCGATACGTTTTCTCTCCTGGAAGATAGGGAAGCAGTCGGGTGGCCTGGCCCACGGCAATTGGTAGAACGCCGGTCACGGCTGGGTCCAGGGTGCCTCCATGACCAACTCTTTTGGTTTGGAGCACGCGACGCATCCGGCTCACGCAAGCGTGGGAGGTGAGACCTGAGGGCTTGTCGATCACCACGAAGCCGAGTGGTGCATCCAAGGGGTTTCAGTGGCAGTTGTTCTGAATGTGGCATCCGGCCTGCACGTACATTGACGATGTCCGACCGGCAGAAGATGCAAAGTCTGAGCAATTCTCCCCGCGTGGACATCGATACCTTCTTGGATAGCGGCTTTTCTGTTCGTGATCATTTGGCTCAACACCTTCAGCTCACGTTGGAGCAGGTGGATCAGCGCCTACCGGATGGGAAGGATGATTTAGCCGCACTGCATCCGGGGGCTTTTCAAGCGGATCAAGCCACGGAGTTTTACGAGAGCACCGTGGGGACGGGCCATCTCTTTGAATTAGCGGCTTGGCATCTCAGCAGCTCTGACTACATCGCGGACACGCTTCGTTTGCAGGAAAATTTTGCTCGAGGCACAGTCCTTGATTTTGGAGGAGGGATAGGTACTCATGCCTTAGCTGCAGCGGCATTGGATGCTGTTGATCGTGTTCATTTTGTTGATCTGAATCCACAGAACAGGGCTTTTGTCTGGTCCAGGGCTGTCGCGCTTGGTTTGGATCAGAAAATGTCGGTTCATCGTGATCTTGCCGATCTCAGCGGCCAACGGTTCGATACGGTCGTTTGTCTTGATGTCTTGGAACACCTCCCTGATCCGTCCGATCAGCTCATGAAATTCCACTCATTCATGAATGCGGACGGAAGGGCCTTATTCAACTGGTATTTCTTTAAAGGACATAGCGGCGAATATCCTTTTCACTTTGATGATCCTGACCTTGTTGACTGCTTTTTTCGAACATTGCAATCTCACTTTCTCGAAGTCTTTCATCCACTTTTGATTACGACAAGGGTCTACAGGCCTATCGCTTCTAGCTCTTAAGCTAGAGCGTGATGTTAAATCATGACATCTTCTGAATATTTAGAACTGATGAGGTTGATGATTGCGTTGAATGTTTCCGAAGCGAGACTTTGTGAAATATATTGTCCGAGTTTTTGGTAGTCTTGGGAGCTAGGCAAAGATCTGATTCCCTCGGTTTATAGATTAACTTTCTATGCTATGGGCCGTGATGTGGATGATCATAGGTGATTAATTTAGAGGCCAATTATCAGTTCCACTTGCCACATATTGTTGGTGATTTGAACTGAGGTCTAGAGAAAGATAGGCATCGAATATATCTCAATGAATAGTTTGATTTAAACCCATTTGCTTTAATAGGTTGCTTTGAAGGGTTCCCTTTCCCTTCCTAGAAAAGCCAGCATCATTGAAAAAATTGTGCCATCTAAGATTTTATTTGATGGGGCGATGTATTCACCGCCCATTGAAGACTAATAGACGCCGCCTGCCCTGAAATCATATTCTTCTTCCTTAAGAGTTGAAGAACTACATGTAGATTGAGAATAGTGAATCAGATTTTTATAGCCAGGTGGTACTAATCCTGGACATAGATTTCCAACTTCAATGGCCTGAGGGCAAAAATAAACGCCTTTCCAGCGATTAATGAATCTCCCTTTGATTTCGTCTGAGAATTGAAAGCCACTTTCTGCGGCAAATTCTATGATCTGTTGTGGATTTAAGGATGCGAGCCGAGCACGAAATTGCTCGTCACTACGTGCTCGATCAATAAATGCATGTAATTGAGACTTAGACATAGCACAATGATCTCTTTCGGATTTATACACTGCATCAACTCAAAATTGAGGCAAAAGCATACTTACTGCGGATAATATTGAGTACAATGAAGGAATGGTAAATGTGTTTTTGCAGTTTTATGATTTTTGCAAGACAGCTTTCTTCGATTTACTGTAAATATTTATCACGTTTCGGTTGTTCGCTCAGGCTACGAGTCTGCCTGGCAAGGCAAAAGCTCTGCCATCTTAAAATGTCATAGAACATCACGATTTTTCAAGTATAAGCCAGGTGAGATTATAATATTCATTCAATAAAGTTTAGAACAAGTGCACCACACTAAGACCGTAATCAGATGAAGGCAAGGAAAGCAAAAGAATATGTTTTCAGCAACTTGCTCGGAATGGAAACATATTGCAAGAATCATTATAATGATTATTATTCCACTTCGAATTTTTCTTGCAATATTACTCAGTTAAGTAAAGGTGAATTGCAAACGAGCTCAATCTGCGCACCAATTAATAACGTACACCTTGAAATATTTAAGTCAAATCAAACATTGCTGTACGAAGAAGAGGCAAATCAGAATTCGATAGCATTCTGTTGGATAAACAATCAAGGCAAAAAGCCTGGCAGTAATACTATTATCAGTGGTCATAAGATGAGGGATTTAAGCATAGCAGGATTTAATCGGTTAAATAAAACTGGTGGAAACACTTGGGATATTGTTGGGGCAAACACTCTCCTGTGTTGCATGAGCCTGAAGTGGAAAATAATGAAAGAAAAAATAAATCAGATGAATGCCTATAATGCATACGCGAGGATTGAAGAATGCATTGGTATTGACTCCAAAAGTGCTGCTAGTATTCAGCTTAAAAGGCTATTTGATAAGCATTTTTCGAAGGGAATGACATCTGCGGATGAATTTTATGATTTAGCTATAGCAACCCTAGAGGATCCTTGCGAACAGCAGAATGCCATAACAGAGAGATCTGAATCAACGGAGCTAATAGAGGATCTTGTCAAGTTATTACATGAAGATAGAGAAGGCTTGCCACCCTTGACGATAGGGGAAATCACAAAATATTTAAACTCTGAGAAAGAATCTGTGGGTCAAGTATGTAGATCTACCTTTAATATGAATATTCTTGATCTCATTAAAAGTATCCGCCTTGAACAGGTGAAGAAGTCATATTTAAATCCACATGTTCCTTCTGGATTGAAGCAATTTACTAAGAAGCATAATGCTTTATATTATGGCTTCAAAAATTGGAATTCTTTTCAACTTCTTTATTTTAAGACGTTTCAAGAGAGCCCTGAAGAAACAATTGATAAGGCAAGCAAGATGAGTGTTCTCGTCTCTGACTTGCGTAGAGGGAGTCGAGCATGAAACTACAACTTGCTTATACAGATCCATTGCAATTGTCTGAGACTCTTCAGGCCTATGGTCAAGTTACGAGAATTACTCAACTTGAAAGCGGTGAAGGTAGTTATTCTATGTCACATAAAAAATGCTCTAGCATGGCTATAGCAGAGATTTGTGCATCAAAACCACTCTTATACGAGGGATGGGGTACAGGTTGGTCAGTAGATTTTAATTGGATTACTCCAATGCGGAAATCAAATTATCCTTTTGGATATTGTGAAGGTTATGATATGAATTTGAATAGTCTAGGAGGTCTGAAGACTTTTCATTCGAATTCAGGTGACTCATGGGGAAAATATTCAGAATCATGCTCTTCAACTGCTTGTATGTTAGATAAGACAATTCTTCTGAACAATCTTCGAGATTGCAATGCAAGTCACGCCATTGATAATCTAAGTCAATCTAGTGGATTAGATATAGATCATGAAGCTTTTGCTCAATTGCGAAGACTCACCAGAAGGGAACTTGTTAAGGGGATTTCGGATCCATCTAAATACTATGATTTAATGACTATATGCCTTGAAGAAGGAAGTAAGAGGGGCTATAAAAAGAAACAGGTAAAGAATCAGCGATTACTTGGTGAGATCGTTAATCTTTCTCATGATCTTGATAAGATGAGCTCACCATTGTCATTATCAGATGTTTGTAAGCTCTTAAACTCTGGTCAAGCTTCTCTCTATCGAGTATGCCAAGATTACTTTGGAATGGGAATTATAGAAATGATGACCCAGGTAAGACTGGAGGAAGCCAGAAGAGCGATGATTTTTCAGTCTACGACTTCAAGTTGTGACAATAATACTATTCGTGAAATAGCCATTCGCTATGGTTTTAAACATCAAGGTAGATTTTCGAGAAGATACTTTACTAGCTTTGGAGAGTTGCCAAGCCAGACGCTTAGGCGCTCAAAGCTTGTCTAAGGTTGTACATAGATATTGACCTCGTTAAAGGCAGAAGATTGATTGAATCCTTTAGGTGCCCCAGCGTTGGTGTTGGGCCAAAGCTAAGACAATAATTAAGATCCTTTTGCGGCTATCCGATTCTTACCAAAAAGAGTAGGATGTAGGGAATCTGCACCACTATTCTTGTCGAGATTTTGGCGAATTAGTCCTGCTTGAGAATGAAACGAATCACCTTTGAGTTGAATGATGAGCTTCATAAAAAGCTCAAGCTCCTTTGTTATACAGAGTCTTTGTCTATTGGCCATATTCTTAGGCAGTGTGTTTCTGAGTTCTGCGACAAGCATGATGCTCATTTGATTGAACTAATTGATAAGCGATCGAGATAAGTTGTTGATTTTTGAGCCTAGAAAACAACTTCACTCCTTGTTAATCTAGGTGTTACTTTATTGAATTAGTTGGATGTCGCTTTAATGCTAGTCCGGTAAAGCTTTATGGTTTGCGATTGGAGATCTCTTGTGGAGCTTGTCCTGCATGTTGCATGGATCTATGAAACCTGAAAGACTGCATGTATGTATTGCTTATTGTGCATTGGCATAAATAATTTATAGTCGCTATGAAGGGCGATATTGTGGTAATGAAAACCTTGATTATGTGGCATATGAATTGTGTTTTCTATGTAGATATTTGATTGTTTGAGTAGACTTTATTGAACTCATCTTTGTCTTATGGCTGAAAGATTTGATGTCCTGGTTCAGGGGATGAGTGAAAATGATGCTTCTAAGATCTTGTTGGAAAAAACTCTGAATGTTCAGAGGCCTGCAGATCGTTATTTCGCAGCTACTAGGCTTGGCTTGAGTACTACTGAGGAATCGTTTGAATTACTCCTTCATGCGGTTAATAGGCTCAAAATCGATGAATTGTATGACAGAATAACGCGTCGAAAATCTATTGAAGCATTAGGAAGAAGGAAAGATATGCGAGCAATACCAACTTTAGTTGGTGTTTTGAACTGTACTGATACCGAGGCTGTTATTAATGCAATCTCGTCCTTGGTGCGTATTGGTTGGGAACCCCTCCCCAAGGATATAGATCTTCTTTTGTCACTCTTGAATGGTGAAGTGACGATGATGCGGGCAGTGATTCAAGCTCACATCAGATTAAAAATTAGAAATTCAAAATCTCAGTCTGTTATCGATGAGCTTTGTTCTCATGAGAGTGCCTTGGTATTTGGTGCCGCTCGAGCATATCAAGCAAAGATCTACGGAAGGGTTGATCTTTTGGATCCTTTGGTTCCACAACTTACTGATTTGGTGGCTGGGAAACGACGCTCGGCCGTGATTGACTTAGGTGATGCTGGTGATGAAAGTAGGCTCTCTGATTTGGTGCGAGCACCTGTCTCCATGTCACTTAGGGCAAAAAGTTTCTTGGAGATTGTTGATGCCAATAACACTATGTATACTGCAAAAAATCATTCGCTTCTAGAACAGCTTTTAACTGATAATCCACAACATCTTAACATTAAAGGTGAATGGAAGTGCGATGTGGATCCTTCTGAAATTGAAAGGAACCTTAGTCACCGTGATGAAGCACGTCAATATGGAGCCGCTTTAAGCCTCATGACTATTGAGTCAAATACTTGTCTTGATATTATTGATAGTATGCAAGAAAGGTTGTGGTCTGATTATGTGACTCATTATTACCTTACATGTATTATTGGCTTGCGTAAATTTTACCAAAAAAGTGATTTGGTGCGAGCTGCTCTCTCAGAAACCACCCCTCAATACACGAAGTCGAGGATTGCGGCCGCTTGGGCATGTCTTGAGCTTGGGCTTTACGATCAACTGGACTTGATCTATGAGCTTTCCAAGTCTGCTTATTGGAGGCCGCTTCGTTGGACTTGCCAACAAGTTATGGCTAGATTAGTTGAAAAGCAGCAATTAGATTATCAGCACTAAATTTCTCAAAAAATAAATTAGTGGCTATTGACTGATTGTTTTGCGTGTCACTGGTCAGGAATAATGTGTAAACTATTTTATAAATGCTTTCGGCTGGATTAACGCGAATTCAAATTCAAAGTCTTATTCGCATTAACTGTCTAAAAAGAATGTTTTTTTGGATTGCTTTGTTAGTAGCTCGGGACAATCCGAACCACCGCGGCGGTTTTTGGCGCAAATTGATATTCGTGCAGGATTGCCCCTTTGTTGGTTGATAATCAGAGGCCTATTTGGCTCAGGATTCCCTGACCTGTGAGTAACTCTGTTCCAAGACCTATCACAAATCCAATCATCGCAAGGCGGCCATTCCAGGTCTCAGCAAATTCCACAAAGCCGAAACGTGAAGCTGTTTGATCAGACATAGTTTTATGAAAATGAGAACTTAATTTGTGTGTGTGAAGGGCGTTTGATCAGCCAGGAACTGCAGAGATGCTGTGGGGGGCTTGAGGGAAGCTCGTTGGCATTGGATCAGGTTTGCCTTCTGCCAGCGCTTTGGCACGCACGTACATTTGACTTGAGGTTGACCCAGCCGCTTCCATCGCTTTGGCAACAAGGTCCCAGTTGCGGATTTCGGTTGACATCTTGGAAAACCCAAAACAGATTGTTCACAAAACTTAAAGCTTTTCGAGGCTGTCCGTGGCTGCGGCGGTCGTCAATCTGCTTCTGAAGCCAAAAAATGAATGGATTGATACCAGTTTGTTTGTTTGGGTTTGGTCAGGTGTCTGCTTTGTTGTTTTTGGATTGAAATCCCTGCACTTCGCGAGTCCCTCTTTTATTGAGGTCCATTCAGGCCTCGCGGCGTTGGTTCCTCAACTGTTTCGATGAGTGTTCAAGCAAAAAAAGAGCAATGATCTCAGAAGGGATCATTGCTCTTTGATGGATGAAGTTGTGATTCCTTTTCGCTTCTGATTGGCTCGGATTACTCAGCAGCAGCAACAGTGATGCGCTTGCGATTACGGAGTCCGCGGCGGATCGACTCAAACTTGACAATCCCGTCGGTCAACGCAAACAAGGTGTCATCCTTGCCACGACCAACATTGACGCCTGGCATCACGGAGGTGCCACGTTGGCGGATGAGAATGGAGCCAGCCGTCACGCTTTCTCCGCCGTAGGCTTTCACGCCAAGGCGCTTTGAATTGGAGTCCCGTCCGTTACGGGTTGAGCCTGTGCCTTTCTTGTGGGCCATTAGAAATCAAAGAAATGGAACGAAGGAAACTGGTTGAAGCAATCAGCTGATGGCTTTACCGCCAACGGAAATGGATTCGACCATCACTCGTGTGAGCTCTTGTCTATGACCATTCTTACGTCGTGTTTTCTTTTTGGGGCGCATTTTGTAGACGATCACTTTTTGACCGCGGCGGTGAGCCATCACTTTGAGCTCCACGCTGGCGCCTTGGACGTAGGGCTTGCCAATGGTTGCTGCATCACCATTCTTGACCAGAAGCACCTTGTCGAGGGTGATCTTGGCGTCCACGTCTGCATGGAGACGGTCGAGGTCGTAATACCTATTGGGCTGTACCCAAAACTGCTGCCCAGAGGCTTCGACGATGGCGTACGTGCCTGTCTCTGGAGTGGTTTGTGAGCTGCTGCTGCTGGTTTCTGCCATGGGCTACTGGACGCGAACAGGCTCGGTGACTTGAAAGCCGCCGATTTGGCCTGTGCCGCAATCGAAAGACAAACAAAGATCTTCGACCTTCGTGCTCTCTTTCGTCAAGATTCAATTGCACACTTTTCGTTTTGGATGACCAGGCCGGCACTCACGATCGCGTTCTTGTTGAGGTCGCCTGAGCTCGAATCGGCTTGCTGTCAGTGGTTGCCAGGCAATCGCTATACCCCTGTAGATCTTGGACTGGAGGACTCAGCGGTCGATGTTGTCTCTGCTTTGGAACGACAACGTGAGGCTGTTGATGCAGTTGTGATTGAGCAATCACTCCTGCAAGAGCAGATACGGGAAGACTTGTTGGCTCGCGGTTTGCTGTTTCCAGCTGTTGTCGTGGGCGAATTGATGGGGCGTGTCGATTACCACCCCGAAGAAGTTCACCTTCCCGGCGATCAGCTTGAGCAGCTTGGTTACAACGTTGACGCAGCGATTTCACGCTTTCTTCGTCACGGGCAGAAAGATATTCGCCCTGAAGACGGATCCTCTGAATCAGATCAGGTTGGCGGGCAGCCTGAGGGAAGTGCTTGGAAGTTGTCGAGCCGCTTGCAGGAGAGGCTTGGCTATCTAGGAGTCTTTTACAAGCGAGATCCTTCGCGATTTTTGGCCAATCTTCCGCCGAATGAACAGCGCGAGTTGCTTCAGTCCTTGCAGCGCACCTATCGAGATCTATTGATTGGTTATTTCCGTGACCCTGCTGCTGCCAACCAGGCTCTAGAGAGTTTTGTGAACACCGCTTTTTTTGGCGACTTGCCCATTACCCAAACCGTTGAGATCCATATGAATCTGATTGACGACTTTTGGAAACAACTCAGACTTGAAGGGCATAAAGACGACTTCCTTCAGGATTACCGCCTTGCACTGCTGGATGTCATGGCTCACCTCTGTGAAATGTACCGACGGTCAGTCCCTGGAGATATTCCCTTAGTTCCTGCCGGGTCTCAACGACGTCAGCTACAGAATTCGGAGGTGTCCTTATGAGCCCTAGGAAGACTTATATCCTGAAGCTTTATGTGGCAGGGAACACGCCCAATTCGATGCGTGCACTCAAAACGCTTCGCAATATTCTTGAAACGGAATTTAAGGGTGTCTACGCTCTCAAGGTCATTGATGTCTTGAAAAATCCTCAGCTTGCAGAAGAGGACAAAATTCTGGCAACCCCCACGTTGTCCAAAATTCTTCCGCCTCCTGTGCGTCGGATTATTGGTGATCTTTCTGATCGCGAACGAGTGCTGATCGGACTTGATCTTCTTTACGACGAGCTTGTTGACAACGACCTCAACTCTTCCCTGATGGACGCGTTGGGAGTCCCGGATATCGAAGAGGCAGATTCTTAAGTCACGGGGTGATCTAGGGGTGCAGTGGATTTTCCTTATTAACGTTGGGGAGCAAGGTTGCAGTTATGCAGATTTCTAGCTCAAGCGGTTCCCCTCAGATGCAGGTCCAGAAGCTTCCGACAGGAATCGAGGGGTTTGATGATGTGTGCCATGGCGGCTTGCCGATTGGACGCAGCACCCTGATTAGCGGAACGTCCGGAACGGGTAAAACTGTTTTTTCCTTGCATTTTCTCCACAATGGAATTGCTCATTACGATGAGCCCGGGATTTTTGTCACGTTTGAGGAGTCGCCTCTCGATATTTTGCGTAATGCTGCAAGTTTTGGTTGGAGCTTGCAGGAGATGGTGGAGCAAGACAAGCTCTTTATTCTTGATGCTTCACCGGATCCAGACGGTCAGGACGTGGCGGGCAGTTTCGATCTGTCTGGCCTGATTGAAAGAATTAATTACGCCATACGAAAGTACAAAGCCAAAAGGGTGGCAATCGATTCCATTACGGCTGTCTTTCAACAGTACGACGCGGTATTTGTTGTGCGTCGGGAGATCTTCCGTCTAATCGCACGTCTGAAGGAGATCGGCGTCACCACTGTGATGACCACCGAGAGAATTGATGAATATGGGCCTATCGCACGTTACGGCGTTGAAGAATTTGTCTCTGACAATGTTGTGATCCTCCGCAATGTGCTGGAGGGAGAGCGCCGACGCCGAACTGTTGAGATTCTCAAGTTGAGAGGCACTACCCACATGAAGGGTGAGTTCCCTTTCACAATGGGCGCTCACGGGATCAGCATCTTCCCTCTTGGTGCGATGAGGCTTACTCAGCGCTCATCAAATGTGCGCGTTAGTTCTGGCGTGCCGCGGCTCGATGAGATGTGTGGTGGCGGCTACTTCAAGGATTCAATCATCCTTGCGACGGGAGCAACTGGTACAGGCAAGACGTTGTTGATTTCGAAATTTATTGAGGATGCTTGCAATAATAAAGAGCGGGCAATCTTGTTTGCCTACGAGGAATCACGTGCTCAATTAATGCGTAATGGCACAAGTTGGGGAATTGATTTTGAGCAGATGGAGCAAGATGGCCTTCTTAAGATTATTTGCGCCTATCCGGAGTCCACTGGTTTAGAAGACCACTTGCAGATTATTAAAACCGAGATCAGTCAATTCAAGCCCACTCGAATGGCGATTGACTCGTTGTCTGCGTTAGCGCGTGGTGTAAGCCGTAATGCCTTTAGGCAGTTTGTGATCGCATTGACTGGATACGCTAAGCAAGAAGAAATTGCCGGCTTTTTTACAAATACTTCCGAAGAATTCATGGGAAGTCATTCGATCACTGACTCTCATATCTCAACCATTACTGACACCATTTTATTGCTCCAGTACGTTGAGATACGTGGTGAGATGGCTAGGGCGATCAATGTGTTCAAGATGCGTGGGTCTTGGCATGATCGAGGTATTCGTGAATTCTTGATCACGGGTAATGGGCCGCAGATTCAAGATTCATTCTCGAATTTTGAGAGGATTATTAGCGGTGTTCCTCACCGTGTGACGATGGATGAACGTAGCGAATTGTCGCGTATCGCTCGTGGAGTATCTCCGGAATAGGGATTAACAGCCTTTGGGATAATGATGTTGAATTGAGCTAAATTGCGTCAAAGTAGTTCGATCTCTTCTTGGTCAAATCGACTTTGTCGCTCAGCTTGCAGTCTTATTTCGTCTTGGTCGGATTGAGCAAGAGGTAGGTCAAACCAGAAGGTTGTCCCAACATCTGGTTCGCTTGCCATGCGAATCACGCTGCTGTGTTTCTCTAAAATTCCTCTCACGATGGAGAGACCAAGACCAGTTCCTACTTCTGTATGGACCGCATTTTCTACGCGATAAAACCTTTCAAAAATGCGTTGTTGTTTGTCTTCGCTGATTCCATAACCTGTGTCACTCACTTCCACCCGCAGTTTTGGAAGAGGTGAAACCATTTCGCATTGCGGTGCCTGCAGTGAATCCTCTGGAAGAGGCCCCATCCAGCAACTGTCGGGCCAGGCGTAAGCGCGTATCACGATGCGGCTCCCGCTTCGGCTGAACTTGAGAGCATTCCCAACGAGATTGTCCAGCACCTGGAGGATCAGGTCCCAATTGCCAAGAATGTCTGGTAGATCGATCGAGGCTTCAAGGTCTAGCTCCACTTGTTTGTCGGAAGCGTTCAGTTGATAACTGCGGAGGGTTTGCTCTAGGCCAGGCCTGAGATCGAGTTCAGTAAACTGAACGCTGGGATGGGACTCGAGTCTTGAAAGATCGAGGACATCGTTCACGAGTCGTGTGAGTCGATCCGTTTCTGCATTGGCAATGCCGAGAAACTCTTGTTTGTCTGTGTCGCTGAGTTGATCCCCCATTTCGTACAGGGTTTCGACGTAGCTCTTGATGTTGAACAGCGGAGTGCGCAGTTCATGGGACACGTTGCTGATGAAGCGGCTTTGGGCCGCGTTGAGCTCCACTTCTCTTGTGAGATCTTGCATGGTGACCGCGATCCCTTTCAGGTTTTCTCCGCTGGGTTCTCGTACGGCTTGGAGCACGAAACGCAGGGTGCGCGGCGGCTCCCCGATGCTGCTTCGTAATTCATTGCTGTCACGGCCTTGATTCAGGACTCCATCGAGAGGCTCATGGAGCTCGTTGGCTAATAAGTCTGGAATCGAATTGAGAAAATCCTGTCCTTCAAGATTGCGACCCTCCCAGCGAAACAAGCGTCGAGCCGTTGGATTGGCCAACACAATTTGTCCTTTCTCATCCAGCAAGACCGCGCCATCCGCCATCGTTGCAATCAGAGAGGCCTGCTTTACCTGGGCAGCCTGCAACTCTTCAATGTTGGCGGCGTCGTAGTCCTGGAGCTGCAAGGCCATCGCATTAAAGCCATCCAACAACTCCCCAAGTTCTCCCCCTATGGGGAGGCCGATACGGGCTTGGAAATCACCAGCAGCAATGGATCGAACGCCGCGTAGCAGTTCCTTCACGGGTCGGGTAATGGTCAATGCATTGAACACAGCGCCAAGAATCACCAGAACCCAGATCGAGATGAAAACGGCCACGGTGACCTCGCGGGTGAGCGAGGCACTCGCAAGAGCCGAGTCATTGGGATTCACCCCGAGGGCGAGAACACCGAGGTAGCGACCCTCCTGAATCAAGGGCACAAAAACATCGGTCACTTGCCCATCAGGCGTCAAATGTTGACGGACAAGGGGATTTTTAGGCCTCGATCTCAGTTCACTGGGGAGTTCAAGACGTCGATTAAGACGTAGGTCACCTCTGGTATCGGCGTCATTCCCACTGATGGGAATGCCGAGGTAAACGACGCCTTCGGGATCAGCAAAAAAGATGTAGCGAAGGCTGCGGCTTGAACGCCAAAACTGTTCGGCCACATTGGCCAGTTCTCGGTCATGTCCGTCTGCCACTAGCTCGGTAACATTTCCCGCTAGCAGCAGCCCCAAGTCGCGGGCGTAGCGGGTGTCATTCATCACCGCATCGCGTTGGATCCCATTGAGCGCGAAAAAGGTAATGCTGGTCATCATCAGGCTCACCACGAGCGTGGCGATGGCCAGAAGTTTGGTCTGAAGGCTGAATTCGGCCCACCAGAGGCGGATGCCACTCCAAAGACCCTCTTGCTCTGGGGCCGTATCCGAAGAGACTGACCCTGCCCATGAGGATGCAGTGGAGTTCGCAGAAGCTGGTGCCGAACCGCTACTCATGGTGCATCAATGCTTAATAAAGCTTAGGTGCGCGCACTTGATGGCCAATGTCTGTCCTGAATTGCATGCCGTCGTAACGGATCTGCGAAAGTCCTTCGTAGGCCTTTGCGAAGGCCTGATCAAAATCCGTCGACTGAGCCACCATCGCCAAAACGCGGCCGCCTGAGGTCTCCAGTACCCCCTCGGCGCTATGTCGCGTTCCCGCGTGAAATAACTGAATTGCGTCAGTGGTGGTTGGGGCGGGGTTGAGCTCAAGCGCAATCGGATCGCCTTTGCGAGGGCTGTCGGGATAGCCAGCTGCCGCCGCCACCACGCAGGCACTGCACAGTTTCACTTGCGTGAGCGGTGGTGCATCTGCAAGACGTCCGAGTGCACAGGCCTGGAGCACTCGAGCGAGTTCAGGCCCCATCAGAGGCATCAGGGTTTGGCACTCCGGATCGCCAAAGCGGCAATTGAATTCGATCACCTGTGGCCCCTCGGCAGTGAGCATTAGCCCTGCATAGATGACCCCTCGGTAGATGATTCCTCGCTTACGTAAGGCTGCAAGGGTTGGTTCCAGGATCAGTTCACGCGCCTGTTTGAGACCCGCGTGATCGAGAAGGGGGGCTGGTGCATAAGCCCCCATCCCTCCGGTATTGGGTCCTTGATCCCCCTCCATGAGTCGTTTGTGATCCTGAGCAGGCGGAAGCAGAACCATGTCCTCGCCATCACAGAGGGCAAACACCGACACTTCTGGCCCTGTTAGGCGTTCTTCCAGGACAAGCCGCTCACCGGCCTGTCCGAACCGACCTTGAAAAGCTTCTTGAATGGCGGCTGCAGTCTCCTCCACGGTGTCCGCCACGGTCACCCCTTTCCCCGCCGCGAGCCCATCTGCCTTCACAACCAAGGGGCGTTGCAGTTGTTGCAGAAGAGCAATCCCCTCCTGCTCATTGGCCACGGTCCAGTACCCAGCAGTGGGAATCCCAGCTTCTTGCATTAATTGCTTCGACCAGGCTTTGCTCGCTTCAAGCTGTGCACCCTCCGCGCTCGGGCCAAAGACCGCAAAGCCCTGTCCTCGAAGCGTGTCTGCAAGACCATCGGCTAAGGGGGCTTCTGGACCGATCACCACCAAATCGATGGCGTGGTCGCTGCACGCCGCAACCATGCCTTCGTGATCCGATTCTGCGATCGCCAGTGGCGTACAGCCTCCCAAATCGCCTGTGCCAGCGTTTCCTGGGCTGATCCAGATGCCTTCGATCTCTGGACAACGTCTGAACGCCCAGGCCAACGCCTGCTCTCGGCCGCCACCTCCGACCACGAGCACATTGCGCAACGGCGGCAGCGAGAGGGGACGGGTGGTGGAGATGGACATGGGCGGGTGCGTAACGGGGGGTGACCCCTAGGTTTGGAATGCAGGCGCAATGCTCGGAGCGTTGTCCTGACCTGTCCATCTTTGTTGAACGACTGTCAGCCCATGGGGCTTTCTTCCCTGCCACTGTTGTTTTTATTGGCGGCAGCACCGCCGATGGAGGTGGTGCCAGTGCCACCTGTTGCCTTGCCGATGACCCCAGAGGCCTTCGAAACGGTCCTTGAAGCAGGTGGTATTAACGAGTTATCAGCGGCGTGTGCCGATTCGGATCGTTTTGGATTGCAAGAGCGCCTTCGTCTGCTGCGCAACCGTTTGATGTTGGTGGCACCTTCACCGCAACCGTTTGCTGTTGTGATGGCGAATGCCCGGGCGCTGATGGCCTGTAAGGCCCCCGATAGCACCCAGATCGTGCTGAGTCGATTTGGACCTGGGCCAGGAAGGCAACGAAAGGAATGGTTGCTGCTGTCATGGCAAGCCGCCAGTGCTGCCCTCGATCACGACCGAGCTGTGCTTGCGCTTCGTCGTTTGGCTAATGGGAATCTCACGCGTCTCGATACTGAGCAATTGATCGTGGGCCAATCGGATGATGGCTTGCCGCTTACTCGTTCAGCTCTTGATCTGCTGGCGAACCATGAGTTAGCAGCCGGCCGGCCCGAGGAGGCCGTCACGGTTCTCCTGGCGGGTCGTACTCCAGGTGTTGTGGCATCGCGCAGGCTTGGCCAAGTTGCTGAGTTGCTGGCGCCGCTTGATCCAGAGCGCGGTGATCTATTGCTGGAAGCGGCTTTGGATCAAGCTGCAGCTGAGCAAGCCTGGGGGCTGGCTGAAGATTTGCTCCGCCTGCAGTTGCGTTTGGCGCAGCAGCAGGGTGGCGATGCCGACCGACCTCGCGAACGGTTGCGTCGTTTGGCGAGCCGGGTTGATGACCGTTTTACGCTTCTCGAGTTGGAACAGATGTCCCCGGATTTGGATCCTCAGCGTGTGCAAGACCTTGAGGACCAGCTCCGCTCCCCTCGAGCTGCCGGTGGACATGCCTCCCTGGGAGAATCGGATTCATCCGAAGCTCCTGCTTCCAATCCATTGGCCACTCCATGACCAGCACCCGTGGGTCTCTTCTCTATGAGGGCAAGGCCAAACGCATCTATGCCTCAAACAAAGAGGCTGAGGTTTTGGTTGAATTCAAGAACGATGCCACTGCTTTTAATGCCCAAAAGCGTGCACAACTTGAAGACAAAGGACGACTTAATTGTCAGATATCGGCGTGTCTGTTCGAATTGCTGGAACGGGAAGGAATACCAACTCATTACTGCGGGTTGGAGTCGGATCATTGGATGGTGGTCCAACGGGTCAAGGTGATTCCGATTGAAGTAGTGCTGCGCAATGTGGCCACAGGATCACTCTGCCGTCAAACCCCAATTGCTCAAGGCACTCTCTTGGATCCTGCACTGCTGGATCTTTATTACAAGGATGATGATCTTGGTGATCCTCTTTTGACAGAGTCGCGCTTGTTCTTACTTGACTTGGTCAGTCCGGAAAGTCGTCAGGAAATCGAGACGTTGGCAAGACAGGTCAACGCTGTTTTGACTCCTTTCTTCTCTGCTCTCAATCTTCAATTGGTGGATTTCAAGCTCGAACTTGGATGGAACGAAGCGGGTGAATTACTTGTGGCTGACGAGATCAGCCCAGACACCTGCCGCCTTTGGGACATGAACCTTCGGGATGAAAAGGAACGAATTTTGGACAAGGATCGATTCCGTCAAGACCTTGGCGGAGTGATTGAGGCCTACGGGGAGGTCTGCAAACGGGTCCAAGGGGCCACCCCCAAACCCCGCAACTACAGGTAAGGTCACCGGACATTTCCGGCCAATTCGGCCGATATCCGCACCACCTCATGGTCAATCCCTCCTCATGCCGAACCAGGAACGCCGTTCGGCGAGGAGCTGTGGGGCTTGCTCTGGCCCTGCCGCTTCTGACCACCCTTCCTGTTCGAGCACAAGCTGAGGCTGACTCTGATCAGAGTTCGGAAGAACAGATCCAGCTCGAAGATGCGTTAACTGGGGAGACCAACGAGCCCCAATCTGCACCTCAAGCTGTGGAGGTGGAGGAGTTTGAAGGTGCGCAGGAAGCGCCAGTTGCTGCAGAAAACGAAGTCCCTGAGCAGCCCAGAGTGCTGATTACAGAGGTGATGATCGAAGGGATCGATGGTCACCCAGAGCAAGAGCGGGTGGAACTGGCTGCTTATGACGCCATGACCGTTCGCCCTGGTAGTCGCGTTACTAGGGATGAACTGAAAGTTGATTTGGAGGCGATCTACGCCACTGGCTGGTTCTCCGATGTACGGATCGAACCGGTTAATGGCCCTCTTGGCGTGCAACTGGTGGTTCAAGTTGTTCCCAATCCAGTACTCACAAAAGTTGAGCTGCTGCCTGAAGACAATGAGATTCCTCCGCAGGTCATTGAGGATGCCTTCAGTTCCGATTACGGACGCACGCTGAATCTCTCCGAGCTTCAGCTTCGGATGAAAGAACTTCAGACGTGGTATTCAAACGAGGGGTACGCCCTTGCAAGGGTCACAGGTCCAACGCGAGTTAGTCCAGATGGAGTTGTACAGCTCAAAGTTGTTATTGGCACGGTCGCTGGCGTTGAAGTGCAGTTCCTCAATAAGGAAGGCGAAACCACTGACGAAAAAGGTGAGCCGATTCGAGGAAAAACTAAACCATGGGTTGTTACGAGAGAAATCTCGATCAAGCCAGGAGAGGCCTTCAATCGCAACCAACTTGAGGGTGATATCAAACGTCTTTATGGAACGTCGCTATTCAGTGACGTCAAAGTCACATTAAAACCTGTTGCGGGAAATCCAGGCGAAGTCAATATTGTTCTGGGAATCGTTGAACAATCCACCGGTTCTCTTTCTGGCGGCTTGGGCTATAGCCAGAGCCAGGGAGTCTTTGGTCAAATTCAACTTCAAGATAGTAATCTTTTCGGTAGAGCATGGAATATTGCGCTCAACCTGACATACGGTCAATTTGGAGGTCTTGCTAATTTTACGTTCACTGACCCGTGGATCAAGGGAGATTCACACCGCACTTCCTTCCGCACTTCTATTTTTCTGAGCCGAGAAGTTCCTCAGGTTTTTCAAAGTCAGGATAAGGGTGACATCGTTACAGTCACTGATTATGAGGATAATAATTCTTCTCAGGCTTACGAAATTAATAACACAAGGAATCCTGCCGGCCGTAAATTTGATAATGTTGATGATGCTACAAAGCTTTTCCCTGAGGACAGTTGGTTTGACTACGAGGGAGATACTGTAGTCCTGCAGAGGGTTGGAGGTAATGTTATCTTCGCTCGTCCACTAAATGGTGGAGATCCCTACAAAAATGCTCCCTGGCAGATCCTTGTCGGGATGAATGTTCAAAATGTTAGGCCGATTAATTTTGAGGGTAGTTCCCGTATTTTTGCTACGCCTAATAAGCGCGACAAAAATGATATCCCTAACGAGAATATAATTTGCATTGCTTATAATTGCGCAACTGAGAACAATCTTGCTGGATTGCGTCTTGCTGCAACGTATAACTCGTTAAACGATCCGCGGAACCCTACGTCCGGAAATTTCTTTAGTTTCGGAACCGAGCAATTTTTGTCTGTTGGAGAGGATTCTCCAACTTTTAATAGAGTCAAGGCTAGTTACACTCAATTTTTTCCAGTTAACTGGTTGAAGATTGCTAAGGGTTGTCGGCCTAAGCCCGGCGAGAAACTGAATTGCCCGCAGTCGATCGGACTCCAAATTAAGGCAGGTTCGATTGTTGGTGATCTTCCTCCCTATGAAGCCTTTTGTCTGGGAGGTTCTAATTCGGTTCGTGGTTGGTTTGATTGTGACTTGGCGGTTGGGCGAAGCTATGGCGAAGCAACTTTGGAATACAGATTCCCGCTTATTAGTATATTTGCAGGAGAATTATTTGTTGACGCCGGTACTGATTTTGGGTCCCAGAACAATGTTCCGGGGAAGCCTGGCAAATTGCTCAAAAAGCCAGGATCAGGCTTCTCCATCGGTACCGGTGTGATTGTGACAACGCCAGTCGGCCCTCTGCGTCTAGAGGTTGCCAGTCAGGATTTCACTGGTGAGTGGCGATTCAATTTGGGTGTTGGCTGGAAGTTCTAATGATGTCTTGGCCTGCTGATTACAACAGGCCTTGGACGTTGGCATCCAGTGTGTCGCGCTCAGGGATTGGTTTACATAGCGGACAGCAATGTCAAGTCACCCTTGTCCCCTCCGAGCAGGAAGGTTTCTATGTGCGTTGGCTTGATCAAACCTCAGCCCCCGTACGTCTCGATCCTTCACAGGTGCGCGACAGCCAGTTGTGTACCACCCTCGATTTCGGCGAGAGACAGCTTTCTACGGTGGAACATTTGCTCGCTGCTGTTGCTGGCTGCGGGGTTTCCCATGTTGAACTTCAGGTATCGGGTACGGAAATACCGCTTCTCGACGGTTCCGCTTTGGGTTGGGTGGAGGCGATCGCTGAAGCTGGGTTGACGACAGCGTCGACACCACGTCGTCCCCCCTTGGTGCTCTCTGAACCGCTGGCTTTTTATCGCGGAAGTAGCGCCATCGTTGCGACGCCTGCTGATCGTTTCACGCTGGTAGGCGTGATTGACTTTCCTCAGGAAGCGATTGGTCGTCAGCAATTAGCCCTAGAGCTCTCTCCTCAGACGTTTATTGATGAGATTGCCCCTGCTCGGACCTTTGGGTTTCGCGAGCAAGTGGAACAACTCCGCTCCTCTGGTCTCATTCGTGGCGGCGCCTTAGATAACGCGCTCGTTTGTGATGGAGATTCCTGGGTGAATCCCCCGCTGCGTTTCCAAGATGAACCAGTGCGCCATAAGATCTTGGACTTAATCGGAGATCTGGCTCTCGTGGGTTTCCCTCAAGCCCAAGTGCTGGTCTATCGCGGATCTCACGGCCTTCATACTGAATTGGCCGCGGCACTTGCCGATCAACTCGTTCCTCAACGCTGAGCCACTTGACCGTTCTTGCCTCTAACGACCCTCCAACAGCGGTGCTGAATGCCGAGCAGATCATGGGTTTGCTGCCGCATCGTTATCCATTTGCCTTGGTGGATCGTGTGCTGGAGCACGTTCCAGGCGAACGCGCTGTTGCGCTCAAGAACGTCACCTTTAATGAGCCACAGTTCCAGGGACATTTCCCTGGTCGACCTCTGATGCCAGGGGTTTTGATTGTGGAAGCGATGGCTCAGGTGGGTGGGTTGATTGTGACTCAGATGCCAGATCTCCCAAAGGGCCTGTTCGTGTTCGCCGGAATTGATGGAGTTCGTTTTCGTCGGCCGGTGGTTCCAGGGGATCAGTTAAGGATTACGTGCGAGTTGCTCAGCCTGAAACGCAAGCGTTTTGGCAAAGTGAAAGCGGAGGCCACGGTGGATGGACAGCTTGTCTGTTCCGGTGAGCTGATGTTTTCTCTGGTGGATTGATCGTGATGAGTGAGGAGCTCTCCACATCAGTGATCACGGACGATCGCCCTGCCCAGGTCCATCCGATGGCGGTGGTTGATCCCAGAGCAGAACTCGCCCATGGCGTTGTGATCGGTCCTGGAGCCGTGATAGGCCCTGAGGTGAGCATTGGGGCTAACACCTGGATCGGTCCTCACGTGGTGCTCGATGGTCTGCTGCGAATTGGTGCGCACAATCGCATTTACCCCGGTGCTTGTTTGGGGCAAGAACCTCAGGATTTGAAATACAAAGGTGCTCCGACTGAGGTTGTGATTGGTGATCACAACACCATTCGTGAATGCGTCACGATCAATCGTGCCACTGATGAAGGAGAGCAAACTCGGATCGGTGACAACAACTTGCTCATGGCTTATTGCCACCTTGGGCATAACTGTTTGCTTGGAAACAACATTGTGATGTCGAATGGCATCCAAGTAGCAGGCCACGTGCTGATTGAAGATCGGGCTGTGATTGGTGGTTGTTTAGGAATTCACCAATTCGTCCACATCGGTGGCATGGCCATGGTTGGCGGCATGACCCGTGTGGATCGTGATGTTCCTCCTTACTGTCTCGTGGAAGGTCATCCAGGCAGGGTCCGGGGCCTCAATCGTGTGGGCTTGAGGCGCCAGGGCCTGCACCGCCTCGAGGGGGGCCAGGAATTCAAACAGCTTCAGGACATTTGGTCGTTGCTTTATCGCTCCGATTACGTCATTGCTGACGGCTTAAACCTTGCGAGGCAGCAGGCTTTGCTGCCTGCCGCGAATCATCTCTGCACGTTTTTGGAGGGTTCCTTGTCGAAAGGTCGACGGGGCCCCATGCCTCCCCCATCTAGTCGCTGATGGTGCGTCTGCTCATCAGCACCGGCGAGGTGTCAGGAGATTTGCAGGGAAGCCTGCTAATTCAGGCTCTTTGGCGTGTAGCGAAGCGTCGTGGACTCGATTTAGAAGTTCTCGCTCTGGGGGGTGAGCGGATGCAGTCAGCCGGAGCTGAGTTGCTGGCCGATACATCTCCGATGGGAGCGATTGGTTTGTGGGAAGCCCTTCCTTTGGTGGTTCCCACGATTCGATTGCAAGCCAGGGTGGATCGGGTGTTGAAAGAGCGCCCACCCGATGGGGTGGTGTTAATCGATTACATGGGCGCCAACGTGCGCTTGGGCCACAGTCTCAGAGGCCGTCTCCCGGATGTGCCAATCACTTATTACATCGCCCCCCAGGAATGGGCTTGGCGCATTGGGGAAGGAGGCACCAAAAGTTTGCTGCAGTTCACAGATCGCATCCTGGCGATTTTCCCTGAAGAAGCTGAGTTTTATTCCGGTCGAGGCGCTGAGGTCACCTGGGTGGGGCATCCCCTTCTCGATATGGTTCCGGTTTCATCCGATCGCCAGGCTGCTCGGCGTGCGTTGGGTTTGCCCTCGGAAGGAGCTCTCTTGCTCTTGATGCCTGCATCGCGGCCTCAGGAACTGCGATATCTCATGCCCGAATTGGTGCAGGCTGCCGCCACCCTTCAAGCGCGTGACCCATCTCTGAATGTGATCGTGCCTGCCGGATTGGAGCGCTTTGAGGAGCCATTGCAACATGCTCTGGATCAAGCGGGGGTTCGCGGGACCGTCATCCCCGCCGACCAGGCGGATGCCATGAAGCCCAACCTGTTTGCAGCGGCCGATTTGGCACTTGGTAAATCGGGCACCGTGAATTTGGAATTGGCTTTGCAGGGTGTACCGCAAGTGGTTGGCTATCGCGTCAGCCGTGTCACCGCTTGGGTGGCACGAAGAATTCTCCGCTTTCACGTGGATCACATTTCGCCGGTCAATCTTCTGCTGAAAGAGCGACTGGTGCCGGAGCTGTTGCAGGAGGATTTCAACGCCGAACAGCTGGTGGCATTGGCCATTCCGCTGTTGGAGAACCAATCGGTTCGGCAAAGGGTTTTGGATGGGTATCAGCGCTTGCGTGACACCCTTGGTGAACCGGGTGTGACCGACCGTGCTGCGGAAGCCATCCTTGACCAGATCAAACAGCCCTCTTGAGCTCATGCGTGCATTGATCCCACTGGTTTTGACCAGCATTGTGTTGTTGAGTCCGATGTCAGCCCTGGCAGCTGTCCAGGATGCTGTCCTTGCTGGCGGCTGCTTTTGGTGCCTTGAACATGATTTAGAGGATGTTGCAGGTGTGATCTCAGCTGAAAGTGGGTACAGCGGTGGTCATGTGGAGAACCCTACTTATCAACAAGTGAGTGGTGAAAAAAGTGGGCATCAAGAGGTGGTACGTGTTCGCTTTGATTCCGATAAAATCAGTTATGCCAACCTTTTACAGCACTATTGGCGCAACATTGACCCTCTCGATGGGGAAGGCCAGTTTTGTGATAGAGGTGATTCGTATCGGCCAGTTATTTTCACTTCTGGGGAGAAGCAGGCCGCAGCTGCTCAGGCAAGTGTTGCCTCTGCTGCAAATGAATTAGGGGTGCCAAAATCTAAGATAAAAGTGCAGATTCTTGATGCAGTTCGTTTCTGGCCTGCGGAGGATTATCATCAAAATTACGCTAATAATAATGAGCTTCGCTATCGCTATTACCGCTTCAGTTGTGGGCGCGATCGCCGCCTTGATGCCGTGTGGGGGGAGCGTGCAAGATCAGGTACAGCGTGGGTGAAGCCAGTGGCGCCATGAATCCCCCCTCTCCAGAATCCTAAGAAAATCTGTGATTTGATCATTGGTTTCATTCAGGCGTTTCTCAGTAAAGATGCGGGTTTTCCCCTCTCGACGCTCCCAGACTTTGTCCTTACCATTAGGCCAAGATTTGTGGAGGGGCTGTATGTATCTGCTGACGATCAAGGATGGTCTGGTGACGCGTCACGTGGGTCCTTATCCGTCGCCGAAGCTTGCTTCCGATGATTTGGATCGCGTGCTTGCCACTTGTTCTGAGAGGGCACGCTGGCAGATTCATGCACTTGAGTGCCCACGTGCCATGACTGCGGTTGCGTCCTAATCGGCCCGTCGGCCTGGATAACCGCTGAGAAGACCGCTTTCGATCATTAAACCGATGCCTGCATTAATGCAGATCAGGCTGAGGGTTCCATACCAGAACCAAGGACCACGGTCCTGTCCAAGCATCTGAATAATCCTTCGACTGATGGCTTCCCCAAAGAGGCAGAGTCCTGCAGGTAAAAGCAGAACTCCAAGTTGAGCTCGCACGTACCAGCGTATGGGTCTGGAAGCCATTCGTTTTGGTTGTTTCACAGTCTTGGAAAAACCTAGTTCTCGGCCTGCTGTGTTTGAGCGCACACCCAACTCACCAAGGTGCGTACTCCGTAGCCGGTGGCTCCAGCAGGATCCATTCCTCTCCCCTTGTCGCTCCACACCGTGCCCGCGATGTCGATATGCGCCCATGGAATGGAGCTTCTAACGAACTCCTTGAGGAATAAAGCGGCTGTAATGGAGCCTCCTGGACGGGGACCTGTGTTTTTTAGGTCCGCAAGGAGTGATTTGAGGCCCTTGCGATAAGCCTGGTGCATTGGCATCCGCCAGAGCCCCTCACCTGCATCTTTTGCTGCTCCCTCTAAGGAGTTGGCAAGTGAGTCGTCTCCAGTCCAAAGTCCAGCAATCTCGTCGCCAAGTGCAATCACGCAGGCACCGGTCAATGTGGCCAGGTCAACGATGGCATCGGGTTCAAGCTCGGATGCGTACACCAAGGCATCAGCGAGGGTGAGTCGACCTTCTGCATCCGTGTTGTTGATTTCAATTGTGGTGCCGTTAGATGCGGTGACGATGTCACCTGGATGCACTGCAGAGCCGTTGATCATGTTTTCGCATGACGCCACCAGCATGTGCACTTCAACCCCCTGGGGGCGGAGCTCAGCGATCGAGCGCATCGCGCCAAGCACTGCTGCACTGCCTCCCATATCGAATTTCATCATGTCGATCTGAGCAGCACCCACTTTCAGGTTGTAACCACCGGAATCAAAGGTGAGCCCCTTGCCGACCAAGACCACCCGTTTCGTGGCAGGACCGGAAGGGCGGTAGGTGAGATGGATGAACTTGGGATCCATATCTGAGCCTTGGCAGACTGAAAGGAACGACCCCATTCCCCTCGCTTCACAGTCGCTCCGCTCAAGCACCTTCAAGTCCAAGCCATGCTCGTGCGCCATCTGAGCAGCGCTCTCGGCAAGGGCGGATGGAGTCACACTGTTTGGAGGTGCCGCAACGAGCTCTCTTGCGAGTTCTACCCCTGCGCAAATGGGATGCACCGCTTCGAGGGCGCTGCTGAGGGTGTTGGGGAGGGGGCCTAGCAGTTCAAGTCGCTCGGGGTGGATGCTGGGCTCGGGTTTACTGCGAAAACGTTGATCGCTGTAGAGCGCAAGCCTGACCGCTTGCGCTGCAACGGTCACCGCTTCTGCAGGATCAACAGCGTTCCACGGCAGTAACAACCCAATGCTGCCCGTCTGGTTCTTGCTCGCCCGGGCCGCCGCAGCGCCCGCCTGTCGAAAGCTATTGACATCAAGTGCTTCAAGAGGCCCCAGGCCTATGAGTACGAGGGATTCGCAGTTGGGGTTGAGGAGTTGAAGGCTCGCGCTCTCTCCGTTTTTTCCTTGGAACTTGCGCTGTTCCAACCAGTCGCCAAGGGAGATGGAAAAGCGTTCCTCCATCGCTGGTATCCAGCCATTGGGATCACCCTCTGCAATGCCTAGGGCCAACACGGTTCCCGACCAGGCCTGTGGCTGGGCCGAAGAAAGGGAGATCTGCATGGAGATTGGGCGCGTAATCCGATGCTACGGGGCACCCTTAATTGGCATGAAAGGGCGTGGACCAACGCTCACGGGTCTCCTTGTTAAAGGGCGGTTGCCAGAGCCGAATCAAGGTTTGTTCCAGTCGTCGTCGAGGACGGGTTCCCTGCGGGACATCGGCCCAGAAACGGATGCTTGTCCTGCAATTCAAGCCTGTACTCATGCAGGCCTCTTGGTAACTCGCCAAGTAGGCCTTGCAGTCGTGCTCGCCTTTCCAGCGCCGATCAGCCTCCTTGGTTTCTCCGATGTAGAGAAGGATGGGATGGTCGAGTTCCTTCGGGCGATCCATGACGAGATAGATGGCCGACCCTTGGTGAGGACTCTTGGGCCAGCGCCAGAAGCTCAGCGGTAAGGGTCTTAGCTGAAGGGGCTGGAAGCTGCTCAATGGATTGGTGTTGTCGCTGGCAAACAGGTGCTGTTGTTGTGCGAGTTCATTCCGAGGCCCGAATTGAGCAGAAAACAGAGGTGCTTGGAACTGATGGATTCGTTCTTGCCAGCGTCGCAACAGCTCTGCGCTCAGGGGCAAGGAACGCTCGATCAGACCACTTGACTCTGCCAATGGCTGGTCGAAAAGATTGCCCTGCCCAGCAGGAGTGGTCATGGATTTAGTTCCTCGGAGGAAGGCTGGGGCCGGATGGTCGTGCCCCAAAGCTCACGCGGCCAATGAGTTGCTCAACAGCATCAGGGGGTAAACACACGCGTTCCTGTAGATCAGCGAGATGCTCAAACGGCTTCATCCGCCGCTCCTGGATCAAACGTTGGAGGCGGGGTTTTGGCCAGTTGAGAGTCTGCTCTAACAAGGTGGGTGCGGCGGCATTGAGATCCAGTGGAGGCTGCTCAGGCAGCACTGGAGTATCCCCATGCCAGCGAAATACCAGGTGGGGTGCCCAGAGTTGGATCAGATCAGCTGGAAGGTTCAGCAAGAGCGCGAGATCATCCAGCTGGCTGAATTGCACCCCACCCCGTTGCAGTCGCATCAGCACATCGACCATGTCTTCACTGCAACCAGGCAGTTGTTGCCATTGCTCAGCGGTTGCCCTGTTGACATCAAGGCTCCAGGTATCGGCTGGGCTAGGGGACGCCATCGGTTGTTGTTGTGCTTGGACAGGGTCTGGAGGCAGATCGCCGGTGGCCTGCAAAAGCTTGCGAGCCAGGGGGTCAAGCCAATGCCGGCGCGCCATCGCTTAAGGGACTTGCTTCTTGGCCAGGACCTTACCGAGCCCAAGCCTCAGTTGTTAGGGGTCCAGCGCGGAGGCAGGGTTGGGATGTCGATCAGTCCCTGTTGAAAGGCAACCACCACAGCGTGGGTTCGGTTGTTGGCTTGCAGCTTGCGCAGAAGACTGGCGATGTGGGATTTCACGGTGTCGATCGAGACGACAAGGCTGTCTGCGATCTCCTGATTGCTCATCCCTCTGCAAAGTCCACGCAGCACGTCTTCTTCCTTCAGGGTTAGTTCGGGAGGAATGGATCCCAAGGCTCGTCCCAGTCGACCGTGCCGGAGAACATCGGCGATCACGGAATCGTGATACATGCCATCGGATTCCATCGCGGTGAGCGCTGCACTGACGCCTCCCATCCCGACATTTTGATGGGAGCACAGTCCATCACAGGGCGCATCGATCGCCTGAAGGATGGTGCGCAGAATTGGACGCTGAACGAGCAGCAACGCCTTCAAGGTGGGATGGTCTTGCTTGGCACGTCGAACGAGGCTTGGGCCATTGCCACCCTCGAGTTGGTCGGTGCAGATCAAGAGATTGACCTCATCCTTTTGCAACCTCTGAAGACAGTCTTCTTCCGTCGTAGCGGCAGCGACGAGGTGCCCAAGTTCCTGAAACCAGCCGATCCAGCTGGCTAACAACACACGATCGCCACTGGCAATCGCTGTGCGACTACCGCGCAGAAGACTGTGCCCCTGCCTGCTGCGCGTTTGAAGTCTGGGGATCTGGGAGGTGAGATCCACGCCATTACGAAACTCTCCTCATGTTGGCTTTGGTGACGGGGCGTGGATCCGCACTGTGAGGGATTGCGTGAATTGTTCAAAATATGGAAGTCTCTTCTTCAGGACCATGGCCTTCTTCGATTCCGAAATCGTGCAGGAGGAGGCCAAGCATCTATTTGGCGACTATCAACAGTTGATGCAGTTGGGATCGGACTATGGAAAGTTCGACCGAGAAGGGAAGAAGAAGTTCATCGACACGATGGAAGATCTGATGGAGCGTTATCGCGTTTTTATGAAACGCTTTGAGCTCTCGGAAGACTTCCAGGCCAAGCTCACCGTCGAGCAGTTGCGGACGCAGCTGGGGCAGTTTGGGATCACCCCTGAGCAAATGTTCGAGCAGATGAATCAAACCTTGGAGCGGATGAAGAGTCAGCTCGAGCAATCGGAAGGTCAGTGAGCCGTACGATCCGTCGCACAACACAGGCCTTCCGTAATGACAATCACCCCCCATTCACTGCCGAACTGGTTGGAGCGGGGAATGGCCGATTTGTTTCCGGACGGAAATCCAGATGATGTGGATCAGGCCCTGGCTGCTCGTATGGCCGCGGCTGAGTTGGAAGGCAGACCTCTGCGGGTGAAATTGGGCATTGACCCAACGGGAAGTGATATTCACCTTGGCCACAGCATTTTGTTTCGCAAGTTGCGCGCTTTTCAGGACGCGGGTCATACAGCCGTCCTGATCATTGGTGATTTCACGGCTCGGATCGGTGATCCAACAGGCAAGAGTGCCACGCGCGTGCAGCTCACAACGGAACAGGTGGAAGCCAATGCAACGACGTATTTGCGCCAGTTAGGGCAAGGACAGCCGAAGGAGCGGGCTCTGCTTGATTTTGAAACCCCGGGAAGGCTGGAGGTGCGACGCAACAGTGAATGGCTTGGAGGCCTCGATCTGCCACAGGTGATTGGCTTGCTGGGAACGGCCACGGTGGGCCAAATGTTGGCCAAAGATGACTTTTCCAAGCGTTACGGGAGCGGTACTCCCATTGCGCTGCATGAGTTCCTTTATCCCTTGCTTCAGGGGTACGACTCTGTTGCTGTGGATGCTGATGTGGAGCTAGGGGGCACTGATCAGAAATTCAATGTGGCGATGGGACGTGACTTACAGCGTCATTTTGGACAACGAACTCAGTTCGGTTTGCTCTTGCCCATTCTGGTCGGTCTTGATGGCGTGCAGAAGATGAGTAAGAGCCTTGGCAACACGGTGGGTCTGGAAGACGATCCGTTGTCGATGTACTCCAAGCTCGAAAAAGTGGGTGATGCGGCTATCAACGACTACCTCATGTTGCTTACTGATTTGCCTGATGAGTCGTTCCCAGACAATCCCCGTGACAAGCAAAAAGCAATGGCGCTGGTGGTGACGGCAAGTCGCTATGGAATGGAAGTGGCCCAAAAAGCTCAGGCGGACGCTGCCACGTTGGTGGGTGGATCGGGAGCAGCATCAGCGGATGTGCCCGAGGCCTCCCTTTCTGCAGTGAATTTCCCTGCCAAGGCGTTCTATCTGCTCAGCGCGGTGGGTATCTGTGCCAGTAGTAGTGAAGCGCGTCGACAGATCAAAGGCGGAGCAGCACGCCTTGAGGGAGAGAAAATTACTGATCCCAACCAGGAATTTGTGTCGGCGTCGGAATTGGAAGGGAAGGTACTTCAGCTCGGTAAAAAGACATTTAGGCGATTGGTTCCTTGATGCTGCAACGCAGTTGCTGTTCTGACCCTTGATGAGCTGCTATGACTGCCACAGCTCAAAATCGGGAGACACATGTTTGATATGAAATCTTCGCGCTCAATTTTGGGAGCAGCCCTCACTTTTGTGGTGGGTGTGGGAATGGCAGCACCAGCTTATTCAGGGATTAAAGAGGAATATGAGCGGGCTCAGGAATGTGACTACAGCAAGGCTGAATATGGAAGCGATGTTGGAGTATTTGATGAGGTTAAAGTGCGTTTTTGTATCAGTAATGATCGTCGCTTCCTTGTTTACGTGATGCGAAGCGGCAAATCATGGGCTTTGCCATTTGATCGAGACTATCGCCAGGCGGGAGTGACGAGCCTGAATACAGTTGAGGGCGATAAGTTGGTTCATTATTCCAAGAAGAAAGGTGTTGTGGAGCGCGTGATTTTAGGTAGAAAACGCACAGAAAGGCCTGTTTTGTATTGATGAAAGCCATCTGCTTATTTGTGAATTAACTTGATGACATCTCGTTGTGTGTTGCCGGTTGCTGCGGGATTAGCAGAGGGTCCCTGTTGGTGGGCTGAGAGGCAAGTTCTTCTTTGGGTGGATATTGAGGCTTCAAGAATTGGCGTCTTTGATCCTGCAACTGGCAACAATGATTTTTTGTATCTTCCTGCCCATGTGGGTGCGGTCGTTCCCACATCGGTTGGAGATTTGCTGGTCGCAACAGCGGCGGGATTTATGAGGATGGATCCGAGCAACGGCTCTGTGAGCTTGTTGTCGGATCCGGAGGCCGATCGCCCTGGTAATCGATTCAACGACGGTAAATGTGATCCTTGGGGGCGTTTTTGGGCAGGCACAATGGCCTACGACTTCGAGCCGCTAGCTGGCGCTCTATGGCGGCTCGATGGTGATGCAGGCATCACGCGCCAACGCAGCCAGCTCACGATCTCCAACGGACTGGCTTGGAGCCAGGATCGTCGGACGCTCTATTTCATTGATTCGCCAACGCTGAGTGTGATGGCTTTCCCTCTCAACGGTGCTGGTGAGATCGCCGGAGAACCAAGCATCTGTGTCCACATTCCAGAGGATTGGGATGCCCTTCCGGATGGCATGTGTATCGATTCAGATGGTCACCTTTGGATCGCCCTTTTTGGCGGTGGTTGTGTAACGCGCTGGGATCCGTTGCGTGGCTGCTTGCTCGATCGATTGGTGGTGCCTTGTCGTCAAGTCACTTCATGTTGCTTTGGCGGCCCCAACTTGGATCAGTTGTTTGTGACGACCGCGACGAGGGGGATGGATGCTGATGCATTGCAGGCCGAGCCATTGGCAGGTGGCCTGTTTCAAGCCGATGTGGGTGTGAAAGGTTTGCCTGCGGATTGTTTTCAAGTTCTGGGGTGAGTGAAGGGGGTGCTCATGACGCATCACGATGAGGTTTGTGCGGAGACGGTGTGTGGCTTCCTCTTTCTCGGCTGAATCAGCTGAACGGATCATCGTGGCCCTCGATGGGATGGCCCCTGATCAAGCGCTTGCTTTCAGTGCGCAGGTGCAGGGATTGCGCTGGGTGAAGGTGGGGCTGGAGCTATTCGTTCAAGCGGGGCCAGAGGTCGTGATTCAGTTGCGGAATCAGGGTCTGCGCGTATTCCTCGATCTTAAATTTCACGATATTCCGACCACCATGGCCGGTGCCTGTCTCCGGGCGGCAGCGCTGGGAGCCGAGCTGATCACTGTGCATGCCTGTGCCGGCAGTGAAGCCCTGCAGGCAGCTCAGGCCGCGGTAGTGGAGGGGGCGCAAAGCACCGGGCAGCCGGTGCCAACGTTATTGGCGGTCACTGTGCTGACCAGTTGGGAAGAGCATCGGCTGCAGCGGGAACTGGCGGTCGAGCAAGGCATTGCCGAGCGAGTATCACAGCTCGCCCTTCTGGCGGCAAAAGCCGGTGTTGGTGGCTGCGTGTGTTCGCCGCTGGAAGTTGCCTCCCTCAGGGCTCAGCATCGAGAGCCATTCGCATTGGTCACCCCAGGCATTCGTCCTCAAGGCACTTCGGTGGGCGATCAGGTGCGAGTGATGACTCCTCCAGCCGCGATTGAGGCTGGAGCCTCTCAGCTCGTGATCGGCCGACCGATCACTCAATCTGAGAATCCAAGTGGTGCGTTCGCACAGTGCTGTACTGCCCTATCGACGTGAGCCAGTCATCCGTTCTCCCAGTGCGCTCAGCTTCTTTTCAATCCTTTTGGCCAATTTTGGGCTCGCTGCCGTCGAGGATCCTTGAAAGGTTGCTGCGGTGTCGCCAGAGCACCAAACCCATGGCCACCAGCGCGATCAGGACGTAGGAACCAATGCCTGAGAAGCGGATCATCAACAGGGGCAGGCTGACGGCGGCCAACACACTGGAGAGCGACACGATCCGGAAGATCCAAAGAGTCAACAAAAACACACCAAAACTGGCCAGTCCCACGGGCCAGGCCAGACCTAGAAACATGCCGAATCCTGTTGCTACTGCTTTTCCGCCTTTGAAATTCAGCCAAACAGGCCAGATGTGACCAGCGAGAGCGGTCAGTCCTGCTAGCACCTGAATCCAATCACCTAGTCCAAGCGCTCGGGCGACTAAGACAGCGGCGGCGCCTTTGCCTACATCGATCAAAAAAACGACCAATGCTGGAACTTTTCCCACTTGCCGGAGCACATTGGTGGCTCCTGTGGAGCCCGAACCGAGCTCGCGCAAGTCAATGCCTTTGAGCCAGCGCCCTGCAATCCAGCCACTGGGGATGGATCCGAGTAGGTAGCCGAGGATGAGAGAAAAGAAACCCATCAGAGAAGTTCGTTGTCGTCGTCGTAGATCTCACCGGGTCCAGCCGCAAAGGCCATCCACAGTGGGAACTGAAGCACGGGGATGTCGACGACCCGCTCTGCGGCATCGATCAGGATCAAAGGAACCTCACCGCGTTCTTCCAGGCGGTCAGCGCGCTCGACTAAGGCATCACCGCGTTCAAACAGGACGATGCCACTGTTTGGACCGAAGTCTTCGCGGCCTAATCCAAGGGCATCTTGCAATCCGCGCCGCCATTCTCCGAGTCGCTCTGGTTGTCCAGCCAGAACAAGGGTTTGGAACTGATCGCCGTAGAGATCGCTGAGAATGGCAATCAGGGCACTTCCTACCAATACGTTTCGCGGGCGATTGCCGCGACTGGACTGCGCTCCTCGTCCACCTTGATTGAAGAACCAGTCTTCAAGGAGGGCGATGTCGCTGTGGTCGAGGCTGCGGCGCAGCTTCCAAGGATCGGCATAGAAGTCTGGTTGCTCAGCAAAACGCTCGAGGCTGGAGCGAATTAGTGCTTCATCGGGCCTGAAGGTGTCGGCAACCGCTGGTGTTAGATCTGCAATGTTGTCCCCTTCCTGAGTGCTGGCAGCCTCTTGATCCAGAGGAGAAGGCTGCACCACAACCGGCTGGGATACCAGCTCCAACTGCTCGACCGACTGAGCCATGCCCTGAAGCGCACCGCTCAAGTACTCCTGGAATCCCTTCACGCGCCGTGCAATGGCATCGGATTGGCCGACGAAGCTTCCTGCAATCTCCTGTTCAAGCTGCCGTTTTCGTTGGTTGAGGCTCTCGATGTCTTGATGCAAAGCATCCCTGCGTTGTTGCAGCTCGGTCAGGGCAAGGCTGATCAAGGCATCGCTACCTGAATCTGCAGCAGAGTCATCGCTTTGTGGTGCCTCCGGTTCAGGCGACGACGCTTCGGCCGTCTCGTCGGAATGCTCGTGGGGCGTCTGATCGGTGTCGTCAGGCATGGTCCGCTCGTCCTTGGGTTATTTCAGCTGATTGCGCGACGCAAGTCGAACCTTCTGTTCAAACGTGTGGGAAGCGTTTCGTTTTCGTTACGCCAGGGCATGAAGAAGGAGCTCATCCAATTTTGCTCAGGATTTGGCTTGTTGTAGGTGTCCCACCCGTTTTTCCAGTTGTTCTTGAAGTTCTTCTGGATTGAACAGGATCGGCAGGAAATGAATACTTTTGATTTCACGGAAGTAAAAAAGTCCCGGCAGCCAAGGCGCGAACAGACGCCATGACATCCATTCACTGAAGGGGAAACGGCGTAGCTCTTCTTGTCCGCGCCACACCACCAGATCGTGTTCGCTGAATTCAAGTTTCAGGATGTAGGTCTGCACCAGAAGAAACACGCCAAATAACCCCACGACGAGGGGCGGCCAGGGACTGAGGGGTAAGGGCCAAAGGCTTGCACTTAGCAGCAGAATCACAAGCGGGAGCCTGGGGTTCGGGCTGATGGTCACGCTGTTGGTCTCTGGGGAGGGTGTCATGGGATTGGGCAATCAGCCGAATAAAATCTGGGTGAGCAATACATCCATCAGCGCCACGCTGACAAGGATCATGACCACAGCCCCTGTGGTGCTGGTGCCAACCTCTTTCGCTCCGCCTTTGGTGGTCATTCCCCATCCGCAGGCAATGACACCGATTTGAAGACCAAAGACCAGTGCTTTGATCAACATGAAGGGCAGGTCATCAGGTGTTAGCCAGGTCCTAACGGCTGTCCAAAACACGGCTGGAGGGATGCTGTAGAGGTTGGTGCTGCTGATTTGAGCGCTCCAGATCGCAACCCCAAAAAACAACAGGCATTGCACCGGTGCCATCACCACCATGGCGATCAGGCGCGGGACCACCAAGTACTCCACGGGATCGGTGCGCAGCATGGTGATCGCGTCGATCTGCTCGGTGACCTTCATCGTTCCCAATTGGGCGGCATAGGCAGTGGCAACCTTTCCAGTCAGCAGCGTGGCCGTGAGCAGGGGAGCAATCTCCCTGGCTAGACCAATGGCGAGAACACCTCCCACGGTGGATCCAGCGCCCATGCTGTTGAGCTCCGCTGTGATTTGAATATTGAATACGGTGCCTGCAGCTAAGGCCGTGATAATCACGATTAAAAAGCTTCCAGGCCCTGCTTCCTGGAGCTGATCAAACAAATCAATGGTGTTGATTCGACCTTTGGTTGTGGCTGAGACAGCTTGTCCGCCGATCAGCAGGCTGCTGCCAAGTCGGTTCAGCCAGCGAGGGGACTTCATTAAGAGGAGATTCAGAGAAAAGACTTAAGCGCTGTGCAGATGAGCGCCGCGATCAGGCCAGCGTCGCATCAACAGAAGCCCGATCACCACCAACACAGCCGGAATAAAACCCATGCAAAGACGAATGGCAATCAGTGCTGTTTCAGGCTGTTGGACAGAACTCAATGCGCCATCGGCTGTCTTGGTGGAGATGTAGCCAGTGAGCTGGAGCAATGTTCCAAAAACGCTCATGCTGAGGCCAATGATGAGTTTTTGTCCAAACACCATCCATGCCGTGTAGAGGCCCGCTGGGCGGGTGGGATCAGCGTCGATCGCATCAGGCAGCAGGGACCAGGGGATGAGATAAGCCGTTGAGGCCCCCAATCCAACCAGCATGATCAGGCCGATCACCGGGATCAGGGCAACCAGGCTGTTATCCGTCAGTGGCGCAAGGGTCATCGAAAGGAGACAGGCGGCAATCCAAATGCTCGATCCCCAGCCAAGTGCCTTGATTCGGCCGAACCGGTTGGACAGCACGCTCCAAACCTGGAGACCCACCAATGCGGCGATATTGAAGGCAAGCAAGAGCAATGTGGCAATTCCAGCTGGAACGTGGATGACTTGGACGAGCCAAATCAGGGCAACCACTTGCATCAGCTGTAGGCCAAACCACAGCAGTAAATACAGCCCTAGCACCATCAAAAATCGTGAGTTGGAGCGAATGCGCCGCAGTTGTTGCCGTAGGGGCTCTTTGTTGCCACTGGGGCGTTGAGCTTTTTTGGCATATGGGGCAAGACCCCAGCAGCAAAGCAGCGTGGCTGCTGCTGCGATCGTTCCTGTGATTTGTCCCATTAATAAGTAGCCCCCACTCCCCTCTCGCAAGACGAAAACAGCGATGAGTAACCCGATGGTTCCCGCCAAAATGGATCCGGTAAAACGAGCTGCATTCAGCCGCGTGCGAATCGCCGTATTCGGTGTGAGCTCGGTGGAAAGCGCCGCATAGGGCAGATTCACGCTGGTGTAGGCCGTCATCAGCAGGATGGCCATCAGCACGTAATACGCCGTGCGTTGCAAAATGCTGCCCTCAGGTACCCACCACATCGCTGCCAGGCTGATGCCCAATGGCAGTGCGGCCGCAAACATCCAGGGAAGTCTTGGGCCCCATCGAGTCCTTGTGTGATCGCTCATCCAGCCGATCAACGGATCATTGATGGCATCCCAAAGTTTGATCACGGTGAGTAGGGAGCCGGCAATGAGAGCTGGCAACCCTGCTGCAGAGGTGAAAAAGGGAAACAGGTAAAACCCCAACGTCGTGGCGGCTAGTCCGGTACCTGCATCTCCAAGCCCATAAGCGAGCATCAGACGGCGACGGGAGCCCTCGGGGCGAGCTGTTGAAGAGGTCAATCCGGAACAGTGGGCACTCGAAACGTCATAATGCTTGGGCACGCGACTCAACGGCTACCATTTTCGGCAAGCAGTTCTGGCGTACTAGTGCGGGCGTAGTTTAGTGGTAAAACCTCAGCCTTCCAAGCTGATGATGCGGGTTCGATTCCCGCCGCCCGCTTGATTCACAAACTCAGTCGGTCTGCGTACTCCTGAGCCACCATCACTACTAGGCTTCTCGCCTCTAATGGCACTCCAGATGGACTCCAACGCTCGATCCGCGTTGGGAGATCTTCTCCAGCAGGTAATGCTGTGTCAATCAATCGACACCATGGCGAGGCCGCTTCTGGTAAGTCGAAGTGCATGGATTTGAAGTACGCGTTGAATCCCATCCACAACACAGCCCCTTGATGTCCTTGCTGCAGGCTCATCGCTAAGCAGTGGGACCAGTTAGCCCAGTCAGGTTTGCTGAGCTCTACGCCATGCCACTGCCTCCACAACTCGTCTGAATCGTTTGATCGAAGCGGTTTCTTTTCAATGTGAGGCCGGATCGGATTGAATAAAACCGCAAGTTGTTGGCGCACATTCAGCAGGCGTTGCACGTAGGCCTGCAACTCGTGATCGCAGTGATCGTCTCCCCAGATCATCCAGCTGAGCGGGCTGTCCTGGCACCAAGTGTTGTTATTCCCTCCCTGACTGCGCCCCACTTCATCGCCCATAAGGAGCATCGGGACACCACGACTCAGCAGCAAGGTGCTGAGCAGATTGCGTTGTTGGCGCCGTCGCAGTGTCTGGATAGCGCGATCGCTGCTCGGCCCCTCGACTCCGTGATTCCAGCTGTTGTTGTGGTTCTCCCCATCTCTGTTGTTTTCACCATTGGCCAAGTTGTGTTTGTTGTTGAAGCTCACGAGGTCCAAGAGGCTGAAGCCGTCATGGGCCGTAATTAGGTTCACTGAGCTACCAAGGCTTGCCGCTTTTCCGTTGTACAAATCGGGACTGCCACGGAAGCGTTGTCCTAGAGGCCAGGTGCTGCCCTCATCTCCTTTCCAGAAACTGCGCAATGCATCACGGAAGTGTCCATTCCAGGTGCCAATCCGTTTGGCTGGAAAATCACTCAGCCGATAGAGCCCACCACAATCCCAGGGTTCGCTCACGAGTTTGAGTTCACTCAGCTGAGGATCAGCCTCCATCGCTTCAAACAGGGGAGGGTGTTCAAGGGGTTTCAGCTTCTCCCCGCGGCTGAGAGCAATCCCTAAATCGAAACGGAATCCGTCGATACCCAGTTCATTGGACCAGCAACGGAGTGATTCAAGGATGAGTTGTCTGGAGAGTGGATCGTTGGCAGCAATGCTGTTGCCACATCCGCTCACGTCCATGTACTCACCTGCATCGCTCTGGTGGTAGTAATTGCGATCAGCAAATCCCCTCCAGCTCAAGGTGGGACCGTTGCGGTTCCCTTCGGTGGTGTGGTTGTAAACCACATCTAAAAGGACTTCAATGCCTTCGTCATGGCAGGCCGCTACGAGGTCTCGGACCTGGTCTCGAGCCGAATGGGGATCCGAGCCCGTCGCATATTCGTGATGTGGTGCGAACCAACTGAGAGGGCTGTAGCCCCAAACATTGTCACGACCAGCGGGGGCATCGTTGGGATCGAAGGCTTGGATCGGAAGGAGCTCGATCGTGGTGACCCCGAGCTCCTTCAGGTAGGGGATCTTTTCGATCACTCCCAAATAGGTTCCGCGTTGATCTGGGCTTACACCGCTGTCGGGGCGTTTGGTGAACCCGCCGATGTGGAGCTCGTAGATCACGGTCTCTTGCCAGCTGTGGCGAGGACGGGGATGGGCTTGGAAATCGAACGGATCTCGTTCGCAAACCACCGATTTCAAGCACCTATCGGTGTTAGGTGATGCACCGGTCGCCGCTGCTCGCTGGTAGATGTTCCAGCCATCAATGGCCCGTGCGCAGGGGTCAACTAGCACCTTGGCGGGTCTAAAGCCATGGCCACCTGGCTCAATGGGGCCAAACACCCGATAGCAGTAGCAACAGCCAGCACCAACTCCTTCGACCTCGACATGCCAATAATCTGCCGAGCGATGTTCCTCCGACAGCTCAATCACCTGCTCAGGTGTTTTTGCCTCTGGATGGGAAAAGATCAGTAATTCGAGCCGATTGGCCGTTGGCGCTGCAACAGAAAAATTCACACCTCGAGGTGTGATCGTGCTGCCTAGTGGCCAGGGACTGCCGCGATGGATCGTGCTCAAAGATCCGCCCGCAGATCGCAGGACGTACTTCCCTCAAAGTAGAGGGTGTGATGGAACTCCACCGAAATGACGATGACCTCGGCTTTGGAGTCAGGCCGACCGCCTCAGCAAATTATGGACAACCTTTGGTTGTTTCCACCCAATCGAGACTGTCGCGGTGGGTCGTCTTGGTGGCTCGATGTAGAGCCTGAACCCGTACTGATTGATTGCCCGCCGCTGACTGAGGCCAGCCTTCAAGCTCTGTATGACCTGGCTTCTGATCGTTCGCCTCGGATTCTTCTCACGAGTCGAGAGGGACATGGCCGCCTTCGGCGTTTGCAGGAACGATTGGGATGGCCTGTGTTGGTTCAGGAGCAAGAGGCTTACTTGTTGCCAGGGGTTCAACCCCTTGAGACTTTTGTTGATTCCCACATCACTGCCTCTGGTTTAAGGCTGCTTTGGACGCCAGGACCCACACCTGGAAGCTGCGTTGTGCACTCTCCAGCCCCTCTGGATGTGCTGTTTTGCGGACGATTGTTAATTCCGGTTCAAGAAGGCCAGCTGGCTCCTCTTCGTCATCGACGCACTTTTCATTGGCCGAGACAGCAGCTCAGTCTTCGGCGCCTGCGCGATTGGATTCCCCCAGAATCCAGTCCAGCACTAGCTTCTGGAGCAGGGCTTGGGGCGCTCCGAGGTGGGCGTTTAGCTCCTTTTGCGAGTTGGAGTCCTGCGCAATCAGACCGTCTTCCTCAAGACTGATTCGGTGAATGCATTGCGGCACAGCGTTTTTCGGTTGCTTCAAGGCGCTGGCCTCCATACGATTGGCACGCTCAGGGAAGCCGTGCGGATGTTGACCTCCGCAACGTCAACCAGCGCGCTCTCGCTCCACACCACTCCTTCCATGAACAAAGCTGACCTCGTCAACCTCGTTGCCGCTCGCACTGAACTCACCAAAACGGACGTCTCCCTCGTGGTTGACGCCGCTATCGACACCATCATTGATTCGGTTGTCGAAGGGAAAAAAGTTTCAATCCTTGGTTTCGGTTCGTTTGAACCACGCGAGCGTTCTGCTCGTCAGGGCCTGAACCCTAAAACCGGTGAAAAGATCAAAATTCCTGCCAAGCGTGTTCCAGCATTTACCGCAGGCAAAATGTTCAAAGACCGCGTCCAGGGCTAGGTCACTAAGCCTTTGATGATGATGGGGTGGTCTTTGGACCACCCTTTTTTGTTGATCTGAACGATCAGCACTGTTGATGGCTATCCAGCTTCCTGATCACCTAAGTCAAGTCCTGCAGAACGGTCAGGGGCTAAGCCAACGGTGCTATCGGGGCCGATTTGCGCCGACTCCATCCGGTCCTCTTCATCTCGGCAATGTGAGGACGGCCCTTTTGTCTTGGCTGCGTGCCCGACTCAACAACGGGCAATGGCTGTTGCGGGTGGATGATCTCGACACCCCAAGGATTCGTACTGGCTCCATTGAATCTGTGTTGCAAGACCTTCGCTGGCTTGGACTCAACTGGGATGGACCCGTCGTACTGCAAAGCAGACGACGCGGACTCTATGGCTCATTCCTTTCCACGTTACGGAAGCAGGGTTATCTCTATCCCTGTCGCTGCAGTCGCCGGCAGCTTGACGGTGCAACGATTTATCCGGGAACGTGCAGGCGGCTTCATCAAGATTGGGGCTTTAAGGACGCGCGACTACCTTCCTGGAGACTGCGCGTTGTTGAGCCTTTTGCGACAGCGGTAGGAGATGTCGTTCTCCGTCGCGCCGATGGGGTCATTGCGTATCACTTGGCTACGTCCATCGACGAGTTGGCCTTAGGTATCAACGAGGTGGTGCGAGGACAGGATCTTGTGTCTGTCTGTGCTGCCCAGAGTGCAGTCATCACGTCCTTGGGGATGACCTCTCCGCGCTACGGGTACGTGCCCTTGCTCTGTGATGCATCCGGTCAAAAACTGTCAAAACGCGATCATGTGACAGGCCTGAGCGCGCTGCGTGATCGTGGAGAAGGTGCAGCACAAGTGATTGGCCGATTGGCCGCATCTCTGGGTCTGGTATCTCCTACGACTGCGATTTCTGCTGAAGAATTGCTAGAGGAGCTCAGAGAGCGTCAGGACAAGCTCACGTCATTGATTGTTGGGGCTGATTCTTCATAAAAAGTTCGGGATCGCAAGAGAAAAAAGGCTTCAAACTGAAAGTCTTGAAATGGCAACAGAAACGATGATTTGCAGAAGCTGCGGCGGTAGCGGAATTCAGCGGATCAATGACAAGCGTTTTCGCACATGTCTTGATTGTCTGGGTCAAGGTGATCCCATGAAAAGTCAAAATAAAGAGCTGGACATGTCACTTCCAGCACTTGGACTTCAGCACACCAAGGTCCGTTCTGAGTCGGTTAGCGCAGTTGTTTCTTCCTCTGTTGCCAAATAAAGAAGGCGGCGGTCACCACGACAGCCAGCAAGGGCACAGTGGTGAACAGCAGAAGGGCGACAGCAGTCCAGTCGGTGTACATCCGATGCGAGAAATAGCTGTCGCATCCTCTCAGGAGATTGCGATTTCTGGGGCAATTCTGTTGGTCGTTGGTGGTGCCTTCATCGGCTCTGCCTCTGCCTCTGCCGCTTCGCTTAGAAGCGTGAATCCTGTTGCGTTGGATTGTTTTCGCTTCGAGCGAATCGCCAGCTGTCAGCAAGCCTTGATTCGAGCTGAACAGCTGCAGCGCAGTGCATCAGCCCGTGATCGTTACCCGTGTCAAACGATGCTTTTAGGCCTTCAATCTGACTTGCTCATGGTGCAGCTGCGTGCCGGACGTGGGAAAGACGCTGTCAATTTTTTGACTGCTGTAAATGTTCAGTGCCAGGGCTTCTGATGGTCGATGCCGTCAAACTGGTTTCAGTTGTCCATTCGCTCATGCCGATCCATCAACGTCTTGATGCGCGTTTCATGTCAGCGGTCCCTCTTGTCCTCGGCTTCGTTTCACTTGTTGGTGTCTCAGTGAAGGGCCAGGTTCGCTTCAATGATTGCCAACCTGTTGCTGGGGGAGGCGTGACCTGCAACACGGTGCCTTATGGGAACACAAGAACACAGATGATTGATGGTCAATACGGACTTTTGGATCAAGCCAGTCCTGGATGGGCTGAATATGACCCTTATGAAGGGTATGAGGACATGCTTGGTGGCAACCAGACCTGATTTCTGATGGATCGACCGTTCTGAATAAGCCGTTTACAGACGGCTAAACGCTGCAGGCTGAACCGTGTTCGTCCTTATAAGCAGGCGTGTAAAGAGTTGATCACAACGTTTTGGATGATTTTCCACAGCTTTTCCACAGCCGCTGATAGTTGAATCTGTGTAGTAAGAGTTCAACGTTCAGGTCTTGCATCAAGAAGGCTCCTCTTGCTTTTAGCTTGCTTTATTTCGTTAATCCCTTTTGATTTAATCCAGCTCATTTGGTTTGCAGTTCAGCCATGGAAAGGGTTTATTGCGAGTAAAAGATGTCACATTGTTCTATCGCTGAAGTTGCGACATTTCATGACTGATCTTGCTTCATTGCTGTGATGAACCTGGAGAGGAGCAATCGCTCGAGCAAAAGACTGTCTTGATATGAAATTCGTGTGGAAAAACAGATGAGTAGAGAAGGATTTGGCGAATCAGGAATGATCACCTTTCAGGTTCTGTGCGGAGTCTGAAGGTCTCGATGATGTGGCCGTGGGTTGGAGCAATTTTCAACGCTTTGGGCTGAGGTCGTCGACCTAGGTTGGTTTCGCTGAGTGGCTTGTTCCTCTCTTCTGCGGGTCGCAGGATCGGTGGTGACTCAGCCCAATGTTTTTTCCATCTGGAAACGAACGAAAGGCACGCCGCCAATCATGAATGGCTCAGGAGCGATCACCGTCCAGCCTCTTTGTTCAAGCATGGGTCGAGAGAGAAGGCTGGCCTCTGTCTGCAACCGTTGGATTCCCATTCGCTGCGCATCGCCTTCAATGGCCTGAAGAAGAGCTGATCCATGCCCCTGTCGAGACGATCGACCTCGGCAATACAGCATTGACAGTCGGTTGGAGGGATAGCGAATCGCGAACCCATCATCGATCCCACTGATCCAGCCCTGGCCTTCTTCCAAGGCGCGATCCAAAACTCCTGGTAGCCAGGCGAGGTTAGTCCAAGCTCTTATCTGCTCAGGGCTGTAAGCCTTAGCGGCCTGCGTTTGAATGGCATCTACGTAAATCTCGCGTAGTAAAGGGGAGTCAGCGGGCTGGATACGGCGCATACCAGTGCTTCGCAAAACGTTGTAAACAAGGTAAAGTTTGTGTAGTTATCTGAAGTTGATGGATTCCACTTCTATGCCCCAGGGCGATTGCTTCCAGGAAGAAGCTTCAGAGCAAAGCAAGTCAGGGCGTTTTGTTGCTGCTGAGCTTCTCAACGGTCGCTTAGCCATGCTTGGCTTTGTGATCGGTCTTTTCACGGAAGCGTTGACAGGTCATGGCATTCTGAGCCAATTCACTTTTGGTGTTTTAGGCCTTAATTGATGACCGATTATTCTGTTTGGATCTACGCAATGCTGGCTGTGACTGCCTTGATTACAGCAGCTGTTGTTTACACTCTCTCTCAGCCAAGTGATTTGCCATACTTGAAGGGTAAATAGTTCTTTATCGCCAATTGTGAAGTCCCGTCGCAGTGCTTCGTGGCCCCTTCGTTAACTTCTTGAGCTCTTCATTTGCTCTAAAATTTTAAGGACTAAGTTAATTTTGTGTAAAGCATTTATTGTGTAATCTAAATCTTTTAAGATGCAAGATGTCAGTGGCAGCAAACTTCCAGGGGGATGCTGCTTCAATGCCGTGACGGCATCAATCCACGATTTTTCTTCGGTTTTGGTAATCAATAAGGAAGAAGTAAAGCTAAAAAGTGTCGCAGGCCAGCAAGCTGGTTTGATCAAGAGAGGGATGCAATCGTCTCTTGATCGAGATGGCGTTGGACTGTTGATCAAGCAACTCCAAAGAGCGAAGCCGTAGTGGTTCGGCTTCTTCGGGTTCATTATTTTTAAGCGTTCTCAACCGCTCCGAGGTGGATTTTGCTCACGGTGTCAGTGAGTTCGCCAATATCGAGGAGACCTTCGGCACTGAACCAAGGAGCGTTTGCCCAGCTAAAACCTTCCCCAAAGGTGTTGTCTGGTGCAACGACGTACCAGTGGCATGCCGTGTCAGGGACGTCTACAGCGCATTTCGACCAATCGTTTGACCATTGAGGGACTTGAACCCACATCACTGCCGCGAAAAACAGCGAAATAATCGGCCTGAGCATTTAATTCCTGGATGGCTTGATATCGTAATCGAAATTTAAGAATCTGAGGTCTTCGAGTTTTGCTCAATGGAATCAAGGTGCATCAAGTGCAAGATGCTGCAGTCTTTGTGGTCTGACGATCTCCTCTTGGAGCAACTGCAGAGTCGAGGCGAAGTTGATGTGACCGGTCGACCTGTTTTAAGAATAAAGATGATTGATGATTTAATCATCGATCAAACAGAGATCAATAGAGCAGAAAACGCTGAATGATTGAATCTTGATCAACGAGAAGGGTTTTTGGGTTGTTAATTATTGAAAAACTGTCAAGGAAGAATTATGACGTTTTGGCAGCTAATTGATAGCATAAGAGTCTTTATTCTTGGTCGAATCTTGTAAAAGATATTCACGCTAATGCTTTGGGCTGTGAGGGAAAGAATTAGCTTCCTTTCCTTGCATGCTTTTCACGAGCCTGACGTCGCTTCATGGCGTGCAAAAACCCTTTTTCAAGAGAAGTGAGTTTTGGGTTGGATTCACCAATTGCATCGTGGGCGCGTTGCTTTGCGTCGTCGATGAATTTATCGCCCTTGTCGAAGCCCATGTGGTTTTAGCGTTTGTTGCAACTTAGGCACGCTGTTTGATCTTGACATCATTGTCAGCTAACCCTGTGAAATGCTTGCGACCATTGTCGAGCTTTGTCAGTAAAGGGTTTGAAGGCCTTTATTGAATGGATCGCCAGCTCGTACTTCCAAAGAATGAAAACAGATTTCGTTTATTTGCAGCGTCTCTTTTGGTTTGGGGCAGTATTTCTGCTCTGATCGTTTGGGGAGTCAGGAGTGCGTACCCAGCAATCTGACGGCGCTCTCTGGCTCTGATTTGCTCGATGCCGTCGCGAAGCGTGGCTGTTAAAGGCTTGCCTGTGTTGATCTCAATGCGCTTGAGTGTCTCCAGGGATGTCTGATTCCTTCTTGCGTCGTTGCCTTCAGGCCCAAAACTTATGGCAGAAGACATTCAGCAAACCCATCCGCTCTATTCGTCGGATCGGGACATTTTGGATTCATTGCTTGGTTTTGAAGGTGCTCCGGGGCCGGACCAGCTGACCTCAGCAGCAAGACTTGCGACGCGATATGGAGAGTTTCCTGGGGCTGATGACATCAAGACAGACTTAGAGAAAGTGGTTGCTGGCTGGGGCTTCACTCGTGAAACTCTCAATCGTCAATGCAGAGAGATTTGGGCAAGTGGTTGGCGTCCAGGTCAAAGCCTCAGTGATGAAGTGGGCTCTGGATCCGATGTTAGTGATTCGGAAGCGCTCTAACGATTTCATTCAAGCGCGTGTAGAAAGTAAAATTTTGAGTTGCTCTCGTCACAAAGGCAAGAATGATTCCTGAAGTAAAGCCACTGTCTTGTGCTTGCTCCTAGGTTTACAAGACCCATATGGTAATCAGTGATGCTATTTGGTTGGTTTTCTGATGTTTCATGAGACCTTGTTCTTGTTTGAAATTGATCATTGATTTGAATTGCTGCTTGATACTGTGGCCGGCTCAGGATTGCCAATGCTGGCGCTTGTTGCGTGCAGATCTGTCTCGTTTTTGGGGTTTTGCTCGTGGCTTTTGCTGAGGTGTTGCCTCCAATTTTTGATGGCTGGCAAGACTCTTAAGCCTTTCAGCATCAGAGGTGAGAAGACTTGGGTGGCGGAACGCAATCACAGTCATGAAGATTGCTGTTTAGAAAGGATTTGCTTTTGACAAGCCCATGAATTTAATTGCGTTGTTTACAGCAGCTCCAGCGGCTCCTTATGCCTGGTCTCTTGTGCTGGCTGGCGCGGTTGTGATTGCAAGCATTGTTCCTCTTGGTGCGGCGCGCTCCCAGGCTGACTTCACCATGGCTGACATGGATGCGCCAAGGGCGATGTTTGATCGTCTGCCAGCCTGGGGTAAGCGCGCCAGTTGGGCCCATCAAAACAGTTTTGAATCATTTGGCCTGCATGCACCCGCAGCGTTGTTGGCTCTCATCGCTGCTCTTCAGACAGGACCTTTGCCAGGCCTTGCCGCAATTGTTGCGCTCATTCAGCCGATCCTGCGTCTTATTTATATCGGTGCCTACGTCGGCAACATTGCAGCCTTGCGAGGCTTGTGCTGGGCTTCGGCGCTCTTTTGCACCGGCATTTTGTATGTGGAGGGCTTGAAGGCTCTTCTTCAATCAGCTTGACCGGCGAATCAATGGATCCTCGCTGGGAGTCGTGGGCATGTTGAACCTCTCATGTTTGACCATTGCTTGTTATCAACGCACCCTTATCGTTGAATCACCGAATCCTGATCCTGGGGATGAGTCACATTCAGCGGGGTGTCTATTAGTCGAAAAATAGAAGGCTAACTACTTTCCCCATGTCTTCTGCGGTTCTACAACTTGCCAACAGAGTTTCACTGTCATGAAACGCGAAACAAATCAATTGATCACAACGGTTAATGATTTCTTGGTTGCAGAGACTGCTGGCGATGGGCAAGGGTAAATCGTCATGCTCAGGTTTTTCGATGAGATGGAGAACCTGATCAAGTTGGTCGCGAATTTCCGGAACTTGGCGATCGAGACTCTGTGGGAGCAGCACGGTGAGTCGTTCTCGATCAACGGCTAAGACCCCACGAATCACAGCTGCATTCACACCTTGGGAGCCAGAGGTGAGCAACGTATGCCCCTCCTGAGCCAAGGATCGAGAGATCAGCTCCACTAAGTGAATTGCGACAACCGGCACGTGGCGGCTGCCAAGAATGGCAATTCTCCGTTTTCCCTTGTCCTGAAGTAGGGCAAGTTCTTGGGCAAGTGTGTCGACCCTGTCGAGTGCAGGAAGATCAAGAGAGCGGCTCAATGACATCCCACTGGCGATTGCAAACGCTAGCAGCGCCCCTTGAGAGAGGCGTGACCCGGAGAATGCTGCGGAAACGCTCAGCTAATGGCACGAAATAATTCGCTCAGGTGGCAGTGCTCTTCGACCAGTCGGAAGGCGTAGGTGGCCTTCACTGTTTCGTGAAGTCGAACGTGTCCAAAGGCCTGTTCGATCACTTCAACGGTGGCCAGCGTGTCGTGCTCAACCTTCAGAAGTGGTACCTCTAATTCATCGGCACGATTGACCAGTTGGGGAAGAGGCTCTCCAGCGCCGGTGAGGATGAGGCACTGCGTTGAGGCCTCCAGAGCTGCGAGCTGAATATCGGTGCGATCCGCTCCTGTCACCACCGCCATGTTGCGCCGCCGCCTGAAGAATTCCATCGCGGAATTCACATTCATAGCTCCGATACTCAGGGTCTCAACCAGGAGTTCGAGGCGTTCTTTGCAACAAATCACTCTGGCATCAAGACGTCGCACCAGCTCTCCAACGGTGACGCTGCGCAGCAGAGGAGACCGCGGCATCACCCCGAAGACCTCCAATCCCAGCGCCTGGAGAGCCGGCACAACATGTTGGTTCAGCTCCTCGACTTCATCCGGTGTTACTGCATTCAAGACAACACCTGCTAGTCGATCTCCGAGCTGATGCTGCGCTGCGAGTAGGGCATCAACACTCCGGCTGTCTTGCCAAAGATGCACAAGGATCACAGGAGCATCGAGTCCCTGAGCAAGTTGTACGAGGCTGAGGCCGTACATCAAACCTTCATGGAGGCTTCCTGCTGCTTCGAGCATGGTGAAGCTGTCTTGATCGTTTTGCAGATCCTTCAGCAGCATTTCGAGCCCCGTTCCCGCTTCCAAATTCCCTTGCCTCAAGCGAGTGTCGGCTGTCTCTGGAGAGAGCAGGTGGAGAGACGGAATCAAGCGGGTCTCGTCGAGCCCAAGGGTTGTGCCAACGAATCGCACGTCGTCATCAATCAGCGGGTCAGGCAGAGGAGAACCCTTGGCTGTCCACTCAAGACTCGTGGCCAGTGGTTTGCCAAAGCGAACAGTCTGGCCTTCAGACTGGAGATGGCGGGCTAATCCAAGTACGAGAGCGGATTTGCCGCTGAACGGCTCACAGGATCCGATCAGCAGTGTGTTGCCCATGCAGGAGATCCCGGCGTGTTCAGCAATTTAGAGGTCAAGCCCCGTTGTGCTGTCATCGTTGAGGCGGAGAAGGGGTGAATGGTTTCGGCCAGGTTGCTTTCCCCCGATTCAAGTTCCCTCTCATGGCCAATCAGGCGTCTCCCTTTTCTGATCCATCGCTGTCGGGACGCTGGACCGGCCGAACAGTGGGAATCACTGGAGCGAGTGGCGCGCTGGGACGGGCTTTAACCAAGGCCCTCATCGCAGAGGGCGCTTGGGTGATTGCTCTGAGCCATAGTCCTCGCCCCCAAGACCAAACGTCAATGGATGAGGCTCAAGAGTGGGTGTGTTGGTCTTGCGGAGATGAGCATCAGCTGGATTCCACTCTCAAAAGAATTGATGTGTTGTTGTTGAACCATGGCATCAACCCTGGTGGTGATCAGTGTCCCGAGACTCTCTCTAAAACCCTTGAGGTGAACGCGTTAAGCCACTGGCGCTTGATGCAGCAATTCGAGAGCATTGCGGAACGAGACCAAACGTGCGAACAGCCAAGAGAGCTCTGGGTCAATACGTCAGAGGCTGAGATCCAACCGGCCTTGAGTCCTGGCTATGAGTTGAGCAAGCGATTGATCGGTGAATTGGTCAGCTTGCGTTGGAACAATCAAACCGCGACGCAGCGTCAGGCATTGCGGTTGCGCAAACTCATCCTTGGACCGTTTCGCTCCAACCTCAATCCGATTGGAATTTTGACGTCTGGATTCGTCTCCAAACAGGTGATTTGGCAAGCAAATCTCGGGGTGAACTTGATCATCGTCACCCCCAATCCACTGACTTACTTCCTAATGCCTTTCGTCGAACTGGTCCGAAGGGTTTATTGCCATGCTTTGAGGGTCAATTCCCACGATCGGTGAGGATTTCACAACCATCAGATGTCACCACGATGGTGTGCTCCCACTGAGCGGAAAGACTGCCGTCCTTGGTCACGACGGTCCATCGGTCTTTGAGGGTGCGACAAGCATTGCTTCCTGCATTGAGAATCGGCTCAACGGCAAGCGTCATACCTGGACGCAATTTGACGTTGGGAAGATCGTTCGTACGGAAGTTGAACACCGATGGCTCTTCATGGAGATTTCGTCCGACTCCATGGCCTGTGTAATCCTCCACCACACTGAATTGATTGGCTTTGACGTGATCTTCGACTGCTCCGGCGATATCAAGAAGCGTATTTCCGGCGCGGATCTGGGACAGTCCAGCCATCAGTGATTCCTGAGCAACCCGACTGAGCTTGCGTGCTTCTTCTGAGACGTCACCGACGCAAACGGTGATGCAGCTATCTCCGTGATAACCATCGAAATAAGCCCCCGTATCCACTTTCAGCAAATCGCCAGCATGGATGACCCGTTTGTTGCTGGGGATGCCATGCACCACCTCATTGTTAATGCTGGCGCAGATGCTCGCCGGGAAGCCGTGATAACCCATAAAGCTTGGGGTTGCGCCCATTTCCCTGATGCGGCGCTCAGCATGAGCATCGAGGTCCCCTGTGGTCTGTCCAGGCTCCACCAGCTCCATGATTTCGCGCAGAACGGTGGCGACGATGGAGCTGGCTTTCGCCATGATTTTCAGCTCACGGGCCGATTTGATTTCCACGCCACGCCGCTGCTGGATGCGTGGACCGGTGGAGGTGACAGTGGGCTCCTTTGTGGAGGCCAGGAGGTCAGCGAACAAATTCATCGTGTTTCAGCGTTTCTTGTTTCAGGCCCTTAAAGCAAGCCGCATTGGCGGATGCTCATCAGACAGTCTTCCTGTCACGCTATCAATTGAAATGTAGGGATCGACGGTGGCCCGCTTGTTGGTTCGCGTACGCCAATGGCATCGCTGGATTGCTCCTCTTGTTGTGCTCCCTTTGCTGGTAACTGTGAGTACCGGTGTGACCTATCGGTTAGCGAAGGACTGGGGAGGGTTAAGTCGTGAGCAGGTTCATTGGTTGATGGCCATCCATGAGGGCGAGTGGCTTGGGCCTGTCCTCGAGCCAGTGGTGGTTCTTCTCAACGCGCTCGGCCTGTTGTGGATGCTTGCAACTGGTGCTTGGCTCCTCTTGCAAAGCTTTCGAAGGCAATGGATTGCGTCTCGTAAGGAGGCTGGGGGTTAAGGTGGTTGTTTGGCGTGTTACCAGGAGCTGGGATGGCGGTGGACCCGATAGAGACGTCTGTGGACGAAGCCACTGAGGCAACCAGCGGAACAACTGCTGTTGCTGAAAAACCAACGGCGAAAGATTCGAAGAAGTTGGGTGCTTCCGCACTCATTAAAGAATTCGAAGACGCACAGCTAAAGAGCGATCTTCCTGAGATTTACGTCGGCGACACAGTGCGTGTTGGTGTTCGTATCAGCGAGGGCAATAAAGAGCGTGTCCAGCCCTACGAGGGCGTCGTGATCGCTAAGCGCCATGGAAGTCTCAACCAAACCATCACGGTGCGCCGCATCTTCCAAGGCATCGGTGTTGAGCGGGTTTTTATGCTCCACAGCCCCCAAGTTGCTTCGGTCAAAATTGAGCGTCGCGGTAAAGTAAGGCGTGCGAAGCTCTTTTATCTGCGGGACCGAGTGGGCAAGGCCACTCGCGTGAAGCAGCGCTTCGATCGCTGAGGCTTTCGCTTCAACGAATTAATGCCATCGTTTTTCGATGGCTGAGGGGTTCATCGCCTTGCGCCGTTAGTTCAGTTGGTAGAACGCAGGTCTCCAAAACCTGATGTCGGGGGTTCAAGTCCTCCACGGCGCGTCCGATGACCCCTTACTTGCAGTTTTCCTGATTTCGAGCATGGAGTTGGATCTTCAACCTGGTGATGTGGTCAAAGTGCTCGAATCAGCCGCTCTAGGCTGGGTTCGTGCACGAGTGATTCGCGTCAAATCTGGTGGACGAGTCGTCGTTCAAAGTGACCAAGGCCGTGAATTCACGGCCCGAGGTAATCAAGTGCGTTTGATCGAACCAGCTGGATTTCGCCCTTAAGTCCAATTGCTGAGCCCTTTTTAGGGCATTTGTCCTCTCCTTAAGGGGAGGATTTTTTTTGCCAACGTGTGCGCGATCGCGTGGAGGACTTGATTCTCCAATGAGGGTTGCTTGCGTTCACCAGGGAGATGAATCTTGTCAGTTGCTTGAGCCTCAAGATCACAGCTGAAAAGCTCAGAAAACATTGGTGTCTCTTCGAGTGTGTTGACGGAGGGCAGGGCGGCAGTTGATACTTACCAAGTCCGCGTGAGCGGCGAAGGTCACTCGTTTTGGGTAAAGCTCCCTCAATTGAGTTCAGCCTGGGACCGTAGTTCAATCGGTTAGAGCACCGCCCTGTCACGGCGGAAGTTGCGGGTTCGAATCCCGTCGGTCCCGTTTTCATTCTTCCGGCTTAGTGACGGTTCGCGTTCGTCTGGCCCCAAGCCCCACCGGCACACTACATATCGGAACAGCTCGTACTGCTGTTTTTAATTGGTTGTTTGCCCGTCACCAAAACGGCAAATTTTTGCTGAGAATTGAAGACACGGATAAAGAGCGCTCCAAGCCAGAGTTCACTGAAAATATTCTTGATGGCTTGCGCTGGCTTGGCCTTGACTGGGATGAGGAACCCGTCATCCAAAGCGAGCGGATTGAAGTCCATCGCCAGGCCATCAGCCAATTGCTCGCTCAAGGTCTTGCCTATCGCTGTTATGTCAGCGAGCAGGAATTGGATGCCATGCGTGAAGCCCAGAGGGCTTCAGGTCAGCCTCCCCGTTACGACAACCGTCATCGCCATCTCACTGGTGATCAGGAGGAGGCCTATCGGGCTGAAGGGCGAGAGGCGGTGATCCGTTTTCGGATTGATGACGAAGCCACCATTGCTTGGACCGATATGGTGCGTGGTCCGATGCAATGGCGCGGCGCCGATCTTGGTGGTGACATGGTGATCGCCAGACGAGCTCCTGCGACCACAGTTGGCGACCCTCTGTACAACCTCGTGGTGGTGGTTGATGACGCCGCTATGGCCATCAGCCACGTGATTCGAGGTGAGGATCACATCGCAAATACGGCCAAACAACTGTTGCTATATCAGGCTTTGGAGTTGAACTGCCCAACGTTTGCCCATACGCCTTTGATCCTCAATCCAGAGGGACGAAAGCTCTCGAAGCGTGATGGAGTGACTTCCATTGGTGATTTTCAGGAGATGGGTTACACAGCTGAGGCCTTAGCCAATTACATGACCCTGCTCGGTTGGTCTGTCCCGGAAGGAACAGAGGAACGGTTCACGCTTCGACAAGCAGCCGAAGTTTTCAGTTTTGATCGGGTGAATAAAGCAGGTGCCAAATTTGATTGGGACAAGCTCAACTGGCTCAATGCCCAGGTTTTGCATGGTTGGTCGCCAGCCGAACTTCTCGCAGCACTTGAGCCCCGCTGGCAGAAACAAGGTTGGGTTGTAAGCGACCCTCTTTGGGCCAATGACTTAGCCGTTTTGCTTGGACCGTCACTCACTTTGATCGAAGACGGAGTGACGCAAGCCAGGCCCTTTTTTGAAGAACCTCCCTTGGAAGAGGATGGGCTGAAGCAACTAGAGCAAGAGGGTGCCCGTCCTGCGCTTCAGGCACTCCTTTCCGCTCTTGAGCTGAACGCCTGGGATGGTCTTGATGTTGAGCGCGCCCAAACCTTGCTCAAAGAGGCGGCTGCCTCCGCTGAAGTGAAAAAGGGTGTCCTGATGAAGAGTCTTAGGGCCGCGTTGCTCGGTCGCCTTCAGGGGCCAGACCTCATTACTACATGGGCGTTACTGGCCAGACTCGGGCATGATCGGCAACGCTTGCGTCGTTGCCTCTGACACGGCAGAGGTCGTGGCGTCAGATTCTTCTGGACTTTCTGCAATCAGGCCAAGAGCGCGCGCCAAGGGTTGCGCTGTTAGTCCTTGGATTCCCACTGTCATCAAAATTGTGAGGAAGACCAACCCTTGCAAACGCCCTGCACCCAAAATTCCAGCCTGCTCAAGGCGGATGGCGAACAAGGAAGCCACAGCTGCTGTCACGATTCCTCGTGGCGCCAGCCAGGCCATAAACAACTTTTGACGCCATACCAAGGGCAAACCGACTGTGGCCAGACTCACGGCGACTGGACGCACTACAAACATGAGCAGCAAGACACAGCTCACACCGCCCCATCCAAGAGGACTGAGCTCAGTCCAAGACACGTCTGCTGCCAGGAGTGGAAACAGCATGGTGATGGCGAGTGAAGCCAACTCTCGAATCAACTCATCGAGCTGACCAGCTTCTTCGGTTGACCGACGACCGACCACCACCCCCGCGGCAACGGATGCAGGTAGCCCTGATTCAGGAAGGAGCCATTCGGCAATCCCAAACATGAGGAACAACGCTCCAAGTGTGAGCTGTAATCGCAATCCGACGGGTTGCAAAGACGTCAGGCGTCGCAATCCTTCTGACAACAGCCAACCAACAGTGACACCAATGAGCACTCCCCCTCCGAGGCGTGCCAGCAGACCCTGGGCCAATTCACGCCAACCGTGAAGGTCTCCCAGGGCTAGTTCCAGGAGCAGCAAGGCCAACACAGCCCCGATGGGCTCGAGCACCAGTCCTTCCGCTTCCAGCACATCTCCAAGGGGATGGGCTAAGCGGATTTGTTTCACGATCGGGGTCACTACGGTTGGCCCAGTGGCCAGCACAATGGCGCTAAAGACGGCAGCTAAAGACCATCCAAGGCCAGCGAGCCAGTGCGCAGCAAGGATTCCCGCACCGAGAGAAATGAAGATTCTCAGGACTGAGATGCGAAGCACGGTTGCTTTGATCGTGTCTCCTGGCAGACGAAGGTTGAGACCTCCGTCAAACAACACCAAGCTCACCAACAGTCCGACAATGGTTTGCAGCCCTTGCCCAAGATCGAGAGGTTCAACGAGTCCTAGGCCAGAGCGCCCGATCAGCAGCCCTGAAAGCAGCAGCAAAACCACGCCATTGATATTGGATAAAGCGGCTAGCAGCCTCGCCCCTGCCCCCGCAAAGACCGTGATGCCCCAAAGCAGCCCTAAACGCTCAGGCGTCATCGATCAAGGCGTATTGCGGTTCAACGCGCATTCCGATGACGGCATCCGGCCGCACCACAAGGAACTCTCCGTCTAGGTCGCTGAGGGGGACATTGACAAAAGCTCCTTCAGCACTGGCATTGACCAAGCCTTGATACCAATCCTGGAATTGTTCAAGTGACGTGAAATGCACCACTTCGGTCTGTCCGCCAGACAGGTGAAGGGAGATCCGATACCGGCGCGGAGTGCGGTTCATCTAGGAACGGTACTGCCCAGGCAACTCTCTGCACATCACTGGGAAGGTAGAGGGGGTGGCGGGGATCGCCCGCTTTGGTCAAACCAGTCACAAAAGGAGGTGGAAGCACTCCTCGTTGATCGCTGACGTCGTTCAACATTCTCAAAACCGCCTTATCCCGTTGCATCAGTCGTCCGCCGACCCCCCATCCCATCCAGAGATCCCATGTGGGCTGCTGCGCCCACTGCTGGAACCAGCTGTGCAGGATCAGATCGTTCTCAGCGCCGATTGGCTCAGCGCAACGGCAAAGCAGTGAGGGGGAGGGGGAGATGCGGGCAAAGAGATTCAGCACCACGAGATGGTGATACTCCCAGTGTTGTGAAAACCTTTGAAGCCTTCGCAGGGTGGGGTCGTCTCGAAGCCCATCGGCTCGCGACGGGTTCAGGCCAATGAACAGAAGCACCCTCCTCTGTTCGGACCTGTGATCCCTGGATGGAATGGGCCGATGCAGCTCCCAGCGGTAGGCACCGCAAGGACTGAACGTTGCTTCAGCTTGCCAACAGCTCAAGAGCAGCCCCGAGAATCCTTTCACTCGCGTGGCCATCACCAAAGGGATTCACGGCTTTCGCCATGGCGTTGTAGGCCTCACTGTCGTCTAATAACAGGGATGCTTCACGGTGAATCGCGGTTGGATCAGTCCCCACCAATTGGGCTGTGCCGGCTTCAACAGCTTCGGGGCGTTCCGTGGTTTCACGCAGGACAAGAACCGGTTTTCCGAGTGCTGGCGCTTCTTCCTGCAACCCACCGGAGTCAGTGAGTAAAAGAGTGCAGCCTTTCATGGCTGCCACCAAGCGGTCGTAATCCAGTGGCTCGGTTAGCACCACACGTGGATGCTCCCCTAGTAGTGCCTGGAGTGGTTCACGCACGGTTGGGTTGCGATGCAAGGGCAACAGCAACACGGTGTCGGGATGGCTGTCGAGAACACGGAGCATTCCATCCGCAATGTTCTTGAGGCGGTCACCCCAATTCTCACGACGGTGAACAGTCGCCAAAATCACCCTTTGCGCGTCCCAATCGATGGATAAGTCGCTTAACGCAGGAGCGCGTTCGGACATTCGCAGCAGAGCATCGATCACAGTGTTGCCCGTAAGCAGCACGCGCCCAACCACCCCAGACGCTTGAAGGTTGGCTTCTGATTGCTTGGTGGGAGCAAAGTGAAGATGAGAAATTTGCGAGATCAATCGACGGTTCGCTTCTTCTGGAAAAGGATCGAGAAGGTTGTCTGTTCGCAGTCCTGCCTCAACGTGTCCAACAGGAATTTGTTCGTAGAAGGCGGAGAGGGCTGCAGCGAAGGCCGTGGTTGTGTCTCCTTGAACCAGCACGAGCTTTGGAGGAAACGCTTGGAAGTCATCACGTAATCCCTGCAGCGCCGCACAGGTCACGTGCGTGAGGGTTTGTCGAGGGGCCATCAAATTGAGATCCAGATCGGCGCTCAGGCCAAACAAATCCATCACTTGCGACACCATTTCTCTGTGCTGCCCTGTCAGCACAACTCGTGTTTCCAGGTCCTTACTGGCCCGGAATTCTTGGATCACAGGCGCCAATTTGATGGCTTCAGGCCTTGTGCCCAAGACGATCGTCACGCGTGGCAGGCGGGCCATAACCATCCAGATTGTGCGGTAATCCTAAGGGCGAACTCCCCTAGAGGTTTGGTGAATCACTTGCCAGCTGACGAAGCATCGCGAAGCTGCATACAGCGGACACCACCAGCATGAGTCAGCCCGTTTTTCCTCCTGGCATCCCAGCCAAGCCCACGTTCACACCATCTTCAGCTCCACAGTCGTCGGCTTCACCGCCTACGTCTTTAGAGCAGATCGTGCGTATCGCGTATGAACAGGGGCATTCCGACGTTCATCTTGGGATCGGGGAGAGCCCAAGATTTCGAGCTCGTGGCGAGATCATTCGCTCCGATTGGCCTCCCACGAAACCCGGCGAGTTTCAGGATTGGCTAGGAGAATTACTCACTCCCCAGCAGATCGACCACTTCAGACAGTGCAAAGAGTTCGACGGGGCTCATGCCTTCTCTTTCGTAAGGGTCCGCATCAACTTGTTCGATGCTTTGAAGGGAGCGGCGATGGTGTTGCGCCTCATTCCTCAAAAGATCCTGTCGATGGATGATCTAAAGCTGCCGTCTGTTCTTCAAGTCCTTTGCGCTCATCCCAAAGGGTTGCTGCTTGTCACTGGGCCTACAGGCTCCGGTAAAAGCACCACGCTGGCAGCCATGATTGATTGGATTAATAACAATCAAAGTAGGCATATCCTCACGATTGAGGATCCCATTGAATTCGTGCATGAAAGCCGGCAGTCTCTTATCCGACAGCGTGAGGTTGGACGACACACACTCCAGTTTCATCATGCTTTGAGAGCGGCGTTGCGTGAAGATCCTGATGTTATTTTGGTTGGTGAAATTCGTGACAAAGAAACCCTAAGTACCGCGATGGAGGCGGCTCAGACTGGGCATCTTGTGTTTGGAACTTTGCATACAAACTCTGCGGTTAAGACCGTTGAGCGAGTGCTTGGAATGTACCAACCTGAAGAACAGGAAAGTGTTCGTCAGTCTTTAGCGGAATCGCTAATGGGAATTGTTTCTCAGGGATTAATACAGAGTGCTGGCGGCAAACGTACCGCGTATCATGACCTAATGATTAATACTGATGCATGTAAGGACTATATTAAAAAAGGAACACTTGATGATGTTGAAGACATCATGCAGAGAAGCGAGTTTGATGGAATGATGACCGCCAATCAGTCCTTGCAACGTTTGGTTGAATCTGGGCAAGTCGAAGCTGAGAAGGCGATAGCCGTTAGCCCTCGCCCGAATGAACTCACTCAGGCTTTAAGGGGTAGAAGTTGAAGCTTTCAGGCCGCGTTGTTAAACATCCGGACGATTAACAGAGTTGCCATGCCGATGGAAAGTCCGAGCATGGCAAGACGTCCATTCCAAATTTCAGCTTGGGGAGTAATTCCTCGCTTCCAAGCATTCAGCTCGATCGGATCAATTTGCTCTGCCACAACGTTTTGTTGGAGATCGGTTTTAGGAGCCATTAGGAAGGATCTCAGTGGAGGCAACCTTAAGAGAATAATTTCAAAAGGGGGGTGTTGAGCCATAAAGGCTTAATGCTTTCTCTAATGGCCATCGTGCTGAGACGCCTAGCTCTAGGGAGCTGGATTTCACGCCGCTTGAAAGTCGACGCAATGCTGCTACGGCAACCATTGCTGCGTTGTCCGTGCAATAGGCCAAAGGGGCGATGTGTACTGACACCCCCTTTGACTGGCCGACAGCATGCATTAGAGAACGCAGGCGCTGGTTAGCGGCAACGCCGCCAACCATGACCAATTGATCAATCCCCTGCTCTAGGCAGCAGCGCAGGCTTCGCTCCACCAGCACATCGGCCACGATCTGTTCAAAGCTGGCCGCGAGATCAGCCAGAGGAAGCTCCTCCGATTCACGCTTCAACGCTTCCACATGCCGAAGCACCGCAGTTTTCAGCCCACTAAATGAAAAGTCATAGGGATAGAAGCCTCCTTCTGGCTTGGAAACGCGCCCTTTTGGTAACCGAAACCGTTTTGCATCGCCCTCCACGGCGATGGCCTGAATCGCAGGACCTCCTGGGTAGCCCAAGCCCATGAGTCGAGCCACTTTGTCGAAAGCTTCACCGGCCGCATCGTCATGGCTTCGTCCCAGGCGTTTCATCTCTCCGCGCTGATCCACCCGGATGAGTTCGGTGTGACCGCCACTCACGAGAAGTACGAGATAAGGAGCCTTTGGTGGCTGATCTGCCAGGAACACGGAAGCCAGGTGCGCCTCCAGATGGTGAACGGCGAGGAAGGGTTTCTGATGCAGGGCCGCGAGTGTCCGCCCGGTGATGGAGCCCACCATGAGGGCTCCAACCAAGCCAGGTGCCACGGTTGCCGCGATGGCATCAAGGTCGGCAGCAATGAGACCAGCGTCTTTTAAGGCGTGCTCTACGAGGTTTGGGAGCGCTTCCACATGCCGTCGTGAGGCAATCTCAGGCACGACCCCACCCCATTGCGCATGCTCCTCAACCTGGGAGGCGATGCCATGGGACAACACTGTGAGTTGATCGCCCTCCTGGCGGAGCACCGCCGCGGCTGACTCGTCACAACTTGTTTCGAGGCCAAGCACTGTGGGCATGAAGATGGAGGGATCTCCCCTACTGTCCGTTTGTGACATCCTGCCGCTTTGGGGCAGGCTCAACAGGAACCGTTCCGATGCGTCGTCTCTTCGCTCTTGCGCTCTCGGCCCTGCTGGTGTTCGGCTTTGCCCCCGTCGCCAAGGCTGATGTAGCAGGTCTGACACCTTGCGCCGAAAGTGCCCGTTTTCAGCAGCGTGCAAGCGCTGCCGCCACGCCTCAAGCTAAGGCTCGCTTCGAGATGTATAGCGAGGCCGTTTGTGGTGAAGATGGGCTGCCTCATTTGATCGTTGATGGCCGCTGGAGCCATGCCGGTGATTTCGTCTTCCCAGGCCTGATGTTCCTCTACATCAATGGATGCATTGGCTGGGCAGGTCGTGAGTACCTCAAAGGCACTCGCGGTACCAAGGAGCAGTACACGAAAGAGATTCAAATTGATGTCTCTCTTGCCCTCAAGTCCTTGTTGGCATCAGCCACTTGGCCTGTCGCTGCTTTTGGTGAATTCACGAGTGGCAAATTGCTTGAAAGCGACAACAAGGTGACCGTCTCTCCTCGCTGAACTCGCACCACGAAGTCCTTATCTTTTTCACGATGAAGAAATTTCTTACAACTGCACCTGTCGTTGCGGCGATTTGGTTCACTCTCACCGCCGGAATCTTGATCGAGTGGAATCGCTTTTTCCCTGATCTCCTCTTCCACCCCATGGGCTGATCGTTCAGTTCACAAGACCATCAAAGAGGGGCCCAATGGCCCCTCTTTTTATTTAGGAGATAGTCAAGTTCATCTGTTTTTCCAACTCAGCTAAAGCTGTTTCAAGATCGTCGTTGACGATCACAGCATCGAATTCTGTTTGAGCTTCTAGTTCTTCTTGTGCTCGCTTCAGTCGGCGCTGGATCGCCTCTTCTGCTTCGGTTCCGCGGCCGCGAATCCGTTTCTCCAGCTCTTCTACACTTGGCGGTGCAAGAAAAATTTGGATTGCTTCTGGCAAGCTTTTCCTAACCTGTCTGGCGCCCTCCAATTCAATTTCAAGAAGCACGGGAATGCCATTCGCGACGCGTTCACTTACGGGTTCTCTAGGTGTTCCGTAGCAGTTTCCAGCGAATTCAGCCCACTCCAGCAAGCCACCGCTTTGAACGAGTTTGTTGAACCGTTCTTTGGAGTGAAAAAAATAGTGAATTCCATCGATTTCTCCACTGCGTGGAGCACGTGTGGTGGCCGACACGGAGAGCCATATCTCTGGATGACGCTCTCTCAGGCGGGCGACCAAGGTGCCCTTACCGACGCCGCTCGGCCCGGTGAGCACCGTGGGCCTGGCGATTGATCCATCAGGAGCCATACGTTGCTTGAGACTGCATCGCAGGGTAGGAAGGCTTCCTATTCAGCCTGCTTCTCAGGCAATTCATGGCCAGCCAAAGTCCGCAAGTGATGGATCTCACCAGCCTGAAGGCTGTGCTGGCGGATTTACGTGCCCGATTAATACCCAGCCGGTTTGAGAAAGCTCAACAGCCCGATCCTCAGACGCTTCAGCTCGGATTTCGCACTCTGCGAGGCATGATTTGGTTGGAGCTGAGCTGGAAAGCAGAAGTTCCCAGACTGGTTGAAATCTCCGCGCCACCCAAGCAGGGTGCAGGAAGCACGTTGGCGCAACAAATTCAGCATGGACTCCGCCAACTTGCGCTTTCGGAGCTCAGCCAGGAAGGTTTTGAACGGGTTGTGCAATTTCAGTTGGCGCCTCGACCTGGACAGCCTCCCCAGCGCACCTTGGTGCTCGAACTGATGGGGCGTCATAGCAATTTGTTGTTACTCGATGACCGACAACGCATCACTGCGATCGCACGCCAGGTCCGCATGCACCAGTCGAGAGTGAGACCGATTGGTACGGGAGATGTCTACAGCGCTCCCCCAGCCCTTCAAGGCATCGCTCCTCGACTCGATGAGCCTGAGCAGCGCTGGAGAGAGCGCTTGGAACTGTTGCCGCTAAGCCTGGAGAAGGCCCTGCGCAGTGCCTACCAGGGCATCAGTCCGGTGCTGGCGAAGCATCTTGCTGGCGAGCATGAAGACGCTGCCAGAGCGCGATTAGCAACAAGCGTTCATGAGCTAAGCGACCAGGACTGGCAGGTGTTGCACCAGCGTTGGCAGTGCTGGTTGAAAGCGCTTGAGACCGACAGTTTTGAGCTGCAATTTGATGGGCCTAACTCCTATCGCGTTTGGAATCCTTCATCGGCATCTGAAGGGGAGTCGTTGGCGGATCTTCCAGAACCTGGGCAGCCCCTAAGCCTGCGTTTGGGTCAGTACTACGCCACTGTTCTTCAACATCAGGAGTTGAATCGTGCCACTCAGGATTTGCAAAAGCAGCTCAAGCAGTTAAGGACTCGTGAGGAGGCCCTATTGGCTGACCAGAGAGCTGGCTTGGAGGAGACCCACGGTGCCGATGATTTGCAACAGCAGGGAGATTCGTTGCTGTGTCAGGTGAGTCCGAATCGGGAAACAATCGATCGCGCGCAGAAGTTGTATGGCAGAGCACGAAAACTGAGACGAGCTGTGCCGGCTCTTGAAGAACGGCTGCAGCATCATCAAAGTCGGCTGGTGTTACTTGAGGGCAGTGAAAGCTTTCTGGAAGAGCTGATTGGTGCTGATTGGGATGGGTTAAAGGCGCGCACGAAAAGCCTTCTGGACTTGCGAGAAGAGTTGGATGATCTGTTGGCTCCAAAACGGCTTCGTCGCCGCCGTCGTCAGGGATCCCGTCGCGTGGACCCTCAGCCCCTCGAAATCCATAGCCCGGCGGGATTGTTGATTCAAGTGGGGCGAAATCATCGTCAAAACGACTGGATCAGTCTCCGGCGGGCACGACCTGGTGACCTTTGGTTCCATGCCCAGGAATGTCCGGGTAGTCACGTTGTGTTGAAGGCATCGGCTGGTTTTGCGGACGAAGATGATGTCACCCTTGCTGCTGACCTCGCTGCGTGGTTTAGCCGCGCGCGTGGTAATCGCCGGGTTGCTGTCGTCAGAGCCCCTGTGGAGCATCTCCAACGCATTGCAGGTGCAGCTCTTGGAACGGTGCAACACAAAGAGGGTGAGGTGGTCTGGGCCGAGCCAGATCGAGCAAGACAGCGACTGATCGCCGGCAAGCTCTTAGCCTGAACTCACCCACCAGCAGTCGGACTGATCCCTCCCGAGCAGAACGAGAAAACAGTGCTTCCCGCTCCCGAACCGATTCGGGTGAAACCTCAACCTGAGCAGCTTCCACCCAATGATGTGGAAATGTCCCTGGTGGATCACCTTGAGGAGCTTCGTCAGCGAGTGTTTCGCAGCCTGATAGCGATTGTGATTGGCGCTTTGGCCTGCCTTCTCGCGGTGAAACCCTTGGTGAGGATCTTGGAGGAACCTGCCGGATCGATCCGATTCCTTCAGCTCGCTCCTGGAGAGTTCCTGTTCGTTTCCTTCAAGGTTGCCGGTTATGCCGGACTCACCTTGGCGATTCCTTACGTCTTGTATCAAGGCTTGGCTTTCGTTTTGCCGGGTCTCACGCGGAATGAGCGTCGTCTTATCGCTCCCGCTGTGGCGGGCTCAGCAGTGCTGTTTTTCGCCGGAATTGCTTTTTCTTGGTGGGCACTCATCCCTGCTGCCCTTGGTTTCCTGGTGAGTTACGGGGCTGATGTGGTGGAACCGATTTGGTCGATCGAGCGCTATCTCGATTTTGTGCTTCTGCTGATGCTCTCCACTGGACTGGCTTTTCAGCTGCCTGTTCTGCAGTTGTTGCTTGGGTTGTTTGGTTTGGTTCGTTGGAAGCGGATGCTCTCGGCTTGGCGCTGGGTCGTGTTGATTGCCGCTTTAGCAGGAGCCGTACTGACTCCATCTACTGATCCGATCACGATGTCCTTGCTGGCCGGTGCGATATCAGCTCTGTTTTTCATTGGCGTTGCTCTCGTTGCGTTCGTCGAGCGGTTCAGACCAGAAACTCCTCCAGACGCTCCTCCCCCTGCAGCTGCAGGCTAAGGGCTTTCCCAAGGCGTGGACGGTCTCGCGTCTCGTTTAGCCAAGAACGCACGGCGCCTGCCTGGCCTGAGCGATTCACCACATCCACCACTTGGGCTATGTGGATGCGGTACTCCTCCTCGTTTAAAGGGAAGGATTGCTGCTCGAGATAGGCCCACATCACTTGGAGATACATCCGTTTGCGCCTCACAACGAGTTGCATGTCGTAGCTGGCTTGCCAGCGTTCCCGCAGCAGGTCGATGACCTCATTGACGGTTAGAGGAGGGATGGATTGTTCGAATGTTGGTTCTACAAGCACGGAAACGGCTGAGTGGATCATCTAAAAGCCCAGTCGTTGCAAAGCGTGACGGGACCTTTACCCTCCATAATGGACCTCATTCAGTGTTGATTGAGCGTCAGCCATGACTCAGATGCCAGCAAGTGATGTGCCCGGTATGGGCCGTCGGCAGTTCATGAATCTGCTGACCTTCGGATCCGTCACAGGCGTGGCCCTGGGGGCTCTTTATCCGGTGGCGAATTACTTCATCCCGCCCAGAGCTGCTGGGGGTGGTGGCGGAACCAGTGCCAAGGATGAGCTCGGTAATTCAGTGACCGCGAGCGGTTGGTTGAGTAGCCACGCCGAGGGTGATCGCAGCCTTGTCCAAGGCTTGAAAGGTGACCCCACCTACTTGATCGTGGAAGGCGTTGATGCCATCGGAAGCTATGGCATCAACGCCATTTGCACGCACCTGGGTTGTGTCGTGCCTTGGAACAGCGGCGCCAACAAATTCATGTGTCCTTGCCACGGCAGTCAGTACGACGCCACAGGCAAGGTGGTGCGCGGCCCCGCGCCTCTGTCCTTGGCGTTAGCCAATGTCAGCGTCGACAACGACAACGTATTTGTCAGCCAGTGGACTGAAACCGATTTCCGGACGGGCGAAAAGCCCTGGTGGTCCTGATCAGCCCCTCCTTTTTGCTGTCTCTCTCCTACCTAGCTTTCCCATGCGTCGCCTGCTCTCCTCCACTTTTGCCGCACTGATCGTCGGCCTCGCTGTTTTCAGCGCACCCGCTGCAAGTTGGGCTTATCCCTTCTGGGCACAACAAAATTACGACTCTCCCCGGGAGGCCACCGGCAAGATCGTTTGTGCGAACTGCCACTTGGCCCAAAAGCTCACTCAGGCAGAAGTTCCCCAGTCCGTGCTGCCTGACAGCGTCTTCAAGGCAGTTGTCAAGATCCCTTACGACACCGGCGTTCAAGAGCTAGGTGCTGATGGCAGTCAGGTTCCCCTCCAGGTTGGAGCTGTTGTAATGCTTCCTGATGGCTTTACGCTCGCTCCTCAGGATCGCTGGACCGATGAGATCAAGGAGGAAACAGAGGGCGTTTATTTCACTGAGTACAGCGACGACCAACCCAACGTGATTTTGGTGGGGCCGATCCCTGGTGATGAGCATCAAGAGATTGTCTTCCCAGTGCTGGCTCCTGACCCCGCAACGGACAGCAGCATCAGTTTTGGTAAGTACTCCATTCACGTTGGTGGAAACCGCGGCCGCGGACAGGTGTACCCAACGGGTGAAAAGAGCAACAACACCGTCTACACGGCCCCGGCTTCCGGCTCTGTTAGTGCCATTGAACCTGGTGACAATGGCGCAAGCGTGGTCACCGTGAAGTCTGCCGACGGTGCTGAAATCACAGAGACCGTTCCAGTGGGTCCTGCTCTGTTGGTCTCTGTTGGAGATGTGGTTGAGGCTGGAGCCCCCATCACGGACGATCCCAATGTTGGTGGATTCGGTCAGCTCGATACCGAAGTTGTTCTTCAGAACCCTGTTCGCATCTACGGCATGCTCGCGTTCTTCGCAGCAGTTGCTTTGGCTCAGATCATGCTGGTTCTGAAAAAGAGGCAGATTGAGAAGGTTCAAGCTGCTGAAGGCGTCTGATCAAGGTGATCATTCCCATTGTATTTACATCACCTGGGCCCGTGCTTTTTCAGTTCGGGCCCATTACTTTGCGCTGGTACGGACTACTCATAGCGCTGGCCGTGCTCATCGGCCTCAATTTATCGAGCTGGTTAGCTAAACAGAGAAATCTTGAATCGGGATTAATTAGCGACCTTCTTCCCATTCTGGTGCTGGCTGCCATCATCGGTGCTCGTCTCTATTACGTGGCCTTTGAATGGCGCTCTTACCAAAACTCCTGGTGGGATGTGTTTGCGATTTGGCAAGGGGGGATTGCGATCCATGGAGCATTGATAGGAGGCACAATCTCCGTAATTTTGTTCTCTCGTTGGCGGAAAGTTTCCTTTTGGGATCTTCTCGATGTTTTGGTCCCATCCGTGATCCTTGGTCAAACAATTGGACGCTGGGGGAATTTTTTCAATTCAGAAGCCTTTGGGGTTCCGACCCAATTGCCTTGGAAATTATTTATCCCTTATTCAAGCCGTCCCCAGATCTTTTCTGATTCAGAGTTCTTTCACCCCACATTCCTTTACGAATCTCTTTGGAATTTGGCGGTTTTCATTGTGCTGATAACGTTGTTTCAATGGGCGCGGAGTGGGCGTATTTCACTCCCATCAGGAGCTCTTAGTTGTGTTTATTTGCTCTGCTACAGCCTTGGTCGTGTGTGGATTGAGGGTCTGCGAATTGATCCGCTCTGCTTAGGAGGAGTCCCTCCATTTTGCGACGGGGGCTTGAGGATTGCTCAGTTGATGAGCCTCTCATTGCTGCTGCTTGCGGGCTTTGGTTTGTTTTGGCTATACGGGAAACGAAAGCCTTTGCCTGATCCAGGCTTACGCATCCCAGGTACTCCATGACCACAGTGTCGATTGTCGGTGCAGGGCCCGGAGCTCCTGATCTCCTAACGCGACGTGCTGAGAACCGGTTGAAGTCTGCCCAGGTTTTGATTTGGACAGATTCGTTGGTGTCGCCTCAGATCGCGGCCTTAGCCCCAGATCACTGCGAAACGATTCGGAGTAGCACTCTCACGCTTGAGGATGTGCTTCCACTGATGATTGATCGGGCCAAAAAAGGTCTTGAGGTTGTTCGTCTTCATGATGGTGATCCCTGCCTGTATGGAGCTCTTTCTGAGCAAATTTGTGGATTAACTGACGCTGGGATTTCTGTCGACGTAGTTCCAGGAATCAGCGCTTATCAGGCGACCGCCTCAGCATTAGGGGCTGAGCTCACGATTCCTGGCCTTGTTCAGACCATTGTTCTAGGAAGGGCTGGTGGACGCACTGGGGTGCCCGAAACGGAGAGTTTGGAGAATCTTGCCCGCCTTAAAGCATCGCTCTGCCTCTATCTCAGTGCTCGCCATGTTGAGGAGGTGCAAGCAACATTGCTGAAGCATTATTCGCCTGATACACCAGTTGCTATCGGTCACCGTGTGAGTTGGCCTGATGAATGGCTTCAAGTCGTCCCACTGGACCGCATGGCAGCGATCTCTCAAGAGCAAAATTTGATCCGGACCACTCTTTATGTGGTGAGTCCAGCATTGAATGCAGGTCGCCAGCGCTCAAAGCTTTACTCGCCAGACCACGATCACCTGTTCCGTCCTAGTCGCTAAGTATCTGGACTTCTCCGTTGTGGTTTAAGATTTGCGTTCGGGGCGATTAGCACAGTGGTAGCGCACTTCCTTCACACGGAAGGGGTCACTGGTTCGAATCCAGTATCGCCCATTGAAACTTTTGATTTGAAAGTTAAATGCTTTATTGACTAGGTGAAATTTAAATTTTGCTGACAGTTTGGCGAAACGCAACTAAAATTTTTTGACGGTGAATACATGAAATGGCCGAAGTTAGTGACGCTACCGATCATTCAGATTTCCGTCAGGACGAACTCGCTTCCCTCGGCCGCGTCTTAAAGGAAGAGCGGGAAAGGCAAGGGATGACTTGCCAAGCTTTTGCCGATTCGCTCCACATGGGTAAAGAGCAGCTTGAAGCTTTAGAAAATGGAGATCGGGACAATCTTCCAGAACCCGTTTTTATTTGCGGGATGCTGCGAAGAGTTGCGCAAAAATTGGGATTAGACCCCGTTCCTTTGGTTCAACAATTCCAATCTCAGCTTGGTGAGACGAAGGCTGCGCCTGCAAAGCGGGTGAGTCGCGAGCGCTCAGGCTCTACCGATGCACCGCAAGGCCAGCAGGACTCCGCCTCAATGGGGCGCTGGATCAGAAATGCAGCCATTCCCTTGTTGCTCGTTGGAGTGACAGCAATCAGCGCCATTGCATTTCGTGGAAACCGCCAGCAATCAGAAGCAGTGAGCACCGTGCCTTCACAAGAGCAACCTGTTCCTCAGCTCACTCCAGCCAGGGAAAACGGTTTCGCCCTGGACACTGCTATGAGCGGTGACAACAAGAGTCCAGGACCGATTTCGCTTGTCAGCTCACAACCGAGCTGGGTGTCCGTCCGCAATCGGAGCGGGGATGTGATCTTTGAAGGCACTCTGAACGAACCGAAACAGTTTGAGGGCGATCAGGGGCTTGAAGTCTTCGCGGGACGACCTGATTTAGTGCGGTTTAGCTATGGGGATGCCTCGCCTCGGGCCTTGGGCAGCATCGATGAGCTGCGTTGGTATCCCCTCACTCCTGAACCTTGAGCGTGAGGTTCAAACCAGCGACCTCCCTCAGAATTGGTGCACAACTCTCCAGGCTCCACTGCTCGAGACTGAAATCTTGATCTGCCTTTTCCCCGACCAACTCGAGCACAAGATCTTCATTTTTGACTTTGACCAGCAAGCTTTTGACCACCGGCTCTGGACGTCGATCGAGGGCAACTGCCAGTCTGAGCAGTAAGGCCATATCTGAGACTGTGCGTCGATTGTCACGGGTTTGAAGCGCCTGCCAAGACTCATGCCTCTTTTTGGGAAGACTGCGGCGGTGATAACGCGCGATCGCAGCCACCATCAGATGCTCTGCTTCGGAATAGCCCAGCAGTTCGCCATGGCGGATCAGATACCAGGAGTGCTTGTGATAGGCGCTGAGATTGATGTGTTGGCCGCAGGCGTGAAGCATCGCTGCAGCCCATAGCAAGTCGCGGCCTGAGCCATCGTCACGGTGTAGATGGTCTTTGGTGTTGTCATACAGAGTGAGTGCATGGGAAGCCACACGCTCGGCTCGTTGCTGATTGACGGCAAAACGCTGCACCTGATGGATCACGGTGCGCTGTCGAATGCTGCTTTGAAAGCTGAAACGGTCTTCTAGAAGGCCGTGACGCAACATCCAATCAACGATGAGGCCTTCGCGGAGAGCGCGTTCACTCAGAACCAATTCTTTAACTCTCAACATCTGCATGCTGGTTTGCAGAATTAAGGCACCTGGAACAATGATCTCCGCGCGTCGATCGTTGATGGGTGCCAATCCTTTGCGTTGGTCTGGTGTCATCATCACCAAGCGATCAACCACCCTGTCGAGACGTTGTTTGCTCACCCGATAGCCGTGAAGCTTCAGCGGTGGACGATCCTCCTCACTCGCGGCTATCGCTCCTATGGCCATCGCGGTGCCACTGGTGGCCACCATCACGGGCGTTTCTTCAGGAGTAATCCGCCGCAGCACTTTGTTGACCGCGGGCTCTAGGGACCCTTGGATAAACGCTTGAAGAAAGGTTCGACGTTGCGGAGGCATTGGGTCATCTGTGACAAAGTCTCGCTGAAGTCGCACCGCGCCAACCCTTGTACTGGTGAGTGCTCGCGCATCGCGACCATCCGCAAGAATCAGCTCTGTGGATCCGCCTCCGATGTCCAGCACAAGATGCGGACAGTCTCCAAAAGGCATGCCTGAGAGCACGCCTAAGTAGATCAAGCGGGCTTCTTCTGGGCCACTGACGAGATCCACTTCAAGATCGAGCTGATCCTGAATCTCTTGCAAAAAGTCCCGACCATTAGGGGCTTCACGCACCGCGCTGGTGGCAGCGGTCACGATCTGTTCGACCTGGTGACTCAGAGCGAGATCGCGAAAACGACGCAGCGCTTTGAGGCCTCGCTCGATTGCCGCCTCTGAGAGATTGCCTGTCTCTGGATCTCTTTCCCCTAATCGAGTGGTGGACTTCTCCGCTAACTCGATGCTGAACGTTCGTAGCTCAGGATCAACAGAGGCCACCAAGAGGTGGGTGGAATTGGTGCCGATATCGATCGCGGCAATCTTCCGCAAGGTCCGACCGTTTTGAAAGCTCGGCCCTGCTGTCACTTGAAGCACCGTGCTGAAAGCCCTTCCACTTTGCCCTAAGCAGACATCAAGAACCTCTGTTTAGGGTTCCTCAGATGGAGTTCTTTTTTGTCAGTCGGCTCCAGTAAGCGCATGTTGTTTCGTCAAACCCTTGCTCCATGGGTTGCCCTTTTGCGTTGGAACAAACCCAGCGGAAGACTGATTTTGCTGATTCCAGCAGGCTGGAGTCTCTGGCTCACTCCGGATGCACCGCCATCGCTGGCCCTGGTGCTGATGATCGTGCTCGGCGGCCTGGCGGTCAGTGGGGCGGGCTGTATTGCGAATGATTTATGGGATCGCCGCATCGACCGCAATGTGGAACGGACGAAGCAACGTCCGCTTGCGCAAGGAAGTTTGAGCGTTGCGCAGGCCGTGGTTGTGTTGATCGTGATGTTGGTCATCAGCTTGGGGGTGGTGTTGAACTTGCCGGATTCCGTGCGCAACCTTTGCTTTGTGCTGGCTTGTTTGGCCCTGCCGCCGATATTGATCTACCCATCCGCTAAGCGTTGGTTTGCATATCCCCAAGCGGTGTTGGCCTTGTGTTGGGGTTTCGCTGTGTTGATTCCTTGGGCCGCGCAAACCGGAGATTTGAATGGCGGTTGGCCATTGGCAGGTTGCTGGGTTGCCACCCTGCTTTGGACGTTTTCTTTTGACACTGTGTACGCGATGGCGGATCGTCCTGATGACGCCCGGATGGCTTTAAACAGCAGCGCACTGACCCTTGGCTCGTCCGTCTTGCGCGTTGTGGGTGTGACCTATGCGCTCTCGATGCTGGCCCTGGCTGTTGCTGCTGCCTGCGCCGGAATCGGCGTCATTTTCTGGCCGTTCTGGTTGGTGGTGACCTTCGGGATGCAGCGTGCCACCCGTGCGCTGAACAGCGTTAGGCAGCAGTCCATGTCGGTGTATGGCGTTCATTTCAGTCACCAGGTGCGTTTGGGCGCATTGTTGTTATTGGGTCTCGTTCTCGGGCGGCTGGGATGATGCCCAACACAGAGAGGTCTGAGTTGTTGCTTTCCCCTCTTCAGAGTGGTGATGAGGTGGCCGTCGTGGCCGCCAGCTCTGCGCTTGACAACACTGACAACCTTTTGCGAGGGATCTCGATACTGAGCAGCTGGGGATTGCGGATCCGTCCGGATTTCATCAGCCAACGGCGCTGGGGGTATCTGGCTGGACGGGATGACGAGCGTCGGGGTGATTTCCAATCGGTTCCCCATGCATCCCTCTTGGCCTGTGCTCGCGGTGGCTGGGGCGCTGCCAGGCTTTTGGAGCAACCTTTTGCTTGGCAGCCAGGATGGTTGCTGGGTTTCTCGGACGTGACTGCACTGCTCTGCGCTCGAATGGCAGCAGGTGTGAGCGGTGGGGTCCATGGGCCCTTAATCACAACCCTCGCCGATGAACCCGAGTGGAGCCAGCGGCGACTGCACAACGTTCTCTTTGGCCATCCTCTGCTGGATCTTCAAGGGGTGCCCTGGCGGAGAGGCGTGGCTGTCGGTCCATTGTTAACTCTGAATTTAACGGTGGCTTCCCATTTGATTGGGACTCCTTTTCTGCCAGACCTAAAGGGAGTTGTGTTGGTCATTGAAGACATCGGCGAAGCCCCCTATCGGATTGATCGCATGCTCACGCAGTGGCGATTAGCAGGTCTGCTCCAATCGCTTTCAGGTCTTGGATTCGGTCGATTCCTTGGCTGCGATGACGGGTCGGATTCTGGTGGATTCAGCTTGGACGAGGTGTTGCGAGAGCGCACCGCTGACTTAGGGATTCCCGTGGTGGCAAATCTGCTTGTGGGGCACGGCCCGGGAGGAAATGCAGCCTTACCAGTTGGCGCGATCGCCACCCTTGATGGTGATCATGGTGTTTTGAGCGTGGGTGCTAACCCAGGCGTTCTGCCAGCACCGCTGCGGCCACAGTGAGATCAAAAGGGGTTGTGACTTTGATATTGGAGGGACCAGCATCAAGAACGTTGACTGGCCATCCCAAGCGCTCATAAAGAGAAGCGTCATCGGTGACAGTCCAGCCGCAAGCATGCGCTTCACGATGACCCTGGCGGAGTTCATCCACGGAAAAAGCCTGTGGAGTTTGAGCCGCCCACAGCTCTGCGCGATTCGGAGTCGCTGTGATCAAGCCTGATGCATCAACGCGTTTGATCGTGTCGGTCACAGGGGTCGCAGCAATCACCGCCTTGCCGCTACGAACGGCATCTGAACAGCGGTTAAATAAGTGGGGGGATGCGAGACAGCGGGCCCCGTCATGGATGAGCACATGTTGTGCTGTGTCTGGCAGTCCTGCCAGCCCCCGTGAGACTGACTCCTGACGACTGTCTCCGCCGGTAATCCAAGCGACGGGTTTGGGAGCGCCTTCCACGAGAGTGAGAATCTCGGAACGGTCAATCTCCTGACCAATGATTCCGATCCAATGGATCGACTCAGCTTCAAGAGCTGCTTGCAATGTCCATGCCAGAACGGGTTGTCCAGACAGAGGCAGCAACAGCTTGTTGCGGGTCGCCCCCATCCGCCGCCCACTACCGGCGGCTGCGATCAACAGATGCATAAGCGACTCCTGTTCCTAGCAACCTGAAATGGCCTCCATACAATCAAATCGCACCAATTGTGCTGTTGTTTCATGCGCGTTCTCGTTTTAAGCCCAGGAACAGCTCAACAGCAGCTTGAGCGTATGCCTGCGATAGCAGCCTGTGCCAACGAGCTTGGGGCCTCCATCCAGGTGGCCTGTTCCCCTGGCTACCGATCGCTGTGGACCTTGCTGCCCTCGGTTGAAAAGATCATTCCCTTTGATTTTTCTGCAAATCTGACTATGGCCGATTGGGCCAATCTTCTTGGCTCTGTTCGAGAACCTGATTTCCAGGTTTGCCTCAATTTTGCTGAGGGACGTCAGGTGAACTTGATGCTCTCGATGAGCCATATCCCAACGCGGGTTGCAGAAGCTGGATTTGCTTCGACGGCTGAGGCCAGCAAGGCTGGCGGCTGGAGTGCGCAACGTTGCTCTGGATTCATTGCTCCGCTCGGTCTCAGCCTGGATGCCGAGGCCTTCCGGATCAGCTTGCCCGCAGCGCTGATGAACAGCGCCCGCGAACGGCAGCCGCAGGGAGATGGGCCTCTGTTATTGCTTCAACCAGCTGCAACAAAGGGAGATTGGCCAGCAGAACGCTGGAAGCAATTACCACTCACGATCAAGGACAAGCTTCCCGGTTTGCGAACCATTCATCTGCGTGACAACAGCCCGCTTTCAGAGAGAGCAGCACAGATTGCCTGTGCAGATGTGGTGTTGACCAGTTGTCCTGAGACCAGTCTGTTGGCAACGTTTTGCGGGGTGCCGTTGGTTGCACTCGGACTGTCTGACGATCAACTGCCTGAGCGGGATGTGATTCGGCATCTCGGCAATGATGATCTCCGCTCTCTCTCAGAAGCTGATGTATTGGAGGCGATGGGCTTCTGATGAAGAGGCCACGACGGAGGTCGAAACAACGCCGTCGGCTTCAGCGCTATCCCTTGCAGTTTTACCGCCCTCAGCTAGGCCAGCTGGCAAGGCCATGGCTGTTACCTGTCGTTGCCCTGGCCATCGTGATCTTGGGCGGAGCGATTGGTTATCGGATCACGGAGGGATGGGATTGGGGTGATTGCTTGTGGATGGTGCTGATCACAATCAGCACCATTGGTTATGGAGAAGTGGAACCGCTCTCCCAGGCCGGGCGGCTGGTGACGGTTTTGATCGTGGCAGGAGGCATCGTTGTGGTGCAGCTCTCGATTCAAAAGGTTCTTGGCCTGACAGAATCCGGATACTTCCGTCAATTGCGGGAGTTGAGATTTCGCCGAAACTTACGGCGTATGCAGAACCATGTGATTCTCTGCGGGTATGGCCGCATTGGTCGGGAGATTGCTGAACAGCTGCTCCTGGAGACCGTTCCTGTGCTTGTGGTGGAGATGGATTCTGCTCGGCGACAGGCGGCTGAGGAACGCGGTTTACCTGTGCTGCAGGCTGATGCCACCCTCGATGAAACTCTTTTAGAGGCTGGACTTCATCGCTGTCGCAGCTTGGTGGCGGCCTTGCCCAGTGATGCTGCCAATCTGTATGTCACGCTCAGCGCTCGAGGCTTAGAGCCTGGATGCCGGTTAATCGCTCGAGCCGATAGCGAGGAAGCAGCAGCAAAACTCGAACTCGCTGGAGCCACGGTTGTGGTGAGTCCTTATGTCGCTGGGGGAAGGGTGATGGCAGCAACAGCTCTGAGGCCCTTGGCGGTGGACTTCATGGATTTGTTATCTGGGTCGGAATTTGAAATTGAAGAATTTCGGTTAAGTCGTGATCCCTTGCTTGTTGGTCACTTGGCCAGCAAGAGCTTGTCGGAGCTCCAGCTGGGCCGCCGAAGTGGGGCCATGGTTCTGGCCATCCGTGACGGCAGTTCATTGAAGGGAAATCCCAGCGGGGAAGAGCTGCTGGGTCCTGGTCAACTTCTTGTGGTGATGGGGAGCCAGAAGCAGTTGGAGCTATTCCGCAATTTGTTGGGTGATGCCATCGACACAATTGAAACCATGCGGCGCACTTAGCTGTCCTTGATGACTGAAAGGGCCAACGATCCCTACGATCACACGATCGTAAAAAAAAGCGTTCATGAGTTCATCCGCTTCTCTTGACGGTCAAACCGCTCTTGTTACAGGTGCAAGTCGTGGCATCGGACGTGCAGTGGCCTTGGCTTTGGCCGCTGAGGGTGCAGAAGTGGTGGTGAATTACGCCAGTTCTTCTGATGCGGCTGAGGCAGTGGTTGCCGAAATTCAGGCCAAGGGCGGCTCCGCTTATGCCCTCCAGGCCGATGTTGCTGATGAGGCTTCGGTGGACGATTTGATTAAAACGGTGTTGAAGCGAAGTGAACGCATCGACGTGCTGGTGAATAACGCGGGGATTACGCGGGACGGCTTGTTGATGAGGATGAAAACCGAGGATTGGCAGGCGGTGATCAATCTCAATCTCACTGGAGTCTTTCTCTGTACGAGGGCCGTGACACGCCCAATGTTGAAACAGCGGAGTGGTCGCATCATCAACATCACCTCGGTGGTTGGGCTGATGGGCAACGCCGGACAAGCCAATTACGCAGCAGCCAAAGCCGGCGTTGTGGGACTGACGCGAAGTAGCGCCAAGGAGATGGCAAGCCGTGGAATCACGGTGAATGCCGTGGCACCTGGTTTCATTGCCACTGATATGACGAAAGACCTTGAGGCAGATGCCATCCTTTCTGCCATTCCTTTGGGACGGTTTGGATCCCCTGATCAGGTGGCTGGAGCTGTGAGGTTCTTAGCTGCTGACCCTGCCGCTGCTTACATCACGGGGCAAGTGCTTCAGGTGGATGGTGGGATGGTCATGAGTTGAATGTCAGCTCTGAAGGGGCTGACCAAGCTCCTCTCTTAAGCGGCGAATGCGCTGAAGCAACTTCAATCTCCGACTGCGGTCCGTGGCCGTGAGATAGATGCGCAGTGGTACGTAGACCAATGTCATGGTTGCAGCCATTGCAGCCATGAAAACGAAGAACAGCGCCCCGGATTCCTTCATCTTCAAACCTTAACCAGACCCTTTGCGCCGTTGGCCGATGGATTCGGCTTTCCCCACTTCCGAGAGGAGAGGGTAGTCGTAGACGCTGGAAGGGATTGCCCTTTGGGTCCCTGAAACTATGGCCAAACTTCTCAGCTTCTCGAACGAATCACGCGAGTCTCTCGAGCGAGGCATGAATGCCCTTGCTGATGCCGTTCGGGTCACGATCGGACCTCGTGGCCGCAACGTGGTGCTCGAGAAGTCCTACGGCTCGCCCGACATCGTTAATGACGGTGACACGATCGCCAAGGAAATTGAACTTGCAGATCCGTTCGAAAACATTGGGGCCAAGCTGATCCAGCAGGTGGCGTCGAAGACCAAGGACAAAGCTGGCGATGGCACCACGACTGCCACCGTGCTCGCCCAAGCGATGGTGGAAGAGGGGCTTCGCAATACAGCTGCTGGTGCTAGCCCAATCGAACTGCGCCGAGGGATGGAAAAAGCTGTGGCGGCTGTGGTCGCGAGCCTGAATCAACGCAGTCAGTCCGTAAGCGGTGATGCGATTCGCCAGGTTGCCACGGTGAGTTCAGGCGGAGATGAGGAGGTGGGTCGCATGGTGGCTGAGGCCATGGACAGGGTGAGTTTTGACGGTGTGATCACTGTTGAGGAGTCCAAGTCTCTGGCTACTGAGCTTGAAGTCACTGAAGGCATGGCCTTCGATCGCGGCTACAGCTCTCCCTATTTCGTCACCGACGGTGATCGTCAGATCTGCGAATTTGAGAATGCGTTACTGCTTCTCACCGACCGCAAGATCAGCTCGGTGACTGACTTGGTCCCTGTGCTGGAAACGGTTCAGAAATCAGGATCACCCTTGGTGATTTTGGCTGAAGAAGTGGATGGCGAAGCCCTAGCAACTCTGGTTGTGAACAAGAACCGAGGGGTGCTGCAGGTGGCTGCCGTGCGTGCTCCATCGTTTGGCGAGCGGCGTAAAGCGGCTCTTGCCGACATCGCTGTTCTTACTGGCGGTCAAGTCATCAGCGAAGACAGGGCGATGACCCTCGACAAGGTGACGATGGAAGACCTGGGACGGGCACGCCGGATCACGATCAGCAAGGACAGCACCACGATCGTGGCGAGCGATGACAGCAAAGAGGCCGTCAGTGCCCGCGTTGCTTCAATCAAGCGTGAGCTCGACAACACGGATTCGGAATACGACCAAGAGAAACTCAACGAGCGCATCGCGAAGCTTGCTGGAGGCGTGGCCGTTATCAAGGTTGGCGCCCCGACAGAGACGGAGCTCAAAAACCGCAAGCTACGTATTGAGGATGCTTTGAATGCCACCCGTGCAGCTGTGGAGGAAGGCATTGTTGCTGGAGGTGGATCAACCCTTCTGCATATTTCTGCAGAACTCGATGCCCTGACCTCTGGGCTGGAAGGTGATCAAAAGACTGGCGTCGAAATCGTTCAGCGTGCCCTGAGCGCCCCCCTGCGTCAGATCGCTGAAAATGCCGGTTCAAACGGTGACGTGGTGGTGGATCGCGTTCGCAATAGCGGAGAGGGATTCAACGCTCTCACTGGCAACTTCGAAGACCTCATGAATGCTGGAATTCTGGATGCATCCAAGGTGGTTCGTCTTGCGCTTCAGGATGCGGTCTCGATTGCATCTTTGGTGGTAACCACTGAAGTTGTCGTGGCAGATAAGCCTGAGCCTCCTGCGCCTGCAGGTGGCGGTGGTGATCCTATGGGCGGCATGGGTGGTATGGATCCCATGGGCGGCATGGGCGGCATGGGAATGATGTAATTCCGCGGAATGGGGATCCCCTTAAAGGGATCCCACCAGTCGCGCGTGGATTCGACACACCGATAAGGCTTCGCGGGGAGGTTCACTGCACAGTCTCCCCAACTCTCGATTAAGCGCCTGTAGTTCTGTCATCGGCAACCCTGCGATTGGTAGAGCGAAGAAGGCTCCGCTGAGCACAACAGGAAAAGCAAATTTCAGCAACATGCCCGAGTCTTGTGAGACTCACCCACTCTGCCTCTTCAGGGTCCTGAGGTACTTGGCCACCTGGAGATCGACGCCAGTAATCGCCGTGCCGACGACCACAAGATCGGCTCCATTCCCAAGGGCTTGGAGCGCTGAATCAGGTGATTGAATGCCCCCCTCGCAAATCAAGGTCACCTGGTCGGGAAGTTGATCTCTTAGAGGAGAGATCAAGCCGTAGCCAGGGGGAGTGAGCTGTGCTGTCTGCTCTGTGTATCCATACAGAGTGGTGCCCACCCATTCGCATCCCAGTGATGCCGCAATCAAGCCGTTTTCGATGGAGTCCACATCGGCCATGAGTGGTGCCCCTAGGTCTTCCTTCGACCTTTGAATCAGTTCCGCAAGGTCTTCCCTATCTGGCCTTGGGCGGGCCGTGGCATCGAGGGCGATGACGTCAGCACCGGCTGCCCAGACCGTTTGAATGTCATTCCAGCGGGGTGTGATGTAGACAGAGCTATCTGGAAATGTGCGCTTCCACAGGCCAATGATCAGAGCGTCAGGGCAGCGGTTGCGTACAGCTCGAATGTGCTCTGGGCTCTCGAGGCGCACACCCGTTGCTCCATTGCGAAGACTGGCTTCAGCCATGGCCGCGATCACATCGGGATGCCGCATGGGTGATCCTTCCGGAGCCTGAACGGACACGATCAGACCACCCTCAAGCTGGGTGCGGGATGGAATGGGCATGGTCCTCAGGATGCCTGCAGATCTTGGATTGCTGAAGCTGCCACCATCCAGCGACGAAAGCGCTGCGCACCAAGTGCGATCGGTGGCGGCTCGATTGCGAGTGGCGGATTTGAAGAACGATCAGCCAGATCTTCAATCACCTCAGCCTCATCATTGGAGTCAATCGGTAGGGGTGGTGCCACTTGCAAGACCCGTGCCTCAGTCTCGGCCTGTTGATCGCTAACCGGAGAGAGGGGCTGGATGTTTGGCTCCAGTTCTGAACTCGGGGTAGAGGGGAGAGCATCTGGGGAGGGTTCTTCTGTTCGCTTGGGAAGAGAGGTCACCCCATAGCGATGCACCCACTGCAGCTCTAGTTGCGCAATAAGGGAGGGGTCTCTTAATTCATTGGCGACAAGCAAGCGACGTTGCAGGTCCAGTTGGCGGGGGTTCAGGGGCTGAAACGAAGAGACAGACACGGAATCAAGAGAGTTTGCGGTTGAGCAGTGGTCGGATGAGGAGAAACAGCCCCACGGTGAGCACGGTCAAGACCAACAAGCAGGTCTGTCCTGTGACTGACCCATAGGGTGCGTCCAAGAGAACCAGCGAAAGATCGAGAGGGCCTGCATAGGCCGCTCGAATTGGTTCTATCGCGAAGGTAAGGGGATTTAGGGCTGCTAGCCAGCCCATCCACACAGGCATAAAGCTGAGAGGTGCTAATGCGGTGCTTGCAAAAAGCAGAGGAAGATTGGCGACAAAAATCACAGCAATCAACTCAATGTGACCAGGCAATGCAAAGGCCAAACCCAGACTTAAGGCTGTAACGGCAAACACCAGAAGCAAAAGGGTGAACAGAACGAGCAGGAGTCCACCAGTTCCAGGCCATCCATAGCCGAGCAAGGCCGCTGTAAGCATGATCGCCAAACTCTGTACGAGGCTCAATGTGGTGATGTAAATCACCGAAGCGAAGACAATCGAACTTCGACTTCTTAATGGCGCAACAAGAAGTCGATTGAGAAATCCAAATTCGCGGTCAAACATGACCGGAAGTCCTGCATTGAGTGCACCGCTGAATGCTGTGAAAACAATGACTCCAGCACCCAGAAAACGCCCATAGCTCATGCCACCTGGCAAAAGTCCCTCTGGAGCTTTAGAGAACAGAGCTCCAAATAAAATCAACCAGATCAGTGGCTGAAGAACGCCTGCAATCAGCGTGGAGGGACGACGTTTGAGCTGTACGAACAGGCGACGCGTCAAAGCAGTCGTTTCCTGGATGAGCTCTGTTAAAGCGCCTCGGGAGGACTCTTGATTGGTATCGATCTGGAGAAGGGGAGTGGTCATAGCGCACTGATGGAAATCGGAGGGGGGAAAGCAGGTCGTTACCTCATGGCTTGCTTGCGCTCTTGCTTGGAATCACGTTGACCGGCAATAGCCAGCTCGGCATCCATCAGGGTGCGTCCTGTGGCCTGAAGGTAAACATCGTCCAGACTGGGCCTGCTTTGGGCGAGGGCAAACACCGGAAGTCCTGCTTCTTCCAAACACAGACGAAGGCGAGGAAGCACCTGTTCTCCATCCACCACAAGGTTCAGTGAATGGCCCTGCGAGCGATTAATCACAATGTTCTGAACGCCATCAAGGGGTTCAAGCAACTCACGAATCGTCTCTGCTTCCTTCTCATTGCTGAACTCACGCACACGCAAGGTGACCCGATCACCTCCAAGACGTGTCTTGAGTTCGTCCGGTGTGCCTTCCGCAATCACTGTTCCGGCATCAATAATTGCCATTCGATCTGCGAGTGCTTCCACTTCCTCGAGGTAATGGGTGCTCAGCAAAACCGTTGTGCCTTGGTCTCTTAAGTCACGGAGCACGTTCCAAATCACGGCTCGACTTTCGATGTCAAGTCCGACAGTGGGTTCGTCGAGGATGAGCAGTTGGGGGCGATGTAAGAGACCTGCCGCTAAATCAAGTCGACGACGCATGCCCCCTGAATAGGTGCCACATCGACGATCGATCCAGGGATTCATGCCCAACATCTCAATCAGTTCGTCGATCCGTTGGTTCCTCTGCTTTGGTCGTAGGTGATAGAGGTCGCCTTGAAGCTCAAGTAGCTCTCGCCCGGTGAGGATTTTGTCAATCGCTACTTCTTGAGCGACATATCCAATGAGGCGCCGAACGTCCCGTTGGTCTTTTAAGGCATCCAGGCCAGCAATGCGGACATTGCCAAGATCTGGAGCCAGAAGAGTGGCAAGAATTCTCAGTGTTGTGGTTTTGCCAGCACCATTGGGTCCCAGCAGGCCATACAGACATCCTTCAGGGACTTGCAAGCTCAAGTCCCTGAGCGCTGAAATCGTCCCGTAAGACTTTTCCAGGTGATCGAGCACGATCAGGGACATGGAACCGTCCAAAAGCGAGAGTAAAGAATCTAGGAAGCGACAGTCAGAAATCCGCCTGAGAGGATGTCAACGACGGCCCTCACTTGCAGGTCAAACTGAGCGGCACCAGACATTCGGCTCATGACAAGCAAGAGACAGACTCCGAACAGATAAAGGATCGACCAACGAAATAATCCCTTAGCGCGATCCCGGTTGTTGGGCTCAGCCGCCAGACGCTCCACCATCTGTAGAAGGCGACCGTTGAAGGGAAGGATTAACAGCCCATACAACGCACCACCTTCGGGTAGAGCCCAAATGCCCAAAAAGCTCAGCAAGATCGTGGCCCATCCGTAGCGTCGAATCGCCCTCGTGGTGACCAACGGTCCCTTGACGACAGGGAGCATTGGAATGCCAACGGCCCGATAGTCGTCATGCAAAAGCAGGGCAAGTGCCCAGAAATGGGCTGGAGTCCATACCATCACAAGCGCGAACAGCCACCATCCACCAAGGCCGATGTGGCCTGTTGCTGCAGCCGCTCCGACCAGGGGTGGGATAGCGCCAGCAACACCGCCAACCACAATGTTTTGCGTGGTGCGGGGCTTAAGAAGCGCGGTGTAAAGCAGGACATAACTACAGAGTCCTAGGAGAGATAGTCCAGCTGCAAGGCAATTAACCCCACTGACCAGAAGAGCCGCTGCAGCAAGAGTGCAGGACACCGCTCCAACAAAGGCCGCAGATGGTGACAACCGTCCAGAGGGAAGGGCTCGACCACTTGTGCGCAGCATGCGTCCATCCAGTTCCTGCTCCCACAAACAGTTGAGAACTCCTGCAGCGGCTGCCGCTAATGCACCACCACCAAGGGTGCATACCAGCCTTGGTGAGGAGAGTGGCCAGCCTTCGGTGAGAGCCATTCCTCCCAAGGTGGTTGCGAGGAGAAGTGGGATCAGCCTTGGTTTGGCAACCTCAAGCCAGGGGGGAAGTTTGATTCTCTTGCGAGATGGCACCACCTCCTCTCTTGTGAGGGATGGTGGCATTGGAGCAACGGAAGCTGAACTAGCCATGACAGGGCTCCAGGGTTGAAGAATCGTGAGAGATCGTGGGGGGGGAGTCGGGTGCTGACGGGAGCCTCCAGGTGAGAGCCGCGAGCACGGCCACGAGCAGACAGGCAACGAGTTGATGACACACCGTCACCGCGGGCTGGCTCAGACCAAGCCTCAACGTGAAAACCCCCAAACCGATCTGGGTTGAGACCAAGAAAGTGGCTGTGAGGAGGAGGGGCCATTGCTGACGAGCCCAGCCGCCGGCGATGAGAGCTGTTGCAACAAACAGCAAAACGCAAACCGCTGCTGGGGTTGCGGCACTGCGATGCCAATGAAGCCATTGGCAGGACTGACCCTCCTGTAAGCAACGTTGGGCCGCCCATGAAGTTGCCATTCGGCCTCCGAGAAGGCATTGGCCTGAAACGGCAGCAAGGCTGATTCCGCCAAGCCAGGGCCACCAGCGAGGGGCGGCTGATCCTATAAATCCTTTGTGCAGAAGTCTTTGCGTAAGTCCGCTCATCACGATGACCAGGGTCAGAGCCAGAACGAGATGGGCTGTGACCACTGCGGAGGGAAGCAGTTGAAGCACGGTCAGAGCGCCGAGCCCTCCTTGAAGAACCACTAACAGGACTAAAAGGAGAGACAGAGGCAGCAACCAGCGGGGCAGTTCCTTTCTCCAGAACCAGGCGGCACCGAGTTGGACGAGCAGAGCGATGCCAACAACAAAGGCATCCAGGCGGTGAAACCACTCCAGGAACACCTTGAGATTCATCTGGCGGCCAGGCAGCAAGCTCCCGTAACAGAGAGGCCAATCAGGACAGGCCAGCCCTGCTTCCATGACACGGGTTGCCCCTCCAATTACTACGAGGGCAATGAGAGCTACGACCAGGTGAGCGGCGAGCTGCGCCAGGCGCAAACGAATCGGAACTGTTGCTGATGAAGTCAACGACTGTCCCTCCTAATCACATGGTTTGTTTTTGGAAACTAGCGATCTGATCACAAACGGCACGTTATTAACAGGTCTCCGACATTTTCAAAAGCGCCAACATCTCCCTTTGCTGACAACAACGCCCTGAAACAGGTGTGTTAGCAGGAACTTCAGGCTGCTTTAACAATCACTGCATGAAGAAGGCATGAGATCTCCATAGTCTGATGGGACATGTACCAGGAGTTTCGTGCCCATCCCCTCGGCAATTCTCACTCTTGTGCTGGGAATGATCCTTGTGCTGGGTGGATTGTGGATTGGCCAAAACATCAACCTTCTTCCTGTTGATGCCAGCGTCAATGCACCCATTTACGACGAACTGTTTCGTGTTCTGTTCAGCATCGGCACGATTTTGTTTGTAGGAATCGTTGGGCTTGTGGTGTTCAGCCTTGTACGTTTCCGCCGCAAAGCTGGACAGATTGGTGACGGGATTGCACTGGAAGGCAATTTGCCGCTGGAGATTTTTTGGACCGCTGTCCCAGCGATTGTTGTTCTCTTCGTAGGTCTATTCAGTTACGACATCTATGAACGAATGGGTGGAATGGTTCCACTCGGTCATGGGGGACATGGTGAGTCTCAAGCCACCGAAGAGAGGGTTTGGGGAGGAATTGGGACGGCAGGTGCAATGCAAGCCAGTTCTGAAATGACGGTGTCACCTTTGCCAGTTGAGGTCACGGCGATGCAATTTGCTTTCCTTTTCCATTATCCCGATGGAGACATTATTTCTGGAGAACTTCATGTCCCATCAGGACGACCCATTTCATTGAAAATGGAGGCTAAAGATGTGATTCATGCCTTCTGGGTTCCGGAATTCAGGCTCAAGCAGGACATCATTCCAGGCCAGCCCACCTTGCTTAATTTCACTCCCACCCGCCCTGGTCGTTATCCAGTGGTTTGTGCTGAACTTTGTGGCCCTTATCACGGGGGTATGCGTTCCACGGTGGTGGTTGAGTCGGCTGATGACTACGACGCCTGGTTCCAAGCCAATCGCAAGCTCCCTGTATCTGAGGCATGACACTCACCCTTCCGCAGCAAAGCAAGCCCCCCTCGTTGCAACCCACTGGTTGGCTTCGCTATCTCAGTTTTAGCGTCGATCACAAAGTGATCGGGCTTCAATATCTTGTGTGTGGGTTCGCTTTTTACCTTATTGGTGGTGCCCTTGCTGGCGCTATTCGTACAGAGCTGACCAGCCCTGTGGCTGATTTTATGCCCCGGGATGTTTATAACCAGGTGCTTACATTGCACGGCACTGTGATGATCTTTCTCTGGATCGTTCCGGTGGTCAATGGTGCCTTTGGCAACTATCTGATTCCGTTTTATGTGGGAGCCAGGGATATGGCCTTCCCAAGGCTGAATGCTGTTGCATTTTGGTTGATTCCTCCAGCTGGATTACTTCTGATCACTAGTTATTTCATTACTGGTGCGGCTCAGTCAGGCTGGACAGCATATCCACCGCTCAGCCTCACAACTCCGGCGACTGGTCAGATTATTTGGATTCTGAGCGTTTTATTGCTTGGGGGAAGTTCAATTTTTGGTGGAATCAACTTTATTGCTACGATTCTGAAATTGCGTCGGCCTGGATTGAAGCTGATGCAATTACCTATGTATTGCTGGGCGATGCTTGGAACGAGCATTCTTGTTGTTCTGTCAACACCCGTTCTTGCTGGAACCTTGATTCTTCTGAGCTTCGATATTGTTGCTCATACAGGATTCTTTAATCCTGGAATGGGTGGAAATGTTGTTGTTTATCAACACCTCTTCTGGTTTTACTCCCATCCAGCCGTTTACATCATGGTGTTGCCGGCATTTGGTTTGGTAAGTGAAATTCTGCCGATCCATTGCCGGAAGCCTCTATTTGGATACACCACGATGGTGTATTCGATCATGGCGATCGTTGTTCTTGGACTTGTTGTTTGGGCTCATCACATGTTTACCAGCGGTACACCTCCATGGATGCGCCTGTTTTTTACAATCGCGACGGCTTTTATCGCGGTTCCAACTGGTATCAAATTCTTTAACTGGCTAGCCACTCTGTGGGGAGGGAAGATCAGCCTTAATAGTGCTGTCCTCTTTTCTTGCGGTTTTATCATTAACTTTGTTTTGGGCGGGATCACTGGTGTCGCGCTTGCACAGGTTCCTTTTGACGTCCATGTTCACGATACCTATTTTGTTGTCGCTCACTTCCATTACATTGTTTATGGGGGATCGGTTTTCGTGATCTTCGCGTCTATTTATCACTGGTTCCCAAAAGTGACGGGGAGGATGTTAGATGAAAAGCTTGGGCGTTTTCACTTTTTGTTGACGTTTATTGGATTCAATCTTTGCTTTGCCCCCCAGCATTGGCTCGGCCTTAATGGCATGCCAAGGCGTGTTGCTGAATACGATCCTCAATTTGCGTTTGTGAACCAGATCAGCAGCGTTGGCGCCCTGCTGATGGCCCTCAGTACCTTGCCTTTTCTCTGGAACGTGTTTGCGAGTGCACGCTCCGGTGAGATTGCTGGAGACAACCCTTGGCGTGCCTTGACCCCTGAATGGTTGACCACTTCTCCACCTCCTGTAGAGAACTGGAAAGGTGAACCTCCTTTGGTCACTCACCCCTATGGGTATGGAATCCCTGCAGACCAGATCGATTTGAAAGATGCCAGTGGCAGTGATTTATGGAGCAACGGCCGATGACTTCCCTATCGCCTCAAGACCAAGCAGTTGAAATTCAAGGGCATCACGAAGAAAGCCATCCCGACCACCGCATGTTTGGGCTTGCCACCTTCTTGGTGGCTGACGCGATGACATTTGCAGGGTTCTTTGCTGCTTATCTCACGTTTAAGGCCGTTAACCCTCTTCTCCCTGGTGCTGTGTATGAGTTGGAGCTTCCACTTCCAACGCTGAACACAATTCTTTTGCTTGTTAGTAGTGCCACCTTCCATCGCGCTGGTGTGAATCTGCGCCGAAGTGAAATGCAACGCTGCAGGAGCTGGCTACTTCTGACAGCCATTCTGGGCTTGGCCTTTTTGGTGAGTCAGATGGTGGAGTATTTCACCTTGCCATTCGGGTTGACTGACAATCTTTATGCCAGCACTTTCTATGCTCTCACTGGCTTCCATGGTCTGCACGTAACCCTGGGCGCACTGATGATCCTGATTGTCTGGTGGCAATGTCGTACTCCTGAAGGGCGCGTCACAGCAGATAATCACTTCCCCCTTGAAGCTGCAGAGCTCTACTGGCACTTCGTTGACGGCATCTGGGTTGTCTTATTTGTCATTCTCTATCTCATCTGAGCGAGCTTGGTTCCTAATGCTTCCAATCTTATTTCGAAACTTTTGTTGCTTCGTATGAGAGTTTTGGCCAGAATAAAATCAAATTTCATGAGTTAGATGCTCACTGGCCAGGAATTGCTGAACAGGGCCCGGTCACTCAGCAATCGCTCTGAAGACGAAATTGCTAGGGGATGCGGCTATGTCGGTCCCAGTGGCCGCGTTCTGCGTAAGGGCTTCTACAAAGCTTTAGTGGAAGCGAAGGGATACAAGTTGCCCTCTTCCAGTTCTGGTGGTGGTGGAACTAGAGGTCGCCAAGCTGAATTCAAGACCCGGGTTCATGGGAATGGAAATCTGCTGATCGGCCATGCCTATACACGTCGCCTTGGCCTAGAACCGGGTCAGGAGTTTCGGATTGAACTGCGCCAAGACTCTCGTTCCATCTTTCTTCTTCCGATGAATAACAAGGAGCTCAAGGTTGCAGAGGTGGACTCTGAGCAGGATCAAGACACAACAAAGGACCCAGGTTGAGACCCGGGTCATTGTGCTCACTGGCTTTAAGACACTGACTTCTAGGTGATCAGGCAGCAGCTGGAGGATCTTGATCGTTGTGAATGGTTGAGCTCAACGCGATCAGGTCAATGCCGCTGAACAGGAAGCTGATGCCTACAAGTACGCCCAGTACCCAAAGCAAGCCCCAGAACTTCAGCGTCACGATCAGCAGCCCAAGAATGAACGTGATCACGCCGTTGGCAACGGCCCAGCCCGCTCCAGGACGGTTGCTGTGAGACAGGCCGTTGAAAAAGGCCACCACACCCTCAACAAGAAATACGATGCCGATTGCTAACGACAGGGTTGCGACCTGTTGTGCCGCGTCCGCAGGACTTCGGAAATTGCTGATCATCGAAGCCCCCGCAACGATGAACAAGGTTGAGACGACTAAACGCCAGAAGCAAATCCAGCGCCCCATGCGTTTCGAGCGGGCCAGATTGCTGATCCAACCCACTACTCCTCCAACAAGAAAGACAACGGCGATCACTCCAGTGACCCATACGGACGCAATCACCGGAAAGATCAGGGCGAGGACGCCCAAGATGATCAGCAAAATGCCTTCAGCGATGGCGAAAGCTTTAAAAGTCCCCACCGAATCGGGACGATCGTCAGCGGTCATGAACTTTGTAAAAGAGACAACCCCCGAAAGGTATTGATTCTCCGAAGTGCTGACCCGTTTTTGTGATGTTCCCTCAGCTCCACCCGTGGGAGGCCAGCCATTCAGAGCTCATAGAGCTGTGGTTCCCAGAGTTGGATGCTGTTCCTTCTCGCGAGTGTCCGAGCAAGCGTTCTGTATAACGAGCGAGAAGATCGATTTCTAAATTCACCTCATCCCCCGGTGCGAGATCCCGCAATGCCGTCGCCATCCAGGTGTGTGGAATCACGGCGATCCAAAATCGCGCACCAGCATCACTGCACCCAGCAACTGTGAGGCTGATGCCATTGACGGCAATACTGGCTTTTTCACAGACGTACCGGCCATAGGCGGCATCTCGCCAGCGCAGCTCGAGATTCCACGATTGGCTAAGGGCTTCGATGCTTGCGACTTCGCCGATACTGTCGACATGACCACTCACGAGATGTCCGCCAAGGCGATCGGACAAGCGGAGGGCTGGCTCCAAATTGACCGAACGGCCCGAAGATGCTTTGCGGCCGAGTGTGCTGCGTTGCAGCGTTTCTTCGCTGACATTGGCGAGAAATCCATCACCGACTAGTTCTGCCACCGTTAGACAGACGCCGTCAACGGCGACACTGTCCCCCAGCTGAAGGGGAGCGAACGGAGAGCAGCCACTCACCGCGAGGCCATTGCCGCGGCGCTCAATCCAACCAACAGCTTGCACCAGACCCGTGAACATGCTGTGCATTCAGCGTGTGTTCACTGGTCATAATCGAGGAAGGGGGAGAGAGCCGTCGATGGTGGAAATGAGCGTGATTGGGATTGCTCTGGATGCCGCCAGCCGGAGTCCGATCGTCCTGCTTCGAGATCTATCTCGACGGCGACAAGTGCCGATCTGGATCGATCAGGCCCAGGCCCATAACATCATGGCTGGGTTGAATGGAGAGCCATCTCCTCGCCCTTTAAGCCATGACTTAATGGTGCGCTTGTTGGCTGCTGGTGAACTGCATCTCGAGCGGGTCATCATCCATGCGATTGAAGACAGCACGTTTCGCGCTGTCTTGAAACTCAGCCATGACGTGCCAAGCGATGCGATTGAGGACTTCACAGAAGGTGAGTCGATCGAGGAGAACGAGGCGAGCGAAGAACCGTTGGACATTGATGCCAGGCCCAGTGATGCCATTGCGCTTGCCATTCGTACAGGCAGCAGCATTTGGATGTTGGAGGAAGTGGTCGCTGAAGCCTCGATCGCGGTGGATGCAGAAGCGGATGCAGAGGATCGAAACGAGTTTCGACGATTTTTAGATCAGGTCAGTCCTGCCGCCATGGTTCGGCATCTTGAGACGCGACAACCGCAGGACGATCCATCAGACAAAGAAACGGACGACGACAATTTGGGATGACAACAGAGCCTTTGGCTGGTTCTGGAGTGCGTCGTGCCTTTGGCAAGGGTCCCGCGGTGAGCTTGTTCACCCTGGGCACGATGCGTGCGTTGAAAGACCGCGAGCAAATGGTTGCCGTAGTACGAGCAGCCCATGCTGCTGGGATCAATCACCTCGAGACGGCACCCGCCTATGGCCCTGCTGAAGTCTTTTTGGGGCAGGCTTTGGATCAGCTGGAGCAACAAGGAATTGCCCCTGAGGGGGGGTGGTTAATCACGAGCAAACTCCTTCCAAGCCTGTCTTTTGAACAAGGGCAACGCGCCTTGTCGGCATGCCTTGAACGGTTGGGACGTCCCTTTTTGCATGGCCTGGCGGTCCATGGTCTGAATCGTGCGGAACACCTGCATTGGGCGATCGACGGGGAAGGAGCCAGGCTCTTGGAATGGGCCCTGAGATCTGGGCTTGTGGGTCAGGTTGGTTTCAGCAGCCATGGCTCCAATTCATTGATCGCGCGGGCGATCTCAAGTGGTCGCTTTCAGTTCTGCAGCCTCCATCTCCATCTCTTGGATCCAGCACGGCTCCCCTTGGCATTGGAAGCGCTGGCTGGAGGAATGGGCGTTATGGCGATCTCCCCTGCAGATAAGGGTGGACGCTTGCAAGCACCAAGCTCATTGCTACAGGCAGATTGCCAGCCATGGGAACCCTTAGCTCTGGCTTACCGCTACCTGTTAGCTGCTGGGATAAGCACCCTGACGGTCGGGGCCAACAGCCCGGCCGATCTCAACCTTGCCGCCTCCATGGCCAGCAGCGATGGGGCGCTCACCCTTGCAGAACAGACCGCTTTGACACGCTTGGAACTTTTGCGTCAACAGCGGCTCGGGGAAACGCTTTGCCAACAATGCAGAGCCTGTCTTCCCTGTCCGCAGGAGGTTCCTATCCCTGAGCTGCTGCGACTGCGCAACCTTCGACTCGCTCATGACCTCAAGGAGTTCACAGAAGAGCGTTACAACTTGATTGGGCGCGCTGGCCACTGGTGGGAGGAGGTCAATGCCGAAGGCTGTGAGACCTGTGGGGATTGCCTTCCACGATGTCCCCATCAACTGGCGATTCCTGATTTGTTGGCGGAGACCCATCAGCTTTTGGCTGCGGCCCCTCGACGACGTTTATGGGGCTGAGGCCTTCCACTTGGCTTTCAGAGCGTCCTGCTCAGACGGATCCAGAGGGGCAAGATTCCAGCAGCTCTGCCAGATCTCGTTGGATGGAAGAACCAGGGCATGAAGCCGTTTTGGCACCCGCGACATTGCGGTACTGAGTTTTGATCGAGCCAAGGGGGGGACCCATCCTGCAGAGAGGAGCCGACTCAGCAGTGGTTCTTCCCAGGCTTTTTTGACCCAGTCTTGAGGTAAGGGCTCTTTGCTTGAACTTGGGCGCAGCATCAAAGTCCAGTTCAGAGGCGCCCCCTGCGCAGGCAGCACTGCATGCAGCCTTTGGTCTCGAAGAAGCGCTCCCATGCTCCGTTGCAGTGGCAGCACTGCTACTTGTGCATCGCCTTGCAGCAACCAGTTGAGGGCGTGTCGATCATCAAAGCTGATGGCTGCCTGTCTGAGGCGTCGCAGCGCATCAGGGGTCTGCATGTGCTCTGCCAGCGACATCACCAGTCGTGGGCTCGACGGTAAAAGGACCTTGCCTTTGAACTCTGGATCCAGCAGCACATCCCAGCTGTTGGACGCTTGGTCTTTGAGGGCTGGTTCTCCTCGAAAAAGCAGCACCCAGGGGCTGACCCCCACAGGAAAAATTTTGCCTTTCCAGGATGTCGGCAATTCAGAGAGAAACTGCTCTGCTAAAGGTCCTAATTGCGATTGAAGAGGAGCGGCATCAATCGCTTGAAACGATCCTGGGTTGAGATTCGATAACCAACCGTCTCCAATCGTGAGCAGATCGGTGGAGGAGAGCCACGGGGGGTCAGAGCTGACGAAGGCTTTCAGCTCTGTAATGCGCCACGGAGCCTTGAGTTGCTTTTGCCACGGTGCAGGCAGGGTCTTTGTTGGGGCCCGCATGATGGGCGAACCATTGGATCGCGCACAGCCGGCGAGCCATGACAGGCCTGCTATGCAGCTGGCCTGAAGCAACTGTCGCCGGCGAAACGAAGCGGTTTGAGTAGATGGGCCGATCATTCTCAAACCTTACGGGGCTGGATTCCTGAGGGATTTTTAGGGTTTGAGCTTGGATTTGAGCAATTGATCCATGGCGTTGTCGCAGTCCTGGCTGATGCGGTCTAAGGACAGTCCACGCAGCTGCGCTAGCAATGCAAGGCCACCGGCACCCACCCCCTCTTTGACGTGACCGAGCTCGTAGTCACGCAGCGAGAGGTGTCGACTATCGCGAAAGCGCAGACCACTCGCCAGCGCAGAGATGGCAACATCGAAATGATCCTCCAGTAATGCGAGCAGCTCGACCAGTGATGCGCGTTTGCTTCCGGTTGGCGTCAGCACTTCCCCAGCCAACCAGGCCGTTGTGCCAATCAGCACTTGATTGGACAGCAAGCGGCGCTCTTTGGCAGAGACCATGCTTAAGGCAAGTGCAAGCACGGCAGCCATCTGACTGCCTCCAGCCAAGAGGAGGGGTTCACCGCTCGAGAGGGATCCGATCAGCAACCCGGTTGCAAAAGCCTGAAAAGGGTCTCCCACGGCAGCTAAAAGCTCCTGTGCCGAGGGGATTGCACTGAGCTCTGCGGATTGCAGCCCCTGACGCACAAGTTGACGTTTCAAGGCCATCGGTGGATGGATGGCACTACCGCTGATCAGGTTATTGGCGGGAAGTCCAAGACCACGAAGAACGGCTAAGGCTGTGGTGGTTCCTCCTGGGACACATTCAGCAAGAACAAGTGGGTGCCTCAAACGCTCACCGAAGCGTTGGCCCTTGGTTAACAGCTGTAGGACGCGTTCAGGCGTCATGGAGTGCCCAGTGCTGATGCAGGCGGCTGGACCGAGCTGTGGATCTTCAAAGCGAAGATGAGCGAAGGGAGGCATCTTTGATAGCCCAATCGATCCCACCCAGGGCTGGATCTGTAGGGCTTCCGCAGCAACCCAACTGATCAACGCCGGCGAGACGCCTGCGGGCAGAGGCGGTAAAGGCCAACGAGGCCGATGGGAAGGCCCATAGAGAAGCAACTCAGCGTCAGCAATGGCTGTATAGCGGCGTGATTCAGAGGTGGCACCGGCTGCAGAGATGCCTTCCACCTCGGCGGTCAAAGTGGAGGACAGAAGCAGTAACAGATCGGGAGCAGGTTCTGGGTCGGACCAAAAGCGGTGAGTGGCACCGGTCCAAAACTCGGATGCTCGGCCCGAAAGGCGAGTGCATCCAGCTGGGAGCTCAAAGAGGGTCGAGGGCGACCAGGCCATGGAGCAGGGGGGGAGGTTCAGGAATCGGAGCTTGGAGACGGGGAAAGATCCAGTAAGCCAAAGCGTGAAGAGCCAGCACATAAACGAGCTGCTGCACCACGACGAGCGTGATCGCCATGGCTTGCACCAAAAGCAGATCAGGGGCGAGGGGCAGCTGCATCAACTCCAGGACGCGATCGAGGAGTCCGGCGCCGGCTCTTGTGATCACCAACCAAAGGTTCTCGCCCACCATCAAGGACAGCGCCACCACCCTCACCAGAAATCCAGCAGCTCCAATGACGACGCCGAGCCCCCAGCTAATCCACCAGCTCACTTTTTTGTGCCAGCACCACCCCAGCCAAAGCGACAGCAATCCATAGGGAAACAGCATCAGGGGCCCACGCAGAGGACCCATGAGCACCACCAGAAGCAGAATCGCTACGACAACGCCCTCAACCCCGGCGCGACTGCCCCGACGCACCAGCAGCAGCGCTAAGGGCAGCGGCAGGGCAAGACGGAACAGGGCTCCGCCGATTGGTAAGTAGTACAGAGCCAGCCAAATCAAGGCCGCCGCCGCCGCCAGGTAAGAGGCCTCCATCATGCGCAGCGCTTGTCGACGGCTGAGGCGTGGTTCCATCACGTTTAGGGCTGCCCTGCGCTGTCACTGGTGGTTGCTTTTGAGGACTGACTCGAAGGGATTTTCTCGATCGTTTCGACTTCGAAACCAATTCCGGCGCGACGTAAGACATCGGTGACACTTTCCGCCGGTGCGGCAGGATCAGCGGCCGCTAAGCGAATCGTGATGCGGTAGGGCCGAGGGTCGGCGGGCATCGAGCGGACGGGGGCTGATTCTTGGTTGGCGGGTTTCGCTTTGGTTAACTCTTCTTTGATGGTCTTTGGCTCTTCCGCTTCTGTTGGCTTTGCTTCAGCATCCAACTCTGCCTTGTCCTTTTCGAGCGCGTCTTCGGCTTTCGCTGGTTCCTTCAGGGCGGTGGCTGGCTTTTGATCCAGCTTTGAGTTTGGTGTCTGCTGGGCCGCGGCTGGTGTGGCTGGTGAATCGAAGCTATCGGCCAGCTTCTGCCCAAATGTTGTTTCTGAGCAGGCCTGTAAGGCGAGCAGCAGCGGTATCAGCAACCACCGCGCGCGCATTAAGCGTCACCAGGTCGGATGATGCGCACTGCACTCGCGCGAAGGCGTCCGGTTTTAGTCGTTGCTGGTGCTTTACGGGCAGCAGGTTTGGCTTTTGCGCTCTTGGTCGTGCTTTTGGCTTTGCTGGTGCTCTTGGTCGTTGAGGTTTTGCGCTTTGTGGTTTTTTTGGTGGCGGCTTTTGCCTCGAGTAGCTCGATCGCCTCTTTCAAGGTGATGTCGTCGGCCCCTTTCCCTTCCGGCAGTGATGCATTCACTTTTCCTTGTTTGACGTAGAGGCCGTAGGGACCATCAAAGACCTGCACGGTCTCTTCGCTTCCCTCCGGTTTCCCAAGATCCTTGAGCGCCGTCCTTCCCCCTCGACCGCGTTTGGGCATGGCGAGTAGTTCCAGGGCACGACTCAAACCAATTGCGAGCACGTCGTCTTCGCCCTTGAGAGACCGATAGTCCTTTTCGCCTTTTCCCTTGTCCCAAACCACATAGGGGCCAAAGCGACCCAAGCCAGCTTGAACCTTGCCGCTCTCTGGATGCTCGCCCAGTAGACGGGGCAAGCGCAGTAGCCCTAGTGCGTCATCCAGTTTCAGATCTTCGGGCTTCACCCCTTTCGGCAAGGAGGCCCGTTTCGGTTTGGGGTTCTCATCGCTGACCTGACCCTTCTGCACATAGGGGCCGTACTGACCGAAGAGCAAGTACACGAGATCTCCCGTTTCGGGATCTTCGCCGAGCGCTTCTGGACCATCCGCTTTGTGCTTGAGGATGAGTTCTGCTTGTTCCTGATCCAGTTCACCAGGGGTGATCTCTTTGGGCAGGGTTGCCTTGATTAGCTCCTCTTCTCCGTCGTCCCCAACACGTTTGGATTCGAGATACGCCCCGAAGCGTCCAATTCTCACTACACAAGGCAAGCCTTCGAGGTCAATCGTGCGTGATGCTCCCGGGTCGATGTCTCCCTCGCGTTTTTGGACCAAAGACTCCAGTCCTTCATCACCTTTGAAAAATCCATCTAAGTAAGGCAGCCATTGCACTTTCCCTGTGGAGATTTCATCCAACGTGGTTTCCATGCGGGCGGTAAATCCGGTATCCACTAAGTCGGGGAAGTGTTCTTCCAGCAGGGCGGTCACAGCAAAGGCCGTGAAGCTTGGTGTGAGCGAATTGTTATTGAGGGAGGAATAGCCTCGATCAACAATCGTCCCAATGATGCTGGCGTAGGTGGAAGGACGGCCGATTCCTTCTTTTTCGAGCATTTTTACCAGGGAGGCTTCGCTGAAGCGAGCAGGCGGCTGGGTTTGGTGTCCGAGCGCTTCGACGTCGTGAATTTTGGGGGAGTCACCAACGTTCAGAGCAGGCAACAACACTTCCTGACCTTCCAAAGCCGCATCAGGGTCATCGCTGCCCTCGACGTAGGCGCGGAAAAATCCAGGGAAGTCAATGCGCTTTCCATTGGAGCGGAACACTGCTTCTCCCACCGTGAGATCCACCGCGAGCATGGTGAGTCGGGCTTCTGCCATTTGACTCGCGACTGTCCGCTTCCAAATCAGCTCGTACAAGGACAGATCACGCCCTTCTAAGCCAGTTTCGGAGGGAGCTCGGAAGCTTTCCCCTGAAGGTCGGATCGCCTCATGAGCTTCCTGGGCATTGCGTGACTTGGTGCTGAACTGCCTGGGCCCGTTGCTCAGATAGTCCTTGCCGTAGCGCGATTCCACGCAGCTGCGTGCAGCCGTAATGGCTTGGTCGGAGAGATGCACCGAATCGGTGCGCATGTAGGTGATGTAACCGCGTTCATAAAGGCCCTGAGCGCAGCGCATCGTCTCCCGCGCTGAAAGACGCAATTTGCGATTTGATTCTTGCTGCAGCGTGCTGGTCGTGAACGGCGGAACGGGCCTGCGCACCGTTGGCTTTTCCTCGACCGAGGAGACGTTCCAATCAGACGATTGAAGAGCAAGCGATAGGGAGCGAGCGTCGTCTTCGCTTAGGAGCCGCACCTTGCTGCCCTGCTTGAGGCCGCCAGTACTTTCATCAAAGTCACTGCCGGTGGCGACTTTCGTTCCGTCGAGGTGCGTGAGCTTGGCTTCAAAGCGGATGCTCTGCTGCTCGAGAGCAGCCTTCAGATCCCAGTAGCTGCCACTACGAAAGGCGCGTCTAGCCCGCTCTCGCTGTACGAGCAGTCGGACAGCCACCGATTGAACACGTCCGGCCGAAAGCCCCCAGGCAACTTTCTTCCACAACAGGGGCGAGAGGGTGTAGCCCACCAGTCGGTCGAGGATTCTTCTGGTTTCCTGGGCATGCACCAGCTCCATATCGAGCTCACGCGTGTCATCCAGTGCCCGGGAGATGGCCTCTTTCGTGATCTCGTGAAACACCATTCGTTTCACCGGGACTTTCGGTGACAACAGCTGAAGTAAATGCCAGCTGATGCTTTCTCCTTCGCGATCTTCGTCAGTCGCTAGCAGCAGTTCATCAACGCCTTTCAGAGCGTCTTTAAGCTCGCGCACAATTTTTTTCTTGTCCTTGGGGACCACATAAAGGGGTTCGAAGTCCGCCTCAGTGTTGACTCCAAGATTGGCCCACTTTTGACCTTTTTGAGCTGCAGGAATCTCACTTGCGTTGTTCGGCAGATCCCGCACGTGGCCCATCGAAGCTTCCACCCGATAGCCCTTGGGGAGGAATCCACGGATGGTGCGTGCCTTTGTGGGGCTTTCAACGATGACCAGGGTGTTCGCCACGTGGGGTCGGTAACCGTCCCCTTCTTTATCGCACCGCCGAGCTTTCTGCAGCGAAATCAGGGAATTCACTCAGGGAAGAGCAGGAGCGCAGCTACAGTCCCTCCAATTGGTTTGACCACACTCGCTATGCCCGAGTTGGGTTCTCTGCTTCTCTCCACCCAGGCCGTGGCAGCTCCTGGGGAGCTGCTCAACCTTGCTTTGCATGCCGGCACGGTTGGACCTGAGGCCGCTGTTTTAGTGGCGATGATCGCCACGTTGTTGGTGGATCTGGCAGGAGAAAAAGTTTCAGTTCGTTGGGTTCCACCCATTTGTTATGCGGGTTTAGGTAGTGCCCTGGTTTTGCTTGCCCTTCAATGGAATGCACCCCTTGAGCCTTCGTTTTTAGGTGCTTTCCTTTCCGATCACCTTGCGATTGCCTTTCGTGCTGTTGTTGCCCTCTCCACCCTTCTCTCTCTTCTGATTAGTTGGCGATATGCCGAGCAAAGTGGCACTCCAGTTGGGGAATATGCGGCGATCCTGCTGGCAGCCACCCTCGGCGGAATGCTGCTTTGCGGTGCAACAGATCTGGTGAGCGTTTTCGTCTCGCTCGAGACACTTTCCGTAGCCAGTTACCTGTTGTCGGGGTACATGAAGCGCGATGCTCGTAGTTCAGAGGCAGCGCTCAAATATTTGCTTGTGGGATCGGCTGCGGCGGCCGTATTCCTGTATGGAGCTTCGCTTCTTTATGGCCTGAGTGGCTCAACCAGTTTGGAAGTGATTGGTAATGCTTTGGTCACGAGCCCCACACCGTTGGCCGCTCTAGCGCTTGTTTTTGTGCTTGCAACGGTGGCGTTCAAGATTGCTGCTGTGCCCTTCCATCAGTGGACGCCTGATGTGTACGAGGGGTCTCCTACCCCTGTTGTGGCGTTTTTGTCGGTGGGTTCCAAGGCAGCAGGTTTTGCCCTGGCCCTGAGACTTCTTGTCGGCTGTTTTGGAAGTTTCGATACGCAATGGAAACTTCTCTTCACCGTTTTGGCGATTCTCAGCATGACGCTGGGCAACGTGGTGGCGTTAGCCCAGACCTCGATGAAGAGAATGCTGGCCTACAGCTCAATCGGACAGGCCGGATTCGTAATGATCGGTCTTGTATGCGGCACTGAAGACGGCTTTGCCGCAATGGTGCTGTACATGGCCACCTATCTCTTCATGAACTTGGGTGCGTTCGCTTGCATCATTCTGTTCTCGATCAGAACGGGAAGCGACCGCATTTCTGACTATGCGGGCCTGTATCAAAAAGATCCCCTGATCACCCTTGGTCTGAGTCTCTGCCTTCTTTCTCTTGGCGGAATTCCACCGATGCTCGGTTTCTTCGGGAAGATTTATTTGTTTTTTGCTGGCTGGGCGGACCACCAATACGTCTTGGTGGTTGTGGGCCTTGTGACCTCGGTTATTTCGATTTACTACTACATCGGCGTCATTAAAATGATGGTGGTGAAGGAGCCTCAAGAGGCTTCAGAGGTTGTGAAGGCCTATCCACCGATCAACTGGAGCACGATGGGACTTCCTCCTTTGAGAGTGGCGCTCGTGCTTTGTGTCCTGGTCACGGCTGTTGGCGGAATCCTTTCCAACCCGCTATTTGAGTGGGCCAGCAGCACGGTGGCTGGAACACCTTTGCTGCAGCAGGCGATTGCTACATCTTCAGGAGCCTCCCTTGGCTGATCTCTTTGATGAAGGCCGCCCAGCGGTGGCTCAGCTCCGAGATGTCAGCAAGGTGTATGGATCTGGAGAAACGGAGGTCAAAGCACTCAATGGACTGGATCTGGATGTGCTTCGCGGTGACTATTTGGCTGTGATGGGTGCGAGTGGATCAGGAAAAAGCACAGCGATGAATGTTCTTGGCTGCTTGGATAGACCAACCAGTGGCACCTATTGCCTCAACGGCAGTGCTGTTGAGCGGCTTCATGACGATTCGTTGGCAGATCTGCGCAACAAGGAACTGGGTTTTGTGTTTCAGCAGTTCCATCTCCTTCCCCATGCGACAGCTCTAGAAAATGTGATGCTGCCAATGATTTATGCCGGACTTCCCTCCGCGGAGCGCGAGCAAAGGGCTGTTGCAGCTCTTCAACAGGTTGGTCTTGGCAAAAGAATGGAGAATTGTCCCAATCAACTGTCGGGTGGTCAGCAACAGCGGGTGGCCATTGCTAGAGCAATTATCAATAAGCCAACCCTCCTCCTCGCTGATGAGCCCACCGGTGCTTTGGATTCACGCACGACGAATGACGTTTTGAACTTGTTTGATGAATTGCACTCTCAAGGAATCACGATTGTTCTCGTTACCCATGAAGACGATGTGGCCGCTCGTGCCCAGACTGTGATTCACTTTCGCGACGGTAAGGTCGAGCGAGTGGCTCAAAACCGCGTGAACCCTATGCTTTAAAACGCCTTCCCCTGATTAAATTAATTGAAGTTTGAGAATGGACCAGCTGCCAGAACCCTTTGAGCAAACGATTCGAATTCTGCTTGTGGATGACGAAGTCCACTTGACGGAGTTGTTGCGCTTGGAGTTGGACGTAGAGGGTTATGAGGTCGAGGTCGCGTCGGACGGTGCCAGTGGATTAATCAAAGCCAGAAGTCAGCCGGAGCCCGACCTCATTGTTTTGGATTGGAACCTTCCGGATTTCTCCGGTGTGGACATTTGTCAGCGAATTCGCAGTAGCGGAGTCACAACTCCGATCTTGATGTTGACCGGTCACGATGATATCGCTGATCGTGTCAAGGCTCTTGATGCCGGCGTTGATGATTATTTGGTAAAACCTTTTTCAATCGAAGAATTGATGGCTCGGTTGAGAGCGATGCAGCGCAGAGCTCAGGGCTTTACGGGTTCCGCACAAGGGAACGATGCCGATTCAACCTTTTTGTCAGTTGGAGGCTTAACAATCAATACCGAGACAAGGGATGTGCATCGTTCTGGGCAAAAGATCCAGCTTTCTGTTAAGGAGTATGAGCTGCTTTGCTTCTTGATGCGGGGTAACGGAAAAGTATTGGAAAGGTCTGAGATTATGAAGGGTGTCTGGGGAGAAGACTTTTACGGAGACGATAATTTGCTTGATGTCTATATACGCTATTTAAGGCAAAAAGTGGAAAACAAGGACCTTCCATCTTTGATTCATACCGTTCGTGGCGTTGGGTTCATCTTGAGAGATGAAAGTACTTCCACAACCCCATAAATCGGTTCAGGCTTTATCTCTCTCGAGACTGTTCATCAGTTGACCAACAAGCAGCGAGACGGCATCAGTTCCAGATGCTGTGATTGGGTTGAGATCCAATTCCCCAGGATCTTTTGCCACCCACCCTTTGCCCTGTTTCATTCTCAGCTCAAAATGAAGATGAGGTCCAGTGCTGAGGCCGGTGCTTCCGACCCTTCCGATTACCTCACCCTGTTGGACCTTCTGTCCAGATTTCACGTAGATCTCTGAGAGATGTCCGTAGAGCGTCCGCCTCCTGGGGGAGTTGTGCTCCAATTCCACAGCGATGCCATACCCCCCGGCGAGTCCACTGCTCATGACCGTGCCTGAGAGTGCCGCAATGACGGGTGTTCCTTCTGGGGCGGCGAGGTCTTTCCCAGCATGCATTAACCAACGGCCAATCACGGGATGCTGGCGCATTCCGAATTCACTGGTTGTGATTGCAGAGCCAATGATGGGGAAGAGCAAGCGCTGATCACCATTGCCTGCGATTGCAAGAGGTCTTGGCGAAACCGAGAAGACGGACTCCAAGCGAAAGCCATTTCCGGCTCCTGCAAGAAGCGCAGAAACGGGGACCGAGATGGGAGCGAGACGCCGATTCCTTGGGCTGAACGTTGCGCGATTGGACCGCCCGCGAAAGGCCACGCCGGTTGCGCACTCACGCTTGGACAGAGCGCCACTTCGACAGGCTTGTTGCAAGCGACGCACATCAATGGGCTTGGCAACGCCTCCTCTCTCCAGCGTTCGCCGCTCTTGCGGAGTGATGATTTGATTGCGTTCGAGGGACTCCAACGAGCGATCGAAGCGTTGGGGCGGCTTGACGCGAAGTTCAGCTGGAGGAAGTAGGGGTGCCTGAGGAGCTGGAAGGCTTTGAGTGCTCTGCGGAGCAGAGGGCAGGGTCAGCACCAAGGGAGCAGCAAGCCAGCGCAAGACCACTTCGTTTCAAAAGTCTTATAAATCGAGATTGTAGAGATTGTCATGGTTGACATCAGGCCAGCGGGTCCAGCTGGCGGTCCGGGCTCCTTGGCAAAGTTGAAGGGCTCCATTGAGGGCCAATCCTTGGATCTCCCAGATCTCTCCGCTCTGAGGATCCTTCACCTGATTGGCCCAAAGGCGGTTCTCTATTCCACGTCGCACAAGCTCCGGTCGGCTTGCCAGGGTCTGGATTCTCTCCAAGGCTCTTAACACCTCCACCGTCCAAACGTCTCGTCGGGCGCATCCACGCGGCAGGAGGTCGCGAAGGGCAATGGCCCCAACGGGAACCGGGTTGGCCACATTCATTCCAACTCCAATGCGCACCATGCGTAAACGATCGCCACGAAAAACCAGTCGAGGAAGTACTCCAGCCAGTTTGCGGGAATTGATAAGGAGATCGTTGGGCCATTTGATCCGGACGGGTAGTCCCGCCTGTTCCAGGCGTTCACATAACGCATACGCCACCATCAGCCCGAGCATGTCGGCATGACCGCTGCTTGAATCCCAGGGAAGAGCAGCGCTGATCCAGACCCCTCCACGGGCTGCCTCCCAGCGGCGGCCACGCTGGCCCTGTCCTCTGGTTTGGTGATCGGCCAAAACAGCTCGAGGGAGTTCTCCGCGCCATGGAACGGCTTGAAGCCAGTGGCTCAGTTCAACTTCTGTGCTCGCACAAACAGGTCTGCATTTCAGCTTCCAAGCATCGGCTTGCTGTCTGCGGAGGCGATGGACGAGTCCTCCTGCCCGTTGGTGATGGTTCAGCACTGCTGATGCCACCAAGGCTTCAGTCGTGCAACTGCAGCCTCAAGTTCGGCCACTGGACGGACCAAGGCAAGGCGTAGCCAATCACGTCCAGCCTCTCCAAACCCGGAGCCTGGAGTGATTGCAACCCCGCAATGCTCGAGAAGCTGAGCGGCCATCTGCTCGTCTCCCCATCCTTGGGCGCTGGCCCAGGCAGGAACGGGCATCCACAGATACAGAGCCATGGATGGAGATGGGATCGGCCATCCAAGCTCAGACAATGCAGTGCGCGTGCGATCACGCCGTTCGCGGTAAGTCGGCAGGAGATGGGCTGGCCAATCGGCGTGGTCCGAGAGGGCCACAACAGCGCCCTGCTGAAGCGCCTGACATTGATTGAAATCGATCACACTTTTGATCTGCCTCAAGGCCGTAATCAGGGGTTCGGCTCCGATTGCAAATGCCAGACGAAAGCCACCAAGGCACCACCCCTTGGAGAGAGAAAAGAACTCGATCCCGCGTTCGCGCCAGTGGGGACAACGCAGAAGGGAAGGGGCTTCTCCCTCAAGCGCTAGATCTAAATAAGGATTGTCGTGGGCGACCACCAGATCATGGCGTTGGGCCTGACCCATCGCTTCATCCAGCCAGGATTGTTGACCAACACAGGCTGTGGGGTTGTGGGGAAAACCAAGCATCAAGAGACGCAGTTGATCCCACTGACTGATTGTGATCGCCTTGAAGTCCGGAGCCCAACCTTGCTCCGCAGTGAGGGGCAGGGTCTGGATGCAAGCATCTGCTAATTCAAGGCCTCCGCGATGGGAGGGGTAAGACGGATCAAGAATCAGGGCTTGATCACCAGGGTCCAACACAGTCAGCGGGAAATGGGCGGTCCCCTCTTGAGATCCAACAAGGAGAAGAACCTCACGCTCAGGATCCACCGACACACCTAGTCGCTGATTACACCAGGCCCCTGCTGCCTCCCGAAACGAGGCTGTTGCAGCGTGCAGGCAGTAGGCCGCGCTTCTTGGCTCCTGGAGGCGGTCCCCCATGGCCTGAACTGCAGCAGGCGGGGGAAGCAAATCGGTGCATCCCAGGGAGAGGTCGATGAGCGGTTGCTGTTGTTGGGTTCCCCCGAGCTTGTACAAGCGCTTGCGCTGATCATTGCGATCAAACACTCCGCTCCCGAGGCGAGCCAGACGCTTAGAGGTGAGCATCCAGAAAGGATTGCAACTGAGGGCGGGCAATGGCCCCCTCGTGCCTAGCAATTTCCTGGCCGTTACGGAACAGGATCAGAGTTGGTATGCCTTGAACTTTGAACCCATCGCGGGTGATTGGGTTGCCATCCACTTCAAGCTTGCCCACTAAAAGGCTGTCGGCGTAGGTCTCAGCAGCCCAGTCCATCAATGGCGCCATCAACCTGCATGGGCCACACCATGGGGCCCAGAAGTCAACCAAAACGGTCGTAGATGCAGTCAACACTTCCTGCTCGAACGCTGCATCTGTGAAGTCGGAAACAGCTGAAGACACGGGCGATAGTTGAACTGAAGCAATCCTATGGACTCGGCCGCTGAAGGAGCTGATTCATCACAGTTTGTCGATAGATCGACGCAGCTCCTCGAGATCGGCATCAACCTCTTCCACCTTGACGGGTTTTACCTCAGAGTCCGCTGCTGGGAGAGCTGCAGCCTCCGAGCCTCCTTTGACCTGCTTTCGTAAGGCTGCCAATTCATCGTCCACATCGTCGCCACCTTCAAGCGCCGCGAACTGGCTATCGAGGTCAGCACCAGCGAGCTCAGCTGCTGCTTGGCTACTGGCTTCGAGAGATTGAACCTTGTCCTCCATGCGCTCGAATGCAGCCATGGCTGAATTGGTTCCCATGCTGCCAACAGCGCTCTGGAGCTGCTGTTGAGCCTGGGCGGCTTGCGCCCTGGCTTTGAGCATGTCTTTCTTGGTTCGAGCCTCGGCAATCTTTCCTTCCAGAGCAACCAAGCTTTTTTTGAGGGTTTCAACTTGAGCGCTCTGAGCTTGAACCTGAGTGCCAAGAGACGTGGCCGTTTCTTGGAATGTTTTGCGACGGGTGAGGGCCTCACGTGCTAGGTCATCCTCGTTTTTCTTGAGTGCGAGCTCGGCGCGTTCGTACCAGGTACGAGCTTGAGACTCGGCCTGCTCTGCTTGGTTTTTGAGCCGTTTTTGACTGGCGATTGCCATCGCAACAGCCTGTCGGAGTTTGACCAGGTCGTCTTGCATGTCAGAGACGGCTTGATCAAGGATCTTGACGGGATCCTCAGCTTTGCTAACAAGATCATTGAGGTTGGCGCGCAGCAGACGGCTGAGCCGGTCGAAGAAACCCATGAATCGGTGCGAGCACTGCAAGAGATTAGCGAGCTGGACCACCTTTCCCCACTAAGGTCCAAATTCATTTGATGACGTTATGGGGCGAGCACCTCGATCCCAGCGGCGCCGTTTTGGTCGGGGAGAGGTGTTGGTGCCGCCGCCACCGCCGCCAGTTCAACCTCTGCAAGAGTGCCTTGAGTCTCTGCGGAGTACATGGAGACGTGAAGGCTCACTGGCTGCGCTTTGGCAGGACTGGCCCCAGTTAGCGGGGCGTCCCTTGGCTGATCACTGCAGGCCCCTGAATTTGAGCCATGGTGTCCTCACTGTGGGAGCGCGCCACCCGCAATGGCGCCAGGCTCTTCAGTACAGCAAGCCTCAACTCTTGGCAGCAGTGCGAAGCGCTGGCCATGCCGTACGCGATCTGAGGATTCAGCAACACCACCCATCACCTACAGCAGAGTTAGAGACAGAAGAGAGTGTTTGGGCTCGCCATCCGAGCCGGATCGATGTGCATGGAATGGCGTCATGCCCTTGCTGTGACAGCCCAGCTCCGGCAGGGGAGATGGCTCTCTGGGGCCACTGCGGGTTCTGTCGAAGACTGAAGCTTTCAGAGTCGCTCGGAAGCAGTCAGTAACGTTCTGGACGGGACCTTTCCCATGTTGATTTGTGTCCAGAGGCCTTGAGCTCTGAAGCCCTTTTTTCCAACTTACTCCTATCGAATCTAAGAACTTGATAGATCCCAAATTGTCCGATCATTGCTGGATTAAGACCTTGCCAATGAGTCCTTTTAAATGTGTCCGAATCAATAACGACCATCACCGTTTGCGAACCTTCACCATCGCTGTCAATTGAAACTCCTTGCCACCCTCTTCGATTCTCCCTGCTTAATCGATCAGCCAAATTTATAAGAGCATTTTTTGTAAGACCTTCGTAGACAACGACCTGATCTGCGTAGAAATGTAAAGACGGCTTCTCGACTCCAACCATCGCTAAAGGTTCACCAGGACGCTGGTTTTCCAACACAGTTGCGGCAACATCACGGATTGGAAGCTGACGCACGCGATCGCCTAGGTCAATGATGGGGATTAGAGCAATGAGCTGGAACACCACCAGCGGTCCCTGAACGGCTAGCAAGCGACCGGAGGCCTTCCGCTTGATCATCAAGAGGCCCAAAAAACCAGCGATCGAAAAGCACACTGCTGCCCTTAAAACTAAGCGGCTTGCAATTAGTTCTTCTGGCAGCGTGGGCATCTCGGGGTCATCGATGAGAGGTATCCAGACCGAGGAACCCCAGAACCCCATCGACAAAACAAATGTCAGCAAGATTGTTGTGCCCCAGGCCCAATCGAAAGGGAGGCGTTTCCCTGGTTCGGAGGGCCTTGCTGCAAGGGCGATGAGAATCGCTGCAGCTGGAGTGGCAGGCAGCCAGTAACTCGGAAGCTTGGTTGCCGCGGTGGTGAACAGCAGAAATACAGATACAAGCCAGCAACTGGCAAAACTCTGAAGAGACAAGCTTGCATTGGGTTGGACGGATGAAAAGGCACGCTTCAGGTTTGATGGATGCAGGGTTTGCGCCAGCCCAAGGAGCAACAAGGGAGTGAAGGGCAGGGATGCCACAACCAAAATCACCCCGAAAAACCACCAGGGTTGAAGGTGGTTATTCACGACTGATGTAAAGCGTTGCAGATTGTGATAACCAAAAAAGCTGTCCCAAAAAGGCTGGCCCTCGACCATCAGCTCTGCGATGTACCAAGGGAGGCTGATTAACGCGGTGAGCCCGAGGCCACGTATAGGTTTGATGCACTGCCATATGCCCTTGAGATCTCGGCGCATCAGAGCAAACAGCGCCAGAGTCATGCCACTGAGGACCACGGCTACAGGCCCTTTTGTGAGAACGGCTGTGGCGAGCAGAACCCAGGCGAGCCACCATCGTCGAGATGCTCCACTGGCATAACAACGCCACTGGCAGAGAAGGCTGAGGGCGAGGGTGCCGCTCAGGAGGGCATCACTGACGGCGGTCCGACTCCATATCTGCACCAAGGGGGAGAGCGCAAAGGCCAGCGCTGCTGCCACCGCGGTGCGGCGTGGATGGCTCTCCTGTTCAGCTGGGTGCAGTATCAAGGTGTCCCCAAGCATGAGCATGGTTGCCACGCTCGCGAGGGCTGAAGGAAGCCTGCCGGCCCAGGTGCCGAGTGGATCCCAGAGCTCGTTGGTTGGAATCGAGTAGCCCAAACCCATCAGCCAGTACACCAGGGGCGGTTTGTCGAATCGTGGTAATCCATTAACCCGAGGCGTTAACCAGTCTCCCGTGCGTGCCATGGCACGGCCAGCTGCTGCAAAGAGCGGTGGAGTTTCATCGACAAGGCCGGTGGAACCCAGTTGCCAGCAGCACATGGCAAGGCCAAGCGCCAAGATCAGCAACAGCCCCCGGCTGCGCTGTCTTGGCGAGATCCGTGGGTTGGTAGGCACGTTGATCATCGACATGGAGCGATCGTGCCATTCCTTGGAGAGAGGCCCTGCCTGATCCAATCCTCAACGCGTTGTGCGAAAACCATATGGCTTGCGTTCTGTTCCACCCAACGGCGGCAAGCGCGCCGATCAATTTGATCGACTTTGCTGCTTGCCATTTTTAGGGCCTCGAGATCATCGGGCGGCACAAGCCATCCCGTTTTGCCGTCTTGGATGAGTTCGCCCGGACCGCCGCGGTTATAGGCCACGACAGGGACTCCGCATGCCATTGCTTCCACCACCACATTGCCGTAGGCCTCATTCCATTTCGGTGTGTTGAGTAGGGCGCGGCAGCACCCAAGCTCTTCCTGAAGTTGGTGTGTCGGCTGAAAACCTCGCCAATTAATGGTTCCTGGAGGCACGGTGGCTTCGACCGATTGCGCATAGTCAGCATCTTCAACCAAGCCCCAAACCAGAAGCGCTTCTCCCAGAGCTGCGGCAACAGCTGCAGCATCTTCCAGGCCTTTCTCAGGTGCGATGCGACCGGCCCAACCCAGTGGGCCATTGAAGTTCAACTGCAACTGGTATCGCGTGAGATCAAAGCCATTCCCCACAACAGACGGTGGACTAGGCAATGAAAAATCTCCTGCCTGTCGTTGGGTATGGAATGACATTCGCCTCTGGTCCCATTGAGCGATTTGAGAGATGACCTCATCCATCGCTTGCGAGACAGACCCCATGCTCACGAGATGAAATAACGAGGGCTTGGCATGGGGAGTAAGCCAGAGCGGTAACCAGTCGTAGCTGAAGTTGATCACCGCATCGGCGTCCTCGCCTAAGGACAAAGCAAGGTCCCATAGATGGGGAAGGACACCATCAAAAGGAACTTGGACGGAAGCATCTCTTTCGGAATGCTGCCAGCTGGGTTGATCGGTGCCCCCCGCGGTGTGGAGTGAGAGTCCAGGGCAGTCCTCAGGCGCAACCGAGCCGTTCGGGGCGACCAGGGTGATCCGATGCCCCCTTGCCGTGAGACCTCGTAACAACGAGATCAGCGTTAGTTCCACACCACCACCGCGTCCACTGCCCAAGTGTCCGATGGGTGTGCTGACCAGAATTAAATCGAGAGGAGTGGTGCTCATGCTCCGAGATCACTTCGCTGGGGTTCGTTCACGAGAGCAACCGGCTCCCAAAGTCGTTTGCGTTGGCTTACCAGTACCACCGAAAGCAGAACCAAAAGCACCGCTAACCATTGAAGGTTGTTGAGTCGTTCCTGCAACAGCAGACCACCAGAAGCAAGAGCAAAAACAGGTGTGAGAAATCCAAGTGTGGTGAACCCTGTGAGGTCCTCACGGCTTGCAAACCAGAAAAAGAGTGCGTAGGCCACAGCTCCCCCCATCAGGGATGCATAGGCCATTTGCGTCCATGCAAAAACGGACCAAGGCGGAACCAATGGGAACGCTCCGTCGAGACCATGCCAAATCAGCAAGGGGAGTCCCCCCAGCAACATGTGCCATCCCGTGACGGCAACAGGATCGCTGTTTCGGCAGGCAAATCGACTCAGAACGGTGCCTACAGCCATTGCAATGGCAGCCGCCAACATCCAGCCGGTTCCAGCTTGCCAACCCGATTGAAATGACACCCCCTCACCCAACAGCCACCAGTGCTGGAGGAGCGGTTGGGGAACTCCTAGGCAGACAATTCCCATAAGGCCAAGAACCAATCCCATCCAACCGATGGGATTGATCGTTTCTGCAAAGAGCCAGCGGGCAAGCAGTGCAACCATCAAAGGCTGAGAATCAATCAGTACTGAACCGAGACCTGCGCCAGTGCCTTCGAGTCCGCGGGCAAGACAGATCTGAAACAGCAGGGCATCAATCAGGGTGAATAGGAGAAACCAACCCCGATCCCCAGGATCAATCGCTAAGGAACGTCCGAGAAGCGGAACAAAGGTGATAACGATGATTCCAGCTGGGAGCAGCCTCAAGCAGGACACCAGAATGGGCCCTCCTGTGCTGACCAGAGGAGCCATTGCTGTCATCGCTGTGCCCCAGAGGACGAACGGCAAGATCATCAGCAGCCCTCGGCGGAGAGATCCCATGGGGTGCTGCGAACAGGCTCCTTTTTAAGATCTAAACGTGTTCGATTGACCATCATGATCTGGCCCTGGCGCCGCAAGTCCCGGCGAACGATGGCGAGGATCGCCATTGAGGGGGCGATCACTGGCTCCACCCGCCGTCGCGTCCTTAAAGCCCTAAAAGAGGTTCAGGAGCGGGAATTTCCTGCACTGTTGCTGCGAATTGATAGTCCAGGAGGGACTGTTGGCGATAGTCAGGAAATTCACTCTGCCTTGCTGAGGCTGCGCGAAAAAGGCTGTCATGTTGTCGCCAGTTTCGGAAATATTTCTGCATCAGGTGGGGTTTATGTGGGTGTTGCCGCAGAAACGATTGTGTCCAATCCAGGCACGATCACCGGTTCCATCGGTGTGATTCTTCGCGGCAACAACTTGTCCAAATTGTTGGATCGTGTTGGCGTCAAATTTGAAACGGTGAAAAGCGGTGTTTTTAAAGACATCCTTTCTCCTGATCGTGCTCTTGGCGCAGAAGAACGTGAGCTACTGCAAGCTCTGATTGACAGCAGCTATGAGCAATTTGTGGCGGCCGTTGCAGAAGGACGGAAGCTTGACCCCAGCCGCGTTCGCGAGTTTGCGGATGGTCGGGTGTTTAGCGGTGCACAGGCCAAAGATCTTGGGCTCGTCGATGAGCTGGGTGACGAAGAGCGGGCAAGGGTGCTTGCGGCACAGTTGGCTGATCTGGATGAGGAGCGCTGCCGCGTGGTGACACTTGGAAAACCCCGTAAGCCATTGCTGCAAGGCTTGTCGGGGTCCAATCTGCTTGTACGCATTCAAGAGCTCGTCACAGTTGAAATGGAACTCAGCGGTCAACCTTTGTGGTTGTTTCGGCCATGACCATGGGGAGCCGATTGGCCTTGCGCGGCTTACGTGGTGCGACCACCTGCAGCGCCAACACAGTTGTTGCGATTGAGCAGGCGGTCTTTGAGCTGATGGATGCCCTGGTGAAACACAACGCGTTAAAACCGGACTGCATCGTTTCGATCACGTTTTCTGTGACGACCGATCTGGATGCCTGTTTCCCTGCTGCCGTTGCAAGGCGCCGCGAAGGTTGGGATGGGGTGGCTCTGCTCGACTGCCAGCAGATGGCAGTTGAGGGAGACCTGACTCGGTGCATTCGTCTCCTGGCCCATACCTGGATGCCAGAAGATCAGGAGGTTCGCCATGCCTACCTGGGGGAAGCCAGCCGCCTTAGGCCAGACAGATCCAGTCACAACTGACAGATGCCACGCCGGCCCCCCGAACCCCTTGCCGCTGCCTGTCCTTAGGACAATCATGGGATCTAACAATGCGGTGATTGTTTTCACCAGTGAATTAATGGACCTTCTGCCTACGACCCCGATCCGCCGCTTCGGCGTTATTGCAGGGGTGATCGGTTGCGGAGTTGTTGCTTCAGCTTCGGTGGTGGAGATGCTCCAACCCGTTGCTGTTAAAGCTCAGAACACTCCCTCTTTGATGGAGTTTCGCTGGGAAAGCGACAACAACTATCGCAAGTTGTATTACGTCCAAACGAGCACCCGTCCTCGCGAGCGGTCGGATTACTACCTGATGCTTCGACCTAAAGATCGCAAAACCGCGATCCTCAAACTGAGCATCACAGTGCCTGATTACTTCAATGCAAAGATCCGCCCCAATAAATTGAAGCTCTGCAAGATGAAGAAGGGCGGCATGCTCAGTAGAAGCCGTTGCGAAGAGGTCATCCCAGCTGTCTTCGAAATCAGTGAGAACCAATCTGCAATTGAGGTTTTCCCTGAAACTCCGATTCCGACTGAAGACACCTACGCCGTGTCCATGACGATCTTCAACCCCAATCAAGCTGGGATGTTTCAGTTCAATGCTCTTGCACAGGCTCCCGGAGACGTTCCTGTGGCTGGCTATTTAGGGAGCTGGAACTTCAGTATCGACTAAGCATTGGCTGATAAGCTCTTCTACTGATGCAAGGCTGGGCGCCAGAGTGAATCCATGACCAAACGAACTTTTGGTGGCACCAGCCGTAAGCGCAAACGCGTTTCTGGTTTTCGTGTTCGCATGCGATCTCACACAGGCCGGCGCGTGATTCGGACGCGTCGTAAGCGTGGACGTTCACGCTTGGCTGCTTGAGCTTGAACATTCACGCCTAGTCCCCTAGGGGTGACGTTTAAACGGATTTCGATGGTGCTTCCGACGTCGATGCGATTGCGCGGCCACCGCTGTTTCGATCACCTCCATCGCAGGGGTCAGCGCTTTCACGGATCGTTGATGACTCTGCGTAAGGCCTCGGCGATGCCGAGGCTTTTGCGTTGGGAGTGTCGTCCTCTGGAGGGGGAAGGCAAGACGAGTGTTTGCAGGTGCGCTGTGGTGATCAGTAGCAAGGTCAGTAAAAGGGCTGTTATTCGTAATCGGCTGAGACGTTTGCTGCACGATCACTTACGTGAGCATTTTGAGCGGTCGTTTCAGCACTCCAATACTTGGATTTTGATCAGCCTCAAACCCGGTGCAGAGGCCAAAGACGCCCCTGTCCTGGAAGAATGCGACAGATTGCTCCAACAAGCGGGGTATTAGCTATGCCAACTTCCATTCAAGAAGAGACCTTTTACGAGGGGGGGCCAGCACGCGGTGACTTGATTTTCAATCTGTTGCTTGGGCTGACATTGATCGGTCTGCCCTTTGCGGTAGGAGCGATTGTTCGCGCGGTCTGGTTGCGCTTCAACATCACGACTCGTCGAATTTCCGTCACTGGCGGCTGGATGGGACGGGATCGCAGTCAGGTGGCTTTCAGTCAGGTGGCTGAGGTCCGCTGTGTGTCCCGTGGGTTTGGCGCCTGGGGAGACATGGTTCTGGTCTTGACGGACGGATCACGTCTGGAACTGCGCTCTGTCCCACGCTTCCGTGAGCTCGAGGCCTTCATCGAAGAGCGCATCCGTGCCCGCCGTGAAAACGCGAGTGCGAAGCACGAGGAGAGCAAGGGCTTCGCTGCCTGATTTAGGTGTTCGCCTCAAGCGAATTGCCACACAAGCCCCTGTGCTGTTGCACACTGGCAACAACATTCATCAATCACTCGGAACGCCATCGTGATCGGGTACATCTCCGACAATCTGCTGATACCAATCCTGGATTTTTTCTACGGTTTGGTCCCAAGCTATGGCCTGGCGATCGTGGCTCTCACGGTGGTAATTCGCCTGGCTCTCTTCCCTCTCAGCGCAGGGTCCATCCGTAGTGCCAGGCGCATGCGGATTGCACAGCCTGTGATGCAGAAGCGTCAGGCAGAAATTAAGGCGCGTTATGCGAACGATCCCCAAAAGCAGCAGGCAGAACTTGGCAAGTTAATGAAGGAGTTCGGGAGCCCATTGGCGGGTTGCCTACCTCTGCTGGTTCAAATGCCGATTTTGTTCGCGTTGTTCGCGACCTTGCGTGGATCACCGTTCGCAGATGTGCCCTACACCCTCAATCTGAAGGTCCTACCTGCGGATCAAATCGCTGCAGTTGAGCCCAAGCCTTTCACAAGTGCCAGCCACTCAATTTTCATCACGGAAACCAATCACGTTCCAATCGTGGCAAGCCTTCCCGGTGGCACCAAGCTCGGCACTGGAGATAGCGTCCCCATTCAGCTCGAAACTCGTGGTGGAGAGAGTTTCCGCAATGTGATCTCCGGGGTTGATAACGGTCAAAGGTTCCTTCCTGCTTGGACGGTTACCAAGGGAGAGGGCGTTGTCAGCGTGAGTGAGACAGGAACGATTACGGCCCTCACGACCGGCGATGCCACCGTTGAAGGGAAAATCACTGGTTTGGCAGCACGCAGTGGCTTCTTGTTCATCAAAGCCCTCGGTCAGGTTGGGTTCTACACCGAGGGGGCGATCAATTGGGATATCGCGATTCTGATTGGTGCTTTCGGTCTGAGCTTGTTTGTCTCACAGCTCCTCTCTGGAATGGGGATGCCTGCCAATCCGCAGCAGTCCACTGCCAACAAGATCACTCCAGTGATGATCACTGGAATGTTCTTGTTCTTCCCGCTCCCTGCCGGCGTTTTGTTGTACATGGTGATTGCCAATATCTTCCAGGCCTTTCAAACCTTCCTGCTCACTCGCGAGGCCTTGCCCGACAATCTCCAGTCCATTCTTGATGCCCAGATATTGCAGAAATCCCAGCCTGCATCAGCCTCTGCCGGCGGTGGATCCAGCTCTGGACGCATGCCCTTCGAGCCCAAAGGCGGAAACAAATGATTCCTGGGCTCGAGCCCGTTCCGCTTCGCGAGCTGCAAGCTCTAGGTTCCGCTCGCGATTGGGTCTTTGTAGGCCAACTTGATGAACTGCCTTCTTTAACTCCAGTTCGTGGAAGCATTCAAGCCGAGCACCGTGGAAATATCCTCGAGGTTTCCGGTTCAGCGCAGACCATCGTGTGCTTGTGCTGCGATCGCTGTCTGAATCAATTCAATCGCAAATTGTCTACGGACGCCAATGAGCTGATCTGGCTTGGCGATAGTGAAGCCGCAGAGGCGATGGCTGAAGAGGGTCTCGATGTATCTGCAATTAATGGACTTGTGGAGTGCCTTGATCCAAGGGGCAGCTTTGAACCAGAGCGATGGGTATTCGAGCAATTGAGTCTTCAAATGCCAGCCGTTAATTTCTGCGGTGATGGCTGCCCAGGAATGCCTCAATTGGCCAACCAAGAGCAGCCTGCTTCGCAGACGCAAGCTGCCGATCCGCGATGGGAGGCTCTCTTGAATCTGCGCTTGGATCCTGGCGAGGAGTCGGAGGTCGGGTGTGACTGAACAGTGGGCACAACAACTCGATCTGCTCATTCGTGCGGGTACGCCTCTGATCTGGATTCGCAGTCACGAGGAGGAGCGTGTTGAATCTCTGCTGAGTCAAGCGGCCGATCGCTTGCCAGGCCGTCGATTGGCGTCTTGGGACTTTGTGAGTGGCCTGTCAGGTGTTCTTGGCAGCGAGGGACTCGGTGCTCGACAGCCGATGGTCGTTCTGCAGTGGTTGCAGGATCTGGATGGCAACAGTCCCACGCTGCTTCTACTCAAAGATGTTCATCGCTTCTGCGATGACCCAGGCATTGCTCGCATGCTGCGCAACCTCACAAGTTTGTTGCGTGGACGCCCTCACACGCTCGTGCTCGGTTGTGGCAGCTGGACGCCACCAACAGATTTAGAAGAAGCTCTCACCCTGCTCGATTTGCCCCTCCCGCAAGAACAGGAATTAATGACCTTGCTAGGGAATATTTCGAAGGCCACTGGATCGCCCCTCAATAGCGATGTGCTTGAGGAGCTCACCCATGCTTGCTGCGGATTGAGTGAATCACGGGTTCGTCACGTGGCGGCGAAGGCGTTGGCTCAGCGCGGTGAGCTAAGCCGCCAGGACCTTGCTGATGTGCTGGAGGAGAAACGCCTCGCGCTGGCTCGCAGCGAAGTGCTGGAGTTCTGTCGCACCGACGCCACCCCAGCAGATATTGGTGGGCTGGATGCTCTCAAGCAATGGTTAGAGCAGCGTCATCGTGCCTTCAGTGATGAGGCTCGGCGTTTTGGTTTGCCCCTCCCTCGTGGTGTTCTCTTGGTAGGGCCGCAGGGAACTGGTAAATCGCTGACGGCGCGAGTGATTGCCCACAGCTGGTCCATGCCACTCCTGCGCCTTGACGTAGGACGTCTGTTTGCTGGACTTGTTGGAGCGAGTGAAGCACGCACCCGCGAAATGATTCAAAGGGCTGAAGCGATGGCTCCCTGCGTGCTTTGGATTGATGAGATCGACAAAGGATTTGGCAGTGATGGCCGAAGCGATGGCGGAACAAGTCAACGGGTCTTAGCCACCGTTCTGACCTGGATGGCAGAAAAAACGTCCCCTGTGTTTGTGGTGGCTACAGCCAATGGAGTGGAACGGCTGCCGGCTGAACTCCTAAGGAAGGGCCGCTTTGATGAAATCTTTCTCCTGGATATGCCAGCTCGTTCTGAACGTCAGAGCATCATGGAATTGCATATCAGTCGCAGACGGCCAGGTCTCCGCCTTCCTGTTGAAACTGTCGTAGACCGTACGGACGGTTACTCCGGTGCTGAGCTGGAGCAAACGGTGATCGAAGCGATGCACCTTGCCTTTGCGGAGGGCCGTGAATTGGCTGAGTCAGATTTGATTCAAGCTGCGGCTCAATTGGTTCCTCTATCGCGTACCGCCAAAGAACAATTGGAAGGCCTGAAGCAATGGGCTAGTAGCGGCCGGGCACGTCCTGCTTCATTGCGACTGGTAACGAACCCTGACAGGGCGTAACGACCAGGCGCCTAGGTCCAGACAACGTTTGGCGACCTCCGTATGTTTCATCAATAGTGCTCTTATGTTCGTGAATCGTGTTTCCGATCTCACCACCCAACTCGCTGTTGCATGTCTTGGTGCTGGTGTGATCACCACCGTTGCGGTCGCTCAGGGTCAGAACCCACTGACAGCCCTCGGCATCACATTGTTCTCGGCTATTGCCGCGGTCATGGTTGGACAAGTTCTCTAAGAACTTTGATCGTCTGTTCTGAACCGAGACTTAGGCTTTCGAGCCTCCCCCTTCAGAATTTCCGTGCTTGACCAGCGCCTGTTGCGTGATAACCCCGAACTGATTTCCCGCGAGTTGGGACGTAGGGGGATGGATGTTGATCTCACAGGTCTTCAGCTGATTGCAAAGCTGCAACGCGATCTAGAGGAGCGTCGAAGCGGTCTTCAAGCAGAAGGCAACCGCATTGGGAAGGAAGTTGGTCAGCGCATTCAAGCCGGTGCTGATCCCAAAGGGGCTGAAGTGGCTGAACTGCGCCTACAAGGCAACCAAATCAAGCAGAAGGTGGCCATTCTCGAGGATGAAGAGAAGCAGCTCACGGCGCAGTTGCGTGAAGAGCTTCTGAGCTACCCCAATCTGCCTTCAGAGGCATGTCCAGACGGTCGCAGCGAAGACGACAACAAAGAGGTGCGTCGCTGGGGTGATCCCCGGGTAGAAGACGGTCTCAAGGAGCATTGGCAAATCGCAGAGCAGTTGTCTTTGCTCGACACGGAGCGCTCCGTGAGAATCGCCCAGAGCCGCTTTGTGACCTTGTTTGGGCAAGGCGCTCGGCTGGAGCGAGCGCTCATCAACTTCATGCTGGACCTGCACACGGGGAAGGGCTATCGCGAGGTGCTTCCTCCGGTCTTGGTGAACAGCGCAAGCCTGACTGGATCAGGGCAACTGCCGAAATTTGCGGAAGAAAGCTTCCGATGTGCGGACGATGACCTCTGGTTGACGCCAACCGCTGAAGTTCCGCTCACCTCTCTGCATCGCGACGAAATTATTCCTTCGGATCAATTGCCGTTGCGTTATGTGGCCTACAGCCCCTGCTTTCGCAGGGAGGCCGGTAGCTATGGACGCGACACGCGGGGCTTGATTCGCCTGCATCAGTTCAACAAAGTTGAGCTTTATTGGTTTGTCCATCCCGAGCACTCTGAAGAGGCTCATGAACTGATCACTGCTGACGCCGAAGCCGTTCTTCAGGCTTTGGAGTTGCCCTATCGCGTGCTCGAGCTCTGCACGGGTGATCTGGGTTTCTCAGCCGCCCGTACTTATGACCTCGAAGTTTGGTTGGCGGGTGCAGGTGCGTATAGAGAAATTTCAAGCTGCAGTGTGTGTTCCGATTTCCAGGCCCGTCGCTCCTCCATCCGTACGAAAGACGGCAAGACCACTCGCTTGGTTCACACCCTCAATGGCAGTGGCCTTGCGATTGGCCGCACCATGGCTGCTTTGCTTGAGAATGGGCAACAGCCAGACGGAAGCGTGAAGCTTCCCCAGGCTTTGGTTCCTTACTTCGGTTGCGATCGTCTCCAGCCAGAATGAACCAATTAATGGATCAGATATGAACGTTCTGGCAGCACTGTTGGTTCTAGGGCTGCTGATCGTGATCCATGAGGCTGGTCACTTTCTTGCAGCCAGATTTCAGAACATTCGTGTGAACGGATTTTCAATTGGATTTGGACCTGCCCTTTGGAAACTTGAGAGTGGAGGCGTGACCTACGCCTTACGCGCTCTTCCCCTTGGCGGATTCGTCTCCTTCCCTGACGACGATGAAGACAGTCCAATTCCTGCGGATGACCCTGATCTTCTTCGCAATCGCCCGATTCCACAGAGAGCCCTGGTCATTAGTGCAGGGGTGCTTGCCAATTTGCTGCTTGCCTGGGTCGTTCTCGTAGGACATACCGCCCTGGCAGGAGTGCCAGGCGATCCAGATCCTGGGGTGCTGGTGATGGCTGTTCAGCAGGGAGAACCCGCTGAGAAAGCGGGCTTGCAGCCTGGTGATCAAATTCTGAGCATCGAGGGACTGTCCCTTGGTCGTGGAGAGAAGGCCGTAAAGGACGCTGTTATGCCAGTAAAAGACAACCCCTCCAGAGCTCTCTCAGTTGAGGTTCAGAGAAATGGAATGGTTCGAGTAATCCAGCTCACTCCGGAAGACCATCAAGGGCAGGGTCGCATCGGTGCTCAGCTTCAGGCCAATTTCACTGGAACGACTCGTCCTGTTCATGGTTTGGGTGAAGCGATCGCGAGTGGATCGGAGCAATTCGGTGGGCTTTTGCAACGCACCGTGTCTGGATATGGAGCCCTTCTCACGGACTTTGGAACGACAGCGCAGCAGGTGAGTGGTCCGGTCAAGATCGTGGAGATGGGTGCCCAGCTCTCCAGTCAGGGAGGAAGTGGTCTAGCCCTGTTTATGGCTTTGATTTCGATCAATCTCGCCGTGCTCAATGCACTCCCATTGCCGCTGCTTGATGGAGGGCAGTTGGTGTTCATTCTTTTGGAAGGGGTCCGCGGACGACCTATCCCTGAGCGCTTTCAGTTGATCGTGATGCAGTCCAGCTTTTTGCTTGTGGTTGGACTGAGTGTTCTTTTGATCGTGCGCGATACAAGTCAACTCTCAGTTGTTCAGCGCTTGCTTGGTCAGTGAACGGATAGAGTGGCGCTTCAAGACGTCTGATCTGACTCGCTGCATGGCCAAGAAGTCGATGATTGCCCGCGATGTGAAGCGGAAAAAAATGGTCGAGCGCTTTTCCGACAGGCGCGCAGCTCTCATGGCTGCGTTCCATGCCGCTAAGGATCCGATGGAGCGCCTCGAAATTCACCGCAAAATTCAAGGTTTGCCTCGCAACAGCGCCCCAAACCGTGTTCGCAACCGTTGCTGGGCCACGGGTAAGCCTCGTGGTGTGTACCGCGATTTTGGTCTCTGCCGCAATCAGTTACGTGAGCGTGCTCACAAGGGTGAGCTGCCTGGTGTTGTGAAGTCCAGCTGGTGATTTGACATCACTTTTCTGCTATCCATCGAATGAAGAGGTGAGTGATCGCCTCTTTTTTTGTGACTTTTTTTACGGCGATGGATCTGTTGGATTTTGTGGATCTAACCGGATAACCCCAACAACGGGTTCCGCTCAAATGTAAGAATCAGTGTTGACAGAAAGACATAAACCAACGTGCAAGGTCAGACGCAGTCGATCTCCTTTGACGGTCGGGAGATACGGCTGACCACAGGGAGGTATGCCCCCCAAGCCGGCGGCTCGGTGATGATTGAGTGCGGAGACACCTCCGTACTGGTCACGGCTACACGCTCCAAAGGTCGAGATGGAATTGATTTTCTTCCGCTGATCTGTGATTACGAAGAGCGCCTCTATGCAGCAGGCAGGATTCCTGGAAGTTTTATGCGGCGTGAGAGTCGCCCTCCAGAGCGCGCCACGCTCATTTGCCGACTCATCGATCGACCAATGCGTCCGCTGTTTCCCAGCTGGCTTCGGGACGATTTACAGATTGTTGCGACTTGCATGTCGCTCGATGAGCGGGTTCCGGCTGATGTGCTTGCTGTAACAGGGGCCTCCATGGCCACCCTCCTGGCAAAGATTCCGTTCTATGGGCCGATGGCCGCAGTTCGCGTCGGTCTGCTGGGTGACGATTTTGTGCTGAATCCCAGCTACAGGGAGATCGAGCGCGGCGATTTAGATCTCGTTGTCGCTGGCACCCCACAAGGTGTGGTGATGGTGGAAGCCGGTGCGAATCAGCTTCCTGAGGGGGATGTCATTGAAGCGATCGACTTTGGCTACGAAGCTGTTTCTGAGTTGATCAAAGCTCAGCAATCCATCCTCAAAGAGGCGGGGATCGAGCAAGTGATTCCAGAGGCTCCAGAACAAGACAAAACGCTGCCTGTTTATCTGGAGAAAGCCTGCAGCAAGTCGATTGGTGAGGTGCTTGGTCAGTTCGAGCAAACCAAGGCTGAGCGTGACGAGAAGCTGGACGCCATCCGCAGCACAACAGCAGAAACGATTCAGGGCCTTAAGGACTCTGATCCGGTTCGAGTTGCGGTGAGTGCCAACGGCAAGGCCCTTCCGAACAGTTTCAAAGCGCTCACCAAAACGTTGATGCGCCAGCAAATCCTCAAGGACGGCAAAAGGGTTGATGGTCGCAACCTTGATCAGGTGCGTCCAATCAGTGCCGCTGCAGGAGTGCTTCCTAAGCGAGTGCATGGCTCAGGTTTATTTCAACGTGGCCTCACCCAGGTGTTGTCGACCGCCACTCTCGGCACGCCAAGTGATGCTCAGGAGATGGATGATCTCAATCCAAGCAACGAAAAAACCTACCTCCACCACTACAACTTCCCTGCTTATTCCGTCGGTGAGACCAGGCCCATGCGTTCTCCGGGACGCCGTGAAATTGGCCACGGTGCGTTGGCCGAACGGGCCATCGTCCCCGTGCTCCCCGCGAAAGACACCTTCCCCTACGTGGTGCGTGTTGTCAGCGAAGTGTTGAGCTCTAATGGCTCCACCTCAATGGGTTCCGTTTGTGGAAGCACGTTGGCTCTAATGGATGCCGGTGTTCCGCTGAAGTCGCCTGTGAGTGGTGCGGCGATGGGCCTTATCAAGGAGGGAGATGAGGTCAAAATCCTCACCGATATTCAAGGCATTGAAGACTTCCTTGTCGACATGGATTTCAAAGTGGCGGGTACCGATAAGGGAATTACTGCCCTGCAGATGGACATGAAGATCACGGGCCTTCCCGTGAGCATCGTTGCTGATGCGGTGAATCAGGCTCGCCCTGCGCGTCTCCACATCCTTGAAAAGATGATGGAGGCGATCGAAAGTCCTCGCGAGGGTCTCTCCCCTCACGCACCACGTCTGCTGAGTTTCCGCATTGACCCTGAGCTGATTGGCACCGTGATCGGTCCTGGTGGTCGCACCATCAAGAACATCACGGAGCGAACCAACACCAAGATCGATATTGAGGACAGTGGCATTGTCACCATTGCCTCTCACGATGGTGCTGCGGCAGAGGAAGCTCAGAAAATCATTGAAGGCCTCACCCGCAAGGTGAATGAGGGCGAAGTGTTTACGGGCTCCATTACCCGCATCATTCCGATTGGTGCCTTTGTGGAAATTCTGCCTGGCAAAGAGGGCATGATTCACATTTCACAGCTTTCTGAGGCACGGGTCGAAAAAGTTGAAGATGTGGTGAAGGTGGGCGATGAGGTCACCGTGCGCGTGCGTGAAATCGACAATCGCGGCCGTATCAACCTCACCCTGCGTGGCGTTCCCCAGAGCGGTGAGTCTGCTGACTCACAACCGGCTCCCACGCCAGTAGCACCCCTCTCCTAAGAGGGGTCCACTCAGGCCTAAACCTGAAAACCGGGATCGATCAATCCCATCGCCTGTGCCGCTTTCCTACACAAAGTGGCATGGGCTTTTCCATGGCTAGCGATCAAACAGCCGGCCTGGCGAACATCGCCGGTGTTGTAGATGAGCTCTCTGCCATCTGCATGGGTGAAGGCACCACCAGCTGCGAGTAGTACGGCTTCTGGAGCGGCCATATCCCAATCTTTCGGAGCACTTTTCCCAGACAGGGAGATGTACAAATCGGTTTCGCCGCGAAGGATCGTGGCCACTTTGCAGCCAACACTGCCCACCGCATGGGAATCCCCGAGTTCTAGGGCGGTGATCAACTGTTCAAGTCGCTGATCTCTGTGACTGCGGCTTGCCACCAAGGTGAGTTGGTTGGTGGCCTTTCGCTCACTGAAACGAACTGGCGTGCGTTCTCCTGAGCGGTTCTCGCACCAGGTGCCGTCACCCACCACACCAATCCAAAGCTCTTCTCGCTCTGGTACTAGCACCACCCCAAGGACCGGTCGTTGCTGATGCACTAACGCAAGATGCACGGCGTATTCGCCTGTGCCTTGCAGGAAATCTTTGGTGCCATCGAGTGGATCCAAAATCCATAACCACTCAGCAGCCAAGGGTTGCCCTTCCGTTAGTTGCTCTTTGGCGGTTTCTTCACTGAGAAGAGTCCAATCAGCGGTGGGGAAGGATTGTTTCAAGCCATCCAGGAGCCATTGATTAACCGCTAGATCAGCTGCGGAAACTGGACCTTCGCCTCCGTTGTCAACGCTCAGGGCCTTCGAAAAACCGTGAGGTGGCTGTTCTCCACGGGCATAGGCGCGCAGGATGTCTGCGGCTCCCCAGCTGAGAGGGCGAAGAACCTTTAAAACATCTTGCAGGTTGATACCGGCAAGAAGGGTTGGCGAGCTCGGCATCATGGTTTGATCTGGGCGGAGCCATTGTGAAGCAACGCGCTGAGCCTGCGGCTGGAGTGCTTTATGTCGTAGGCACTCCGATTGGCCATCTCGGTGACCTGTCGCCTCGAGCACGTGAACTGTTGATCGCAGTGGACACGATTGCCTGTGAGGACACGCGGCACAGCGGACAACTGCTGAGCCGTATCGGTTCAGCAGCTCGACGCTGCTCGTTCCATCAGCACAACACCCGCACGCGGATTCCCCAGCTGTTGCTGGAACTCGAAGACGGCCGGAGCGTTGCGGTGATCAGTGATGCCGGTTTGCCAGGGATTAGTGACCCTGGGCAGGAATTGGTCTCTGCAGCTCGCGCGTCGGCTTTTGAGGTGATTGCTATTCCTGGTCCCTGTGCGGCGACAACGGCACTGGTGAGCAGCGGGCTTCCCACGGCCCGGTTCTGTTTCGAGGGTTTTCTGCCTGCAAAAGGCCGGGAACGCCGAGATCGACTGGCCTTCATTGCCAGTGAGCAGCGCACCAGCGTGATTTATGAAGCCCCCCATCGTTTGTGTCAACTTCTGGAAGAGCTGTTTGAGCTCTGCGGTGAGGATCGCCCGTTACAAGTGGCTCGAGAACTAACGAAGCGGCATGAGCAACAGGTCGGCCCAACCGTTGGGGCAGCGCGGGTGCATTTTCAAGAGCACAGCCCTCAGGGGGAATTCACAGTGGTGTTGGGTGGAGCCGTGCCAGTAGAGATCGAAGCCTTAACTGACACTCAGTGCTGTGAGCAGTTGCTTGCACTCACGGCCGAGGGCATGAGTGCTAAGGATGCGGCCAAGCTGTTGTCCAGCCAGATTGGACGTTCGAAACGCGAGCTCTATGCGTTGCTGCATGCGGTGAGCGAACAGTCAGACTGATGGAGTCGAAAGCGATTGCAATGCTCATCCGCCTGAGACTACTTTTGTTAAGTCTGGGGAGCGGGCTGACGCTGCTGTTAGTGCTCTGTCTTGGCGCTCAGAATCTGAATGATCGCTATCGCCTCAATCTTGGCGTTGGTCAGTCTGCTCCCCTTCCCTCAGGTTTCATTGTTGGCATCAGCTTGGTATTAGGAATTGTCAGTGGCGGCAGTGTGGCCGCGGTATTGGCGCCAGCCCCTGATCAAGACCGCTAGATCAGGACTTGAGGGCAAAAAGGGAGCCCTCAACGACTAAGTGGGTGATGCCACGAGCGAGCAGATATGACGATGTTTGCGCAAAGATCTGGGTGTCTGGCACCTTGATCACGCGCTGACTGCGGCCGCATTGGCGTTTAGCAGCTCTCGGACTTGCATAGAGGCATAAGGCCTGGCGTTGCTGCTCTGAGGGATCACTGAGGCCCAATTCAGGGAACTCACTGAGCGGTCGAGGATCGAGCTCCACCGTTTTGTCCACCAGCATGTACACGCTGTCTGGCAAAAGTTCAGAGGCAAAGGGTCGGCAAATGACTTGTTGGGTGGTGACCTGAGGCAGGTCTACAGGCAGCACCGCTATTTCATGGAAGACATTTTCGTCCTCTGTGTTGAAGGTCTGGTTGTCGTCGAGGTCAGCGCTGCTGAAATCTTCGGCGTCATCGAGAGCGAGGGTTTCGGTGGTGCCATCGCCATTCCCATTACTGCCATCGCTCTCTTCCCCTCCTTCTTTCGTCGCACTTGAGGCGTCTGTTGTGACGTCTTCGAAGCTGGTTTGAGTGCTCTCGCTAGGACTGTCTTCAGCGATCTTGATTTCAGGGACGATGCCTTCTAAAGACGTGCTTTTGCGACCAGGGCTCTCTAAACCAGAGCTTTTGGCTGAACGCTGGGCTTTGAGATTGGCGTACTCCTCAGGGCTTAGCAGGGACCTGACGGTTCGACTCACCGTGTTGGTGCTGCAGCCATAGGCCACCGCGATCTGGGAGCTTGTTTCTCCAGCGCGGTACTTCTCCACAATTTCCTGCTTGTGGCTGTCGTTAAGCCGGCTGGGGGCCATCGTTCATACCGCACAGCTCTTAAGTTTAAGCGGGGTGGCGTACGTCGACTGTCAAAATGGATGAATGCTCCCTTAGCTCAGCTGGATAGAGCAACTGCCTTCTAAGCAGTCGGTCGTCGGTTCGAATCCGCCAGGGGGCGTAGCTCAAATCCCAGTCCATCACAGGGCTGGGCCTTTCTCAATTTGGCCGCTGCCAAGGGTTGAAATGGGTTTTGCTCAAAAGTTTGTCCATTCGGGTGAAAGGCTTCCCGAAGCCGCGTCGTACCACGGCGCAGCTTCTCAATCGCGTTAACTCGCCAAACTCAGCACAGCGCCACATAGGGCTGTCAAATGACTGACGACAAGCCATGGCAGCTGAAGCGTCTGCCGACGCTGATTAACCCCACTTCTGTGAAACCTGTCGAGGTTCGTTTGTACAAATCTGCCGATGAATGGTTACGTAGCACGAATATTAAAATCAGTGGCTTCATTCGTGAAGCTGTGCGATCAGTGCTGAACGAAATCAGAAGCAAAGGAAAATAAGTACAAATAAAGGAGCCCCTTGGTTCCTGGTTCATCAACAACCGCCAGCCTGTGAGCTTGGCGATGATTGATTGCCCCGGCGATGCTTGGAGTCAATGAGGGAGCCAAGATCTGCATGGCCATTCCTATTTTGTAAAAACTATATTATAAAGCCAATAGTGTATTTAGCTTTGTGATTTATTGGTAATGTTGTCGTCTCATTTGTAGGCCATGGATGGATCGCTAGCATTACTCAGTAAAGATTTACCCTTTCGATTCGTCGACAGCGAGACTTGAGCAACGTATAATAAAAAATACGCTGTCACTCTATTAAATGCTTGAAATTAATAAGATTTTTGATAAGTTTCAATTGTTTTATGTTGACGGGGAGTGGGAGGTCTCTAGCAGCAAAGAAAGGCTCTCGGTAATTAATCCTGCTACAGAAGAAAGTATTGGGAAAATTGCGCTAGCTGGTGATGCTGATGTTGAAAAAGTGGTGGCTGCAGCAACTATTGCGTTTAAAAGTTTTGGCCATTCTTCTGTAGAAGAACGTATTGATTTGTTGCAAAATATACTTAAAATTTATGAGCAAAGAGTTGATGAGTTTGCCTCAGCAATCTCAATGGAGATGGGTGCTCCAATTGATTTTGCGAGAAGCGCACAGGCGCAGGCAGGAATTGATCATCTGTCAGCCTTGATTGATGATGTAAAAGAATATAAGTTTGAACGAAAACTTAGGAATGGAGATACGATTGTTATGGAGCCGATTGGGGTTTGTGGACTCATAACACCATGGAATTGGCCAATTAACCAAATTGTTCTCAAGGTTGCTCCAGCATTAGCTGCTGGTTGTACAATGGTGTTAAAACCATCAGAATTAACCCCCCTTTCTGCAATTCTGTTCGCTGAAGTGATGCATGAAGCAGGTGTTCCAAAAGGTGTTTTTAATATGATTCATGGCCTAGGAAATGTTGCTGGTTCGGCCCTATCAAAACATCCTAATGTTGCCATGATTTCTTTCACAGGATCTACAGGAGCAGGACGTAGCATAATTCGCAATTCTGCCGAACGTATTGCCAAAACTACGCTCGAATTAGGAGGTAAATCTCCAAATTTAGTTTTTGCTGACTGTGAATTGTCGACAGCTATAGATCAAGGAATTGATGCATGTTTTATAAATTCAGGCCAGAGCTGTGATGCGGCGACAAGAATGCTTGTTGAACGCTCAGTTTATGAAAAATCAATTGAGTTGGCTCACGATAAGTGTGAGCGTATCTCAGTTGGTGACCCAACAAAATCAGGAAATCACTTGGGCCCATTGGTAAGCCAAATTCAATTTGATCGAGTTCAATCACTTATTGCTTGTGGTTTAGAAGAAGGAGCACGTTGTATCTCAGGCGGGCTGGGGAAACCTCAGGAATGCCAAGTCGGATATTTTGCACGCCCAACAGTCTTTGCAGATGTAAAAAATACTATGAAGATTGCGAGAGAAGAGATCTTTGGACCAGTTTTATGCATGATTCCGTTTGATTCAGAAAAAGAGGCAATTGAATTAGCAAATGATAATGCTTATGGATTGGCTGCATATATTCAAACTTTAGACCAAGGTCGTGCGCAAACAGTCGCACGGTTGTTGCGAAGCGGTTCCGTAAATATCAATAATTCATTTATTGCTCCTGGCTCACCATTTGGTGGTTATAAGTTATCTGGAACTGGTAGAGAAGGTGGAGCCGAGGGGGTTAATGAATACTTAGAAGTCAAGGTTATAGCATCATAATCCCAGGTTAATTGTGTTTTTTGCCGTCAATACTAGCGGCAAATTAAAATATTGAATTTGTTGGCCTTATCAGCTCCACTGGCTTCGTTTACCCCTTCCTGTCCAGTGATTGGAGAAGCGACTCCCTATGAGCAAGCCGTTGCTGTTTTTTCAATATCAATGTGCCTTAAGGGGTACGGCTACCCGAAGATGTCCAGAGACAGACATTGACTTACTGGGTAAACCACATCTCCCCCCATGTTTTGTCCAAAATCGCTGGTTCATGGGTCTCGCTTGTCCTCCCCCCGGAGCCCCCACATCAAAGATCACGACATGAAAAGCAGTATTGAGACTGGTCTTTTGGCTGCTTTCTAAACAGTTGGTCGTCGGTTCGAATCCAGCAGTGGGGGTACTGCCATAGCGCTGTCTTAATCCTTCCTCTTGTGCTGGCGTTGAAACAGGATGAGAACCAGAGTCCTATGAGAGAGCGCCCGCTCCTCTCTCGCTGCGATCTGTTCGCGTCGACACCGGAGTTCTGCGAACCCTTGAACTGCTGAGGCGCTCCTCCTGCTGAAGGCGGGCTGCGTCTGCCGGCGAATTGGCTGCGACGGCTCTCAAATTGCGATCGACTGACAAAAAGGACAATCGGATAGATGGTTAAGTCTGGCTAGTAAATCTCAGAAAGCAAGACAGCAAAAAGCACATCAGTCTCGATAAGCACAATCAACTCAAGGGAGGACGTCATGGCGCTTGCGTTGGTGATGATCCTGCTTCTGACAGATCTGGACTGAGGCCCCAAAACCCCCGTTCCAAAGAAGCGTGTCAGCCAGAAGGACTGAGCTCGTTATCGCATGGGGCTGCGGCTCGAGCTCAATCATTTTCATCTCGTCAGGAATAAATAGAAATATTGCTGTAAGGCCTGAAACCTCGCTTTGTTACGCGTTTTTCATGAATTTGAGTAAACAGCCGCCTCGTGGTGGCTGAATTGATAGCTTTCTAAATATTGGATCTTCAGATTCCCTTTAGATTCTTTGGAGTGTCGCTGGTGGGTTTGTCCCTTCTTTCTATGGCAAGTTCTAAAAGAGAGTTGGCACTGCTGGGCAGCACATTTCTTTTTGGTTATGGGGCCTTGGAGCTTGCGCTGCGTTTTGGTGGGTATTAACAGCTCTCCGCAACTCATACATGTTCATGGTTTCCAACCCATGCGTTGAATCCTTGCCATTGCCAGGCCCCTCTTCTGTTAGTGCATCGTGAGGTCACTGTTGGTTCGATACGCATCAGAGTGATAGAGCTAAATGGCAGGATCGATTGGCGTGCGATCTAGGCCATGCTGTTCGCTCATGCCTGGCGTTTGCAATGAGGTAGTCCCAAAAGATCAATAGAAATTGCCAGATCTGCTTATGAAATGAGTTGATAGGTCAGATGTATTCGCCTGTTTTGTGCTTCTCTCTCTTCCCTTGAGTTGTCTACTAGAATCGCAAAAAAAATAAACCTGTGAATAAGGCTGCCACACTCTCTCTCCTTTTCCTTTGCGCTCAGCCCTTGAGTGCGCATTCGACGGAGCTATATGGTCAGGAGTTTTTTGAAAATCCTCCTAGAAGTATTTCCATTCACAATTCATACTCAAATTCTTATCAGAGATCTTATCCTGTTATTTCATTAGAGCTGCCCAGCAACGCTGGAGCAAATCTTGAAAGAATTGCTTTGTCGCAAATCACTGGCACTGAAAGGTGGAAGTGGGGAGATAAAGATCTCACGGTTTATTCTGGATTTTACAATCTAAGGAAGCGGGGAAAAAAAGGGCTTGCAAGTATACGATTTGATGATGAGCGTGGAATCACTGAGATTGTCTTCAGTCCTTCTGTAAAGCCTGGTCAGATCGTTAGTGTCGTTATTCCAAGTATTAATCCAAGGCAGGGGATATATGAATGGTCGTCAAGTTTTTACCCCGAATCTCCTTCTCTGCCTCCCTCTCAGTCTCTTGGTCCAGTCCTGCGCTTAGATATTTACAGGTTGAATAATAAATTTTAATTTTTACTTGGACAAGTTTGTTTTGCTTTTGTATTTTGTTTGCTTTGAGGATGGGATCGAGCGCTTGTTTGATTGAGAGGGAGGTTGCTTTGAATTGCCCCATGCCACTGAAATTGTTGACCATGGTTCAGGTATGACAAAGCAATGGGCTCCTATGAATTCCAGTCGAATAACACAGCTCCTTTTGGCAGCGCTGGTGATTACTCAAGTACCCCATTTTATTAGTTTTATTTATGGCCTCAACCGCTATGAGTCTCCAGAGGCTGCGCTTAGAGCTTGTAATCAATGGGCAGAGAGCGCTGGCAAATACACAGTTAAGAGAACAGGGATTTGGACCAGTTACTCGCAGGCTCCGGTGCGTATATGCCTTAAGGAAGGTGATCACTACGTTGGGTCTGAGATTCCTCTTGATGGAGCAACGGAGATCGGTCAACACCTTGATGATCCGAAGGGCTTTCATTCCGACAGTGTCCCTAAATCCGAGGATTCGGGGAAGCGTTGGCGGTTTAGACGCAACAAATGGTCGATCACTATTCCCCTTTGAAGAAACGACTCAGCCCTTAATGCTGACGGTTGGCTCAAGAATTGAAGCAGGAGTTAGAAATCGCTATTAAGGCGACAATTGGCTCGGATTGTCGCCTTAGAGATTGTGAAGATCGAATTAGAAGCCGATTTGGTTCAGGATTCCCTGACCCGTTAGTAGCTCGGTGCCGAGGCCGATTACAAAGCCAAGCATCGCAAGACGCCCGTTCCAGGTTTCAGCAAAATTAACGAAGCCGAAGCGGGATTGTGTGTCGTTGTTAGTCATGGGTTGCTCTCAAAAACATTGAATTGGTTGTGCTCTTGTTCGGGCTTAGAAGCCCAAGGATTGCAGTAGGCCCTGATGCAAGAGGTCTTCGGTGGCAATAAGAGCCACAAATCCGAGCATTGCCAGACGGCCGTTGAGGCGTTCAGCTTTGACCAATCGTTCACATCGGATTTGCTCTGCTGCAAGATCATTCCAATAGCGTTCTTGGGCTAGAAGGGATGCCGTTGTCATGGGTGTCTCCGAGAGGGACCTGATCGGTCTATGTCCGCCGCGCTTGGCCTGGAAGAGGGGCCACCCGTATCCAGGAGTTCGGTTTCAGGGCCTTTTCAAATGGTTGGCGCAAGCACATCACTCTGTTGGTTTGCACTCAAGTGCTCGCCAATCCCAAATCGGGAAGGGGCTTGACAGCTGAAGCAGAGACCCTAGAACTCGACAAATAGTGCAGGAGTACTAGTGATTGTTGATCGTTCTCTCCGGGGCCGGAGTCAGTGTGCTGGCCAGGATGCTCCCGCATTCTTGGGAGTGAATACTGGCGACTTTGTCATTGTGCAGGCGGAGAACCACGATGCATCCAAGGTTGATGGCAATTGGTGGATGGGACAGGTGGTGTTCTGTGAAGGAGGATCCAGGGATCCGATGGTGAACACAATGTTTCAAGTCTCAGATGTAGACGATGGCTTCATCCATTGGGTGAACGGTGATGAGGTCAAGCACATTGTGCGATCGCTGGATGGTCTGCAACTCGGTTCCCATGAGTGCTACCAATTGTCAAAGGGCTGTTAAATCAATAGAAGATAGAAATCTGATGTTCTTGGAACCTGATCTGAATCTCAACTTGCTTGAAAGGGTTGGCAATTCATCCAAACTGTATTGATTTCTTTTCGCTTCTTTGGAACCTAAGCCTCTCTTGTTGATTGGGAAGAATGATGTTTGTTACTTCCTTTGATTTGGCTTCCAAGGTTGAATGATTCTTGATTGATATGCCTTGCCTGGAGAGTCTTAGGTTTCGTTCATCTTTTTGATAGTGTTCAAGATTCTGAACGTAGATTTGCCATTCGGTCGACACTGGAGCCGATGACCTCCACGACGAAGGCGGGCAGTCCGTCGTGATCGATAGCAGGCGTGAGTCGAAACAGTAATGCATTCACCCAGGCTGTTTCCTTGTTATTAATCTCGTTCCCCCGGTCAATAAAGCCGGGTTTTTGCCGAAAGAGATGCAGAAGTACCTCCAATACATCTTGGGACGAGAGATTCTCTGGATCGATGAAAGGTAAATTTTCCCTGATGTCCATCCATGAAATGGAAGCCGAATAGTCAAACTCTTCTGATAGCACTGCAGGTGTTGATCGGTTGCTCGTGAAGGGATCGTAGCGATCCCTCCTTGCCATCCTTTGATGCAATGCCGCAGTTCTATGGACTAAACAGCAACCAACACTGTTTTTTGTTGAGGACCTTCTTCCAGCCTAAATAGCCTGCTCCGCCAAGGATAATAATCGGAAGCGTTGCTTTGATGAACCCCAAAGCAACCGAAACCACCAAAATACCAATGCCTAAGCCAATCGCGGTCTTCTTAACCATCATTTGACTCTCGTCCGTCATTATTTCCCATTTAGGTAGTTGCATGTTTGGGTTTGCTGTGTCACCTCTTTATGCCTCAATCTCTAGTTGTTGTCATGTTTGTCTGCTGTTGCGTGAGCATATGCGCCTCGAGTTGTTGATTGATCTCAGTCATCAACTCAATTGATTTTACGTAAGCTGGAGCAAGAGTTCTGAAGACAAATCGATGTTGATTGTTGAGTCAATTCGAGGGAATGAGGTGGTCATTAGCGACCGAATGTTATCATAATGGGAGATTTTGAATAGTTTAAGGTCAAGTTTTCTGGGCTAGCTGCAATTGATTTTTGCGAATTACATGTGTGATCGTGAGTCTGGTGAAGGTTTTTGACTATTGCGTCTAAGATGCGGTGCTGAATAATGGTGGTATGTTAATCCAGATTATATTAATTATTGCTTAGTCTGCTACGCGATTGAATCCAAAAGTAGAGGTTGCTTGTGCCTCTATTTCATGACGCATTCGTGAAATGGCTTCTCTTGCAAAAGCTTTCTCATTTTCCTGTGCTGTGATAATTGCTTTGGTGATCTCACGAAGTCTTTCAATGTCATCGCAAGCATCAATCTCTCTAAAAGCTGCTTCGAGTTGAAACTTTTGTTCGATTGACAAACGGTGGTTAATCATTGGTTTTTTCAACGTTCAGGCGAATCTATTGAGTTTGGATCCGTAACTGCTGTTCGGTTAGAGGTACGGTTACGGTCCTGATCTCCCAAGTGTTTTTACTGGATCGAGGGAAAACCCTTCCTCAGCGTCAAAGCAGGCTGAGGGGCGCCATACGGCACGACGATGCGACGCTGGATTAAGGTTGTAATCCACAGCCGCAAATTCCTCTCTTTGCGAGGAGACTCGAACTGATATGGATGTTGAGTTAAACAAAACAACGATCCATCTCGATCGGCCTAGTGATAAAGCAGTTGTTCAACGCGTAGCGGCTCACATTCAACGGCGTATTGTCGAAGACGATTGGAGGCCTTATGCCTCCAAGGCCGATGCTTTGGTTGCTTGGGAAAAACTTGGAGGGATTCGCTTGAAAGTGCTAAAAGCTTTGAACTTGGTCGAGTAGTTGATCAGTCAATCTGAATCATTCATCGCTTTCTGGTGGACATCTCATGTTTTACTTTATTGATGTCGTGAGACAGCAAGATGATAAAGAAAATGGAGGGAGGTTACGATTTATTCTCGCTGTTGGTATTCTGTCTGTGGCTCCAAATGTTTTGTAGCAACAGACCAGCTCTTTTCGACTTACGCGAAAAGTGAACTTAGTTTTTTGAGGTTTTGTCCAGTTGCTTCCCGTCTGAGCGAGTGGATCGTCGATGACGAAGTTCTGAGTCATTCACCCCAAAGCTTGATGATGGCTGAAAGTTTGATCAGCAGTCGCTAGATCAATGTTGGTGAGGTGTTATTCCAGCTCAGAGTGGATGGAGTTTTAATGCACGCCACTCCTAATGTGGTCGGTTTTGTTTCTGATGGCAATGCGCCATTGCACCGATGCGCTATCCACCCGTCTAAGCCACACTTTGTGTATCGAAATCGGAGGAGCCATGACGGCCGACACTCCACCTGAGCAGATCAGAGAAGCAGCCTGACCACTTGGCCCCTGCTCCAACAGTTTTTTCACCCAACGGCGAGTTCCGTCCTTCGGTAGGCAATCTCTTGAGCGCCACGTCGATCGACACTCCATCTGCACCGAACCAGGTGCCCTAAGGAGTTCAACCACTCACCACTTAGGAACCAGGCCCCAGGCGCCGAACGCCAGACGCTTCGTACTTCTCTTTCTGTTCACTGTTGTCGTTTCGAGGTTCACGCTTCTCCGATACACACTCACTGGACATTGGCTAGCGATATGTACAAACGAGCGCGCTAGGCCGTCTCTTCCATCCGGGAGGGGCGGCCTCTCTTCTTCTGATTGCTTTTTCGTTTCCGTTTCAGAACAGACCTTGATGTCAGAGCTTGGCTTGAGCCAGAACAAAGGCATCGAGGACTTTTGATGAGCCCAAACTGGATTCAAGCTGCAGGTATTGGCAGCTTTCTAGCAGCTATTTCTGCTGTCTTTATGACGGCCGTATTTGTTGTTGGCTGAGGGTTAAGACTCCAACGCTTACCCCTTGGTCTGAATGGCGTGAAGCACATGGTTGCCCGTGCTTCAGGTGCAATAGCTGCTTTGTAGTGGATTGAGATTGTGCCGTCTACGGTTTGTCGGTTCGATCTTTGCTTTACAGTCAATGCGATGATGGCTTACCTCAATGACTTGGGAATACACGCAATTGCGTTTTGTTCCGAAAGGAAAGTCTTGGACTGGAGAAATCGAGGAACTTTGGCTTGATGAAAAGCAGTTGATTTCTCGAAGACATCCACAGCATGATGTCACTTTGGTGGGATTGATGAACGAGCTTGGACAGCAGGGTTGGGAACTGATTACCTATGCACAGCCCTTCACTGGGTATCATGGTGGTTGCTATACGTTTAAACGTCAAATTAAATAGTCAAGGGCATCAAAATCCAACTTAAGTAAAACTTTCTGAGAGTATGGATGCCTTGCTTGATTTGTTGTTTCGAACGACGTTCGTCAATGTGCTTTGTGAATCGAGCTGTGTGATGCTGAGTCCTTAATCGTTGGACAGCGTGGTTTGTCAACGCATAACTGATGAGAAAGCTTTCGCTTGATGTCAATCCGCTGGTCTAGTTGACCAGTCGTTTCTAATTTCAGGACATTGTGCGTCTGGATTGGCGTTTGATGCCCTCTTCCAAGCCGAGACGCATTGTGCCGAGTCGTTCTTTAGAGCGATTTGTCGGCAGATGGTTGGTTGCGATCCCAGTGGCTTTGGCTCCAGCCTGGCTCTCTGCAGAATTGTTCCGTCTTCCCGCAGGAAGGGTGTGCGCAGCAATGAATCGGTCGTTGCAGCAGCAAGTTTCAAGTTCTGTGGCCAAGCGGCTGCAACAGGACTGCGCTCAAGCCATCGATGAAAGCGTTAATTTTTGGCTTCTCTGGTTCATTTGGGCTCTCTTGATTCGATCGAGCTATCGCTACTGGCCTTTATTGGTTGCGATGGTGGTTGAGGGTGAGAAACATGATTTCTAGCGTCTTGCTTGGGCGCTTTGATTGACAATCGTTTTGAAAGGCATGGTTGGATTCCTCTAAGCCCGTTGAATGCTTTTGATTCGTTGAGGTGATTGATCAAGTTTTTGGGTTCAGAGTTCTGTCTTTGATTACACTGTGATTATCAGCGCCCATAAAATGGAAAACGCTGTTGTTGCTGGAATCGGCCCCTAATCCCCTTTGAGGCAGGTTTGACTCGCAAGATGGCAAGTCAGGTCTTACGCATCCAGGCCTTACAAGCGGATGAATCGATTAGCTTGAGCTTTGATTTGATGCCCAATGGCATTTCATCACCAGCCCCTGTTGATGGAATGTTGCGCCACACTAGAAGCATGACGAACAGCACCCCCACGATCCTGATCTGGGTCAACCAATACAAGAAATATCAGCAGTTGATCGAGCAGGGGCTAAGTGATGAGGCCTCATGCTTGAAACAAGAAATTGATGAAGCACTGCCTTTGATTGATTTGACCTGGAAAGATTTAGAGCAAGCTGCATCAGATGGGGCCAATCCATAGCGTGGTTTTTTGTTTGAGAAGGGCATCTGAGGACTTCACTGTCTTATTTCCTGCCATGCAGTTCTCTGAATTCTTCGAGTTTATCGAGATCTTTTTGTTCATCCATGCTGTAGTCAGTAAGGATGAGAGCCTTCCCAATCGTTCCAAGAGCATATTCAAGACGATCAAGATTTTTGCGTCCCTCTTCATCAGATCGAGCGGCTCGAATTACATTAGGCTTGAGCTGATCCGCGAGTTTTTCCATCTCATTGGCAATGTCGCGTGCCTGATCGAGAGGTGTTGTCATGGAGATCCTGAAAATACTACTTTGGTAGTCTTTGGCAATTGTAATTTAGTTGCGAAGCATCCTTAATCTCAATCCTTCGTAAACCCTTTTAAAATAATATTGATTCAATATTTGGAGGTTTTTGTAGGTTTGTTCTGTTAGGTCGGGCTCAACATGGCATGGGCATTGCATTGGCTTTCGGGCTTAGGACCCTGAAATTCTGCTTTTCAGTGCCAGAACCGTCAGTAATGCTCTGAGTTTGTTTGTTAACCCTGCCATAATCGCTCAACGTGAGTAAGTTGAGCGAAGACCTGTTCGGATCAGCAGCACAGCACTATGGCGTCATATTCATTTGATGTGGTTTCAGATTTTGACCGCCAGGAGCTGGTTAATACTCTGGATCAAGTCCGCCGAGATGTTGGAAATCGCTACGACCTTAAGGACTCAGGTACAGAGATTGATCTAGCGGAAACGGAAGTGGTCATTACCACAGCTAGTGACATGACATTGCAGGCAGTTGAAGATATCTTGAGGACTAAAGCAACAAAGCGAGATCTTTCTCTAAAGATTTTTGACTTCCAAACTCCTGAAGCTGTTGGGGGGAATCGTGTGAAGCAGGTTGTTCAATTGCGAAAGGGGCTCAGTCAAGAGCTTGCCAAAAAGCTCAGCAAAATGGTCCGCGATGAATTGAAGAAGGTCACGGTTGCGATTCAAGGGGAAAGTCTTCGTATTACGGGCAAGAGTAAGGATGATCTTCAGGCTGCGATTCAACTCGTGAAAAGCAAGGAAGAAGAACTAGATGTTCCGCTTCAATTTGAAAATTATCGCTGAATCTAGGTTTCTTCTCTAATTTCTGCTTGAAGTCTAATATTTAGTAATCCTCGATTGCAGCTTGCTGTTGACAAGCTGCAATGCCCTGCGGGTCAACCCTTTGGCGTTTCAATTTAGCGCTATAATCATTGCTTTCGGCGCTGGTATTGTCTCCTTATGATCTTCTTTCTCTAGGCGATCGTATATTGTTGAATGGCCGTAGTTAGGGAGTAGCTGAGCAGTCTTAAAAAAGTTGTGTGCCAAACTGCAATGAAAAACTATTGTCTATTTGTGGACTGGTTAGTGCATTGTAAATGAGTTGTCCGTTGAGTGATGTGAAAAGCTTTTTGTCACCAAAGGGATAAATTTTAATTGTTCCTGAAAAATTATTGCTAGGAGACACTCCGTCTACATATGAGCCTGTGAATTGGTTGCTTAGCGAAAGATTGAAGTAGTTGTTTGGCACCCAGTCGAAACCAATTCGGGCACTGCTTGCTGCGTAAGTGTTGCCACAGTATTGATCAGCATTGCACCCAGGTCCTCCCCAGATGCTCTGTGCAGAAGGGCCTGCCGAGAGGTTGAGGGTTGTTGTATCCGTTTTGATGAGGTCATATCCAAGTCCAATCGAATTGATAAGATTGTTTTTGCCAACTTGATTCAGCATGTCGTACTCATAGGTATTAGATGCATAGGCACTCAGTTTTCCTGAGAATGTGTATGAATATCGTAAGTCGATTTGCCCTTGGTTGGTATCAGTCGACCTTTCCTTCTGATCCTCGTTTCTTGAAATGTCATATTCTGTGTTGGCTTTAAAGGTAAGTAGGTTTACCTCGTCCTTGTATTGTGTAATCAGTTGAGATGTGCTGTCGAGATCATAGTCTCGGTCTGTATTTGAGCCAGTTACTCCAGCTGAGAAGCTGCCTGTCCAGCGCTTCCTCTTTGGCTTGGGTTTCAGAGAATTGGCTTGAATTTCGAGTCTCCCAAGGCTGGGATGATTGATAACTGTTGTTAGCTCATTGCTTTCGCTTTTTATCAATGTTCCTTTTATTTTGTCACCGTTGCTGAGGATTAAAGTTACGGTTTCTGCCAGCCCGCTCCTTGTGCTGCCAATGAGAAGGAGCATTGCTGTTGCATTGCAGGCAAGCGAGAGGCAGGCGGTTTGTCTCAAGATAGAGAATAGGCTTGATGCTTGTATCTCCATGCGATCTTAAATAGAGAAGTTGATTTGAGCTCCTGTTGCCCAGATTGTTGGTTGAGATCCTAACCCAGAGGGGTTGATGATCCATTGCATAAGTGGCTGTATTTGTAGGCGTTCAGAGATTTGTATCTTGTAGTTGATTTCAATGACCCCTTCGTAGCTTTGGTCGGGGGTAATGCTTCGACTGAATCCGTTTCGGTTGAAGCCTATTGCCAGCACGTCTTGAGGCCTGCCATCCAAGATGCCTTGGCTTAGAAGTCCTGCCGCTGTATAGCTTGCTAATGGGTTGTTGTTTGGATCTAGGCTGAGGCTGCTAGATATCCAAATCCGGCTGTCTTGCCCAATTGGTAGCGATATTGGCCAAGTTACTGTGCCGTAAATACCTCGATTGATGCCTTCGCCCAGGTTTTTATTTGAGTTTATATTTAAGTTGGTAGATGAAATGTAACCGCCCAATTGAATAAGTGACTCTGGCATATTTTGTTCTTCTTCCTTTGCTTTTCTCTGTTTTGAGTTGGCTAATGGATTGATCGACCACTGGAAAAGTTGTAGGTTGCCTTCAAGCTTCGGTGTCATCGGTGTAACCCCTAGAGCGGCAGCAATTTGACGCGTCCTGTCTAAGTTGTAGTATGCATAATCAAGGCTTCCAAGCTGATTATGGTGCAAGCCTATTTGTGCTCCTGTGGCAGTAAGCGGCGTGATTGGGTAGCCAATTACAGATAGATTGTAGGGTGTGTCTAATGTGTCATTTATGTAGTAATCAAGGACAGGTATATCCATTAAATTGTTTCCGATTGTGATTACTCCAGCATTCATGCTCCAGTCTATTTTGTTATCACTTTCGATTCGTTCTACTGATGCTTGCGTGATCCACGTGCCTGTTGGAGTGACCAAACTTTGTAGCGGATAGTCTGTTCCTAGTTGTTCGTTGAGATTTGGATTGCCGGCAAACTGACTCAGTGTCAAATGAATCTGCCAGTGATCTAAGCCTGTCCAGCTGCTCCGGTTTTTGTTTAGGCCCGAGCTGAGGGTGAGTCCCGCGGCAACTTGTTGCATCCAACTACTTGAAGATGGCTCTAGTCCACCTGCAACTCCCACTACAGGTTGAGCAGTGAAATCTAGATTTAAATCAATCCATCGAGGTTGTGGCCGAGATGTGTCCGCATCGTTGGCTTGAGCTCCAGTAAAAAATAAACCAAAACTCAGGATCGCATTCGCGATAAATTGAGTCTTTAGCCTCGTTCTATTCAGGAGATTGCAGCGAAGCTGTCTCGGAAGGCCTGGATGGTCGCGTCAATGTTCTCATCTGAATGAGCAAGAGACGTGAAACCAGCTTCAAAGGCTGAGGGTGCAAGGTATACACCTCGTTCCAGCATTGCTCTGTGCAGTAGTCCAAACCGTACTGAATCGGTTGCCTTCGCTTCTTCGAAGTTTCGGACTGGACCTTCACAAAGGAAGAAACCAAACATGGCTCCAACACTTCCACCGGTGATTGGAAGACCTGCTTCTCTACCTGCATCCAGGATTCCTTGAATTAAGCGTTCTGTTGTGGCAGTGAGCTTTTCGTAACTTCCTGGCTGCTTAAGTAATTCAAGTGTTTTGATCCCAGCCGTCATTGCCAAGGGATTGCCACTCAACGTTCCTGCTTGATACATAGGACCCGCTGGGGCGACCATTTCCATGATCTCCTTGCGACCGCCATAGGCACCAACGGGTAATCCTCCTCCAATCACCTTTCCCATCGTGGTGAGATCGGGAGTCACTCCAAAGTGTGCTTGAGCGCCGCCGTAGCTGATGCGGAAACCAGTCATCACTTCATCGAAGACGAGAAGTGCTCCGTTTTCTTTGGTGAGTTCTCGCAGGCCCTCCAAAAACCCAGGTTCAGGTTGAATGAAACCTGCATTGCCCACAATCGGCTCGAGAATCACGCCAGCAATGGCGTCGGGATTCTCAGCGAAGAGCTGCTTGACCGATTCCAGATCGTTGTACGGAGCTGTCAGCGTGTTGGCTGTGGTGCTCCTTGGCACTCCGGGGGAATCAGGCAAACCGAGTGTTGCCACGCCTGAGCCAGCTTTGACGAGGAACATGTCCGCATGGCCGTGGTAACAGCCTTCGAACTTGATGATTTTGTCTCGCCCTGTAAAAGCTCGAATCAGGCGCAGCATCGACATGCAGGCTTCCGTGCCGCTATTCACAAAGCGCACCATCTCAACGCTTGGGACGGCTTCAATCACCATCTCGGCCAGGGTGTTCTCTAAAGCGCAGGGAGCACCAAAGCTTGTGCCTTTTTCGATCGCCTCTTGGAGAGCGCTGATGACCTCTGGATGAGCATGACCGCAGATGGCTGGCCCCCAGCTGCCGATGTAGTCCACGTACTTATTGCCATCGACATCCCAGGCATAAGGACCTTTAACCCGATCGAACACGATGGGTTGTCCGCCAACCGACTTGAAGGCGCGCACCGGAGAGCTCACGCCGCCGGGCATCAGAGCCTTGGCAGCACTGAAAATGGCTTCGGAGTGGCTGGTGTTCAGGTTGGAAGCAGTCACGGGGACGGGAGCCAAAGGGCAATTGCAAACCGTGCAACATCTTGACCCAAGATCGGCCCGATGTGTTTTTTCTGTAGTTGAAGCCTAAGAATTGATGACAAAACTGCCTAAGTTGCAACTGTTCGGCACGTCATCAGTGAACTACGACTGGCCAGCGCTTGAGCGGGAATTGAGAGGGTTTCTTCCCTCCAAATCTGTGGTCGCGAAACGGCAAGAATTGTTGTCTTACGACTGTGATGGTCTCACCATGGATCGGCACATGCCGAGACTTGCGGTGTTGCCGGAAACGGCCGAACAGGTCGCCCAAATTTTGGCGTGTTGTCATCGCCTGGGCATTCCTTTTGTGGCTCGAGGGAGTGGCACGGGGCTTTCAGGTGGTGCGTTGGTTGAGCAAGAAGCGCTGTTGGTCGTGACCAGTCGGATGCGCCGAATTCTCGACATTGATCTCGACAATCAGACGATCACGGTGGAGCCCGGTGTGATCAATAGCTGGGTGAGTCGTGCGGTTGTTGGTGATGGCTTTTATTACGCCCCAGATCCTTCGAGTCAGGTGGTTTGCAGCATCGGTGGCAATGTCGCTGAAAATTCAGGTGGTGTGCATTGCTTGAAGTACGGCGTCACCAGCAACCATGTGCTCTCGTTGGATGTAGTGCTGCCAAATGGCACACCCACGCGCCTTGGTACCTCGTTGTGCGATGCGGCTGAGCTTGATCTTCGGGGTGTGTTTATTGGGAGTGAGGGCACGCTTGGAATTGCCACGGCGATCACCCTGCGCTTGTTGCGTGCTCCCGATGCTGTTGGAGTGTTGCTGGCAGATTTCCCGTCCATGCAGGCCGCTGGAGAGGCAGTGCGCTTGATCACTCGCGCGGGGGTGTTGCCGGCTGGTCTGGAAATCATGGATCAGACCTGCATTCAGGCGGTGAATGAAGCCTTTGGAGAAGAGGAATATCCGCCGGAGGCTGGAGCTGTTTTATTGATTGAGCTCGATGGGCAGGAACAGGAGGTCAAGCAAGCGGTCACGGTCACAACGGCCCTTTGTCGAGAGGCTGGGGCTGGCGCGATCCGTGAAGCCTGGAGTGAAGAGGATCGTGCCCGTCTCTGGAAAGGCCGTAAAAGTGCCATTTCAGCGCTCGGCAGGCAATATCCCAGTTATTACCTCCAAGACGGTGTGGTGCCACGTACGGCTCTGCCAAGGGTTCTCGAGGCCATCGATCAGCTCAGTGCCGAACACGGTCTAGTGGTGGCGAATGTGTTCCATGCCGGTGATGGAAACCTTCATCCTTTGATCTTGTATCGCTCGTCAGAGCAGGGTGTGAATGAACGGGTGAAAGCTCTCGGCGGCGCGATCATGAATCTTTGCCTGGAGGTCGGTGGGAGTATCAGCGGTGAACACGGAGTTGGCAGCGATAAACGCTGTTATCTCGACCAAATGTTCAGCGCTGAAGATCTGATCAGCATGCAATGGGTTCGGCTTGCTTTTGATCCGCTTGGCCGTGCCAACCCCGGAAAAATTTTTCCGACACCAAAGAGCTGCGGCGAGTCGTTGCGACGTTCCGTGCAATTGCAAGCAGAGGGACAATCGCTTCCAGAAGAAGCCATTGTGTATTGAACGAAGGGTTGTCTTCAAACAACATTCTGGGCTGAACTCAGTCCTCCATCTCTTCGTCGTCCTCGAAGTCCCAGGCGAGGTCAACAACCACAGGTGCGTGGTCGCTGGGTTGGATGCGTCCCCGTTCTTGCTTGTCGATCGAACAGCTTCGAGCTACTGCCCGAAGCGTTTCATCGAGATAGATGTGATCGATGCGCCAGCCACGACCTCGATCCCAAGCACCACTGCGGTAATCCCACCAGCTCCAATGGCCGCTGTTCGGTTCGAATAGACGAAATGCGTCCTGAAGATCAGGACCTAAGGCCGCTTTCAAGGCGTTCCGCTCGCGATCTGAGGCCATGATCCCCCCTGTTAAACGATCTGGATCAGGAAGGTCTCTCGCTTCAAGTCCAATGTTGAAATCTCCCATCACGCAAAGCGGTTCATCTCTGGTTTGGATGGCCCTCAAGTAGCGCTCCAGGCAGGACAGCCAGCTGAGCTTGTAGCTGTATTTATCCGAGCTGAGACTCGATCCATTGGGGACGTACAAATTCACTACCCGTACGCCATCGATGAGAGCGCTGATGACGCGTTTTTGAGCACCAAGTTCCTTGGCTTCTGCGTCGTCAAGAAGTTCTGCGCTGAAACCCATCCGCACGTCTTCCAGTGGTGTGCGACTGATCAGTGCAACCCCGTTGTAGGCCTTCTGTCCGTGAATATGAATTTGATATCCCCTCTGGAGAAACGGCTCAAGTGGAAATTGAGGATCGTCCACCTTGGTTTCCTGCAATGCCAGCAGGTCTGCTTCCGAGTGCTCAAGCCAATTCAGAACATGATCCAGTCGGGTTCGCACTGAATTGACATTCCAGCTGGCGATTTGCACGGATGATGCGGCTTCTGAAGGTGACCCTTAGCATCAGGCCGTTGTTTTGGAGCTGAGAACGTGCCATCGCGTACCTCGTTAAGACCTCATCTTCTTGGAATTATCAGTGTGCTGTCGCTGGTGACCTCTGCGGAAGTTTTGGCTCAGGAAAGCTCCACGAGTAGCGGCTATCAGTCCCCCCAGCAACGTGATGTGTTCCAGACCGTGCCCGGTCAGAAAGACCAGGAGTCGGTGTTGGATGCCACCAATCCGATGGAATTGATGAATCGGTTGCGCAGGGCCAATGCCATGAATGACGCCACCCCGCCATCAGACGCCATCGATGCAGCGCTTAAGGATTTGGAGTTGTCTCAGCCCGCGCCTTAGTCGGAGAGGGCAGAACGGTTGCGCCAGGTTTTGCCGTTTTATCTGCACCCTTTCGGAAGGAATCAAGTTGCCAGCGCACCGCTAGCTGATCGAGGGCTTGTTTGTTCTCTTCACTGATAGACAGCCGGTTGCGGACCCTGAGCAGCACCTTTTGAGATTGCAGACTCTGGCCCTTATCTCGATGGAGAAGAGCGAGAGCGAGCAGAGGCTCCATGCTTTTAGGAGATTCCGCGGCAATCAGGCGGTAGGTGGCGATGGCTGCATCGTCTTGCCCGGAGAGGCGTTGCAGATCAGCAAGGCGCAATCCAAGCGCGAGTCTTTGGCCTTTTGGGGTTTGCTTGAAACGATCGCTTGTCTGACCCAAAGCGGTGGCCTGGCGCTTTGTTCCCACATCCAACAACAGTTGGAGGTCCTGTACTTCTGGGCGATTTGGCCATAGGGCTTGAAGGGTGATGAGCTCACGCCTGGCTCCATCACGATCACCTCGTTGGAGCTTCGTTTGGGCTAGGAGCAAGCGCCAACGCCACTCGCGAGGATTGGAGAGGGCGCGTTGCTCCAGCCTTTGCTCTACCTCAATGGCCTTAGGAAGCTTGGTTTCGGTTGGACGTTTGAGAGGCTTGACGCGTGCCTTTTGTTGTTGATTGCTCTGCTCGGACTTTGGATTTTGATGAGCTGATTGGGCTACAAGCCAGCCTGTTAGCAGGGCCAAAGGAAGTCCCAACCCCATCAACCATCGATTTCGAACCGCCTGTAGTCCGTTAGCGCCTGGCAATCTGCATGGGGAGTGCTCAGACCACTTTGTATCGAATCCCCTGAGCTGGCTAGAGTTAATGAAGGCAAATGGAAGCCACTGACAGCAATGCGCGACCATCCGATTTCCCCGGTTACAGAACCCCTCCAGTACCGGGCGATCGGTGTTGTTAGGGGCGTCTACCGACCGGAATCCGACGATCAGCTGACCCGTGGAGTCTTGATTGATTCCGATGGCAATGAACTAGAGGCTGTCGTTCTTGGGAGGATGCTCACCCTCATGCGCCGTCACCTCAACATGACAGCACCCCACCTTTGGGTGGTGTATCCCCGCTGCCGTGAGTCTGAGCAGCTGCATCTTCAAATAGCAGGGATTTGGGAGCCGAGCACGTTGGCAGCCGCTGAATCCTCAGATGCCGTTGCTTCCGACTCTCAGGGCGCTGGGGATCAACTGCCCGAAGGAGACGACTTCTTCTCGATTCGTGGCGAATTGATCTTCACGAAGCCAGAAGCCAATGAGCTCGTGGTGAAGGTGCGGCAGCTGCCTCGAGCCGATGGATTCCGTCCTTTGCCATTCAAAGTTCAGCTCACAGGTGAGCTTCCCCTCGAGCACTTAAGACATTTCGTCAGCTTGGATGTTCGCCGTCAAGGACAGCTTCTTGCCGTTGAGTCCTTTGAAGTGATTGCACCGATGCCGACTCGAGGTGGGAAAGGTCGGGAGGGATCCCGCAAGGGAGGTGCTCGTCCCCGACCTGCCAAGACCTGATGCCCTCTTCTCCCTCCTTCAACACAACGGCTGGCGTTGCGGTTGCGAGTGCCACCGGTTTGGCTGTGTTCGGACCGTTGGTCGGACTGTCTCCAGCATGGATTGCTCTCGGTTTGGGAGGGGCACTTTTGGGTCTCACCGTTGATGCCGCTCAGTTGAATGGGATGGGAGGCCACCTTCTGGCGGAATCACTTCCAGGTGGACGAAACAGATTGCGCAGAGTTGCGTTTCACGAGGCTGGTCACTGGTTGGTGGCTCAGGAGGAAAATCTTGAGGTCAAACGAGTTCTTGTTGGTACCCGAGGCTGTCTTCAGGCTGGATTGCGCTGCAATGGCGTGACCGAATTTGCTCTCCCCGATCGGGCGCGTTTGTCTTTGGAAGACTTGCGTCGTTGGAGCAGGGTTCTTCAGGCCGGCATGGCTGCTGAGACGTTGCTCGACGGCCCCCCTCAAGGTGGCAAAGATGACAAGGCTCTCCTTGGACGTATCTGGGGGGTGTCTGGTCAGGATGTGGACACGGCTCAGCGAGAGCAACGCAGAGCACGTCGGGAGGTGGAGCAGCTTCTGCGTTCAAGACGCACTGAGATTGAATTAATCGCCGACAGGTTGCTGGACGGCATGCCTCCAGAGCCAGCATGAGTGCACTGGTGATTGATTGTCCAACGGGTCTTGCCGGGGACATGTTGTTGTCGGCACTTCTGGATTTAGGAGTGCCGGAATCGGCTGTTCATGAGCCTCTGCATGCACTTGGTCTCGCCAAGGCCTACTCACTCAAAGTTGAGGAATCTCAGAGTGGTGGATTGCGTGGACTACGCCTCACGGTGAGCAGTGAAGAACCCAACCCCCCCCATCGTCTCTGGTCAGATCTCCGCCGGTTGATTTCGGATGCCCCGCTGTCTGCTTCTTTAAAGACCAAGGTTTTGCAAGTGTTTCAGGCTCTGGCTGATGCGGAAGCCACGGTGCACGGCTGTGCTCCTGATCAAGTTCACTTCCATGAAATTGGCGCGATCGACAGCTTGGTGGATGTCGTCGGAGTCTGCGCTGGTATCGAGAACCTTTCCCCAAGTTCTATTTATTGCTCAGCCCCCCCAGCTGGCCATGGTCGAGTGAAGACGGCCCACGGGGTGCTTCCTGTTCCAGTGCCGGCGGTACTCGAATTGGCAAAGCGTCACCAGCTGCAGCTCCTCACCGGAGAGGATCTTCCTGCTGCTGAGCTCACCACTCCCACGGGGCTGGCCTTGATGGCTGTGTTGGCAGATTATTTTTATCGCCCCTCAAAGATGGAGGTTGAAGCTCTCGGAATTGGCCTGGGCCATCGCTCTTTGGATCGTCCCAACCTGCTGCGTTTGATCCGTATTCGTGATGCGAGCAGAACAGAAACTGGTTGGCAGGAGCTCGTGGTGCAGGAGGCCTGGATTGACGATGCCACTGCCGAAGAGTTGGCAAGCCTGGCTCAGAACTTGCGTTTGGCTGGTGCATTGGATGTGGTTCAGGGAGCTGTGTTGATGAAAAAACAAAGGCCTGGCACCTCGGTGATCGCCCTGACAACGCCAGATCAGGCCGCTGCCTTGCGGCAGGTGTGGTGGAGACATAGTTCAACCATCGGCTTAAGGGAGCGGGAGCAGGGGCGCTGGGTGCTGCCCCGCCGTTGTGGGACTAGTGCAACCCCTTGGGGATTGATTCGTGCCAAGCAGACGCGTCGGCCTGATGGGACCTTCACTCTGAAGTGGGAGCAAGATGAGCTCCAGCGTGTGTCTGCTCAGGCTGGTCTCACCGTGATGGAGCTTCGTGATCGCCTCTCTCTTGAGGCCCAGGACTTTGTGCCCGAGGAGGACTGGCAGTGCTGAAACGGCTTTCTTTGCCGGGTGGTTTACGCCTTTGGATCACCCTCCTGACCCTCGCCTTTGTGGGAGTGGCCCTGGCAAGCCACGCCACGGGTTTGCGCGCCCTCACCATCAGCCGACAGGGATGGTGGTTTTTGTTGTTGGGGCTGGGTTTGAGTTGGCTCAGCTTGGTGGTCAACGCCTTGGCTTGGAAGGTCTTGGTGGTTTGGCTCGGGCATCAGCCGGGGCGTTTGGCTTTGGTGCCGCTTTACCTCCGAAGCAATTTGCTCAAATATCTGCCTGGTGGAATCTGGCATTTCCTCGATCGTTTTCGTGCTCTCCGGCCTGATCTTGGTGGGGGCAAGGCTTTGGTATCGGTGTTGATGGAGCCGATGGTGATGGCCGTTGCTGCCTTGCTTTGGGTTCCGTTTGGGGGGTTTCAAAACGGTTTGGCGTTGCTCTGTGTTCTTCCTTCCGCGCTGCTGTTGCCGCGTTGGCGGGAGCCTTTGTTGCGTCGTCTGGAGACCAGCAAGTTGCGCCAGCTCAATCGCGTGGACCTGGGGGTGGGGGATAAGACCTCTCTTGAGGACGAAGAATTAGGCAGCGGTAGAGCGTCTTATCCCTGGTGGCCCCTCGTTGCTGAACTGCTGTTTGTTCTCTGTCGATTTGCTGGGTTTTGGTGCTGCTTGCAAACGTTTGGACTCGTGGCTGGGCAGCCTGTAGGGCTTTGGCTTGCGGCTTTTGCTCTTGCCTGGACGGCTGGTTTGGTCGTTCCGGCGGCTCCAGGGGGTTTGGGTGTATTTGAGGCTGTTTTGTTATTTCGTATGGGCATGATTGTGCCGGAAGCCCCTTTGCTGGCGGTGGCACTGAGTTACCGATTGCTCGTTACCTTGGCGGATCTGATCGCTGCTGCTGCTGTGAAGGGCGATGCCTGGATAACGGCAAAGGTTCGCGCTTAAGGGCCTGTTGTGATGGTGTGGTCGCTCCCTGAACTTCCGATGAGCTGGGAGGCGTTGCCCTGTCCGTTGGATGCCGGCTGGGCACTCATCCGTCTTTGGGAACTCCCCAAACAGGCCGATAACGGTTTGTCTCTTGGAGGGTTTTCAGCGGCGGCGTACCAAGCCTCGGATGACCGCCTTTGGTTGGTGAGTGATGCGTCTCGGGGATATCTGCTGCCAGTGGGCCCGCTTGCGAAAGCGTTGCGAACAGGAGGTCAACTGCAGGTGGGTCCACGCCTGGTTTTGCGTGACAAAAACGGAACCCCTCTTCCGCCCTCTTTGGACGCAGAGGGTTTGGCGCTTACAGGCGATCATGGAGTGTGGATTGTGAGCGAGGGGCGCCGTCGAGCAGGGCATCAAGCTCGTCTTCAGCGTTTTTCGCTTCGCGATGGACGGTTGCTGGAGACCACGCCATTGCCTCCTGCCTGGAAAGCTCTTGGTGGTCAGGGACTCGCTGTGAATCAGGGGCCGGAGTCTTTAACGCGATCCATCGATGGGGGCCTCTTGCTGGCAGCGGAGGCACCGTTGCTTCAGGATCGCGCTCCGAGCGATCGGGATAGCGTTCGGTTAGCGCATTTGGATCCGGAAGGTGTCATGCAAGAGCATGGTCGCGTTCCTCTCGATTCCATCAGTGAGGATCCAGAAGAAACGGTTGGACTGACCGAACTTCTTGCATTGGATGGTCCATCTGCACTGTTGGCACTGATTCGTCGGCATCGGCCATTGCAATGGACGGCCAGTCTTCAATTGTTCTCTTGGCCTGAACGGGCGTCTCAGTTGACTTTGCAGCCTTTAAAGGGTTGGGATCTCACGCGTGATGAGGTCCCACCAGACAATTGGGAGGGCTTGGCTTGGGGGCCAGAGCTTAACGATGGGCGTCGCACTCTCGTGATTGTGAGTGACGACAATTTCAGCCTGATTCAGCGAAATTTGGTGGGTGTGTTGGCCCCTCGTCGCAGTCCGAATTGCCGATCTTTAACGGGTCATTCAGTTTCAGTTGTGTGGTCGAGGCCTGGTACAAGCGCAGCTGCCGCAATGAGTCCGAGTCCAAGGATCATCAATGCAGGCCAGAGCGCTGCGGCAAGCCGTTCGTCGCTCGCATATTGAAAAACGCGCACCGAGAGAGTGTCGAAATCAAAGGGGCGAAGCGCGAAGGTCAGAGGTAACTCCTTCACGGTGTCAACAAAAACAAGGAGTGCACCAACAGCGAGCGGGCCTCGCAGCAGAGGAATGTGAATGCGACGGAGTACATCCGGCCAACGGCAGCCAAGGCCAGTGGCTGCTTCATCAAGGCTGGGGGACATGCGTTCTAAACCTGCATCCAGCCCCCCTTTGGCTACGGCAAGGAAACGATCGCTATAGCCCCAGAGCAAAAGCAGGATTGGTGAGAGTTGCCAGGGGCCGCCGATGATCAGTAAGGCCAGAGCAAGAACGGCTCCTGGAATGGCGTACCCGAGCCCGGCGAGAAAGGTGAGGCTGTGCAGCCAAGGGGCCGTAGTCCAGCGCTTTGTGATGGCGAGTAGCAAGGCAGCTGCTAAGGCCAAACCTGCCGCTGCAAGGGCGAGGCCAAGACTGCGCAAGGTCAGCAGCAACAGCTCCGGCTGTAATCCGGTTTGGAGTTGATCAAGGTTCAAGCAGGCCCAGATCAGTGGTGTGCCAAGGCTTAGAAACGGTGGAATGAACCCCAAGGCCTGCGCGGCCAACGCTCTGGTACCTGTGAGAGTCCAGTTCGGAGATTCTCCACCCGTTAGGCCTTCGGACCATCGACGACTGCGACGACGCAATTTGCGTTCGCCGATCAACAGTCCCGTCACGATGATCAGCGTGACTAAGGCAAGTCCTACCGCGCCAGCTGGGTTCCCTTCCAGTTGCCAGGCCTGGAGAATTCCAGCGGAGAGGCTTGGAATGCCCAGGAGTTGGACGGCGCCAAGTTCGTTGACCACCTCCATTCCCATCAAGGCGATTCCGGCACCGATAGCAGGGAGAGCCATCGGCAGGGCGATGCGTCGAAAGCTTTCCCATGGCCCTACGCCGAGGCAACGGCAGGCTTCAAGCTGACGGCGACCGCAGATGCTGAAGCTTTCAGTGCTGAGAAGAAATACGTAGGGATAGGTGCTTAAAGCCATGACCAGCACTCCCCAGCCCAGACCATAAATTCGGATGCCATGGATGCTGCCCAGATCCACGAGCGTTGCTGCCAGAAGGTAGGAAGGGCTGGCGAGGGGTAGAAGCTGGGCAATCCGAAGCAGGCGCCGGCCTGGAAAGCGGCAATTGGCGAGCAGCCAGCCGTTTGCGGAGCCAATAGTGGCCCCGAGGCTTGCCGTACCAAGCAGCAGGAGTGTTGTTCCTCGGATTTGGATCAGACCATCGGCGCCCAGGCTGGCCGAACCAAGAAGGATGCCTCTCATCCCCTCTCCGATTAATCCACCCAATGGAAAGAGCGCGAGCGCGGCGAGGAGGCAAGCCAAAACCGCCAATAGAGTTCGACCCTGTTGCCATTGGCCTTGCAAGCTCTTGCTTGTCATGAGTGGTAGCGCTCATCCATAGAGATCACCCAGCCGATCGATCTCCAAAGGCCTAGGGCTCGACTATTCACAACAATGAAACGCAGTCAGTTCGATGGCGAAGCGATGGATTGCTACTGATTTGCATTCAAATCATGACCCTGTTGAGAACGATACTCAAGAGAGTCTTATATGCCTTGATCACCCTTTTATTGAATCCCTCGTTTGAGAAAGGGAAGAGACGGGGATGAGGCAGTTAGCGTCGGTCTGTCCTCACAGGGATCGGAACGAGAGAAGGTTCCATTAAGCCGCCACCGCTGTTGTCGTCATCGTCGGAGTTGGCGGTAAACCAAAGGAAAATGCCGACCAGAATGCAAAAAGTCCCGAGAAGGGTGAGCTCCAACATCGCCAACCCAAAGCTGATAGGACTCTAATCAGATTGCTTGCGTTTCGACACCTCACCCTGAAAGCAAACCTTGGAATGGAACGGTTGGTTTAGGTGGAGGCTTTGCCGGAATCGGTGGCGACGCACTCTTGAAGCTGCTCTTTCAGGGTGCTGTGGTCCATCTCCTGACCGATCAACACCAGCTGGTTTTTGCGTTTGCCATTCCAATCGCTGTCATCGATAGAGAAGCGTTTTCCAGCTAGGTGGAAAATATGACGCTTTTCGCTTTCGTTGAACCAAAGGATGCCTTTGGCGCGAAACACGCTCTCCGGTAATTGATTGTCGAGGAAGTTTTGAAATTTGCGAAGGGAGAAGGGACCGTCGCTACTGAATGAAAGGGAGGTGTAGCCCTCGATGTCCAGATGGTCACCATGATCGTGGTGCGCATGGCTGTGATCGTGGTGCGCATGGTTGTGGTCGTGGTGAGCATGGTTGTGGTCTCCATGGTCGTGAATGGCAGTGTTCGCTATACGATCGCTTTCAAATAATCCAACACTCATCAACAAGGGCAGGGGAACATCTCCTTTTACGGAATGAAGAATACGTGCATCTTTTTTGATGCTACGCAGGCTTTCTTCCAGCTCTTTGACACGGTCTTTTGATACTAAATCTGTTTTGTTCAGTAAAAGAATGTCTCCGTAAATAATTTGAGAGCGCCCTACTTCACTCTCAATAACGCGAGAATTGCAATTTTCAGCATCGATCAAGGTGATGATTGAATCCAGCCTGGTCTGATCCCGTAGCTCGCTGCCCAGAAATGTCATGGCTACAGGAAGTGGATCGGCCAGGCCTGTGGTCTCCACAACCAAATATTCCAAGGGTTCAGGGCGCTTCAGAATTCTCTCGACGGCTTCCAATAATTCACCGTTAATCGTGCAGCAAATACAGCCATTGCTGAGTTCCACCATGTCTGCACTGGTGCTCACCACGAGATCGTTATCAATACCAATCTCTCCAAACTCGTTCACGAGAACGGCAGTTTTGAGACCGTCTTGATTGCTGAGGATGTGGTTGAGAAGAGTGGTCTTACCGGCGCCTAGAAATCCAGTGAGAATCGTGACAGGTGTGCCGTTGGACTCAATTCTCTTGTTGGAAGCAGTCTCTGTCATGGCCGGTTTTAAGTTGTTGGTGAGAGGGAGTCGATCGCTTGAGCTAATTCGGCATCACGGCTGGAAAGTCCACCTAGATCATGGGTCGTGAGCCGAATGGTTACACGGTTATAAACATTGCTCCACTCGGGATGGTGATTGGCGCGTTCGGCGAGAAGTGCAACCTGTGTCATGAAGCCGAATGCTTCAACAAAAGAGTGAAAGCGCCACTCTCTTACCAACCCATCAGAAGCAATGGTCCAGGCAGGGCAAGAGGAGTAGAGGCTCTGGCGTGCCGCTTCATCGAGCAAAACAGCTTGCTTTGACATGGATGAATTTGGCTCTTGTTCTCTTTGAAGTTTGGTTCAGAACCCAACGTTTGGGTGAACCCCACCTAATCTTTTAGAGCGTTTTGAGTGCCAATGGCGATGGCGCCCTTGCTTGGTCGTGAGTCCTCTCTGCGGACCTGGGCTTTGAGCTCTTTCCTTGCCTCAACAACTCTTGTGTTGTGGGTTGGTGAGGCTCCATCAGCCTCGGCGCAGCGGATTGTTAAAAAGATCGAGAGCCGTTGTCCCTTGGGTTATGTGGACATGCTGAACGGGAAATGCAGCACGCTCGGAATGATGACTTATACGGTCCAAGCCATTGATGGCCGATCCTGTCCATCCGGCTGGGTGGATGTGGGGGGTGGGTATTGCCGCAAACAGTGAGTCGTTGCTTTCTGTCGCTCGGCGATGTCATCACTAAAGTTCCCAAAGTTGATGCAACTTGAATGGTCCGCTTATTCGCTCTCGGGGTGTTGATGTCTCTGGTTCTACCCACCGAGGCCTTGGCTCAAAAAAGGATTCCGAAAGCAGAGGGGCACAATCAATGTCCATTGGGTTATGTCAATACGCTTGGCACCACCTGTGTGTCGCCCATTAATTACCAAATGAGGCCAACGAATGGTGAAGCTTGCGACTCCGGTTGGATGAATGTTGGTGCTGGTTATTGCAGGAAAAAGTAGGTCTGAGTATGAATCAGCAGCCAGTTGCTTTTTGGTCTCTGAAACCGTGGTGGTGTCAGCCATGGAGCATCTTGCTCACAGGCTTTGTCCTAGCAATTGGTAGCTGGCTGTTCCTTCACCAACTTTGGATCACCCTTCCCATCACTCTCGTGATTTTGGCTTGGTGGATTTTGTTTTTGGTGCTTGTGCCTGCTGCTTACAGCAGGCAAGAGGACGCTTGACCACTGCCTTGACCAAACCATCACGCTTTATGGGGTGAATCGGCACGGATGAAATGTGTTGGTGTGTTCACCTTCAAGCACCGAGCTGTATAGGGTTCATCCAGAGATGGAGCCCAGATGGGATCCAGGACAATGGCCTGGGATCGGTTAGGCGATTACCTGCGTCAGACCAAAATCATTGGTTCCATTGCAAGCACGCTCTATTGGGACCAAAACACGCGCATGCCCTCAGGAGGTGCAGCCTGGCGCGGAGAGCAGTTGGCGCTACTCGCGATTCAATTGCATTCCCGGCAAAGCTCTCGGGAGTACGCCGATCTGATCCAGGAAGCCCGTTTGGAGTGGAGTCAGTCAGGGCTTTCAACGAAGGAGCAAGCCGCTTGCGGACGAAACCTTGATTTGCTGGAACAGGATCTGAGCCGACAACAGGCTTTAGACCCCGCATTGGTGGCAGCGTTGGCAACGGCTAAAGCCGATGGCTACAACAATTGGCAACAAGCCAGAGTTGAATCCGATTTCGGTTTGTTTGCTCCTTCGTTGCGCACCATGATTGGATTGCGTCAGGAGCAGGCTCGCCAGCTTGCAGAGCCGCGCAGTTGTTGGGAAACACTGGCTCAGCCATTTGAGCCAGATCTCACGTTGAAGCGGCTGCAGGAGTTGTTTGCACCGCTTCGGCAGCGCTTGCCAGAGTTGTTGCAACGAGCTGGTGGGCAGCCTCGTGAGCGAGAGCTCAGTTGGGATCTTCCTGAACCAGCACAGCAACAACTGTGCGACAGGTTGTTGACCTCCTGGGGGCAAGATGCGTCGATCACCTGTGTTGCGCGATCGCCCCATCCCTTTTCGATCACGCTTGGTCCTAGCGACTACAGGATCACAACCAGAGTGGTTCCGGGCCAACCCCTCTCCTGTTTCCTGGCCACAGCCCATGAATGGGGCCATTCCCTCTACGAGCAGGGACTTCCGGATCAGAAACATCAATGGTTTGCCTGGCCTCTGGGGCAGGCAACATCCATGGCCGTGCACGAAAGTCAATCGCTGTTTTGGGAAAACCGAGTGGCGAGAAGTCAGCCGTTTGCGCAGCAGTGGTGGCCGGATTTCGAGGCTGCCGGGGCTCCGCTGCCATCAGCAGACGCTCTTTGGACAGCGATGAATCCTTTGGCTCCGGGTCTGAACCGGGTGGAGGCCGATGAGCTCAGCTACGGGCTGCACATCATGATCCGAACGGATCTAGAAATCGCTTTGCTCGAGCAAGGTCTGCCGGTGGAGGAGCTTCCTGCTGAATGGAATCGGCGTTACGGAGAGCTTCTTGGCGTGACACCATCCAATGACTCAGAGGGCTGTCTTCAGGATGTGCACTGGAGCGAAGGACTGTTTGGATACTTCCCTTCGTATTTACTTGGACACCTGATCAGTGCTCAGCTGAGCGAGGCGATGGCTGCTGCCATCGGTTCCCCCGAGGAGCATGTTCGTCGGGGTGATGTCACTCCCTTGTTGGACTGGCTCCGTGAGCATGTGCACCCCGTCGGACGGGCCATGAATGCGGAACAATTGGTGCAGGCCGTGAGTGGCCGAGCCCTAACCTCTGAACCATTCTTGCGCTATTTGGAAGACAAACTCGACCGGGTTTTAGCCGCGAACCCAGTTGCCGCCACTAAGTCGTTACGCATATAACGCGCTTGCGTGCTGTCTTGCTTGGATCTGGCTCCCCGTAGGATTCCCGCGCTGATCGTCCTCTTCCATGGCCAATCTCGACCAGGCTCCAAGCCGCAGCATGCCCAACTTGCTTCATGTGCTGCCGGCCTTTGCTGATGAGGCTGATCTACGCCTCAACACCATCGTGGAACTCAACTCCAACACGATCAACAAGTACGAGCTCATTACGGAAACAGGTCATCTCAAGCTGGATCGGGTTGGTTACTCCTCTCTGGCTTACCCCTTTGCCTATGGCTGTATCCCTCGCACCTGGGATGAGGATGGAGACCCTCTCGATATTGAGATCGTGAATGTGACCGAACCCTTAATTCCGGGGTCGATTGTGGAAGCAAGAATCATTGGGATTATGACCTTTGATGATGGTGGTGAGGTTGATGACAAGGTGATCGCCGTTTTGGCCGATGACAAGCGTGTTGATCACATCAAGAGCTTCGAAGACCTTGGTGAGCAATGGAAGAAGGAAACCACTTACTACTGGGAGCACTACAAGGATTTGAAGAAGCCAGGAACATGCACGGTGAATGGGTTTTTTGGTACCGAAAAAGCTGTGGAGATCATCAAGAGCTGCGAAGCTCGCTACATGGCTGACATTGACCCCAAGTTGGTTGACTGACGTCCTGAAAACCCTTTTGAATAATTAGTTAAAAGCGGGGTATGACCCCGCTTTTTATTACTCATTGGTTGCTTTAGGGCTTGATTAAAAGAGGTTCTGGTGAGGCTGGAATATTAAATTTGTCTCTCAGAGTTAAAACGGGTTGATCAGCTTCTGACCAGAAGTCTAAATCTCTAATTAGGTTCACATTGCAAGCTAGACCCTTTTCATAGCCAGCAATTGAATCGTTTGGGTGAAAGGCTCCAGTTGAGGGTGGAATGATGTTTCCAACAGTGCTGAAAGCTTTTCCTAAGTGAAAATCGAGCATGACTTCTAACAGTGATTCAAATCCAAATCCATCATCAAAAAGCCCAGCTTGAAACGCCGCTACATTCATTTCGCCTTGGATATCTGTATTGAATCCTCCAAGAATGTGGCAGCAATCATGATTTAAGAGTAATTCAGATGTGCTTTTTTTCTCCCCCGGTAGTGCCCAATTCCTGTCTCGATACCAATGGAAAAGAGTGTGGCCGAGGCTTCCTTCTGGATAACTCTCCAATTGTTGATAGCGTTCAGAAACAGCCCGATCTCCGATGGCTTGATGGAACATTGTAATGACACCTTTGATTACCTTCGGTGCTGAGTCGAGGCCTAAGAATTCACCCAGGCTTCTGCGTCCGTAATCAAGTAGAAGTCGCTTTAAGTGATTGTCTCGAACTCGGTGGAGATCTTTAATGGTTTGAGGGTGAATTTCTAAGTGATCTGCAAATTTATCTACAATCGTGACCATCTTAGTGTCGACCTTCATGTCAACATAAGGAATAAGAATAAGGATTTGAAGGAGTTGTTCGCGCTTGCTTTTATCGGATATCTGTTCTGATAGAGCGGCTGGCTTAATACCTTCTAAGTGGTTGAGATTGATGGATGACTTCAGAACAAAGTTCTGAATGGATTCCATCATTTCTATGGTGATGGGCTCAATATCAGCAATGCCTCCGATGGAGCCCACTTCATGCATCGCTTGCAAGAACAGCCTTGCTTCTTCTTCAGACCAGGCCAGTTGATGCTTCATTTCAGCCTTGGTGGACTGAGGCTTGAGTAGCACACCTCCGAAATCCTTAAGGTTTTACTCATCGCAGTGTGCGGTTTTTTTTTCGCACAGTGCATACGTTGAGACCAGTGAGTCTTGGCTGTCCACTCATGGGTCTCAAATGCACTGCCTGCGTTCCTGGTCTTCCGGTGGCGTTGTTCGCCTCCTCTTTGCTTGTGGCGGCTCCTGCTCTGTCTCGATCTCAGCCCACCCATTTGTCGATGGCTGTTCGTCATCCAGTGGAGGGGCGTGTTGTGTTGGACCTGGGCCGAAGGCAAATCAGCGTTGTGCGGGAGGGGCAGACCCTGGGCCCATGGCCGGTAGCGATTGGTGATCCCAGGACCCCCACACCTTCTGGGGTGTTCAAGGTCGAGAACATGATGATGAATCCTCAGTACCAGAGCACCAAGTCAGGAAAGTTGCATCCCAAGCGCGGTCCTCAAAGCCCGTTAGGACATCGCTGGATTGGTTTCCTACGGAGTGGACCGAATCAATTTGGCATTCATGGCACTCCCTGGCCCCATTGGGTGAAAACCAGAGCAGCCGTATCCAACGGCTGTGTGCGCATGTTGAATGCGCATGTTCAACAGCTCTATGACCACGTGGAAGTGGGGATGGCTGTAGAAATTAAGCGTTGAGCTAAACGATTACTGGCCTCGCTCCATCTCAAAGATCTCTTGAAGGATCTCTCCGGCTCCTTGATCCTTGAGCTTATGGGCGAGGTCTCGTCCCACCGCTTCAGGGTCGGCTAGGGGGCCAGCCTGCTCGTCACGGATAAGCCGTTTGCCATCAAGGCTGGCCACCATTCCTGTGAGTTGGATGGTGTCTCCCTCAATTTGAGTGTTGACGCCGATTGGCACTTGGCAGCCGCCTTCAAGAACTCTCAGGAATGCGCGTTCCGCTAAGCAGCGGGCTGAGGTTGGTGCATGATTTAGAACTTGAATCAGCTCCATCACTTCGGGGCGATCGCAAACGCATTCAATCCCTAGAGCTCCTTGTCCCACCGCGTGAAGGGAGATGTTCCCAGGGATGCTCTGGTGAATTCGATCGCCGAAGCCGAGTCGACTGAGTCCAGCTGCGGCAAGAATCAAACAGTCGTAATTGCCTGAGTCGAGCTTCTCAAGCCGTGTAATGACGTTTCCGCGAACGTCTTTGAATTGAAGATGCGGATAGTGGTAGCGCAGTTGGGCTAGGCGCCGTAGAGAGCTTGTTCCAACAATGGAACCCTCCGGCAGTGTCTCAAGTGTGTACTCAGCGTTTTTGCTGTTCACCACTAAGGCATCCGCGGGGTCTTCCCGTTCGGTGATGCACCCCAGCATCAGCCCCTCGGGAAGATTTGTAGGGAGGTCTTTCAGGGAGTGAACGGCGATCTCGGCACGGCCCACCAGCATTTGAGCTTCCAGCTCTTTGGTGAATAAGCCTTTGTCTCCGATCTTTGCTAAGGCAACGTCGAGGATTTTGTCGCCTTGGGTTGCCATTGCTTCAACAGATATGGCAAGACCGGGGTGAGCTTTTTCAAGTTCTGCTTTGACCCAATTGGTCTGAACCATGGCCAGCTGGCTGCGGCGTGAGGCGATGCGCAGATGCTCGAGGGCCATGTTTGAGAGACTTCAGTCCGCAAGATTACGCAGACGTGCCCCCCGCTGTCACCTGCATGTCTATGAAAATTGGCATGGTTCGCTTCCCTTGCCAGGGCACTCAGCTTTACAATTCATCACAGTGGGACAATTGCCATGCCAGGGCCTGTGGTTAAAGGTGTTCGGAAGGACGGTCTGCCTGCCCTGGATCAGGCAACGTCCATGAAGGAGGTTCTCCCTTTTTTGCCACTCTTAAATGAGGGCACGATCAAATTGATCCTGTTAAGCAGTGGCGGTGTCTTAATGGCGCGGCTTAGAAATACAACGGATCCAGATGGCGAAAGGGCGTATCAATTGATTCGTCCACTCAGTGTGATCAAAGCCAGCCCCAATCAGCCTTGGGAATTAGAGCCTTACCTAGAGGGCTTGACGTCACAGAAAAATATTGTGGTTTACAAAGCTGCGGTGGCATCCATTCTTGATCCTGATCCTCGGCTTCTTCAGGTTTATGCACGTAATACGTCCCAAGAGTGTCCTCCTTCAGAGACACCTGTTGAGCGACTGAAGAGAGCTTTTCAAGAATTCACTGAATGCATTGAGGACGATTTGTAGTTCGATACTTTTCGGGATGTAGCGATAAGTATTGAGTTCTGAATCTTGAATTGGTCGAATTTTTTGCTCAATTTTGAGTGGTTCCTTCAGTATCTTCTTTGAAAATTTTTTCCAAGTCTAGTTTCCCTTTCTCGGAAAGTAGCGTTTCGTAGCCAAACTCTTCCTCGATTGATTCGATTAAGTCGTCATCGTCTATGAGCTCTGGGTGAATGTCGCGATACCAAGATAGAATTCTGTCTTCGATTTCGAAAATTGTATTGAAGAAGGGGGTGATGCTGTTTTGTAAGTCATTCTGTTCATCTTTTGTTAGGCCATTGAATTGGTGGTCATGCGTCATGAATGCATGGGTCACTAGTCTTGCTTGTTTGAGTGACTCCAGGGCCTCGAGGAAGTCTCGTGATGCATTTCTGTTGTTGATGTTCATTCGCTTTGTTGATAGGTAAGGCTTAGGTTGCTGTTCTCTTTGTTTGAAAATTTTGTATCAGTGTGAGGAGCTGATTGATGTCATGTTTTGACAAGAGTGGTTGCTTTCTGTCTTGTCCTGGCTCCAGGAATAATTCTTGAGGGTGGATTTGGGCAGACAAGTGAGGGCTTCACTGTCGTTTTAAATCGTGGAGTTGCTGCTTCTTTCTGCTTTGCATTGCTATATCGTCAAATCCATATTGTATTTGTAGCAGCGTGCGCTATCTCTTTGCACTCTGTCTTCCGTTCCTGCTATTTCTAAGTATGCCTTCTCAGGCTCAGAATCAGTCGCTCGATGCGTGTGCCAGGTCGGTGGGGCTCAAGGGTTTCGCGTCTTGGCTCAGGATCTGAAGATAGTCTCTATGAATTCGAGGCCTTAAAGGGGGGAAGGAGTGAGGTATAAAAAACTGATCTCAGATGTAAAGTACTACTCAAGAGTATCGATGACGAATCTGCTTTGAAGGTTATAAGGGGGTTTTAATAGGTCATTAAAAACCTCCTGTTAAAGACAGGAGGTGGGAGAAATAATGCCTCAAGTTTGACTTGTTACTTAATGTATTCCTTGAGAACTCCATTTCTGTTGGGATGTCGTAATTTTCGAAGAGCTTTGGCTTCGATTTGACGAATCCGCTCTCGGGTTACATCAAAGATCTGGCCGATTTCTTCCAATGTTTTCATGCGTCCATCATCAAGGCCGTAGCGGAGTCGGAGCACATCACGTTCCCGCGGGCTCAGGGTTGCAAGAACTCCTTCAAGGTCTTCGCGAAGAAGATTTTTGGCAACATCTTGCTCTGGATTTTCGATATCGGCTTCGATGAAGTCGCCTAGTCGTGAATCCTCTTCTTTGCCAATGGGTGTTTCGAGGGAAATTGGAAGCTGTGCGCTCTTGGCGATAAATCGCAATTTCTCGATGGTCATTTCCATCGATTCAGCGATTTCCTCCTCTGTTGGTTTGCGTCCAAATTCCTGACTGAGGACCTTGGTTGTTTTCTTGATCCTGGAAATAGTCTCGTAAAGGTGAACAGGCAGTCGGATGGTTCGAGATTGATCGGCGATGGCACGGGTGATGGCTTGACGAATCCACCAGGTGGCATAAGTGGAGAACTTATATCCTTTCTCATGGTCGAATTTTTCTGCAGCACGAATTAGGCCAAGGCTGCCTTCCTGGATGAGGTCCTGAAAGCTCAGGCCTCGGTTCATGTATTTCTTGGCAATCGACACCACCAGGCGCAAGTTCGATTGCACCATTTTTTCTTTGGCTCGTCGGCCCAGCATCAGTCTTCTACGGAAGCGAATCACTGGCATCTCAACCAGTGCTGCCCATTCCTTGGTCTCAGGAAGTTTGCCGTTATCGCTTTCAAACTGCGCTGCGAGTTCTTCGAGATGCAGCAGGTCCGCAATTTTGCGAGCTAATTCAATCTCTTCGTCCGGACGCAGTAAGCGAATGCGTCCGATTTCCTGAAGGTAAACGCGTATGGAGTCTTCGGTGTAAACGCCTTTGGGGCCCACCTTGATGCTCGCTAAAACCTTGGCTTTCGCATCTGCTTTGGCTTTTGCTACTGACGTTTCAGTGGCTTTTACTGCAGTGGCAGTCGTTTCAGCTGCAGCGAGTAGTTGATCTGCAGATGCGTCCAAGTTGGCTGCAGTAGCGGTGGCTTTGGCCTTGCTGCTGGCTTTGCTGGTTTTTGCTTTGCTAGTGGTTTTACTTGCCTTTGCTTTGGTGCTGGTCTTAGTTGCTGCCTTTGCTTTCGAGGCAGGCTTTGCTTTGGTCTTCACTTGCTTGGGCTGACCTTTCTCGTCGGCCAGCATCATGATCGAGGGCGCTTGTTTTGCTTTGGCCTTTGCCAATTTGGTCGCTGCAGGACTCATGGCGGTCAGTAACGAAGGAGAGAGCGGGACAGGAAGCGAATGTCATCAACAGTCAATGCAACCGGCCTGATGAGGGCGGATGCTTTTGAGGCGTCACCTTCCCGTCATAGAAACGGTGCGCAAAGAAAACGCGGAGCGTTAAGCAAAATTGGGAGAGCTGGAGTGGTCCGATGCAGAACTGTCAAGGGCATTCTCAGACCGGTCGGCTTCATGGAATTCCATGGCTCGAACTTCGGATCTTCCCTTTGGAAGGAACTCTGCTTGTTCCAACAACAGCCTTTGAGCTGTCCAACATCTTTAGTTTAAAAAAAACGTGTCATGAACGCAACCCCTGTAACCGATTTTTCAAAAAACCCCGTCCGCCCGCCGCCAGTTCTTGAGGTGGTCGATGTTTGGCTTGAGGCGGGTCGGGATGGTCGCACCTTCACTTACTGCGATCGCAATCAACTTAATGTTCGTTTAGGGGATCTTGTTCAGGTATCCCTGCGGGGTCGCCGCATTCAGGGTTTGGTCACGGCCTGCCGAACTCAGCCTGAGGATGCAAATCGCCCGCTCCAGCCTGTTGATGCGCTCCTTCAATCAGCTGCCGTAGGACAAGCCTGGAGATTGTGGCTTGAGGAGATGGCGCAGCGTTGTCATACCAGCCCGTTTCGAATGCTGAAAGCAGCTCTCCCTCCCGGCTGGTTGGGGCAACGCGTTGTTCCAGCCGTGAAGGAACGCAAGCTTTGGTGGGTGTCTTTGCCTGACAGCACCCCCCATTTGGATGCTGATTTGCCAACCCGACAGGCCTGCTTGGTGTCCAAGTTGCAGGAGTTAGGGGGGGGAGCATGGCAGCGAGATCTTGTCGAGGCAGGTTTTCAATCAGGAACCGTGCAAGCCCTAGTGCGCCGAGGGCTTTTGGTTCGTGAGTTGCGTCTCGCTTCTGATGCGCAGCCAAGTCCGGTTTCAGCGGGCTTGGTCGCTGCGACTGAAGCTCCGAGAACTCTCAACAGCGAGCAGCAGGTTGCGATCGAAACCTTTCAAAAACAGCCCGAGGGTGGAGGTGTATTGCTTTGGGGGATCACCGGTTCTGGAAAGACTGAGGTGTACCTCCAGCTTGCTGCTGATGAGTTGGCAGCAGGGCGTCATGTTTTGTTGCTGACTCCTGAAATTGGTCTGATTCCCCAGCTGGTAGATCGCTGTCGGCGTCGATTTGGTTCTCGAGTGCTCGAATATCACAGTGGTTGCACGGAAAGAGAACGGGTCCACACCTGGCGCAACAGCCTGGAGGCAGAAGAACCGCTCGTCATTGTTGGCACCCGTTCGGCCATTTTTCTGCCGCTCAGTCCCCTGGGTTTGATCGTGTTAGACGAGGAGCACGACAGCTCCTACAAGCAGGAGTCCCCGATGCCCTGCTATCACGCCCGCGACCTTGCGATGGCGAGAGTGCAAAGGGAGGGAGGTCGTTTGTTGCTGGGTAGTGCAACACCCTCCCTTGAGACTTGGATTCAACTCGCTCCAGAGGGGCCGTTGGCATTAGCTCGTCTTCAACAGCGCATCTCTGATCAGCCTTTGCCGCCTGTTCAGATCATCGACATGCGCCATGAGCTCGCCGATGGCCATCGGCGCTTGATCAGCAGGGCGCTGATGGATCGTTTGTCGAAACTGCCTGAACAAGGAGAGCAGGCGGTTGTGCTGGTGCCGCGCCGTGGATACAGCACGTTTTTGAGCTGCCGAAGCTGTGGTGAGGTAGTGCAGTGTCCGCACTGCGATGTGGCGTTAACGGTTCATGGAAAAAGCACCGGTAACCAGTGGCTGCGTTGCCACTGGTGTGATTATCGAGCCTCGGTTACGACGAACTGCGGGCACTGTGGTTCGTCAGCTTTTAAGCCCTTCGGCGCTGGCACTCAAAGGGTTTTGGAACAACTGGAGTCTGAGTTGGAGGGCCTGCGATTGCTGCGCTTTGATCGCGACACCACCGGTGGACGCGACGGACATCGGCGTTTGTTGGATCAATTTGCTGCTGGTGAAGCGGATGTCTTGGTGGGAACCCAAATGCTGGCGAAAGGGATGGACCTGCCGCGCGTCACGCTTGCCGCCGTATTGGCAGCTGATGGCTTGTTGCACCGTCCCGATCTCAGGGCCGGGGAGCAGGCGCTTCAGTTGTTGTTGCAACTCGCAGGCAGGGCTGGCCGTGGGGAGCGTCCCGGACAAGTCCTTGTTCAGACCTATAGCCCTGATCATCCGGTGATTTTGCACTTAGTGGATGGTCGGTATGAGCGTTTTCTGGAGGAGGAAGCTCGGGAGCGAAGCGAAGCCGGATTGGTGCCCTATGCCAGGGCTTGTGTATTGCGGCTGTCTGGGACGTCCGCATCCAAAACTGCGACGGCCGCTGCCGTTGTGGCGGAACAACTTCGCCCTGGTTGCTCGGACGCAGGTTGGCAGCTCATCGGTCCAGCTCCAGCTCCTGTGGCACGGGTTGCTGGTCGCAGTCGCTGGCAGCTGTTGATGCATGGTCCACAAGCTTCGTCCTTGCCTTTGCCAGCTGGGAGCTCCCTTTGGGATGGCTTGCCTAGTGGCGTGTCACTGGCTGTTGATCCAGACCCGCTGCAGCTCTGAATTCAGGACGGTAATTCTGGGTATCCGAAACCCATCAGCAGTCGAAGACGTTGCAAGCTGGCAGTCAAAACAAGCAGCACCACGATCGCGAGACTGCCCACTCCAAGGCGGCTCCAGCGCCATTGACTCCACTGCAAACGGTTCTTCTCTCCAATCGTGAGCGGCCAGACGAGCTCTCCCTTGGCGTTCTTGCTCGCCATTGCAGGGCTGCTTTGCAAGCGGCGCAAGCTCGCTTGGTTCCCAAGGCGCACCGCAATTTGCAGTTCATTCAGGCTCTTAAGAGCTCTTAGATCCAGTTCCAACAGCAGCTCTTGCTTGAGACCCACGAGCCAGTTGCGCTCTTCCAGTTTGAGGGTGGGTGCTGGCAGTACAAGGCCTGCTGTTCGTCCTGCTGCTTCGACCGTTTTGCTGAGGAGTGCAGCGGCGTCCTCACTGTTTTGGGTTGGTGCTTTGACCTCAAGAAGACCGTTCCCTGAGTTGCGAACCTTCCAAGGCAGACGCATCGCCCTCAACTCTCTGCTGAACGCGTCCTGCCAAGGAAGTTTCAAGCCACTGAGACTGTCGATCGTCCAAGCCATCTCCACCCTGTCTGGTCCTGGGAGGCTGAGGTCTGCAGTGATGCGTACGCAGCCGCTCAATAAGAGCGTTAGCCCAACCAGCACGGTGATGACAAGTGCAGCGAAGCCTGCTGCAGGGGCTCGGGTTGGACCGGTAGGAGGTGATGGAGGTGGTGGTGGCAGTTTGCGGCGATTAAACAGCTTTGATGGTTTGCCAATACGAGGATCCATCTCCAAGGTTGGCAGTTGCATCGACCAGCTCGCAGGCCTTGCCAGGCTTGGCGCCTCAAGAACATCCAGCAACTGCCGTGCCCGTGTTCTCAGCTCTGGATCTTTGCAACGGGTAAGGAGTCGGCAGGTGCTCAGAGCCTTGCTCTCATCTCCCTTCCCCATCCAGGCTGTGACCAACAGCATCCGGATCTCAGCTCCTTGACTGTCACTGATCGGGTTGGCTTCTGCGAGCGGCTCCAACAGTGCGATGCACTGGCCGTAATCGCCACGCTCGAGAGCGGCTTCCGCGGCTGCCAGTGCATTGGTCATCGCTTAACCGCAGCCCAACACCATCGTTCCGATTCCTGCATCGGTGAAGACTTCAAGGAGAAGAGCATGGGGTACACGACCATCAACGATGTGCGCTGCAGCAACCCCTTGAGCCAGGGCACGAATGCAGCATTCGGTTTTGGGCGTCATCCCACCGGCAACAACACCATCGTGGATCAATTGCCTTGCCTCAGACAGCCTGAGTTGTCGGATCAGGGAGTTGGGATTGTCGCGATCGCGAAGGATCCCTTGGGTGTCAGTTAACAAAATCAATTTCTCTGCTTCGAGTGCCGCAGCAAGTTCACCAGCAACAGTGTCGGCATTGATGTTGTGAGATTCCCCTTCAGGGTTGGCAGCCACGCTTGAAATCACAGGAACGTATCCCCGTGCCAGGAGTGGTTCCAGCACATCTGGATTCACCCGAGCAACATCGCCGACCAAGCCATGGTTGCCATCACCCCAGGGACGTGCTTCGACCAGTCGGCCGTCGCTACCGCTGAGGCCTACAGCGCTAGCTCCCAGACGATTCAGTCCATTGACGATCTGTTTGTTTACGCGACCAACAAGAACCATTTCCACCACGTCCATCGTCTCGGCATCGGTGACCCGCAAGCCGTCGCGAAATTCGGAGCGAATGTCGAGCCGCTTGAGCCAGGTGTTGATCTCTGGGCCACCGCCATGAACCACAACCGGCTGCACTCCCACGCTGGCCAGCAGAGCAATATCGCGAAAAACGGCGTCACGCAGCTCTGCGTGGACCATGGCCGCTCCGCCGTACTTGACCACGATTCGCCGACCAGCGAATCGTTGGATGTAAGGAAGGGCCTCGCTCAGGACGGAGACCCGTAGGGAATCATCCATGCTGCAGGTGCTCAGGGCTCTCCATGCTCGCTTGTCGAGGCGTCACTCTTCGGGAGCAGGGTCAAATCGAGTTGATCGTTTTCCAGGGGGATGATTTGCGCTTCTAAACCTTTGGCAAAAAAGCGACCCAAACGCTCGCGACGTTCTTGCCAACGTTCGAGGCCTACCGCTTCGCAGGCAAAGCGAATCCTCAGACCGTATCCGGATTCATTACTGATTTCTTCGATCTCCAGCAGCTGAGAAGGCTTGTCTTCATCCCAGAGTTTCAACGCTTCGAGTGAGCTTTCGAGGTGAGCTTTCTGTCCGTAGCGCCAGCGAGTGACGTCGTTCAGCAGCTTGACCAGCTCCGGAGACGCCGCCTCGCGTTCCTCCCGAAATTGTGCTTTTGGTGTCACCCGGCGTGCTGGGGGAAGTTCTGAGGATTTGAGCGCAAGACCTCCGAGAAGAATCGGAATTCCGTAAAAAATGGTGGGCAGGCTGAGATTGGCATTGCCAGCTCCGTAGGCCAGTGCACCAACCACGGTGAGGACACCGCCAGCGATGGTGATCAGACTTCCGGGCGAAATGAGCTCGTTCATGGGGGCCCGTGAATTAAAGCCATTGTGACCAAGAGGGCTTCAGGATGGGTGGAGGAGTCCAAAAATCATGAACACCACGTCCGAGCAGCCTCTAGAAACCCGAGAGCTAATTGCACTGCTGGAGACTGATCGCGCTTGGTTGCTCGAACAAATTGATCGCGGCCGCTGGCCAGACTTGAGACTGGATCTAGCGGCCCTCGAGCGAGAACTTGGTCAGCTGCTCTTGCGCGCCTCAGAGCAATTATCTGACAAAAATCAGTGAAAAGTCTGGAGCTTGGGGGAGTTAAAAGGGAATGTCGTCGGTCTCAGGAACCAGTGGAGAGGTGTTCCATTGAGCCGCTGAATCCTGCCCAGCAGCCGTGGGCTTGGTCGGTGATTCGGAAGACTGGGGCGTTTGAGCTGGTACCGGTCGAGCTGGCACTGTGCGCGCAGCGGTAGCGGGCTTGCCTTGGCTGGGCCCCGGTGCGCCCACTGAATGCAGCCGCGAGAGGGTGAACTCAGCTCTCTTCTCTTTGGTGCCGTCTTGACGGGGAACTGTGTTCATACGCAGTCGGCCCTCAATCACCAGCCGCTGCCCGACTTGCACGCGATTTTGAAGGTCCTGGGCGAGGTTGCCCCATCCGACGACCTTCAATTGCCCCTTGGGGTCATCGGGTCGGAGAGCATCGAAGGACACGTCCATCTCCGCAATGGGAGTTTGATTGTCTTGGGTATATCGCAGGGTGGGAGCTTGAAGGACATCCACCTCGAGCACGCAGTGGTTCATTCTCAGCTGTGACAGTGAGTGCCATCCTGATGCACCGACAGGAGAATCGCCAGGGGACTGTCTGGTTGCTGGCAGGTACAGGTGATGGCCCGCATTTGGCCGAGGTTCTGATCTCGCAGGGTTGGCATGTTCACGTCAGCGTTGTGGGTGACATGGCTGCCCATCCCTATCGGGGAATGGCATTGGAAGCAATCCACGTGGGAGCTCTGGATGGTTCATGGGGGATTTCGCAATGGCTGCAGACGATTCCTGTGGATTGGGTTGTGGATGCCACTCACCCGTTTGCACTGAGGATTAGTGACCAGTTGAACCAGGCTTGCAAGCGCTCGGGCCATCGGTTGGTGCGGTTCGAACGGCGTATGGAGGCCTCGGGGCAGGCGGTTGTGCTCGGCTCCATAGCTGACCTTGCTGATCAGCCCTTATCGGGACGACAACTACTTCTGGCCCTAGGTGCCCGCCAGTTGGTTGAAGCAGCGATGGTCGCTCGTAAAGCAGGTGCCACGGTGTTTGCCCGTGTTCTTCCTTCACCACTGTCTCTGATACAGGCAGCAGCAGCTGGCATTCCGTCTGAACACTTAGCAGTGGTGCGACCACTCCAGGGTCCCGAGCCAGGTGCATTGGAAGCTGCGGTTTGCAGGCGCTGGGCCATCACAGACGTGGTCTGCAGGCAGTCTGGGGGAGCGACTGAGGCGCTCTGGGCGCGCCTTTCGATGCAGATGGGGTTTGGGTTATGGCTACTGCGCCGACCTGCACCGATTGCTGAGGTTCCTGTTGTGAATAGCGTGAGCCAGCTTCTGGCGCATCTGAATGGCAAAACACCCTGATGCTTTGTGGTTGGTTTTAACCACCGAGGCTGATCAACAGAGAGCCTTTGCAGTCCCTGAGCAGCTGATCAGCCTTGAGCTGGCAGGCTCAGCTATTGCAGGCCTATGGCGTATGGGCCGCGGCGTCCATCAATCCAGATGCTTAGCGATCAGATCTGGCAATGAAACCTTCGAGCGAGGCCCTAGTTGGGTCACGACTTGTCCGGCACAGATGGACCCCATTTTTCCGCAGACATCCAAAGGAAGGTTTTGGGTGTAGCCATGAAGGAACCCACCTGCATACAGATCGCCGGCTCCTGTGGTGTCAACGAGATCGCCGAGTTTGTAGGAGGGGATTTCCCATCTCTGATCACCGCAAAGAACAACAGAGCCTTGAGCGCTGCGGGTTAGGACGGCCACGCTGCAGCGACCTTTTACTTGCTCGAGTGCGCTCTCGAAATCTGCTGTTCCGTAAAGCGATTTGATTTCATCCTCATTGGCAAAGAGCACATCCACATGTCCATCGACAAGCTCGAGAAAGCTTTCACGGTGACGGTCCACGCAGAAGCCATCGGACAGGGAGAGGGCGACTTGTCCTCCGCTATCTCGGCAGGCTTCAGCCGCCGTGATGAAGGCTTTTTTTGCTGCAGGACTATCCCAGAGGTAGCCCTCGAGATAGAGAACCTTGGTGTCGCGAACCATCGAGAGGTCGAGATCATCAGGGTCCAGTTGGGTTGAGGCACCGAGGTAGGTGCACATCGTGCGTTCGGCGTCCGAGGTCACGAGGATGAGGCAACGGGCCGTGCTCGCACCGGTCACGGCAGCCGGTGTGTCGAAACGGGTCCCTACGGCACGGATGTCGTGGATAAAGATGGTTCCGAGTTGGTCGTCACGAACACGACCGATGAAACCGGATTTGCTCCCGAGTTGAGCGAGACCGGCCAGAGTGTTGGCTGCTGACCCTCCAGAGGTTTCGAGACCTGGACCGCTGGCTTCGTAAAGGCTTTTGGCTTGATCTTCATCAACAAGAGCCATGCTGCCCTTGCTGAGGTTGTGATCGCTCAGAAACTGGTCCTCGGCTTGAACCAACACGTCGACGATGGCATTGCCGATGCCTACGACGTCGAGAGAACTGGCAGTGTTGAACCGGGGAGTGGAGGACATCTCTGCTGTCGTTAATACAGCGGAAGTATGCCTGTTCGCTGGTTAGCTGCTGCCAGTGGGCGATTGCCTGCCCTAAGCGCTGAGGAGCGCGCGCTTAGGGCCATGGATCGGATCCTCCACCACGATCGTTTGGTCTCGGCTTGCACCGAGGGAAACGATCGCAATCGGCACGTCCATTAGGTCAGCGAGGAAACGCAGGTAGTCCATCGCTGGAGCAGGAAGGTCTTCGAGCCGACGGCATTCAGCTGTGGAACATTGCCAGCCTGGAAGGGTCTCAAAGATTGGCTTGCAGCGAGCGAAATCTTCGGAGCAGCTCGGGAAGTAATCAATACGTTCGCCATCGAGCTCGTAAGCCACTGACACTTGTATTTTATCCATTTCGTCCAGTACATCGAGCTTGGTGATTGCAAGGCAATCCAGTCCGTTGACTTGAACGGCGTAACGCCCAATCACGCCATCAAACCAGCCACAGCGGCGACGGCGGCCAGTCGTCGTTCCAAATTCCCCGCCTCGATCACAGAGCTGGTCGTTCAAGCTTCCCGACAGCTCTGTGGGGAAGGGCCCTTCCCCAACTCGAGTGGTGTAAGCCTTGGCGACTCCAATCACTCTGTCGATCAGGGTCGGACCTACACCTGCACCGATGCAGGCACCTCCTGACACAGGGTTAGAGGAGGTCACGTAGGGATAGGTGCCGTGATCAAGGTCGAGCAGAGTTCCTTGTGCTCCTTCAAAAAGAATATTTTTGCGGTCGCTTGCGGCTTCATGGATGGCGCGGGTGCAATCCACCACATGAGGGGCTAAGCGTTTTCCGTAAGCCAGATATTCACGAATGATCTCTTCAGGATCCAATGGCTTTTCGCCATAAATGGTTTCAAGCAATTGATTCTTCTCGCTCAGCGGGCCTTCAAGCCGATCACGCAGTCGAGCTTCGTCGAGCAGGTCAAGAACCCGGATGCCACTTCGCTGAGACTTGTCTGCGTAGGTGGGGCCGATGCCGCGGCCGGTTGTGCCGATCTTGCGTTCACCTCGTTGCTTTTCCATCGCCAGATCCAAGAGGCGGTGGTAAGGCATCGTGATGTGCGCAGTTGAAGCCAGCTGGAGGCCTGAGATGTCAATCCCGTTGGAGATCAGCATGTCGAGTTCTCCAAGCATCACTTTGGGATCGACCACAGTTCCGGAGCCGATCAGGCAAGTGGTGTCTGGATAGAGGATTCCGGAAGGGATCAGATGAAGCTTGAGCACTCGACCGTCCACCACGATGGTGTGGCCGGCGTTAACACCTCCCTGATAACGCACGACAACATCAGCGGAGCGGCTCAGAAGATCGGTGATCTTTCCTTTTCCCTCGTCACCCCATTGAGCACCGATGACGACAACGTTGGCCAAAGAATCGGCGGCCCGAAGCCGCATTTCTGCACAATCCAGCAGTTTCGCAGACAGTGATGCCTGCGGTCAAAGTGCTGTTCGATTTTGTGATCAAGTGCCGCGAACTGCTGCTTTCTCGGCCTTGCCCAGCTCCTTATCGATCCTGGCTCTTAGAGCCTCAGGAACGGGACGATTGGTGTAGTTGTTGTAGTGACCAGCCAAGGAGTTGAGCGCGGTCTGCATGGTGGTAAACGAACTCAAGCCGTTCACCTTGGGACGTGCTCTGTAACGGGATACGTAGTCGGTGATTAGGTCGCGGGCCTCTCCATCAGCCTCTCGACGATTCGCCGCGTCCTGGGGCAACGCCAATGTGTCGTGAATTGTGTGGGCAACAGCGACAGTGTCTTGGACGTAATCTCCGGTGAGGGTGGACGATTCGTTGCCGCAGGCCGTAACGAGCAAAGAAAGCCCAAGGCAAAGAGCCAGGCTCAGATTGATTAGACGGCTGGTAAGGCGTTGAAGTACGGCGATCATGACGGAGGGAATTTGGTGGACTTTACGCGGCTCAGAGTTGGATGCGGAGCTCGGTTGGGATTGCTTCGAGAAGGGACGAAATGGCTTCGGCTCGGCTTAAAACGTTGGCGTCCCGTTCTGAACGTTTCACCAGTTCCACATTCCCTTCTGCAGCAGCGCGACCAACGACAACTCTCCAAGGGATTCCAATGAGATCGGCATCCTTGAATTTCACCCCCGCGCGCTCCCCTCGATCGTCCAATAGGACATCGATCCCTGAGGCCAGGAGTTCGTTGTAAATCTCCTCACCGAGAGCCATCTGGACTTCGTCTTGAACATTGGCCACCACCACAATCACCTGAAACGGAGCAATGCTGAGCGGCCAGATGATGCCGGCGTCATCGTGATGCTGCTCCACGGCGGCTTGGGCCAGTCGTGAGATTCCGATGCCGTAACACCCCATCCAGAGGTGCTCCTGTTTTCCTTCTTTGGTGGTGATTTGAGCTCCCATGGATAGGGAGTACTTACGACCGAGTTGAAAAATATGCCCCACCTCAATCCCGCGTCGTTCTTCAAGGCTCTGTTCTGGGCGATGGACACAGTGATCGCCTGCTTTGGCATTGCGAAGATCCATCGCTGGAATGGTGCCGAGATCAGACCAGCTGGCCCCCCAGCGGTGTTCGTTGCTCGTGTTGGCTCCACAGACAAAGCGCTCTAGTTCGGCAGCTGTTGTGTCGGCGAGTTTGTAGAACCTTTCTTTCCAGCTGCGTGCCCCAGCGAGGGAGTGATCAGAGAGGTCAGGACCGATTGAGCCCAACGGCAATGGCTGCAGTCCTTGTGTTTTCACTTGATCAGCATTGATCGGGCTGAGATCGAGAACGGGGCTGTCCAGTTGTTGTGTCAGTGCATTGACGAGCTTCACCTCGTTGAGTTCTTGATCTCCTCGCAGACAGACAAGAACCGGCTGTTCATCGCCGGATTCAAGCTTGGCGAGGAGAAGCAGAACTTTGACGACCTGGCTGGGATGGAGCGATTGGGCCGAACAGAGCTCATCAATCGTGACCTGGCCGGGCGTGGAAATGACCCGAGATTCCCCGCTGGGTAACGGCAGAGCAGGTGGTGCGATCGAGACCGCTTTCTCTTGATTTGCTGCGTAATCACCATCTGGACTGATGAGGATTAAATCTTCTCCAGCATCTGCCGTCACCATGAATTCCTGGGATGCGGCGCCGCCGATCGCTCCACTATCGGCATCCACACCAACAGCCGTTAGACCACAACGTTGGAATACACGGGTGTAGGCCTTCTCCATCTCCTCATACATTCTGGCCAGGTCCCCTTCATCTCCATGAAAGGAATAGGCATCTTTCATGATGAATTCGCGGCCGCGCATCAAGCCAAAGCGTGGTCGAATTTCGTCCCTGAATTTGCTCTGAATTTGGTAAAGGGTGACGGGGAGTTGGCGATACGACCTCAGTAGATCACTGGCTAATTCCGTGATGACTTCCTCGTGGGTAGGGCCTAGTCCCAGGGAGCGCTCTTGGCGATCTTCAAGATGGAACATGATCCCCTCGCCTGCGGTGTAGCCCTGCCAACGGCCACTCTTTTCCCATAATTCGGCGGGTTGCAGTTGCGGTAGCAACGTTTCAAGAGCCCCAATTTGATTCATCTCCTCCCTGACGATTCTCATCACCCTTTGAAGAACCCTCCACATCAGTGGGAGATAGGCATAGATTCCTGATCCAACGCGTCGGATAAATCCGCCACGAATCAGCAATTGTTGCGAGGCGATTTCGGCGTCAGCGGGAACATCCCGCAGCGTCACCAGCATCAGGCGGGAGACGCGCATAGCGATCAACGTTGAATGAGGGTGGAAGCTACCACTGCTGCAAGAAAAAGGTCGCTTCAGGAAGTGTCCCGATAGCTTGGAACGACGCTGGCATCCTGAGTCTCAGCTGCTACTGTCTGCCCAATCCAGTCAGTCCTAAATCAGTCTCATGTTTCCTGGGTCGATCAATAGTTCTGTTTCTGCTGCCGAAGATTCCTCAATATCCGGAACAGATGTTGACGCAGTGATGGCTCAATCAGACGCCTTAGTTGCTATTGACGATGTCCAGAAATCTTTGAACCGGTCAAGAGCTTCTGTATATCGCTATACGAATACTGACCCTCGTAATCTAAATCCTCCTTTTAATCCCAGGAAATTAAATCCTGAATACCGTAGCGACCAAAAAGATCCTCTTCATTTTCATCCAAACGAAGTTGCGCGCTTCGCAAAAGATGTTTTGAGAATCAAGGAAGTCACTGTTGAAGTCCTCAATTCTCCATCCACTGCGATTCAGCAAGTGTTAGGCGCCATCCTCGAGGAATTGCGCCAGATTAGAGCTCACCTCGATTATCTTCCTGCAGCTCCATCCGACCTTGCGGCCCGTCGTGACCGTCAAGAACGTCCAGCCGCTTAGAGCTTTGATGGTGCGACAATTCTGTCTAGCTTTGTCATAACGCCTTTCCGGAGCTTTTCATGCCATCACGCATGGAGTGCATAGGGGTAATCCCTCTACCGGATGTCCTTAACCCTGTCTGAATGGACCCCGAGCCTGCCCGCGAACTTTCTCAGCAACCCTCCTTTCAAGTTGCTGCTCCAACACTTGCCTTTTTGGGGTTCATCGTCGCTTTCACCAGCCTTGGAATTCCGTTGGCTGCTGTGCTGACCGACCGACCTCCAATCGACTCTTTGACACCACTCACTGCGCAAGATCGCCATGGATCTGAGGTCCCTGCCTCCTTCTCCCTCTCCGGGGCTACTCAATCTGATCGTTGAGATCCCAGCAGGTAGTTGCAATAAATATGAGTTTTCAGAAGACGTTGGAGTGATGGCACTGGATCGTGTGCTCCATCCCTCGATTCGCTACCCCTTCGACTATGGATTTGTTCCCAATACCCTTGCCGAGGACGGATCGCCTCTCGATGCAATGGTGATCATGGCGGAACCCACCTTCGCGGGGTGTTTGATCAAGGCCAGGCCGATTGGGGTGCTCGACATGAATGACACCGGCCATTACGACGGCAAGATCCTCTGTGTTCCAGTTGCTGACCCTCGGCAAGCAGGAATTCAGAGCATCCAACAAATTGCACCTAGCCAGCTTGAGGATGTGGCCGAGTTTTTCCGTACTTACAAAAATATGGATGGTCGTGTCATTTCGATTGGAGGTTGGCGTGATTCGGATGCCGTCGCTCCCCTGTTGGAGGCATGCATTCGGGCGGCCGGTGGTTAGGTGGTCAGGATGCTGAATTCAGATTTTCTCGGCAAAATCTGTGATTGAGGCGCTAAGACGGCCGTACTTCTTGTAAGTTGGTTCGCGCCTAGATTGTGAACGACCCGTGCCCACCATCCGTTTTGAGCAGGAAGGCCAACAGGTCGGTTGCATCGAAGGAGCGAATTTACGCAAAGCAGCCCTTTCATCCGGGGTCAATCCTTATAAGGGTTTTAATAACCTCAACAACTGTGGCGGGGTTGGCCAGTGCGGAACCTGTGTGATCGAGGTTCTCGAAGGAGCTCAGAACCTTTCACCACGAAGCGATGTGGAAGAGGTTTATCTTTCTGACCGTCCTGCGAACTATCGCTTGAGCTGCCGCACGAGTGTGAATGGCGATGTGACCGTTCGGACTCGCCCCGACGAAGGAGTTGGCAAGGGTTCAAACAGCTTGCTAGGTGCTGTGAAGAACTTGTTTGGACGTTGAGCTTGGCTCCACCCATCAAGGTTTACAGCTACTCCCGATGTTCAACTTGTCGTAAGGCCTTGGCTTGGCTGGATGCCAACAACTTGGCCTATGAGGTCGTTGACATCACAATTGCTCCTCCTTCAAAAGAGGTGCTTTCGCTCGCTTTTGAACGGTTAGTTCGTCGTCAACTTCTCTTTAACACCAGTGGCCAGAGCTATCGAGCTCTGGGAGCACAGGTTGTGAAAGCGATGAGTGACGATGATGCACTGACTGCGTTGGCTGCAGATGGGCGTTTGATCAAACGCCCTTTTGTTGCTTTGCCCAGCGGCGATTTTTTGGTGGGATTCAAGCCCGAGGATTGGAATCAGGCTCTTTTGGGTTGAAATTAAGCCCATCGAGCTCTGTGATCAGTTCGTCCACGCCACCTTGGGTGTGCAGTTGGAACATGCTGGTGCGTTTAAATTCTTCGAGAAACGCCACCAAGAGTTCTTGGCTCCGTTCCAGTACGACGCCTTGTTCGAGCGTTCGTGCGAGCTCCTCCCAGAATCGATCGAGTGTTTGAATCCCAAGATCTTCGAGAATTTGATCTTTCTGGCCAAGTTGGTCGCCCGCACTCTTTGAAAGCCCCAACAGTGAATCCACCATCCCCATGGCGAGTTGACGGCTCAGTTCGGATTCAGCTTTTTGAACTCCAGGCAGCTCCCTTAGCGGCGCCGGCAAGACCAGGCCATCGAGATTTCGCTGAAGAGCGTGGCCAAATAGCGCCACGAGTTGCGGCCGCATCCCTGGACCTACCTGCGTGAGAATGAGAGGGAGCCAGAGCCGCAGCAGCTCCGCGAGTTCCTGTTCTTCGCTGCTGTCAACAGACTGATGACTACAAAGCCGGAGAATCCTTTCGGGAAGGTTCGGCGAGCGCACGATGCCTTGCATGGCATCCAGAACACGCAATGTGATCACTTCAAATAATTCGAGTGCCAGGACCGCGACAACCCCGCGACTGACGGCTGCTCGAAGGGGCTCAAGATTAAGAAGCTGAGCGCGGGATAGCCGCTCTGTGACTGGAACGATTCGCAATAGGCGCCAAAATGGAATTAAGAGGGGTAGGTCAATCCAACGCCTAAGTAAGGCATCTCTCCAGCTAATCGCCCGAAAACGCCGTTTCAGTCGGAGCGTCCGGACCAGGATGTCCAAAAGGAACAACGTTTGAAAAGGAATGTCGATCCGCCAGGAGAGGTCGATGGGCATTCCGTTTTCATCAATCCCGCGCGAGTAATTGGTCTCCGCTAGCGGAAGCACTTTGGTGTTCCAAAACTGGCGCTCTTTTCCCCAGTCATGCTTGCTCAAGTAGCGGTCGCTGAGGAGATAGGCCGCCGCTTGCTTGGCTGAATCCATCCCAGCTCTTGCTCTAAGACGGTTCTTGAGCTTTTCGAATGCACCTACATTCCCAGAACTGATGAACGGGTTTTCATCCAATAATTGGCTATTCCTGACCACCATTTCAAGCCGCAATTGTCGTGCGGCTTCACTGTTGATGCCCAATTTTGAAGCGGTGCTTTCGAGCCTGCGGAAATGCTCGACATAGGACATCGTGTCTCGGTGAACTTCGATGCCCTTCAGCGGGTCATAGAAGGGTGTGATGTCCGGCAGCCAGGGCAGTGGCAAGGCCAAGTTGATCGAGGGGAGGGGATAAAGCGTTCTCTGCAGCCAGAAATTTCGCAGAGGGATATAGGTGACATCGAAAATCACCCAGATCAAATTGAGCGCTGCAATCAGGGCTAAGACCTGATCCCAGCGATTCCAGAACAATTGGGTGGTGCGGGGTTTCACGCCCTGCCAGCGGGGTCGGACCATGGATCACCGTGCCTGTTTTCAGGCTAGAAGCGCAGGCTGATCGCGCCTATCGTGATCTTGAGGATTGAAGCAAGGTGCCTGTTGGCTGATAAGCAACACAACAGTCGTTCTGACGATGACCGGCCCACCAGCAGCGAGCCTCATCAGGAGCCCAACAAGGCTCTGAAAAAGGACCGGGGTTCTGGACATCCGCTCTGGGATTTTTGGGGCCCGCTGTTTTTCACGATGGCTCTCTATTTCGGGATTCGTCATTATTTGGCCGAGGCACGCTTCATTCCCTCAGGCTCGATGCTCCCTGGCTTGCAGATCCAAGATCGGCTGCTTGTCGAGAAGCTCACCTATCGCGGCCGCAAACCTCGGCGGGGAGAAATTGTTGTGTTCAATTCCCCCTATGCCTTCGATCCTGCACTGCGCTCAACAACGTCACCCCCCCCTTTCCAATGCGTTCTCGCCAATATCCCTTTGATTGGGTTGATTCCTGGCGTCAGTCATCCGTCCTGTGATGCCTACATCAAACGCGTTGTGGCTGTGGCAGGTGATCAGGTGGTAGTGAACCCTCGAGGAGAGGTTCGTGTGAACGGTGTTGATCTCGACGAACCGTATGTGACCAATTACTGCCCTCTGGACAAGCGGGGGATGAGCCTTTGCCGCACCCTGAACGCCACGGTTCCGGAGGGACGGGTACTCGTTCTTGGTGACAACCGCAGTAACAGCTGGGATGGTCGCTATTGGCCGGGGGGGGCCTTCCTGCCTGAAGATCAGATTATTGGTCGAGCGGTCTGGCGTTTCTGGCCGTTTAATCGACTTGGTTCGTTGGGATCTTGAGTCCACAACTCACCACTTGCCCCCGAATTGCAAGGCCGATCCACGGTTGATTGGCCGCTTTGGGGGCGTAGAGGGCATCACGGGCTTGATCCCAGGTTTGGTCAGGATCAAAGAGCAACCAGCGGTTGCTTCCGATGCTGAGTCGTTCTTCGTCTTGGCCAAGCAACCGTGCCGGCCCAAAACTGAGCGCTTGCCATAGCTGGTTTACGCTCCACCCCAAATCGACCACAAGGCGTTGCCAGAGCGTTGGCAGCACCAAGTGGTGCCCTGATAAGCCTTTCGGACGTTGATCGGGAGGCAACAGGCACTCCTCATCGTCAAGGGGAATGCCATGGACAGCAACGGCATTGATCGTTCCTTCTCCTAAGGCCTGAATTAAGGCTTGGCGATCGGCTTGTCCTCCAATGGAAGGGGTGACAAACCAATGGGTGGCTTCTGCTGTTTGGTTGGAACGATCCTGTACCAGGTGCCACCAGCTCACAGTGGCCAGTGGTGGAGACGTTGTGTGGCTCAGCATCTCTACGCCATCAGCGGTGGAGAGATTCATGAGCACAAGCTTGCGAGTGTTGTGCCGTCGCTGCAGCTCCAGGAGTTGCCCCATGGGAAGCGTTTCGCTGATAGTTGGATCGGCAGGCCATCCGGCTCGTAGTGTTTCAACGCCCTCCCGGATCATTCCGTTGCCGCGCAAGCTGGCGTCATTGGGTGCAATCAGCACAGGGGCCCCAGCCATCTCCCCAAGCAGTAACGCGCGGTCGATGAGGTTGGTAGGTGGGATCTTCTGCCCAGCACTGAGACCGATTGCACCTGCTTCAAGAAGATCGGCGTGACTGCTGAGGCGTTCTCCTTCACCGCGATGGCTGAAGCTTCCCCATAAATGAACTTTGAGATCGCAATCCCTTGGTTGGAAACCCTTTAAGCGTTCTGGGCTGTCCCGCTCCGATTCACCGTTTGGAAGCAGCGCTAGTTGTCCATAACCGGCTCGCCCTGCAGCGTTGATGAGCGTTTCGAGCGTCTCTCCCCCGCCTGTAAATGGACTGGGAAGGCTTGAATGGGGGTCGACGAGACATGGGGCCAGGAGTTGGTGGGCCCGGTTCTGGCCTGCAAGACCTCGCTCAGCAGCTCTCTCCCTCGCTTCGTCCCCAAGGGCGATGAGACGATCACCCTCAAAGAGAGCAGCGCTTCCTACTTGGAGCGGCTGATCGCTGGCGACTAGAACCTGTACCGGATCGAGCAGCATCGTCTCAGTCATGGGTTCAAAGTGCTCCCGCTGCTGTTCGATCCAGAACCCCACCGAGGTGGGATGTGAGATTCAGGCAACTCACAACTGCAGGTTGGCTGGGATCTTCGGGCATGTCGATCACCGTGACGCCACCGTTGCCTTGTTTCACAGACCAAATGTCTTTGGGCGCGAGCCCTAAGAGGTGGCAAAGGATTGTTTTATTGACTGCATCATGCGCCACAACTAAGGCTGTCTCGGACGGCTTGAGGCCATCAGCGATGGTGTTCCAACAGTCCACGGAGCGTTCCCATACATCTTGAATCGTTTCTCCTTCCGGCATTTGTACGGTTTCGGGAGCTTCCTTCCAGGCTTGGAGTAACTCTTCCCAGCCCTCCCGAATTTCTGATTCCAGTTTTCCCTCCCAAAGCCCGTGACCGATTTCCATCAGGCCATCAGTCACGGTGAGCGGGACGCCTGAGTGCGATTTCAAAATCCCCTCAGCGGTTTCTCTTGGGCGAGACATTGAGCTGCTGTAGGCCCGATCAAGAGTTACACCTTCGAGGAAGGAGCGCGCAGCTTCTGCTTGGGCATGGCCATTGCTATTGAGAGGAATATCAATCTGACCCTGAAAACGTCCCTGCCGGTTCCAATCCGTTTCACCGTGGCGGACAAGGATTAGACGGGCCTTGGAGCCTTTGGCTGGCAGCGCAGGTTCTAGGTGGGCAATGTTGTTTAAGCATTCGATCTGAACTTGGTAACCATTCGGTCCTGGGGAGAGGTTGAACACCGACAACGATGCGTTGTCCAAGCGCAGCCGCCTGAAGCCACCTTGGGGCTCGCCAAGCAACACCAGGATTAAGCAGCGGAGAATGGCGTTGTGACCTACCACCAGCACGGTGTCGTCGCTGGTCACCGGATGCCGATCCATGAGGCCTTTCAAGAATGCCCGCGCCTGAACCATCAACTCGGTAACCGGTTGATAATGAGTGCCGTCAGCGCGAGTGAGTTCCAGGGCTTCGGGTCGTTGACGCCAGGTGGTGAAGCCCTCTGGATCCTTGATCGCCCGTTCATCGGCGGTTAGTCCGCTCCAGGGCTCAAGATCAATCTCCAGTAGTCCGTCATCCAGGACGGGGGAAAGCCCGTCTTCACGCACGCTCAGAACGCCGGCTGCGGTGGCGGCAGCACGTTGAAGAGGAGAGCTGTAGGCCGCATTAATCGGCACGTCGGCCAAGGCCTTGCCTATGCGCCGCGCTTGGTCTTCGCCAGTCGCAGTGAGTGTTGAAAGATCATTACGACCCTGGATGCGGCGCTCAACGTTGAAGCTGCTTAGGCCGTGGCGGACCAGGAGGAGACGCAGTGACACCGCAACAAGGAGGAAAGGCGCGGTCATCGTATGGGCGCACGGTCGAATTACACGCCGAAATGGTCAAAATCGGTTGTTGGCAGCCCTTCGCCGGAGAGAATTGGTTGCAGTCGCCCATCGTCTGTTGACCAGCCCGCTGAACGGACGTTCAAACGCAGTGCCCAAGTGGAAAGTCCTTTTGGCTGTCGTTTCGATGGTGCTGGCTTGCAGCGTTTGGTTCCTCGGCTTGATGGATAGCCTCGGGCGACCCTCTGTGGCTCCCGCGTTGTCTTTGGAGCAGCAAGAGCTTGCGTTGTTGGCCGAACCGGCGTTGACGCCATCGCTCAAACCTCTGCTTGTTGGCCAAGATCCAGCCAAGAGCTTGCTTGAAACTCTTAGAGAGATCCCTCTCGACAGCCTCAGTGATCGCCAAACACTCTTATTTGCATCGTTAGAAAACGACCCAGGGCGTCGCAAGACCCTGCTGGAGACTCCACTCCAGCTACCCAACCTTCGGACGCTTCAGGAGACCCTGGCCACCGAGCCCCTTCCTCGCGATCTCTCCTCTCGTGATCAAGACCTGTTGACTGATAACAGTCCTGATCCCTTAACCCAGCGTCTGGTCTGTGAAGCGCTGGGAGGGGTCCAGGCTGATTGTGTGGAAAGCTCAGCAGCCAAGGCCGCGGCCCGACGTCTTGTTCTCAGTGAGCTGATGCCGCTCGGAGCGTTGTTGTTGGGATCTCTTCTGCTGGTTCGGCAGCTTTGGTTGCTTTTTCGCCGAAAGCAGTCCGCCTGGCCTGAGCTGCAAGCCGCTCCCCTTGGCTTGGTTGACATGGTGCTTCTGATCGCTGGCGGTTTTGTTGTGTTGGGTGAGGTGTTGGTCCCGCTTCTTGTAACGCCTCTTTCAGCCTTGGTGGCTCGGAGCATTGCGGCGCCGCTCAACCAGTCGGTGGCTGTGCTCATTGGCTATTGCGCTTTAGCAACGCCACCGCTTCTCATTCTTAAAAGTCAGCTTGATGGTCTGGATCAACGTTTGGTGCCTGCAGGCGGTTGGCTGCAGTGGCGCGTGCGCCCGTGGTGGACAGCTCTGTTTCAGGGCGGTCGCGCCTGGTTGATGGTGATGCCACCAGTGGTGTTGACCGGTTGGCTGATGAGTCGGTTTATCGGCGATCAGGGAGGCAGTAATCCATTGCTGGAAATGGTGCTGAACGGCAGAGATCCGTTGGCCTTGTTTCTGCTGGCCATCACCGCGGTTGTGTTAGCCCCTTTGTTTGAAGAAACCGTATTCCGTGGGGTGTTGTTGCCGGTTTTAGGACGTTCGTTCGGGCGTGGTTGGAGCGTGTTCGGTAGCGCCCTTGTGTTTGCGGTTGCTCACCTCAGCATTGGTGAATTACTTCCTTTATTGGTTCTTGGTTTGGGGTTGGCATTGCTGCGTTTGAGCAGTGGTCGTCTTCTTCCTTGTGTGGTGATGCATGCTCTCTGGAACGGTGTCACCTTCCTGAATCTTGTCTTGCTCGGAAGTTGAGCCAATTTCCCTGATGCTGTAAGACATTTCAGCCTTGCGGGCGGACCATACGGGTGGTTCACTGGCGAATCACCATATTCGTTCAAAGTGGTCGCGGTTCCCCAAACTCAACCTGCTCCACAGGAACATGCATCAGCCACTGGTGCCTTCGAGCTCATCCAGGGCTCACTGTCGGCCAAGCGTGTTGCACGCCGCTCTCCTCTGCTTGCTGGCCTTCATCGTGCGGCTGATGGCAGTTTGATTGGTGTTTTTACAGCCGTGCTGGCTCTCAGTGGCCTCACTCTTCACTGGCAATACCGCTGGACGGTCGCCTTTGAACGCTTGGAGAACACACGAGGTGTGGGCCATCGGCTGACGGAGTCCACAGCCATGCTGGAGCGTTATCTCCTCGATCGAACCCAGACGCCAAAGTCGATGGTTCCGACGACCGCAGAAAAATTGTTGTATCTCGAACGTCCCACTGAGGCGGAATCCGGCGGATCCCACGATCATCTGGCTTTCATTGGCTCCTTGATGGATCGTTCAATTCATCACGGGTATTAAACAGATGCCAGCCAACCGGCAAGGCTCGACCTCCAAGGCTCGTCGTGAACGACGACGGGTGATCCGTCTTGAGCCGGTGCCGGCCGGTCGAATGAAAGTGGTGTTTGTCCTGCTGTGTGCAGGCTTGTTTGGATTGGTCGGGCGTATGGCCTGGCTACAGATTTTTCAAGCCTCTGAGTTGGAGACGCGGGCCCGATTGGTGCAAACGCAACGCACCAAGCCCCTTGGCAGCCGTCGGCCGATAGTGGATCGCAACGGCAGACTCGTGGCCTTAGACGAGGAGCGCTACCGACTCTGGGCCCATCCTCGTTACTTCAACTTTCCTGGCGACGAGCCAACGCTGATTCGTGACCGTAAAGAGGTTGCTGCACTCCTGTCTCCCGTGTTGGCCCTTTCGACTGGCGAGATCAACAAAAGAATGGGAGACAGCTCTTCTGGCATCAAGTTGGCGGAGGGCGTCGACCCTGAAACAGCAACAACAGTTCGTTCCCTAGGAATCAGTGGCATCGATCTCGAGCCCTATCCCTACCGCGTTTATCCGCAGGGATCTCTCTTTGCCAATGTCGTTGGTTTCCTCAATCAAGAGCGTCAGCCTCAGGCGGGGCTGGAGCAAAGTCGTGATGAAGATCTCCAGCGCCACGAACAGGCCCGTAGTCTTCGTCGCGGAGCAGATGGAACTCCGTTGCCAGACAACCTGGCCCCCGGGGTGTTTTTCGGGGATGACCTGAGATTGCAGCTCACCTTGGATGCTCGCTTGCAGGAGCTGGCTGCAAAGGCGCTGACGGCACAGGTAAAAACCTGGAAAGCCAAAAAGGGAGTGGCAATCGTGATGGATGTCCTCAATGGCGAATTAATGGCGCTCGCCTCAACGCCGACGTATGACGCGAATCGTTATTGGGACTTCAAGCCAGAACGTTTTAGGGAATGGTCCGTTCAAGATCTTTACGAACCGGGGTCAACTTTTAAACCGATCAATTTGGCTTTAGCGCTGCAAGAAGGTGTGATCCAACCCAATGAGACGGTTTACGACAGTGGGGCCCTCACCATTGGTGGCTGGCCGATTCGCAACCACGACCGCAAGGGCAATGGCGTTGTGGATTTTGCAACGGTGCTTCAGGTGTCGAGCAATGTCGGCATGGTCCAGGCGATGCGCAAAATGCGTCCCTCTAATTACTGGGACTGGTTGAACCGACTTGGGCTCGATGCGAAGCCGGATACAGACCTTCCAGGTGCGGTGGCGGGCCAGTTGAAGACCAAGGAGCAATTCACCACTCAGGCCATCGAGCCAGCAACCGCAGCATTTGGTCAAGGCTTCTCGCTCACGCCTCTCAAGCTTGTTCAACTCCACGCACTGATCGCCAATGGCGGGAGGCTTGTGAGCCCTCACATCACTCGTGGTTTAAGGGCTGGTCATGCGTTGGCGCCAAGTGGAGCGCGGATGGGACAGCCCCTGCTCCGCCCAGAGGTCACTCGCACGGTTTTGAACTGGATGGAATCAGTGGTGGAAAAAGGTAGTGGTAAGGGGGTTCGCACCCCTGGTTATCGCATTGGTGGCAAAACAGGCACGGCCCAAAAGGCAGTGAATGGTGTGTATGTCCCAGGAGCTCTGATTTGCAGTTTTGTCGCAACGCTTCCGATAGAGAACCCTCGTTATGTCGTGCTGGTGGTGGTTGATGAACCACAAGGGGCCCATGCCTATGGCTCAACTGTGGCTTTGCCTGTGGCTAAATCCATCATTGATGGGCTTTTGGTGATTGAAAAAATTCCACCAAGTGGCCCGGTTAAATCTGCACAAACGGACACATCTCTCCCCTGAGCTGTCAGTTTGAAAAACGTCGCTACTTTGAATTCATAGAGTTTTAAGTGCGCCATGGCCACCCTCCTTGAGCAGCTTTCCGCCATGACAGTGGTGGTGGCCGATACGGGTGATCTCGAAGCGATCAGGCGTTTCACTCCTCGTGATGCGACGACCAACCCCTCCCTGATCCTTGCTGCAGCTCAGATTCCTGCTTATGAGAATCTCATTGATGAAGCTCTGCGGTCATCTCGCCGGCTTTTAGGAGAGAGCGCTCCGGTGGAGCAAGTGGTTCACGAAGCGCTTGATGAAATCAGCGTGATATTCGGAAAGGAAATTCTGAAGATCGTTCCTGGCCGAGTTTCAACGGAAGTGGATGCCCGCCTGAGTTATGACACCGAGGCAACGATTGAAAAAGGGCGGAAGCTTATTCGCCTCTACAACGACTCAGGAATCAGTAATGATCGTGTTTTGATCAAAATTGCCTCCACTTGGGAGGGAATTAAAGCGGCTGAAGTTCTTGAGAAGGATGGAATTCATTGCAACCTCACCCTGTTGTTTGGCTTCTCTCAAGCTGTGGCTTGCGCTGAGGCAAGCGTGACCTTGATCTCGCCATTTGTGGGTCGCATTCTCGATTGGTTCAAGGCCGACACAGGACGCGATTCCTATCCAGGTCCCGAAGATCCTGGTGTGATTTCAGTCACCAGCATCTTCAACTACTTCAAGACATACGGGTATAAAACCGAAATCATGGGAGCTAGCTTCCGCAATCTTGATGAGATCACTGAGCTTGCCGGTTGTGATCTATTGACAATTTCCCCGAAATTGCTGGACCAATTGCGAAGTAGTGATGCTGCGCTAATTCGCAAGCTTGATCCTGCGAATCTCGCTCCTGTTTCAGAGCAAATGCACGTAGATCAGGAGCTCTTCATCTCAATGATGGCTGAAGATCGAATGGCCACTGACAAGCTCAGTGAAGGCATCAAAGGTTTCAGCAAAGCGATCGAAACTCTCGAGCAGCAACTCGCGCACCGTTTGGCTCAGCTTGAGGGTGGATCCGCATTTAGCCATGCCGTTCAAGAAATTTTTATGTTGAACGACTTCAACGGCGATGGTTGCATCACCCGCGATGAATGGTTGGGAAGTGATGCGGTCTTTGACGCCTTAGACCAAGATCATGACGGTCGTTTGACACCAGACGATGTGCGTTTGGGTTTCGGTGGTGCTTTGTCCTTGACTGCTGTTTGATCGAGCTGGTTTGAGGCTTTTGCCATCAAGTACGCCCTCACTCAATAGAGCAAGGGCGTTTCATTTCAGAGGCTTGCAACAGAGGCTCGCTGAGTCTGTACTCCATCGTTAGGGTCAATCGATGAGGCTTTAGGGGGGTCGGCTTCAATGGCGCTCCAGCTTGTCTGGTTCAAGCGAGACCTTCGGGTGAAAGATCACAAGCCTTTGCAGCAGGCCTTGCTCAGGGGACCAGTTCTCCCGCTTTATGTCGTTGAGCCCGAGTTGTGGCAGCAGCAAGACGCCTCGGAGAGGCAGTGGTTGTTTTGTCGGGAGTCTTTGCTGGATTTGCGCCTGGCTCTTGCGGCGCTAGGCCAACCGCTTTTGGTCCGCAGTGGTGATGTGGTGGAGGTGTTCGAGCGAGCCCATCGTCAATTTGGTCTTGAGGCGCTCTGGAGCCATGAGGAAACCGGCAATGGTTGGACCTATCAGCGCGACCAACGGGTAGCCCTTTGGTGCCGGCAGCACGGCATCGCTTGGAAGGAAATCCCCCAGTTTGGTGTGATCCGCCGGCTGCGTTCGCGCACTCGTTGGGCTAAACGCTGGGAAGCGCAGATGGCCGAACCGATCACTCCATCCCCGTTAGGTCTGCCATCCATCGAGGGGATCGATGCCGGCGTTATTCCTGACTGCCCCCATCCGACGTTGGCATCTGATCCATGCCCGCATCGCCAAAGCGGTGGCCGGTCGATGGCATTGCTGGAACTGGATGATTTCCTCGAACATCGGGCGCCGGGGTATGCGCGCTCCATTTCCAGCCCCAACACCGCTTTCACCGGTTGTTCTCGGCTCTCCGCTTATCTCACCTGGGGATGTCTTTCGATGCGAGAGGTGATCCAAACAAGCCGTGGCTTCAGCGGCCGTGGAATTAGCAGCTTCGAGTCCCGTTTGCATTGGCATTGTCACTTCATTCAAAAGCTTGAAGCGCAGCCGTCGATTGAATTCGAAGATTTTCATCCGTTCATGCGTGGGCTGCGCTGCACGAATGATCAGCGGCTCCTCGCCTGGGCTGAGGGACGCACTGGAGTGCCTTTCGTAGATGCCTGCATGCGTGCCTTGCGGGCCCACGGTTGGATCAACTTCAGGATGCGAGCGATGTTGATGTCATTTGCCAGCTACCACCTCTGGTTGCCGTGGCGTGATAGCGGCCTTCATCTGGCGCGGCAGTTCGTGGACTATGAGCCCGGAATCCATTGGAGCCAGTGCCAGATGCAGTCAGGCAGTACGGCCATCAATACCGTTCGGGTTTACAACCCGATCAAGCAGGGGCAAGACCATGACTTGAACGGTGAATTCATTCGCACTTGGGTGCCTGAACTCCATCTCGTTTCCAATGTCTACGTGCATGAGCCGTGGAAGTTGTCGACGGCAGCGCAACGACAAGCTGGGCTCCAGCTTGGAGTGGACTATCCCTTGCCCATGGTGGAACCTGCGCTTGCGGCGAGGGAAGCCAAGCAGAGGATTTGGGCGATCAGGGAGCGCTCTGGGTTTTCTGCCATTGCCGATGGCATTCAGCAGCGTCACGGGTCGAGACGTTCGGGCTTGGCACCTACAGGCAAGGGCCGCCATCGACGACGACGAAACCCTAGGCCCGATGGTTCACAACAGCTAACGCTTGATCTTTAACCCCTTTGCAGCATCAATCGGCGGATGACCCTCTGCGCGATGTCGCCGTATCCCATCTCACCAGAAAGAATTTGGGCAATGCGCTGCGGCGCAGTGGGGCGCTTGATTCCGAGTTGATAGCCCACTTTCGGAAATCGATAAAACACTTGGGCTATGCGGCGTCCCCAAGCCATCGAATCGCCCCAACGTTCGCGCATGCTCGCTGTGTAGTTGGACAGATCTGGCTGAGTCCCATTCAGCCAAGAATCAAGACTGGCTGCTGCTTCGCAGCCGCTCATTAGCGATGGCCTGAGGCCTTCGGCCAGAAAGGGATCGCAGAGCGATGCGGCATCCCCTACTGCCACGATGCCTTTGCCATGGAGGGGTGTGTGGCCATTCCAAACTCTTAAATCGGCGTTTTGTCGCAGCCCGTCTGTGGAAGAAAACCCCAGATCCGGTAGGAGTTGCTCGAGCACGGCTTCCGCGTCACTGGCCCGTCGCCCAATAAAAGTGCCAACTCCCACATTGATGCCGTTCGCCAGAGGAAACGCCCAGGCGAAACCATGGTGAACGAGCCCAAATTCAAACCTTGCTGTTCCTGGTTGCAAGGTTCCCATTCCTTCGAGTCGAACAGAGAGCGTCTTGGCCATGTGGAGAGCTCGAGGGCCGATTCCAAAGCGTGTGGGCCAGGGAGAACCTGAGCCATCAGCCAAAACAACGGCTTTGGCATCGATGACTTCACCGTCTTTGCTGCGAACAAGCCAGTGGTTTTCATCTCGTTCAAGGTCTACAACCTCGAAGGGTCGGCGCAGCTCTGCACCTAAAGCGATCGCTTGCTGAAGCAACAGTGCGTCAAGCCGTTCACGTTTGACGATCCAGAATGGTGCAGAACCTGGAAGCTCAGCAACCACTGGATCAGTGAGACACCAGCTGAAATCAACCTGTTGGATGACGTCATCCACAGCTGGTTGAAGGTCGAAGGGGAACCACTGCTGAACGGATGCCGCCATCCCACCACCGCATGGTTTGATCCGCTCTGAACGCTCGCGTTCCAGAACGGTGACGCGATGTCCTAGGTGGGCGAGATGGAAAGCCGTGCTGGAGCCGGCTGCACCGGCCCCGATAACAACAACGTCAGTGGTGCTCAAACCTTGAGGATTTCAACCTCTTTATCAGCTAGATGTTTTTCAAGTTCTGCAATGAAACGATCGGTTGTTTTCTGAACTTGATCTTGCTCATCTCGGCTTTGATCCTCTGAAAGATCACCCTCCTTTTCCTGTTTCTTGATTTTGTCAATCGCGTCACGACGCACGCTGCGCAATGCCACCTTTCCCTCTTCTGAATACTTTGCAGCAAGCTTGCAGAACTCTTTTCTGCGCTCTTCTGTGAGAGGTGGCACGTTGATGCGAATGATCTTGCCGTCGTTGTTGGGCGTGAATCCCAAGTCACTCGTGGCGATCGCTTTTTCGATAAGCGCCAGGGATCCCATATCGAAGGGTTGAACGGCAATCGTTTGCGAGTCGGGAGTGGAGAGACTGGCTAGTGACTTCAGTGGTGTGTCAGCGCCGTAATACTCAACATTGATTCGATCCAACAACGAAGGATTGGCTCGGCCCGTGCGAATGGTGTTGAAGTTGCGCTGGGTGGCTTCCACCGACTTGCGCATGTTGGCTTCGAGATCTGAGTTCGACATGACGATGACTAGTTGCTGATACGAGAACCGATGGGCTCACCGGCCACGGCTTTGCCGATGTTGCCAGGTTCAAACAAATTGAAAACAACAATCGGGATGTTGTTGTCTTTGCAAAGAGCGATGGCTGTGCTGTCCATCACGGCGAGCTCTCCGCTGAGCACTTGTTGGAAGGTCAAGGAGTCGTAACGGACGGCATCAGGGAATTGATGCGGATCTTTGTCATACACACCGTCAACCTTGGTGGCTTTGAACACCACATCAGCACTGATTTCGGCTGCGCGTAAAGCAGCTGTGGTGTCGGTGGTGAAAAACGGATTGCCACAACCTGCTCCAAACACGACCACCCTGCCTTTTTCTAGATGTCGCATCGCGCGTCTGCGGATGTAGGGCTCAGCCACTTCTTGCATTTCAATGGCGGTTTGCACGCGGGTGGGAATGCCGGCTCGCTCCAGTCCGTCTTGCAGGGTGATGGCATTCATCACGGTGGCGAGCATGCCGACGTAGTCAGCGGTGGCGCGATCCATGCCTGCGGCTGAACCTTTCAAACCTCTGAATATGTTTCCGCCGCCGACGACAATTGCCAACTGCGTGCCAGTGGCAACAACTTCGGCAACATCTCTGGCGATGGCCTGAACAATTTCTGGATCAATTCCGTAGCCCTGATTGCCCATCAGCGCTTCACCGCTGAGCTTCAGGAGGGCACGCGCGTAGGCCATTCAATATCCTTATCTTTAGGACAGTAGCAAGGCTGTTCTTAAGGGATCGAGAAAGCTGATGTGCTTCTGATCTTGCCCTGCCAACTGGGTATGGAAGTCACCCAGATCGCTGTGGACGCATTGATTAGACCTCGATTTGTTCAGAACTCAATTCCTTGCTGTGCTTTGACGCCCTGCTCCCGGAATGGGTGCTTGACGAGGGACATTTCCGTAACTAAATCGGCTCTTTGGATCAGCCCGTCCGGAGCTCCTCTGCCGGTGAGAGCAACGTGGGTGAGCTCAGGCCGCTCTTCGAGGCCTTGCAGGACTTGATCCAACTCGAGATAGCCAAGTTTTAACGCCACATTCACTTCGTCCAGCACCACAAGCTTTTGTTTGGGATCTCTGAGATAAGAGAGCGAGGTGTCCCAAGCTGCTTGCACCAGCTGACGATCACGTTCACGATCTTGCGTCTCCCAGGTGAAACCCTCTCCGAGTGCATGCCAACTCAGCGACTCTCCAAAGGCTTTTAATGCTTTGGCTTCTCCAGGCTCCCATCCACCTTTGATGAATTGGACAACGGCAACACGGTGTCCGTGACCCAGAGTCCTTAAGGCCAGGCCCAGAGACGCGGTGGTCTTTCCTTTGCCGTGACCGGTGAAGACCAGGACCAATCCCTTTTCAACACTTCGCTCTGAGACACGTTGTCGCTGCACGTCTTGTCGGCGTTCCATGCGCTTTCTGTAAGCATCCGCGTCTTTCTCTGGGGCTAAATCGCCTCCCATCCCCAGTGACTCGGCTGATTGATCTAACCCTGATGGGTCCACAGACGATGGCTTTCCGGCTGACGTTCGATCCGAGCTCATGGCATCTTCCCTGTGACCTCCAGCATGCCGCTGGAGGGGCAGCGTGCTGTGATGCGTTGGAGAGCAGACCCGGCCAGAACAGACTGCTCAACACTGGTAAAGCCGATCTCCTGCAATTGCTTGGGGATATCGTCCTCGAGCAATGCAATCGCAGTTTCTGTCTCAAACAAAGCGCAAAACAGCTGTTGGGGGAGTTGCAAAAGAGGACCGGCAGGATGGAGATCGATAACCACAAGCCAGCCGCCTGGTTTGAGTAATTCCAAACAGGACAGCAACACCTGCTGACGTTCTGTCCGTGGGAATTCATGCAGCGCCAGGCTGATTTGAATGGCATCAAAGCTGGCTGGTGCGCAGGGCGGAGCTTCTGCCAGCCCCTCAATGCATGTCAGGAGTGGGTAGCGGGTTGCGGCGAGTTCCAGAACCTTGGGTGAGACATCGAGCCCCGTGACCTGAAATCCTGCTTCGATCCAGGGCGCCGCCGCTTCTCCTGAGCCGCAGCAGAAGTCCATCACCCTGGCACCCCTTGGCAGAACAGGATCGAGCGCTTCGAGCCCAAGACGGCGGAGTCGATCTACACCTCCAACACTCAGCGCAGAGATCCCTGTGACGGTGTCGTAAATCCAGCGATAGCGATAGGCCAGTTGGCGCAGAGGTGATCTCATCAGGCTTCTCTCCTGGCCAACGCGGCATCGACGGCCTGCTGTTGATCTCGCCTGGTGATCCAGTGGTGATAGGTGCGGGTGTGAATCGCTACGGAATGCCCCATCATCCTGGCAGCCACGGTATCGGGAAGTCCAATGTGGATGGTGCGTACGGCCCACGCATGGCGCAGGTCATAGGGCGTAAGGGGAACGTCGTACCTCCTGAATTGCTCTGCTACACGCCGTCCAACTTGTTGAAGTGTGGTCTGGCGAAGATCGGTGCAAACCGGAGGGAGCGCCGCAGTGTTAGAGGCGAGATGCGTCAAGTTGAAGCGATCCACCCACTCCGGATGGAAGGGCCAAACCTGATGCTCACCGGTTTTGGTTGTGGGAAGAACGCGAATCACCCTGTCTCCTCCATCAGCCAAAGCCGAAACATCTGTGAAAAACACTTCATGGTTGCGAAGTCCGTAGGTGGCCATCAGCCCATAAACAAGTCGCCAACCTGGATTCGGAATACGCAGCATGGCTTCGAGAATTTGCGGGTCGCTAGGTAACTGCCGAAAACGAGCGCGGTGCAGGCCGTATCCGCCTGCCTCTGCACGCCATGCATCCGGAAGGGGCAGGTTTTGATGACGGGCGAGTGCCCCTAGGGCAGTGGAACACTGTTGGCGACTCCGGCTTCCATCGTGATAACTGTTCAACGTCAGCAGTAATAGGTCAGGAGTCAGGGCCGATTGGTGTTCAAGAGCCAATGCCTTGAGACGTCTTAGGTAGGGCTGGTAGGCCCCGCTCCAAGTGGTGCGGCTTCCCGCGGGGGAGCGACGACGACGGGGATCTGCGAAAAACGCTTCTTTAAACGTCTCCAGATCGCGATCCAGAGGATTGGCAAGCGTGGTTGATGTGCCTTTTGAGTTGTTGTTCTGCTGAATTTTTTGCTTCGGTAACCATTGGTCCCATGCAAAAAGCTGTCTTTGTAACTGCAACTCCACAAGCTGCAAGATGCGCTCAGCCTCTTTCAACCCATTCAGGTCGGCGAGCAGTCCAAGACTCAGGCGCTGAGTTTTCCATTGGTTGGGTTGCTGGCGGCATGGCAGCCGTCCACGCAGATTGAGTTTTTGTCCTCGCCGCTCCACACGAAGACCGCAGCCCTGCTCGGCCAGGGCCGCATTGGCAGCCTTTAGAGCGGTGTCGAAGTTCATGACCCTGTAAAGACAGTGTCACCATGACGTTGATGGGAGTTACGCTCAACCCCTTAATACAAAGAAACTTCGATGGCTCGGGTTGGCATTCTTCTGCTCAATCTGGGTGGACCAGAACGGATTCAGGATGTTGGCCCTTTTCTGTACAACCTGTTTGCAGATCCAGAGATCATTCGGCTGCCGAATCCGATTCTGCAGAAACCCCTGGCTTGGTTGATCAGCACGTTGCGAAGTAGTAAGTCGCAGGAGGCCTATCGCTCAATCGGCGGCGGCTCACCTCTGCGCCGAATCACCGAGCAGCAAGCGCGAGAGCTGCAGAGTCTTCTGCGCCAGCGGGGCGTGGATGCGACCAGCTACGTGGCTATGCGCTATTGGCACCCGTTTACCGAGTCGGCGGTGGCTGATATCAAGGCTGACGGCATTGATGAGGTTGTCGTCCTTCCCCTCTATCCCCATTTCTCGATCAGTACCAGCGGTTCGAGCTTCCGCGAGCTCCAACGGCTGCGGCAAATGGATGAGCGGTTTGAGGCGTTGCCTTTGCGCTGTATTCGTAGTTGGTACGACCATCCAGGCTATGTGCGTTCGATGGCCGAGCTCATCGCCGAGCAGGTTCGAGCCAGTGATGACGTTGAACACGCGCACATCTTCTTTAGCGCCCACGGAGTGCCGAAGAGCTACGTGGAAGAGGCCGGAGACCCCTATCAGCAGGAGATTGAAGCTTGTGCGGCTCTGATCATGGCTGAATTGGAGACCATTGTTGGACATTCCAACCCACACACTCTTGCTTATCAAAGCCGAGTTGGGCCGGTTGAATGGCTGAAGCCCTACACAGAGGAAGCCCTCGAAGAGCTCGGACGGGCGAAGACGCAAGATTTGGTGGTGGTCCCCATCAGTTTCGTGAGTGAGCACATTGAAACGCTCGAGGAAATTGACATCGAATACCGCGAACTTGCGACAGAGTCAGGGGTCGTGAATTTCCGACGCGTTCGGGCTCTGGACACGTATCCACCCTTCATTTCTGGATTGGCTGATTTAGTCGTCGCCAGCCTTGAAGGCCCTGAAGTGAATCTCGACCAGGCGGCCGAACTTCCTACCACCGTGAAGCTCTACCCCCAGGAGAAGTGGGAGTGGGGTTGGAACAACAGTTCTGAAGTGTGGAATGGACGCTTGGCAATGATTGGTTTTTCCGCATTCCTTCTCGAGCTGATCAGCGGCCATGGCCCACTGCATGCTGTTGGTTTGCTTTAAACAGTGCCAATTGGCCAGATGGCCACTTAATCTTGAGGGTCAGATCCCTGTGAGGCAGCCGTGACCCTGACATCCGTTCCCACGGCCGCGGATGCATTGGATTGGAATGGTCAACGCCGTATCACCGGCGCCCACGCCTTGATGAATGCCCTCAGGCTCCATGGGGTCGACACCATTTTTGGCTATCCGGGCGGTGCGATTCTGCCGATCTATGACGCTCTGCACATTGCTGAAAGTGAGGGCTGGCTGAAGCACATTTTGGTGCGTCATGAGCAGGGCGGCACCCATGCGGCCGATGCCTATGCCCGCGCCACTGGTCGGGTTGGCGTCTGTTTCGGGACATCTGGACCAGGAGCCACCAACCTGGTCACAGGCATTGCCACGGCCCAAATGGATTCTGTTCCAATGGTGGTCATTACAGGTCAAGTCCCTAGGCCTGCGATTGGGACTGATGCTTTTCAGGAAACAGATATTTTCGGCATCACTTTGCCGATCGTGAAGCACTCCTGGGTGGTTCGTGACCCAGCTGATCTTGCTTCCGTCGTTGCTCAAGCTTTTCTGATTGCTTCGTCAGGTCGCCCTGGCCCTGTGTTGATTGATATCCCTAAAGATGTAGGGCAAGAAGAATTCGATTACGTCCCAGTTCAACCGGGATCGATTCAACCTCCTGGGTTTAGGCAGCCAGCTAAGCCTGCAGTTCAGGAGGTGATCGATGCTCTTGCCTTGATGCGTAAGTCGAGTCGTCCCCTCTTTTACGTCGGGGGTGGCGCGGTCAGCGCAGGTGCCCACGACAGCCTCCGAATCTTGGCTGAGCGCTTTCAGATCCCTGTGACCACCACCCTGATGGGGAAGGGAGCTTTTGACGAAAATCATCCACTCGCCTTAGGCATGTTGGGGATGCATGGAACGGCATATGCCAACTTTGCAGTCACAGACTGCGATCTGTTGATTGCCGTTGGTGCTCGTTTTGATGACCGCGTGACAGGCAAGCTCGACACGTTTGCTCCCAAGGCCAAGGTCATTCATTTTGAGATTGATCCTGCGGAGGTTGGTAAGAACAGGTGCCCCGATGTGGTCGTGCTGGGTGATGTGGGTTTAAGCCTTGCTCAACTTGTGGATCAGAGTCGACCGCATTCCGCCGAGTTGACAACCTCGTCTTGGTTGGAACAGATCAACAGCTGGAAAGAGCTATATCCGCTCACCATTCCTGCTAAGGAAGGAGCGATCTTTCCTCAAGAAGTGCTGTTGGCTGTTCGTGATCTCGCGAGTGACGCGATCATCACCACTGATGTAGGCCAACATCAGATGTGGGCTGCGCAGTACTTGCGCAATAGGCCGCGTTGTTGGATCAGCAGCGCAGGACTGGGAACCATGGGCTTTGGAATGCCAGCTGCTCTAGGGGCTCAGGTGGCATTCCCGGATCAGAAAGTGGTTTGTATTGCTGGTGATGCCAGCATCCTGATGAATATTCAGGAACTAGGAACACTGGCTCAGTATTCACTTCCTGTGAAAGTTGTGATTGTGAATAACCACTGGCAGGGAATGGTTCGGCAGTGGCAAGAAAGTTTTTATGACGAGCGATATTCAGCATCCGACATGCTCAATGGCATGCCTGATTTCAGTGCATTAGCCAGGGCTTTTGGGGTCGATGGAGTCAAGATCACTGAACGAGATGATTTGCACAGCAAGCTGAGTGAAGCCTTTGCATCACCCCGTCCAACCCTTATTGATGTCCACGTCAGACGCGGTGAAAATTGTTATCCGATGGTTCCACCAGGCGCCAGCAATGCACAGATGGTGGGTCTTCCTTCCCATCCTGAGTTGGCTCAGGATTCCAGATGATCATGTCCGGACTGCTCCATCTTCACGGCCAGCGATCGCGGTTTGCGCACCGTTTGCGGAGATGCTCTGTGATCCGTTTTTGCTCCAGTCTTCTGATCCTGTTGGTGCTGGTGTCTTTCCCAATGAAGTCCATGGCAGCAGAAGTGTTGCAAGTGCGTTCCTCCACCCTTCTTCAGATTGGTGATCGCAACCGCAATTACAGCGTTCGTTTGGCATGTATCGCAGTCGATCCTGTCAATGAAGAGGCTGCCGTTGAGCTTTTGAAAAAAGCGGTGCCTCGACGCAAGCGCGTGAACCTGCGTCCAGAGGGAAATGAAGAGGGTGTTTTGATTGCTCGCGTTACTCCCCTTGATGCCGATCAGGACCTTGGGGTTTCCCTGGTCACAAACGGCTTGGCCACGCAAAGTTGCACCGAAGGCTGAGATGGAAAAAAATCGCTTCGCTGCTGGCATCGTGATGGTGCCCTGTTTACTTCTATCAGCTGCTTTTTTTAGTACGGCGGTCTGGGGTGATGTGCCAGGCGAGAATCAACCCCTCGCCCTTGGACTTGGAGGGTTGCTTTTGGCTGCAGGTTTGTTCGCTCTATTGATTCCATCATCAAGTCCGGAGATAAAAGAGGACGAAAAGGATCCCTCTGTCTAAATTTTCATAAGGAGCTAGTGAGGGGAGTTTTTAAAGCCGGTGTTGCGACTTAGTGAGCTCCGTCTTCCTTTGGATCACGGCCCTGATGATCTGGAGAAAGCGGTTCTGCGTTGCCTGAAGATTCCCCCGGCACGTCTCCTGCATTGTCAGTTGGTTAAGCGGAGTGTGGATGCTCGTCGTCGCGATCGCATTCAGCTGATTTATTCCGTTGATGTAGCAGTGGAAGGCGAAGCGACTCTGATGCGCCGAAGGCATGGCGATCGAAGACTTCGTGCGACCCCAGACACCCACTACAAATTTGTAGCGCAGGCTCCGGAAGGGTTTGGCGGGCATTCCGAGCAGCGGCCTGTGGTGGTTGGAGCTGGTCCCTGTGGTTATTTCGCCGCTCTTCTTCTGGCTCAGATGGGGTTCCGCCCGTTGTTGCTGGAACGGGGACAGCCAGTCAAACAGCGAACAGCCGATACATTTGGATTTTGGCGCCGAACGGCTGAGTTCAATCCCGAATCCAATGCCCAGTTCGGCGAGGGCGGTGCCGGAACCTTCTCGGATGGGAAGCTGTATAGCCAGGTTAGTGATCCTGATCATTACGGCTGCAAAGTTCTGGAGGAACTGGTGGCCTGTGGAGCGAATCGCGAGATTCTTACGGAGCATCGACCCCATATCGGAACCTTCAAATTGGCCACGGTGGTGAGGGGGCTGCGGGCCAAAATTGAGGCGCTCGGCGGGGAGGTTCGTTTCGGCAGTCGGGTTGATCAGCTTCTGCTGGAACCCTGCGGTGGACCTCATGCTTCAGGTAAGTCGCAGCAAGTGGTTGGCCTGTCCTTGTCGGATGGGACGGTATTGCCCTGCCGTCAGGTGGTGTTGGCTCCAGGGCATTCAGCTCGAGATAGCTTCAAGATGCTTCAGGAGGTTGGAGTCGCTCTTGAAGCAAAGCCCTTTTCTGTCGGCTTTCGCATTGAGCATCCCCAGGCCTTGGTCGATGAAGCTCGCTGGGGGCTGAATGCAGGCCATCCACTCCTCGGGGCGGCGGAATACAAGCTCGTTCACCATGCTGAAAATGGTCGCTGTGTCTACAGCTTTTGTATGTGCCCAGGCGGGTTGGTGGTTGGAGCTACCTCTGAGAAGGGCCGGGTCGTCACCAACGGCATGAGCCAGCATTCGCGCAATGAGCGCAATGCCAACGCAGCATTGGTTGTTCCTGTAAATGAGGACGACTTGGCGGCCTATGCCGCCTGGCCAGGGGATCCCTTGGCTGGTCTTGCCTTCCAGCGTGCGCTGGAACACAAAGCCTTTGTTCTCGGGGGGGCTGATTACAGCGCTCCAGTTCAGCGGCTGCAGGACTTTTTGGCTGGACGGCCAACAACGGAACTCGGTGCGATCGGCGCTTCTTATCAACCTGGTGTGTCGCCGCGTGATTTACGCAGCCTTCTCCCGACGTCAATGGTGGAGGCATTGCAAGAGGCTTTGCCGCGTTTTGCTCGTCGCATCAAGGGGTATGACCATCCAGATGCGTTGTTAACAGCAGTGGAGACCCGCACATCGTCTCCCCTGCGGATTCCTCGTGACGAACATTTCGAGTCGATCAATACGGTGGGACTTACCCCTGCTGGAGAAGGGGCTGGCTATGCGGGGGGGATCCTGTCTGCAGCGATTGATGGAATACGAGTGGCAGAGGCCGTGGGTGTTCGGCTGGGTTCCTCACTCTGAGGAGTCGGCAGCTTGACCAACGATTCCGCTCCACTGAACCGCTTTGACCTGATCTCGACGCCAGGAGTGGAACAAACTTGGCTCTGAAATGGTGCAGAGAGGGCAGAGATTGATTTGTTGCTCTGGAATACCGCAGCCTTGCAGCTGCTCCTGGGCGGCAAGACGGATGTCGAGGCGACACTTGTTGGGGGCTGGATCGGGCAGAAGGATTCCCATGGCTTCTAATTCGGTAATCGCTAGAGATCGATCGGAATGGAGAGCTTGTCCTACCTGCTCTGCCACGTCGATCTGTACCTGATAGAGAGCACCACTGACTGCTGGACCTAGGGCAACAATTAGGTTTTCCGCTTTAGCGCCTCGCGTTGCCAAACGTTGTATTGCAGCAGGCAGAATGCCACTGGCGACCCCTCGCCAACCGGCATGACAAGCAGCAACGTGCCCGCTGGTGGGGTCTGCAAGAAGAACGGGCGTGCAATCGGCGCCGCAAACCCAGAGGCTTTGGCCACCACGGTCGCTGACCAAACCGTCGGCATCAGGCCAGGGAGAAGAGGTGGCGTCTCCAGCGTTAAGAACTCGGTTGCCGTGGACTTGTTGGGGGCGGTGGACACTCACTCCCGCAGAGAGATAGGCCGCTAAGGCATCTGGCCCGCGGTTGTGCCAAAGACGGGTGAAAAATCCATGCTCGAATCCTGCGGCCTGTATTGCATCCGAGGTGAGGTAATAACCGCCGTAGCAGCCCACCCATGTCCATTGCTCAAGTGTGTTGAACAGGTTGTCGGGCTGCTGGAACGGATCGGCAGCTGAGGTCATGGTTCCGCTTGATCCCGCAGCATCCAAAACCCTTCAAATCGCTCAGCTTCTGGTGACGTTTGAACAGCGATGAATTGCAAACCTTCGGCGTGCTCAGAAGCCCCCTTCATCAGGTCTGAAACGTGCTTGGCTTCCTCAGAACTGAGATCGCTTACGAGCCAGCAGTCATCTTGACCCGCTTCCAACAGAAGTTGGGTACCGCTCACCTTTAGGCGAACAGGTTCAATCCCACCGAGGAGACCAGCCAGGGCTAATCCTCTGGTTTGACTAAACAGGCGTAAGCCTGGGATGACTTGGTCATCCTTAATCGTGATGGGAACTGGGAGCAGGCCTCGGAATCCGATGGGCCATCCTGCGGCTTCACGTAAGGCTGAAGCAGGAAGTTCGGCCCAATTCCAGGCATCACCGCGTACGGATTCTGGTAGGGGACGAGGAGGTGTGCTGATGAGTGCTGGCGGGGGAGCAAGAGGCCCTGCCATATACCCCTCTTCATTGGGGTACAGATCCTGTTCGCGTTCAGCGATCCAATCCAACAATGCATAAGTTCGACGGCTTGGCACCATCTCGAGACCTAGTTCAGATGCAGCCCTCTGAACCATGGTGCGCATGGAGCTTCTCCACGAGCGCAGCTTTCGAGGCTCTGACCAGCCTTGCTGTTGGGCGGCTGCAATCGCTTCGGTGAGAGCGCTGGTTAACCAGGTGGAATTGACGCTGCCGGCAGGGCATCGTTTTTCAAAGCGAAAACTGCTGGTCGTTCCCTCAGAGGGAGAGCTGATAATCAGCAGCTCCCAACGTTTTTTGCCATCAGGCTCGAGGATGGGTCTGGAATAAAAATCGAGTTCCCAGTCTCCTGAAAGGATCCCGCTTGAATGTTCATTCGCATCGTTCTGGATCTGTTCGGCGGAGATCATCCAGCTGATTGCTCCTGTTGCTTCAGGACGTTACGAGCCCTGTTGGCTCGATCGGTTGCTTCCGCCATCACTTTGTCTTTTTCAACAAGTAATTCACCGGGCTGTCCTTCCAGCATTGCCGTATTTAGTGCGATACGTCCGCGACCAGGATCCAACTCCGTGATCAACGCTTTAACAGCATCGCCCTGATCGAAAATTTCACGCATCGACCGCATGCTCCCTCCGGTGATGGCGGATTGATGCAGAAGTCCGCTGATCCCTCCCAGATCCACGAACAGTCCATAGGGCTTGATGGCCGCCACATGACCTTCCACTAGTTGTCCAATTTCTAGTTCGGAGAAACGAGCGGCAGTGGCTGCTCTCTTCTCAGAAAGGACCAATTTCCGTGTTTCAGAGTTGACCTCGAGGAAGGCCACACCCAAGGTTTTGCCTACCAACGTTTCATGGTTTTCACCGTCTTGCAATTGGGAACGCGGGATGAAGCCTCTTAGTCCTTCTAGATCGCAGGTCACACCACCACGGTTGAAACCGGTGACTTTGACCTGAGAGACCCTGCCGTCTTTCTCAAGCTGCTTCACCTTGTCCCAGCTCTGACGTAGGGCGAGAGCGCGGCAGCTGATGGTGACCATCCCATCAGCATTTTGTTCGCGAGTCACCAAAACTTCAATTTCGAGACCCTTGGGGAATCTCTCCTTCAGGTTGGTGATCACTCCGAGACCACATTCGTTCTTAGGCATAAAGCCAGGGGCCTTGCCGCCGATGTCGACATAAACACCATCGCTTTCCATTCCGATCACAGTTCCAGTCACCACTTCACCTGTTGTGCCAACAGGTTCGTTGGCATCGAGGGCGGCTAGGAAAGCACCTTCGTCGAAATCAAAGTCGTCGACACTTCGATTTGAAGTTTTGGCAGGACGTGGAATGGACTTCGAGGACTTTCCATTCGAATCGGATGGGCCGAGAAGATCGGCCATGCTCATGCCACTGAACTCATCGGTCCCAAAGCGAACATCGTCGTCGTCTACGGCCGATGGCTTAGCCGTCGATGTAGGAGCCATGGGGGGCTTAGCCGTTGTGTTCTGAGCTCTTTGCGCAGCTTTCTCCAACTCAACAGCTCGTGCCATCGCCGCATCTGCGGCCGCCCGCGCTTCTTCCGCCTCACGATGGAGGCGGTCCTGTTCGTCTTTGCGGCTGATATGCATGACCTGCAACGGCTTGCGTGGAGGCTGCGCTGCCGGGCTTTGCCCTTTGCTCTCTATGGAATGTTGGCTTTCTGATCCCGCCATGGGTCTCAATATCCTCGATCAGCCAGTCTGGCAGGAAATGGGAGGCCTGTCGGCTCATGACTGCACAAGCTCACTTGGGTCTTTCAACGACACGACGCTTGGACAAGTTGAGTTGGCCAGAAGCGGAAAAGGCCTTGCAGCATTCCAGTTCCACCGTGGTTTGGCCAATGGGCGCTTTTGAACAACATGGCCCCCATCTCCCACTTGCTACTGACGCTTTATTTTCCGAGCGAATCCTCTCCTCTGTGTTGTCAGAGCTTGCTCCAAACGCCCCGATTTGGAGCCTTCCCTCGCAGTCCATTGGGTTCTCGCCAGAGCATTCAGGCTTCCCTGGAACCTTGAGCTTGTCCTCGGGATTGTTGACCCAGCTGATCCTTGAGGTGGGTAAGCAGTTGTGTACTCAAGGGGTAAAACGTTTGGTGTTGTTCAACGCCCATGGGGGGCAGATCGGATTGCTGCAGGCTGCGGCGAGGGAGCTGCGAGTTCAATCGCCATCGATGGCGATTCTTCCTTGCTTCATGTGGAGTGGTGTTCCCGGTCTAGATGCATTAATTCCTGGAGATGAGCTAACGGGCGGACTGCATGCCGCTCAGGCTGAGACAAGTTTGATGCTTGCTCTCGAGCCGGAGTTGGTGGGGGAGGCACGGCCTGTAGATGGTGACCATCGCCAGCCTTCCTCTCTCGCTACCCCCCCGCCCGGCTGGAGTCTTGAAGGGGCGGCTCCTACGGCTTGGTTAACGACTGACTTAAGTAATAGTGGGGTAATCGGTGATTCACGCGCCGCCAGCATCGAATGTGGTGAAGCCTTGGAATCCTGTCTGGTGCGCCATTGGGTGCACCTTTTTGGCAGTTTATTGGCGAGTGATTGGCCCCCTTCTCAACGTGTTGCGGTTGTCAACTGACCCTTTGAGCACGTCTGTTCTGTTCAACACTGGTTACAGTCGTCGACATTGCTGATAACCGGAAGAGAATCATGCCAACCCTTGACTCCACATTAGTCGCTGTGCTCGACGATCAGCAGGGTTTGGCAGAGCTACCTGATTTCACGACCGATGCTTACAAAGATGCTTACAGCCGCATCAACGCCATCGTGATCGAAGGCGAGAAAGAAGCGCATGACAATTACCTTTCATTAGGCACGCTGATCCCTGAACAGGCTGAGGAACTCGCCAAGTTGGCGAAGATGGAAATGAAGCACATGAAGGGCTTTACCGCCTGTGCAAAAAACCTGGACGTTGTGGCTGACATGCCCTTTGCTCAAGAGTTTTTTGCCCCCTTGCATGGCAACTTCCAATCTGCTCTGAAAGAGGGGAAGGTGGTTACTTGTCTGCTCATCCAAGCGCTATTGATCGAGGCCTTCGCGATCTCGGCCTATCACATTTACATCCCTGTTGCTGACCCCTTCGCCCGCAAAATCACTGAAGGTGTCGTTAAAGATGAGTACACCCACCTCAACTATGGCCAAGAGTGGCTGAAGGCCAACTTTGAGGCAAGCCGCGATGAGTTGATGGAAGCCAACAAAGTGAATCTTCCTCTCATTCGTTCGATGCTCGAGCAGGTGGCTGCTGATGCTTCTGTTCTCCATATGGAAAAGGAAGATCTGATCGAAGATTTTTTGATTGCCTATCAGGAAGCTTTGAACGAGATCGGGTTTAGCTCCCGCGATATCGCTCGCATGGCGGCAGCAGCACTATCTATCTAACTGCTTTTAACCCAACGGTGTTGCGGATGGTGGGCGTCAATTTCGCCCTTGTCCGTTCACCCTGAACCCGCCCCGTGCTTAGGTGGATGCCAAATCCATCGCCTGATCGGTTGATGCGATTCAGATCCCTACTGTTAAGTACGACCTTCGGCAGCACATGTTTGGTCTGATCGGACATTCCACCAGTTTTGAAGCTGCTAGGCGTAAGGCTTTAGAGCTGGGTTTCGATCACATTGCCGAGGGTGATCTCGACGTTTGGTGCAGTGCACCGCCTCAGTTGGTAGAGCATCTTGAAGTCACGAGCCTGACTGGAAAAAAAATTGAAGGCGCCTATATCGATTCCTGCTTTGTGCCAGAGATGCTGAGCCGCTTCAAAACGGCAAGGCGCAAAGTGCTGAATGCCATGGAGCTAGCTCAGAAGAAAGGCATCAACATCACGGCTCTGGGTGGTTTTACTTCGATTATTTTCGAGAATTTCAACCTTCTGAAGCATCAAACCATTCGCAGCACCACGCTGGAATGGGAGCGATTTACGACTGGAAACACCCATACGGCATGGGTCATCAGTCGACAGGTTGAAATCAATGCGCCTTTGCTTGGTATCGACCTCAGTAAGGCTCGGGTTGCGGTGGTGGGAGCTACTGGAGACATCGGGAGTGCCGTTTGTCGATGGTTAACGCAGCGCACTGGAATTAAAGAGCTACTCATGGTCGCTCGTCAGCAACAGCCCCTGAAAGACCTGCAACAGGAATTGGAGGGCGGCCGCATTCTCAGTTTGGATGAAGCGCTTCCCGAGGCTGATGTTGTGGTCTGGGTAGCGAGTATGCCCCGCACGTTGGAAATTGATTCGGATCGCCTACAGAAACCCTGCCTGATGATTGACGGTGGCTATCCCAAAAACCTTGATTCTCGTGTTGCTGGACAAGGTGTTCATGTCCTAAAGGGAGGCATCGTTGAATTTGTATCTGATATCGGCTGGACCATGATGGAGAATGCTGAATGGCAGATGGAGAAGCCTCAGCGCCAAATGTTTGCTTGCTTTGCAGAAGCAATTCTTCTCGAATTTGAGGCTTGTCATACCAACTTCAGCTGGGGTAGGAACAACATCACCCTTGAGAAGATGGATTTCATTGGCGCTGCTTCGGTCCGTCACGGTTTCTCAACTCTCAACCTTCAGGGGCAGCTTCAGGCTGCCGCTGCCTGACGTTCACAGATCCGGTTTTCATGGCACGTCGCCCCCTGCTCGAGTTTGAAAAGCCACTCATTGAGCTTGAACAGCAGATTGAGCAAATTCGCCAGTTGGCAAGGGACTCAGAAGTTGATGTCAGTCAGCAGTTGCTTCAGCTTGAAACCCTTGCTGCTCGCAGACGCGAAGAGATTTTTCAAAACCTGACTCCAGCGCAGAAAATTCAGGTTGCTCGCCATCCTCATCGTCCGAGCACTCTGGATTTTATTCAGATGTTCTGCGATGACTGGGTTGAGCTCCATGGTGATCGACGTGGTAGCGACGATCAGGCTTTGGTGGGTGGCCTCGGTCGCATCGGTGATCGCTCGGTGGTGCTATTAGGGCATCAAAAGGGTCGTGACACCAAGGAAAACGTGGCTCGAAACTTTGGGATGGCGACCCCAGGTGGATATCGCAAGGCCCTGCGATTAATGGAGCATGCCGATCGTTTTGGTCTGCCGATTTTTGCTTTTATCGATACTCCTGGTGCTTATGCGGGCTTACTGGCCGAAGAGCAGGGCCAGGGTGAAGCAATCGCTGTCAACCTCCGTGAGATGTTCCGCCTGAGAGTGCCAATTATTGCCACTGTGATTGGGGAAGGCGGATCTGGTGGTGCTCTTGGAATTGGTGTTGCTGACCGGCTTCTGATGTTTGAACACAGCGTTTATACGGTGGCGAGTCCTGAGGCCTGCGCCTCGATTCTCTGGCGTGATGCAGCCAAAGCACCGGAAGCGGCGGCGGCGTTGCGCATCACCGGCAAAGACTTACTCAGTCTTGGTGTGGTTGATGAGGTGCTTGCGGAACCGTCTGGGGGAAACAATTGGGCCCCGCTTGAGGCGGGAGCAACGCTGCGGGAAGCTCTTGAACGCAATCTGTCTGAGCTTTTGGCACTCCCACCGCAGGAATTGCGGGATCAGCGTTACCGAAAGTTTCGAGCGATGGGCCGCTTCATCGATCAAGCCTCGTCAGATGCTGATTCAGCTTCTTAGGATTATCGGGATCGCTGAGGCTCATTGCCCTCTGTACTAATTACCGGAGCATCTCGCGGCATTGGCCGTAGTGCTGCTCTTGCTTTCGCTGAAGCTGGGTGGGATCTCATCCTGTTGTCGCGCAGCGAAGCACCTCTTCAATCTCTTGCCACCGAATTGGCTTCGACCGGTCAACGCATCGTGTTCGGAGCTGTAGATCTCACCAAGCCTGAGGAGATCGCTCCAGGGGTGGCAACATTGCTCAGTCAGGGGCTTACACCGTCTGTACTGATTAATAATGCTGGTGCTGCTTGGACAGGAGGGCTACTTGAGATGCCCCTGGATCGCTGGGATTGGTTGATGCAGCTCAATCTCACCAGTGTGTTTCAAATGTGTGCTGCCGTGGTTCCTGCTATGCGCGATGCAGGTGGACTGGTGATCAACATCAGTAGTCATGCTGCTCGAAATGCTTTCCCGAATTGGGGTGCTTATTGCACAGTGAAAGCAGCCTTAGCCAGCTTCACGCGTTGTCTTGCTGAAGAGGAAAGGGCTCACGGGATCCGCGCCTGCACGCTCACGCTCGGTGCTGTTGATACGTCACTTTGGGACTCGCCAATGGTTCAAAGCTCTTTTGACCGGCGTGCCATGCTCCCAGTCGAGCAGGCTGCTGTTACACTTCTTCATCTTGCGCAACAGCCGTCCACACAAATTGTTGAAGACCTCACTTTGATGCCAGCTACTGGTGCCTTCTAAACACCCCTGACATGACTTCTACTTTTCCTGCTATCTCCAACGGCACTTTGCCTCAACTCAATACTGGAGTTCAGTCCGTTTCTGAGAGAATCCGCCAGAGACTAATTGATCAGGGCATTTCTTTCCTGGCCAATGACAACGTTGCAGCATTCATCGAAACAGGTGAGCTCGATGAGCTCGAGATCGAGGTTGCTGATCGTGTTAGGGATCTTCTTCGAAGCCTGGTCATTGACATTGAAAATGATCACAACACTGCTGAGACCGCCGAGCGGGTGGCTCGGATGTATCTCCGTGAGGTGTTCAAGGGTAGATATCATCATCAACCCAAAGTTGCGAGCTTCCCAAACGTCAAGCAACTGGACGAAATTTATACTGTTGGCCCTATCACCGTTCGCTCTGCCTGCTCCCATCACCTTGTTCCAATTATGGGGAACTGCTGGATCGGAATTAAGCCCGGTGATCGTGTGATTGGTCTTTCTAAGTTCACCCGAGTAGCTGATTGGGTGTTTTCAAGGCCTCACATTCAAGAGGAGGCGGTCATGATCCTTGCCGACGAAATTGAACGCTTGTGTGCTCCCCAGGGGCTGGGAATCATTATTAAGGCCCAGCACTACTGCATGAAATGGAGAGGTGTGCGTGAACCTCAAACCAGCATGGTGAATTCAGTTGTTCGTGGCGATTTCCGTCATGACCCCAGCCTTAAGCAAGAATTTTTTGAGCTTGTGCGGCAACAGGAATCGATGCTTAATACTTGATTATTAGGCTGTTCTGATGGTGATCAGCAGGAGTTAATCGGTGTTATTGAATTGGACCGATCACATTGCTGCTCACCCTGCTCACTTCTCCATCACTGGTTGTGACAACCATCACAGCCATCACTTTTGCGCCGAAATTGGCTTGGTTGATTCGATAAGTTTCTTCGTTGGTATCAGTCAATAGTGTCCAAGGACCATTGTCTTGACGTTGGTACCAATGAATATGAACACTGTTGATCTTGTTTGCTTGCAGATCAAATTTGGCTCTTAGGAGTTGTCCTTCTTTGGCTTCTCCAGTCAGGATGAATTGCTTCAGTCCTTGGATGGTTTGTGTGATGTGACCTTCCCTCTGGAGGTCTGTTGAGATCTCTTTGTCGAGAACGTTGATCTGTTTCTCAGGATCTGCCGTTAACCCTGGAACGCACTGCAAGCTTCCGTTTTCAAGACGACAACCTGGCAGCATTCCTTGCGCTTGTGTTGAGACAGGAAAAAGATTGATCCATGAAACAAGCAATACAGATGTTGCAGCCCGATAGGCCATGAAAATTGCTCTAATTGAACACAACTTATTGCCGAAGTGGTTCGTTGTCATGAACGGCTTGAACAAGGGCACGAACTTTGTTGAGGTCTTTCACTCCCGGTTGCGACTCAAGACGGCTTGATGCGTCGAGTCCATAGGGCGATACCAGGCTGAGAAGTTCAGGGACCCATTCGGCGCTGATTCCTCCAGCCAACCACCAGACGGTGTTTGGTTTGAGCTGGTCATGCAAGTGGGTGAACCAGCTTGGGTTTAGACGGTGGCCGGTGCCACCAAGTTGATCAGGGCTCCAGGCATCAAGCAACAGGGCGTCGGTGTGCGGTTCAAAGGAGCTGAGTTCACTCAGATCGTGTTCAGTCCGCAATTTCAAGGCTTTCCACCAGCGCACTTTGGGATGGCGTTGTTTCAGCTGGATGCAGCGCTCTGGCGTCTCCGATCCATGGAGTTGAACGACGGTTGGCGTGCCCTCTCCTTGAAGTGCGCTTCCAATAGCGTGATCGGAGGGATCGGCGACCACCCAGACCCGCTCAACAGTCGGATGCAGCTTTTCCAATTCCATAAAAATGAATCGTCGACGCGGCTCCTCGACGAAACGGGGTGTTTGGTCCACGCCGATCACGCCGATCGCCTGCGCTCCCATGGCAGCGATGAAACAGGCTTGAAAATGATCGGTGAGCCCACAGATCTTCAGAGCGATAGCCGCGTCGGACATTCGATCTAGGTGCTCGAGTGGTTCCTTTCTAGGATTGGACCACGGGCCACGGCAGTGCCCAAAGGAGGAGCCCATGGGCGATGGCTGGCAGCTGATTCGGATTTGCGGAATTCCGCTTCGGATCCAACCGAGCTGGTTCATCATTTTGGGGTTGTTAACCCTTGCTTTTCAGCAACAGGCCGCGACTCTCCCTGAAGCATCTAGTGCGCCAGTCTTGAGCTGGTTATTGGGTTTGGCCACTGCACTCCTCCTGTTTGTTTCGCTGCTCTTGCACGAACTGGGGCATTCCCTTGTCGCGCTAAGGGAAGGCATCAAGGTGAGCAGTATCACGCTTCACTTGATTGGAGGCGTTGCCCGTATGGAACGGGAATGCTCTACGGCGATGGGATCGTTCCGAGTGGCCGCGGCTGGTCCAGCGGTCAGCCTTGTTTTGGCTGGCATGCTTTTGGCTAGTCAGCACGCGGCAAACCATGCCAATCCTTTGCTGGGCAATCTTGTTGGTCAGCTTGGTGTTCTGAATTTGGTCCTGGCTATTTTCAACCTTTTGCCAGGACTGCCTCTCGACGGCGGCTTGATTCTTAAAGCGCTTGTCTGGCAATTCACAGGGAGCCAACGCCGCGGTATCCAGGTGGCTACGGCCACGGGGCGATTTCTCTCCCTGGCAGGGATCTTGCTCGGCTCTTACATCTTTCTTCGTGGTGGTGGATTGATGGGCCTATGGCTTGTGATGCTGGGTTGGTTCGGCATGGGAGCCTCGCGGTCCCAGTCTCAGACTCTGGCTCTGCAGCAGCTCTTGATCAACTTGCTTGTAGGGCCTGCTTCTTCCAAACGTTTCCGGGTGTTGGAAGCCGATCAAACCTTGCGCAGCCTCAGCCAAATGCGCTTGAGAGGAGCTGAGTCTGAGAGCGATCTCATGCCCGACTGGGTGCTCATTTGTCGGTCTGGGCGCTGGATCGGATATATCACTGATCAGCCACTGAAGGACCTCTCTGTCCAGTACTGGGATCAACAGACGGTTGGGGAGCACATGCGACCACTGGCTGAACTCCCTTCTCTTCAAGAGTCAGATCCACTCTGGAAAGCCGTTCTCGCACTCGAGCAAAGTGAACATGGCCGCTTACTTGTAACCGGTGCTGCTGGTCTTCCCTCCGGAACTCTCGATCGCAGTGATGTAGGCGAAGCAGTTTTGAAGGGATTGTCCCTCAAATTGCCGGCCTCCCTCCTCGAAGCCTCCAGGCGCCGAAATGACTACCCCTTTGGCCTACCTCTTCTCCAGGCGGTTATGTCCATGCGTGCCTCAGGATTGTTGGATGAGACCTCAGAATCATTGACTTGATAATTGGAGGCGCGTTCCGCTACGAGCTGCTGTTCCAGACCACTCATTGGAGTCACGCCCCAGCGGAGTCCTGGCCAGATCTCTGAAATCGCCTCGGTAAGAGCTATTTCCACACTGGCAGCCGAAGGCGCGCTGGGCTGCCAACAAGGTGGCGCTGTTCCAAAGACCTCTTTCCAAAGCTGTTCGGACGGGGCCAAGGGGATTTCACCGTGCTGCAAAAGGTGCCCCTTTTGCCAAAACTGGGCGCTGCCGATGCGTTTTTGCCCTGAAGGATCCACTAAATCGGCCGCGGTGGCGCTTGCAAAGCAATGTTGGCTTCCAGCGAGGGCAGGATCATCCCCTGGATGAAGTTCAAGGCCGAGTCGCGCTAACCCAGAAGATATCCAGGCGTTCACCCGGCGATACGCTTCGCGTCGCTGTCGGGGTGGATCCGGCCAGATCAGGGCGTAGGTCAGGCCACCGCCATGCAGAACAGCCCCTCCACCGCTAGGACGTCGGACCATGTTTAAGCGTCTGTTTCGTAACAGATCGAGCCAATGATTGGAGCGTGGTGTCTGGTGGCGACCGAGTGACAACCAGGACCCTTCCCAGTGATAGAAGCGGAGCACCGGGCCAGGGTTGCTTGTGCTTTGGCACTGTTTCAACAACAGGGCATCAAAGGCCATGTGTTCTGGACCTTGGCCTGCGATAGCTGGGATCAGTCGGCCGAGAGTTTCGAACTCAGACCGGCAGGATGCAGGAATCGACATGGCCGGAATGGAGATTTTGGATTGGCTACTGGTGGTGCCTCTGGGACTGCTTGCCGGGGGATTGGCCGGTCTGCTGGGAATTGGAGGTGGTTTGATTTTTGCCCCTTTGTTGCTCTGGATGGGGTTATCACCGCATCAGGCTTTGGCGACAAGCACTTTTGCCATTGTGCCGACTGCACTCAGTGGCACGGCCACACACCTTCGCGCTCGAACTGTGCCTGCTCAGGCTGGATTGGCCATTGGTATTGCCGCTTTTGTGACGGCGTTGTTCTTCAGTCGCCTGGGGCGCTTGGCCGCTGGATGGCATTTGTTAGCGCTTCAATCGCTGCTTTATCTATTTTTGGCTTCCACGATTCGTTCGCGTCCCCACGATTCGGGCTCTGATTCCGATCAGACGTTGTCGCTTCCAGGACTAACCGCGGTGGGTGGTTTGGCAGGATTTGCAGGCGGAATGCTGGGCTTAGGAGGAGGGCTCGTGATGGTGCCCGTGATGGTGCGTGGGTTGGCAGTCCCGATTCGACTCGCGATCCGATTCAGCACAGTGGCAGTGGCGTGTTCCACCGCGGCGGCGTCTTTTCAGTTTCTTTCTGAAGGGAGAGGTCAACCCACTTTGGGGTTGATTCTGGGTGGAGTGGCAGCGGTGGGGGCTCAGTGGAGCGCATCGCGTTTGGATGAGGTGAGAGCCGATCGGCTGGCCTGGATGCTGCGGGGACTAGCCATTCTGTTGGCTTTAGATAGTGCTCGAAGAGCATTTCAGCTTGCGCTCCTGGGTTGATTCAGTGGGCCTTCAGCTGGATGTAAGGGAGATGAGTGGCTGAATGCCCAGGGCGATCGTCAAGCTCACGATCAGGCCAACCCCCGCTTTCCAGATGTCTTGGCTCAGATTTTTACTGAGGTGAGCGATAGCGTTCGTTGAGCGATCATTCTCAGCTGATCGTTGTCTCAACGTCAGGGCAATTTCGCGGCCGCCTAGAAGTCCGAGAAAAACCCAAGTCGTACTGAGGGGGAAGCTGCTGAGCTGGGTCTGTGTGAGCAGACAGATCGCAAACATGAGATCGATCACGGTGGCTGAGCGCAGGTCCGCTGCGTTGGTTTTTGAGCGCAGTACCTCCTGGATAGGTCCCCCTCCAAGACTCACCAATGCGCATAGTCCTGAACACAGCGCGGTGGTGCAAAGCAGCATCGGAATGAAGCCAATGCGGCGCGGTAAAAAAATAAAAATGTTCGCCAGATCCTGCACCAGCCAGAGGCTCCAGAGCGAGCCTGTTGAGCACCACTGAAGGCCGTACCAGAGTCTGTTGAAATCGGAGCTGGCTTGATGTTTTTGTTTGAATAAGCTCTCGAGCAGCGTTAAACCCAGCCCCCAGACGGCGAGCCCCAGGCTGAGGGAGAGGAGATACCCCGAGACAGATTGCTCAACAAGCGTGCCGATGTTTCCCGGTACAAACGCTGAGAGCACAAGAAAGGAGGTGCTCACAGGAGCCCCCCACGCCGTGAGGGCTAGCACCGCAATGGGTGGAATGAGGTAAGGCCAGGTGAAGCAATCAGGTTGAGGAAAGGCTGTGAGACGCCCCCAGGCCGGCTCCCCGTCGTTGATGAACCAGCCCACCATCATCACGCTGGCTGTCATCGTGCAGAGAAACACCATTTGCACGCCTTTGGGAGTGCATTGTTCGTTGGATGACAGGTAGCTCCCTAGGGTCTGCAGCGAATCATTGGCAGTCACCGAATAGGCGGCCAGCAGGAAGCCGATCACCATCCAGGGTGTGATCTCCATCAGTGTTGATCAAGGAGGGTCCAGAACGCTGCATCCACCTCGTAGCCAATGGTGGCGGCCATCTGGAGCAAGTTCCATCGCTGAGATTGAGGAAGTTGTGCTCCCAGGTGATCGAGAAGCATGAATCGGTGGGTGATCCAGATTTCCAGGGCTTGAGGGTCGAAGCGAATCCCTTCACTTGGACTGAAGTCGTGGGGAACCACCATCGCCACATGTTGGATCAGGCTTCCGCCTGATCGTTCCAGCACTAGGGGCAGCCAGGGGTAAACGGCATCTGCCCTGAGGGCCCAAAGACGTGGTTCTGGGCATTCACTCAGCTCTCTAGGATCATCGGCATCCCGTGGCCAGTTGTACTGGAGCTCTAACCCTGCTCCATCGTTGAGGAGGTCTGTGAGCGGCCGCTCCATCCATGGGTTCAGCGCCTTGAGATCAAGCGTCTGAATGGCAACGGCATCGATAACAACCGGTTCCGTCCGACTTTGGGCATCCATGGTGGTGTGACAGGCCTTTGCGAATGATGGCTTGTAGAGGGGGTTAGGAGAAAGAATGGTGGAGCGTTATCAATCCGTCATGGTCACTTCTATTACTCAAGCTGAAGTTTTGATCGCCTTAGTGGTGGCTGCCCATGCCGGTGTGTTGGCTGTGCGCTTGTGTGTGAGCTTGTATCGGGCATAAACAGACGTATTGGTTGCGCGATGGACTCTTGCAGTCTTTGTCCGCTGCGTTAAAAGCGGATATGGCTAAGGCAGCTTCATCGCCAACACGACAACGATCGAGGTCATCTGATCGCTCCGCTAAGGCCCCGGTCGATGCAGTAACACGTGCTGCCCTGATTCAAAATCAGGGTGATCGTAGAGACATGCTCTGCAGTGGCCTCGCACTGGCTGTGAAAATCGGCCTGATTAGCCTTGGTGGCGTCAGCCTTGTCAGGCTTTCTATTGCTTACCAGGAGCGCTTAGACCGCCATGGAGAGCTTGCTGCTGTTGTGGATGTGGAGACCAACAAGCTCCGTGGCCTACAGCAACGATTTGACCGTTTGTTCACTCTCGGTGGAAGAGACCGCCTGATGGATGAACAGGATCAGTGGATTGCTCCAAACCGTCTTCGCATTATCTGGCGCTGAACCCCTGGTTCTTTGAGAGTTGCCTCCCATGACACCTGAAGGGTCAAACTGGGATGAGATAGGCCTCTCACGATGGGAACTCCAGGCACCGTTCTCATTACAGGAACAACTTCTGGTGTGGGCTTAAATGCCACCCAAGCTTTGGTTCGACAGGGTTGGACCGTGATTACGGCCAATCGCAACCCTCAGAGAGCGGCTGGAGCTGCTGATCAGCTGGACATTCCCCGCGGTCGCCTGCATCACATCCTTATGGATTTAGGGGATTTAGAGAGTGTCCGTCATGCGGTTGAAAACCTCTCAATCGGGATTGATGCGCTGGTATGCAATGCGGCGGTCTATGAGCCCAAGTTGAAACAGCCCAAGCGTTCGCCCCAAGGCTATGAATTATCGATGGCCACCAACCATTTGGGCCATTTCTTGCTGATTCAGCTGCTTCTTGATCGGTTGAAGGCGTCCAGCCATCCCTCAAAACGAATCGTGATTCTTGGTACCGTCACGGCCAACTCCAAGGAACTTGGAGGGAAAATCCCTATTCCAGCTCCGGCTGATCTTGGCGACCTTTCAGGTTTCGAAGCTGGTTTTCAAGATCCGGTCTCGATGGCCAGTGGACAGTTGTTTAAGCCAGGCAAGGCTTACAAAGACAGCAAGTTGTGCAACATGATCACCACCCAGGAACTGCATCGAAGGATCTACGCGGACACAGGGATTAGCTGTACGTCTTTGTATCCAGGTTGCGTCGCTGACACGCCTTTGTTTCGAAATACCCCAAAGGCCTTTCAAGTGATTTTCCCTTGGTTTCAGAAAAAGATTACTGGCGGTTATGTCTCTCAGTCTCTCGCTGGTGAACGGGTCGCAATGGTAGTGGCGAACCCCGCGTTCAACCAATCAGGTGTGCACTGGAGTTGGGGGAACCGTCAAAAGAAAGATGGTCAGCAATTCAGTCAAGAGCTTTCCGATAAGGCGACAAATCCAGATGTCGCCCGTCGGGTTTGGGAGCTTTCAATGAAACTCGTTGGTCTTTGATCAGTCGAAACCCAGAAGGTCAAAGATCTCCCTGTCTTTCAGTGACACGGCTTCCAATGGTTCAACATTGTTGAGCATATTGCTGGCTAATCGAATGTATTCGTCTTGAACAGCTTTAACGCCGTCATCCTTATCATCCATCTCAAAAATCGTACATTTCTTCAGTCTTGAGCGTCGAATTGCATCGACATCTTTGAAGTGAGCCATCGTGCGTAGCCCCGTACGTTCATTGAATTTATCGATTTGATCTGTCTCTGCGGAGCGATTGGCTACCACTCCTCCAAGGCGTACCTTGTAATTTTTCGCTTTGGCTTGGATCGCCTGCACGATTCTGTTCATCGCGAAGATGGAATCAAAATCGTTAGCGGTCACGATGAGGCAATAATTTGCGTGCTGAAGCGGTGCAGCGAAGCCACCGCAAACAACGTCGCCCAGCACGTCAAAGATCACCACATCTGTGTCTTCGAGAAGATGGTGTTCCTTAAGTAGCTTCACGGTTTGGCCGGTGACATAGCCGCCGCAACCGGTACCGGCGGGTGGTCCCCCGCTCTCGACACACTTCACGCCGTTGTATCCCGTAAACATGAAGTCCTCGGGTCGGAGCTCTTCGCTGTGAAAGTCCACCTCTTCAAGGATGTCAATCACCGTAGGCACCATTTTGTGGGTGAGGGTGAATGTGCTGTCGTGCTTGGGATCACAACCAATCTGGAGAACCCGTTTACCAAGTTTTGAAAAAGCGGCAGACAGATTGGAGGAGGTGGTCGATTTGCCGATGCCACCTTTGCCATAGACGGCAATAACAAGAGCTCCTTCCTCTATTTTTGTCCCTGGGTCCTGATGGACCTGAACACTGCCGTCACCATCCGCCGGACGGGTGAGAGTTGTGGTCATGCAGAGACCTGCTTCGTGGGTGTTGTTTTCATTTAACTTCAGCAAGCCTGAACAGTCAGCTTTCAATTCATGATCGAAACATCAGGATTCATGGTGTTGAAATACTGACGAGAATTGAGCGAATTGGCATGAAAATAGCTGGATCATTGAGTACAAAGACTCAGCCGATTATGCGTTGTTCCAGGTAATAAATTTGGGTCTGAACAATTGGGTTGGGTTCTTAGGCGCTGAAGTGGGCTTTCGCGTCGTAGAGCGTTTCGCTGTCGATTTGGTTGCGCCCAGTGGATTTTGCGAAGGCTTCTGTGTTTCGGCGTACTTTCCCCCGAACGAAGAAAGGGATCTTTTTCAGCTCCGCTTCTCCTTCAGCAGTCCAGACCAGCTCGTCCGTGAGGGTGCTCACCGCTACCTCAGTGTCTGCAATCGCTCCAGAACCTCCAGAATGTCCGAGATGGCTTTGGTGGCCATCCACGAACTCAAAATCGTGACGGAACATGCCGATCAGGTGTTCCTCTAAGCCCATCATCAGCGGGTGCACCCAGCTGTCGAAGATCACGTTCGCTCCTTCCCAGCCCATTTGAGGACTGTTGCGTGCAGGCACGTCTTGGACATGCATCGGTGTGCTGATCACTGCACAGGGGAGCCCTAGTCGTTTGGCACTGTGTCGCTCCATTTGTGTGCCGAGCACCAGTTCAGGTGCGGCTGCGGCCATTGCTGCCTCCACCGCGAGGTAATCGTCACTGATGAGGGCCTCAATCCCCATCGCTTTCGCTGCTGCTCGCACGGGTCGAGCCATTTCTCTGCTGTAGGTGCCTAAGCCAACCACTTCAAAGCCCAGTTCCTCTTTGCAGATGCGTGCTGCTGCCAAGGCATGGGTTCCATCTCCAAAGATGAACACCCTTTTTCCTGTGAGGTAGGTGGAGTCCACCGATTCGGAATACCAGGGCAGCCTTGACTGACGAATCCCCTCTTGAGGGGAAGGGGGTGTCATCCCCAGCAGATTGTGAACTTCAACGAGGAAATCATGGGTTGCACCAATTCCAATCGGCACGGTGGTGGTGAACGGGATGCCAAAACTGCGCTCGAGCCAAGCGCAGCTGGATTCGGCGATCTCTGGGTAGAGGCACACATTCAGATCGGCTTCAGGGAGTCGATGCACATCTGCCACCGTGGCTCCCAACGGAGCGACTACTCCCACGTCGATGCCATGCATGTTGAGTAGCCGTTGAATTTCGAGGACATCGTCTCGACAGCGAAAGCCGAGCAAAGAAGGTCCAAGTAGATTCACGCGGGGACGACGTCCCTCGTGCTGCCAGGCCTTGGGGTCATGGTTGAGCTCAGCAGGAGCCTGATCTTTCAGCAGAGTCCTAACCAGTTGATAAAAGGTTTCTGCTGCACCCCAATTCTCTTTTTTGCTGTAGGCAGGCAGCTCTAAATTCACGATTGGCATGGTCAAGCCCATGCCGGCGGCTAAGGCACCAGGTTGGTCTTGAATCAATTCCGCGGTGCAACTTTCGCCAACCAGAAGGGCGTCGGGTTGGAAGCGATCAACGGCTTCTCTGACATGGCGCTTCACTAGCTCCGCGGTGTCACCCCCGAGATCTCTAGCTTGAAAGGTGGTGTAGGTGACGGGAGGTCGTTGATCTCGACGCTCGATCATCGTGAATAAGAGATCGGCATAGGTGTCGCCCTGAGGCGCGTGCAGTACGTAGTGGACACCTTTCATTGATGCCGCAATGCGCATGGCACCGACGTGAGGTGGTCCTTCGTATGTCCAGAGGGTGAGTTGCATGGCTTGATGGCTTTAGGCGTGAACGGGGTCAGAGTCGATAAGGGCGCTACTGGGCGGGTTCAGCGCTTGGCGGATGAGTTCGCGTCGTCTGAGCGGGCGGGAGAACAACTCGGCCAGCTCTCCGGCCTGATCGATGCCATGAATGGGACTAAAGACCAATTCAATTGACCACTTGGTGGCGATGCCTTCCGCTTCGAGCGGATTGGCAAGTCCCATGCCGCAGACCACTAGATCGGGTTGAGTGGCACGAACGCGATCTAGCTGGTTCTCCACATGCTGTCCCTCCATGACAGAGGTGCCCTCAGGCAGAAGCGCTAGCTCTTCTGCCATTTGCTCGCGATTCAAGTAGGGCGTGCCTACTTCCACCAGTTCCATGCCGCATTCTCTTTGTAAGAAGCGAGCGAGCGGAAGTTCGAGTTGAGACTCCGGCAGGAGAAAAATTCGTTTCCCGTTCAGGATTTCTCGGTGTGGAGCTAGAGCGCTTTGGGCGCGAGCTACCAGTGGATCCAGTACGGAGGCGACCTGGTCGGCGTTGATTTGAAAATCTTTTGCTGCGGCTTCCATCCAGCTGCGGCTTCCTTCCGCACCTAAGGGGAAGGGAGCTGTCAGGACGCGAGCACCCCGATCGCGAAGCAAGCGTGCTGTTGTCGTGAGGTACGGCTGCGTCAATAAGACCGTTGTCCCTGGTCCAACCGCTGGCAATTCAGTGGATTTACGTGGGGGCAAGCTGCAAACCGAGTCGATGCCAATCCGACCAAAGAGGTGGGTGAGGCGATCTTCAACGGCATCTGCGAGCGTTCCGACCATCAACAGTTGGCGTTGATCTGTCGAGGGCAGTAAAGGAACTAGGGCTGAAAGTGCTCCATCTTCTCCTTGGGTAAACGTGGTTTCAATTCCGCTCCCCGAATAATTCACGACCTGCACACGGCCTCTCAATTCATCGTTGAGTCGTTCTGCGGCCCGCGCTAAATCCAGCTTGATCACCTCGCTTGGGCATGACCCCACCAAAAACAAGGTGCGGATCTCGGGCCTTCGTTCCAGAAGCTCACGAGCGACCCGATCCAGTTCATCCTGAGCATCGGCGAGGCCAGCTAGGTCGCGTTCGCTCAGAATCGCTGTTCCAAAACGAGGCTCAGCAAAAATCATCACGCCAGCAGCGCTTTGAATCAAATGGGCGCAAGTGCGTGATCCCACCACCAAGAAAAATGCATCAGGCATCCTGCGGTGCAGCCAGACGATTGATGTCAGACCACAGAACACCTCCCGTGGTCCTGTTTCCTTGAGCAGATTCACGCTCATCGCTTTTAAGCCAGGTACCTATCAGTCACGATGACGCCAGAATCACGTAGTGCTCAGACCTAACAAAATTCTTCGGGATCGGTTTTGATTTCCAGTTGGGCCAGATTCGCTGGAAATGACTAAATTTCAACGCAAATGACGCCAGTGTGCTGATGTTGTCTTCGCGAGTTTTCCCTGCTGTTTTGGTTCTGGGTTTGGCGTTGGCCGCCTGTCAGTCAGTGGAAAAAAAGGCAGTCACAGACCAGGTGAAGGTGGTCTCAGACTCTGGACTGGTCTGTAATGCGACTGCTGAGGTGGAAAAAGCCTTGGACAAAATCGATGCGTTAACCCCTGCGTCAACGGTGGCTGATGCTGAGTCCGCTGGTGAGTCGCTTAAAAAAGCTCTCGCCACTCTCGATAAAGCTGAGGTTGAACTCCAAGCCTCAAAATTGAATGAATATCGCGACCAGGTTGCGATCTACGAAAAATTTGTAGGTCAGATCAGACAGAACAAAACGATGACCCTCGAGGAAGCAGCCCAACAACTCAAAGCACAAGCAGCTCCTGTAATTGCCGCTCATGAGCAACTGTCCGAAACTACGGATTGCATCGAAGTTGAAGAGCTGATGGACTCAGACAATCAAGCCTCTTCTGGTAAGTCGAAGGACGACGCCTCCGGCAAGGCTGATTCCGAATAATTGCAATCAACGGCGCTGTTCAAAGGCGACGACGGAAACGATCGTCGCCGAATCCACCTGTTGATTGAGATGAATCCGAGCTGATCTGGGTCAGACGCCACACATTTCTGCTCAAACGGCTCGCCCTTAGGCCTCCTCTTTCAACTTGTTCGGAACTAGGGCGGATTCCAAGTAATTGGGTGACTTCTGCCGTACTTAATGGGGCTCCTGTCTTAATTGCTAGGTCTGTCAGTTCGAGTCTTTGGCGCAACTCAACAAGATTGGCAGCACCACCATCTTCAGCATCGCTCCAAATCCAACGACCGGGGCCCTCCTGATTGAGCTTTTGCATTAAGCCCATTCCGATCATCCCAAGCGCTTGTTCGGCGCTGAGCTCAGAACTCAAGGAGGTTGTTTCTGGGCTATGGGTTTGATTGGCTGCCATGCTGCACTCCCGATTTGCGCGGACAGTATCGGTTCCATTGGCTGATGCAAGTCGCGAGACGAATTTTGTGAGCAACCTTCCGGTAACATCCCCGCAATGAATCGCTTCGCCAGCTTCGATGCCCGGGAGCGGCGAGTAGGCGGAAGCGCTCTCGTCACCGGAACTGAGGTTCACACCTCGGCTAGTGGAGCGAGCTGTGTTGTCACGACCGACAGCGAATCCCCACGGCTGTTGAGGCAAAACAGCCATGTGCAGTCCATTGAACTGCGCACTTATGTCTTTCTTGACTCTCTTCAACCGCAACTCGCTGCCTACATGGGCACCGTGAGTCAGGGCTTTTTGCCGATCCCAGGTGATGCCTGTCTTTGGATGGAAGTTTCACCAGGGATGGCGGTGCATCGAGTCACGGACATTGCTCTCAAGGCCAGCAATGTCCGTCTTGGCCAGATGGTTGTCGAGCGCGCCTTTGGATCAATGGCGCTTTATCACCGAGACCAAAGCACTGTGATCCATTCCGGTGATGTGGTCCTAGAGGCGATTGGCAGTTCCGTTGACCGACGAACTCCTGCTGATGTCAGTTGGACGGAAGTGATTCGGGCTATTACGCCTGACCATGCCGTCCTTATCAATCGTCTGAACCGCAGGGGATCGATGATCGAAGCCGGAATGAGCATGTTCATTCTTGAAACAGAGCCTGCTGGCTACGTTCTGATTGCTGCGAATGAGGCTGAAAAGTCCTCGAACATCACATTGGTGGACGTCAAGGCGGTTGGCGCGTTTGGACGACTCACTCTTGCCGGGAGAGAAGGTGATGTTGAAGAGGCTGCGGCTGCGGCAATGCGTGCGATTGAAACGATCAATCGCAATTGTTCATCAAGGTGATGGGTTTGGCCGGCTGATCCACGATCAATACGAAAGTGTTGGTCAACGAATACCTAATTGCTGACGTAAGCGCGGAGCCATGTCCCTAGCCGCTTTCCCGCGACTTCCAAGTCGGCTTAGTTGGGCTGTTGTCAATTCTCCATAGCTGCATCGCGTTTCGCGTAGCCAGAAGAGTGATTCCAATCCACCACCTGGGTAGGCAGGAGATTTGAGGAGTTCACCCCAGCAAATGCCTTCTGAGCTCTCAATCGTCGTTCCATCTGGGGAGCAAAGCACCATCGCGCTACGAAAGAGGGCACTGCGATAGGGCTGTTCAGCCATCGATCGCAGCAGTTTGGAGATTTTCTCGCTGTCTGTGGGCGCCAGGCGGGCTGTGTATAGACCGGGAGCGCTGTTAAGAGCATCTACCTCTAGCCCGGAATCATCAGCAAGAGACCAAGTGCCTGTGAGCTCGGCTGCAGCAGAAGCCTTTAGGAGAGCGTTCTCTAGATAGGACACACCTGTTTCCTCAACCTCCAGTTCTGGAGGTTGACGTACCACTTTGAGTGGAAGAGGCCCGAGCATTGCCTCGATTTCAGCAACTTTGCGTGGATTGCCACTGGCAATCGTCAGAGTGAGCACTGAAGAGGATCGGTTGAATCCCATTGTGTGGGTTAAGGGTAGAAATATCGGTCAAATTCGAAAATGAAGCTCAGCTGGGGTTGAACATTCCACTCCGCTTTCGCGAAAAAACTTGGCTTCGTCGGCAAAGATATGGGGTTTGTGGACCCTTGACTACTGCTTGTGTTGGTGTGCTCACTCGAACCCGCACAGGGCTTTAGATCAGTACAGGCAAGGGTGATCAGTAGTGCTTATGAGGTTCAGTATGGACAATGATCTTGAAAAAGGCCCAAACGGCTTGACGAGTTGGCCTCCGGCAGACCAATGTCATCGGCGAACATTCCACCCCCCTTACTCGGTAGGCAATGGCTAACGAAACCATGGGTATCGCTCTCGGCATGATCGAGACACGCGGCCTGGTCCCAGCGATCGAAGCAGCTGATGCAATGACCAAGGCTGCTGAAGTGCGCCTGATTGGTCGTGAATTCGTCGGCGGTGGCTACGTCACAGTTTTGGTCCGTGGCGAAACAGGTGCTGTGAACGCTGCAGTGCGTGCAGGTGCAGATGCTTGCGAACGTGTCGGCGACGGCCTCGTCGCGGCGCACATCATTGCTCGCCCTCATCGCGAAGTTGAGCCAGCACTCGGCAACGGCAATTTCCTCGGACAAAAGGACTGAGATCAGCTGTTAACCCCCTGACGGGGTTGCGCCTCTCTTTTCCCTTACCGAATTAACGGAATTAATCCATGAGCAAGAAGTACGACGCTGGGGTCAAGGAGTACAGAGACACTTACTGGACTCCCGATTACGTTCCCCTCGACACCGACCTGCTGGCCTGCTTCAAGTGCACCGGCCAAGAAGGTGTTCCCAAAGAAGAAGTTGCAGCTGCTGTTGCCGCTGAATCTTCAACTGGTACCTGGTCCACTGTGTGGTCCGAGCTCCTCACCGACCTCGACTTCTACAAAGGCCGCTGCTATCGCATCGAAGACGTCCCTGGTGACAAGGAGTCGTTCTATGCCTTCATCGCTTACCCCCTCGACCTGTTCGAAGAGGGTTCAATCACTAACGTTCTGACCTCATTGGTCGGCAACGTGTTTGGTTTCAAAGCACTGCGTCATCTCCGTCTGGAAGACATTCGCTTCCCGATTGCATTTATCAAGTGCTGCGCTGGACCGCCAAACGGTATTGCCGTTGAGCGTGACCGTATGAATAAGTACGGCCGCCCTCTTCTGGGTTGCACCATTAAGCCAAAGCTTGGCTTAAGCGGTAAGAACTACGGCCGTGTTGTCTATGAATGCCTCCGTGGCGGTCTGGACTTCACCAAAGACGACGAGAACATCAATTCCCAGCCGTTCCAGCGTTGGCAGAACCGCTTCGAATTTGTTGCAGAAGCCATCAAGCTGGCCGAACAGGAAACGGGAGAGCGAAAGGGTCACTACCTCAACGTGACCGCGAACACTCCTGAAGAGATGTATGAGCGTGCTGAGTTCGCCAAGGAACTCAATCAGCCGATCATCATGCACGACTTCATCACCGGTGGCTTTACAGCTAACACTGGTTTGTCGAAGTGGTGCCGCAAGAACGGCATGTTGCTGCACATTCACCGTGCGATGCACGCTGTGATTGACCGTCATCCCAAGCACGGTATTCACTTCCGCGTCCTCGCCAAGTGCCTGCGTTTGTCAGGTGGTGACCAACTCCACACCGGCACCGTGGTGGGCAAGCTGGAAGGTGATCGTCAGACCACCCTCGGCTATATCGACCAACTCCGCGAATCCTTCGTTCCTGAAGATCGCAGCCGCGGCAACTTCTTCGATCAGGACTGGGGTTCCATGCCTGGCGTCTTCGCCGTTGCTTCCGGCGGTATCCACGTGTGGCATATGCCCGCACTGGTTGCCATCTTCGGAGATGACTCCGTTCTCCAGTTCGGTGGTGGTACCCACGGTCACCCCTGGGGTTCCGCAGCTGGTGCTGCTGCCAACCGTGTGGCCCTCGAGGCCTGCGTCAAGGCACGCAACGCCGGTCGTGAAATCGAGAAGGAAAGCCGCGACATCCTTATGGAAGCCGGTAAGCACAGCCCTGAGCTGGCGATCGCTCTCGAGACCTGGAAGGAGATCAAGTTCGAATTCGACACCGTCGACAAACTCGACGTTCAGTGATCGGTGACAGGGGTGAATTTTTTCACCCCTCTCCCGAACTTCGATATAAATCCGGCTCGAGGACTTTGGTCCAGCCAAAACATTTTTTTAAAGCGTGATCCCCATGCCTTTTCAGAGCACCGTGGGTGACTACCAAACAGTCGCCACCCTGGAGACATTCGGCTTTCTTCCGCCGATGACCCAGGACGAGATCTATGACCAGATCGCTTACATCATTGCCCAAGGTTGGAGCCCGCTCATTGAGCACGTCCATCCTTCCAATTCCATGGCCTCTTATTGGTCCTATTGGAAGCTCCCGTTTTTCGGTGAGAAGGATCTCAACGTTGTCGTGAGTGAACTCGAGGCCTGCCATCGCGCATACCCCGACCATCACGTGCGCATGGTCGGCTACGACGCATACACCCAAGGCCAAGGTGCCTGTTTCGTGGTTTTCGAAGGACGCTGATCCTTCGTCTTCACGATTTCGAGCCCTGAGTTGATCAGGGCTCAACTTTTTCTGTAGGGACTCGTTCCCTTCAATTCACGACGACATTCTCGGGCGGACATGGCAAGACTTTCTAGTCGCGAACTAGCACTCGAGCGCCGTAAGGCCCTCACTACTGCTGGCAAAAAGGCATCCGTTGCTGTTTCAGCAGGTGCGAATCGCGTTCGGTCGGCCGACGATGCTCGCAAAACGCGCACCAACGCAGATCCAATTGCAGCAGCTCCCATACATGCTGCGACCCCTGTCGCGACTGAGCGACCAAGAAATCAATCACTCACCTCTTCATCAGGTGCCCATCGCTCTCGGGTGAAACCCGTTAGCCAACCAAGTCGTGAACTCGTTCTGGCTCGTAGAGAAGCCCTTTCACGTCGTGGAAAATCAGCAGACACTACGAAAGATAGAAATAGAGCTGAAGTCGCTCGTAAAACAGCGACAACGACATCCACTACAGCCCCTGCAGTCAGCAAAAAGGACTGTGGTTGTGGAGGCAATGCTGCAGCTGAACCCCCAACGCGTTTGAGTCGTCAGGCTGTATCTATGGATCTTTCGACCAAAAACTCCTCCCGACGCAGCCAAGCTCCAAAGCGTCGTGCCATCGAAAATCCAAGTAGATCACTTGTCTTAGCCCGTCGTGAAGCGATGTCTAAGCACGGGAAAACAGCAGGCAAACAACCCACAAGCGCTGCTGCAGTGGCCCGTCAGGCAAATCCTGACCTCACCAGTCGCGAGCTGGCTCAGCAAGTACGTGAGCTTCGCGCGAAATCAGGAGCTCGCAGCAAGCAAAGCCCTGGAGTAACCCGTCCCACAGGCCCGAATCGAAACGGATCCAAGCAAGCCGCTGCCGCCGATGCGCACTGGAAGGTGGGTGAGTCAGAAACCACCGGCGGCCAAACTGTGACTGGCACTCAAGCCAATCGCTCCGTCAAGACGACAGGCAACGAAGCCAGCACTTGTCGTTCCATCACTGGTACTGAGTATCTAGGTGCAGAGGTCTTTCAGACCTTCTGTCAGAGCGCTCCAACTCCAACCACACCTGCCAAGGTTCGTGTGTCTGCCACTTCCCATGGCAATCGAGTCACAGGCAACGAAGTTGGTCGCTCTGAGAAAGTGACTGGGGATGAGCCCGGCACCTGCAAAAGCGTGACGGGTACAGAATATATTTCGGCCAATCAAAGCGCCGCCTATTGCGGTGGAACGACCCCCTCACCTCGCAAAGTTGGCCACAGCCTGACTCAGCAAGGGCGGCCTGTAAGTGGGGTGATGGTGGGGCGATCCTCGAGCGTGACTGGTGATGAAGCTGGTGCGAACCGCTCGTTGACCGGTGATCAATATTTAGGATCTGATCCGCTTTCCGAAGGACGTCCTGCTGCCAAGGTTGGTCTTTCTGAAACCCTTTCAGGAACAGGTGTTACAGGCACGATGGTAGGCCGTTCTTCAAGCGTTACGGGTGATGAGTTCGGATCCTGTCATCGCGTGACTGGGGATCAATACATCAGTTCAGAACAGGTCAACTCATTTTGTGGAGCCAAGCCAGATCCTGAAGCCGCCAAAGTTGGATTCAGTATCACCAATCGCAACCAAGTGGTGAGCGGCACGCGCACCGGTCGTTCTGAAAAAGTCACTGGTGACGAACCGGGAAGTTGTAAGGCTGTAACGGGGACCCCTTACGCAGGCCTTGAGCAAGCTGGTCAATATTGCGGTAACTCCGCTGTTCAAGCCATTCGCGAACGGACGCCGGTCCGCCCCGGCACGCCTGCCGCTCCAATGACTGGACTTCAACCAGGTATCGGAGGAGTGATGACCGGTGGCGAACGTGGAGCTTGTGAAGCTGTAACGGGTACTCCTTACATCGGTGCCGATCAGCTTTCAGCAGCTTGTGGTGCAGAGGCTCCCCTCGGAACAGATACGCATGGCCACTCACCAGAAGGGTCGAGTTGGACTCGATTCAGTGTGGTTTCACCTGCGCGTGCCGCGCAGCAACAACGTGAGACCAGCAAAGGCGTTACCGGCACCGCTTACGAAGACAGCAGCCGTATTACTGGCCCTTTTGATTTGGCCGGTGGCAAAATCACCGGCACGGAGCAATTCAGGTTTGATAATCGTGAATTTCAAGAGCGTCACAGTCAACTTCAGGGCCAACGTCAATTTCAACCCACCACCCCTGAGGTTGATGTAGCTGCTCAAGAACCTGCTTCCCGGGTCACCGGAGAAGGATCGTCCACCAAAGTCACAGGTGATGACTGGGATCGGGGTGATCATGTGACGGGTACCGAAGGAGTTTCGGCTCGCCGTCGTAATCCAAGCCGCTCTGGTGCAATGGGAGCCATGCCCCCATTTGAACGAAAGCGCAATGAGCAGTCCGAATGGCCTGAAAGCCGGGTGACAGGTTCCAGTGGTAACACCTCAAAGGGTTCACTGATTACCGTCTCTGGCGGAGCAAGGGGCTGATCGACTAATGGTCCGCTCTGTGCCTTCCCGCGGCGGGCGATCTCTGTCTCCCTCCGCTCCTACGCGACGTCAGTTGCAACAAGAGAGAGCCGAATCTTCGCCTGCCTCTGAGTCCAAGCAAGCTGATGTGAATCCGCTTTCTGCCCGTGCGGCCTCTCTTGAAAGGAGGCGTGCACTCACGACATCGGGCAAGGCAGCCGTTTTGGCTCAAGGCACGCTTGGTGCCGGTCGCGTCAGGACAAGCCAAGACAGCAGGCGTCCAGTGCCCCAACAGCCCGGCTGGGTCCGTCGCGATCAAAAGTCGTCAAGTGCACTGTCAAGTAGTTCGAAGCTCTCAAGATCTAACCGTTCAACAGCCAACCTCTCAACATCAAATCGTCAATCCTTTAATCGCCTGCATCCTTTAACGGACTCGGTTGCTAATGACCATTTACGGTCCTACGAACTGGAAGTTAAAGGTCGCTTCGAAAGGATTGTTCCTGTCCTTCAAAAGATCTCAGCGCTTCAACATCATGCTGACTTTATTGATCAAGCTCAGCTATTAGCCCAGCGTGAACTTGGATTTGACTTGCCCAAGCACATCCTTGAGCGAGCCTGGGTTCGCCCATTAGATATGAGAGCGCTCTACGCGTGGTGCGTTTTTGAGTCGCATCGTGTCTTTAGTGATTGCTTTTTTCAGAGCGATCCTCTTGCTGCCTCTTCAGGAAGTGAAGCGGCACAGACTTTTGAAGGCTTTCTTCTCGATTGTGGCTTCCATCTCCTCGATGTGACGCCTTGTGCTGATGGTCGGCTGGCTCATTCCATTGCTTACGCCTTACGAATTCCGTTCAGCTCCGTGCGTCGTCGTTCCCATGCGGGAGCATTATTTGACGTCGAAAATACAGTCAACCGATGGGTCAAAACAGAACACCGGCGTTATCGAGAGTCCATCCCTAACGCTGCTATTCAAGACACCCGTTATCTCAAGGTTGTGACCTATCATTTCAGTTCCTTGGATCCCAGCCATCAGGGCTGCGCTGCCCACGGAAGTGATGACAAATTGGCGGCCTCAGCCGGATATCAGCGTCTTCTTGATTTCAGACAAGCTGTTGAGAACAGTTTTTGTTGTGGCGCTTCCGTTGATTTGTTGTTGATTGGACTCGATACCGATACTGATGCGATCAGGGTTCATCCACCCGCAAGCGACAGTTCCACTCAGTTAGACCGATGGGTGTCAGCTCAAGATCTTTATAAGGCAACGTCAACAATGTCTCCTGATCAGGCATTGATTCAGATTGCTGAAGCTGTTGAATCTGGTGCACCTGGAACGATGGATTCGGGAATGGTGTCCTTGATTACGCGCTTAATTGCTAACAATATTTCTCAGATTGATTACGTATCCGATCTTCACGGTGGTCCTTATCCCGATGCGGGTCATGCAGAACGTTTTATAGGTGTAGGGATCGGTTTCAAGGAAGTCCATTTGCGAAATCTTACATATTTTGCTCACTTAGATACTGTTGAAGAAGGCGCACCAGATTTGGATGTTGGTGTGAAAATCTTTAAAGGCTTAAACGTTTCACATGACTTACCTATTCCCATTGTGATCCGTTTTGATTATTCAAGCTCTGTGCCTGGTGCGCGTGAACGAGCTATTTCAGATTGTCAGAGAGTTAACTCGGCCATCTCCAATCGATACTCCGATCTCGTTCGTGACGGCCTACTTCATACCTGTTTAACGATTCGAGATCGAACTCAAACATCTCCAGCAGAAGTTGTAGGGTCCACACTCGATCCTGTAGTTCAGGAGGCTCACTGATCATGCTTATCGTCAAGGTCGTCAAGCCACTGGTTTCTACAAATCGCATTCCTGATTTCGAACACAAACACCTTCAGGTTGTTCTAGACGGCAGCACTCAAAAGGTGGCCGTCGATGCTGTTGGCGCCAAGCCAGGTGATTGGGTGATTTGTGTCAGCAGTTCTGCAGCTAGAGAAGCTGCAGGAAGTAAGTCGTATCCCAGTGATCTCACCATTGTTGGGATCATTGACCATTGGGATCCCGATCCACCGAAGCCATCATCTGCATCGAAAGAGGCGAAGAGATAATGGAAATCATGCAGGTAATGGGAACTTTGGTCTGTACTTTCCGCGTCGGAGGTTTGGACCATATGCACCTGCGAATTCTTAAAAACAACAAGGGTAAAAAACTCGTTGCTGTTGACCCTGTTGGAGCGCGAGAAGGCAACTGGGTTTTTACGGCTAGTGGTTCTGCTGCACGCCATGCCTGTCCAGATAACACTGTTCTCACAGACCTCACCATCGGAGGAATCATCGACCACTGGATGCCAGATGGATAACTAAGTCTCGTTCTGCTCTCCGTTCCACCTCATCTCAATCCATCCAATGGCCACTCCTTCACCCCGTCGTCGTTCCAGCGCAGATTCCGCTGCTTCAACACCAGCTAGCAAAGCTGCTTCCTCCACCTCAGCAGCAGCAAAGGCAACTGTGGATGTGAAGCCTGTTGCCAGTGCGTCTGCTCCCGCTGCGAGATCATCTGCTCGCAGCTCCTCGAGAGGCACACCTACGAGTGGTGGCAGTGGAAAAGGCTCCTCCCTTCAGGCTTCTGCGAGTTCTTCTCCTAGGCGTGCCTTCGGTATTGCTCTTGGCATGATTGAGACCAGAGGCATGGTTCCGGCAATTGAGGCCGCTGATGCAATGACAAAAGCTGCTGAAGTGCAGCTCATCAGTCGTGAATACGTTGGTGGGGGATACGTCACGGTGATGGTCCGTGGAGAGACCGGAGCGGTGAACGCTGCCGTGCGCGCTGGAGCCGATGCCTGTGAGCGGGTTGGAGATGGCCTTGTTGCTGCTCATATCATTGCTCGTCCCCACGATGAAGTGGAGCCAGCTCTCTCCTGTACAAATGTGACGCGCCGGATGTGATCAATACGTCAGGTCTCTCCAACTCCGTTTAGATTCCCGCCCCAACATTCCTTTCAACGGCGCAAAAGCCCCGTTTCCTTTGACCTCAGCTGCAACGCTGCCTCTGCAAACCGCCTGGTTGATCCCGCTCTACGGGTTTTCCGGGATGTTGATCTCACTGCCTTGGGCTTTGGGGGTATTCCGGAGGGATTCCCATCGCCCTGCGGCCTATCTCAACATCCTGCTCACACTGCTGGCTTTCGTGCATGGAAGCCTTGTTTTGCGCGATGTAATGGCCGGTGGACCCACTCTTCTGACGTTCCCTTGGCTGAGTGTGGCTGATCTCAATCTGGAGATCAGCTTCAGTCTCTCTCTCACCAATGTGTCTGCTCTTGAGCTGATCACGGGTTTGAGTTTTTTCTCTCAGTTGTATTCGCTCGGTTACCTCGATAAGGAGTGGGCGTTAGCCAGGTTCTTTGCATTGCTTGGTTTCTTCGAAGGAGCTATGTCGGGGGTTGTTTTGAGTGACTCCTTGTTCCAGAGCTATTTCCTGTTGGAAATGCTCACGCTTTCGACTTACCTCCTAGTGGGCTTTTGGTACTCCCAGCCTCTTGTCGTGACTGCGGCAAGGGATGCATTCCTCACCAAGCGCGTTGGCGATGTGATGCTTTTGATGGGCATGGTTGCCTTAGCAACGTGGTCAGGTGTGACCAGTTTTGACGATCTCTATGCCTGGTCTGCTGCAGAAACAATTAGCCCACTGGCCGCAACGTTGCTCGGACTAGGCCTGATTGCTGGTCCTACTGGTAAGTGTGCCCAGTTTCCGATGCATCTCTGGCTTGATGAAGCCATGGAAGGTCCTAACCCAGCCTCAATTCTTCGCAACTCTGTGGTTGTGACCTGCGGTGCCATTGTTTTGCTCAAGGTGATGCCTCTGCTGCAGAACGCGCCAGTAACGCTCGTTGTTCTCCAGGTGATTGGAACGATCAGTGCGATTGGGGGGTCTCTGGTCTCGATCGCTCAGGTGGATATCAAACGCACGCTCTCCTATTCCACGACTGCCTATCTAGGACTTGTCTTTATTGCTATTTCCTTGCAGGTGCCCGTACTCGCTCTGCTGCTCCTGTTCGCCCACGCTGTTTCGAAGGCACTGCTTTCGATGAGTGTGGGTGGCGTGATCGCTTCCACCAATTGTCAGGACATCACTGAGCTTGGTGGTCTTGGCGGGAGAATGCCTGCCACAACAGGTTCTTATTTGCTGGGGAGTGCTGGGCTTGTGGGACTTCTTCCTCTTGGAGGATTTCTTTGCCTAGCTCAGGCAGTTGAGCTGGTGGGAGCTCGCTCAGTGATTTTCGTACCAGTTTTCCTTCTCACCAATGCTCTAACAGCTCTCAATCTCACCAGGGTTTACCGCCAAGTCTTCCTTGGCCGCTCTTTGACAAAGACGCGTCGAGCGGCAGAGGTGAACTGGCAGATGGCCTTCCCGATGGTGTCTCTTGCCGTCATCGTTGTTTTAACTCCGCTCCTTTTGATTCGTCTTGAGTCTCTTGATGGTTTGCTTGCTTTCCCTCTTTGGGCGGCTGGTGTCGTCGTGGGGAGTGGGTTGATCGGTTTGTTGGTAGGAGCTTTTATCCCCCTCAACAAAGCCTGGTCTCGATCTCTCAATCCGGTGCTGCGTTGGTTCCAGGACCTTCTTGAAAATGACTTCTATACCGAAAGATTTTATCGTTTGACCATCGTTAATGTAGTGTCTTTATTCTCGAAGCTTGCTTATAGCTTTGATCGAAACGTTGTTGATGGATTACTACATGGTCTTGCTCGATTCTCTCTTCAGAGTGCTGAAGGTCTGAAGTTGAGTATCAGTGGCCGAAGTCAAAGCTATCTTTTAACTGTAATCGCGGCAATTGTGTTGCTTTTGTCATCCCTGAGCTGGTGGCTGAACTGAATTAATGATGATTCTCACTCTGTTACTGATCATCCCCTTCTTGGGAGCTCTCCTGTTGTCCCTTTGGCCTGAGGGATCGACCCCAGCTCAACTGAGACGCCTCACCCTGGTCATTCTTTCGGTTCAGTGCATTGCCAGTTTTGCGGTGCTTTTCTGGTTTGATCCAAGCAACTCGGGCTTGCAGCTTCAGGAACACTTGCCCTGGCTTCCCAGTGTTGGGCTTGATTATTCCTTGGCGGTCGATGGAATATCCCTTCCGCTGGTTTTGATGAATGCAGTGCTCTGTCTCGTGTCAGCAGTGGCATCAAGAAAGATCGAGAATCGTCCAAGGATTTATTTTGCGCTTTTGTTAATCATTAGCGGCGCTGTAAATGGAGCCTTTTTGGCTCAAAACCTTTTGCTCTTTTTCCTGTTTTATGAGCTTGAACTTATTCCACTTTGGCTGCTGATTGCGATCTGGGGGGGTGCTAATAGAGCTTATGCCTCTACCAAATTCCTGATTGTTACGGCCGTGTCTGGAGTTTTGATCCTGGCAGCATTTCTTGGGATCGCTCTTGTGACAGGGAGCGTTGATTTTGGCATCAGCCCAATTCTTGCAGGAGAGATGGGGCTCACCTCTCAGCTGTTGCTGATGGGGTCGCTTTTGATTGGCTTTGGGATCAAGATCCCTCTTTTTCCCTTTCATACCTGGCTTCCTGATGCTCACACCGAAGCCTCAACTCCGGTGTCGGTTCTCTTAGCAGGGGTTCTCCTCAAGCTTGGCACCTACGGATTACTGCGATTTTGTCTTGGTCTCTTCCCTGAGGCTTGGGAGGTAGCGGCCCCCTGGCTGGCTCTTTGGGCAGCGATTTCTGTGCTGTATGGCTCCCTAGCTGCCATTGCTCAATCCGATATGAAGCGGATGGTGGCTTATAGCTCTGTTGGACATATGGGATATGTCTTGCTCGCTGCCGCCGCTGCAACGCCATTGGGTTTGATCGGTGCGCTGTTCCAAATGGTGAGCCATGGTTTGATTTCAGCGATACTTTTTCTCGCTGTGGGTGTTGTCTATGAACGAACGGGAACAAGAGATCTGAATGTTCTTCGGGGACTTCTTAACCCTCAGCGCGGCTTACCCCTCACAGGATCCCTGATGATCGTGGGTGTGATGGCCAGTGCAGGAATCCCAGGTATGGCAGGATTTATCTCTGAATTTCTTGTCTTCAGGGGAAGCCTTCAGCCCTTTCCAATCGCCACCTTGCTCTGCATGGTGGGATCAGGTTTGACCGCTGTGTATTTCTTGTTGCTTGTGAACCGAGCGTTCTTTGGACGTTTGGCCATTGCTCCAGGCAGAGTGCCTAACCCAACCGTTCTATCCATCGTTCCGCTCCATGAGCAGCTTCCGGCGATAGCGCTGTCATTCATTGTGCTGCTCCTGGGTCTGGCTCCGGATCTTTTGGTCGGGATGAGTCAGGCAGCAACAACCGGCCTCAGCGATTTAGCGCTTTTACCCATCACAGGAGGACTTTCATGACTGCTACGAAGATCACTGATGTCCCAACAATTCCAATCCTCCCTGATCGTGAAGAGCTGATTCGTCGTTTACTCTCTGACCAGCCTTTATTAGCTGATACACCTGATCATCTACTGCAGATTGTCAATGTTCTCGATAGCTACGGGATCGTTCTTGATGCTTACAGCCGCAACCTGGTGAATCAGGGTGAAAACCAGCTGCTGAATCCATTTCCAGTGATGCGATTCTTTCACGAAGGTTTCAGTGTTGAACGCTTATGGCAGCACCTGCGTGGCGATCGCATCAACTTTGAGTATGCCGAATACTGCCAAAAGGCAATGTTTTGGCACGGCACTGGTGGAATGGATGCTTATTTCGATTCAGAGCCTTTCCTGGAAACCTGTCAGAAAATCATTGCGTTGCGTAGTCGCCGTGATCCCTTGTTGGCATTGGTGCATCGGCTTTATCCAGGTTTTGCTCCTGAAGCAATCCGATCGATGGCCACTATTTATGCTCTTGGTCTGTTTTGGCGGGTGATGAGTGACCTCTTCCTTGATCTTTCTCGTCGATATCGCAACGGTGAAATTGTTTCTGTTATTGATGCTGTTCATCACATCAGAGATGGTTTAGTTGCTGCCGCTGGTGATCCGATGACTTATAAAGTCACGGTTGGGAATGAAGACGTATGGGTTCTACCTCCAGAGGCCGGACTGACATTTCTGGTTGATGTGGCTGTGCCATACGTGGAGGCTGTCTTTTTTAGGGGAATGCCCTTCCTTGGCACCGTGTCATATAACGCTCAGGCTCGACAAATTTCAGCTGACATCAGTGATTTCAAGTATGGAGCCTTGTACGCAGATCCAATTCCCAGTATGGGAGCGGGTATTCCACCAAGTCTGTGCATGCAAGATATGTACCGAAATCTTCCTGAGGAGCTCAGTAACTGGTACAAGTCGCATGGCAGGGGAATGCATGATGTTCATGTTCAGATCTGCATTAGTTTTCAAAAATCGATGTTTTGTGTCACCAATGGTGCAATCTCCGGCACGATGCCATATCCACTTGATACGACTGATATTGATCAGCAACAAGCCAATCGTGCTTATGCAGAATCATGGTCTGAGCGCTTGATGGGATGTCAGCGAGGAGCACTGCTCTGATTACCTTTTATAAGCCAAACACCTTATCTTAATCAATTAACCATATGATACTGATTTCTTAATCTCACATCCTTTAGCACTGTTTGCATCAAAGGTTGCAGTATTAGCGAAACATTCGCATATATGTTCATCGCTGATTCGCTGATGATTTCTCAGTCGCTGAGGCCATTCCAATGCAAGATCACGATGATTCAGAGTTCTTATCCAGATGTGATGAGTCAACTCAGATTCTTGAAGATTGGATCAATCGAAAAACATCAGAAAATCATTCTCAATGGAGCAAGCTCTATTCTGACAGAAATAAAAAAGTCAAGAATAAAGACAGTTGATTCCATCTCTAATGAATGGCAAAGCTTTTCATAAAGCTATTGCCTGATTAGATTTCATATTGATGGGAGGGGCTTTCCTTAAATTGAAAGTCTTCTTCTTTGCATCATGATGTCGCTTGTGTCTGCATGGCTAGCTTCTCTTTTGATTTAATAACGAAACATTTGATGTCCCTTCCTATTGAGCGTGGAGTTGTACTTAGATGCTCTCCAATTTCCTGATACGACCATCCTTGCTGTCGTAAGGCGATTGCAAGCCTTAAGCGCTTGGATCTCCATCCGTTTGCTGAACCGAGAAAACGAGAAAATCTTTCTTCTTTCATGTTGATTAAATTCACCAATTAAGATTATCAAGTGTATTTGCAATTCATTGATAAGATGATATTCTTTGCTCTATCAGACCAGTCATCTCAGGTATATATTTTTAGGTAGAGATTTATGATGAAGTGTCTTGCTGGTTGTTGCCATTGTTGAGCTAAAAGTGCTCAATGATACATTGCCGATCAATCGATGTTTCGAATTGATGGATGAATGCAATAAAATAATCGCTGGACTTTTCTTGTGATGACATCTTTTAATGTTCAGCTGATCACACCCCAAGGAGAGGTGTCATTTCACTGTCCTGATGATGAGTATATTTTGGATGCAGCAGAGCAAGCCGGTATTGATATGTCGTACTCCTGTCGCGCTGGTGCATGTAGTTCATGCGTAGGTCGACTTATTCAGGGAACTTTGGATCAAAGTGATCAAAGCTTTCTGGATGAGGCACAAATTAAAGATAAATATGCACTCTTATGTGTAGCATATGCCACCTCTGACCTGGTCGTTAAGACCGATTGTGAAGAGGAACTTTGGTGATTGCTTCCTCAAGTTGTTAGCTGCTAATTAATTCAGTTCTTAGCAGCATAAGTAGCTTATTGTTCATTCCCACTTCTTTCTTGCCTCATGAAAGTCTCGTCTATTGTCGCAATCTACTTGGATGCAGTTACCTCAATGGTGATACCTCTCTCTGCATTGAATGCTCTTTCTTTTTTGAAAACTACTGCTGATAGTGCTGAGTATCGATTAATTTCCACATTAGAATTAAAGGTAAAGCAAGGAATTATTCAGGTCATACCTGGGATGAATGGTGATCATTCGTCTGGTTCATTCGTAACATATTGATCTCTGTACTGTGCTTCTTCGTTCGTGTCATCGCTAATGGTGAAGCAGCATGATAAAAGCATAATTTAAGCATGTCATCGATTCTTTGGATTGATTTGCAGCCTTCTGTTTTTTGCTTTAATAAGAAGCTTGCTTGCATTTTAAGTCAGTCAAGGCATGTACGCCGTTGGTCTTTTCAGCATGATCTTGATGAGATATGTTCATTATCCACAATTTTTGATTTTCTTAGAGAAACAGTTGATCAATTAGATCATCCACCTCATGTTGTAGCACATGGTCTTAGTGGTACTGTCGCTTCTTTGTTTGCGCGACAATTCCCAAAATTATTCCGGTCACTCACTTTAATTTCTGTCGACCCAATTTCTACTAATCAATGGACGAGTCATTATTTGGAAATGAGGCGGAAATTGCCCTGTGCAAGATCTTCTATCTTGTCTCATATTATTCCACTTCTGTTCGACAAGAAATCCAATGATACTAATTTAGTTCTTTCTGGCTTCTTCGAAAAATGTCTTGATTCTGATTTTATTCCTGGTTCCATCGCTTCTCATTCTCTTCTTCCCAACCTTTCTTCGATTGACATTCCCTTGTCGATCATCAATGGCTCTCATGATTTTGTTATTGATCAGAACTCTGCCCTCCGTTGGAAGCCTCATCTAAAGAATGGGGATCGATTCTATTCTTTACCAGGAGGTCATCATTTCTCTCATTTTTCGCAGCCCAAATTTTATGGAAGATTGATTAATTCTTTTCTCGAGATGATTCCAGATTCATTTTCACCTGCCTTCCCTAATCAATTTCACTCTTCACTCTCGAGAAAGATTTCATTATGACAGATTATATTGATACCGATGTGTTGATCATAGGAGGTGGTCCTGCAGGCTGCTCGTGTGCTCTTTATACGTCAAGGTCATCATTAAAGACCTATATATTAGACAAAAACAAATCGGTAGGTGCTTTAGCTATTACTCATAAAATAGCTAATTATCCTGGGGTCTCTAATGAGATATCTGGTTCTGATCTGCTAGATATGATGCGAGATCAAGCCATTTCTTATGGAACAAATTATCTGCGTGCTCAGGTATTCAGCTTAGATTTGTCTGGTGATCAAAAACTTGTTTATACACCGGAAGGTGTCTTTCGTTCTCGTACGATTGTTTTGGCGACGGGCGCGATGGGAAGGACTTCGACCCTTCCTGGAGAAAAGGAATTTTTAGGTCGTGGTGTTAGTTACTGTGCTACCTGCGATGCCGCTTTTTATCGTGATGAAGATGTCTTGGTTTATGGCTCTAATCAAGAGGCTGTTGATGAGGCACTTGTACTCGCTAAATTTGCCAAAACAGTTCATTGGGTTACAAGTGGAAAGCCAAGTCGATCTACGAATCGGGTTGAGTTACTCACAGATCTTCCAAATGTAAAACAATGGGAGCGAACGAAGTTATTGTCGATTCATGGAACTGATTCCGGGTTGAATTTTGCAAAAGTTCAGTCTACTAGAGATAAGGAAACTTTTTCCTTAGATGTTACTGGAGCATTTTTATACTCTACAGGTACGCTTCCTATCACCGATTTCCTTCATGGAATGATTCCACTGCGAGCCGATGGCGGAGTTGATGTGGATGAGAATATGATGACTTCTATTCCTGGAGTTTGGGCCATTGGCGATATTCGTAATACCCCTTTTAAGCAGGCTGTTGTTGCCTGCTCAGATGGTTGTATTGCGGCAATGTCAATCGATAAATTTCTCAATTCTAGAACTGAGTTTCGTGTTGACTGGGTCCATAAATAGACATCAAAAAGCGCCCATTATGGGCGCTTTATTATTTCGCTTTTAAGCTTCTGAATTGATTTGTTTGACCCAGTCGCTGAGTCGTTGATCTGTTAGATCTGACTCATTGTCTTCGTCAATAGCCAAACCACAGAACTTTCCATCAATGACACTTTTTGATTCTGCGAAAGTGTACCCGTCTGTGGGTACTTTTCCGATTAGGTTTGCACCTGCTTGTACGAATGCTGTGTATAACTCTTCCATTGCATCGCAGAAATAGTCAGAATAGGATGATGAATCACCAAGTCCTACTATTGCAACTGATTTTCCACTGAAATCCATACTTGGTATTTCTTCAGCATAAGTATCCCAAGCTGTTCCAGAACGACCTTCATCTGCGCCTGTATTCCATGTAGGAACACAGCATATGAGTGCCTCTGCTTCAGCTAGCTCTGCTGCAGATCCGATGCTGTCTACATCTTTGCTTTCTGTACCTGGTAATAGATCTTTGAGCTTGTCGGCAACATCTTCAGTCTTTCCTGTGGAAGTTGCGAAAAAGATTGTGTAGGCCATGACTTGAACGTAGACCAATCTATTTTGGTTGTTTCCACCTCCCAACCTTGTGCATCTGAGTGCTTATTGCTGTATATTCTTGCGATTTGATTGTCTAATTAATTTCTCTGCTTTTGATCATTTGATACTGTTGCTGGATTGACTTGTATTGACTTGTTGTATTCTCCAAGCGCCTGCTCAAGTCCGATCTGTCCAACTTTTTTGAGCCAACGTTCTCTGTTGATTCTGCTTGACTCAATGGTCTCAATAAATGATTCAAGCAGTCTGATGTTTGTTTCCTTCATGGGTTCCTTTCCTGTTTGTTCTGTTTAGATTGCGCTGCTTTGACAGCCGCCTCTGTTTTGCAGTTCATTCTCTGCTGACTTAATCGTGTTGTAGGCAGAAATTGCTGTAGCTCTTAGTTCTGCAAGAAATACAAGGCAAGACTTACAGTTTGCCTCGTCTGCAATATCCATAAGGTCAGCAAGAGATGTTGTCGCCTGGCTTAATTCTGATTTTGCTCGTCCAAGGTTCACGGCTACTACATTGATTGTTTGGTTTGCATCGTTTTTTCTATGACTGCTTTCAAGTGATTGTTGAAATGCCTCTAAGTTTTCCATTTAATTTTTTAACCTTACGGTTTGATGCTTTCAATTCTCTTCGCCTGTGTCTTGTTTTACGTATCATAGTTATCGTTGCTATGTATCTATTTTTTGTTTCTATGATATTGGTCCGTCCACTTGCCTTGTTTGGTGAGGGGCATGATTTTTTGTGTCCAGTTTTCTTTCCTTGGCGATTGTCAGTTCGTTGCCATTTTTGGACTTGGAGGGATTTGTTGCTTGTTACTGCTTTCGGTTATGCCATGTTTCTCTCTTTGCGGAGATATTTGAATTTCATGTCTTTATTGAGGTTTGGGTTTAGTTTTAAAACTTATTTGTTTTGTTTACGGCGCGCTCTCTACTAGGTTTGTTGCTGATGGAAGGATGGTTTTATGGACCAGTGGCATGAGCGCAAAAGGCCAGTTTGTCTTGAACGCCGATTTGAATTTCAAGACTACAGTGCTACACGTGATTTCCTTGATCGGCTTGGTGATTTCAGTGAAGCTAAGCAAAGATTTCCTGATATTAGTTTTGGCCGAACCTACGTGAATATCACTCTGCGTCCAGAGGCTGAAGGCAGTGACAGTCAGCTGAGTGATGATGATCGTTGCTTTGCTTCAGAGATTGATGCCCTCTTCTGTTGATCTTGCTGCTGCTTATGCCGATTCAGGTGTTGCGGAGGTTCTTGAGCAGTTGGACCAGGAGTTAGTTGGCTTACGCCCCGTGAAGACTCGCATTCGTGAAATTGCGGCTTTGCTCCTGGTTGATCGAGCACGCCAACAGTTGGATTTGCAAAGCACAGCCCCTGGTTTGCATATGTCATTTACTGGTAAGCCTGGTACGGGGAAAACTACAGTTGCTAAACGAATTTCTCAAATACTTCATCGGCTTGGCTATTTGCGAAAGGGTCATGTTGTGACTGTGACTCGTGACGATCTTGTGGGCCAATATGTGGGACATACTGCACCTAAGACTCGTGAGATGATTAAGCGTGCATTGGGCGGTGTGTTGTTTGTAGATGAAGCTTATTATCTCTATAAGTCAGACAATGAGCGTGATTATGGAGCAGAAGCTATTGAAATTCTATTGCAAGATATGGAGCAGAAGCGATCAGATTTTGTGGTGATTTTTGCTGGTTACAAGGATCGAATGGCTAGTTTTTATCAATCTAATCCTGGTCTGTCCTCACGTGTTGCTCACCATATTGATTTCCCTGATTACAGCGAAGAGGAGCTCATGGCGATTGCCCTTCTTCTTCTGAATCAGCAGGATTACCACTTCAGTGAATCAGCGCATGATGCCTTCTATCGTTACATCAAGAGGAGGCGTCAGCTGCCATTCTTTGCGAATGCTCGTTCGATTCGAAATGCTCTTGATCGTCTGAGACTCCGTCAAGCAAATCGTTTATTTTCGCGCCTCGATCAATCTCTTAGTCGCGATGATCTGACCACCATCGAAGCAGAGGATGTCTTGGCAAGTCGTGTCTTCCAGGGTGAGATCGAGGGCCGTGATCCTTCTCAGCCTTTGACAACGTCTTTTGACGCTCCTTGATCTGTCATGAGTGCTTGGGTTGATCGAGATCTCTTCGAATCAATGCCAGCAAATAAGAAGGCGCTTTGTAGCGCCCTGGCAGGCAGCGATTCAGCGTTTCTAGGTGTCCCCAGCAAACTGTTCGTTCAATGTCCTTGATGCTTCGTCCTTCTTTGAGAAGTCTGCGTAAGGCTTTGCAGTACAGGGGATAGCCCGCTTCGAGTTCGCCAATGGTCAGCTTGGCTTGGGCCATAGGTTCTCTCAGCATCGTCTCAACCTAAGAAACCGCGGCCCCCCCCCTCTCTGGAGAAGGACCCAATCCATTCTTAATTCAGCCATGCAATGCAATCAATTTCTACTTTCGAGCCCTTCGGCAAAGCTGCAACCTGAACGCAAGCTCTGGCAGGACTGATCCCGTCACCAAACATTTCGGCATAAATTGCGTTCACGGCTTGGAAGTCACCGAGATCTACGAGAAACACGGTTGTGCGCACGACTTTTGTGGGGTCGGTACCGGCCTCAAGGAGAACAGCTTTTAAATTGCGGAGCACTTGGCGTGTCTCAGCCTCCACATTTCCCTCCCCCACCATCGTTCCAGTCGCAGGATCAAGCGGAATTTGACCGGAGCAATACAGCCAACCGCCGGCAATCACAGCCTGGTTATAAGGCCCCACCGGTGCTGGTGCCTCTTGGGTGATAACAGCCTTGAGTGGGGTGGATGACATGGTCACGGCTCAGAATGAAGCTTCATTTTTGCGTTCCGTGCTGATGGAGTCGTGGCCGGTTGAGCTTGATGGTCTCTGGCACCGCTATGGCGGCGAGGAGGGAACGTGGACGTTGAAAGACATCAATCTTCAACTGAAGACGGGGGAGCTTGTGGGTTTGCTTGGGCCGTCAGGTTGCGGAAAAACCACGCTTCTCCGCCTCATTGCTGGTTTTGAACATCCGAGCCAGGGAGTGGTTCGTCTGCATGGGAATGACGTCGCGTCGTCACGTGTGAGCCTTGCTCCAGAGCGTCGCGGCGTGGGCATGGTCTTTCAGGACTATGCACTCTTCCCCCATCTCAACGCTTGGGACAACACTTGCTTTGGGCTTCGTCGCGGTCAGGACACCAGCCGCGCGTCATGGTTGCTTGAGCTTTTGGGTCTGACCGATCTGAAAGGACGCTTCCCTCATGAATTGTCGGGGGGGCAACGTCAACGTTTGGCTCTGGCAAGAGCTCTTGCTCCCGCACCCTCTGTTTTGTTGCTGGATGAACCCTTCTCCAACCTTGATGTTGAAGTGCGTTTGCGTTTGCGTAGTGAGCTGCCTGGAGTTCTCAGTGCTTGTGGGGCCAGTGGTTTGCTGGTGACCCACGATCCGGAAGAGGCCCTTGCTATCTGCGGGCGAGTTGCCATTCTTCGCGACGGCCATCTTCATCAATGCGCCACTCCCCGAGAGCTGGTTGAGGCTCCGGCAACACCTTTCGTGGGTCGGTTTGTGCTTCAACGCAATGTGCTCCCGGTCTGGAGGGACGAATCGATGTCGTTGCTGCACTGTTTGCTCGGTGATCTGGAGATTCCAGAACAGCAGTTGTCCATGGAGCTCCCGGATGACGCCACAGTTTTAATTGATCCGGCGTTAATTGATTTGCACCCCGATCCTGCAGGAGATGCCTGTGTGATGGGGCGGGAATTTTTGGGTCGTTCTTGGCTCTATCGCATTCAGATCGGAGATCAGCAGTTGCGTCTGATCAGGCCCCTTGCTGAAGACCATCAAAGGGGATTGCGCTGCAGGCTCTCTTTGCAAAAAAACAGTGAGGTTCTGCTCCACCCTCAATGCTTATCGCTTCAAGTCTTGAGCTGATTGGATCAGCCTCTCCAGCTGTCTTTGTGTTGACGCAGACGTCCCAATTCTTCGGAGCTAGTTGCCCGCAAAAATAAATTGGAGCGCCACTCTTCGGCAATGCTGCTGGGAAGGGTCAGGGATCCTGACCGACGTGTCGCTTCCACCACCCTTAGTCGGTTCGTGATGAGGGCATCGTCAGGCTCCTGTTGCGCGGCCCAGCGCAGATTCGCTTCGGTGTATTCGTGAGCGCAGCAGACCAGGGTTTCTGGCGGCAGTGATCCCAGCCTTTGCAAGGCGCGATGCATATCGGCAGGTGTTCCCTCAAAGAGTCGTCCACATCCGCCGCTAAACAGGGTGTCGCCGCAAAACAACACGCTCGTTAGAGAGGTTGAGATCTCTCCTTGTGGCAACCAGTAAGCGATGTGAGCTCGTGTGTGGGCTCTTACATCCATAACCCTGACTGGCCTGCCAAGGAGCTCGATTTCGTCACCATCGCGGACGGACAGAGTCTGAAATGGAATGCGCTCTTTGTCGTCCGCGGCAGCGATGACTTCAGCTGATGACCAGCGTTGAAGAAGCCCAGGGGTGCCGCCGATATGGTCGGAATGGTGATGGGTCTGAAGCACTGCAACGAGCTGCAATCCACGTCTGTCGAGCCAGTCGAGAATGGGGGCAGCAACGGCAGGATCGATGACGATGGCCTGATTCCCACGTACCCAAACCCAGACGATGTTGTCGTTGAGGACAGCAACCGGGTGGATCCCATCAATCGTGGATGCCATCGCCATCGTTAAAGTTCTGTTCAAAGCTTGATTCCATGATCACTGTTGCCCTAGCCAAGGGAGCGCTTCTGAAAGAATCAGTGGCCCGCTTTGCGGCGGCCGGGCTCGACTTTTCGGCAGTTCTCGACCCGGATAACAGGCAACTGATGGTTCCATCAGCGTGTGGGCGAGCCCGAGCTTTGCTTGTGAGAAATGGAGATGTTCCCGTCTACGTGGCGTACGGCCAGGCACAGCTTGGAGTGGTGGGTTACGACGTTTTGCGTGAGCATCAGATGCCTGTTGCGCAGTTGGTGGACTTGGGCTTTGGTGGTTGCCGAATGGCAGTGGCTGTCAAGGCCAGCAGCGGATATCAACGGGCGACGGATCTTCCTCCCCATTGCCGAGTGGCAAGCAAATTCACCCGTTGTGCACGCGACCACTTCGATGCCATCGACTTACCTGTGGAGCTCGTTCACCTCACTGGTTCGGTGGAGCTTGGTCCGATCACTGGAATCGCCGAGGCGATTGTTGATTTGGTGGCTACGGGCAGGACTCTTCGCGACAACGGTTTAGTCGCGATCGAAGATCTCTTCCACACAACAGCTCGCCTGGTGGGTCACCCCCTCTCAATGCGCCTTGATCAAGGCGACTTGCGTCAGATCGTTGAAGCGATGCGGTCCACAACACCAGTGTCCGAGGTGGCCAGCTGATGGCTGGTTCGGATTTTCAGAGGGTCAAGCGGCTAGGTCGTTATTTGGGCCGAGACCGACGACGGCTGACGCTCACGTTGGTGCTGCTCATTCCGGTGGCACTTGCCGGCGCGATTCAGCCGCTGTTGGTCGGCCAGGCGATTGCCGTTCTACGGCGTGTTGGTGGGGCCGCTAACGAATCGGTGATCCCTCTCTTTCAGGGGCTCGACAGCACAGTTGCGATCCGACTGATCATTCTGATGTTGCTGGGCTCCGTTCTGGTTCGCTTGGCACTTCAGGGGGTCCAGACGTTCAATATTCAAGCCGTCGGCCAGCGTCTCACCGCTCGAATCCGAAAGGACTTGTTTGCACATGCGATGAGTTTGTCCTTGAGGTTTCATGACAGCATGCCTGTGGGCAAGCTCCTGACCCGCCTCACTAGCGATGTGGATGCATTGGCTGAAGTTTTTGGGAGCGGTGCCGTCGGTGTGCTCGGTGACCTTGTCAGCCTGTTGGTCATTGCGGTTTCGATGCTGCTGATCGAGTGGCGTTTGGGTTTGTTGCTGTTGGTGACCCAAGTGCCTGTAACACTCGTGATTGTTTGGCTGCAGAGGCGATATCGCAGGGCCAATTATCGAGTGAGAGAGGAGCTATCTCAACTCAATGCTGATTTTCAGGAAAACCTCCAGGGCCTTGAGGTGGTGCAGATGTTTCGCCGTGAAGCTGTCAACGGAGACCGGTTTCAGAGAACTGGGTTGGCATATCGGAGTGCAGTGAATGGCACGATCTTTTTTGACAGCAGCATCTCTGCTTTTTTGGAATGGGTGTCTTTAGGCGCTGTTGCCCTAGTGCTTGCTCTTGGCGGATGGATGGTGACAGCAGGAGCGATGGGCCTTGGCACTCTCACAACCTTCATCCTCTATTCACAGCGTTTGTTTGATCCTCTGCGTCAAATGGCTGAGCGGTTTACACAGATTCAGGGGGGACTGACCGCCGTGGAACGGATCGGAGAGCTATTGGAGGAACCTCTCGAGATTGTTGACCATGGCGCAACCCGTGGTTCAGCGCTTGCTTCCGCTTTTGGTTCCACGCTGCTCCAGAACGCTTCATCCTCTCAATCCCGTGGTGAGGTGATCTTTGAAGAGGTGGACTTTGCCTACCGACAAGACGAGCCGATCCTTCGCAATCTGAGTTTTCGGATTGCGCCCGGTGAGCATGTTGCGCTTGTTGGACCTACCGGATCAGGCAAGACCACGGTGATTCGGCTCCTCTGCAGGTTGTACGAGCCCCAGCGGGGACGAATCCTTCTTGATGGCCAGGACATTCGCACTTTGCCTTTGCAAGAGCTGCGTCGTCAGTTGGGTGTGGTGCTTCAAGACACCTTTCTCTTCAGTGGAACGGTGGCTGACAACTTGCGTTTGGATCGCCCCCTCGATGACCAGAAATTGCAGGAGGTTTGCCGTGATCTCGGCCTGGATCCCCTGTTAGGTCGATTGCCCGAAGGCTTGGAAACCGAATTGAGAGAGCGGGGCGGAAATCTCAGCTCTGGAGAAAGACAGCTGCTTGCTGTGGCCAGGGTGGCGATTCGCAACCCAACGGTCCTGGTGATGGATGAAGCCACTGCGTTTATGGATCCCTCCACGGAAGCCACCCTTCAGCGGGACTTAGATCGTCTTCTCAACCGCCGCACCGCAGTGGTAATTGCCCACCGGCTCGCTACTGTCGAGGCGGCTGATCGAATTTTGGTACTTCGCCGAGGAAGCCTGATCGAACAGGGCACCCATCTTCAATTGAGGGCCAGTGGCGGTTTGTATGCCGAACTTGCGGATCTTCAGGAGCGAGGGCTCGCCAGACTTTGATTGATGAGCCAGTGATGGATGGTTTTTGCAAGCAGGTCGGGATGGCTCTGCATTGCCAGATGTCCGCACTTCTTCAGTTCTTTTAGGCAATGTTTGTCGCTGTATTCAGCAAGGTGTTGCACATAGCCGGGTTCCATCACACGGTCTTGTTCACCACTAATCCATAGGTTTTCGGCTTTCAATCCCGCAACCAGGTTTGGAATCTGTTTGACAGCTCCTCGGGTTGTGCTGTTCACCAGAAGCCCCAGTGCAGCACGCTGTTCCGCTTGAAATGGCCCCAATTTGCCGATGGGCCCAGGACATTGTGTGGGACGGAGTTTCAAAATTAATTGCCCTCCAAATCTGAGACGTCGAAACGGTCTTGGTTGGTAGATCCCACCTCCCGCCGCCAACATCACAAGGCCCGAGAGTGGCTGATTCCATTTTCGACGTAGTGAAGTTTCCGCATGCAGGGCAATGCTTCCTCCCAGCGAGTGGCCCATTAAGACCACTTGGCGACCCTTGGCTTGAACGTGAATCTGCTCCGCAAGCCATTGTCCGTAGGACGCCAAGGTTGGTCGAAGCTGGCGCGGTCGAGACTCCACTCCAAATCCTGGTAAATCAGGACACCACAAAGGAATGGATGTTGCTAAGCGAGTCCAGCTTTCTTCAAACGGTGCCCAGACCTTTCGGCTGAGCATCCAACCGTGTACGGCGATCAGCAGCAGATCAGAGCTCATCGGTACGTCAGGATTAAGGAATCGTCGCAGAACAGGGTGACTAGCACTTCCTCTCTCACCCAAGAGATTTTGGTTCATTCCTATGGGAAAGAGGCTCGGATCTGTGAAACGGCTAATACGCAGCTCAGCCTGGTGTTTAGCCAATCTCGTCCGATGGATTTGGTAGAGCTGGAACAGCTTTTAGAGGCGGTGGGGTGGAGTCGCAGACCTGTTCGCCGCGTTCGTAAGGCTCTCGACAACAGCTTGCTTAGGGTGGGGCTATGGCGCCATGACCCACGCATTCCACGCTTGGTGGGCTTTGCACGCTGCACTGGAGATGGCGTTCTTGAAGCCACGATTTGGGATGTGGCCGTGCATCCCCTGTATCAGGGCGCTGGGCTTGGGCGTCAGTTGATGGATTACATCCTCGAGGCTCTGAGAGAGATGGGAACGGAGCGCGCCACGCTCTTCGCAGATCCGGGGGTGCTGCCTTTTTATGACCGACTTGGCTGGGACTTAGAGCCCAATGGTCATCGTTGTGGTTTTTGGTACTCCAATTGAGTGGTTGAAATGACCTTTCCGTAGTACTCCGCTGCCAAGCGAGCTGGTGATTCCCCACGTCGCCAGCGATGCCGCAACAGGGCGTTTTCAAGGCTGCGACGCAACACACCCAGCCGTTCCCAGCGCCGGCCATCGGTGGTGATTGCCAGGCCAAGAGCACGCAAGCGTGTGAGTGGGCTGAGTCGCTGCACAAGGTCGAGATCTTCCATTATTGGCAAGGGTGCATAGCCATTACTGCGCTCATAGAGGGACCTGTGGATCAGGAGTCCCTGATCTCCATAGGGTTGTTGGCACCAGCGGCTACGAAGAGCGATCACCGCTTCCAACAGGCGTCGTGCTGGAGTGCTGGGTTGAATGCGCAGGTCAAAAAACCATGCGAATCGTTGCGCATCAGGATGCCGAATCCGATCCAGCACGCTGCTTCCCCAGTGGCTTGGTAGACGGCTGTCGGCATGGAGAAAGAGAAGCCATTCGCCTTTGTTTTTCTGGATTGAGTGTCGGGCACCTGCCGCAAGTTGCCTACCCCGACCAGGTGGATACTCCGTGATGCAACGACCACCAGCAAGAGCGCTGATGCGATGGCTGTGATCGTTGCTGCCACCATCGACAACCGTGATCTCGATCGGGAGAGGCCAGCGTTGCAGGTCAGCGAGGAGAAGCGGGAGACGTTCTGCCTCATTGAGGCAGGGAATCACCACGCTGAGAGTTGGGGTATTAGTGCTCATCGCTGCCATGCACTGAGATCAGCAAGACAATCAATGTCGTTTTTCCTGCTGAGCCGATGGGGGATGAGCCCCAGCCCATGAGCGCGAGCACAAGTGATGTCAAGCACCTTGTTGGTTCCCCATGGCATGGCTGCAAAGAGTGCATCGAGCTGTAGCCGCGTTAATGCTGGGCCCAGGCCCAGTAACCAATACCCACCATCTGCAGAGGGGCCAAGCACCATTGGATGGTTTTGCAGCCTTTGGATCGCCTGGAGCAGATCGTTTTGGCAGAGATCTGCAAGATCGGTGCCGATCAAAATCACCGGCTTGTGGCGTTGCCCGAAGCGCGCACGATGAATCTGGCGGAGCATGCGAGCCCCTAGGGATCCCCGACCCTGATCCACGAGGGTGCAGGGCGGTAAGGAGGTCAGCGAGCGTTGGGCTGATCGCAGACTCACTCCGCTCATGGCCACCTGTACATCCACGTCAGCCCGTTTGGTTAGAGCTTCAACAACAGCGAAGGTATGGGCGGTGAGGCGTTGCTGAATGATGGCCGCCTTCTCGCTTCCGATGTCGACGCCAAGGCGACGTTTGCAGCGACCGCTAGCTGGCCAGCGAGCCATCACAACGAGTGTTGGGATGGGTGATTGACTCATCTTTGGCGTGGCAGCTCCTCTGGGATGACCTCCAGGGTTTGCTGTTCTCCACCACGTTCCACAATCAGCGGCATGGCCTGACCTACCTGTCCTCGGTCAACAGCCAGCTGCACTTCAGAGGGGTCGTTGACGGCGGAGCCATTCACGTTTCGGATCAAATCACAAGGCTTAATCCCCGCCTTGGCTGCGGGGCTATCTACCACGACTTCAATCACGAGCACGCCGTTGAGTTCGGGCACGGTGCAAAGGTTGCTCGTGGCGTTGATTTCCTTTGCTAACTGGGGGGTCAAGCTTTGTAGTCGTACACCGATAAAGGGATGAGAGGCCTGCCCGGTGCTGATGATTTGTTGGGCAATGCGCTTGGCCAAATTGATCGGGATGGCAAAACTCAATCCCGCGCCTGGCGCTTGGCGAATGGCTGTGTTGATTCCGATCACCTGTCCTGCGGCGTTAATGAGGGGACCACCGCTGTTTCCAGGATTCACAGCAGCGTCGGTTTGGATGTAAGGCACACGCTGACCTTCCCCTACGGCATTGGTTCGATCCACAGCGCTGATGATGCCTGCTGTGACCGTGTTGTTGAGCCCAAGGGGATTGCCGATCGCGATGGCCCATTCCCCGGGTTTGAGTGCGTTCGAGTTTCCCAGGGGGGCGACAGGTAACTTTTCAGCCACCACGCGCACCACGGCCACATCCGTCAAAGGGTCGCCGCCGAGAACGCGTCCACTGAAGCTGCGACCGTCAGGCAAGGTGACGGCAACTTTGTCAGCGCCTTCCACCACATGCGCATTCGTGAAGATCAGGCCGTCAGAGCGTGTGATGAATCCTGAACCTTGACCGGCTTGTTTTTGGGTGGTTGGTCCACCTCCAAACAAGTTGCCGAGTGGATTGGACACTCGTTTCACGGTGTCGATGCGTACAACCGACGGACCAACCCTTTCAACGGCTTGGACGATGACGTTACGACCTGGTTGCAAAGGGGCTGAACGAGGCCCATCACTCACTTTGGGCAGGGTTGCGGGTGCCTTCGCTTCAGGCTCTAAGCCAAGACGTTGACGCAAGGACGACCCACACCCTCCCATGGCCAAGCTGACTAAACCGATCCCGATCCAGGGCAGGGATCGTGCCAGGGGGCGGGAGACGGCAGCTGCCATGAACAGAAACGTGTTGAAACTGGTCTCATTAAAGACGCGCCGCTCGGCATAAGGCGCGTAGATTCAGCATTCGCAGAAGGTGGGATGTGGAGCTGACGGGCAGTGAGCTGTGGGACAAGGTGCAGCACGCCCTTCAGAGCAACCTCAGTAAGCCCACCTTCGAGACGTGGATTCGTCCTGCGCGGTGCAGCTCCTTTCAGGATCGGATGCTCACCCTGCAGGCTCCCAATAGTTTCGCCAGCAATTGGCTGCGCAAGAACTACGCCAGCACCATTGCTGAAGTGGCGCAGGAGATCATCGGTCATCCGATCGAGGTAATCGTGCTCGCTCAAGACGATGAAGACGCTGAGTCTGGATCGACTCCGCTGTCGCGAGTGTCGACCTCTAACCAGCCGCTGGCCTCAACGGCTGCTGAAGCTGCTGCAGCCGTGTCTGCACCGCCAAGCACTGCTCCTCGGCGGCTGCCCGGCTTGAACATGCGCTATGTGTTCAATCGTTTTGTGGTGGGACCCAACAGCCGCATGGCGCATGCGGCTGCTTTGGCAGTAGCCGAGGCCCCAGGTCGTGAATTCAATCCGCTGTTCATCTGTGGAGGTGTGGGCCTAGGTAAAACCCATCTCATGCAGGCAATCGGGCATTACCGCCTCGAGATTGATCCGGAAGCGCGCGTGTTTTATGTATCCACCGAAACGTTTACCAATGATCTGATCACTGCGATTCGTAAGGACGGCATGCAGGCTTTCCGTGACCGTTATCGGGCTGCGGATCTCATTTTGGTTGATGACATTCAATTCATTGAAGGGAAGGAATACACCCAAGAGGAGTTCTTTCATACCTTCAATGCTTTGCATGACGCTGGGAGACAGATTGTGATTGCGAGCGACAGGCCACCCAGCCAGATTCCACGGCTTCAGGAGCGATTAATCTCTCGATTCTCGATGGGATTAATCGCTGATATTCAGGCCCCTGATCTGGAGACTCGAATGGCGATTCTTCAGAAGAAAGCCGAGCAGGAGCGCGTTGCGCTTCCTCGAGACCTAATCCAATACATCTCTGGCCGCTTCACCTCCAACATTCGCGAGCTTGAGGGAGCGCTTACTAGGGCTGTCGCATTTTCCTCGATCACTGGAATCCCAATGACCGTCGAGTCGGTGGCGCCGATGCTCGATCCCAGCGGCCAGGGTGTTGATGTCACACCGCAGCAAGTGATCGAAAAGGTGTCGGAGGTGTTTGACGTCACGGCGGATGATATGCGCAGCAGCAGCCGGCGTCGGGCGGTGAGTCAGGCTCGTCAGGTGGGGATGTTCCTGATGCGGCAAGGCACAGATTTGAGTTTGCCGAGAATTGGCGACACCTTCGGAGGGAAGGATCACACCACAGTGATTTATGCCATTGAACAAGTGGAAAAGAAGTTGGCGACCGACCCTCAACTCGCTAGTCAGGTTCAACGGGTGAAGGATCTGTTGCAGATTGACTCTCGACGTCGTCGTTAAGGATGACCGCCCTTCCAGCCCGCTAAGTGAGATGCCGCTGATGAGCGAGCAAGTCTGCGTGCTGCAGGCAGGGCTGGATCCAAATGTTTGGAGCTGAAGGGAGGCATGGGCCGAGTGCGCAACCAGAGGCCCCAACGAAATTCGTGATATGGAATCAAGGGCTGTGGCTTGATCAACCCCTCCTGCTTCAGTTTCCAAACCAGGCTGCGGTAAGGGTCATCCTGGAGGCCAAGCAATGTGGCCGGCAGATCTTTCGCTGGCCTCGGGCCATTGCCTCTACCGTCGTGAAGATAGAGCCAACCCTTGGCGTGCAGGGCCTGGAGAGACTCCTCCCTGGTGTCACTGGTTAGGTCGTCGATCACGTAGCCGTAAGTCGTGATCGTTGGAACCATTTCGAGCAAGGCTCGGAGGCGGTGATGACGATCCACCATCCAAAGATTTCCGCGCTGATTGCGCACCAACGGCACTGGCTTGCGATTGAGATAACGCCGACGTTCTTCGGCACTTTCCTCATGGAAATCGTGTTGCCGATTCCAGACCTCAGCCATCCCCACACACATCTGTGTGGGTTGAAGGTCAGCAACGGCCACCTCAAAAAGTTTGAACCCTTTGGTGTGATCAGGGATGGGGGCGTATTCAGGAAGATGCAGAGGGCAGATCTCAACGCTGCATGCACCCCACTATGCCGAGGTTGAGTTGTGAATTGACTCGCCAATCATCCCTGAGCTCTATTGGCATCGATTGTTGTGGGGTGCATGCACTGAAGGCTGCGGCCAAAATGTCAGAAAACAGTGAAGTCCATGGAACAAAGCTTTGATCTTGTAGTCCTAGGAGCTGGGTCTGGAGGTCTCGCCGCTGCCAAACGTGCTGCCAGTTATGGAGCGAAGGTGGCGATTGTGGAGGGAGATCGCGTTGGTGGGACCTGTGTCATCCGTGGCTGCGTGCCGAAAAAGCTGCTGGTGTACGGCTCTCTTCTCTCCGAACAATTGGAGGGGGCGTCCAGTTATGGAGTGAGTGTTGAGGGCGCAAGATTTGATACTTCAGTTCTTTTGCGCAATGTGCGTCATGAGGTTGATCGCTTGAATGCTCGTCATATCGAGTTTTTGGCCAAAGCTGGAGTGGAGTTGGTCACAGGCTGGGGGCGTTTCCTCGACCCTCATCGCATTGGTGTCTCTAGAGAGCGTGAGGGCGAGATCGACCAGGTGCTGCAGGCGAAGAGGGTGATGATTTCAGTGGGCGGTCGCCCCGTTCGGCCGGACGTTCCAGGGGCTGAGCTTGCGTGGGTCAGCGACGACATGTTTTTGCAGGAGCGTTTCCCAGACCAGGTTGTGGTGGTTGGAGCAGGATTTATTGCTTGTGAATTTGCTGGCATCCTGCGAGGTCTTGGTGTAGGGGTGACCCAATTAGTCCGGGGTGAACAGCTCTTGAGAGGTTTTGACAGCGAACTTTCAGGAGTTGTGCTGGAGGGCATGCAGGAGAAGGGCATCAACCTGCGCTTTGGACAAGGCCTTGCTGCGATTGAGGGCCGACCGAAGGATTTGACTGTCGTCACCAAGAGCGGCGATCGGCTTCCCTGTGGCGGGGTTCTGTTGGCAACTGGTCGTCAACCATTTCTGTCAGGTCTGGGCCTCGATGCTGCTGGCGTGGTGGTTGAGGGGCGTCGTATTCCAGTCGACGCAGATCTAGCCACCAATCACTCGCACATTTTTGCTGTGGGAGATGTGACGGATCGGATTTGCTTGACCCCCGTTGCGGTGGATGAGGGGCGTGCCTTTGCGGACAGTGTGTTTGGAAGCACTCCGAGGCAGGTGAACTACGACTTAGTGGCGAGTGCTGTGTTCAGCCAGCCTGAGCTGGCCACTGTGGGGTTATCGGAAGAGGAAGCCATCGCCAAGCTCGGTGCGGATCAGGTTGTGGTTCATCGTGCGCGTTTTCGCTCCATGGCTCAGGCTTTGCCTCAACAAGGCCCTCGATGCTTGTTGAAGCTGGTTTTGGAGGCCAGCAGCAAGAAGGTGCTCGGATGTCACATGGTTGGTGAACATGCCGCTGAAATTATTCAGATGGCTGCTATTGCCGTGGGGATGGGGGCTACCAAGGCCGATTTCGATCGCACCATGGCCCTGCATCCGACGGTCTCTGAGGAGTTTGTAACGATGGCCTGACCCCTTCAGCTCTTGGGCTGGGTTAGCTCATGCACTGGCTGAGCGTGTCAGCTAGCCGCAGGGCTAAGGCGATGGTGGTCAGACCCGGCCCAACACTGGGACAACTTGGAAAGACGCTCGTGTCGGCAATGTAAAGGTTGTCCAGTTCATGACATTTACCTGTCGCGTCGACCACCGAAGCCGCTGGATCGATGCCCATGCAACAGGTTCCGCATGCGTAGCCCACAACGCTTATGGGCGCTTCGCCCCGGGGGTGGGTCGGAGCTGTACTCACGACCCGAGTGAGTGGATCGGCTTCGATCGCTTTGAGGGTGTCAATCCAGCGGTAGACCAATCGATCATGGGCTTCGCGGTTGTTGTGGATGTAGTTGATGCGGATCTGATCGTTGTTCAGCCAGACCTTGTTATGGGTGTCGGGTAAGACTTCAGACATGGCCCACCAAGCCACCGAGCGGGACGCCAGTCGCTCCAGCCCAAAATCAGGAATCATTTTGCTGACAAGGGACAGCACCGGCGGTGACTCCGCAAACAGGGCGTCTTGCAAGACGCCTCCCGCGGCCTGAATGTGGCCGAGCGGGAAAGAGACATTTTTGTCTCCCCAGTAGTAGTCATTGATTCCGAGTGAACGCGAATAACGTCCGTCGTTGCGTTCAGTCGCGAGCTGCAGGATGGAGGTGAGTTGGAGATTCATCAGGTTGCGACCAACCTGATCGGATCCGTTGTTGAGTCCGCGGGGGTGATGGCTTGAATGCGATCGCAGCAGGATTGCCGGAGAGTTGATGGCTCCTGCGGCCAGCACGATGAGATCCGCTTTGAACAGCCATGTTTCTCCTGCTACGTCAGCTTCAACACCTTTGACGGAGCTGCCGAGTGGATTCACGTGCAACCGCTTCACGGTGGCTTGCGTTCGGATTTCTAACTTGGAACGATTGGCATGATCGATGCCATACAGCTGGGAATCTCCACTCGGATCGTCCTGGCTCGTGGACCAGCTCAGCGGTAGGTCATAGGGCTGACATCCCTGGCGTTTGAGAGCTTCTCGCAGAGGCTCAAGAAAGGGAACCAATGGTTTTGGCTCATACTCAAAAGGTGCAGAACGGGCTGGTTCGGTTGGGTCGATTCCAGCTCGACCATGGACGCGGTACAGCGTTTCTGCTGCTGAGTAATAAGGAGCTAACTGGTCGTAGTTCATGGGCCAAGACGGTGAAATCCCTTCTTGCAACGGGACGTCACCAAAATCCTTTTCGCGCATGCGTTCCAGGACTGCGCCCCAGATTTTGGTGTTGCCGCCGAGCGAATAGGTGGTTTGTGGTGCAAACGGATCACCGTCGGGCCCAAACCAGCGTTCATTCCTGGGGTGATAACGATCTTTACGAAACAGATCCACATCGGCCACATTTTGATCTTCGAGAGCCATGGCCTCTCCTCGCTCGAGCATGAGCACGGAGTGACCTTTACGGCTCAGGGCACCAGCAAGAGTTCCACCACCGGCACCACTGCCGATGATGATTACGTCGTAATGGCGGTCGTCGATGATCATGATGGAAAGAATGAAGGCCGATCTAAAAAATCAGATGGTTCAGGTTGTGCGTTGCCAGACGTAAATTAAGAGGTAAAGAATGATCCAAATAACATCAACGAAATGCCAAAAAAGGCTGACTGAGGTGACGCCCATATCACCTTTCTCGTAATTATTTGGTCTGAAAGATCGAAGTAGCATCAATCCCATCAACAGAATGCCTGTGATTACATGCAGGCCATGAAATCCTGTGAGTAGAAAAAATGTACCTCCAAAGACTCCACTGCTAAGGCTGAACTGAAGTTCGGACCATTCCACATATTGTCCATAAACGAAGTAGGTTCCCATCGCCATCGTGAGAAGCCACAAAGCTCGAAAGCCCCAAAGGTTTTTTTGATGTAAATATCGCTCTGCGAAGTAGGCCACAAAGCTTGAGCTAACCAAGATGACCGTGTTGATCAGAGGCATCCGTGTCTCCAACCCTTCAACGCCTTCAGGGAGCCACTCTGGAGCGGTGATTTTCAGAACTGCAAAGCCAGTAAAAAAGGCTAGAAAAATGATGCTTTCTGAACACAGGAAAATGATAAAACCTGTGATGTTGTGCCCATCATGTTTGATGTGGCCGGGTTGATGATTGAGGGGTAAGTCTTGATTGGTTGTGGTCATTGTCTCAAGCCTCCATAGAGCGACGGATGTAATAGTCCTGGTCTTCAACCAAGGGTTTGTTCAATCCATAGCCGTAAGGCTCACTAATCACCGTTGGAATGTCGTCTTCAAAGTTTTCGGCAGGTGGTGGAGATGGCAACAGCCACTCCAGGCCAATCGCTCGCCAGGGGTTGGGTGGAGCCTTGGGCCCGCGAGCCCATGAGCTCACAATGTTGAGGATGAAGGGGATTGAGGCAACGCCAAGCATGAAAGCGCCGATGCTGGCAATGACATTCCAGATGGCGAATTCTGGGTCGTAGGAGGCAACGCGCCTGGGCATGCCCAGCAATCCAGCCCAGTGGAGTGGTAGCCAATTGAGCGTGGCGCCGATGAAGGTGAGCACGAAATGGACTTTTCCAAGGCCTTCGTAGTACATCTTCCCTGTGAACTTTGGGAACCAGTGATAAATGCCGGCGAAAACACCGAACACAATCGTGTTGAAGATCACATAGTGGAAGTGGGCTACGACGAAGTAGGTGTTGCCGACGTGAATATCGATTGGCACTGTGGCCAGCATGACTCCAGTGATTCCCGCAAAAATAAAATTGATAAGTCCGCCGATGCAGAACAACATCGGTGTATTTAACCTTAAATTGCCTGCCCAAAGTGTTCCCAGCCAGGCGAAAACTTTCACTCCAGTGGGTATGGCAATGAGCATCGTAGTGAACATGAAGATATGACGCATCCAGTTTGGTGTGCCCGTGTAAAACATATGGTGGGCCCACACAATTAGGCTGAGAAAAGTGATTCCGAATGAGGCAATTGCTACAAAGCGATAGCCAAATAGTGGTTTGCGTGCATATACCGGAAAGAGCTCAGAAAAAATACCGAACACAGGTAAAACCAGCACATATACGGCTGGGTGGGAATAGAACCAAAAAAAGTGCTGAAATAACACTGGATCGCCACCACCCTCTGGTCGAAAAAAGCTGGTGCCGAAGCTCAGGTCAAACAGAAGCATCACCGCACCACCAGTGAGAGCGGGCAGTCCTATCAGCTGGATGGTCTGGGCAGCCCATGCTGTCCAAACAAAAACTGGCATTCTGAAGAAACCCATCCCTGGGGCCCTCATCCGGATGATGGTCGTCACGAAGTTGATTGCTCCCATGATCGAGGAGATACCGGAAAGTGCCACCGCAAGAATCCATAGAAACTCTCCATTGATGAAATGGCCGAGCGGATTTTGCAGACTCATTGGCGGATACGACCACCATCCCGATGATGCGGGACCGCCGGGGGCGAAAAAGCTTCCCATTAAGACAATGGAGAACACAGGCACAAGCCAGAAAGCAGCGGCATTAAGTTTTGGAAATGCCATATCTGGTGCCCCGATCATCGTTGGGATCAACAGGTTGTTGAAGCCGTTGAGAATTGGGAATAAAAATAGGAACAGCATCACTGTTCCGTGCATGGTGTAAAGGCCGTTATAAACACTTGGATCGACAAGATCGGCCGGAGGCGTGATCAGTTCGCCTCGTACGATCATCGCTAAAAGTCCGCCTACTAGTAGGAACAACATCGCTGTAGCGATGTATTGGATTCCAATCACTTTGGCGTCGGTGTTGAAACTGAAGAAGCGTTTCCAGTTGTCCGGTGCTCCAGGAACTGGATGAGGTGCCTTGAGAATGCGTAGGTCGTATGTTTTGCTTTGCATGGTCATGGCACGTCTCAGGCGTCGTGAGGGATAGAAGGATCACCGGGGTCGTTCACCATCGGTGCTGGAGAGGGAGGCACCGTGGCCCAGCCTTTGTCACCGCGGGCGATGCGGCGGTCATAGAGGGTGCGACTTGGGTCAAGACCCTCTTGCAGCGGTTGTCCTGCCGTTGTCTTTAACCATTCGGCGTAAGCCTGTTTGGTTTCAACAATGACGTCTGTCTGGTTCTGGGAGAAGTAGGCGCCGCTAAACATGGCGTCCCGAAGCCTGAATCGCCCTTCCTTTGTGGGAGTCAGGCTGTACGAAATGATGCTTCCGGGGATGATGTCTTGCTTGAGACGGAAGGCCGGCACAAAGAAACTATGGAGTACGTCCTCAGAGATCATCCGGAAATTCACGCGCTGATCAATCGGTAGATGCAACTCCGAGCTGCGAACTCCATCGGGGTAAACAAACTCCCAGCTCCACTGACGGGCAATGACATCGATCGGTCCTACATCAGCAATTGGGTCTGCCTCCATCAGTACGGTCGGGTCAGTTCCTACGGCGTATTTGTGCTTCGGCCCAAGGGTTTGAAGCTTCATATTGACGTTCATTGAATAGGTCGCGATCAGGAAGACCGTCACCAGGGGAATGATCGTCCAGGTGATTTCTAATTTGGTATTGCCCTCGATTGGCGCCCCATCACTTTCGTCGTACTTTCCAGCTCGGTTAAATAGCAGCACCCAGCCAATGAAACCGGTACAACCAAAAAAGATGAATGAGCCGATCCCCGTTTCGAGTGCAAAAAGATTGTCGACGTAAGGAGCGGCACTGGAGGCTTGGGGTGGAAACCAATTAAGAGACCAGGTCGCCATCAGTTTGGCGATGACCAGATTGATCGCGATGGCCACTGTGATGATCACAATCGCTCTGATGTTTGGTCCCTTCTTGGGAGTCGTTGTGGTCATGGCAGGACCTCATTAAGGTCGGCTCCGGCAGCCAGGAGTTGATCCGCTGTGATGTGAACGCCAAATTCACTCGCAAGCCAGGCACCAAGGCTTCCATGAAGGCCCATCAGCAGGAGCACTGAAGCTCCGCATCCGAGATAGAGCCAGCTCACCTGACGGCCGTAATCTTTACGCCAAAAAAATCGCTGAAACCCTCGCCAGATGGTCATCACCACAATGATCAGTAGTAATGCGACCCCACCGATCGCATGCCAAAGCATGGTGTCGATTGCATTTTGGCCAATGATGCTGCGAATCCCTGGCAGTGGAACAGCCAAGATCATTTCGTAAAAGCCAGCTGCTACGGTGAAAAAAGTGATCACGCTGCAAGCAAGCACGTTGTACCAGCCGACATCGTGAAAACCGCTTCGTGTCACAGGTAGTGCCAGGAAGCGAAACAAACGTTTTTCTAGTGGATAAAACGCTCCTGCAAAATCAAAGGCGATTCCGATAGCAAATAGGCCAATGGTGAAGTGCACCAAATTGGGATGAATCGGGATCGAGTAGGGGAGATCATTCGCACCCAGTTTGTCGGCAATTTCATTCACCGGGGAGAGAATGGTGCTGATGAAATTCATGACAGGGCTCCACTACGGACGGCTTCGACAACCGGGACCGTATGGAGGCCATAAACCCAAACGAGTTTGTCGCCTAGGTAAACCTGGCAGAACACCAGAACGGCAAGAACGGAATCAATGATCAGAAACCCTCTAGGCAGAACTGTTGGGTCTTTTTGTCTTGCAACGTATCGCCAGCCCGTGAGCAGGCTGAGAATTGCAGCGAGAGACCAGCCAAGGGTGCTGTGATAATTCAAAATGTCTCTTGAAGCTCCGTAAGGAGTGGCTAAGCCTGCTTCAATTTGGCCAAAGATGATGGCGACGAAGATTGCAACGGTCGCTACCACTAAGTTCCAGAAGCTCACCTCAAACAGATTGCGGCGGCGAGTGATCACTCCAATTAGGTCAAATACCACAGTGATCAGCGCCATCGCAATCACGAAATGCACCACGATTGGATGAATGACATCCAGCCAGGGGAGATTTTTGTCGTTGAGCGGGGGGAGCAGCCCAATCATCTGCATGCCGACTGATGCCCTTTAAGCATGTACATCTTTCGCTCTGCAGTCACCCCTCCATAACGGAATGCAAGCAGAAGTCTTTGTTTAGTTTGAGAGCCCTTTGCGTTTGAGCTGTCTCCAATAGCGAGCTGCCTGCACGATGATCAGGACGACAACGGCTGGCAGCACAACGCAAAGCATGATGAGACGAAATTCATCAGACCAAGAGGAAAGGCCTGTTCGGGGTAGAACATTGTCGGTGATGTAAAGAACGTATAAGCCGACTAGTAATCCACCTTCAAGTCTGGTAATTCGCCCTTTTGTCCAGAAGATTGGTAGGCAAGCCAAGCTGGTCAGGATCATCACAGGCATGTCGTCATGGATTAAATCCGGAGTGACATTCAGACCTCTTGCTCCTGCCGCCATGGCACCTCCAGCAAGGACAAGTAGAAGATTCAAGAGACAGCTACCAACGACGTTGCCGATGGCGAGATCTGTTCTCCCTCGTAATGCAGCGACCAGAGAGGTAATCAATTCAGGCATGGAGGTGCCGGCCGAAACAATGGTGAGTCCGATCACGGCTTCACTCACGCCCAGGCTTAAGGCAACGGAGCTGGCTCCTTTCACCAGCAGGTGAGCTCCGCAGCCAAGGACAACAATGCCCACCAAGAGTTGAACCATGGCTTTGATCCAGCCCTGTTGGGCGGTTCCCAAGTCAATCTCTGGTTCGGCAGGCTCCATCTCCTCTGGTTCCTCCCGTGCGGTTCGGATTTCCCAGACAGTGTTGATGACAAGACCCAGCAAGAGAGCGACGCCAGATTGCCAGGTCACACGTCCGGCCGAAGCCATTCCCCAAGCCGCCGCCGAGACGGCTAAGAGAAGTGGGACATCCCTTCTCACTAGGCGGCTTTCCACTTTCAGAGGAAGAACGAGGGCACTGCAGCCGAGTACGACCAATACATTGAAAATGTTGCTTCCCACCACGTTGCTGACGGCGAGCGCATCAGCCCCTTGAACCACAGAACTGATACTGACAAAAAACTCTGGCGCGCTCGTTCCAAGCGAAACAACTGTCAGGCCAATGACCAGCTGAGGGACGCCGAGGATGACGGCAAGAATCACCGCACCTTGAACGAATAATTCTCCTCCTCCGAATAGGAGTCCGATTCCCACCAAGAGCTCGAGGGTAGAGATCAGAAAGTCAGGCATCGACTCCGTGCTTGTTTAGCGACCATTTTCCTTGTCAGCCTCAACGGCTCTATGGGTGAAGAGGCTTAACATCATTCAACTTCAATGACGAGTCTCTGGTGCTCCTGAATTACATCAGCACCCGCAACATCCGGGGGGATGCTTTTGGCGGGCTAACCGCAGCTGTGGTTGCACTTCCGATGGCATTGGCTTTTGGAGTGGCCTCTGGTGCTGGCGCAGCTGCAGGTCTCTGGGGTGCTGTGATTATCGGTTTGGTAGCTGCTCTTTTCGGCGGTACGTCCACGCTGATTTCTGAACCCACCGGTCCCATGACGGTGGTGTTCACTGCGGTGATTCTTAATTTCACCAGTCAAATCCCCGACCGAGGAACAGCACTCGCTCTGGCTTTCATGGTGGTGATGCTGGCAGGTCTTTTCCAGATCCTGTTTGGACTTTGTCGACTAGGTCGCTACATCACGATGATGCCTTACACAGTGATTTCAGGCTTTATGTCTGGAATCGGTGTGATTCTGGTGATCCTTCAGCTGGCTCCGTTCCTAGGGCAGACCAGTCCAACCGGTGGTGTGATCGGCACCTTGTCCAGTCTTCCCCAGTTGATTTCCGGTGCACAACCTCTTGAGTTTTTACTCGCACTGATCACGTTATTAATTCTTTGGTTTACTCCTGAGAGCTGGAAGCGTTTTTGTCCTCCTCAGCTTCTCGCTTTAATTGTTGGAACAGTTCTATCACTCACAGTATTTGCGGATGTGGGGTTAAGCCGAATTCCTGAGTTTTCAGCTGAGTTTCCCAGTTTCCAACCACCTACTTTTTCTGGCGTTACTCCAGATTTGCTGCGGCTGATGGTGGTGAATGGAGCTGTATTGGGGATGCTCGGTTGTATTGATGCCCTGCTTACATCTGTTGTGGCAGACAGCCTGACACGTACAGAACATAACTCTAATAAAGAATTAATTGGACAGGGTCTAGGGAATTTGGTGTCTGGTTTGTTTGGTGGCCTGCCTGGGGCTGGCGCCACGATGGGAACGGTTGTCAATATTCAGGCTGGAGGGCGTTCGGCCTTGTCCGGAATTGTTCGAGCACTGATTTTGATGCTTGTCATTTTGCTGGCAGCACCTCTGGCATCGCTGATTCCCCTAGCAGTACTGGCTGGCATTGCTCTCAAGGTTGGATTTGACATTATCGACTGGAGTTTTTTAATGCGTGCTCATCATCTATCGATGAAGGCGGCATGCATCACTTATGGGGTAATTGGTCTGACTGTTCTTGTGGATTTGATTTGGGCTGTATTCATCGGAGTGTTTGTCGCCAATGTTTTAACGATTGAACGTATGACGGCCCTTCAGTCCAAGGGAGTGAAGACGATTAGCACGACCGATGATGATGTAACTCTTCCGCTTGAAGAACAATCATTACTCGATCAAGCTTCGGGACGATTGTTGCTCTTTCAGCTCACAGGTCCAATGATTTTTGGTGTCGCCAAAACCATCAATCGTGAGCACAATGCTATTGAGGACTGTGAAGCTGTGTTGTTTGATCTCAGCGAAGTCTCTCACCTTGGTGTAACCGCCTCACTAGCGCTTGAAAATGCGATCAAGGAGGCTATTGAGGTTGGTCGTTCGGTGTATTTGGTGGTTTTGCCAGGCGCAACTCGTAGGCGTTTAGAGAAACTGAAGTTGCTTGATCTTCTTCCTGAGAATCACGTCAGCGCAAATCGCCATGAGGTGTTGCTGAATGCGGTGAATCAATTGCCTACGCTCCAGAAGCTCTCTTCTTAGATGACCTCCTCAGATCGTCTGGTCTTGCGTCGTCCGGATGACTGGCATGTGCATCTGAGGGATGGCGCCATGTTGAAGGCTGTGCTTCCTGCCACTGCCAGAACCTTTGCCCGGGCCATCGTGATGCCCAATTTGCGTCCACCTGTGACGTCGGTGGAGGAGGCAGTCGCTTATCGCGCCAGGATTCTTGCGGCTCTTCCCGAGGGAGTCAGCTTTCAACCTCTGATGACTGCTTATCTCACCGACGCTATCGATCCTTGGGAATTGGACCGGGGATTCCATCAGGGAGTGTTCAGTGCAGCCAAGCTTTACCCCGCTAACGCCACCACTAATTCAGCAGCTGGTGTGAGCGATCTCCAGAACATTTCAGCGGTGCTGGAGCGTATGGAGGCTATTGATATGCCCCTGCTGATACATGGCGAGGTCACCGACCCCGATGTGGATGTGTTTGATCGGGAAGCCCTGTTCATTCAGCGGCACTTGAAGCCTTTGCGTGAGCGTCATCCCAGGCTGCGCATCATCCTCGAGCACATCACCACTGAGGAAGCTGTGACCTATATCCGTGACTCTTATCAGGGCGGTGATGAACGCATCGCCGCCACGATCACACCGCATCATCTTCACCTCAATCGAAATGCGATGTTTGTCGGTGGTCTGCGCAGTGACTTCTACTGTCTTCCTGTTGTGAAACGAGAATGCCACCGAAGGGCTTTGGTTCAGGCTGCCACCAGTGGTCTTCCTTGTTTCTTCTTAGGTACGGACTCGGCACCACACCCCCGCTCAGGTAAGGAATCAGCGTGCGGATGTGCAGGCATCTTCAATGCGTTCCATGCGCTGGAGAGTTATGCCACCGTCTTTGAACAGGAAGGAGCACTGGATCGCCTTGAGGGCTTTGCCAGTGAGTACGGTCCGCACTTTTACGGTCTGTCCCTGAATACCGACACCGTTACGTTGGTTCGGAGGGATCAGCCCATACCCTCTCGATTGTTGCCACCCCACTCAGCACGGTCTGGGGATGACACCTTGCCTGAGTCTGAGTGGCCTTTGCTTTTTCATGCCGGGGAAACACTCGCCTGGTGTGTGGAAATGAATGGGCACTCCGGCGCAAACTGAATAAGGTTCTGCCAGGAGATCGTGCGAGATCATGAGCGCCCCTCAGGCACCTGCTGCTGAAAACTATTGGCATCTCTGGACGGATGCCGATGGAATTAGCCGGCAAGAGAGTTGCAAGATTAGTCAGTTCACTCTTGGTCGCCTGGGAGAGCGCAATTCACCTCAATTTTCAAGAGGTCTGATGAAGGATGGCAATGCGTTTGTCACTTATCTGCCGGTCGGCTGGGTGGGTCCTTGGCATGAGAATCCTGAGCCGAAATGGATTTATGTGTTGCGTGGCGCCTGGTCTGTGACAAGTATGGACGGGCAGATTGCATTGATGAAAGCCGGCGAATATTCATACGGCGGGGATCAGGGTTGCATCATTACGCCAGATGGACGCACTGGACATCTTTCTGCGCAGGTTGGTGATGAACCCTGCGTGCAACTGATTATCCAGCGCAATGATCAAGCTTGGAGAAATCTTCCTCCAGGATCATTCAGCTGAAAGGACAAACAATGAGCGTGTATCGCAGTGAGTTTGTTGATACCAGTGTCGAAGTGGTCGATCCTCGATTTCACTCATTGGTGTTGTTCAACGCACAGTTGGAGAAACTGTTCGACGGTTGCCGGTGGCTGGAGGGGCCGGTGTGGTTCGGTGATCAGCAGCGGCTACTGGTGTCTGACATCCCAAACGATCGCATTTTGTCTTGGGATGAAAGCGATGGTCTCCGTATTTTTCGACATTCCGCTGGCTTTCCTAATGGGCAAACAAGGGATCGTCAGGGACGGTTACTGACTTGCAGCCATGGTCATCGTGCTTTGCTGCGAACAGAACACAACGGTCAGGTTGTTTCGTTAGTGGACTCTCATCAGGGCCAGCCTTTAAACACTCCCAATGATGTTGTGGTCAAGAGTGATGGCACTGTCTGGTTCAGTGATCCTCTCTATGGGCTGGTCAATGATTTCGAAGGAGGGCGTCGGCACTCATTTCAGCCAGCAGTGATTTATCGCTTTGATCCGGCGGATCGCTCACTCCAGGCCATGACTTCTCCAGACGAGGTGAAAGGGCCAAATGGGCTTGCCTTTTCACCTGATGAGTCGATGCTTTATGTCGTCGATACATGTGCCCCGGATGATTCGACCCCGGATCACCTGATTCACCTGTTCGACGTTGAGGAAGGCGGTTCGAAGCTCTCCGGCCGCCGGGATTTCCACCGAGTTAACAATGGCAATGCCGATGGAATTCGAGTGGACGCTATCGGCAATGTCTGGAGCAGTGCTGGTAACGGGGTCCATTGCATTGCTCCAGATGGCACTTTGCTGGGCCGGATTGCTACACCACGTCTGGTCGGCAACCTGTGCTTCGGTGGTGTGAATGGAAATCGGCTGTTTTTGTGCAGCTGGGACACCATGTATTCCATCTATGTCAACACGAGGGGGCTGCAGCACCCTGCTCTGTCCTAATGAATCAAGGGCAACTTTCGATCCCATGAACAGCAATTCTCAGCTGGAGGTATTACTCAACAAGTTGCTGCATAGGGGAGACGATGGGGTTTTAGTTCAGTTCTGTAGTCATCCTGGTGCATCAGGCATCAGCCACTTTGACGCTTTCGTCGGATCCCCTCGAGCCCCTTGCTGCCGGCATGGAACTGAATGGACATCTTTGGAAGATGTCCATTCAGTGGACCTGATCCGATGCAAATGATGAACTGCGAAGGTTTCGAGATCAGAGCCCAGGGCTGCTCATCATGATGCCGCCGTCAGCGAACACGCTAGTGGCTGTCATGTAGCTGGCTCCATTCCCGGCTAAAAAGGCAACAACTGAAGCGATTTCCGCTGGCTGTGCCATACGCCCAATCGGGATGGCTGCATTCAATTTGGCTAATAATTCTGGATCGTTCATGGTGGAGTCATTAATAGGCGTTGCAACTGCTCCGGGGCCTACATTCACGATGGAGACGCCTTTGCCTGCGAGTTCCACTCCAGCCGTGCGTGTGAGCATGCGAACGCCGCCTTTGGCTACGCAGTATGGGGTGTTATTCGGCATAGGCCAATCTTCATGGACTGAAGAGATGTTGATGATTCGGCCACCACTTCCTTGGCTAATCATCTGTTTGGCTGCGTATTGAGTAGCGAAGAAAACACCGCGTAAATTGACATTCATGACTTTGTCAAAGTCGTCTGGAGAGGTGTCCAGAATCGATGTACGCGTTTCGATACCAGCATTGTTTACCATCACATCAATCTTTCCGAATGTTTGTACAGCGGTATCGATTAAGTGTTGTAGATCCACGAGCTTGCTGACATCAGCCTGAACACCAATCGATTGACCACCGAGTTCGCCCACTTCTTCGATCAATTCCTCAGTCCGCTCAGGATGAGAGCGGTAGTCGATCACAACTTTGGCGCCCAGGCTTCCCACCACTTCAACAATTGCTTTACCAATGCCGGAATTTCCGCCAGTGACAACAATGACTTTGTTCTGAAGACAGAGGGAAGCTAAAGCGTGGGGAACCTGAGTCATGGCTCTTTTGAGATCTCCTCTTCAATTAGCCGCTTTTGTCAGTCCTGGCAGTTAATCGGTAAGCCTTGTTGCTATCAACAGACAAAGGTTTCCAGGAAAATAGATGGTTTCACAATCTGGACGTATCGAGGGTGTGGCGTTTTCAGCCCCTCAATCTGAAGCGCTAGCACCCCTTCTCGATGCTCTCGGAGCTGTAGCGCAACCTCGGCAATGTCTCGAGAAAGAGGCCGCTGCGCAGCGTTTTGGACCGAGCGCCGGTCGGGCAGAGATCACTCCTTTTTTGTTGGGCCATGAGCGCATAGAAATCATTCACTTCCCTGATGCACCGCCACGCCACAAGGTGGATCCAGGACCGTCGAACACGCTGTGGTTTCAACATGTCGCGATAGTGGTGCGGGATTTGCTGAGGGCTGTTGAGAAATTGGCGCCTTTTGTGACCCCCATTTCTGCTGCACCTCAATATCTGCCGAATGGGGTTGGAGCTTGGAAATTCCGAAATGCTTGCGGCCATGCGATGGAACTATTGTTTTTCCCAGAGGGGATGGGCGATCCCCGTTGGCATCAATCAGGCGAGTCTTTATTTCAGGGGCTTGATCACAGTGCAATCGCAGTTGCTGATTCGGATCGGAGCCTGCGTTTCTATATTTGCGAGATGGGATTGGAGTTGCGATACGCCTCTTATAACCAGGGTGTGGAGCAGCAACGGCTAGATGATTTGGACTCCGCTGAGGTTGTGATTCATGGAGTTGGAGGAAGGTCTGGTTGTGGAGTTGAGTTTCTTCGTTACGTGCAGCCTGAACCGATAGGACCGTCCTCCATTGATTTGCAGCCTCATGATGCTCTTTATGCTCAGATTCTGGTAAAGGACGCCACCTTGGCGACAGGTCAATTGTTGGTGGATCCTGATGGTCATCGCCTATGGCTTCATCCTTGATGACTACAACGACAACTGTTTCTAATGTTTGTGCATCGTGGTGAAACTCATGGACGTTGTTTCTCTTTTGGTTCCTGATTCCTCTTTGGGGTTTGCATCCAGTGGTTTGATCTTGCTGCGCCTTTTTACCGGTTTGGTTTTCATTCGTCATGGCTGGACGAAATTAAGCAACCTTGGCCTTTGGGCTGATGCAATGAAAACTCCCGCTTGGCTCTGTTTTCTTTCGGCCTTTTCGATGTGGGCCGGAGGCATTGCTTTAGTGATTGGGTTCCTCACGCCATTAGCGGCGATGGCCATTGCTGTGTCGATGCTTTATGCCGTTGTCTTGGAGCTTCTCAATGGATTTCCCTTTATCGCACCCGATCCCTTTCAAATCCCGCAGGGAGATTACGCAGGCCCTATGGGAGTTGGAGAGCCTCCCAGTTGGGAAAAAGCCGCGATGTATGTGGTGATGTGTTCAGTTTTGATCACTTCAGGTGGAGGGCCAATCAGTGTTGATCTTCTTTGGGTTGCTCCACGTTTGCAACAGTTTCTGGCTTAACCGTTGAGTCGCTCACGCAGGTGATCGCTGATGCGGATTGCATTGGCGATAGCGGTGAGAGATGGATTCACCGCTGCGCTGCTGGGAAAGAAGCTGGTATCAACAACGTAAAGGTTGTCGACATCATGAGTGCGGCAATTCAGATCTAGAACAGAGGTCTTTGGGTCTTGACCAAAACGACAGGTGCCGCATTGATGGCCTACTGCAGCAAGCTCCATGGCTGATGCAAAGTACACCTGCCTTTCTGCTAAGTGATTATTTAGGTACAGCTTGTCTAGTAATCCTTCTAGCCTTGAGATTAACTCCTGAGATGCTTGATTATTAGTTGAGGTGTAGTTCAGGTGGATTTTCCCTTCACGATTAACTGTGACGCGATTGGATGACCGAGGTAGATCCTCTGTTTGCATCCAAAAATCCAGGGAATGCTCTGCGAGTTTGTCCATGCTCCAAGTTGGGGCTAAGGCCGTAAGTCGTGGTTTATATCCTTTCATCATGGCCCCATTGGTTTTGCCCGTCATTTGCACATGACCCATTGGAAAATCAAAATCGTTGTCTCCGAAGTACCAGTCATTGATGGCTACCGTTTTTTGAAACACCGTGTGATTTGGCTCATGCGCTAAGGCCACAACTGCTTTGCAGTTGTGATACATATAGTTCCTTCCTACCTGATCCGAGCTGTTGGCTAATCCGTGGGGGTGCGCCTCATTAGCCGACATTAAAAGCAGACGAGCAGAATTCGCGGCACCTGCAGAGACCACAACGATGCTTCCCTTGAAACGCCGTTCTTTGCCTTCGTGATTCACAACTATTTCACTAACCTCACGTCCCGTGGAGTTGGTGTTGAGCCGAACAACCTCAGCATTGGTTAGGAGAAAAACGTTGTCATGAACGAGTGCTGGCCTCACTCCCATGACTTCAGCATCCCCTTTGGCATGCACCAAACAGGGAAAACCATCGCAGCGGTTACAGCGCACGCAGTCACTAAATGCTGGCGATGTTTCGTTGAGAGCAACACCTGTGGGCTGATGAAAAGGTCTTAGTCCTGCAGATCGAAGGTCATCGACCAGCTTTTGCATTCGTGGTTCATGACTAATCGGTGCGTAGGGGTAAGGAGATGATGTAGGGGGTTCAAACGGGTCTTCGCCCCTCAGTCCATGCACGTGATACCACTCTTCTGCTTTGCGGTAATAGGGTTCAAAAACGTCATATTTGATTGGCCATTCCGGTGACTCTCCATCCACATGCATCACCGATTCAAAGTCACGCTCACGCAGCCTGAAGTGAGCAGCTCCATACATTTTTGAAGCACCACCTACGAAGTAATGGCTTCCTGGTTGGAAGGATGTTCCCTCTTTGTCTTCCCAAAGATCCTTGGAGACATAACGATCGTTTTGGAACACTTCAACCGGATCCCAATTTTGAGGTTCTCTTGGCAGCCATCCGCCTCGTTCGAGGATCAGAATCGAATGGCCTGAATCGGCAAGTGCCCTGGCCAGAGTTCCACCCCCAGCACCACTTCCGATGATCACAACGTCAAAGTCTTCTCCTTGAGGTTCGATCGACGTACAGCGCGCAGTCGATCGGGTGGAGCAAACCATGATCTTGATCTGGGAAAATCATTTTCAAGGTAGTCAGATTGGTGCGTTGCGTCAGCTTTCCTTGTTGGGTTGCCAACGCTGAAGTTGCGTTATCATTTTCGCGACGATTGCGGTCCAGCCTGTTTGGTGACTTGCTCCAATCCCTGATCCATTGCAGCCATGAAAGTATTCATTGAATAGGAATAAATCGCGCCAGAGGGGGTCATTTTGGAAGAGTTCAACATCACCATTGAATGCTCTGTGTTGGTTTTCATCCCGTCTGAATATTCCAATAAGACGCTTCTCTAGCTCAAGAGAAATTTCCCAGAGGTTCATTTCTTGTCCAGAACCTGTTGGGAACTCCATTGTGAAATCATCGCCAAAAAAGTGCCCAAATTTTTGAAGAGCCTCAATTAATAGAAAATTAATTGGCATCCACACTGGACCACGCCAATTCGAATTTCCACCGAACATTGCTACGGGACTGTCTGCGGGGCTGTAGCTAATCGAAGCATAGTCATCGCCCTGTTGATATGAATATGGGTTGTTTTCATAGGCTTTGGATAGGCTTCTGATTCCATAAGGGGAAAGGAATTCTTCTTCGTCGAAAACGCGTTTAAGAATGCGCCTAAGCCTTTCAGGTGGAACGATGGAGAATAAAATGCGATCGTGATTCCAGGAACCAAGGTGGCTGATTGCATCGAAAGGTGCTCCCCGTTCTTCTTCGAGCTGGGCGAGTTGTAGACCAACATCTAGAGAAGGAATTGCTTTTACGCTGCTGGCGGCAAAGCTATTGACAGCTAAAAGTGGGATCAGACCACTAATCGATCTAGTACGCAGATAATCAGTAGAGCCATCAGGGCGCTTGAGAACGTCATAATAAAAACCATCTTCATCATCCCAATTGACAAATCCTCGGCCAACAGAACTATTTAGGGAATAAGTTAGACGAGTAAAATCGCGAACAAAACGTGAGCATAGTTCGATATATTCCTCGCGATCTTCTTCTGCAAGAATCACCGTTGTTTTTAGCAAGTTAAGGCTAAGTAGCCCCATCCAGGCCGTACCGTCTGATTGTTCGATGCGACTTCCGTCTTTAAGAGGATAGCGTCGATCGAAGATGGCAATATTGTCGAGGCCTAGGAACCCCCCCTCAAATAGGTTGTCTCCGTTGCGATCGGTTCTGTTTGTCCACCAGCCATATTCGAGCAACAACTCTCGGAGGCTTGCCCTTAAGAAGGCATAGTCTCCTTCTCCTGTGTGGCGGCGGCTGATCTGAAAGATTCGTAGGGCTGCCCATGCACCAATGGGTGGATTGGCATCAGAAAGTGCCCATTCGTAGGCCGGGGATTGACCATTTGTTGCTGTGTAATAGGCCTGTCTGAGCATTCGACATTGTTGCTTCGCTTCAGCAGCATCAAACTCTGCAAAAGCTACGGCATGAAACATTAAATCCCATTGGCAGAAATAGGGGTATTCCCAGCAATCTGGCATGGAAATAATATTTTTAGCGCGCAATGTTTTCCAGTAAGCGTTTTCTGTGTGCCAGCGTTGTTTTGGGGGTCGAGTTGAGTTGTTGTCTCCTCTTAGCCAGCGACTGACATTCCAGTTGTAAAACTTTCTGCACCAGAACAACCCTGCTCCTGCAGCGGAGTGGATGGCACGGTCTTCGTCGTTGAGGCCTGGAGCAATCCATTGCTGGTGATGCTTCCATTCCAGGTATCGCATCTCAACCAAACGTGTGCTCTCTGCGGCAGAGATTGGGAGCGTTTGGTTAGTTGCTTGGTGGCTTCGTCGACATAGTCGTAAATGCACAACCCAAGACTCTCCTGCGGCGAGAGTGTGATGGAGGTGAAGAGCAGCTTTGCTGCCACACTGAGCTGGATTGACGGCGTTCTTTTCCCCGTTGATTAGATAGCGGTTGAAGGCATCTTTGACGTATGGCTGAGTCAGGGTTTTGCCCCAGAGAGCCTGAGTATTGGTTTCATTTTCTGTGAAAAGCCACGTGCCCTTTTCACTGCAGTTCAGTTCGTAAGCATCAAGGCCATCGATGGCCTCCGATATCAAACTGTTTCCTTGGAGATGCAGGCTTGGCCGACTGGCCTCACGATCTCCCCAGGACCAGGTGTTGCGGTACCAAAGGCTAGGTAAGAGATGTAATTCGGATGATTCATCACTTTGATTTGTGATGGTGAGTCGAATGAAGATGTCTTCGGCATCAGCTTTTGCATATTCGACTTCCATGTCGAAAAAGCGATTGTCTGAAAAGATTCCTGTATCGACCAGCTCATATTCTTTTTCGTCGCGGGAGCGACGCCTGTTTTCATCACGAAGATGTTGATAGGGAAATGCTGCTTGTGGGTAGCGATAAAGGGCTTTTGCGTAACTGCAGGTTGGTGTTCCTGCCAAGTGATACATCGTGTCCTTGATGTCTTCACCGTGATTGCCTTCGGGATTCCCGAGACCGAACAATCGTTCCTTGAGAATTGGATCCTGACCGTTCCAAAGTGCAGGCGCGAAGCAGACCAATCCCTCAACGTCGCTCAATCCCAGTAAGCCATCCTCTCCCCAGCGGTAGGTGCGTAGGTGGCTCTGATCGAAGGGAAATGACTCCCATGCATTGCCGTCAGCGGAATAATCCTCCCGAACGGTGCCCCATTGACGGTCGCTGAGGTAGGTCCCCCATAAATTCCATGCGACCTTCCCAGACTCACGCTCTTTGCAGCGATGGATCTCATGAGGCGGTTCTTCCCGCTTTTGGGTCGAGAGCGCGTTGGCGGAACTGGACATCACTCGACCGATCGGTGCGAGCTCTCAAATTAGGAAGTGTGCTCGGCCTTGACCACGTCAGACCTAATGGGGGCGGGGGGACTTGAACCCCCACAGGATTTTCATCCCAAACGATTTTAAGTCGCGTGCGTCTACCGATTCCGCCACGCCCCCGCGTGCCATGCAAGCTCGCTCCGACATCTTAGATTCACTCCAACCAGGTCGTCTTCTGTGTCCATCGAGAATCTTCTGTCTTCGGTCTCCTTAGACACGCTGCTTGTGATCGGTGGCTATGTGGCTTTGGGTGGCCTCTACCTAGTTGTGATGCCACTCTTACTCTTCTTTTGGATGAATTGGCGCTGGCATGTGATGGGGAAGATTGAGCGCTTCTCTGTGTACGGGCTGGTGTTCTTCTTCTTCCCAGGAATGATTGTGTTCGCACCATTCCTTAATCTCCGCCTCAGTGGCCAAGGGGAGGTTTAAGTCCATTGACGCGTGCAGGTGTTCTCAAGCTTGGTCTGGGTCTCTTACTTGCTGGGGGTGTTGGTTTTTGGCTGTTTAAGGCTGCAGGATTTGAGGGGTTTTCAGCAGGAATCGCTGCTGAAGCTGTGTTGGTGGTGATTGTTGTGGGTTGGACAGGCTCCTACCTCTTCAGGGTTGTGACTGGACAGATGACGTACATGCAGCAGCGACGCCGCTACCGAAAGGAATACGACCAACTCACAACGGAGCAGCTTCAGGCTCGTTTTGATGCCTTAAGCCCTGATGAGCAGCAAGCCTTGCTCGCATCTCTCAATTTGGATGAGTCCGAATCAGAACAGACCACAAAACCGTAGGCTCCGTTAATCAGACCATCTGCTTTCTGTGACGGATCAACTTTCGAGGATTGAAGCGGTTTTCTCCCGTACGGCTCAGGAACAACGCATGGCATTGATGCCATTTTTGATGGCAGGGGATCCAGATTTGAGCGCAACTGCTGAAGTGCTTCTGAGCCTTCAAGCCAATGGTGCTGACATTGTTGAGCTGGGTATCCCTTACACCGATCCACTGGCTGATGGTCCTGTGATTCAGGCTGCTGCTTTTCGGGCTTTGGAGCAAAAGACCACGCCAGCGAAAGTGATCGAGATGTTGGCTGGGTTGAAAGATCAGCTCAGCATGCCTGTGATTCTGTTTACTTACACCAACCCGCTACTCAATCGAGGGCCGGAGCGCTTTTTTGCTGAAGCTGCTGCTGCTGGTGCTGCAGGCTTAGTGGTGCCTGATCTTCCTTTGGAGGAAGCCGAGAGATTGTCGCCTTTGGCTGCGACGTTTGGATTGGATTTGGTGCTTCTCGTTGCACCGACAACACCACAAAATCGGATGCAGCGAATTGCTGAATCCAGCCGTGGTTTCACTTATTTGGTGAGTGTGACCGGTGTGACCGGAGAGCGCGTGAAGCTCCAAGATCGCGTGGCGTCTTTGGTGAGCGATTTAAAGGCTTGTAACAGCGGTCCGGTGGCTGTTGGGTTTGGTATTTCTGGTCCTGAACAAGTTTTGCAAGTGAAACAGTGGGGAGCTGATGGTGCGATTGTTGGCAGTGCTCTGGTGAAACGTATTGCGGCTGCAGCGCCCGGGAAAGCCGCACTAGAGGCCGGAGAATTTTGCAGGCAACTGCGGGATGCTGCTGGATGATGATCTGGCTTACTTATAGAGGTTGTTGTTCTAAGGACATCGAAATCGAATTAGAGGCTTCTTAATGCAATTATCAACAATGATTCAATCAATTCAAAAGATTTGTGCAGTTTAAAGATTTCATTCTATCGTCAACAAAAGGCCTAAGGGAGAATTGATCAATGGCACGCTTCGTTCTTTGGGGTACATATTGCGAGGGCGCACTTGAAAAGCGTGAGCCTTTTCGAGCTGAGCATCTTGCTGGACTGCGTGCTCTTAAAGAACAGGGAACATTAATTACTCTGGGCCCTACGGAAGGAAGCACTCACGTCTTTGGGATCTTTGAATCAGACAGCAAAGCCAGCGTTTGTGCTCTGCTTGAACAAGACGTGTATTGGCGTGAAGGGATTTGGACTCAGCTGGATGTTTATCCCTGGGTCCAAGCCTTTTGAGCTTGTTGCCAAACCCATTCGGCTACAAACACATCTCCATCTTCACCAAGTGCATCGGCGTAACCACTCATTTGTCCGATTCCTTCTCGGGCAACTTGTGCGATGGCCTCGCTGCTATCGAGTCCACGTTTTGTCAATGCTTTCATCTTGAGTGTGCGCCCTCGACGAATAATGTTTTCGCCATTGGGGTGGCAGCTAGCGCAATTGTTTTGAAATAATGAGGCTCCTGTCTCAACTGCAAGTGCAGTGGATGGCAAAAACAGCATCAAGGCAAGCAGAACTGATGAGAGGAGTGGAATCATGCTCACAGATGCTGGTAGAGCAATAGTTTGCTTCCTTATTCGCCTGTGTGCTGATGCTTGTCTCGATTGTTGGCAGGATTAGAGAATTCATGGAATTTTCAGTTGGCCGAAAAGGATCTTCAGCGATTCCTGCAGAAGGTGAATCATCTGAATGGCTTGGTTCAGTCACTTCGCGAGCATCCTGAGCGACGTCAGCAGCTCGCTGCTTGTGACGATCACAACTCAGTTGTGCAACTTGCCCGGTCCTGGGGGTTTGAGATCGCGCGGCGCTGGGGGGATGAAGAGGGAGCAGTCATTGATAGGCGGCCTAACAACTTGTTGCTCGGTCAGGGTTTGGAACCTGGAGAGGAGCATGAGCGCATTCTTTGCCAAGGTTTTGGTTGGCGTTTGATGCGGATTGAGTCATGCGCGGCATCTAGCCCGAAGGAGTTCTGGTACGACCAGGCAGAAAACGAGTGGCTAACCCTGATGCGTGGTAGTGCCAGATTGCAATTCAAGGATCCCGATGAATGGGTCGATCTCAGCGCTGGAGATCAGCTCTTGATTTCAGCCCATCGTCGCCACCGCCTGGTGAGGACAGATCCGCATCCTGGGACTGTATGGCTCGCTCTGTATTGGTCTCTGAACTCCAGTCCTCCTGTCTTGCCGCTGAATCAAGAGGGCTTGAGCGTTTGACGAGCCAGTAGGAGCCAGCAAGAGCAATCGAAGCGATACCAAGCCCAATAAGAAGTTGCGGTTTGTTTTCAGATCCTGCAGGTAAAACAATCACTTTTCGGGCAACAGCCGTTAAAGCTGTTACCAAAACGAGTTCAATCTGGATGACATGTTTCCTGAGGTAGCTTGTGACGTTCTGAAGAACTTCAAGGGCAATCAGAACGGTTAGGAGATCTCCAAGAATTTTGATGAGCCCATCACCGAGCCAATAGGAATTGCGATCGGTATAAATCAGCGCAAGGCTGACTCGAATCGTGAGTTGAATCAGGGCCGCCACAATTACCACGGCTGTGATGACCGTGAGCAGCTTGGCTACTTGTTGCTCTGCGGAGTCAACGAGCAGCAGGAAGGATCGACGCTTGCGACGGGCCTGAGTCACGGCTGATCAGTTGGTGAATGGGTTGTAGTAAGGCTTGGCAGGGGTCGTACCTGCAGGGTTTTCGATCTTGGTATCACAGGTGATCGAACCGTCGTCTCCCGTGACGCAATCAGTTGGCACCACAGTGCTGCCTTGTCCCGAGCGGCTGTTGGGTCCAAGCAGCCATGTTTCCGTTTGAGCCTGCGCCATCTGGGGAGCAAAAACAAAGAAACCAGCACCAGCCATGAGTCCGATGCTGAAGACGAGGGAACCGGATAAACGCAAGGCAGGAAGGCATCTAAAACCACTTTGCCTGTGATTTCGTTCAGTTGCCGCGATCGTCGCGGATTTCGCGCAGAAGCAGATCGAGTTGGCCAAATGGATCCGTGTCGGTCGTTAAGTCGCCTGCGGAAGCGTTGGCATGGGCGGGAGCATTATTGATCCAATCAGCCTCGATGCTGCAGAGCTTCGCCGCGAGCCTGGGCAGTCCTCCGAGCCGATGCTCTCGTTCAAGCACTTCCATCAAAGCGGGCATGCGTGTTGAGGTTGCTCGGAGGCTTCGGCGAAGATCGGCTTGGGTTCGACCCTGCTGTTTTAGCCAATCCTTCAAAACTGAGGCCAGCTCTTCCTCAACATCGGGAGACCAGGGGTTCATGAGCGTCCGAGGGGGAACCATCGATCCAGTCTGCGTTGTGCCCGCAGACGAATGTCCGGTGTGATGTGTTTGCTGCACAAGCCGATCACAGCTGTCAGGGCAACAAGGTCATCGCTAAAACCCGCGACGGGCAAAAAGTCGGGGATGAGATCGGTCGGTAAGAGGAGGTAGGTCAGAGCTGCCAGCATTGTGAGCCTGGCCTGAGGAGGTGTGGTCTGATCCAGAACCATTTCGAGGGCTTCGAGGGCTGGAGCTGCAATCGTTCTTCCCGCGCGCCTTAATAGCCGTTTGAAAACTCCCTCATCGATGACGGAGCTTTCGATCACGTCAGCTTCAAAAACCGAATCAGTGCAGGAAGAGGCATCAGTCATGAACGATGCAGCGATGGGTATTCAAGATCTCTCCACTATCACTTAATTCACTGATTTTTCAGTGGGCGGGTTCCACTAAGCCGTGCTGGATGCTGGTTTTACGCAGTTTGCGTAAAGCTCGTTGCACCACCTGACGGCAATATTCTCTGCTGCAATTCATCTGTCGGGCGACTTCGGCAAGGGTGCGCCACTCGTGGCTGCCATCCAGTCCAAACCGCAGCATGACGATGGTTCTCTCTTTGGGAGTCAGGTTCGAATTGTCGAGCAGATTCCAGGCGGAGTCCGTTCGCTCGGCGATTTCAGCCCGCTCCATCGGTGGAATTTCATCGCTTGGTAGGACATCCACCAGTTCGGACGGATCGGATTTTGACTTCACGACACCCTGCAAGCTCACGGTGACGCTGCGAAGTTCACATCCCAACAAGTCCTCGACTTCGCTAATTGGCAACTTCATGCATTCGGCCAATTGCTCGGCGGATGGGGCAAGTCCATTGCTTTGCATGAGTCGAGCTTTAGCAGCGCGTAATCTCGTCAGTTTTTCATTGACATTCACGGGGATGCGAATGGTTCTACTTTGTGTTGAAAGCGCACGGTTCAAGCCTTGACGAATCCACCAATAGGCGTAGGTGGAAAACCGATGGCCTCGCGTGGGATCGTATTTTTCAACGGCTCGGGTCAGTCCAAGGGTGCCTTCTTGGATCAGGTCGAGAAGATCAAGTCCCTTGCCTTGATATCGCTTCGCAAGATTTACGACCAACCTTAAATTGGCCGTAATCATTTGATTTTTTGCCTTTTCTCCTCGCTTGATCGTGCGCTTCTCTTCGTCGCTGTAAACGCATGCATCACCTTCGCCACCAGCCATCGTGCAGCGCTCAGTGAGAGCTGCCATGGCCTGCACCTTGCGGCCCAGAGTTAATTCCTGTTCCGGCGTCAACAGTTGATGCCGACCGATTTCGCCGAGAAAAGCACTCAGAGAACTCACCATCTGTGACTCCTGGTTTTCTTGAACTTAGGGCGAAAGTCTTTCTATCCAGATTGCGTAATAAAGACTGCGGAATTTATGTTTATAGCTTAATTCATGTTTTTTTCGTTATTCATTATTGCTCCATTATCTCTTTTTGTTGCGCGTTCGCTAGGACTCTGTGACCCCTGCCCCTTCTTGTCTTGGCGAGTGTGGCGAGCCAGCAGCTACGGTCACCCCCACTGAATCATTTGTTATGCCGCTGGCCACTTTGCTGACCCCAGAGATCGCTAAAAGCGCTGGTGTGGCCTATGTGCACTACCTAAGTTTCATGCTCTGCTTTGCCGCTCTTGTCGTGGAGCGTCGCTTATTGCGTCCTGATCCGGATCGTCGGGCAGCTACGGCCATGGTGATCACCGACATCATTTACGGAATCGCCGCTTTGGCACTGCTGGTCAGTGGCATTTTTCGTGTCCTGTATTTCGGGCAAGGCAGCGATTTCTACACAACCAATCCCTTGTTCTGGTGGAAGGTCGGTCTGTATCTGTCCGTGGGTGCTTTGTCGTTGTATCCCACAGTGACCTACATCCTCTGGGCGATTCCCCTGCGAAAGGGTGAACTCCCCAAAGTGTCTGAGGCTCTAGCCACCCGTCTGGGCTGGATTGTCAATATTGAGCTTGCGGGTTTTGCTCTTGTGCCTTTGTTGGCAACGCTGATGGCTCGTGGTGTGGGCTTGCCGGCGTCTTGATCTGAACCATGCAAGTTGACCCCTGTCCTCCAGTTCAGGCTCAGCAGATCAGAACCGATCCGTTGCGCCGTAGTGACCTGACCAATGCCCCAGGCTATGGCTCCAGATTGGCGATTAGCTCATCTGGATTTCCCGTTTTGCCGCGCTGGTGCGTCTGGGTTCAGCCAGCTCAAAGCGTTGAGCCCAATCGTTGGGAAAGGCGATGGTTCGGCGCTGTCGATCGTGCTCTTGATGAGTGGTCTGCTGTGTTGCCGATCATCCGTGTTGATGATCCTGAGCGGGCCCATATTCGAGTAGAGCGACGCAGACCGCCCCGGCGACGTCTTGCTGATGGATGGCGCGCAAGCAATGGCAGAAGCGTGCTTCAGGTGTTGGAGGTGCAACGGCAGGGGGTGTGGCGTCTTGAGCCCCAGGTCACCGTGATGGTGTCACCTGAGTTGAGAGCCGAGTCTCAACAGGCCACAGCACTTCATGAGTTAGGGCATGCTTTCGGGCTGTGGGCCCATAGCTTGGTGCCCAGTGATGCGATGGCACCTGTCCAAGGAGCCTCGCCGGTGTTGAAGCTGTCGCCCCGTGACCAGCGCACTCTGGAGTGGATGCGCCAGCAGCCGAGTCAATTTGGCTTGCCTTTGTCTCCGACGCCTTAGGAGCGTCTTGGCGCTCCACGGCGGTTGGCAAGTACGGCCTGAACATCCCTCCAACTGACGTTGTGATGAGCCAAAGCCACTTGGAGATGAAAAATTAAATCAGCTGCTTCCCCTGCGATCTCGTTGGCATTGTTGTCTTTGCATGCCATCACAAATTCTGCGCTTTCTTCACCGATTTTTTTGAGAATTTGATTGTCTCCCCCTTCGAGTAATCGGTTGGTATAACTGCCTTCATCGGGGCAGTTGCGGCGATCCTCAATCACTCGCATCAATTCGGTGCAGGCATCGGCTGGAGGGGCGGCTGCCTCATGCCCTCCTTCGCTAGGCACTGGACCATTGTCATAAAAACAGCTGCGAGCTCCTGTGTGACAGGCCACATCGCCGTCTTGCTCGATGGTGAGTAGGAGCACATCCGCGTCGCAGTCGTAGCGAAAGCCCTTGAGATGTTGGATGTGACCACTAGTAGCTCCTTTATGCCACATCTCTTGTCGAGACCGACTCCAGTAATGCACTTCACCCGTGCTCAGTGTGAGCTCCAGTGCTGCGCGATTCATCCAGGCTTGCATGAGGATCGCTCCGTCTAGCCAGTCTTGAGCGATTGCAGGAATTAGCCCCTTGTCATTGAAGCGGAGTTCATCAATGAAGGCGGCATCAGCGGCTGGCATTGGGCCTCGGTGCATGTAGATGTAGACAAGGTCAATTCTCCCGCAGTGTGCTCCTTCTTTCGAGCTGATGTTTCTGCCTCCCGCCGGTTTCACCTGCAGCAAGCATTTCGAGGGGTATCCCTGTTGTCATAGGCAGTGGCAACACGAAGGACATTGTCATTTCGTCCATGGCTACAGCCGAAGCTTCACCTTTTGGTTTGCTGCTAACGAGCTGGATGCATGTGGCTTTGTGGTGGATTTCTCAAGTTTGCGTCCCTTAGAGAAACAGTTGAGAGATCAGTTTGATCACACTTTTTTGGTCAACCAAGATGATCCTTTGCTGGAACAATGGCGATCTCTTCATGCGCAGGGAGCCCTGGATCTTCGCGTGATGAAAAATGTAGGAATGGAAAGTACAGCACAATTGTTGTGGAACTGGGCGAATGAACTCTTGAAAGAACGTGATCGTGGTCGAACTTGCTGCTGGAAAGTAGAAGCAAGAGAAAATGTTAGCAATGAGGCAACATATTTCTCAGTGCCGCATTGGTTTGAGTCTTTGAGCTTTAAGGGCTAACTTTTTGCTTTGAGCTGATTTTTCTCGCAGATTGAAGAGTATTAAGCGTGGTTTTAGAGCAGGTTTAGGCGTTCTTCTTTGACTTGAATTTGAACGCTACTTCCTTCTTCATAAGCACCTGAAAGGATCGCTTTTGCAATGGGCGTTTCCAGTTCGCGCTGAATGGCACGTTTGAGGGGTCTCGCTCCATAGACAGGGTCATAGCCAGCGTTCGCTAACCAGTCAGTCGCTTCTTCGCTGATGTGGAGATCCAGCTTGCGCTCGCTGAGGCGTTTTCTCAACCGTTCCACCTGGAGAGCAACAATCAGGCGAAGTTCATCACGACGAAGGCTGTGGAAAATAATCGTGTCGTCGATTCGATTGAGAAATTCTGGGCGGAAGTGGTTGCGCAGAGCTTCATTCACCCGGCTTTCCATCTCTTGATGTTGAGAGTCATCCCCTCCTAAATCAAGGATGGATTGACTGCCGATGTTGCTCGTGAGAATCAGCACCGCATTGGTGAAATCAACGGTACGGCCTTGGCCATCGGTAACACGACCATCATCGAGGATTTGGAGCATCACATTGAAGACGTCCGGATGGGCTTTTTCCACCTCATCGAACAGGATCACTGCGTAAGGCCTGCGCCTCACCGCTTCTGTGAGCTGTCCTCCCGCTTCATAACCCACATATCCAGGAGGAGCCCCGATTAATCGGCTCACCGTGTGTTTCTCCATGTACTCCGACATGTCGATGCGAACTAAGGCGTCTTCGCTGTCAAATAGTTGGGCTGCCAAGGCTTTCGACAGCTCCGTTTTCCCTACTCCAGTTGGACCTAAAAATAAAAAACTGGCGATTGGTTGATTGGGATCGCTCAGCCCGGCTCTCGATCGTTGGATGGCATCGGCTACTGCGGTAACGGCCTGGTTTTGTCCCACGACGCGTTGATGCAGTTGATCCTCGAGTTTGAGCAGTTTTTCCATCTCCGATTGAACAAGCTTGGCAACAGGAATTCCTGTCCACTTCGCAATCACCTCGGCGATGTCGTCTTCGCTGACCTCCTCTCTCAGTAGTGATTTTTCAGCGTTGTCATCGGTCTCTACTAATGCTTGTTCCTGCGCAAGAAGTTGCTTTTGAAGTCCCGCGAGGGTTCCGTATTCCAACTCTGCAGCTTTGTTGAGGTCATAATTTCGCTTGGCTTGCTCAACTTGTAGCTGCACACGTTCGATCTCTTCTTTTAAAGCAGAGAGCTCATCAATGGCACCTTTCTCTTGTTGCCATTGCGCATTGAGGGTGCTCTGCTGTTCGGATAATTCTGCTAGCTCGCGTTCGAGTCGCTGTAGTCGCTCTTGACTCGCTGCATCAGATTCTCTTCCTAACGAAAGCTTCTCCATTTCCAGTTGCAGAATTTTGCGGTCGATCTCGTCGATCTCCTCTGGTTTGGAAGTGATTTCCATCTTGAGCCTGGCGGCTGATTCATCCACAAGATCGATCGCTTTGTCGGGGAGGAAGCGATCGGCGATGTATCGACTACTTAATACTGCTGCTGCTACAAGCGCACTATCAGCAATGCGTACGCCGTGATGAACCTCGTAGCGCTCTTTCAGGCCTCGTAAAATTGAAATGGTGTCTTCTACGGTCGGTTGATCAACCAGAACTTGCTGAAAGCGTCGCTCTAGAGCGGGGTCTTTTTCAATGTGTTGCCTGTGCTCATCCAAGGTGGTGGCCCCGATGCAGCGCAGTTCGCCTCGCGCAAGCATGGGCTTCAACAGGTTGCTGGCGTCCATGGCGCCACCGGTGGCACCCGCACCCACCACGGTATGGATTTCATCGATGAACAAGACAATCTGTCCCTCGGAGTTGGTGACCTCTTTAAGGACGGCTTTTAATCGTTCTTCGAATTCACCGCGATATTTTGCTCCAGCGATGAGTGCTCCCATATCGAGGGCAATCAGCTGACGATTTTGCAGTGCTTGAGGCACATCCCCATTCACGATGCGTTGGGCGAGCCCTTCCACAATGGCTGTCTTGCCCACCCCTGGTTCACCGATCAGGACAGGGTTGTTTTTGGTGCGTCGGCTGAGGATTTGAATGGTTCTACGGATTTCTTCATCGCGACCGATCACGGGATCGAGCTTGCCCTCACGGGCAGCGCTGGTGAGATCGCGACCATATTTTTCAAGAGATTCGTAGGTTCCCTCTGGGTTTTGGTCGGTTACTTTCTGACTGCCACGCACGGCATTAATGGCGGTTTTTAATCGTGAGGTATCCGTGCCAGCTTGGCTAAGAAGCTGACGGCCACAGCGGCCATCGTCGGCGAGGGCCAGCAGCAGATGCTCAATCGAAATAAAGCTATCGCCATAACTTTGTTTCAGCGTTTCAGCCCGATCGAGCAAAGCATTGAGGCCTTTGCCAAGAAACACTGAGTCCGGGGCGTTGCTCAGTGCTGGTTGCTGGCTGAGAAAGGTGTCTACAGACGTTTGCAGAGCTGTTGAAGAGACCCCAGCCTTGTCGAGGATTCGGCCTGCCAGGCCCTCTTGGTCTAACAAAGCTCTCAGGAGGTGTTCGCTTTCAAGTTGTTGATGCCGGCGGTTCTGGGCTAGCTGCTGGGCTGAAGTGATCGCGGACCAGGCTTTTTCGGTGAATTGTTCTGCTGTGGGTTGCATCGCTGTCTTTAGGTTTTATTGATTGGAACCGTATTTGGATGTTTCGTATTTGTAGACCGGAGAACCGATCCAGATCGGTCGGTCTTTGCGCCAGTCTGCGGCTTACCGACCCGAACTTGTAGGGTCAGCCGATCCTTAACGTTGACTGGGTCATAACAATGGAAACTGATCAAACTTTGGTGTTAGCACTCGTTGAGCGTGTCCACGCTGTGTATGGAGCTCCACTCAGTGATGTAGAGCGCAAATGCTGGACCGTGGTGCACGAACATCACCATGGTTCAATGCCGACTGAATACGACATTCGAGAGATCGATGAGGATCTTTATCTTGCAGTGTTGGAGGCAGTTCGAAATTAATTTTAAGGCTCTTAGGAGCAGAATGAAGACGTCTTAAGTCGTGATTGTTTAGTTTTCAATCTTTGATTTTGGATGTCCTGGTGGATAACCATTCACAGCATTCGTCTGTTTGTCGCTCTCGAAAAATTCGTGCCATCGGCTGAGTGCTTCTTGGCGTTGACCAATAGGGCGGGCTGCCATGATGAGTCCTGCTTCGACCAGTGCGCCAGAACCAGCTTCGGGCATTTCTAAGCGCACTTGCTGCAGAGCTTCTTCATGCTCCGTTCTCCAAGCTTCGCCATTGATTTGATATTCCTCCCAGGCTTGGGCATAAGTCATTTCACTTGGACTTGGGCGATTGTTGAGTTCGGTCATTTCTCATTTGGTCTCACTTAGCCAACCTTAATCAAATACTGCTAAAAAAAGATTTGTCTATTCATTTGAAGTCCTCCTTAGTGTTTGCTGTTACAGGTTTTGTTGGGATGACCGTGACCGTAGCTGGAGTGCTTTTGATTGGCATCTGTAGGTCATGCTGATTTGTTTTTGGGATGTGGTTTGATAAATTTTTCTTGTAGTTATTGTGATTGGATTGTCCATAGATGCCTTTAGGATGTTTTGATGTAGCTGCTTTGAAGCCTCTTCGATTGCCAGTTTGTTTGTGGCTAACGAATTGGTTCAATCAAGAATGTATCGGTCTGAGCGAAGATGATGCTTTCTGTTGAGTCCTCTCTTAGCGTAAGCAAAAGGTCGTTGATTTCGATGAATCCCAAACAGGTCGGAGCTCTTCGAAGGGCTGGTATTTACTTTGTGGTTGGTTACGGAGGATTGGTCGTCATCAATAACAGTGGTCTACAGCTTGACAACATGTGGATCGCTTACTTGCCGATGTTTATTGCTGTTTATTTTTTTTCACGTTGGGCAGATGCCAAGATTGCGAGTCGTTCAAGCAAGCAATCAGACGATTAAAATTTAAATTTATTTAACTGTGGCATGCCGCTTTGAATCGATCGGCATTGCTCGTTGCTGCATGCTTTGTTTTGCGTCCTGAGACACGTTTACGCCAAGAACGGAAGGATCCAGGCTTCAATGATTGGCGCATCAAGCTGATCACCTCTTTTTCCATTAGGCCGAACTGATATTCAATGGCTTCAAAGGGAGTGCGGTCTTCCCAGGCCATCTCAATGACTCGATCCAGCTGCTCGCTGTCCATGGCATTCGCTTTGATCAATACCTGATGCTCGTCGTGGATCACTACGCTAAAGCTGCGATTTACGGGTCGTGATCTGCGGTTTTGTTTGATTATTGGATTCTGCTTTGCTCGAACCACTTGCTGATGGTTTCCGCTTGGGCATCACTGCTGAGATCGTTTAGGCACAAGGAAAAGCCAAGGCGTTTGCCAAGCTCGATGATGTCTTGCGCTTCGCTACAGGCGTTGATCTCACGCTGAAGAGCAGGACTTCGTTCTGCCGCATGCAAGAAGTCTTTCCACCCTTCTCGGCTCATCGTTGCCAGCCTTTTTCAGCTTTTAGTTCTACGTAAGCGGCGACATCAAGAATGTCTTGCTCGCTGAGTTTCCCAACGAACGATGGCATTGCATTTTTACCTTTCTCAATTTGGTGTTCGATGGCTTCCAGGTGGTCGTCGCCGTACTCGTTGAGATGTGCTTGCAGATCGCTCTGACTCAACGTTCTGGATGCGCTGATCACATTGCCTCCACCCATATGGCAGGCAGCACAATTTGCAGAAAACAGTTGTCCACCATGGTCAAGGTCACCGCTGGGACTGCTCGCCGCAGAGGCAGGTGAGACTCCTAACAGGTTGAGGCTGATGCAAAGTATCAAGGCGAACAGGGAAATGGGATTGAGCATCACCATCAGCTTCTCTTTCTTAAACCCTATCCATTTCGGTCGACAAAAAAAGAGCCCGGTGAGCATCTGTTAAAACGCTCGCCGGACTTGTGTTCAACTGCTGATCAAACGATCATTCAACGATTACTTTGCCGACCATGCCAGCGCCACGGTGGGGCTCGCAGTAGAAGTCGAAGGTGCCAGCCTCAGTGAAGGTCTCTTCCCAGGATTCACCTGGAGCAAAGGCAAGATCGCTGTGGCTGAGTTCGTCATGGCCATCAAACACAGCGTTGTGAGGGGCCAGCTTGTTATTGACGAATTTGACGGTGTCACCGGTCTTGATGTTGAGAGTGTTTGGCTCGAAAGCCAGCATCCCGGAGTCTGTACCGAGCTTCACCTCAACAGTGGCTGCATTGGCTGTGCCAACACCAAGGCCTAAAACGAGAGCGAAGGCAATCGCGGCTGAAATGAGAGAACGCAAACGGCTGATCATTAGCTCATAAACATTTCGATCAGTTTAACGCTGTTCAGATGCTTCCACGATGTGGAAGTCCTGAATTCATCAGAACTGTTTCAAGGTCCGGCCCATGGCTTTGACCACCGAACCGTTCGGGCTGGGTAACTGGATCATGGATGAAGTGACGTTGGTGAATTGAAAATCGATCCCATGCGTTGATTTCGATCGGGAGGATTTTGATCAAGCCTTCAATCAGCCAGCTCCAAAGGGGGATCCCAGGGGTTCGCGAAACACCTCTCCAGCGACAGAGCGTGGCAACTGCCTCGTTCACGCTGATTGATGGTTGTCCCATCACAATTTTGCGGACCGGTCCCTGGCCAGGCTCTGGATTGGGTTGGTGAGGCTTGGTCGCAAGAAGTCCGCAGATTGCTGCAATGTCAGCGGCATGAATGAAGTGAAAGCTAGCGTCGGCTCTCAGCCAGCGAGCAAGCCATAACCATTTGCTTGCTTCCGCAAGGCCTTCCGTTAAGTAACTGGTTGGGAACGAACTGGTTCCATCCACCCTTCCGCCGAATACCAGTGTTGGAAACACCGCCACAATGCGCTCAGCTAAAGGGTGTTGTTCAAGCTCCCTGAGGCATTGAGCTTTGGTTTGGATGTATTCGGTGCCATAGGCCAGGGCTTCTTGAAGCGGCTGCAAGGAACGATCGAGAATGCTGGCGGTGGAGAAATAGATGATCTGCTCAACCACTTCTGGATTCAACAGGGCCAGCATCCTCTTAACAGCTACAACATTGACCTGGTGGGCACGCTCCGGATCTCCCCATGCGGTGGCCGTGTGAATCACTCGGGTCACAGTCGAGAGTTCGCTGGCAAATCGATCTGTTTCACGTAGATCTCCCACCAACAGGCGAACACGCGGTTGATCTGTTGAGATCGCCGTCAGTTTGGCCGGATCACGCAGCCAAAGCAGCAACTCGGCATCAGAGTTTTCAAGCAGCCAAGCCGCTGTGTACTGGCCGACGCAACCACTTGCGCCGGTGATCAGGATTCGTGCGGGTGTCTGGATCAATCAGGCCCCCCCGATTCGATCCATCACAGTCTTGCCAGCTTCAAAGAAAGCGCGACCGTTCTCCTCAGGCGTGCCAGGCAAAATGCCATGGCCCAGATTGAGAATGTGGCGACGACCACGGGCCTTGCGCACACAATCATCGATGCGATCGCGAATGGCCTCTGGTGTGCCAAAGAGCAGTCCTGGATCGACGTTGCCTTGCACACCGATGTGGTCAGGTAGGCGGGCGAGTCCCTCAGCCATGTCGACCGTCCAATCCAGAGAAATGATGTCGACACCAGTGCGACCCATTCGTTCTAAGACCCCTGCGCTTCCTGAGATGTAAAGGATGAAAGGTGTGTCGGGATGGGTTTGTTTGACGAGATCGACAACTTTTTTCTGATACGGCGCTGCAAACGTGTCGTAATCGGCGGGGCTGAGTTGCCCTGCCCAGGAGTCGAACATCTGAACCACCTGCGCTCCGGAATCGATTTGATACCGCAGGTAAGTGGCAATCGACGTCGCGAAGTGATCGAGAAGTTTGTGCAGGAGTTCTGGCTCCTGAAAGGCCATCTTTTTAATGACCGCATAATTTTTGCTGCTTTTCCCTTCCACGACGTACGCCGCCAGGGTCCAGGGAGCGCCTACAAAGCCAAGGACGGCGGCCTGATTGCCAACACTGCTGCGCAGGCGTCCAAGCACTTCGCCGACAAAGGGCATGCTCTCTTCGGGCTGCAGAGGTCTTAGAGCTTCCACCTGACTGAGGCTCCGGATCGGATCACCAATTTGAGGGCCTTTGCTCTCAACAATGTCGAACTCGATCCCCATGCCAGGGAGTGGAGTCAAGATGTCCGAAAACAGAATCACTCCATCAGGCTGGAACGCCTTGAACGGCTGCATCGAGATCTCGTAAGAGAGATCTGGGTTCTCAGATCGTTCTCGGAAGCTCGGGTGGCGATCGCGAAGGTCGCGATAGACCTTCATGTAGCGCCCTGCTTGGCGCATCATCCAGACAGGAGGACGCTCTACCGTTTCTCCGCGGGCGGCACGGAGCAGTAGGGGCAGGGTCTCGCTCATGAATGCGTGCAGATCAAGGCGGCAACCTACCTGACGAAACTGACCAAAACGCTGTGTTTTACGGCGATCCGGGCAGTTTTGTCACATCACATGAACCTAGGCCCTCTCTTTGTTGGTGACTTCGGCCAAACTTTTTTTGGGGTCATGCTTGAACACCATCAGGCTGAGCGGTGGCAGACAGAGATCCAGGGAGTTCTCATAACCATGGATGCCCCACTCATCGGAGGGCTTTCCACCAAGATTTCCCAGATTGCTTCCGCCATATTTGGCAGCATCCGTGTTGAAAATTTCTTCGTAGAAACCAGAGATGGGAACGCCAACCTTGTAATGGGAATGGCTTTGGGGAGTGAAGTTGGCCACGACCACGAGCCAGGAGCCGCTTGTGCTCTCTCGGCGCATAAAGCTGATCACGGAGTGCCGGTTGTCATTGCAATCGATCCACTGGAAGCCGTACTGATCAAAATCGTCTTGCCAGAGAGCAGGCTCTTGCTTGTAGAGCGCATTCAGTTCTTTCACCATCCGATGAACGCCTGCATGCGGCTCGTAGTTCAGCAAATCCCACTGCAGATCTCCCCACACGTTCCATTCAGCGCGTTGGCCGAACTCCATGCCCATGAAGATCGTTTTCTTGCCTGGATGCGTCCACATGTAGGCAAGCAGGGCGCGCGTGTTGGCGTATTTCTGCCAGTCATCGCCAGGCATTTTGTGAAGCAGATGACTCTTGCCATGCACGACCTCGTCGTGACTTAGGGCAAGCATGAAGTTTTCGGTGTAGGTGTACCAGATCGAAAACGTGATGTTGTTTTGATGAAACTGGCGGAACCACGGATCCAGCTCGAAGTAATCGAGCATGTCGTGCATCCAACCCATGTTCCATTTGAGATTGAAGCCCAGTCCACCGTTCTCCGTGGGCTGAGTCACCATCGGCCAGGTTGTGGATTCTTCAGCGATTGAAAGAGCGCCGGGGAAATGCTCAAACAGAACGTGGTTGGCTTGTTGGAGAAAGCGGACGGCTTCGGTGTTTTCTCTGCCGCCATGTTCATTGGCTAACCACTCACCATCGGGTCGTAAATAATCTCTGTAGAGCATCGATGCCACGGCATCAACCCGGATGCCATCGATATGGAATTGGTCAAACCAAAAGACGAGATTGGCAACTAAGAAGTTTCTAACTTCATTGCGGCTGTAGTTGAAGATCAGCGTCCCCCATTCTTTGTGTTCGCCAATTCGTGGGTCGGCGTGTTCGTACAGGTGGCAGCCATCGAAGAAAGCAAGCCCGTGACTGTCTTTGGGGAAGTGACCAGGCACCCAATCGATGATCACCCCGATGCCTTCGGCATGGCAGCGATCCACGAAGGCGCGGAATTCGTCGGGAGTGCCGTAGCGGCTTGTGGGTGCATACCAACCAGTGACTTGGTATCCCCATGACCCATCAAAAGGATGCTCTGTGATTGGCATCAACTCGATGTGGCTGAACCCCTGTTCTTTCACATAGGGAATCAGACGATCGGCAAGCTCTGGATAAGTCAGCAGGCGTGCACCTGGCTTTAGGTCGGCCGCAGGCACCGGTGGGCGCGGAGTTCCATCGGCTTCGATGAATGGATCGTCAGCAGAGGCATGAATCCAGCTGCCGAGGTGCATCTCGTAAACCGAGATCGGCTGATCGAGGGGGTTACGACGATCTCGGCTGTTGATCCAGGCGTCATCATTCCACTGAAATCCGTCGAGATGACTAACGATGGAGCTGGTATCAGGTCTGACCTCATGCTGGAAGCCGTAGGGGTCAGCTTTCTGATAGCAGTGGCCGTCTTGGGTGCGGATTTCGTATTTGTAAAAGTGTCCTTCTTCAAGTTCGGGAACGAACAACTCCCAGATGCCGCCCAGCCTCTGCTGCATGGGGTGATATCGGCCATCCCATGAATTGAGATTGCCGATCACGCTGACGGTTAGTGCGTTTGGTGCCCAGAGGCAGAACATCACCCCCTGGATGCCACCTTGTTGGCATCGGTGGGCTCCCATCCGACGCCAAATGTGATGGTGATTGCCTTCTGCAAACAGATGGCGATCCATCTCGCCCATCCATTCATGACGGAAGGCCCAAGGATCGAATTGCTCGTGCTCGATCCCGCCTCGGCGGATCTGCAACTTGTAGTGATGCCCTGGATCCCTAGAGCACTCGGCTTCAAACACCCAAGGGTGATGAGGCGTCTGCATCGATAGGCGTTCGCCATCGAGGATTAGTTCAACGGTTTCAGCTTCAGGAACCCAAGCTCTAACAACCCATTGACCCGACTCCAGCTGTTGTGGCCCGAGAAGAGAGAAGGGATGATCGTGTCGGCATTCAGCCAGCCTCCGGCTGTCCTGAACCATCCAGTCGAGAACAGCGCTGGTCATGCAGGGGGATGGATTTCGTTAGCCCGGGAGCTTAAGCGGAAAACCCGCCCTGGCTCCATTGATTTCCCCGACTTTTTGGGATCAGACCAGATCCTCAGAGAAGTCCACGTTGATGATCCGGCCTTGAGCATCGAAAATGACGAACAAGTTGTCGGTCACGGTTCCAAATTCAATGGTGACCAAAACCAGTTGTTGTTCGGCTCCTCTGCTTGAAACAACAGCGTTTTTGATCCGCTTCACTCCACCCAAGACGCGGCTCAATTTGCTCCACTTGCGTTCCAGGTCTTCTGGGGAAATTTCTTTTTGAAAATCGAGAGAAAGGTAATAGCGAGCAGCAATCCAGCGTTGTGCATCGAGATCGCGTACAAATTTCAGAGCCGTTGTCTCGATCGGCAGCGTTTCACCTAGCCATTTCCAGGCCACAAGCTTGCCTTCGTCGTCAAGAACGAGCAGCAGCTCCTTGCTTCCCTTCTCGGTTTGGGCAATCACATCCACAGTGGTGTCATCCATTCCTGGATAAATCGCCACAACACGTGTGGATTGGATGCGATGCGCATGATTCAATCGCCCCTTCACTGCTTCAACAGTGGTTGCGTTTTGCAGGGGGGTGGACAGCCGATCAAACAAAGCCTGGGCGTTACGGGTTTGTAGAGCCGTTAGTAATGAATCTGCCGCTTGGCTGGCTTGACTGGCACTCAAAGGAGTACGTGGGGCCAAAGCTCCCTGGGCCAAAAGCTGTTCTCCTCGTGCCTCTGGCACAGGGAAAGCCTGCAGCATCGGAGCCGCGAGAGCGCAGACCAGAAGGCAGGAGGAGAGCTTCATGAATGTGGAGCAACAATGGAGTTAGTTTGCCGGAGTTCACCCGTCTTGGGGAACGAGTAGTGGCGCCATTTGCAGTGTCGCCTCATCTAGCTGTAAGTAGAGGGTGATGACGCGGCAATCGCTGTTGGGAGGGCCAAAGCGTTGCTCGCCATCTCCTGGATTGACACCAATGGCTGGCCATGAGGCTCCGGCCAGCGAGAGTCGCAGTCGATCTCCAGGTTGGAAGCTCACGAACAGCGGCTGCATCTCCAGTGTGATGTGGCCGTATTCCGTGTCCATGGACCGTCGCACTCGCAACACACCGGTTGAGAGTTGCTGCACCTCATCGCGATCAGCGGGGAGTCTGGAAAGTGCAGCGCAGAGATCAAAGGCTGGCTGATCGGCGGACACCTTTAATTTCAAGAGAGGGCGACCACATAGCTGGAGCGCTGTTTGGAGCGGCTCGGAACTAAAGGCGGCCACGTCCGAACGTTGATCAACAATCCTCCGATCGCAGGGACCAGCTGTGGGACTCAAATGCCCACCAATAGCCGGTGCTGGTCGCCACGGATCATGGACGATGACACAGGTCCCTGATCCAGGTATCGCTGCATCGAGCAATTGCCCATCGGTGAGATCAAGGCAAGCCAAACCTTGGCTGCTGAGGTGCCAACAGGCGCTGGAGCACTCGTTTCCAATCTGACGAGACCAGGTGGCATCGCCTTGATCCCAAAGCCTGATCTCTGCTGTTTTGTCTTTGCTGTGGTTCGGGGGACTTTTGAGGTGTTGATTGAAGAAATCCAGCAAAAGCTGGTTGGTTTCTGGCCACCACTGCAGATGGGTAGCAGGTCCGATATGGAGTTCTGGATTGCCCCCACTGGATCGGGCCATTTTGAGAAGGTCGAGGAGGCCTCGCAGATGGGGATCCCACCAGCCTCCGATCAGCAGCATGGGTTTGCGGAGCCAGGCTTCGGTTGGGCGATGGAGAGTCCATCCTTCGGCCTGATCTGCAGGTTGTTGCAACCAGCGCAACGCCATTCCCTTGGGGTCATGTCGCTGCAAGAGCCCGATTCCCTCACGTAGATAGCGACCATCCACCAAAGCGCTTTGGATTTCGTTCCAGACGACGGAATCGTTGTGGCGTTGGGCTTGCAGTGCTGCAAGCTGCAAACCCCAACCAAGACCGAGGTGCCACCAGTGAGCGCCGCCTTCGCAACTCCAATGCTCTCGTTCAGCCAAACCGCACATGGCGGGCGCGAGGCAATCAGGAGCTGGGCAATCCGCTGGTGCGAGTAGTTGGGTGAGGCCTTGATAGGACAATCCATACAGGCCAATGCGGCCATTGCATTCAGGCCGTTTGCGGAGCCAAGTGAGGGTCGCGGCGGTGTCGGCAGCTTCTTGGCCGAACCCTTGAAACGTTCCCTCAGAACTTCCCTGTCCGCGCACGTCTTGGACAACGACCGCAAAATCTTGATCGGTCCACCAGAGCGGGTGGGGGAGGGTCACGGTGGAAGCAATGGCCCTGCCGTAGGGCTGTCTCATCAGCAGGGTGGGCCATGGACCAGCCCCTTTTGGAGTCCAGATGCGCGACACCAACGCCACGTCATCAGGGGTGATCAATGTCGCGTCGGCGAACCTCTGGTGGCGAAACGTCTGATCAGCGACCATCCGAATTAGCGAACATCCGAGCAATGCAGTCCGATCACGTACGTGGCCAGGATTTCTGCATTTCCCGGACTCAGGTTTCGTTGGCTTGCCAGCTGATTGATGGCTTTAGATGACAATGCTGACTGGCCATTGCTGTTCATGGCTCTGAATGATTGGCAAAGCGCTTTGGCTTCCGCAGGGTTGCGCTTAACGCTCTCTAAAAGACTGGATTGAGCAAACCCTGCAGAAGAGGATATCAACAATGAAAGTGATAAGCATCGAATCGTCAGGCGGCGCATAGACCAAGTTTTGACGAGACCTTGTTGGAGGGGACGCAAGGTTCCTCCTTGAATAACTTTGACTATTTCAAAGGTGAAAGACGAGGGTTGCCGCTTGGAGCGGTCAGTTCGTGGTTTGCCTGGCTCTGGCCAGCAGGATCCAGTGTTTGGCAATCGCAAGATCCACAACCGGAGGTCTTCCACTCCCTAACTGCCGTTCGAGACGCCCGGTGCGGTTCGTAATTTCCTGCGGGGAAGAGTTGGCGATAGCTGCGACGGTTGCAAAGCCTGCGTGCATTAATAAGGCTGCATCGGCTGGGGCAAGTTCCAAACAGCACACCAAGTCAGCTATGCCGCGGAGGCGTTTGAGATTGCGTGCTGTGGATCGACCTGTTGCGACAAGACGACTCAGGTTTTGATCTGTGAGATCGCGTAGCTGCCCCCAGTGGGTAATGCCGGCTTGTTTTAAATCACGCTCTTCATCGCGAAAACCTTGGGGTAAAGAATGGAGAGGGAGCATTTGCGCTCATTCCTAACTGAAGTTTCGTTTGGTTTCTCCCAGCACTACCGGTCTGGAGGTGCCTTCCCTCACGGCCTGAATCTGCCGGAGTCGAACGCGTACTTCTATGTTTCGACCTCCGGGACGGAGGTTTGCAGCGATCTGGTTCAGCGTGGGTGTGATGGCGCCTTGTTCAAAATCACTGGAAGCCTGTGCCACGACAAGGTCGCTGCCGTTATCAAACACAATCGGCACTTGCAGAGCTCCTTCCACACGCACCGGGGGGGAATAACTGATTGAAAAAGCCCAGCAACTCACTGATAACAAGAACGTAAAACTACTGACGCCAACAAGTCGAAAACGCAGTCCCCATCGGGTTACGAAGGCAATCACGGTCAGAACAGAGAGGCCTAGGCCACTCCAGGCCAGCCATTTGCTGGATACCTCCAATAATTCCGGAAGCGGCATGGGCTGGTTAGGGACAAATCTCCTCTCTATATTGCGTCGACCTTGGCTGGGATGACGGTCATCAATGGGGAGCACTGGCAAAGGCGCGATGGCTCCACGAGTAGTGATCTCTGGACTTGGTTTCACAGTTGTGGCTGCTGCTGCCGTTTGGCTCACTGCTGACCGCTTGCTTGAACAGGCTGTGAATGGCCTGCGGCCCTCTCTCGAACAGCAACTTTCCGTACCGCTTGGGCATCCGATTGAGATCGGCCCTTATCGCGGACTTGGTTTTGATGGAATCGGGATTGGACCGATCAAGATTCGTCCTGGAACGAAGGATGCTTCATCACTTCGTGTGCAAAAACTCAGCTTGGGGATTGACCCTCTCTCCAGCATTCGCCATTTGCGGCTGGTGGTCGTGGCCCGACTGAAAGGGGCATACGTCAACCTAAGACGCAATCAGCAAGGGCAGTTTTGGGTGCCAGGTCCTCGGTCAGATGGTGAATTTCTGCATCGCGTTGACCTTCGAGTTCGGCTCATCGATCCAGCCAAAATACGTGTTGAGCCAGCCAACCTTCAGCTTTCTTTGGCGGGAGCTGCGCGCCTCCGTCTCAATGAGAAATGGGCCGATGGTGTCTTTCAGGTTGGTCTCCCTGATCGAGGCTCGGTGAAGTTAAAAGGGCTGGCTCACTGGGATCGTCCTGAATTTCGGCTTACGACCCGTCTGAAGCGGATACGCCTGGACAACTTGCAAGGGTTGCTCCCGATGGCGCAGCCCATCCAACTGAGGGGTCAAGTGGGTGGTGATCTCAGATTTGAATGGAATCGAGGTCAAACCAGCTGTGGTGGTGGTCTCTCTGTCGTGGGCTTTAAGGTCAGCGGCCAGCCGCTTCAGCACCCGCTTGAGTCGCGACAGCTGCGTCTCCATTGTGATGATGATCGCCTCACGATTCCCCGCAGTCAGTGGCGTTATGGCCCGTATCGGGCCAGCTTGGGCGGTCGGTTCCACCTGAATCAGCGCTTTGATTTGAGCGCCACTCTGAAGGAGTTGAATCAGGACAATCAGCTGGCTATGCGCCTTGATGGTGACTGGTCTCAGCCCCGTTTCAAGCTTTCAGGGCAATGGAGCTTCCCCGAAGCCAAGGTCCTCGATCAACCCGTTGCGATTGATTTGCAAGTGCGGGGAGATGGGCGTCGCCCGAAGGCATGGAAAGCCAGGCTCGAAACACTTGCTTTAGACGCTCCTGGTGTATCGGTGAAGGCGCAGGGAGCCTTGTACCCGCTGCTGGATATCAAGACGAAGCAGCTTCAACTGGTCGGGAAGGCCTGGAAGGGACTGCCTTTGATTCCTGAGCTGTTGGGGACGAAAGCCCCTCTCAATGGTGAGTTGCGTCTGTCTGGGCCCAGCCTGACGCCTCGACTTCAGTTGGCGCTTGATCAGGACAGCAATCCTTTGCTTGAACGTTGGTCTCTTCAGGCCGAATGGTCCTCAGATCAGGGGTTGTTGAGTCTCAATCGCTTCAGCAGCCCTCAGCTCCATGCTGATGCTGTATTGCCCCTTCAGCTCGGAAAGGGTGGCCTGCAGGTTGGCGCGTTGCAATCCAACTTGCGCTTACGGGCCTATCCACTCAGCAGGATCGGTTCTCTTCTTGGGACGGTGATGGATGGCACGATTGCCGCCGATGGGGAGGTCCGTGGTCCTCTTCAGTCATTGCAGCCTGACCTTCAGCTCGAAGTTGATAGTCCTCGTGCAGGGTTTATTCGCCTGGTTGAAAGGTGGAAAGGTGGCTTTAAAGGACGCCCTGGTGGTGGTGGACAGCTCCAGATGGCATCCGTTGGAGCTGTGATTCCTGGCTCCTTGGATGCGCAACTCGGGGGGAATTGGTTGCCAGAAACCGTTCGCTTGCAGCGCAGGAACGGTGAGCTGCAGATCAGTGGCAGTCCTGCTCTTTACCGCTGGACAGCAAATGACCTGAGTGTGGATGGTTTGGAGTTGGTTTTGCCTCCGAAACAGCGTTGGGAAGGGGTGTATGGCCGTTTGAGTGGTTCCGGTGATTTGAGCTTGCAGCCTTGGAGCATGTCGGCCGATCTCAAACTCGCGCAACCGGGATTGTTAGGCATTCAGTTCGGCCAAGCTCTGATGACGGTCAAATACAAAAATGATCGGTATGACATCAGCGGCGAACTCCTGCCTCGCGATAGCGGGCAGATCACCGTTGAGGCTGACGGATATCGGAATGCCGGACTGAATGCCACACTTCAGGCCCGTGGCCTTAGTGCACGCTGGCTGACAGCCAGTGCGCTCAGCCTCCCGCAGCTGTCCCAGGCTCTTCCTCCTGATCAAGGCGATGCCACCGACTTAGGCACCTTGCTGGTGAACACCTTTGGTGGATCACTCGATGGTCAGTTGAAGGCGCTTAGACGATCCCAATTGGCAATTGCAGATGCCCGTCGTGATCGCAGAGAGAAAGAAGCGTTTCATCCTGAAGATCTAAGGGGGCAGGTTGATGCTGTCGTTGACCTTCAGGGGCCAAGCCTCAAGCGCCTCGAGGTTGATCTCACAGCGCGTGGTCACCTATGGATCGATGGTGATGACGAAGATATTGCCTTGCAGGTGAAACCGTTCATCGCTGAGATCAAGGGGCCCCTTCAATCTGGTCAAGGCAGCTTTTCTCTGGTTCATTTGCCGTTCAGTCTTTTGGCACTGGTGGCACCGGTTCCACCAGCTCTGCAAGGGGCTTTGGGTCTTACGGGCAGCTATCGCTTGGGTGAGGGGGCACCAGTACTGACAACGGAGCTGGTGCTGGAGAAGGCACGCGTGGGTCAGGTGCCGATTGCACTCGATCGCGGTCAGATTTTGCTTTCAAACGAGACGGTGCAGCTTGATTTGGCTTTGCGGGCAGAGGGCGCTGATGAGCCTCTGACGGTAATTGGGCAGGTCCCCCTGACGCCTGATCGCCCCTTGGACGTCAGGGTTGAAAGTCATGGTGATGGTCTTCATTTTCTGGCTGGTTTCTCGAGAGATGTGGTTGCTTGGAATCAGGGGAACACCGATCTCAGACTGTTGATTGGCGGCAGTCTTTTAGCCCCTGAGGCCAATGGATTCATCGTGATGAACGATGGCGAATTTGTTGTTCGGGACCAAGCAATTAGCAAGGTTAAAAGTTCCATTGTGTTCGATTTCGATCGCCTTGAGGTGCAGGATCTCAAGGGTCGAATTGGTCGCTCAGGAACCATTCAGGCCAGTGGTGCTCTGAAGTTGTTTAAACCTGCGCCTGAAGACGTTCCTTTGGCTATCACCGTTGAGAAGGCACGAATCAAGATGCCCAACGCTGATGTGGCGATTGCTGCTGATCTTCGCGTGAGTGGAGCACTTGTGAGTCCAGATTTTCGAGGCAATCTTCAGCTGAGTGAAGGGGCGATTACTCCGAACCGATCTCTGTTCAGAAGATCAAAAACGAGTAATGCGGATAGTGCTAATAACGCCAATAATGTTGATCCTTCCAGATCTTTTGTCTCAGCGAATGCTCTGCTTGAAGAGGATTGGAATTTTAAGGACCCACTTGTTTTGCTGGGACCCAATGTTCAGGAGGATCCAAATAAAAGCCTCAAGGCATCTCTGCCCAATTTGCCGTTCATTGCCTTTGACAACTTTAGGGTGCAGTTTGGCCCTGGCTTAAAGGTGCAAGTGCAACCTGTCGCTAACTTTACGACGGCGGGATTGATCACTGTAAATGGTCCTTTAGACCCAAGTATTGAGCTGCGAGGTGTGCTGCAGTTGCTTACTGGGCGTGTGTCGGTATTTACGAGCACCTTTAATTTGGATCGTAAATCTCCAAATGTGGCAGTTTTTACTCCCTCGCTTGGTCTGATCCCTTATGTCGATGTCGCGATGGAAACAAGAGTTTCGGATAGTGTTAACCCTGGGGTTGGTAGTGATTCTTCGAATACGTCCATTTTTGACACGAATGGAACAGGTGCTCTCGGTGCTGGAGGTCAATTGCGTTTGGTGAAAGTGATGCTCCAGGCTGAAGGTCCTGCTAATCGCCTTGCTGACAGCATTCGATTGCGAAGTTCGCCTCCGATGTCCCAGACCCAGCTGCTTGGATTGGTTGGAGGCAATTCCTTGTCTGGGTTGACAGGAGCAGGAGCTGGAACAGCTCTTGCAGCAGTTGTTGGCCAATCTTTGCTTTCCCCTTTATTGGGAACGCTTACTGATGCCTTTAATCAGAGACTCCAATTTGCTTTGTACCCAACTTATGTAACGCCTAACGTAGATAACAATAGAGAGCGAGTTTCGGGTCAAGTTCCTCCTCAGTTGGCGATTGTGACTGACCTGGGAATCAGCATTACTGATCGCATTGACTTGTCTGTCCAGTCCGCGCCAAATCGTAATGATATTCCTCCTCAGGGCAGTCTTAGTTATCAAATAAATCAAAAGTTAAGTATCTCTGGTGCTGTTGATTCGCAAGGTACTTGGCAAAGTCAATTGCAGCTTTTCTTCCGCTTCTAAGTGATAAATTCCCCTGAGGTCATCGGAATCGATTTGGGTGGAACGGCGATCAAGCTTGGTCGCTTTTCGGCCGATGGTTGCCTTCTTGAGACACAGCAGGTGCAGACTCCTCAGCCTGCTACTCCAGGTGCGGTTTGCATTGCTTTGGTAGAGGCGATTGAAGCTTTAGATCCCGATCGCCGAGCCTTGATCGTTGGGATTGGTTTACCGGGTCCAATGGATGTGGGGGCTCGTGTAGCCAGGGTTTGCATCAACCTGCCTGGCTGGGAGGACATTCCTCTCGCTGATTGGCTGGAGTCTCGTCTTCAACGTCGGGTCACCCTCGCCAACGATGGCAACTGTGCCTTGGTCGGAGAGGCATGGCAGGGAGCGGCCATGGGTTATTCCGATGTGGTGATGCTCACTCTCGGCACGGGTGTGGGTGGCGGCGTGATGCTGTCTGGCCGTTTATTCACCGGTCACAATGGGGCCGCGGCTGAACCGGGGCTGATTGGTCTCGATCCCAACGGCCCACCCTGCAACAGCGGTAATCAGGGCAGTCTCGAACAGTTCGCCTGTATTTCTGCTTTGAGGCGGCTGTGGGATGGAGACCCAGCGGCATTGGCAACTTTGGCTGCAAATGGCGATGGGGAAGCCCAAGCAGTGTGGTCCCGTTATGGGACCACACTTGGCGTAGGAATCAGCTCGTTGGTGTACATGTTCACGCCAGAGCTGGTCCTCGTGGGTGGTGGAATTTCAGGAGCGGCGTCCCATTTTCTGCCTTCTGTTCGTAAGGAAGTTGAACGACGGGTGCAGGCCGTGAGTCGTCAAGGTCTGCAGATTGAAGCCTGTGCCCTAGGAAACGGTGCAGGCCGTCTTGGGGCTGCCCGACTGGCCATCGAACGCTTGACGTAACCCGAAACGAGATGATGAAGCAAAGAACAAGCGCGCGACGATGAACAGTCAGGGTGTGCCAGAACCATCAGCTGATCTTTTGAGCCTGGCTACAGCGGTTCGGCGTGCTGCTGTTGTCTTGGGACAGAGTTCTAATCAACAACGTCAACAGGCGCTGATGGCAATGGCAGCCTCACTGGAGGCCCATGCCGATCGCATCGTTGCTGCCAATGCGGAGGATCTTGCTCAGGCCTCCGCTGATGGCTTGGCACCTGCGTTGGTGGCACGCCTCAAATTAGATGCGGGCAAATTGGCAGGAGCCATCGATGGCGTCCGTCAATTGTCGTCCCTGCAGGATCCTCTGGGTGCCAGGCAATTGCATCGCGAGCTGGCCGATGGCCTTGTTTTGGAGCGCGTTACGGTCCCGCTCGGGGTCTTGGGGGTGATTTTTGAGGCAAGGCCAGACGCTGTGATTCAAATCGCTGCACTGGCGATTCGTTCAGGTAATGGTGCAATCCTGAAGGGTGGTAGCGAGGCCAAGTGCACCAATCAAGCTGTGATGCAGTCGCTGAAAGAGGGCTTGGCTGGCACATCGGTGTCTGTAGATGCGTTGGATTTGCTAACAACCCGAGCGGAGAGCTTGGCTCTTCTGCGCCTCGATGGTCTTGTTGATTTGATTATTCCCCGGGGTAGCAATGAGCTGGTCCGTTTTATTCAGGACAACACCCGAATTCCAGTCCTTGGTCATGCCGATGGTGTTTGCCATTTGTATGTGGATCAAGAGGTCGATTGCACGCAAGCTTTGCGGATTGCGATCGATAGCAAGACCCAGTACCCGGCGGCTTGCAATGCGATCGAGACGCTTCTAGTCCATGAAAAGATTGCGCCAATCTTTTTGAAAGAGGCTGTTCCCGCCTTCCAAGAGGCTGGTGTTTGTTTGCGCGGTGATGAAGCCAGTCGAGATTTAGGGGTCGAGCAGGTCGCCACCAGCGACGATTGGAGTCAGGAATACCTAGATCTCGTGCTTGCTGTGCGAGTAGTGAAGGATTTCGACGAAGCGCTCGAACATATACGGATGTACGGCTCACGCCATACGGAAGCCATTGCAACTGTCAATCACGACACCGCAGAAAGGTTTTTGCGGGCAGTGGATAGCGCCGGCGTTTATCACAACTGCTCAACCCGTTTCGCTGATGGTTTCCGCTATGGATTTGGCGCAGAAGTTGGCATCAGCACCCAGACCTTGCCGCCGCGTGGGCCTGTAGGGCTTGAAGGTTTGGTGACCTATCGCTACCGATTGCGCGGTGAGGGGCATGTTGCTGCTGATTTTTCTGAGGGGCGTGAACAGTTCAGCCATCGCGATCTACCCACCGGGACGGAGTGATTCCTTTGGATTTGATTCATATCCATGATCTACGACTCTGGGCTCATGTCGGCGTTCTGGACCATGAACGACGGGATGGTCAATGGTTTCAACTCGACATCACCCTGGGCTTGGATCTGCGTGCATCGGCCAAGTCCGACGATCTCAGCGCAACCGCTGATTACAGCCTGGCGGTGGGGGCGCTTCAGACGTTGGTGAGCGAGCTGTGTTGCCTCACCATTGAACGTTTTAGTGAGGAGGTCTTTGAGGTGCTGGAACGTCTCTACGGCCCTTTGCCAATGCATCTGGTCTTGCAGAAGTGCCACCCTCCCATTGCAGGTTTTACGGGGTCTGTTGCCATTGAACGGCGGCGCAACTGGTCTGGTCAGCAGGGCTTTTGATGCAATCTGAAGCTGCCACCCGTCCCCTCGTTTTGGTCCACGGTCTTCTCGATACGCCTCGTTTGTTCTCTTGCTTAGAACGTCGTCTTGAAGGACAGCATCGCGCAGTATTTTCTCCCCATTTGCCCCATCGATTCGGTGCAATTCCTCTACGCAAGCTCGCTCAACAGCTGGATGGCTTGATTCAAGAACGTTGGGGAGCGGAAACGCCGATTGACTTGCTTGGGTTTTCCATGGGCGGGGTGATTGGTCGGACTTGGCTCCAAGAGTTTGGTGGCGCCAAGCGAACGCATCGGTTCATTAGCGTTGGTAGCCCCCAAAAGGGAACGCTCACAGCACAGTGCATTCCTGCCTGGTTGCTCGCTGGTGTGGCAGACATGAAGCGGGGTAGTCCTCTACTGCGCTCTTTAAATGGCAATTACGCCGAGTTGCAGTCTGTGGAGTGCATCAGCTTTTTCTGCCGTTGGGATCTCATGGTCTGCCCTGGGTGGCAAGCCGTGCTCCCAATCGGGCCGAATACTGCGGTACCCGTCTGGACGCACCAGCAATTGATGTCACATCCCAAATCGCTTGATCTGTTGATCGAATCACTTCTTATCGATTGACTGACAACGTGGGTGGGCGTGGCCAAGCTTGGTCGTTCGATGATTTTGATTAGAGCTCATGTGCTTCTCGGCTTCTGCGAGTTTCACTGCGTCTGCGGTTCTCATGCCATTAGGGCTGTATTCCCATCACCTCGCTTCTAAGGCTGAAAAGCCTGGATACAAACCGTTAGCACTAGTGCCTTTCTTCTTTGGTGTTCAGCAATTTGTAGAGGGATTGGAGTGGACTGGAATCGTGGGTGGAAAAATTGAGCCATTGACATCAATGGCCGGGCTTGGATTTCTATTTTTTGCTTATTGTTTTTGGATGATTTGGATTCCGTGGAGTGCCTGGTCTATTAGTCGAACAACTGATTCAACGGGTTTGCAAAGGCGTTTGAAATGGGTGGCAATTGTTGCAACAGTTTTGGGAATCTTTTTCTATGTTCCTTTATTGCTTAATCCTCCAGCTCTTCAGCCTTCCGTATTCAGCAACGGTCGATTGATGTATGACGTCTCTAACCTTCAAAGCATCTTCCATAATTTCGTCAATACTGAGCCAGTTGGGGAACTTGTTTACTGGGGCTTCATTGTTCTGCCACTGGTTGCTGTAAGTGATCGGGCTGTGAAGTTGTTTGGTGTGTTGATCTTTGTCTCGATCTTCCTTACTTGGATTACCTACAGCGCAACATTTAACTCTGTTTGGTGCTTCTACTGCGCCGTTCTTTCCATCATGGTGTTGTGGATTGTAAATCGTCCTCAAATTCAGCGTTCGTGAGCTGATGATTCAGCAACTTACAGAGCAGCTTGTTTCGATGGGTCAGATTCTTCTGGCCCTTGATACTGGTGTGGGCCTTCTTGTGGCTGTCGGTTTTTCAATGTCTGTGTCTCATCTGTTTTCTCTGCTTGCTAATCGACTCACTCCCAGGCAAATCTTTCTCCATATGGTAGTAGATGCTCTTGTGCTTAGCCTGGCTCTTCTGCTTTGCCTGATCAGTCATTGTTTGATGCTTGCCTTGATGGCAGGGATTCCCTTGCAGCCCATTGCTTTCGGTAATCGGATGGCAGTAGCACTCTGGCCAGGCCTTTTTTATGTTCTGGCGGCAGCTCCTTATGTGAGTGATCTTATTGCCGTCACACTTCTGGCATGGATGCATCTCAATATGATGATATTAGTGAATGCGATGTACGGGATTCCTTTTCTTCAAGCCTTATTTGTTTGCCTCCCTGGCTTTGTGATTGCTCTGCTACTTGTAGGGGCTTTGTTTTCTCAGCGATGGCGATCGAGTTATGACACTTTGGCTAAAGAAGTTGCACTTCAAATCCAGCGATGACTAGAAGCAACGCCGTCGTTAATGGTCATCGGCACAGCATTCGCCTTGGCGCGCGTGTCTTGATTGGTGTGTTGGTCTTGGTGGGAATTCTGATGCTGATTGGTGTTGGAGTGGTGCGGCGCGATGCAGATTCCCTTCTGCAATCCGGATCTCTTTTAGAGCTTCTTGGCGTGTCTGGAGGAGCGATTGTTGTTGTGCTGGCCTTGGTAGGTGTGTATTCAGTGATGGTTGATTTTGTGTTCTGGGAAGGGTGGATGCAAAGCTTTCCTGATGCCAGCGGATTATTTGATGGGAATGAGGAGAAACGGTCAGATCACCGCCATTTTTTGGTTTATCTCGATGGTATTCATCAAAGTGAAGAGAGTCATCCTCCAAGAGTTCAAGAGTTTCTGAATTGCTTGGAGTCTGAGATTGCCAATGATTCCTTACTGGTAAAAGGAATTGAGGCTTATACCATTACGGATGTTGGACTTCGTGCTGCTTCTTACTCCAGATGGTTTTGGCAGTGGTTGTTTTCTCTTCAGGAGCATCATCCTAATAAGTTTGTGCAATTCGTTTGTGCGTTTTGTATTCAGGCAAATAATGTTATTAAGGTTGGGATCTCGTCTGATCGGCGTTATGGTCCTGTGATGAACTATGAATTAGCTTTAAAAATAGCCCGACGATTAGAGCAGTTAAATTTTCATCCTTCACATGCCTCTCGTGTGGTTTTAGTTGGTTATAGCGGTGGTGCTGAAATGGCCATTGGTACTGCTGAAATGTTGCAGAAGCTTTGCTGTAGTCCTGTACAAGTAATTACGATTTGTGGGGTCTTTAGTGGAAATGCGGCTCTCGAAAGTATTCAGGATGTTGCGATGGTGGTCGGTAGTAAAGATCCTGTCGCTGCATTTGGCCGACTCGCCTATCCAGGACGATTGAGCTTATTGCCTTTAACGAACTGGAACCGTTGGCAGCGATCGCATTGCTTGCATCGTTATCTCATTAACCATATGAGTCATAACGGTTCTTCGGGACCTTTTAGTGTCGCCTTCCGCCAAAAGGTTGTGGCTGCAATTTGTCGTGAACTTGAACGCAGTTTGGTCAGCTCTTCTGCAAGTTGAGATCTTGGATCAGTAAAAAAGGTGAATAACTAGGTTGACTGGCTAAAAGGCGTCTCCTCGCATCTGTTCGGGTCACTGAAGTGTGATAAAGATCTTGAGGCATGTCTTCAATTGCCCTCTTGTAGCGATCAACAGCGTCATCATTGGGCCGCATGTTTTGTTCAAGTAAATGATTCAGCTGTGCGCTTAGCCGTTCTCGCCATAGGCCTCCAAGCGTGAGTGGAAAAAGGTTGGTCTGACCTGTCAGTGCATATTCCAAGAGCGCAGTGGAGTCGATGCAGAAACCGATCGCTCCGTATCCACCGAGATGGAGGTTTTCCATGCCCGCCTCGCTGTTGTGAATGGCGCCCATCAATTCGCAGAGTTCAACAGCATCGGACAGTTGTTGATCGCGAAAGACCGTTGGCGAGTATTGAACGCTTCCGTTGGAACGTCCGTTTTGCCATGGTCGATCCAAGTCATTCATCGCGGCCCAGCCATTCAGGCCTTCTGTGCCTTGGTAGTACTGCAGCAGAACGGTGTCATCCTCTGGCGGTTGTAACTCCAGCTCTAGGCAGGCGTGGGGTAGTAAGGCGTTGATCTCTTTTTGGTTCGTCTCTTGTAATCCCGTTCGGTAAGGGACCGCAAGGGGGATTTGATTCCATTGATTGCTGTCAGAACTAGGTGTACTGGCTCCAAGTCCGAAGCTGGCCACACTGGTCCGTACTCTCGCTTGACACCTCCATCCTTTGGATTGAAGGCATTGGATTAGATCCTTTCCGGAGGACTGGCCTTCGAACCGATAGGTGTCCACGTTGAGGTTCTGTTCAACGAGAAGATTGCTTCCAAGAACGTTGAACACTTGAGCCATCTGTTGATTCCGATGTCTGGCCTCTGCGGATTGGAGATAGGAGAGTCCGTGATTGCTCCAAGCAATCTCCCCACCTAGCGATGTCAGTCCCGTTAGCCCTGAACGACCTTTCGGCTTAAGTCGCTCGTTTTGTGATTTGAGGGATTCCGCGGCTTGGGACCTCCATGTTTCCAGTCCCTCAGGCAGTGGCCATTGCTGGCTGCCGGGGTTGTTGTAGGTGCGCTGGCACCAAAGATCCAAAGCTGAGCGTCTGGGGTTTGTTCGTTGAGGCAGTAAGTGCTGCAAGTCATCAGCGAATGCCGCAAGAAGCAGTGGACTCATCAGTCCCTCTCCAAGCAGGTTCCCTAGACCTCTCAATTGTTCCGGCAGTGACGCAGGCTCCTGCCGCCAGCGGCGAGGAAGCATCGCCAGCAAAGGAAGCAGGCGTTGATGTTGAACGTCTTTCAGGAGCTCCGCAAGAAAATCTCGACGGCTAATCCCTTTCTTCAAACTGCTGCGCTCGAGGGCTTCGTCTAGCGAGACCAGCGGAACACGCGTTGATGGATCGGTTTGAGACAGGTTCCAGTTGGAATTCAGTGCAAGCAGGTCATGGTGCATGTCTGCAAGCTCAACGTCCGGTTGCTGCCAGTCCGGAATGGCGAATTAATGCATCAGTGCTAGCCGTTCGACCCCGGAAGGATTTGTAGATATCAGCTGGTCGCTGACTTCCTCCAAGGCTGAGAATCGTGTTGCGGAAGCGTTGACCGGTGGTTTGCACCTCCTCTTCCTGATCGAGGCCAACCTCCTCGAAAGCGGCAAAAGCGTCAGCGCTTAAGACTTCTGCCCACTTGTAGGAGTAATAGCCAGCGGAGTAACCACCAGCAAAAATATGGCCGAAGGCGCAAAGGAATCGGTCTTCCGGTATCGGGGGCAACACGGTCGTGCTGTCTGCGATCTTGCGTCTGAACGCATCAGGGGATTGACCGAGCTCGGGAGTCCACGTGCTGTGAAGACGTAAATCGGTTAAGGCGAAATGAACCTGGCGCAGCGTTCCGCATCCCTGCATGAAGGTGCGGCTGTTGCGCAGTTTGTTGTAATCCTCTTCAGGCAAGGGTTCACCTGTTTTCCAATGACGGGCCATTCCCATCAAGGTCTGGTGATCAAGGCACCAGTTCTCCATGAACTGACTGGGAAGCTCCACCGCGTCCCATTCCACGTTGTTGATTCCGGCTGCTTGGGGATGTTCCACCGTGGTGAGCATGTGTTGTAGCCCATGGCCGAACTCATGGAAAAGGGTCTCAACCTCTTCAAAACTCATCAGACTTGGGATGTCTCCGGAGGGTGGGGTCTGATTGCAAATCAGGTATGCCACAGGATGGGTGAGCTCACCTTCAGAATTACGAGACCGGTTTAGACATTCATCCATCCAGGCTCCACCTCGCTTGCTGGCGGGCCGGCTGAAGGGATCGAGATAAAACGCCGCGAGTGGATGGCCTTCTTGATCGTTGACTCTGAAAAAGCGCACATCCGGATGCCAGATCGGTGCTTCGCCATCAGCAGCTTCAATCCTGATGGAAAACAAACGTTCGCAAAGCTGGAAAAGTCCATCGAGCACTTGTGGAAGTGGAAACCACGGACGCAAAGCTTCTTGATTGAGATTGAAGCGCTCTTGACGAAGTTTTTCTGCCCAGTAGCTCACATCCCAGGGGCTGAAATCATCCGCTTCTGTCGCACCATGACGACGGGCACAGTCCCTGAGCTCGTCCATCTCTTGTTCTGCGATAGGCAGGGCTGCAACGCGAAGTTCTTCGAGAAGCTTTTCAACGGCTTCTACGTTGTCAGCCATTTTTGAGGCCAGGCTTCGTTCAGCCCAATTTTGGTAGCCAAGGCGAGAAGCCTGATGGGTCCGAAGGTCGAGGATTTCTTCGATCAGAGGAGTGTTGTCGAGTTCTCCTGAGCTCGCCCGACTCACCTGTGCCCTATAGACGGTTTCTCTCAGGTTGCGGTTGTCGGCATGGGTCAGAACGGGTAGGTAACGAGGCATGTCGAGACCTAGGCGCCAAGGCCCTTCCAAGGCTGTCGGGTCCTGTCCATTGCGATTCTGATCTCCAGCTTCCTTTGCGGCAGCAGCAAAAGCCTGCATGGCGCGCTCCGGTATGCCTTGAAGTTGGTCTGCGTCCTGAACCAGAAGGGTCCAACTCTGCGTGGCGTCGAGAACGTGATTGCTGAATCGGGTGGACAACGAGGCGAGTTGTTCGCTGGCTTCGTTAAAAGCCTCTTGATCAGCTCCGCTCAATCCCACCCCTCGATGGCGCATCGATAACAATTCGGCGTCAAGAATCCTGATCTGGGTGGAATCCAGCGGATGACTGGGGTTTTTTTGAAGGCTTTCCAGTGCTTGGTGGATGACCTGACTCTGCCCAGCACGGTTGCCAAAACGGACGACATCGGGTTGCTGTTCCGCATGGGCTTCGCGCAGCTCAGAGCTGTTGCAGACACCGTTGAGATGGCTCACCACCCCCCAGCTCCAGCGCAAGCGTTCGCCAATCAAGTGAAGTGGAGTCATCACCTCATCCCAGCTCAGCGCTGTGTTGTCAGCTAGGCGCTGCTGAAGGGTGGATTCCAGCGTGCTGAGCTGTTCTCCTAAGTCGTTGATCAGTGCTGGGATATGAGCTTTCACCTGGGATGCATCGATGGCCTCGAAACGCGGAAGGCCATGTCCGCGCAAGAGTTCTGAATTGGTCATCGCTGTCAGCCCGCCGGCAGCAGGGTCGTGAGAGCTACCAGGCTATGAGTGCCGAGATCACTGGCGAGAGCATCGGTGGCTGCTTCGTAGAAATCCATCGCGATACGAGGCCAAATTCCAATCACCAAAGTTGGCACCAGCAGGGTGAGACCGATCACTAATTCTCGGGAGCGCATGTCATCGATGAAAGCCAAAGCAGGGATTCGTGGGCCGAAGAACACTCGCCTGCACATGGAAAGGAGATACATCGGGGTCAGTACCAGCCCAATCGCTGCAATTGCAACAGTGGTAACGCGGAACAAGGTCGTGAAATTTTCTTGACTCGTGATGCCAAGGAAAATGGTGATTTCACTGATGAATCCGCTCATGCCAGGAAGGGCAAGGGAGGCCAGAGAGCTTGCTAGGAAGAACGCAAAGGTGATCGGCAACACTTTGGCCAGTCCGCCCATGTTGGGAATAGACAGCGTTTTGGTGCGTTCATAAAAACAGCCTGTCACGAAGAACATGGCTGCTGCGATCAGTCCGTGGCTGATCATTTGGAGCATGGCACCACTAAGACTGAGGGCATCGACAGCACCGATGCCAAGCAACACAAAGCCCATATGGCTGACGGAGCTGCAGGCGATCCGCCGTTTCACATTGTCTTGAGCGAAAGCATTCAACGCTCCATAAATGATGTTGACGATGCCAAGAACGATGAGTGCTGGCGCAAGAACAAGATGGGCATCGGGCAGCATCTGAACGTTGAAGCGCAGCAAGGCATAACCGCCCATTTTCAACAGCACACCAGCTAGCAACATCGACACCGGCGCATTGGCCTCTCCGTGAGCGTCTGGGAGCCAAGTGTGAAGCGGAAACATCGGTAACTTCACCCCAAAACCGATCAAGAAGCCGAGATAGCAGAGCAACCCAAAGGTTCCGCCTGGAGAGCGCGCAGCGAGCTCAGTCAGGTTGAGAGTGAAGGTGTCTCCGGAAAGGGCTAGGGCAAGACCGCTGATCAGAATCAGAAGGGATGCAATAGCGGTGTAGAGGATGAATTTTGTGGCTGCATATTGACGATTGCTTCCACCCCAGATCGCAATGAGGAGGTAGACAGGGACGAGTTCCAGCTCCCAAGCAAGGAAGAACAGCAGGAAATCCTGGGAGAGGAAGACCAGTCCCTGAGCAGAGGCTTGAACAAGAAGAAGACCGAAATAGAGCTTCGTCTTGTGTTGAACGTTCCAGCTGGCGGCAACGGATAAAAGCGTCACTAGTCCACTTAGAACCACAAGTGGAGCTGAAAGCCCGTCGGCGCCAAGGGACCATTCCAGGCCGATCGAAGGAACCCAGTTCACCCGTTCAACGAGCTGAAGACTGCTGTCGCTGGGGTCGAAATGCTGGCTAAAGACCACCAGCATCAGCACGAGGTCCACAAGAAGGACGCCGATGGCCAGATTGCGTGGCAAAGGTGATTGCTTCGAGTCGTCACCTGGGAGCAATGGCATCAGCAAAGCCATCGCTGCAGGAAGCAAAACGATGAGAGAGAGCCAGGGGAACGCTGCCTGAGACGCAGCCGTCAGCGGCAAATTGGCGTCCATGGCGTTCGCAAGATTGTGATTGAACTTATCAGCCCTAGGGGCTTTGTTGAGTAATTCTACTCAGCGTCTTTGGGTTGCCAGTGGCTCCCAGCCGTCTGAAGGTTAAGCAGTGGAGCGCGACTAGCGACGCCAGCCGCTTCCCAAGCCTTCACCATGGCATGACTCACGGCTGGCCCTCTCTCTTCTGAGCAAAGCGCCAAAATGCTTGGCCCTGCGCCGCTGATGGCGCATCCCCAGGCTCCAGCCGAGAGTGCAGCCTCTTTGACTTCCTGCCCACCTTTGATCAGCCTCCAGCGATAGGGCTCGTGCAGGCGGTCATGCATTCCGTCTGAGATCAAATCGCCGTTTCCGGTCCTTAGTCCTTGCAGCAGCAGGGTGAGGGCACCAAGGTTGACCACTGCATCACCAACGGGGACCGATTTGGGCATGGCTCGCCTCGCTTCGCTGGTGCTGAGGCGAATTGCTGGGATCGCAACAACTGCCTTAATGCTGTGCATCCATTCGCAACGCACCACTCGCCAGCGTTGAGATGCAGCCTTTGCTGTCATGCACAGTCCCCCCAGTAGCGAAGGCACAACATTGTCTGGGTGGCCTTCGATATCGATTGCGAGCTCCAGCAGTTTTTCTCGACTGAGCGGTTCTCCCACTAAGGCATTGGCACCCACGAGTCCTGCGACGATGGCCGTGGCACTGCTGCCAAGCCCCCTGGCTGGAGGAACGGCTAAACGCACTCGAGCCTCGATAGCTATGGGCTCTTGGCCAGCTGCTTTCCAAACCCTCTGTGCAGCTCGATAGACGAGGTTGTCCGGTCCTCCCCGTAAATGAGACCCCTCCTGTCCCTCGATGATCAGTTCAAATCGCTCTCCATCGCCATCGATTCGACGCATGGTGAAACGGTTGTTGAGATCCAGAGCAGCGCCTAGACAGTCGAATCCTGGTCCAATATTGGCGGTGGTAGCGGGAACATCCACCACCACTGTTTGGCCGATACGCGGCTGCGCCATCCCTGCGTTTCCACTCAGGCCAGTGTCCCACTCGACTCAGCCAGTTCTCGTGCTCTGCAAGCAGCACTAAACAGACCAGCTTCCGGATCGATCACAGCGCGCACCGTCAAACCTTCCAAAAACGGCTGAAAGCGCCCCTTTTGACGCATGGCGTTTAAAAAATGAATCGACTTCAATCCATCCTGGTTTTTTTCGGCCGTGCCCCCACCAATCCAGAGCCCACCCGTGCACAGTTCCTGTAGGGCAAGATCTCCTGCGGCTGCGCCGTAAGCACTAAGCCAAAGCGTCATTGCAGCGTTCGCGAGCTGGTCGCCTGCTTTGGCGTATTGGCATGTTGAAGCAGGGAGATCGTGATAATCAGGGTGATCTGGTTTGTTCCATCTCCATGCTTTGGCCTTCTCTTGAAGCGGGTGCTTTGCATCTTTCGACTGCTGCAGCATCCAGTGCATGACATGGCCCAATCCGGTTCCGCTCACAACCCTCTCCACAGAAATCCTCTCTAGAGACAAATCGCGCTTGAGCCATTGAACAAGGCCCCATTCGTCGTCGGATCGGGGCGCGAACTCTCGATGTCCCCCCTCGCTGGGTAAGGCAATCCATCCCTTATTGCTCGGAAGCCCCCGAGCCATTCCCAAGCCCGTTCCCGCTCCAAGAATGGCGACGGGGCCTGGCTCGGATTGGGTGTTTTCAGAATTCTTTGTAGATCCAGCTTGAAGCGTGATCTGCTGGCTATCGCTGAAATGGGGAAGGCCGTAGATCAGAACAGCAAAATCGTTAACGAGTTCCACCTGCTCTAAACCAGCCGATTGTTTCAGCGACTCTTGGCTAATCGTCCATCCCAAATTAGTAAGTTCAGCAGCACGGTTCTTAACCGGGCCAGCGACGGCGAAGCAGCTGGTTTGAGGAGTGGAGTTGGTGTCTGGGCGTGCTTGCAGGAAGTGATTGAGCATGGAGTCCAGAGACGTCCATTCCGCCGACACGTAACGCTGGACATGCTCTTGTTTCAGCTCGCCATTTTGATCGCTGTAGATGGCTAGGAGCGTTTTGGTGCCACCGAGATCCCCGGCCAGGTAAGTCGTTGGCTGCATTGGGTCGATCGGTGCATCTCAGCTCAAGGCTGATCGCTTTGCTCGGAATCGACAAGTCTTGATCAGGCTCTGGAACGCTCAGTCACGAAACAGGTCGAGAGGCAGGGGGCCCCAGGTGGGACCTGATTGTTGCCATTCACCTTGATGGCCGCTGAGCAAGAAGCCTTTACCCAGGCCTGCCTCTGCACGGATGCGAATGCAACCGGTGGATTGGTTGGCTTTCAGGAAAACTCCGCTGTCAATGCGTGTTTCGTCCTCGAGATGCATGGATGGCCAACCCATCGCCAGCTCAAGGTCGCGAAGACAGGTCATCGCTTCAGTGGATGAGGAGGCCATGACGCCAACAGTGAACCAGGCGAAGTGGTTCATTTCAGCGATCAGCTCAGTTTTGAGAGTTTTCCGCTCAAGCACACTCAGCGGAGGAGCAGTGCGTAATCGATTGAGATCGGCCAAACCAGTGATCGCTGGATCGCTCATTCTTCGACGCTCACACTGTTATCAAAAGAAAGTGATGCTTTCCGATCTTGGTTGGCCGATTGTGCCGTTGCGATCAGGCGTTCCTTGGTGATCACGCCAAGGTCGCCATCGCGGCGGCTGCGCAGGCTCGCGGCGCCCTGTTCAGCTTCCTTGGCTCCAATAACAGCCAGCACCGGGATTTTCATTTTTTCTCCTATGCGAATCAGCTTCCCAAGTCGGTCTCCGCTGCGATCGATGCTGGCGCGAATACCAGCTGCTTTGAGTTGGTTTTGAAACTCTTCCGCATAACCCAGAACTTCATCCGTCACCGGAAGTAGCCGGATCTGTTCTGGGGCAAGCCAAAACGGAAAGTCTCCCGCATAGTTTTCGGTCATGATCCCGAAAAATCGTTCGAGTGAACCGAAAATGGCCCGGTGAATCATGATCGGGCGCTGTTTGCTGCCATCAGCAGCGATGTAGTCGAGTTCGAAGCGCTCAGGCAAGTTGAAATCGAGCTGAATGGTGGAGCATTGCCACATCCGACCAATGGCATCTTCAATTTTTAGGTCGATCTTGGGTCCATAAAACGCTCCGCCACCCTCATCTATTTTGTAGGCCCAACCCTTGCGTTTTAGGGCTTCGATCAGGCCTTTGGTCGCGAGCTCCCAGACAGCGTCATCGCCGATGGCTTTGTCTGGTTTTGTTGAAAGGTTGATCTCGTAGTTACTGAAATCGAACGTTGAAAGAATCCGTTCTGTGAGATTCAGGATTCGCAAGATCTCATCACTGATCTGTTCGGGTAGGCAAAACACGTGGGCGTCGTCTTGCGTGAAGCCACGGACTCTCATCAGCCCGTGCATCACCCCCGGTCGCTCGTAGCGGTAAACGGTTCCGAGCTCCGCCCATCGGATCGGGAGTTCTCTGTAGCTGCGAAGTTTGCTGGCGTAGGTCAGAACGTGGAATGGACAGTTCATCGGCTTGAGCTGGTATTGCCTCTCATCCACCTCCATGGGGCCGAACATGCTTTCCGCATAGAAGTCGAGGTGTCCAGAGGTCTTCCAAAGGCTGATGTCCGCGACGTGGGGTGTGTAGAGCAGCTCATACCCCCCCTCAAAGTGCGCTTGCCTCCAGAAGTCTTCAATTAAGAGACGCATGCGTGCGCCCCGGGGGTGCCAGAAGACAAGGCCTGCTCCCGCTTCATCTTCGATGGAGAACAGATCAAGGTCTTTGCCAAGGCGGCGATGATCACGTCGGAGTGCTTCTTCTTTGCGGCGTTTGTGCTCTGACAGTTGGTCGGCGGTTTCCCACGCTGTGCCATAAATGCGCTGAAGTTGAGCCTTGGTTTCGTCACCACGCCAGTAGGCACCTGCCACACTTTCGAGCTCAAACGCTTTTGGATTGAGTTCGCTTGTGTTGGCCACATGAGGCCCAGCACAGAGATCCCACCACTGCTCACCCAGGGTGTAGAGCGTGATGGGCTCGACCAATCGCTCGAGAATTTCTAATTTATAAGGTTCGTTTTGCGCCTTGATTCGACGTTCTGCTTCCTCACGACTGACTTCAATGCGTTCTAACGGGAGCTTGCGGCCAATGATTTTTCCCATCTCCTTCTTGATCGCCTTGAGATCTGCTTCCGTGAAGGGTTCCGGATTGTCGAAGTCGTAATAAAAGCCTGCTTCAGTCCATGGACCAATGGTCACTTGGGCCTTGGGAAATAGCTTCTGAACTGCCATGGCCATCACGTGGCTCATCGAGTGGCGAATCTTGAGCAGATTCTCACTTTCGCTGGTCTTGGGCAGAACCACAGGCGCGATAGGTGCGGGGGTGGTTGCTGCGACGCTGCTCACCATTTCCTGTTCAGGGCCAGTCATCCTATGAGTGTGCGCTGAATAGGCAATGAATCAAGAGGCGGATGCTCTGCTGGAGTCGTTGTTGGACTCGTTGCTCAATGACTTCAACCACTGGTTCAAACGTGGTCAGGAGCTTTTAAAAGCTTGTCCGGATTCAGTGATGCCCCGAGTTGAACGCGAAGCGATGGGAGTGCGAATTGATGAGGGTCTAAAGGCGATTATTGCCACAAGAGCCCTCGTGAATGCCACCCCAGCAGCTATGGCTATCTCGATGGAGGCGATGACTCCTTGGCACCAGCTCGTGATCGAGGTCTGGGGCCTTGCAGCCCGTGTATCGGAGGCAAATGCGAAGAACTCGCTCTAGGCGCCTTGACGAAGCTTCTGAAGATTTTTTGAATAGAAACTTGCTAGCTCAGCATGGCTTTTGACGGGCTGACCGTAGGCACTGCGTCCTGAATGGGTGGGAAAAGATGCCCATTCAGGGGCGAGGCTATTCATCGCTTCGGCTGTTAATCCTTTTTGGTCTACCTCTTTGAGAGCTCCGCGTCTTTTGACTAGATGAAGAGCCGCTTGGTCTTGATGTTCTGGAGAGAAACTGGGCAAGCTCAAACGTCCTGAAACTTCTTCCCAAGTGGTGGGCAAAAATTGATAAGCCCCTGCAGCGGCACTGACGTAACGCTTAACGACCACCTTCTCTGGGTGTTTTGAGAGATCTTCAAACTGGCCGCCTCCATAAAGAGTGCGATAGCCAAGATCGTGCCCATCCTTCCAAGTTCCTTCTGCAAAGCGAATGGTGTTTAGCAGGGCGCGTCGTTCTGGAGTGATTGAATAGGGGGAAGCTTTGTGGTCCGTTTTGACGTCTTGCAGAAGGGCTGATGCCACTTGCTCTGCTTGATCAAGTCTTTCGCTGGAGCGCTCGGCATGAATGCCTTGTCCAAGGCCTAGAAGCAGCCCCACGCTGACAACACCAATGCCTCTTGCTTGACGGAAAGCGGGTAAGACGGCGAAGGGCAGCTTGGCGAAGGAGCTCAGCAAAAGGTGACGTTCCGTAATGGAGACACCACTTTCTTCAGGAAGGGATGCTTTTGGCGAGTCGTTTGCTACCGGCCTTGACGAGTGAGGATCAGTTGTGCATGAGCAGAAACACTTAATTAGTCCCTGCTCGAGACTCGCGAGACGCGCTGTTTTGGCTGGTTCTTGCTGGCATTTCTCGGGGTTGGCGTCAAGGCTTCTCAGTCAGCTTTAAGCATTAGAGAATCTTTTCGATAAATGCTCTATTGATTAGGCCGTCAGGAAGCCCATGGCCTTGCGTACGCGATCCACTGTTGCTGTTGCAACGCCTTCAGCCCGTTCACGGCCTTGTTGCAGCACGTTTTCTAACTCTCCCCTGTCATTCATGAGCTCGTTGTATCGGTCTTGAATCGGCTCAAGAGCGTTTACGGCGGCCTCTGCCAGTAGGGGCTTAAACGTGCCCCAGCCCATCTCTGCACATTCCTCGGCCGCGGCTGTTCGGCCTTTGCCACTCAACAGCGCATAAAGGCCGAGGAGATTGTCTGTTTCAGGCCGATCTGGGTTGCTGAACTCAAGACCCATTTGAGGGTCTGTTTTGGCCCGCTTAATTTTTTTGGTGATCAGTGCAGGTGGATCAAGAAGGGTGATTCGACTGTTGTCATTCGGATCACTTTTGCTCATCTTGTTGCGGCCATCTGTGAGGCTCATCACCCTTGCCCCCTCTCGCATGATCAAGGGTTTGGGAACCTGAAGCAGCGGTTGATCCTCTGAGCCGAAGCGAGCGTTGATGCGTTGTTGGGCGATGTCGCGAGCCAATTCCAAATGTTGTTTCTGATCTTCTCCAACAGGTACAAGGTCTGCGTCATAGAGAAGGATGTCGGCGGCCATCAGCACTGGGTAGTCAAGAAGGCCTACCGAGACGTTGTCGCCTTGTTTAACGGCTTTTTCCTTGAACTGAATCATGCGCTCGAGCCAGTTCAGGGGCGTGACGCAGTTCAGAAGCCAGCACAGCTCGCTGTGAGCTTTGACGTGGCTTTGGACAAAGACGGTGGATTGATCGGGATCGAGACCGCAGGCCAGGTAGAGGGCTGCGGTGCTGAGGGTGTCCTCCGCTAAGCGATTTGGTTGGTGCGGAACGGTGACGGCATGCAGATCAACGACACAAAAAAATGTGTCGTTGTCATTCTGCAGATCCACCCAATTGCGAATAGCGCCCAGCCAGTTGCCCAAATGAAGAGCACCTGTTGGTTGAACGCCGGAGAGAACCCTCGGCCGCCCCATCGTTCAGTCTCCTGTTTCAGTGTTGTTGTCAGTCACTTGCGTGTCAGTCCCATCGCTAGCGCTGGCGTCTGCTGACGCGTCTGTCTCAGTTGAAGCCTCTGACTCCGCTGCAGGCTCTGCTTCGGCAGCAGCCTCTGGTTCAGGGGCAGGGGGTTGGGGTTTGGCTGGCCGTGCAAATGGATCAGGACGAGGTGTCCGATTCCGGTCACCTCGATTACGTTCTCCGCGTCCGTCTTCGGATCGTCGTCCTCCGCCTTGGGCTCTTTGCTGAGCGACCAGCTCAGTGAGTTGGCCGTCCTCCAGCATCTGAGCAAGTGTGCGAACAGCAAAACCCAGCACTGCAACTGTTGAGCGCAGATTGAAAGCCTCTTGAAGGGCTCTCACTGCGCGCATTTCATTGTCACTGAGTCGAATACGGAACCCTCCCCCTTCTCGGCTGCCGGCATTGCGGCCGCCACGGGACCCCCCGCCGCCCTCACCTTGTCTGCCCTGTTGACGGGAATCGCTGTTGGAATCAGTCATGGCCCGAGGCCTGGAATCAGGCGCAAGTGTGACGCATCACCGAACGAAAGGTGCCTCTTTTCTTGATCTCCGTGCTTAACCGTGGGTTCCACGGAAGGTGATCACCTGTTCGACATAGTCCCGAGGTTCGAGATGAATGGTGCAGCGAACAGGGCCGAAGCGGGATTCCAGGCGCTCTTCCACTCGCTCAGTGATTTGATGAGCCGCAATCAAGTCATCGACATCCACAACCATGTGCATGTCAATGAACACCTGTTGACCCAGAACTCCTCTGCTGGCGATGTCATGGCAATTAAGAACTCCAGGTACCCCTAAGGCCGCTTCGTTAATCGCCTCGGGTGCAATCGCTATGTGATCCACAAGCCAAGGGAGGTTGTCGCGTAAAACCTGCCAGCAGACACGGATCAAAAACACTGCAAGTGGAATGGCTAGGGCGACGTCTAGCCAGCTGATCTTGAGTAGCCAAGCCCCAGTTAGGCCTACCAGCACAATCATCGTGGTCCAGATGTCACTTGTGGTGTGGTGGGCATCGGCGAGGAGCAGCGGGCTATTTAATCGGCGCCCCTCCCGGCGCTCGTAACCGGCAAGAAGAAGATTGAAGACGAGCACTACGAGCAGAAGCAATAGCTCAGTTGCATTGATCCGCAGTTCAGGCAATCCCTTAGTGAGTCGTTCGCTTGAGGTGATCAGGATTTCGATCGCGGTGAAGAAGATGAAACCGGCGACCGCCAGAGCTCCAATTCCTTCATATTTGTGATGTCCGTAGGGATGATCTCGATCTGGTTTCGGATCCGACAGCCCGTTCGTGATCAGTCCTGTCAAGCTTGAGAGGGCGTCGGTTGCGCTGTGCATCGCATCAGCAATCACAGCCAAAGATCCACTTGCTATGCCCACCACCATTTTGAGCAACGTCATGGCCACGTTGATGGTGAGGGCCACCATTAGGACACGTGTGACCTCATGACGACGATCGCGGGCCATCGATGTCAGGCACAGGTCTCCATACCATATGAATACCTCGATCAGAGGTAAAGTTGTTAGGAAAGAGTGGACGCTGCCAGTTTTTATAGGTGCGCAAGCACTGGCCCTGACTAGTCAGGTTGAGCTAAGAAAGCCCCAAGTCATGGATTTGTCGTGCTGATGCCGGTTCCATCAATCAGCACCATCAAGCTGATTCCATCCATCGCAGGGAAACTTGCTTTGGCTGGAGGAACCCTCGCATTTGGGAGTTGGCTGTTCAGCGACCTTGTTCACCTTCCTGGTGGTGGCGCAGGCTTCCTGGCCTTGGGGGCTGGGATCTGGTGGGTGTCCCGCTCCTCTAGGCCTGCTCAATTTTCAGAGCCGTCCTCAATCCCTGGTTGGATCCGACGTTGTGAGAAGGTGCTGGCGCAGTTCACAGAGCTTGAGCTGTCGTTAGGTCTCGATGGTTTGCGATCTCCTCGCGAACAGGAGCTTGACCGCTTGAAAGCTCAGCACTCACCTCTCAGCGTGGGGGTGGTTACCAGTGAGGGCGGGACTCATCCGAGTACTTCAGAGCTTCACACCGCTTTGGAGGGTTCCCATTCACTTGAGCTGTGCATTGCCAAGCCATTGCCAGTGGTTGCTGATGCCTGGAGCTGGCCTCAGGAGCTTGAGTCGCTTGATGTGATCTTGTACGGACTTCCAATGCCTCTAAGGGCAGCTGATCTTTTGCGGCTGGAACAATTGCCCACGGATCAACCTGCTTGGTTGCTGATCAAGGATTCTGTCCACGACTCTCGTGAAGCACGACAGGAGGCCTTGAGTTGTCAGTTACCTAAGCCATGGTGCGATCGACTGTTGTTCTGGAGCGGGGAGTCAGCTGATCTACGGCGGGGCTTGCTTCCAGTGCGACGTCATTTTGCCCAACCGTCTCGGAGCCGCGAGATCACCAAGCAACGCCTGTTGACTTCACTTCATCGCCGTTGGCAAGCAGAACTAGAACAGTTGCGTCGTGAGCGATTCCGCTCCCTGCTTCAACGGAGTCAGTGGATTGTGGCGGGTGTGGTGATTGCCTCCCCTGTTCCAAGCGTTGATCTTCTTGCTGTGGCTGTAGTGAATGGCCTGATGGTGAAGGAAATGGCTGAGATCTGGGGCTGCTCCTGGAGCTCTGAGGTGTTGCAGGTTGTGGCGCGCCAATTGGGGACTGCAGCTCTTGGGCAGGGCGTTGTGGAGTGGAGTGGTCAAGCCTTGCTTGGCATGGCCAAACTTGACGGTGGTACTTGGTTGGCGGCAGGTTTGATTCAAGGCCTCAGCGCTGCTTATCTCACAAGAGTTGTGGGCGCATCAATGGCTGATTGGATGGCTCTGAATGCCGGAGTTACCCAGCCTGATTTGGACGATCTCAAGCGTCAGGCACCGTTGTTGGTGGCGAAGGCTGCAGAGCGTGAACGCTTGGATCTCTCCGGTTTTGCCGATCAGGCAAAGGAATGGCTCAAAACGCAGAGATACGCGGGTGCTTGACACAACTTCATGAACAATTCATGAAGTTGTCATGAACAATGTTGTCGAGATGATGAGATCCGTTTGTTTCTCTTGAATTGTGGAGGTCTTTTCATCATCTTGAGCTCGATCATTTGTCCTTTTAAGGATGGAGTGATCGATCCCGTTCTTATTTTTTTCTCATGGCTACTGCCGTTCGCAGCGGTCGCTTAAGCAGCTGGCAAAGCTTTTGTCAGTGGGTCACAGATACCAACAACCGTATTTATATCGGTTGGTTTGGTGTGCTGATGATTCCTTGTCTGCTTGCCGCTACCACCTGCTTCATCGTCGCTTTCATCGCCGCACCTCCGGTTGATATCGACGGCATCCGCGAGCCTGTCGCTGGCTCACTGCTTTATGGCAACAACATCATTTCTGGTGCTGTTGTTCCTTCCAGCAACGCCATTGGCTTGCACTTCTACCCAATTTGGGATGCTGCCTCACTCGATGAGTGGCTCTACAACGGCGGCACCTATCAGCTGGTTGTTTTCCACTTCCTGATTGGTATTTCGGCCTATATGGGCCGTCAGTGGGAACTTTCCTACCGCTTGGGCATGCGCCCTTGGATCTGTGTTGCATACAGCGCTCCGCTGTCTGCAGCCATGGCTGTTTTCCTGGTGTATCCCTTCGGTCAGGGTTCGTTCTCTGATGGCATGCCTTTGGGCATCTCTGGAACCTTCAACTTCATGTTGGTGTTCCAGGCTGAGCACAACATCCTGATGCACCCCTTCCACATGCTGGGAGTTGCTGGTGTGTTCGGTGGTTCACTGTTCTCCGCCATGCATGGCTCACTGGTGACCTCCTCCTTGGTTCGTGAAACAACCGAGAACGAGTCCCACAACTATGGCTACAAGTTCGGCCAAGAAGAAGAGACGTACAACATCGTGGCTGCTCACGGCTACTTCGGTCGCCTGATCTTCCAATACGCCTCCTTCAACAACAGCCGTAGCCTTCACTTCTTGCTTGGAGCCTGGCCTGTTGTCGGCATCTGGTTTACGTCCATGGGCGTGTCAACCATGGCCTTCAACCTGAACGGCTTCAACTTCAACCAGTCCATCCTTGATAGTCAGGGCCGCGTCCTGAACACCTGGGCCGACATGGTGAACCGTGCCGGTCTCGGCATGGAAGTGATGCACGAGCGCAACGCTCATAACTTCCCCCTCGACCTTGCAACTGTTGAGTCCACACCTGTGGCTCTTCAGGCACCTGCAATCGGTTGATCTGGAAACCAACCAAAGTTCAGATCAACTGAACTAGAAAGCCCCCGCCGATTGGTGGGGGCTTTTTTATGTATTACTCAGAGGGGAAGCGTCTTTAAGAGCCATAGGACCAGCTGGTGTCACGCCGATCCAAAGTTGGAAACGATTTTGAGCTCAATTGCTTTGGTAGGGAGTTAAGGCTGATGGGCTCCAATGTTTTCAAGCTGAATGTGGTTTCACGCACTGTTTTTGTGGCTGGAAAAAGATCAAGCAGTGTGAGGCTCGGATCAGATGTGCGTTGCGTCCCTAACAATCGACGAGGTCCGTTTCCCATAGCACCAAGACTGAGCAATCGCTGTCCCCTGAGTTCGCCTGGATACCAGGCGTGGTGATGTCCTGAGAGATAGAGGTCTACCCGATGACGTTGCATTAAATCGGTGAGGTTCACGGCGTCTTCGATGCACTCACCGGCACGATCCCGACCATGACTGATCGCGGTCAGTGGGAGATGTCCCATCACTACACAGCAATCGTCGGAAGATCTGGACTCTGAGGTCAGTGCTTGCTCAAGCCACTGCCGTTGACCTCGATCAACCGTGGCGGAAGAGGCATCAATCACGATGACGAACAAGCCAGGTTGTTTAACGCTGAATTGAAATGGGTACTGCTTCGCATCGATGAACTCGAGCCCTAGCCGGTTCTTCTGACGTGCCCAAAAGCTTTCTGCCTGATGGCGTTCTCTTGCAAACACGTACTGAGAGGACCATTTCTGACTGGATGCGTCGTGATTGCCCATCGTTGGGATCATTCCAATCCCCTGCTGAAGGAGGGGATTGAGAATGGTGGATTGGAAGCTGCTCCACATCGCCTCAAGCTGCGAATCCGTCAGGCTGATCTTCTGGCCGGCCACCATGTCTCCTGCGCAAAGCACCAGATCTGGTTTCAGTTCAGAGAGCAGATCAAATCCTGTTGCAACGGTGGGGCTGTAGATGGTTGATCCATAAGGTCCGTTGAGATCACTGATCAATGCAAGGCGAAGATTCCCTCGCTCTAAGACGGCAACTGATTCAAACGTTTTTTGGTTAGGCGCTGCTTGCACGGCATGAAGGAAGGACGGACTCACTGCCGTGGTTGCTAACAGCTTCAGAAATAAGCGCCGACTTGTTTGCATCTCGCTAACGCTATGAGCCGAACAGCAACAAGGCCACTTATTAGCTGGCTTTATGGGCGTGATGATGAGTCGCTATCCCAGGCGCAACACAAGGCAACACAACTCAATTAAATTTTGTGAGCTGGATCTTTCCAGTCTTATTTCGCCTCAAGGGCTCGTCTCTACAGGCATCTATTTCCGTTCTCATGACTACCACCATCCAGCAGCGCTCCGGCGCTAACGGTTGGCAGCAGTTCTGTGATTGGGTCACCTCCACGAACAACCGTCTGTATGTCGGTTGGTTCGGTGTGTTGATGATCCCCACACTGCTTGCCGCTACCACCTGCTTCATCGTCGCTTTCATCGCCGCACCTCCGGTTGATATCGACGGCATCCGCGAGCCTGTTGCAGGTTCACTGATGTATGGCAACAACATCATTTCTGGTGCTGTTGTTCCTTCCAGCAACGCCATCGGCTTGCACTTCTACCCAATCTGGGAAGCTGCCTCACTCGACGAGTGGCTCTACAACGGCGGTCCTTTCCAACTGGTTGTGTTCCACTTCCTGATCGGCATCTACGCCTATATGGGACGTGAGTGGGAACTTTCCTACCGCTTGGGCATGCGCCCTTGGATCTGTGTTGCATACAGCGCACCTGTTGCTGCTGCATCTGCAGTGTTCCTGGTTTACCCCTTCGGTCAGGGTTCGTTCTCTGACGCCATGCCTTTGGGCATCTCTGGAACCTTCAACTACATGTTGGTGTTCCAGGCTGAGCACAACATCTTGATGCACCCCTTCCACATGCTGGGAGTTGCTGGTGTGTTCGGTGGTTCACTGTTCTCCGCCATGCACGGTTCATTGGTGACCTCCTCCTTGGTTCGTGAAACAACCGAGACCGAGTCCCAGAACTATGGCTACAAGTTCGGCCAAGAAGAAGAGACGTACAACATCGTGGCTGCTCACGGCTACTTCGGTCGCCTGATCTTCCAATACGCCTCCTTCAACAACAGCCGTAGCCTTCACTTCTTCCTTGCAGCCTGGCCTGTTGTCGGCATCTGGTTCACCGCCCTTGGCGTGTCAACCATGGCCTTCAACCTGAACGGCTTCAACTTCAACCAGTCCATCCTTGATGGTCAGGGCCGTGTCCTGAACACCTGGGCCGACGTGTTGAACCGTGCCGGTCTCGGCATGGAAGTGATGCACGAGCGCAACGCTCATAACTTCCCTCTCGACCTGGCAGCTGCTGAGTCCACACCTGTGGCTCTTCAGGCACCTGCAATCGGTTGATCTGGAAACCAACCAAAGTTCAGATCAACTGAACTAGAAAGCCCCCGCCGATTGGTGGGGGCTTTTTGTTGCTTTGGGCTTAAAGCGATAGACCAAAGCCAGTCGGCTTGCAGTTCAGCGTGGTTCACCAGTGCTGCGATCACAACAGATATAGCTGTCTTTGCTGTTGCTGGTTGGAGTCCACGCCGAATTCATATCGAGCAGATTGGCAAAGACATCTGTGCTGAGCACCCCATCCTTTCTGTGAAGAGGCCCCTCTTGTTGCCGCCTGTGTATCCGTTAAAACGACACTTCAGATCAGACATAGCAATCGTCTTTGCTTAGTTCTTGTCTTCTCGGGAGTATGTATGAATAACAGCGTCTCCCAAACCGCTGGAGCGCTGTGTTTTTGGGTTCAGGCGTAAGGACCAAAGTGTGTTGCACAGGTCGCTCCGCACTGGGCTCCAAGCTTGATCGCGTCAGTGATGGCAAATCCTGCAGCGAGTCCGGCTGTTACTCCAGCTGCAAAGCTGTCGCCGCATCCGTAGGTTTCTGCGAGGAGGCCAGGGAGAGGTTGGGCTTCAAATCGACCACCTGGAATGAGAATCCCTCCCTTCTCTCCTTCCGTGGCGATCCGCAAGGTTGGCGCTGGGGTGAGTGCATCCTCTTCGATGGACTCTGCTGGATCCAAATTGCTGCCGATCAAGGCATCGAGACTGACACCTGCCTCTTGAAGAACCGGTAAACGAAGGCGTGGCGTTGCCGTTAGAACTTTGGCTGCTCGTGCCAGCCTTAGCCCCTGCGGATCGGTTGCTGAGACGAACACCCCATCGCAATCGGCGAGATGCTCCCAGGGCAATGGATCATTGGCGACCGGCGTTAGTCGCTCTCCGATCACTGTGATCGCCCGATCGCTGCTGTGATCAACCAAGCTGATTCCGCGTCTGGTGGGTTGGTCACGCCAGGCAACGATTGGTATGACACCCAACTCAAGCAGGCGGGCTTCGCTTCGCTCGCCGATTTCATCCTTCCCGAGTGCCGTGAAGAAGGCCACTCTTTGCCCTGTAAGCCTGGCCAGTTGAACAGCCACGACAGCTCCGGCTCCAGCTGGCTCTTCTAGCGAGCGATGGGCACGGCTGATCTGCCCAGGCGCAGGCAACGCATTAACGGCAAGGAAATTAACCCATTCGAGGTGTCCAACAACAGCAAGAGTGAGATCAGCGTGAAGTGATGCCATTTAAGGAATCGGCAAAACAGATTTCGCCGCATCTCGCAGGCGCACATTAATTGGACCGCCTACTTCGGTTACCTCTACAGCTCCACCCACGGTTAACTGATCTTCGTCGGATGTACCTACAAGGACAGGACCTTCATCCACACCTTGCACTTTGACTGGGTTTGTCACCTCGTTAACTGACACCTGTCCTTGAACATCAAGTGATTGATTGGATTCAATCAAGACGGGTTTGGTTACTGATACTTCGCCTTGAACAGGAAGGGCCTCAGAGGCTTCAATGGGGAGTTTTTTCGAAGCTTCGATGGCGATCGAGCCCTCACTTTTCACACGGATAGGTGCCTTGAGTTCGTCAACAGTGACTCCACCAACGAGGCGTACTGGAAACGGCTTATCGAGGGGAAGTCCGATGGGGATGGGGTGACGGAGAATCTGGATCGCAGCAAGAGCGACTGACCATGCCGCAATGACGACAGCGAGGGGCCAGCGGCTTGCCATCGCCAGAGTGAACCAGCGCGGTTCGTCGTTGTTTAGCATCAATTTATTTTTAAAAACCCATCCGGTTTTACCGGGTTTTTAGAAAAAAATTAGTGTATGAGGACCAGGTTTTGAAAATGTCCTAAAGCTCGTAGTCTTCTTCAAATTGATTGAGAAGACCTTTGTAGAGGACCAGTGTCCCCTCGCTTTCTTCAGTAATGCCTTCAGCGTCGTAAAGCTGGGCGAGGTGGGTGCATGCGGCATGCACTTGTACAAAGGCTTCCGCGTATTCGTTTTGGATGTCTTCTTCGCGGATGTCTCGAATTAACGCAGAAATAAACTCAACTTTTTTATTGGCCGCTTTAATTTCGGCCTCCATGTCTTTGCTTAGTTTGCGCCGCTTTCGAGCCATTGGCCTGAACTGTCAGCCCTTAATCCTAAGGCTAGGGGGCTGACAAGCACTGTCTGATCTGATCAGAAACAGAAGGGGAGCATCTGAACGCTGCAAGTCACGTATCCGTCAACGAGGGGGCCGAGGCCGATCTGATGGAGAATTCCCTGGCCTGTAAGTCCTTCTGTGATCACGCCGATGACGAAACCAATCATGGCTGCACGACCATTGAAGAGCTCAACCTTCTTGAGTTGATCTTCGTGAATGGAGCGGGTTGCTTGGCCTTGGAACCAGGTGTCGTTAGCGGGAGTGCGTTCCATCGTGCTCATTCAATTGAAACGAACTGTAACAGAGTTTTGACGTTGGGCTGGTAATTAGCTAGGGCCTCCGCCAAATTACTGGCTTCCGTCGCTTTGGATACAGCTCCCGGCATATTGGGCAAACGGTTCCGTCGCATCCACGTGCAGTGCAATGCTCGCGTCCATAAAAAATAATTTGCAGATGAAGTTTGTTCCAGCTCTCAGCTGGAAATAGGGATTTCAGATCCTTTTCGGTGCGCTCCACGCTGTCTCCATTGCTGAGCCCCCAGCGCTGCGCCAATCGATGAATGTGTGTGTCCACAGGGAAGGCCGGTACTCCGAAGGCTTGGGCCATCACCACGCTGGCGGTTTTGTGGCCAACGCCCGGCAGTGCCTCGAGCTCTTCAAAGCTGCTCGGCACTTTCCCCCCATGCATCGTGATCAACATGTGAGCAAGTTTGTGCACGTTTCGGGCCTTGGTTTTCGCAAGCCCCAGCTGGCGGATGTGTCCGAAAATCTCCGCTTCTGTTAATGCCGCCATTGCATTTGGGGTTGGTCCCGCAGCAAATAAGGCTGGTGTGACTTCATTGACCTTTTTGTCGGTGCACTGCGCACTTAGGAGCACAGCGATCAGCAGGCTGAAAGGGTCGCTGTGATCGAGAGGAATGGGTGGATCTGGATAGTGCTCATCCAGGCGGCAGAGCAGATGGGAAGCGCGCTCTTTTCTGAGCAATGGTCATCGAGTTGCAGGACTGCCATCATGGCCACACTGCTTTGGCGGCCATGACATCTGTGCGTAATGACGACTTATCAGACGTAACTTCGGCCTATCAGCGTGCGATCGCTCGAGAAGAAAACGGAGTGATGCCTAAACAGCGGATTGAAGCGGTTGAGCCGCGAGAGCGCCAAGCGAAATCTGAGCCGGAAGCTGATGGAGACAGCGATCTCTATCGCCATCACAGCCGGCAGCAATCGCTCGAGGGAGGGTGAAGGAATCTGCTCTTAGGACTAGGAGCCAGGCTGAATCGCTTTTTTAATGGTGTCTACGCCTTTCTGGATCGCTTCTTTGGGCGCCTCGATCATTCTTTTCTGTGTGTTTGACCAAATGGTGACGGAGTAGACAAGCGCACCTCCAAGAATTAACGCCGCCAGAACCAGTCCAATGCCAGTGCCGCCGCCTCCTTGCTTGATTACGACAGGTTGCTGCTGATTGTCTTCAGACATAGGGGAACCTTTCAGCTTCGATCAAAGTGATTACGCCAAGGTCTTAGCGACACGAAGGATGTTTGTCAGGTTGCTTCAAGAAGCTTTGAAGAAACTTTTTTGAAAGGAATGAGTGATCAGGTTCATTGATTAGTCATCCCATCAGCACTGAAGGACTTTGATTGAAGGTTGGCCTAGCGTCGAAATGAACAAGCATTTTCAAAAGGAGCTGCCGTGAACACCGCCGTGAGGGGGATTCTCTACGTTTCGGTTTGGGTTGTTGTGTGGGGTGTGGCCTCATCACTGGTGGATTGGGTGTTGTTAAGCGGCGAGGTTTATGAGATGGGATCTTTTGGTCAAGTGGCCACCTTTATCGGCTATGGAGCCGCTTGCTCTGTCTTGGCTGTTCGTCTGTCAGGTCGCTTTCTCAAATCAGCTGAGGATCAAGCTGACGGCTGATGAGGCTCACGTGACACAGCTCCTGCTGCCAAAAGGCCAGCTATGAATCCACTCGCGTGGCCAATCCAGCTCACTCCCGCGGGTGAGGCCCAAGGCAGCAATCCAGGTAGGGCGCTTCCGTAAAAAGCAACGGCAATCACGCTTAAAGCGATGGCCAGTGGTCTGCGTTCAAGAAATCCGATCAGAACGAGGTAGCCAAGGAGTCCGTAGACGACTCCTGAGAGTCCGTGACTGCCAACCGGCCAAAACAACCAGAGCGGAATTTCGAGAAGAATCACGGCAATCCAAACCGCTACATAACCGCGCAGGTTTTTCAAGAGCACGAGATAGCTGAGCGGGAGAAAAATAATGCTGTTCCCAATGAGGTGACCAAGATCTCCGTGGCTGAATGGAGCGGTCAGAAGGGTCCACCAAGGAGTGCCAGGCCCCATAGCCAAATTCCAGCGTCCGCCCAGCAGGAGTTGGTCGATGCCTTCCTGAAGCCAGGACAGACCTAACAGGATCAAGGGAAGAATGATCACTGCACTCTGAACGTCACTCCCATCACCGCGGTGATGTCTTTGTCGATGGTGCTGGTGTCATAGGAGCCATAGCTCCCCATTTTTGTGGAGTTCGGCACGGTGATTTGGAAGGTGCCTGTGTCGGCATTGGTGATCGCTCCAATGCCGGAGCCAGCTTGACCCGCGATCGCAATCGCTCGTTCTCGAGCATCAGCGGTGGCTTTGGCCAGCATGTCGACACGTTTTTCAGCCAGTTTTGTGTAGGTGTAAGCCGGTGGCTGAATCGCCAACGACACACCGTCGCCAATCAGGTTGCTGATTTTGTTCGATGCCTTGCGGATTAAATCCACATCCGAGCTGCCAACGTGGATGGATTGACGTGCCGTCCACTCCGTGTTGGTGAGCACCCCGGTCACACGGTTGCGAATGTCGTTGCGATCAGTCCGTAAAACAGTGAGTTGGGTGCTGCTTTCTGGGATGCCAGCATCACGCAGAAATGCAAGCGTGCGCTTTAAATCGGGTTGCAGATTTTGATAAGCCTGCTGTTGGCTCAGGCCATTGCCACTCACGGTCACGGTCCAATCTGCATAGTCGCTGCGCAGCCTTTCAGTGCTGGCACCGGTCACGGTCACGGTGTCTGTTGCGGTTCGAATTCCTTTCACGGCAACAGCTCCGGCGACCACAAGCCCGCAGCTCAGCACCAACATGGGCAACACCAGGGGAGGCGTTCGACGCCATAGCGATAGCTGGTTCTGGCCTGGGGAGGATTGTTCTGGCATGAACTTGGTGCTTTGAACCATTTCAACCGATCTTTTGATTGGGACCAGTTTTTCGCGATCACAGCTGTGACTGGCTATGACCCGAGTTGGGATCTCTGATTGGTGATTGATGCCAAAAAGCGCTGAGGTGATCGTGATTGGCAGCGGTATCGGTGGCTTGTGCTGTGCCGGTCTCACTGCCCGGGCTGGAAAGGAAGTTTTGGTTCTAGAAGCCCATAGCCAGCCAGGCGGCGCTGCCCATGGCTTTGAACGGCACGGCTATCACTTCGAATCTGGTCCATCCCTTTGGAGTGGATTGTCACGTTGGCCAAGCAGTAATCCCCTCGCTCAGATCCTGCGTGCGTTAGATCAGCCCCTGGATGTCTTGACCTACAAGGATTGGGATGTCTTGTTCCCGGAGGGACATCTCCGTGTAGGGGTTGGAGGGGATGGCTTCGAACGCGTGGTGGAAAGGCTGCGTGGACCTGAAGCTGTGGCTGAATGGCAGCGCTTCACCGCCGTGTTGCAGCCGATTGCAGCAGCTGCAGATGCTTTGCCATTGCTGGCATTACCAGCATCTGTGGATGGGATTGGTCCTCTGTTGAGGCGTAGTGGACGACTGGTTCAGCATTTGCCGGCCATCCGCCACCTCAGCGGTGCTTTCGGGCCTTTAGTCGACCGTCACCTGCAGGATCCATTTCTTCGCCATTGGGTTGATTTGCTCTGTTTTTTGATCAGCGGTATGCCGATGGTTGACACCAACGCAGCCGCTATGGCCACTTTGTTTGGTGAATGGTTTGACCCTGAATCGTGTCTTGATTTTCCGCGCGGAGGCAGTGCAGCCGTAGTGAACGCACTCGTGCGCGGCATGGAGTCTTACGGCGGTAGTTTGCGGCTTGGTGCAACAGTGAGCGAGCTGCTGCTTGATGGTGATCGTGTCATCGGCGTAGAACTCAGCAATGGTGAGACGCTTTACGCCGATGTTGTGGTGAGCAATGCGGATGCCTGGGGTACGGCGGCTCTGTTGCCCGAGATGGCTGCGAAGACTTGGAGTCAGGAACGGCTTTCCACTCCTGGTTGTCATTCTTTTTTGCACCTTCATCTGGGATTCGATGCGAACGGTCTCGAGGATCTGCCGATCCATACCGTTTGGGTTGGTGACTGGGAACGGGGCATTGATTCCGAGCGCAATGCCGTGGTGGTGTCGATTCCATCTGTGCTCGATTCCTCGATGGCGCCTGAGGGCCATCACGTGCTTCACGCCTATACCCCTGCCAATGAACCCTGGTCAGAGTGGGCTGGTCTACAGAGGGGAACGGCGGCTTATCAGCAGAAACGTGAACAACGTTGTCAGGTGTTTTGGGATGTGTTGGAGCAACGCATACCCGATCTCCGCGGTCGTTGCCAAGTGGTGATGGAGGGAACTCCTCTTACCCACCGTCATTACCTATCCACGCATCAAGGCAGCTATGGCCCTGCGTTGTCTGCGGCGAAAGGGCTGTTTCCTGGGGTGACCACCCCTCTTCAGGGATTTTTGCAGTGTGGAGCGAGTTGTTTCCCAGGGATTGGTATTCCACCCGTGGCTGCGAGTGGTGCGATGGCAGCCCATGCCATTACAGGCCGTAAGGCCCAGCGGGACTTGCTTCGCTCGCTCGAACTTTAAGCGTATGTCCTGATTAAAAATTCCAAAATCTCAGCTTCTCGATAGCGAGAAATAACTTGAAAGAGAGGAGGACTCGATGATTGTTTGTAAGACCTCAATCAGAATAAAATTTATACGATAAGCATGATTATGTTGATTATTTAATCAATTGCCACAGGTTTGGCTTGATGCAATTTCTCAGACTTTGTATTGTCTTGTGGATCAAGTATTGATTATGAATCGATACTTTTGCGCGCTACAACTGCAAAAAATGGGTCGCCTTTGCCTCCTACCAGTCCCATCAATCCTGAGGCTTTTGTCTCTTCAGCAAACACCCGTACGTCAGACCATCCATTGGCTTGCAGCACTGTGCCGACATAGTCGAGATGCTGCTTGTCGTCGTTATCGGTCCAAACCTGTGGAGCCTTTGTGAAAAACATCCGATTCGAAAATGCAACGATGGCAGTGCCATTGGGCCTCGTGACTCGGAGCATCTCCGACGCGACATTTTCTGGTTGAGTCCAGTACTGCCAAGCAGCAACAGCGAGACAGGCATCAACGGATGCATCCTTTAAAGGGATTGTGGGATCCAGGTTCATGTCTTGGACGTAGTGGCTGTCGAGCCTTGTGTTCGCTACGAGTTCCGCTTCATTCATGCCATGGCCAATCACGCGCTCGTAATGGATCTCTTCTGGTAGGTGACTCACCCAAGACGATCCCAAGTCAAGGACAACAGCTCCAGACGGAATGTGCTCTCTGTAGAAGTTTGTGAGACGTGTCCTAAAGCCTTCGTCTAAGTGTTGAACGAAGCGTGGTTCAGCATAAAAAACCCGATCGGGCTCCCGGTCGAGCTTGTATCGCTGGTCTTCGGTAAGAATTTGAACTGGCATTAGCGCATTTTGGCGCGTTAGTTGGTTGCACTGCGAGTAAGACCTCACTCGTCTGGTGGCAGCTGTTGCCAACCGCTGGTCCAAAGTTCTTGCTTCTTGAGTTCGTTCCAGTTGATGCGTAGACGCACGTTTGAATCAAGAACTGCTTCCAGTTCCACCCATCGCGATTGCCCTTTCCCGCCCTGAAGGATTAGTCGAAAATGTCGGTAACCCTGTTGGGGCAAAACGCTTGTCCAGGATTTGGCAACAGTCCAGCTCATGGTTATGGTGCGGAGGTTTTTATTGAAAAGTTGAAATTCTGGCTTGTTAAGAGTTGGCTTTCAATATTGCTGTTTATGAAACTGATTGGATTCAGAGGAGTGTAAAGCATCAGGTTTCCGGTGAAGGTAAATGGTATTTGATGGTTGTCAGGTGACAAAGCTTTGAGGATTTTAACTGTGTTTATCGTCAACCCGATTAAATAAATTCATTAGCAAAGCCAACAGGTGCTGATGTTGAAAATCTTCAGTCATTTAATGCAGTGGTAGACGCTCGAATGAATGCACTCCGTAAATCTGTTTGAAACGGATTGATTAGAAGTTTGAGCTCTCGTCTTATTAGTTTCTGTTGCTTTCGTTTTAAAAGGAATTGTTGTCACTATGATTGTGACCTGTCTTTGCTATGAGCTTAGTTAGGATCTTTTATCCATTTCTATTGTTCCACGTTAGGGCTTCGGATTAATGGTGTCTGCGATTATTGTCTTATTCTGTTTAATTCTGAACGGTTAATTTGTTGATCCCGGTGGCTTTTACCCATGCGGCAATGGCTTCGAGGTTGTTGCGATTAGGAATGCAAAGACATCCGCTTCCGGGATTGCAGTGGTGTATGCCGAGTCCACTTCGGTCTGTTTTGAATTGTGGCTGTAAGTTCAACCAGATGTCTGTTCCCCATGGTTCTGGCTGCCCCAGCACATAATCTCCTATTGGTAGAGCTGCTCCATTTCCTGGGCTCCAACGCCGATCGGCCGAGGGCCTGGTGTTGTATCCGCTGATGGCAGGCCATAGGGCAAGGCGTTTGCTCCCCTTAAATAATTCGACGACCCATTGGCCGTTGCTCATTGTGACGGTACTGCTAAGACGTCTGGCTTTGAGTGAAAAATCATCGTGATTTCCCTGAAGAAGGTCAGGATGTGGACCTGTTTGGCCAGGATCAAGCTTTTTTGAAGTTTGTGCAGTGCTTCGTTTGGTGTTGTGTTCGCTATTGGCCTGCTTCGCCAAATTTCCCGGTTCACAGCTCATGATCAAAAGCAAGGCTGTTACCCAGGACAACCCTTTAATAACATGAAGCATTGCTTTGGAAGGCATGGTTTTCTGTTGTTTGCTCTGTCCTTTGCCCTGAAAAGATAATTGTTCCTTTGAGAGGATTTGATGCTTTTTGATCAGTGACTTTGGATTAGTTGCGCTTGTATGAATAATACCGCATCTTTTAAGGACTATTTTGCTACAGCTTTTTGTCCCTATAGTCTTAGGTGTTTGAGTGATATGTTTTTCCGCATTGGGTGTGCGGAATTGGTTTGTTTGGGCCTAAATATTGCATGATTTCCTGCTATCGAATTGCTTTTGGTTGTTTCCGGCTTGTGGGCTGTGGACCAAGGTTTTATCCAGAAGTGTTGCTACTAATGAGTGGTCGTCTCTTTTCCTGATATGAAGCGCCTGGCTCGTTTTGGTGTTGTGGTGTCTGGGGTGGCCACTATGTCATCCCTGGCATTGTTAACAGCTCCTTCAATGGTTTCCGCCAAAACAATTGCGCGTGCTCAGGGAGTGTGCCGCTTAATGAGTGGAGGTGCTGTTGCCTTTCAGGGGCATTGTGTGAGCCAGCAAAAAGTCAATGGTGGCAACACCGTGCTGGTGATCAAGCTTGAAAATGGCTCTACTTTTCGCTTCCGCGGACCTTCCAAGGAGGCACTGCAAATTGAAACGTCCTCTGGATTGCATAACGCGCAATTTCGTGATGGAGGAAATCGCAATGTTTTTGCCTGGAACGATGCAGGTCAAGCGCAGCGTCTTGCTGTTCGTTTAGAAACCGCACACGATCCGAGCCCTCGTTATGACAATTCTTCTTCGACGAGTACAGGGTCTGCAATCGGAGCGTTTGCAGGAGCTTTGATCGGAAGTTTGATTCAAGGTCACTCTGGCCATGGCGGTGGCAATCAGCGCCAGCATGCAGAGTCCACTTGTCTTCGCGCGGTCTCGCATCAGGTTGGGCGAAGCCGTGATTCTCTTCAGATCGTTGGGACTGAACCATATAAGGGAGGCTTTTCGGTTCGCGTCCAGGTTCCTCGTGCCAAGGCACCCTGGCTTTGCCGTGTAAATGGTGAAGGTCATGTGGTGCAAGTTCAGCACACCCACCCCAATGGTTTCCTTTGATCCTGATTTGTGTCTTTGTATCGAGGTGAACGACGATTTCCTTGACCAATCACTATGTTTGTGCAGTAGCAACTGCTACACATTGCATCGTTCACCTCGTTTTTGCGAGGCGCAGATCGGCCCAAGCCAAGGAACGGGGACTTGGGTTTTCTCGGAGAACATCATGACTACTCTTCACTACAGAGGTCAGGCCTACGTAACTCGTGAGCCTTCTAGTGTTAAAGCTTGCGTTGAATTGACTTATCGTCATGAGCACTACAACACGTGCCGTGAACTCGTAAGGGCTGAGATGCAAGAACATCCCTCCTTGACCTATCGAGGGGTTGCTTACTCCAGATAAATTACGCTCTATTGATCTGAGCTTGTAAGTTCTTTGTTTTTTTGCCGATAGCCTTTGGTTGTCGGCTTTTTTGTGTTCCAGTTGAGTACGTTCGAGTGTTCATTAATTATTTGTCCCAGATGCTTTTGCAGTTGGCTTTTTTGTATTGTTCTTTTGCTGCTCTATAGTTTTTTGTTTGCTCGGAAAGATCATTGCTTGCTTGCTTGATCAGGTTTTCGTCTTTTTTGCTCGAGATGACATACCGATTAATGCTCATCTTTGCCCCCAGCTTATTCATGATCCGTGTCAGCAGCTCACACTCAGTCATCGCTTGGCTTTGCTGTGGATGAATACTGGAGATCGTTAGTAAGGCAAGGGTTGTTAAGGATTTCATTGGTTGATCAGTTCCCCTTCCGAATGATGCGTTTTTTATGACAACTCATCTTAGTTCTCGTTTACGGTTAACTCATGAATTCTTGGGTTGTACCAGGTGATTTCAATGAGTGATAGAACGATTGCGATTACAGGGGCCTCTGGGAAAACCGGGTTTCGGATTGCTGAGGAGTTGTTGGCTTGTGGAGATCGTCCTCGTTTGTTGGTGAGGCCTTCTTCTGTAATTCCTGACACCCTTATGAATGCTGAGCAAGTTCGACTCAGCTTGCAAGATCCAACTGCTTTGGATTCAGCCTTAAAGGGGGTGGATGCCTTAGTGATTGCGACGGGTGCGAGGCCTTCGATTGACTTGTTAGGTCCGATGAAGGTTGACGCTTGGGGGGTGCGTTCTCAGGTGGAAAGCTGTCTGAGAGTTGGTGTGTCCAGGGTGATTCTCGTGAGCTCTCTTTGTGCAGGACGTTGGCGTCATCCCCTGAACTTGTTTGGTTTGATTCTTGTTTGGAAGCGAATTGGTGAGCAGGCTCTGGAGAATAGCGGCCTTGATTGGACCGTCATTAGGCCAGGCGGTCTAAGTGAAAGAGAGGAATCACTGGAAGAAGAGGGGGTGTATTGGTCAGGTCCCGATCAACAGGAGGAAGAGTCCATCCCAAGGCGTCTCGTTGCTCGCTGTTGCTTGGAGGCGTTGAACACTCCGGCCTCGACCGGAAGGATTCTTGAAGTAACAAGCAGTAGGTTTCGACCAATCATCTCTCTTCCTGAAGCATTATTTAGAATGGATTCCTAGAGACGAGCTCCTATGAATATGCGATAAATCTGCTATCAGAATAAAATCCTTGATCCTTGTAATCGTATTAAAAAATGGGTCGCCACCCATCTTATTAACGGCTCTTGATTGTTTTTGGTTGATTGCGTGGCAATCAATCTCAAACAATGCTTTTGCTGTTGATGAATTCATGGATGCCAAGCTTACCCAGCTCTCTCCCATAACCACTATCTTTAATCCCGCCAAAGGGAACCCGAGGATCACTTCGTACAAAATCATTGATCGCGATGCATCCTGCCTCAATGTTTTCGATGGCGATTCGCTGGGCATTGGCGGTGTTTGCTGAAAAAATGGCAGCTCCTAATCCAAAGCGTGTCTCTGAGGCCAGTTCTATCGCATGGTCGTCATGCTCTGCACGCACAAGGCTCAGCACAGGACCAAAAATCTCATCATCAAATGCAGGCATTCCCGGCTTGACGTCTTCGAGGATGGTGATGGGATACCACCAGCCTTGTTGTTCAGGGAGAACGCCACCTTTGCGTAGTATTGCTCCCTGTTCAATACTTTTTTTAACCTGCTGATGAACTTGTTGCCGTAGATCCAATCGTGCCAATGGTCCGATATTGAATGCAGGATTCATGGGGTCCCCCATGACATAGGAATTCAACTTTTCTTGCAGAAGGTCAAAGAATTGATCGTAAATATCATTGACAACAATCAATCGTTTTGCTGCAATGCAAACTTGTCCGGAGCAAAGCATCCGACTTGCTGCACAACGATCTGCTGCCAAATCAAGATCTGCATCGTGAAGGATTAGGTAGGGGTCTTGACCCCCTAGCTCTAAAACACATTTTTTTAGATTGGCGCCTGCAATCGATGCCACAGCTCGACCAGCCTCTTCACTCCCTGTCAGGGTGACTGCTCGTACTTTTGGATGGGAAATCACCAGTTCTGCATCCGTTGATCGAATGGGCATATTCGTGAATACGCCTTTAGGGATTTCGCAGCTGTCAAAGATATTTTGAATGGCCCTGCTACATCCCGGCACATTGGATGCACCTTTTAGAAGGAGCGTATTTCCTGCCATTAAGGCTGGGGCAATCGCCCTGAATGCTTGCCATAGCGGGAAATTCCAAGGCATTACTGCAAATAGAACCCCAAGTGGTTGTGCTGTTACGATTGCATTCTTGTGATCCAGTTCGATCGTTTCATCAGATAGGTGCTGTTGACCATATTTTGCAAAATAGTCGCAGACCCAGGCACACTTCTCCACTTCTGCAAATGATTGCTGAATGGGTTTTCCCATTTCTTGGGTGATGCATTCCGCCAAGGCAACGTTGTTGGCTTTTAAGGCTTGTGAGGCGTGAGTGAGGGCTTTTGACCTTTCGGAAAAAGCAGAATGTTTCCATTGTTTGAATCCAGAATGCGCCTGTTCTATGGCTTGTATGATCTCCTCTTGATGCATTAAAGGATATGTGGCAATGATTGCTCCAGTGGCAGGATTGATTGCTTGAAGACCTGTTGTCTCTGTCATTTTTCTCTGGCGTGGATACTTTTCACAATGATGGCTTGTGATCTCAATTTTAACTTCTATGTCCAACGAACAGGATCTTTGGAAAAGTGGTGGAGACATGAATCGGATTCATTTCCAAGTAAGTCTCGGCTAATTGTCAGACAGATTGCATTGAGAGGCAATGCAAATGTGCTTCCATCTTCGTCAAATGGTCCCTCAACGTAGGCACCAATACGCTCTGCCATTAAAAAGCCTAGGAATAGCAAGATCCCTGTGATGCTTCCGACAAAGGATGTGCCATCCATCTTGAAGTTCAACAAAAGTTGAAAACCGAAAATCCAGCTGAGCATGCGGACAAATACGTCGTAACTTGCCGGCAAGGGTGTGTTTCTAATTCTCTCTAGACCGCCAATTGCATCAACAGTGGCGTTTGCAATATTCATTAATTGCTCTCGGCCACGAGCATTAATTTTTTTATTCTCATATAATTCACGAACAGCAACTGCCCTGGCCTGCCCTAATTGCCTGAGAGTGGTGCTTGGCTTCATTCCTAGATTTTCCAGGAGGTAGTCTTGAAAACATCTGAGATCGTGATGGTAAAAATTTCTCAACTGAAAGTTAAGCTGCCATACCATCGCAACTTGATAACGCACTAGATTTCGTCCTTGTGTACTCATTAACTCTTCTTCTGGGAGGAGGCTTGCCAGAGTGTCTGTCCAGTTGCGGCTTTGGTTAACGATTTTGCCCCATAATTGTCGTGCTTCCCACCAGCGGCCAATGGCCTGAGTATTTCTAAAGCCTATAAAGATTGAAACCGTGATTCCCATAATTGAAACTAAGCTGCCGCTTTGTTGCCAATTTGTAGGCACTGTTTCGGTCAAGATTAGAGTGCCAATTGCTGCTAACAGCAAGAGGTCGTAGCGCATACGCCACAGCAACAGCAACAAAACAACGAAGTAGTCCCGACGCGCTGTGCGCGGTGGATCGCCGTAAGGCCCAGACTTAATGGGCATGGCGTTTTTGAAGATTCGCTTTGACATCGTTCTGCCACCTTTGCGCTTCACAAGCATGACCTTATTGGGTGATTCTCAGCACTTAGACGTTGATCTTGCTGTGATCGGAGCGGGTCTTGGCGGCACAGGTCTTGCTGCCGCGCTTCGCCAACGCGGTTTTGACGGCTCAATATTGCTACTAGAGGCTGGTCGAGGTCCGGGTGGTCGAGCGGCGACGAGGCGTCGACGTGATGACCTGCTCTGGCGCCTTGACCATGGAGCTCCTTGTTTCAGCTTCAGTCAACCACCGCAGGGCTCTCTTGCTGAACTGTGGAATCCTCTTCTGGATCAAGGGATTGTTCAGCCCGATCTAGGACTTGTGGTTGGGCTGAGTGAGACGGGTTGTCTTGTTGACCCACCTCAGCATCCACTGCTCCAGGGTCCGCGTTTTCGTGGTGTGCCAACCATGTCGTCCGTGCCGGAAGCTTTCCTGCGGGCTGCTGGTTCTAAAACCCAAGGGGCGTTTGGAGAACGAATCTCTAGCTTGCGCAGAGAGAACGGATGGTGGTGTTTCTCAGGTCGACGACGGGCGCGCTCTTTGGTGGTCACAGGCAATCTTCTCGCTCATCCTCGCTCTCTAGCGATGTTGGGTTGGCCCGATGTTCCATTGCGCTCGGCAGTTCCGCTGTATGTCGATCCCTTATTGGACGCTGCACTCGCGCAAATATCTGAGATGGATGCATCGGTGCGCTGGAATTTGATGCTCGAATTACCTCGCTGTACCGACCATCTTCCTAGGCAAATTTGGTTGACATCTGATGCCCAAGAAAGGTTTGGCATCGAACGGATTGTTCTCCATCGTCAGCGCGATCGAAGGCTGGGTTTAGTCGCCCACGGTAAAGACGACGGATCCCCGATCACGCCAGCTAGCCAACCAGGTTTGTTGTTGGAGCAGGAATCACGTCAACGTAAGGCTCTAACTCAATTATTGAGGCCTTGGCCCGAATTAGCTCAGGCACTTCCCTTGGCCCGTTCCTTGGGGGTGATGCGCTGGGGAGCATCTCAGCCTCTGGATTACCCTCTCCCCAAGTCCCTTCAATGGTGCGAGCTCAGCTCGGTTGGCTTTTGTGGAGATTGGATCGCCGGCCCAGGCTTTGGCATGGCTGAAGGAGCTCTGCAAAGTGCGGCTGATTTAGCCGACCAACTGGTCTGAGAGAAGACTGATCTAAGTCAAAATGGACTGCTGAAGCATTGATAACCACCATTTCAGAATGAATTGGCAGATCTGGTGAGTGTTTCATTGATGCGTCAAAACAGTCCTAAGCGGATGACGCATGCGCCCGAGTTATCGACCAGTTCAGCACCATGCCAGCTTGCATGACTACGCCCCTTGTCTGTGTCCGAGGTGCACTGATCAACGTGGTCGCGTGACATTGAACACCACACAATCTCAATCAATCTTGCTTGGACAAGACAGACTCCAAGCTTCGGAGACGTTGTTCGTTGACGCCAAGATCTGATTCTCCAAGTCTTGAAACTGAGCGTGCTTGGAGAACGGAACGTGCCGTATCGGCATAGAGCTCTAGATCGTCAACGAAGCCGAAGATCTGACTGCTGGCCGTTGCATGGAGGTAGTTCGTGTGCTGTTCGACGATCTCGGATCGTGGGGTTTGTTGGATGACTTTGGCGAGTTCGTTCAGGCTTCCGATCGGATCATTTCGCTCCCACTCAAGTTGAGCGCAGTGTGCGGGTGATTCACATGGACTCAGTTGACCTTGATGGATGCCCAGATCGGTAGGTATCGGCCCGACGAAATGAAACAGCGCCAGAAGGAATGAAAAAACGGTCAAGACCATAGAAAAGGTGTCTAGGAGTTGATCAAAGGTTGAAGGGAGCGGATGGTTATCGCATTGAGCACTGCAGAGGCAGGGGCAGCAATACTCTCCTTTCTTCCATGATCGCGCGCTTTGGAGTCAGCTTGACTTGCTCTGAACGACCAATCTGCTCGGTTCGGTATTTCTCCTCACGTCACGGATCATGATCCGACGATCATGTCGTCAGTCGTGCAATAGCCATGCACCCCAGCTGGAGTGAACAGTGGTGGCCTGTGGCCTATTTGCGCGATCTTGACCGGACCCGTCCCCAGCGATTCACCCTCCTTGAGCAAGACCTGGTGTTGTGGTGGGATGCTCCAGGCCAATGTTGGAGGGCTTTTGAAGATGTCTGCCCTCATCGACTAGTTCCTCTCAGTGAAGGTCGTATTAATGAGGCTGGTCAATTGGAATGCCCTTATCACGGTTGGAGTTTTGATGGGCAGGGCACCTGCCGGGCGATCCCTCAAATGGGAGAGCGAGCTCGCTCGGAATCCAAGCGAACGGGTTGTGGAAGTTTTCCTACAGCAACAGGCCAGGGGTTGTTGTTTGTCTGGAGTGGCACCGCTTCAGCTGCTGACTCTGCAGCACTTCCTTTGGTTCCCGTTCTTCAGGAGCAAGGAGATGGTTGGGCAGATGGCTGGATCGTGCAGGACACCTTCCGCGATTTGCCGATGGATGCCCTCACCCTTCTTGAAAATGTTTTGGATGTGAGTCATGTCCCATTCACCCATCACCGCACCGTGGGCAAAAGGGAGAATGCGTCTCCCGTGGAGGCGGTGATTACCCGCGAGGACTCGCAAGGATTTGAAGCGTTTTGGCAGGAAGGCCCTCGCAGGGGAAAGCTCGGCTCACAGGACACGCACTTTCGAGCTCCCCAGCTGATGTGGCACGACCTCACGGCTAAGGGGTTTGCGCGGATTCTGACGGTGGTTTATGCCGTACCGATTAGCAGAGGGAAATGTCGCTTGTTTGCTCGGTTTCCCTTTCAGTTCAAGGCAGCTGCTCCTCGTCTCTTGGTGGGACTTCGGCCTCGCTGGTTACAGCACATCGGTAACCACAAGGTCTTGGAAGACGATCAGGTGTTCCTGCACTGGCAAGAACGGGTCCTTGAAACCGCTGGTGGTAGTGCTGCCGCTGAACAGGCCTTTGTCCTCCCAACATCAGCCGATATATATGTCAAGGCGCTGCATCGTTGGGTTAACCGCCAAGGTGGGGGCCCCTTTGCCGGTCGACCGCTTCCACCTCGTCAAGAGGTGGAAGCCTTAATGGACCGATATCACAGTCATACCAAGCACTGCCGTAGCTGTTCGGTTGCACTGCGTCGCATTCGCTCGCTACGGCCTTGGCTTTGGGGATCGCTGTGGCTGTCTGCTGTCCTGATTGGAGCCGGTCAGTTGAGTTGGCTGCTTTGGTTGGGTGTCGGTCTTGCTGGTTTCAGCGGTCTTTTGCTCCGACAAACATCACGTTGGCAGCGTGGATTGCTTGTTGGGGATGGTCAGGCGCCCCGAAATCAGCGAGTCTGAGAAAGTCTGCTTAATTAGTGTGATGATCAGCGTCACATCGACTTGCCCCGAGAGCACGATCCTGGCTCTTGGGTTGCGCGACTGGCCGATTTGGGGCTGCGACATCAGCACATTCCCCTGGACTTACGACCAGAGTGAAACCTGTTTGTTGCTGGACGGGGACGTAACGGTGACCCCGGATGGGGGCGAGCCGGTCCGCTTTGGGGCTGGAGATCTTGTTGTGTTTCCAAAGGGAATGAGCTGCACTTGGGAGGTTCACCAACCTGTCCGCAAGCATTACCAATTTGGTTAAACGCTTTGGATGAGGCATTCCGAATGCAGCGTTGACTGGTAATAGAGGAAGCTCAGATGTCTGAGTCTGGACTCCACTGTGGGCTGCAGGGTCGCCATCCGACGCGTAAGAGTTCTCGCCAAAGTTGATTAGCTGTTTGCTGGCTCAAATGGACACGCGTCTTCAACAGGGGAGGGTCACCTGAAAGAGGTCGCCCTGAATCCACGAAGACGTGTGGATCACGGCCCCAACTCTTTTCGTCGGGGTGGAACCGTTTCGTGTCAGTGGAGTTGGGGTCCTGGATCCAGTCCTGGTGTGGCATGTCTTTCGAGGGCTGATGACAGAGTCATGCATCCACGCTTCAGCCTGGAAAGTGGCATAGGGCGAGCTCGGAGCCAAGAGTCTGTCGCTGGTACATTCGTTCTAGTTGAGTTGGTTGCGCGCGTCAACGCCGAGGTTGTTGCTGGCTAAAGCTGAATCAGGCTGCCTGGATCGATCCTGGATATTTCTTCCTGGGGAAGAGGCGAGTGCATTGGCGTTTCTTTGAAAGGTCAAGCCAGTTCTGTTTGAGTCTGTTGCTAAGAAACTGGTTTTAAACGCTGCACTGGCCTTTCTTGTTGGTGTTGTGGAATCAATCATTCAGTACAACTCAAGGAGAGGAGCTCAATGTTTACTTTCTCTCGCTTGGCCTGCCAACTCGCAGCATTGACAGCCCATTCTTTTTTGAACGCGTCGCTGTTCCTCGCACTGAGTTTGCAATTTAAATATTGAAATCGTCTGGAGCCTGCCGCGCCTCCGATCCAGGATTGGCTTTGAGATCCACATTTCTTTTGGACGTACTTTTTTCGCGCTTCTTTGAAGGATTTTTCCTCTTCAGCATTAATCCTGCTCAGCTTGGTTGAAAAGGTGTCGCAACTGGCATGAACTGAGCTGGATGCTCCGAGCGCAAGCAGCAGCAGCGGAAGGTAAAGATGTTGGCTTTTCATGCTGAATGCTGCATTCATGGATGGGTCATCATCGCTCTGTGGCTAACGATTCTCAGTCCTCATCGCCCGCCCTCCATGGCTTGTGATCGTGGCTGGTGGTCGGGGGAGGCCAGCCAGTCTTGATGTGCTCCCCAAGACAAACCCTTGTGACACCCTGCATGGTCCGATCAGATTTGGATTGTGGATGGAGACCTCGCCTTGATTGTCACCTCTAAAAAAATGGTTGATCCCAGCCAGTACCTTGTGACTGATGGTCACATTTACAAGCGCATTGACATTCCGAATGCTTCCTCCAAGCAGTGGCGGTTAGAAGAGTTAGAGATTGAAGAAGCGATCCTGTCAATGATCTCGGATTTTGGATTACGCAGTGATGAGACTTAATCACTTTGTTGAAACGCGTGCTGATTCAGCACAGGCGAAGTGATTGCACCAATAAAATTCATTGAAAAGTTGCCATGGCTAGGGGGAATTGATTGTATTTAGGAAGATTCAAATCTGATCAGTCAAATGTCATACACGCGAATCTTTTTGGGTTGCTGTTGATGGTGCAAACAGCAATCGCTTGGTCTTTCCCATGATGTTTTCTACATCCTGAGTTGGTGCATGAAATTTTTAAATTAGGAGATCGGATCCAATTTTGCTTAGGCTTGAGATCTCAGTATCGAATGACTCCGTTAAGGCTTGATCGAATATGAAAGCACCAGAAGCCATACGCGCTTACCTCCAGCAAATTCCTGGCATGGAATCAGGCTCCAAGCGTTTGGTATTGCTGTTCACACAGCTGGGTGATTTCGACTCAATGGAATATGCCCAAGCCCTTGTGCCTGCGCTTTCTCGTTTGGAGCACGCAGGGATCAAGACGTTGGGTATTGCGATCGGAGATCAAGCAGGTGCTGATCGTTTTTGCGTGTTTACAGGATTTCCAAGGTCTCAGCTTCGGGTGGTTCCCGATGCGGATCTGCATCGCAGTGTTGGTCTTTCACCAGGACTTCAAGCTGCTGGAGGCCCTTGGCCATCTCTTCTGTTGATGTGTGCAGGGATTGGTTCCCCTGGCACTCTTGCTGAAGTTCTGAGGGGATATATGGGAGACCGCAATGCTCCCGCTCGTTTTGAAGACTCTCCTTTGTTTCGCCTGGCTGGGGGAAGCGGGTTTCTACGCCCGTTCGAGCTGGCCACGGTTCGTCTTCGCAACATGAATGAAGTGCTAACAAAGTGGGGAACTTATGTTCCCAACAACGCTTACATCACTCAGCGAGGCGGCACATTTCTGTTGGACGAGGATGATTCAGTTCTCTACTTTCATCGCGACCAGGGCATCTTGGGCTTCTCGGAAACAATGAATAAGCCACTTACTTTTCTTGATCCTTGGCTGGACATTGAGCACTGATATGGATGCAACGCAGTCCCTCCCTCCTTGGAGACCACTCTTGATTGCGGCACGCAAGAGGGAAGGTCGTTCACCGGGTGGTCGCTGGGTGCAGCTTGCAAGTCTTGCGGTTGATGGTTGTCCAAGAGTGCGAACGCTCGTTTTCCGCGATTGGAGTGCGGCGGCGACGATGGACCTGCTAACTGATGCCCGCAGTGAGAAGTGCTTAGAGATTGAACGAACACCTGAGGTGGAGTTGTGCTGGTTGTTTCGTAAGGCTCGCGAGCAGTTTCGCCTCCGTGGAACGGCAAGACTGATCTCTGCCGCAGATGATTCTGTGGCTTTGAATCCAGAGTGGAAGCGACTCTCACCTTCTGGTCGAGCAGTCTGGGCCTGGCCCCCTCCCGGTGATCCATTTGATCCTCAAGGTCCATGGCCTCAGGAAGTGTCAGAGGATTCAGCGATGCCAGAGCATTTGCGCCTTCTTCGGATTTCCTTGCATCGCATTGAGCAGCTCGATCTCAAGTCGCACCCGCACGTGCGACGTCTGTGGTTGTCTTCCACGCAATGGCAAGAACAAAGGATTAATCCTTGAGTGTCCAGAGCGCGAGTCCGCCACCCCGTCCACGGGCTGCCATCCAGCCATCAGGATTGCGTTCGATCAGAGCAAAAAAAGGAGTGCGCTTTTTCTCTGGAGCGGGCAATGCTTTTTTGAGCAAGACAATTCCACCAATCCGCAGCGTTAGCGAGTCAAAGTGAAAGATCAGTAATGGGCGCTTCCCTTTCAACAAACCTGGGCCTTGAAATTTAAGTTCAACAGGCCCCAAGTTGACGGCGTTAGAAAGACGCAACTCTCTGCAGTTGTCCCCTAACTCTGCGTTGATCATGAGGCGGGCATCCAGGCTTCTCAGCATCCAGCTGCTAAACGGGTTGGCTTTCTGGTCTCCTTTCGACCAAACCGTTTGCAGATACCAGCATCCCAAGAGATCACTGCTCTTGAGGCCAGTGCCCGTCAGTCGCACAGCCTTCTCTCTCGCATTCAGAATGGCGAAATTCATGAGAGCGGGCAAGAACAAGACAATCGTCGCATTGGAAATAAAAAAAACCTAAAGATGGGTCTGTTTTTGTGTTGAGTTAGACAACCTTTCTGAGGTTTTCAGAGGATGTTCTTCTGATCGTGAATGTGATTCTTAGATGGGCGAATGTTGCTATCACAACGACTCCTCAAAAATGGTCATTCTCAAATGTATTGGCGAGAGTCATTTCTTTTGTGAAAAAGTTTTGATGCCGTTTGAGGTGTACTTTTTCGAGGCGCCCGATGATGCTCGGCTTGAACTCTGGTTGCTGAATGGCGGTGAGCCAATGCTGCACAACACGTTTGAGGCTAAGGAGTATGCCCTCCTGAGCAACCGCAGGCTCGGTGATCCTTGATCATGCATAGATCCGAACGTGGGCTATGTCCGATCTGCTCGCTAATGCTGTTGCCCTGAGTTGGGAGGAGCTGGATGCCTTGGCACCTGAACCTGCAGAGCGTTGTGAAGGTCCAGCTAATGCACAAGCCACATTGCGATTGTTTGGAGAGTTGGAGTCTCAGGTACGGGTCACGCTGTTTCGTGATCACCACGCTTGGTGCCCCTATTGCCAGAAGGTTTGGCTATGGCTGGAGTTTCATCGAGTCCCTTATCGGATTCGAAAAGTCACCATGCGCTGCTATGGGCCGAAAGAGCCATGGTTTACCGCAAAGGTGCCATCAGGAATGCTTCCAGCCCTTGAGTTGGATGGACGCCTTTTTACAGAAAGTGATCGCATCCTTGAAGTGTTGGAGCATGCCTTTGGCCCTTTGGGCACAGGGATGCATGACAAACGTGTGCGACGGTTGCGCGATCTTGAGCGTCTTTTGTTTCGCGCTTGGTGTATTTGGCTCTGCACACCCAGGCTGAATAACCGGCAGGAGGTTCAAGCGCGTGAACAGTTTCATACGATTGCACGTCAAATGGAGGAGGCGCTGACAGCCGGAGGTGGCCGATGGCTTGATCCTGATCATCCGGGTGGAGCGCATCCAGGAACGGCAGATTTGGTGTTCGTTCCTTACGTCGAGAGGATGAATGCATCGTTGGCCTATTTCAAGGGCTTTGCGCTTCGTCAAGAGCATCCAGGTATCGATCAATGGTTCAACGCTTTGGAGCAGCTTGCGACTTATCGCGGTACCCAAAGTGATTTCCATACCCATGCCCACGACTTGCCACCACAAATGGGTGGTTGTTGGAGCAATGCAAGTCCCGAACAGCAAGAGATGGCGCGTGCGGTGGATCAAGGTGCTGGTCTCGCTGAACTCGAAACTGGTTGGTGTGCCGAGATGACTGACGACGGTGTGATGTTTTCTGAAAGGGCACTCGAGAGAGTTCTGCGCCATCGTGCTGCGCTATTGGCTCGCAATCCTCTCGGTGCTGGGTTTGATCAGCCCCTCCGTGCTGCATTGACCTATTTGATATCAGGCGATCTTTGCCAGCCAAATGCCGATACTGCAAGCGGTCTCCGTTACTTAAGAGATCGAATTTCGGTGCCCAGAGATATGCCTTTGCAGAGTGCTCGGTTGTTGAGGAAGGCCCTTGATGCGACAGCAGCTCTTGATGGTGAGGCCCAGTCAGCCCCCCCGCCCTTTGATCATCGTTTCGATCAAGACCCAAGGCCATTTTTGAACCAGTGAGGGTTTGCTTTGCATCCGGTGATCGCGATCCGGCAGGCTGGCAATTCATGTGCGATCACCATGACGAGCGATCAAGATGCCCAAGGGGGCTCTGGTTTTGGAACAGGTAATGCTGGCGGGAGCAAGCGAAACCGAAGTAGAAAGCGCAAACCTGGTCAGTCCAACCATGGTCGCGAGCGTCAGCCCTTGGGTAGGGATCCTGATTTTGAAGCGATTTGTGCGAGACAGACCTTGGGATTGGCTCTTTCAGGTCGATTAACTGAACAGGCGGTGAAGAGGGTGCACAAAGCATTGGCTGTGCAGCACCACCCTGATAAGGGTGGTGACCCAGAGATGATGATTCGTCTGAACAATGCCCGTGACGTCTTACTACTGCCTGAGATGTCAGACATCGTCACGTCGTGACTCGATGATCTATTGGAAGCGTGATGCCTAGATGTTGATCATATTTGTTGACCTAATCTGAAAATAACTGCTAATGGGTAAAAGAGATGTGAAACAGTATTCATACATGCTGGTTGTTTGCTCAATCGTGAGTGATTCTAATGATAAGAACTGATTGATTTCTGTTATGCAATAAGACTAATAGCAAGGTTTCACCTTCGCATCTAAGGCTCGAAAATTACTTAAAGATATTGAATGATACCTTTTCCTATGCGTAAATGGCTGGAGCTTTAAATTGAGCTCGGTACGGTCTTTGTAAAAATGATTTAACGGAAATCAATTGTTTTTGGTTTGGTTTACAAAGACAAATACCAGCGGATTACGTCTGCAACCTGACCTGCTGGGCCATGACCACTTATCAGCTCTCCAACAATCGCAGCCATAAAGCCCAACATCGCTACTCTTCCGTTGAGGAGCTCAACAAAGCCAAGTGATCCTTGATTCCAGGGACGTTTGGTGGTTAAGCCTTCGCCGAAAGCCTCTACAGGTTCGTACTGGAAATTCTGGCTCGACAAAAGATGTCCAACAAATTTGGATCTACTTTATGCAGAGATCACACTTCTTTTCATAGGCTTAGGACAGCCTTAGGCCTGAACCCATGGATGCTGATCGTTTAAAAGCTCTGTTCACCAAGCCTTATGGGCAGCCAGCACCAACGGAATCTCAATGGAGAGAGTTGTATGACGAGAACGTTAGTTTTCGAGATCCAACGCAGGAACGTCAAGGTATCGAAGCTTATATCGGAGCACAGGATGGCTTGATGAAACGGTGTGATGATCTTTATCTTGTCCCAGGTGCGATAGCTATCAATAACAAAATTGCTTTTGTCGAATGGGAAATGGGTCTTAAAATCAAGGGAATTGAATTCATCTATCCCGGAGCTTCGCGGCTAGAGCTTAATTCCGATGGAAAGGTTATCAGTCATCGGGATTATTTCGATTTTGTAGGTCCTACCTTTGGCCCCGTACCTGTTCTTGGCGGGTTTGTTCGCTGGCTTTACAAGAGATTTGTTGACTGATTGAACATTCGGCACAGATGCAAAAAGTGTCTAAGGACACTTGTATCAGCGGGTCGAAGAATCCTGGGGTGAGCGACTTTGGCTTAACTTCCAAAACGTAAGACTTGTCACTGCTGCACCAAAACCTAGAAAAACAGTGATCAACGCTTCGCTAGTCATGTTAATAGTTCGATACAAAACTCATTATGGCGCCTGTGCTCGCTCAGGCGTGAGTGAGTATTTATTCCTAATAACACGCCTTGGCGATGCTTTTCTTCGCGAAGGAGCGTGGTTTTCATTACGATATATTGAGAAGAGTGAATCCAGTGTTGAGATCAATCGCGACAAAACCGTTTTTTGCCAATTTTGGGATCTTGATCCTGAGGGTCATAACGGGAACTCTTTTGATTCATCACGGTTACGAGAAGCTTGCCAATATTGAAAATTTTGCTGATGCGTTTGTACGGCCTCTCCATCTCCCCTTCCCAGTCCTTCTTTCCTATATCGCAGCCTTTTCAGAAGTGATTGGTAGTTGGCTCCTAATCACAGGTTTTTTGACACGCCTCGGTGCTCTAGCGGTCATGGGAACAATCTCAGTCGCTATTTATCACGCGATCATTACGGCGGGCTTCAACATCTATTTGCTAGAGCTTCTTGGCCTTTATTTCGCAGCATCGGTTGCGATCTTGGCCATGGGGCCTGGTTTGTTTGCGATCGATGAATTGATTGTTCGTCGTTTCAGTCCAGAGCTTGAGCGCGAGCAATCAGGCGTTATTGATACTTTTGTATCAGACGGTGTTGCTTAAGCTGTTTGGCGCTTCATGGCAGGGTGAATCCTGATTGAAGATGTTTGACGTCGAGCATCACCCAGCTCAACCAGATCACCACGCCGATTACTCCCGACACTGCAGCAAACTTCCCTACGTTGCGAAGTAGCAGTTCGGCCACACTCATTTCGCGCAAGGTTCTTTCCCGATCAGCCTCCATCCTGCTTGATCAGAGTCACAGTCATGGCCCTTCCACTCGATTCCCCCACAGTCAGTTTTCTGACTGTGGGGTTTTTCTTTGCAGCTCTTCAGGTCTGGTGGATTCGTTCCTTGCTGCTTAGAAATTCAGCGAGGCAAAAAGCTCAGCCTTTGAGCTCCCAACAGTTTCGAAAAGATTTGGAACGAATATTCAAGAATGAATTCTGAGTATCTAAGAGGGTTTTTCCCCATGATTGAGGCCGTGCAACGTTTGTATTGGTTGGATGGGGTCTCTTCAAATTTGTGAATTGGAGTCAAACCAGATTCCAATCGTGACGGATTGGTCTCGTCGTGAGGGATTTGCTCCAGGTCTTGGGGATATTGAGATTTACAGGCATACGGATCGGCAAGGGTTGTGGATCGCCTGGCTCGATCAAGAGCCGATTGGTTGCATTGCTGGCGTTCGGTACAACCCTGATTATGGGTTTATTGGTCTTTATCTCGTTGTCCCCCATCAGAGAGGTCATGGGTATGGACAACAGCTTTGGAAGCATGCTCTCGATCACCTTTCTGATCTCACCTGCATTGGATTAGAGGCTGCCCCAGCTCGAATCTTGGACTATGCAGGATGGGGATTTGAAGCGTCTTCGTTGACCACCCGTTGGAGCTGCTTCAACGAGAGCAATTCAGAAGACTTGTGGGGCGATCTTCCGCCCGGTTTGAAGGTGGTGAAGGGGAGCAGTGTTCCTTCAGATGCTGTTCAGTTGTACGACGCTCAAAGGGAGCTAAGCCCCAGACCCCACTTCCTTGCCGATTGGCTAGGACACCAATCTGGTCAAGTTCTTACTCTTTTTGATGACAAGGGAAACTGTCATGGTTTCGGGCGCATTCGCCCCTGCCTGTTGCAAGAGGGAGAAGGTTGGAGGATCGGACCGCTCCTCGCTGATTCTCCTGAGTTAGCCGCTTATCTCATCCGAAACCTTCAGCAACGCCACCCGGGGGTGTTGTTGATCGATACCCCCGGATTTAATCCTGCGGTGGAGGAGCTCATGGCCACACTTGGTTTTACGGCTCAGTCGGAAACCATGCGGATGTACCGAGGTGGTCTCCCAAACGTTGATTTAAGTGATGTGTTTGCTTTGGCCTGTTTGGAATTGGGTTGAGTGCTGAGGTCCTGCTGGACTGCACCCACAATAATGTTGGATTCAATTCCTTATTTTTTGGCCGCGTAGACAGCTGCTCCACCTGCAACAAGCGTCAGGGCTCCGGTGGTGAGCAGGAAGCCAACCAACAGGGTGAAACCAATCAAGGAGCCCAGAAGCGACATCTTGATGCGTAGAAGCTTGGATTTCATCAACATCACCATCAGGATCACGATGGTGGCTTTAAGGCCAGCAACCTTGCCTGCACTGATCAGGCAGAACGGATTTAGAGGAAGCATTCCTGCGTCTACAAAATTGACACAATTCTGACGACTTTGATCTCCCATCCGTGAGATTTTTATCGACGTTGCCCGCCACCTATCCCATCCGCCATTGATGATGGATGACATGTGTGGTCGTTTTGCTCTCACGGCAGATGCCCTTCAGCTTCCGGTGGCTATTCGGGAGCGGATGTCTGATGTGCACCTGTCGCGCTATGCGCCTCGAGAGCTCATTCGCCCTTCCGAGCCTGTGTTGGGATTGCGTCAAGAGGAGGGCAAGATCGACGCTGCGCTCATGCTTTGGGGTTTGATTCCCTCTTGGGCGAAAGACCCATCTGCCGGCCCTAGACCCATCAACGCCCGCTCGGAAACTGTCGCAGAGAAGTCAAGCTTCAAGGCGGCTTGGCGTCATCGGCGATGTTTGATCCCAGCCACAGGATTTTTCGAGAAAAACCACTTTGTTTGCCGTCGTGATCAACGTTCCTTTTGGATCGCTGGGTTGTGGGAACGCTGGCTTGGCTCAGATGGAAGTGAACTAGATACCTGCACGATTCTCACCACCGAGCCGAATGCTCTCATTCAGCCGCTTCATGATCGAATGCCTGTGTTAATTCCGGATGGTCTGGAGGAGGCCTGGCTAGCCAGCGCTGATGCGCATGACCTTCGGGCTCTAGAGCCACTCCTCATGGGTTGGGATCCTCAAGGTTGGAAGGTGGAGCAGATTCAACGGGGAGAGCAAGAACCCTTTCCATCGTCCATCCAGGGTTCCCTGTTTGACATCAACTGATTTTGGATCAACGAACACTGAGCTATTCAAATGGTTGGCCGATCAGTCTCGTATTCGTTGGTCCCTAAGTCGTCGCATGCTGTTGCGGGGCATCATTCGATTGTCTTTGATCGAACGGAGAGGGGAGTCTAATTTCGCTGCTCTTGGGTTCATGCTGATGAGCAACATCAATGCAATCAAGCCCAGCATGGTGAATCCAGACTTGATCGGGGAACTCATTTTCAATCCTGCGCTGCCGTCACCACATTCTGTTCGAGTGGTAGTAATTCATCGTCGTCATTGGCACGACTACGGACTGGAGAATTGAATCCCCGAGCTCTTGGGTTTTTGACATCAAAGGGGCCTGGTGTTCCTTTGGGAACAGCGAGTCTGAGGGCAAAGGCTTGGGACCCGGGTTCCACATCTCCAATGGATCCAACCCGTGTTCGGTTTTGAAGCACCGGTTCACCACTGCGATCAAGAATGCGTGCATACACATCCGTATCGACGACAACGCGTTTGCTTGGATTCTCCACTGTGCCGCTGAGTACATAGCAGCTCGCTCCCTCAGGGCTCGTGATGTTGTTGCGTGTATTCCCGAGAGCCTGACCGGGTTGAGCCCCTGGATCATTGACGTCGCAAGGAGCTAAGGCCACGTCACTCAACCGCAGCTCAGCGGCTAGCACGGGGGTACTGATCAGCAAACACATTGCGATCAACATGGAAATGATGGAGCGCCGAAGCATGTCTTGGATAGTGGGCAGATGGTTACCATGCCGCAGCAAAGCCTTTGCTGAGACTTTTTTGCCGAAATTGGAGATCAGTGTTCTGGCCTTACCTATTGCGATAAGAGCTTTGGGCTGGGGATTTTGAGTACTTAAATGATAGAGATAGGCGATTTGATTCTCCTAAATAAGCTGAGATGCCTTTTGGATTTCATTTAAGACTGTTTGACTGGTCTGTGATGAGTTCGAACTGTCGCTATAGCTTTAAAAAAATGATCGGATTTGTCAAATGCCATGGAGATTTGATCTCTGCTTTGCATTGATAAAAATGCTCCCTAGGAAATGCCTTGAGTTGTGTTATGACTACTGTTGCGATGGCTCTTATTGTTTGCCTGTGCGCGAGATACTTGTTGTGATTGAGGTGGGAAATGAAACAGGACGCAAGTTTCAGTAGGGGACGATTTGGGTTTGAGGGAAATGATGTTTTTGCTTTGGTATTGATAAGTTTGATTTTTTGTTGTTCTTGGTATGGGTTTGATTTTTCCCTGACTCTTTTTTAGGTGCTGAATTAATCGGTTAATGTTGAGAATGTTGGTTGAGACTATGAGTGGGAAGAAAGATTTTCCTTCGCTATCTTCAGCGCTTCTTCGCAGGCGAATCGATCCTCGGAATCGATGTCACCTTGACTTCCATTCAGTCGTGATTCCAGGAAGGAAATTTCGTCGATCCAGTAATCCTTGCTCTTGTCTGAATCGTTGGCCATCTGTTGCCTATTCACTATGGCTGCATTCTCTCTTCATTCGCTGCAATTGGCAATATCCCACTCCATGCAATTTGGGTTTTCAATCACCAGAGTTGAAATTTAGTTGTATCTGTTGCTGATGAAGACAGGTTTTGGCTAAGAGTTACTGCGGCTAGAACTGGTGCAATCACTCCTATGACAACTGTCTTGGTAATGAGTTGTCGCAGTGGATTGTTCTTCGAATTGCCATAATGAAATGCTTTCAGGGCGCATGTCATGGGACTATCTTGTTCTTCTAAGAATAATATTCAGTCGAGTTTTGTTGTCCTTAAAAATGGCTGAAAGATTGATTGGTGGTCAATGAAATGTGAAACTTGTTCGGTCAATACTATGCCTTTGTTTTCTGCTTTTGCATGGACATGAGGGGTCAATTCAGTACTAGCTGAATGGCGCGGCGGCTGCTGTCGATGGCCAACACGATGGCTAGTCCGCGTAGACAACGAACTAATACAAGCGAATCAAAAAGATCCAGGCGTTTTGCGGTCCATTGGGCGGCTAGTGCCGCCACGCTTCCCAGCGTGAGTCCCATCCAGGGAATACCCCGACCTTCGTGCAGAAATTGCAGTGACGCTGCACTCGCTGAGCAAAGCACTGCCACTGTGCTGAGTCGAATGGCTTGATGGATGGGGACTGAGAAAGGCCCACTCATGAGTGGTACGAGCACAAGTCCTCCGCCGAGACCAAGCATGCCTGCTGTCCAACCCGCGATGCAGCCCACACTTGCCAGCAGGGGTGCAGAGGTTTCTTTTGTTTCTGGGCAGAGTGGCACCTTGATCTCTTCTTTCTCTTCTTTCTCTTTTTTTTCTATATCGATATCTGTGACTGTTTCTGCATTTGGATCTGGTTCAACCTCAGCCTGTGGCGGCTCTTGGATGGTGAAAGCCAACAATACATAGACCCCTGTCTGCATTGCCACCAGCACCCATCCAGCAGCAAGGCCACCGAGCCCACCAAATAAAAACGCTGATCCGAATCCTGCTAAGCCGATCGCTAACGCTGATCGTGAAGGCAGGCGTCCACTTTGAAGATGCACGATTGTCCCTGCTAATGCGGTTGGGACAATGGCAAAGCTGCTAGTAGCGAGCGCTTGATGAGGAGGCAGGTTGAGCCAAAGGAGAACAGGCGCAAAAATAAGCCCGCCACCGATCCCTAACAATCCAGCCAACCCTCCCGCTAGGAGTCCGAGGCTGATCAAGATTGGTATATCCCACCAAGGCGCCACGGCATCTAGTTGAGTGCTGCCTCAGCATGCTGAGAACAGCTGTCAATATGTGGCTTCTGGGTTCAGATGGTTACTGATGTTGTTGGGTGGCGAGGAAATCACCCGCTCAGTTGCCTGTGTCCCTTTAAAAATGTTAAAAAGGGGTATGGGTAGGTAAAGGATGAATCCCGCTAAGCAGCATCGAAAACTTCATAAGCTTCAATCACGAGCTGAAGAGTGCCTCACAAGAGGCGAGGCGCAAAAAATTCTGAAGAAAGCCGCAAAAGCACAGCGCAAACTTGAGAAAGGTCCTTCCGTTGAAAATGACAATGAATCAGATGCTTCATGATATTAATGCTTTGTATATGAGATGCTTTAATCTGCATACAAATTTTGTAATTTGTCAGTAAATTATTGGAATCAATGCACTACTCAGTAGTAATGTCGTTGTTGATTTTTGGATGTTTAGTCTTAAAACAAAGACATTGCTTTGATTTTTGAGACTTTTTTAGGATCTAGTCCCTGCAGATCATTGGCCTCTATCAGATTTCTTTTCATCATTTCTGCGAGAGAAAAAAGAATTGTGTCGTGATTGAATTCCATTCGCCCTTCTATCTCAAATCTCTCGGTACTCAGATAGTCATGGAGTGAGCAAACTGATTCCAACGTACTCAAAGACTGACTCATATTTTGGATAACACTGATTAAAACAGTCACGGCACGCTCGTTGCCTTTTTGGAAAGCTTTGCGCGCAATTTCTGTTTCTGCGGAAGGCCAGTCAACTTGCGTCATGACGTGATTCAAAAGAGGTGGTGTTAGCCGGAGGTACAGGCCGTCTGACTCAATGGGGATCGTTGACGCAAACGCGGAAGATCAAACCAGGGGGTGGACGGTGATAGGTGATGTTCGCGATGATATCCAAAGTGATAGCAAGCTGCGAACGAGAGCAATGGATGAATCGTCAAACTCCTCGGTGTCTGACGATTGGGATTGTTCTTATTGAGATGGTGAGGAAACCAGGTGCCTACAAAAAAGAGTTGCAGCGCGCTGAGGATCAAAGGGAGGACGCAGAACACAGCAACGGATAAAATTGCTTGTTCATTCGTTGAAGGGATAAGGATGACGAGAGTCATCCAGTACATCGCCAGAATCGTGAGAGGTCCAGCATTTAAGTATCGGGTCAGGAAGTCCCAAAACCAGCGCAATGCTGAATGGTCTGGATGACTTTGGAAATCAGGATCTCGTTCTGTCTCTGCCTTTAAGTGGTGAAGAGCATGATTTCTTTTGCAGAGGCGATAATTGAGACCTGCATAAAGAATGAGAGCAGTACGTCCAATGCAGCAGTTCAGTTTTGGACTTTTGGGTGCGAGGTTTTCATGCATGGCGTCGTGTCCAATGATGAATAAACCTGTTTGAACAAAAGTTCTCAACATCACGAGTGGGATTAATGCCCAAAGCTGCAAAGACTCCAAATTTAACGAAAGGCAACTCACAAGTGTGATGAGCCAAATCGCTGTAATCAATGCTGCGAGCACTAAACCCAACTCATGATTCTGAATTGATTTAGCTTCTACCAAGTTTCAGAAGTTCAGCTGGTGAGGCTAGGAGGTCGATTGCAACGAAATAGATTTTGTCGTTCTCGTCGAGCAAGAAACGCCAAGCAACATTCATGCCGACTTCTCCTCCAAACCATGGAGTTTGAACTTGTCCGGTCACTTTGATTTGGTTGAAACCACCATCGGTGGGTTCGCCATAACCGCCTTTAGGCAAAAGCTTTAAATTTTGACAATCGCGTTTGAAGAATCTAAGAATAGCTTCTGTTCCGACGATAGGTCTTTGAAAGGGAGGTTGAAGAGCACCGTCCGATAAGAACAATTGAATCAATCCATCAAAATCATTGGAATTAAGCAATTCCATATAGTCAAGAACAGTTTGATTCAATACACCAGGAATGAAGACTTTCTCGCGAGCTTCTGAAGGTGTTGGGTTGACAATCGGTTCAGAAATAATGGCTGAATCGTCGCTGTCGGGGTCAAAGCCCATGTCAACAACAAAGTTACGTAAAATGCTGATTTGCTGTCCTTGCTCAACTTTCTTGACTGATTCAAGAACGGCATTTGCATTGGCTGACAACTTATAGCCTTCGGGAATTGGTGCAACTTTTCCTTGACGCATTAGCTCGCCAAGCTCGTACCAGAACCCCAACTTCACGTTGATCGACCAGAAGGCATAACGCTTTGAAATGGGAGCATCAACCTTTCCTGCCAAGTCGCACATCACTCGGCTTTGCTCGCTGAAGCTCATCCCAATAATTTCATCCAAGGTTGGCTGTGCGATCGCCATTCGTGCGGCGCCAGGAGCTGCAACTGTGATCGTGCGCCCCATTTCTAAATAGGCAAACCAGATGAGTGCGAGTTGATCCTCTGCACTCAACAATTTATAGCGAGCGGTAATTGCTGGAACAGCATCTGCAGTGCGTGTATCTGGAAAAATCTGGGCGGCCTTATCGATTGTGAACATGGAAGCCACGCGCTTGAAGTTTTGTGAAGTGTAACACTGTGTATCGAGGCGTTAGCGCTTCGTGATTTGATTTGGTAGCGATTGTTCCATCTGTAAGCGAAGAATGGCGTCCCGCAAATAAGTGGCCAGCAGCCTTTGTATGACTGCAGATTCGGCTTTGTGTTCGCATCGATATCGGGCTTTTGGTGCTCTTGCATTCAAGGCTTTTGGGATGGTTTCAGCGACGACATCTGCTTGGGATGTCCTTTTGAAGCCCTCTTTCCAACTTCCTTCCACTTTCTTCATCATTGGAGCCCAAGTGGGGTCGCGTTGAGCTTCAGGCATTGATTTTCCCTCGATGGTTTCGACGCTAGCCTCAATTAATCCGCGTTTAATAATGACGACTTTGATACCGAATTGGTCAATCTCGAGTTGCAAAGCACCGATTAATGCATCCAAGACAAGCTTGCTTGCTTGCTTGCCCGGAACTAACTGATTCCAGTAGTTGTCAATCGACCCGCGAGCGATTAATGATTGATGACCCTGCTTTTTCACGTTTTCTCATTTCTGGTGAAATCATTTTGTTGAGCACGATCAGGCCGAAACGTATACATCACACTGGTCCTGAGCCATTGGTGTTGAAATGGTTTCCATAGGTTCTACTTCTCCCAATTCTTCGTTGTTGACCAGGGCTGCTAGATCTCCAATTATTGACGGATTTATGTCAAAAGAGGATTTCTTGAATCGATGTTACTTATGTCAAGAGGCAGCACTTCGGTACCTGACTCCCGAAGATTGCTAATCGATTCTGTTTTCCTTACTGTTGCGATGACCTTCCACTTTTGATGCAGAAGAAGAGCTGTGGCTTTGCCAATTCCGCTCGATGCCCCCGTGATCAAGACAGTTCGATCTGGCTTGGTTATTAGGGACTGTTGTGGAAGAGTGCGCTAAGGCCGACAGCGATGCAATGAAACAGCTTCCAGCCCGCAAGCGTCCTCGTTGGCAGCAACAACTTATTGCTGGCCTTGTTGTTGGCCTCGGATTGGTGGTGATGTTGGCTTTGCTACCCATCGTGCTGCCGATCCTTCTGATTGCAGGCTTGCTCGCCGCACTTGCCCTGATCCCGATCCTTCGTCAATTGCGCAGTGAACTTGAGCAACTGGATCAGGTTCAGCAGAAATCGGCTGATCGCATCCCTATGGATGTGACACCTTGGCAGCAAAAATTGTGGGATCGATGGAAAGCGTCGCTGAATCGACGTTCATAGGGCGCTGTCATCGTCTGCTGTTCGAACTACTGAGATAGTTCGAGGTCCGAATTCATCAAGAGCTGCAGCCCAAGCTGCTGCATGATCTGAGGCAAACACTGTGATGGAGCCGACACTCTCACCAGTGAGTTTGAAGAAAACGGTGAATCGCTGGGACATCGCTCTCCAGTCGATACCAAGATCACTGTGGCATTTTGAGCACGATGGTCGCCTCAATCCCGTGCGTTTTCGCTAAAGAAGGTACAGAAAAGTTCTAGTGGACAACATTTCTCATGCAGACCCCATCCCAAATGCGTTCGGTGACCCCAGGAGGGCCTGAAGGAGGGCTGGTCGCAATTCTTGGTCTCGTCTTAGCTGCTTTGCTTTTGTTTGCTCAGGCCTTGTTTGTGGTGCCAGCTGGTGAAGTTGCTGTTGTAACCACACTGGGCAAGGTCAGTGGTGCACCTCGCCAGCCTGGATTAAATGTCAAAATCCCACTCGTTCAGCAGGTTTGGCCCTTCAGTATCCGTACCCAGGTACGGCCTGAAAACTTTGCGACTTTGACGAAGGATTTGCAGGTGATTGAGGCTACGGCCACTATCAAATATGCATTGAGAGCTGATCAAGCTGGTCGTGCTTACAGCACGATTGCAAGCAATGACCGCGATGTGTATCCAAGAATTATTCAGCCTTCGTTGTTGAAAGCGCTCAAGTCTGTGTTTTCTCAGTATGAGTTGGTCACAATCGCTTCTGAATGGAATGACATTTCAACTCTCGTTGCAGAAACAGTTGCTGATGAGCTTGACCAATTTGATTACGTAAAGGTGCTAGGCCTTGATCTCACTGGATTGGAAATCGCTGAAGAGTACCGGGCAGCAATTGAGCAGAAACAGATTGCTGAGCAGCAACTTCTCAGAGCTCAAACCGAGGTCAAGATCGCTGAACAAGAAGCCTTGCGCTACGACACCTTGAATCAAAGCCTTGATGATCGCGTGTTGTACAAATTATTCCTTGATAAGTGGGATGGAATGACCCAGGTTGTTCCTGGATTGCCAGGAACCAATGGTGGTATGCCTTCAGTGATCGTTAGCTCTAAGAAGTAAATGCTTTTTTGAGAGTAAGCTTCTGTTCGATAAAGTCTCGCAGAATATTTCGTGATTTTATAATTTTTCTATTGCTGTCTGGGATTCTGCTTCCGCAATCGCTTAGTGCTTCCCAGATGTTAGCTTTGGTTTTGATTGATCTTTTGTTCGTTGCTAATTGCCAAGATTATATGTTTCCATGACCTTGTTTGAATAGTTGGATTGATTCGAGGCTTAAATGAGCATTCCCATGAAATGCTGGTTATGGTGGTTTGATAAATGTCAAATCGTTGTGGATTTTATTGATGCACACAGCTTGATTGCTTGGGATGATGTTTCTGGTTTTTGTGCCTGGTCTGAAGAGGTGAGGGAGTGAATCATCGTGTTGTGATGGGGCTTCTTATTGTGTTGTTCTTGGGTTTGCTCACGCACTGCGCATCCAAAACACAAGTACGTGTCCGCTATCGAGTCGTTCCACAGCGTTCGCCAGAGGTGTTTCAGCTCCCGAAGCAGAGGCCCCCAGCACGGGGTGGGCTCTTGCTGTGAAATCCAGTCGTTTTTAGGTGCGAATCTGAATATGTTTCCGTTAGGAAATCTTTGCTTCTGCCGAACGTAGAGTTGTGTTATGCACGTTCATCATCAAGTAAGCGGTTTGCGTGCATTGCATCCCTAGGTTGATGTTAAGGAGCTGTCTTTTGATGCGATGTTCAGGCTCTTTTGCTTGTCCATCATCCTTATTGAACTAAAAATCATTGAGCTGTGTAACAGCAGCCTCACCTTATCCACGAACGGTTGTTCAAGTCACTTAGAAGAGTTGGGTCCTGTATTGAGCGTCATCCATGCAGAATTGCTTTAGCAGGGATCTGGCACGTTCACTCGTGGTCATGCTCTTAGAGATGCAGGCAGAAATTCGCGAGTTCTCCTATCAAATGGATCTTGAAGAGCAGCTTTATCAAAAGACTCAGGCACGGTCTGGATCAACGGGCAATCCTTTGAGTGTTAGAGCGAGTTGACGAGCTGCAAGCAACCCTGGATACAAAACACTCGCTCGTTTCTTATTTCGAAAGAGTCCATTCAGTAATGCCAAAAGAGGATCGCTCGGTTTTAGTTCTCTGCAAAGAATGGATATTGCTTCGCTTCCGTGCCAAATCTGATCTCCGTCCATTAATACCGCTCCCTCACTCAAATTGAAACCTCGTCGACGTAAGTCGTTTCGGAGATCATCTTCATGCCTTCCATCCCGGATCATGAGATCTGGAATCCCCCCTTTCAGTTCGCTTCGCAAGGCAAACGCCTTGCAGAAAGGACACCCACCGTCGTAGACCAGCGTCTTCAGCAGCCCCTCCAACCGTTCGTTCGGTAAGTTGATGTGATTGACAATAATTTAGATGGCGGACAAAGAGCTACTCAAAGAAGTCGGAAAGGAGTTATGGGGTTCTGTCAAGAAGCTTCGCCCGGGTTTGCCTCGCGAATCCCGATTGGAGCTCACCCTCAAGGCACTGATGGTGATTGGCGATCTGTCGGATCAGGTTCAGGCTGCAGTTGTTGTGGGTCTGATTGCTGAGCAAGAACCGCCTGAGAACGAACCAGAGGGGAAAGATGTCACAACCAGTGCTGACAGCGAGCCGGATGTGGAGCAGACACCCGATGGTCGTCGAGTGGTGCGTCGTCGATCACGCGCTGCTGGTTGATCTTGAAAGTGAGTGGTCGATCATTGGTTGTTGATCGAGTCCCTTAATCCTGCTGAAATGCACGGCAGAACATTTTTCTGCGGTGCATCTAGGGGCATTGACATGCGTTAACTCAGCAAAGCCTGGCCTTGGCTGTGAATGTTGCGCGCGTACTCCGTCCAAGTGCCTTGGCCCCAGTAACGGAAGCAGCTTGTCTCCAGTAAAAGCAGATGCAGTAATGCTTTTTGATACCTGTCGCTTGTCGTGAACGATGGGTCTTCTGCCGTTTGCTTGTCGAAATGTTGATGAAAGGCTGCGCTGAGTTTGTTCATCGGTTCCAAGACGTTGTCGTACCCCTCAACCCAACTCAGGTTGTTGGTCCAAGAGGCTCCCTCCATTGAGAAGTCGCTGTTACTGGCTTTGAGTTCATCGATTGCTGCGTTAACGGTCTCACGAGTCGAACAGCTGCCTACCTGCTTCCATAGCCGGTGCTGTTGTACGGCTTGAACTTCAGGGAAATCGGAAGCGGTAACCCCTGCCTGCTCGAGAAGCTCGAGCCACTCGCTTCCGTTGATCGCCACCGTTTTCACTTGCCCGCTGTCTCCCTGTGAGTTCTGATCCATCGCTTTGCGGTGCGCTTGAACGAAGGCCTCTGGGAATTCATTCATCATGACCCCCCCGTTTTCGCCATCAGCAATTTGCGTCACTACTGATGGAATGTTTCTGCTTCTAAGCGGTTGTTGTCCAAGGGTGAGTGCTTCGTAATAGGGCTGCATTTGACCCACCAGTTTCGTGTCGGAGCCCTGTGTCTTGATTAAAACCGTGATCCGTGCAATCTCGCCTGTTGAGCTGCGTGCGACCAGTTGGTTGGGGAGGTATTTCTGTGAATGGGAAAGAGGTGAACCATCCAGGTTTTCTACGCTGTGTTCTTGAACCATCAACCACTTGTAACCACAGTCATTGAGAGCCTGGATAAAGGCATGAAGTGTATCTGGGTGGTTTGGAAGATGCATTTCGGGTGGTGAAAACCCTTTCACCCTTTTCAGTGCTTCTTCTCCGAATAGATCAAAGAATTGGTGTTGCCAGGCACTGATCTGAAGTTTGAGATCGGGAATTGGTGTGGATGGAGCGACCGCATGGCTCCAGAACGTACCCAGCCACTCGACATGACGTTGCATGGCTGGATCACAGGCGAGATAGCGCATTGCGCCTGTGATGTCGTCACGACCCATCTGGTGAACACCCCAGAGGAGGTTGCCGGAATAATCGAGCATGATTCGCGGATTGCATCCTTCGCTGATCAGCTGAGGAATGAGATCAGCCATGCGCCGATAGCACTGCGCGAAGGACTCCGCGTTGTGGTTGTCGCCTTCCCCCTGGTTGTCAAACATGTATTGCAGATGAGAGACCAGTTCTCCGCTTTTGCCAGCAGGGATCGTGGGCTGATGCATGTGCAGTGCACAGGCGAACGCTGAGCTGATCCCCTCAACCCTCAGATTTGTGTGCTGTATCCAGACAGGCTCACGATTTTGCAAAAGAGAATGCAGATCGGCTTCTCGGCCAGCGATCGCTGGAGATTGGTGATGGGTCATGCCTTGATTCGTACTCCATCGAGCCTTCAACGTCATGTCATGACCGCTTCAGTTGCTCATTCCAGTTCTTGGTTTTGTTTGCGTCGGCTCTCGCCGGGGTTCCATTTCGTGATTCACTGGCGGAGTCAAGGACATGGGACATCTTTTGTGAGCGCTCTCCAGTCCTTTTTGGAGCATTTGCAACGGGATGCTCGTTTGCAAAGCCGGGTTTACTCTGCAATGACAGCTGCTGAGGTTGCAATGATCGCTCAGGAGCTCGGTTATCCCGTGTCTGGTAGCGAAGTGCTCCTGCTATCGGGCAAGTCTCTGAGAGGGATGCGTGTTCATCGTGTCGATCATCCTGGTGAATATCCACACCGTTACTGAGTGAAGCTGCTGAGTACAAACACTGATGTGTCAGGGAGATTGCATGCGCCATAACGAAAGAGCCCAATGTGAAGAGTTCAGATCAAGCTCTATGAATGCGTCTCGTGGGCCGTGGCCGGGGGGTCACGGCCTTTTCATTGGTTGTTTGCATTCATGCTCGACGAGATCTATTCGTCGTTTGTATTTCCTTTGAATGTGATGAAATCTTGAAAAATCACGTTTATTTGTCTCTATTACCACATGAATCATCCGTGATCCCGAAGACTTCTGATCGATGTGGGTGGTTTGTACCGTCTTTTGGAGGTTGGGTGCATAAATTGTGTATATACGAAACGTCATTGATGTACAGAATTCAAGAGCTGAGCTCCTCGGGGTGGATGGATCATGGATCCAGAACAACTGAAATCGAGGCTTTCTGGGCTGCTCATGCCCTCAGCCAGCAGGAAGGACAATCTGCGAGAGTCCTGAACCCTTTGGATGAGATGGTTTTCATCATGAATCGCTCGGGTTCGACCGCGATTCAGACTGATCACGAAATGGTGGCTTAACCGATGGCTTATTTCAGTCACTACAAACATTTCACGATTCGCTACAAGCTGTCAGATGGCAGCAAACAGGAAGCTTGTTTCTACGCATCCGACGCTTGGGAGGCTCGCATCCTTGCCATGGAGTTTTACGAGCACATTCGGCGATGGCCCAACAGTATTGACCTGATCCATGAGGTCGGGTGTCGCTTCTGATGATGAGCTGTCGAATCTTCCTTTAGGTCAAGAAATGGCAAGGAATGGAGTCAGAGGCGTGAACTGGCTCCAAAATTGACGTCATGACTTTGACTCACTGTCCTCTCTGTATCGGCTTAGCGCTGCTTTCAGCGATTCGAACCACGGCTCATCTCGTGATGATTGCTCAGCTCGAGCGTCGAACTGCAGAGCAGTTTGAGCACCCAGCCAGCCTGCTTGGAACCGTCTTTCAACTTTGAACCTGGTGAGGGATGGCTTCAATCTCTGTGACCAGTGTCCTGGTAATGGTTCAAGGTGATTTGACGTAGAAAAGATAGATGAAAGCGTGGTCTGCAAAAAAAACATTAAACATTAAACAATAAGCAATGCAACTTGTTGTGTTGTTAATTTCAGATAGCTGTAAAAGCAAGAGAGTTTTATTGAACATTCGCTGGTAACAGGCTTTTTTAGTGTCTTTGCGAGTAAGTATTCTTTATTAAGGCAAGACTTTCTTGTTATAAAGGTGTGAGCAGTAAATGATTGATTTTATCTGTAAGGCTTAAGTCTAAAAGTTAAATGTTCTTCGAAAGGAGGAGCTTGAAATCAGATGGTTCATTTATTTGCAATGACCCAGGCAGTAGCAACGCGTTGTTTTAGGTAGAGATCTGCAAGATGTCTCGCTAGTGCTTGGAGTTCAGCCAAGTCAGTCATGGAATCGATTTGCCTCTTGATTGATTCTGTTTCGAATTGCTGGGCAAGAGTGGCTTGCATGAAATTGCCTGTTGGTATCACCACCTTAAAAACTCTCTATGTGGACTGCGGGCCACGGCTGGGCCACGGAAGCGCCAGAATGTAACGAAGTTGTTACAAACCCAATGACTGTCGGTGAGTTAGTGCTGGAAACCCTCTCTACGGGGATAATTACGGAAGATGAGGTCACATGGCTGACAGATCACCTTCAGACCTTTTCACGGCCTGAAGAAGCAGCTGCCATTCGTTTAGGCCGTCTTATGGACGAAGGGCAGGTCAATCTTGGATGCCGCGTCTCAAAACGCTGGCTGCATCATCGTGAGGTGCTAGTTGATTGGATTGAACCTCTTGGTAGCCATCGTTGATTATGCTTCGAGGTGTGACGACTACGCCTCTAATCAACGCTGCATCATTGGGCTGAAATTTAGTACCTATCTAACCTAGAATGTCTTCATTGGCTCATTTGTTTTGCATGAATGTATGCAAAATAGTTGACGGATGTGGGCATCTTTTCTATTGAATTATCCTCGAATCATAATGTTTCGAAACTCCTCTTGTTTTTGATATATTTTTTATAGTTGATTTTTTATTCTTTGGCCAAGAGTGATTTGACTTCGAGCTTAGTCTTTTAAGCCATTGTTTCAACCTAGGTGTGATGGACTGTCTTCAAGAGATGGTCCAAACTATTTGATTAGGCATTCTTGCTTATTTCGTGAAATCTAATAATAATTTTATCCACCAGACCTGCTAGAAGATGATCTTATCTCTAATATGTAATGTATTGCAAGCTGGGGGGATATGCTCAAAAAATTACGTTCAGCCAACAGGATTGAATTGTTGGTGGGAATCAGCTTCTCTTTAGTGGGCTTTTCTATTGGCTCAACATTAATCGGAAATACTTTCAATAGTGAAATACAGTTGGATTCGCCTCAGGAAGTAACTCAATCTGAATCCAAGCCTTATTTGGATGAATCATTCCTTGATCGTGAAAATCCTAATAGTGTCTCTAAGTCAGAAGCAACTGATGCTAAACCGCTGCAAGATGAAAATCTACCAGCCATCACTTCCTCTTCCGAAAATGAATTTACAAGTTTGTCTCAGGAAGAGAAAAATTGTGTTATTTGGAAGAATGCCTATCCTGAAGCTGCTTATAAGCTTAAGCAAGGGGATGCATGTTATTGATCGGTGATCAGCCATGTAAACATGAAGGTTCAAGCAAGTAGACATGACTTCCTCAAATGATCTGAGGTCGTGTCTACTTGCTGCTGAGATGACCGATGGGTCAACCGTTTGGTTCGAGTCGCCGCTGGTTTAGAAAAGTTGTCGGCTAGACGATTCTCAGCTCACTCGCTGCTCCTGAGTTCTAAGCATTTCATAGGCTTTCCACAATCCATCAACCTCTGAACATGTGAATTCCTTGTCACAGACTCGGTATTTTCCATTCCCAACGGCATCGATTGTTGAACCTTTGGATGTTGCGCAGATTCTGCTGAGAAAGGCCACTGGATTGACTCAGTTATTCATGGTCTAAGTCAGCATCGTGCAATTGCGCTCCATTTTCTCCTATTCCTTTTCAGATCGAAATAGATTCTGGCAGAGAATAAAAAGCTGGTTCGTTGTCTGGTCTTTACGTGGCTTCTCCACGTCTATGCGTTGACTGTATTGATAATATTTGCAGTCAGTGTTTAGTAAAAGTTGATTCTTTTGTTCCTTTCTTTGGAACAAAATGTGCAGACAATTGCCAATTTAGATTAGAGTTTGCCTTGGAGAATTCTTAAAAAGACTATTGGTTTTGTCGTGCTATTTGATTGGTTCTGACCCGACTTCATTTGTGTTAGCGATACCAATTCTCACACCTCAGCACATTGCTACTTAATATAGGTAAAAACTGGGTCTCAATGAAAGCAATTTTTAACGGTAGTCTTCTTGCTGAAAGCGATGATATTGTTTATGTGGATGGAAATCCTTATTTCCCTCGTGAAGCAATGCAAATTCAATATTTTCGCGACTCCCGGCACACGTCGGTGTGTGGTTGGAAAGGAAAGGCGCGCTACTGGGATTTGATTGTTGACGACCAAATTATTACTAATGTGGCTTGGAGCTATGAGACACCAAAACCTGATGCCGAAGCTATACGTTATCGGTTTGCTTTCTATTCTGGCAAGGGTGTAGATGTTTCTTGACTGAACTGTAGTAAATTCATTTAAACTTGTTTAATTCGATAGTTTTTCCTAGATCTATTTTTTGTTGATGTGATGCTGATGAGCCAAGAGATTGACTTGTTATCAGGCCTTGGTTTGATTGCATTCTGTCGATCATTGATCTAGACAGGCTATTCTGTTTGTTGATATTGTGATTCTATGCAAAGCGAATCATGTGAGGCCCCTCAGTCAAATACCAAAAAGGTAGATGCGGATGAACCGTTGTATCGCATTGTTCGTGATGATTTTCAGGAAGATTCGATCACTAAATTAAAGTTTACTCGCTACGATGATGCCTATGATGAACTGGAGAGCTTTTATGGGGATTTGTGTTGCTCTGATGAGCGGGTTGAATACTCAATTGTGATAATTTAATCCCTTGCTTGAGCTGTGGGTTGCTTTGGATAATGATTCTCTAAGTCAGATGCTTGCCGTCTTGCATTTAATGAGATGAATGCATTATGTAGCATCAGTAAAAGATTTGAAGGAATGTTGTTTGTTTTCGACGTCGATCACTTGATAGCGTTCTGCATCGAACAATGAAGGCTCGTCAAGTTCCGTGTTTTCTTCTCACTGCATCCATCGTTAGAGTCGTTGAGCTTCCAATACATTTTGCTTGGTCTACCTGTTGACTGCTTTACATAATGTAGTCACAACCTTGAGCGAATCGATACTCGTGCTCTGTTGGCGTGTGTTGTCACTATGATCTGCACATCACATCTCAATGTGGTGAACAAGGCCGGGTGATGGGGATTGCTTGGTTAAAGGCCGCTCGTGTTTTGGGCGGTTTTTTTGTGTTCGATTGACATGGTTTATTAGGTTTTGTGGTTAGTCTCTTGTTTTGGTTGTCTCTGTAGGCTTACTTCCCTCGCTGAAGTACTCATTAATTGACGATTGGTCTAGTAATACATTGAATTGATCTGCTACTGGCTTTAGTTATTTGCCTAGAGTATGGTGGTTTTACGATTTAATGGAACCTGGATTGCCTGAATTTTTATCGATATCCTATATTTTATTAAACCTACTGACGTTCATGTCACCAACAAAAATTTTGCTCATAGTCGTTATTTTGGCTTTTCTTGGATTAGCTGCTTTGGCATTCCAGCTGACCAAGGGCGTTAGCGATTCTGAATCTTCTACCGAGCTGCAAGAGGCTATGCCAGCCTTGCAATCACGACCTTGAGGTCTCAAGCTATTAATGATTTGAAAAAAGTTGTTTTTTGCAGGCATCTAATGTAATTGTGTACCTTACATTGTGTTTGTCATCCACGACTCTATAAATTTTCCCTGTAGCCAAACATTTTGTTCGAGCATCTACAAATGCTTTGAACTCGGTCTCTCTCGTTACTTCTGGTGTCCAGCTTTCATCAGATAAGTGTTCAATCGTGTACATCAAGATCTGTCCGTTATCGATATGCTGGCCTTGATTGGCTCAAAAACGTTCGATCTACTGATTAACCTTGGGATCAGGAAGGTTTTTTTGACTGCTTTAAAGCGTTTCTGTATATTTTATTTAGTTTCACTTGAATTAGTCCGTACCTATGCGAAGAGATCGAACACTTCTCTGAGTGTCGGCATTGAATTTATTTTGAATTTTCTGTGGGTTCCAGGCACCGTATTTTTCGCTCAAAAGCTTGTGCCTGATTCATTTTGCTGAGCAACTTATGAATGTCATGAGTGGAGAGCTCTCCATTCGATGCCCACTTCATCGAAGACAATTCGTATTTCTGAAGAGGTGCGGACATCGACCAACCAACTAGGTACAAGAGCTTACGTTGGATCTTGAAATCAGAACGGGTTCATCCTTGTGTTTGCCCTTCAGAAATTCTGTAATTCGCTTTCTCCTCATATGGTTCCCCTCATCCGACGCTCTCTAGGGAGAAGCTGCGCGGTGCGACTCTGAACGTTTGAATCCCTCGTCCAGGGTTGTGAAGTGAATTCTTTTTCGCAAGTATTGCAAAACGGCAGCCCGGGGGAGCAAGATAAAGAAAATCTGTAGTTTTCTGGCGTGATCCACGGTCCCTGTTGCCCTATCCATCAGTCCACTCTCGACTCACCTGACTATTGGACTGATCCAGCCTTGATGTCGTCTGCGGCACCTGCCTCTTCAACGGAGTGGCGTCGTTGGGAAATCGAGAGTAGAAGTCGCCATGCTCGGTGGGCGACTCGTCATGGCCAATGACAGGCAAGACACGGCCACTGGATCAGTGTGCTGCCTTAAGCCTTCATGTTTGTGGCTCCTTTTATTTTGTGTTGATTAGATTCTCATGTTCTGGCTGAATAGTGACGTATTCGATATCTAGAAGCTTCTTTGTTGATGGATGTTGCTTGTTTAGCTTGTCTTTGACGCACCACTTATTGTTTTGTCGATGGAATTGTCCCGTTGGCCGAGCATAGTCGCTTTTGTTTTTTGCCTTCCTGCTGCCTTCCCTCGGCTTTTCGATCATTGTTCGGTGAACTCTGAGATGCGCTTGAACGTTGATTGACTGGGTGTTCTCAGTTTTAGGTTGATGACCTAACTGGCTTAGACCAGTCATGTGTTGCTGCCCATAAGGCAGACTATCCAAAGGTCAAGGAATCAAGCATGGCGACAGCAGAAGAGAAGCGCACCATCACCAAGAAGCGTTTGCAGGAACTGCGCAATATGTGTCGAGAGCACTACAACGTTCTTATCGAAGAGGGCACCATGCCAGATGCTGCAGATGTTCGCGTCACGAATCAAAAGCTGGAGGAACTCATGGAGCTCCTTGATGGCAAAATTAAATGGGACAACGTCTGATTGATTGATCGTCAATCACTTTCTAGTATGCTTTTAAAAATATTTTTATAAAAAAGAGGTTTGAGTAACCTCTTATTTTTTACTTTTTGCTTACATTGATTATTCTTCGGTGTCTTCCGCGCCTTCAGGGATAAGCCGGATTTGCTTTCGACCTAGTTTGATGGTGAAATTATCTCCAGGATTGAGCTCAAGCATTGCTGTATAGGCTTTCCCGATCAAAAGATTTCCATTGCCTTGAACTTTGGCGATGTAGCTCAGTTTGCGCCCACCTTTGCCAATTCCCCCTGCTCCGCCACCAAGATCAATGCCTTTTGCATTTAGAAGTGCTTCATAAAACGCCGTGAAGTTCACTCGATTACTTCCATCTTTCTTCTGAGAAACATAGCCGCACTGAGTGGCTAAATCGGTTTTTGATACATCGCCAAGGTCTTTGACCTTAGTGAGCAGGTCTACACCAGTAAGCATTTGAGAAAAGCTTCAACAAACTATTACTAACAGCCCTTCCTTATCGAAGTCAACGTATTGGATTGATTTGACTTCAATTTGTGTATTTGTTGCCTTGAGCTGCTGATGTCGATCCAGTCGCTTGTTGTCCTTTTACGTTTGCTGTTGGCTTTCCTGTCGATGTTGTTGCTTAGATCCTTCTGCCTCTAGGTTTTCCGTCTTTAGCTTTTTCTATCGATCCCACTGTTGTGCTGGATCCCGAGTTTCTGTGTACTAAGACATCAGCTGGAGCACGGCCGTACGAGGCTTCACTGGTCTTTTGCCTAACTTGCTCAATCCTCGTCATGCAATTGGGATAAAACCCTGGCGGCCAGACCTCGCGAAATCCTTCGTTCGATCAACAAGTTGCAAACCCAATTAAAAAGTGGAGGATTGGCTGGGTTGGAAGTAAGCCGCTCTTGCAAGAGGATGAGCTCTGGTTTTGTTTTGATTCCTCGCAACGCATCAATCAGCATGTCTTCGCCTGTTGTGGCCTGAATTGTGCGTTGAGCTGTGCTGGTCATCTGCCAAAGGCATGCGTTCCTTTGTTCTGGCACGTCTTGCTGTGAGTTTGCAACCCTTGTTGGTGATTCCTATTGACCAGGCATCCAGTTTGTGATTTTGTCCCTTTGCCTACTGGTCAGCTAGCTTTTCCAGGGAGTTAGCTGTTCGATACATCTGGTGTGAAGCTTGCGGGCTGATCCCGTCAATTGAACTCGCTGAATAGATGCTCCCGTCCCAGGCGAGATACTGGACCCCTTTATCTTCGGTCCACATCCAGCCGAGCACATTAATGAATGCACTGCCGTCTCTGATGGCGTGGACGTTTGAAAAGGCTTGAAAGTCGCTAGGAATGTTCATTGTGATTCTGATTATTGGCAAGCTCGTCGTTCTCAGCTTGGCAACGGATGCCTTGAAGGACCACTTCAGTTGCAAGCTGTCTCATCCCCTCCGTTAGCGATTGCCTTTCCAGCGCAGCATGCTGATCCAGATTGCAAATAGGGTCCCTACAGGGATCACGATCACTAAAAGCTGAGCGATCACGAATTGTCGTACTTCTGGATTCATGGTTTTGTTCCTTGCGTACAGCTCCTATTGACTAGTTCGTCCGATCAGTTGGAACGATGGTCATTCCGACCGGCGCTAAAGCAATTAGAGCGAGTTTGATGTGCTGAATTCCGAAGGGGATCCCAATGATGGAGACGAAGCATGCGAGTGCAGAGGTGAGATGGCCAATCGCTAACCACCAGCCAGCCACTAAAAACCAAATTACATTTCCGATGAGTCCCATCGGGCCAGTGCCTAGATCAACGCGTCCGCTGAGATCTCGGCGGTTGATGGCTTCAAACCCAAAAGGCCATAGAGCAAATTTGCCAATCACAAAACATGATCTGCTCCATGGAATGCCCACGATGCTGATGGCAGAGACAAGACCTGCTAACCACCAGCCCAATGCCATGGGCAGTCCGCCAAGGACGACCCAAAGAATATTGAGGATTGATCTGACCATGTATACATTCTTACCAAATTCCAGGGATTAAACGGAAACTTTTTGATTTGTAATCTGAGAACCCTTTGTATTTATTTCTCATTGATGACTCCCTGTCTCGGATTCTCTGAACATATAAAACGAAGATGCATAGTGGCACTAAAAAAGCCCATAGGGATCCGGCTATTATGCTAAAGCTTAAATAGCGCATCAAATCACCTGTGTAATTAACATGCCTTACGCCGCTCCAAATGCCAGTATTGACTAACCCTGCACCTGCTGCTTTCTCTGTTGTTTTCTGGATGTCGGCTGCGGTATTAATCAAGCTGCCAAAGTAAAACAATGGGATAGCTGTTGCCGTGGCTGCTATCGAGAGTTCTGTTGGATTGGTGAAAGCAATAAATGCTGGTAGTGAATAAAAAATTCCAATAATAAGGATTGCTCCTGTGAATCCACCGGTATCAACTTTTTCTGTAAAAATCTGCTTACAACGATCAGGGTAAATTTGTTGTTCTAAAAGCCACCATATGCAGTAGCTGATATGCATGCATGCATAAAGAATCTGTCGCTGACCATCGATGCCAAAGAGTGAGATTAGTAAGAGAATTAATGCAATTGTGACTGCTTTGGCCCAATTGATTGCTGTTAGTTGCGTTGTCATATGTGTCTCGAATTATTTCATCAAAAGTTTGATGACAACCAAAGCTGTGCAGATCGCGAGTATCCACCAAATCCAAGTTGCGCTTGTTACGACTGCTATTGCAATTCCGATGACCAAGAAGATCAGAAATTGGTTGAGTGTCATGGGTTTGAAAGTGGTTCCCCCATTCTGAATGCGCCTTCGCGGATCTTCAATCCGTGATGGAAGTCTCAGGTTGATCCAAGCCTCGGAAGCGGACAACCAGTAGGTCTTCTCCTGTGATGGAACCGTCCGCATCTAGGAGTTCTGGATGAGTCGTCAACAGTCCAGTGCGGTCTGTTCGGCGTCTTGAGTGATCAGGGCTAGAAAAGCCAGGGCTCAAGCGCATCATTCGAAAGGCTTGAACTAAAAGGAAAAGAAAGACTGTGCCGTAAGCCAAGGGGAAAAGCGCAGAAAGCATCCGTCAAATTCCTAATATTAAGAAACGTTAACCGGTTTGTTGCTGATTTGCGTTTCTGAATCAGCTGGAAACTGGAAGCTTCGGTGGTTTTGCTCATCCTTGGGCCAGCTTTAGGTCATGACGATCTCCCTTCAACTGGCTGTGGCTCGATGTACCGCTCGCGGTCTGATCAACGGAACTGCTGCCGCTGATTACAGCGAGGTCATCAGCCTCCACCGAATGATGCAGCTTGAAGGTGAAACTGTTCTTGCTGCTGGCCTGTTGGCTCTGGCGCGTTCGTTGAATCCATCTGAGGCCATGCGCGACGTTTCAGCCCATGGGGGGCAGCCATCGACTTAGGAGAGCGCCCGAGGATTGTCGCGCTGGGTTTGATGTGGGTTTAATTGTGTAGCAACCAGCTTTGAAGTTGGGTTACACACTCAGTAGTTGATTCATAGGGAAGAACGTTTCGCCCACGAATCGTTGCGCTCGAAGCATTCGGCATCTGCTGCGCATAAGTGTTGATGCGATCTTGTGCATCATCCCAATGCTTGGAACGGCCAATGCCAGTTGCCTCCTGCCCGAATAGCAGCCATACAGGTTGCTTGATGTCTTGCCATTGCTTGGTCCAGTTGCGTCTCCAAAAACCAGCTAAAAAGGAAAATGTTGCCCAGCGTGTTGTCATGTTTGCTGCTTCTTGTTCCAGCGTGTCGAGCCATTCAGCATCAACATTTTCGTTGCTTGCAAATAAATTATTGGTTGAAAATGATTTTAAAAATGTACGGCGGCGTGCATAGCGGTAAAACAGAGATCCGATTGGTCCTTGAAACAGCAATCGCCAGAGGAGTTGAGATTGCATTTTTGGAACGGAGTCCTCAAGAATGCGCCAACTTGGTGGGCTGATCGCGATCAAGCCACCAACGAGTTCAGGTGCGGTCTTGATTACAGCTAAAGCAATCGGAAGGGAGGCTCCTTGTGAGACAAGGATTGCTGGGGTGTTGTTGTGTTCTCTCAGAAGATCGATCAGTGGTGCCGCCCAATCCTCGGGGGCAATCTGTTGTTTTGAATGCTCGTTCTCTCCGCAACCGAGTAGGTCAGGTGCGAGCAAGGTAGTTGTGTCGTCATAGGCTCGCCAACACCTGATGAATCGATCCCAAAATCGACTGGATAAGCCAACGCCAATGGGATGAATGAGGAGCAGGAGAGATGCGCTCAAGACCCCACACCGCAGGCAATGCGTGCACCGCCTCCTCCTAGGGGGGGCGTGTCGGAGTAGGTGTCTCCCCCTGCATGCACCACAAGAGCGCGGCCGCGAAGATCGGAGGCCTTAAGTCTTGGTGCCACAACGCTTGTTGTGGTGTTGCCATCTCGGTCCACCACTAATCGACTGAGATCGCCGCGATGGCCATTCCCAAATGGTCCGAGATGGGTGTTGGTTTGGTCTGGATCCCAATGTCCGAGAGCTGCCAGACCTGCAATGGAGGCCCCTTCGGAGTTGGTTTGTGGAGCGCACTGATCTCCAGCATGCAAGTGGAAACCATGCTCGCCTTCGCTCAAGCCACTGAGTTCAGGAATAATCACCAAGCCTTGGTCTGTATCCCGGGCACTAATTGTGCCGATGGATTCACCGATTCCCTCGGTGTTGATGCTATTAATCGTGACCTCAATCGTGCTGGCTTGCACGGTGGCAGGCATTAGCAATGCCAGGCACAGAGCCAAGAGTGCACCAAGTCGGTACATGGGGGTTTGACAGATGCATTCATTTTGTCTGGATGTTGGCTCTAACCGCTAGAGCGCCTGATCCTCGGCAAGGGAGCGTCCTTTCCAGGTCCAGCCCCTACCCGTCAAGCTTTTCCAAACGGAAGTGGGTGCGATCAGCCCGATGATCACTCCGCCTATGCCCATCAGCCACCAGTGTCGTAAAGGCACCGAAAAACGGGCTTGGGTCCAGAGGCGAACGCTGAGCTGCATCAAGATTGCAATCAATCCGAAACCCGCATCAATGAGCCATAGGATCTGATCGTGGTTGCTCAGCAACGCCATCGTCAGGCTGGTCGGTACAAGTAGCCATGGCAGCGTGAACATCAACAGCACCACACCTCCAGCACCCAGGGATTTGCTGATGCTGCGATCTAGACCAAGAAACCAGTTCTTGCTCCAGCCTTCCCAGAGAGCCTCGAAATTGGCGTACATCTGTAAGTCGACGGCATCAATTCCAAGGACGTATCTCAAGCGGAATCCCCCCTCCTTAATCCGACGCGCCAAGGCCAGATCCTCCACAACCTCTCCTGCGAGGGCCCTATGGCCGCCGATGGAGTTGTAGCTGCTTCTGCGGAACAACATGAAAGGGCCTGCAGCAAAGGCCACCTTTGAGTCAGGGTCGTTGGCTTCAAGGATCGGAAATCCGAGTCCTAACAAGCTCGCAATGATGGGTTGGACCATCCATTCGGCAAGACATCCACAGCTCAGGCGTGGAGCCAAGCTGAACAAATCGGCCTTTTCGTTGATGCTCTGCTGCAGTGCGCGAAGGATGGCATCGGGCGTCAAGGTCACATCTGCGTCGATGAACAGCACCCATTCGGTTCGGATCCGCTCCATGGCTTGGCTGCAACCCCAGTTTTTCCCCACCCAGCGCTCTCCTTTCGGTCGCGGGCCAGCTTGGAGAACGGCTGCAACGGGTTGGTCAGCACGAGCGACGGTACCGATCGTCTGTTCCGCAATCTTGACTGTGTCGTCGCTGGACTGATCGTCGACAACCAACACTTCCCAGTGAGAACAAGGCTTGTCAGACATCAGCACGTGAGTCAGGCAACCCTCAATGTTGTTCGCCTCGTTGAAGGCTGGGATGACAACGGTGAGACTGGTGTCGGTGACGAGCTCATCGTTGTTTTTCCAGAGCGTGGGAGCTGAGGCAAAGACGCGTTGTAGGCCTACGCGAAGGATGCTTAGGCCTATTCCAGCCGCTAGAGCTGTGACTCCTGCAACCAAAGCCACAATCTGGATCAGGTTCAAGAGCTAGGCGGCGTCTGCTGCCTACTTTGACCAACCTCTGCCTCGATGTTGTCTTTGCAGGTTGAGCAAAGGAGATGACCCTTGTGTTTCCAATAGGCACGGGTTGAACGTTCGATCGTTTGTCTGCAGATCAAACACTGAAACATCGGGCTCATGGTTTTAAAGCCATCACGCTTATCCCTTATCCCACGTTCCCAAAAGAGGTTTTGCTCATGGAGAGGCAAAGCTGATTCACATTGCTTTGTTTGTCTGCAGAGCTTTTTAATCCCTGTTGGTTGATGTGATGAATTCGTTGCTCATCAACGTTGTCGTTTGCGACGGTTTGCTTTTCGAGTTCCCCCGTATTGATAACCAGGTTGGTGTTGCAGATTGTTCAAGCAGCTGGGGCATGCAAATCGCCAGTTTGGTTGTGCTGCTGTTTTAACCCTGTACTGAATCGGTCCTTGTTTAGAGCATTGATCACAAGCGTGAGAAAGGCATCGTTTCTGTTTGGCACGTGAATTCCAATCCTTTAAAAACCTCAACTCCTCGTGAGTGGAGGGTCTTCCCAGTGCGGCATTGCGTTGTGGATAACGTCCAAAGCGTTGGATCAAAGTCTTGTTGCGACAAGCGACTGCCACTGTGGCTGGGTCGCTCCATCGCTCCAGAAAGGAAATCGCGTCCACAATGACTTCCAATTCCTCGCTGTGGAGCATCGGCATCAACCAGAACTGGCGTCGCACCTGTGCTGGTTCTTGGGCGATCCATCCTTCGGCGACCGCTTTCTGGGTCAGGCTTAGGGCTTGAGCATCGCCCGCAAAAGCTCTGGGTTCATCCCTCCACAGTTGCCGTGTGAATTGATCCATCATCAAAACAAGAGCCAGTGCACCGGTCGCGTTCTGCTCCCAGTGGCTGAGTTCACTTTTTAATGCTGAGGCTGTGAGCTTTCCGAAGCGTTTCCACACCACTGCGTCAAAGTCTGCATTCCTACGAAACCATTGGTGCGGGCGACAGTCATGAAACCAGAAGCGGAGCACCGCATTCGGGTTGGTCTGCATTAGCTGTTTTGACGGACTGCCTTTACAGCCATCCCAGCTTCAGCGCTGGTCACAGCTGCCAGCACAATCAAACCGATCAGCCCAACGAGTTGGTTTTGTGGTTCAGCTTCAGTTGCGGAGTTCTGAGTTAACACTGCTCCAACAACAAACCAGGTTGTGGCAAGTATGGATGTGATCCAGTAAGCCTTCCAACGTCGTTGATACAAATAACCGGCACCAAGTCCTGGCACCACGTTCAGGACAACGGCCACCCAGCCAGCGGATGCGGCGAGCAGCTGATCTTTAGTAGGGATCATCAATACGCTCTGTCTTCACAACACTCTGTCGTGTTTGGTGCTTGGGTGGGGTGAACGATGTCCCCCGCTTTGCGCACTCTCTTTTCGTTTTGTCTGGGGGCATTGTTTTGGCTCGCCCCATGTTCTGCTGTCTTTGCCGATAGCTATTTGTGTGAAGGAGACCTGCTCACTGCCGAGCGGACCAATTTGGGGCAGGAGGCAATCGGTGCTGTGTTGGAACCAATCCCTAACAGTTCTGATGGAACCGTGCCTGGCGATGGGATCCTTCTCCACTGGCGAAACCTCAACTTGCAACTGCCACGTACCAACAATGCTGGTCCACCCAGCTATACCGATGGGCGTTGGTGGTGGCGGGTGGAGGATGTTGATCACCCTGAATTCCGCCAAAGGAAGGCGTCTATTGAAACCTATTCCTGTGAGGCTCAGGTGGAGGGTGCTAATCCTCTCAACAACAGGAATTCATAGATCGCAACTGCGGTCACAAGCAGTCCGATGGCCCCAACTACGAGCTTTCCGTTCATCGACTAAATCCTTACAACCACCATCATGGGGGTATTCACAACATTGTCGTGCACGGTTCTGCCTGGATCTTGTTCGCTTGGTTCGTCGTCGCGATAGCTTGCGCTACGCGTTTCTGGCGGATCACAGCAGCCTTTCGTCGAAACAATCGCTTGGCTGATCCTTCGAGCAAAGCGATGAGAGAGTCACTCGAACGGGCCTGGGAACGCAGCCCCCATTGAAAACGGCGATAAATTAATCCGATGGATCCTTTTTCCAGCACGGACAAACTTGAACGTGAGTTCAAGCAGGCACAACAGTTCGGACGTTGGCTGAGCGATGAAGAGCGTTTGGCTTTGGAAGAGGAGGAGACCCAAGCGTTGAGGCTGATCGAACAGCAACGACATCGACGCGTGCGTCTTATCGCTTTGACTGGAGTTTGTGTCTTGATTCCTCCTCTTTGGGGACTTGCTGCAGCTCTTAGCTTTTACTTGCTGTTCCCAGACGCAGCAAAACGTTTCGCCTTAATTGCTGGAAGCACTCTGATCTTTGTTTTGATTTTATCTATATTGTTTTTTGGGCTTTTAATGATGGCCATTGCGAATTTTCTTTTTTGAGAAATCTGATTGTCGCAGCGTTTTAATTTGTTGCTTTCTCTTGGCTAAAGTTGATAGCGTTAAGTTGCGACTTAATGGAAGTAATCAGAGTTTAAGGATCAGCCAAGCCAGTGCGCAGCTCAGTACCAATGAGAAGGTGCCGATAACTGCTTTCCAGAAGCGAGGATCATTGGTTTGGAACATGAGACCTACCTGAACAGATCAGTCAGGATGACAGTTGAATCGTTCCTGCTTCAACGCGTTTCAGGAGATTGCTCCTCAGCTTTTGGTCTTGCTCATCCAATCCACGGTTCAGTAAGACTTGGCGATAGTGATCAACACTGATTTGGTTGTGCAAGGTGGCATTTAAATAAAGCTCGAGCATGTCGCGGAGGCATGAAGTTCTGTAAAGCTATGCGTCCGAGTCCGCGACTGCGCGAAACGTTTCGCTCGCTTCTTCTGAGCTCAGTGATGGCAGTAGCTGGGCGCTTCACCGTTCGGATGGAGTCTTGCCGGTTTTGCTTGGCTCCTGCCTTCGCTCCACTTGGTTTGGACGCCGTTGCTTGGTGCTTTCACCTGTGAATCATCGTTTGCTTCAATACAGCCGCTTTGGCCTACGAGCATTGCGAATCGCGGCGAGCACTTTGGCCTTGGTTGCGTTGCTGCGCTCTAATTGGGCTGCGGGAGCAGGAGCATCGTTGGCCTGGTTGCTATTTGTTCAAGTGGAGCGGCGCTGGACAGGTTCAACTGATGACGACTCCTAGGGTTTAGAAGTGTTGGCTGATGCACACGTTGAATCGATCGAAAATTGCTTGCTGATTTTGTTAGTTAAAGGAATAAAAAGGTTCAATGGTTGCGTTAGAAGGCCTTGTTTGAGGTTGCTTTGATTTGATTCTGTTGTGCTGGTTGGTGTGGTCTCATTTCAGTATCGTCAGCCTTTAGAATGGAACCTTTAAAGGCATCAAAAGCCTGATTAGCTTTCCTACATTAGGTTTTCTGTTAGATGGCGTCACCGGATCGCCCCACGAAAATATGTGCTGTTTGTGGTCGCCCATTTCAATGGCGTCGCAAATGGAAAGATGTTTGGGATGAGGTTCGTTACTGCTCTGAGCGCTGTAGGCGTCGGCGTGGAACTATTGGAGTAAAACCATCTTCATGAATGAATATTTGTCTACCCACTGATTCAACTGTTTTGGAATTCATGAACAACTTTCTTTCGAAGTCATCGAGAAGGCGGCTTTTGCGCCAGATGACAACACTTGCAGTGGGCTTGCCTTTGGTTTTTGCATGTTCTAAGCAAGGTGATTTATCTAATAAATCTGGTAATGGTTCTGATGATCGTCCAATTGTTTTGACAACATTTACGATCCTTGCTGATATGGCTCGTCAGGTGGCTGGTGATCGTTTGCAAGTGAAGTCAATTACGAAGCCGGGTGCAGAAATTCATGGATATGAGCCTTCTCCTAAGGATTTAGAACAAGCATCAGGAGCAGATTTAATCGTTGAAAATGGATTGGGATTAGAACTTTGGGCTCGTCGCTTTGTTCAATCAGCTGGAGACGTGCCCACTGTCACTCTCACCGAGGGGATGCAGCCATTGCTCATTGAGGGGGATGTGTATGCCGGAAAGCCCAATCCCCATGCCTGGATGTCACCTTTGCGGGCTCAGGGATATGTGGATCAACTCGTCGATGCCTTTTCTGACCTCGATCCAGAGGGGTCTCAGATTTATCGAGACAATGGCAAACGCTACAAGTTCCAATTGAAAAATTTGGATACCGAGTTGCGAAACCTCCTCGCTGTCATTCCCAAAAAACAGCGAGTTTTGGTCAGCTGTGAAGGGGCATTTTCCTATTTGGCTCAAGATTATGGATTTGATGAGGCCTATTTATGGCCGGTCAATGCTGAAAGCCAGATCACTCCAAGACGCATGGCTCGGTTGATTGAGCGTGTGAAAAGAGATCAGGTTCCTGCGGTGTTTTGTGAAACCACGGTGAGTGATAAAGCCCAGCGAGAGGTGGCTCGCGCTTCAGGCGCTCGTTTTGGTGGCAATTTCTATGTGGACTCTCTATCAAAACGCAACGGTCCTGCACCAACTCTGCTCGACCTTCAACGCCACAATGTGAAACTTCTTAGGCAGGGGTTGGCTGCTTCCTCCGAAAAGTCCTCATGACCCAGAGTGAATTGATGAGGATCGAGGCAGATCAGATCTGTGTTGACTACAACGGCACAGTTGCCCTCTACGACGCTTCTCTTCATCTGCCTGCGGGATGCATCTGTGGTCTGGTGGGGATGAATGGGTCTGGTAAATCGACCCTTTTCAAGGCGCTCACTGGTTTTATTCGTCCCTCACGTGGACACATCAAAATCAATGGTCGCAGTGTGTCTAGGGCTCAGCGTGATCAAGCTGTTGCGTATGTGCCTCAGAACGAAGGGATCGATTGCGATTTTCCTGTCTCTGTTTGGGATGTGGTGATGATGGGTCGCTATGGAGCCATGAATGTGCTCCGGATCCCACGGCAGTCAGACAGGGTTGCGGTTCGCGATGCCCTTGAGCGCGTTGAGCTTCTTGATCTAAGGGATCGCCCGATCGCTGCTCTCTCCGGAGGTCAACGTAAACGGACCTTTTTGGCAAGAGCCATTGCACAGCGCGCATCGGTGTTGTTATTGGATGAACCCTTCAATGGCGTGGACGTTCGTACGGAGAAGTTGATGGCAGAGCTGTTTTTCCAGTTGCGTAAGGAAGGACGCACCATTTTGATTTCAACGCATGATCTCAGTCATGTCAGAGACTTCTGCGATCTCACAGTTCTAATCAATAAAACGGTTTTGGCTTACGGTGAAACATCGAAGGTGTTCACTCCAGAAAATCTTTCTTTGGCCTTTGGTGGCCTCCCTCCAGATTTATTGACCGGAAATAGTTCCTCGGAGGACGCTTGACTACATTTTTGCTCGAGCCTCTTCAGCACGCCTTCATGGTGAGGGCTCTTCTAATCAGTGCCACCGTTGGTGCCGTTTGCGGTCTCCTGTCTTGTTACATGACTCTCAAGGGCTGGGCGTTGATGGGTGATGCGGTTTCTCATTCAGTGTTGCCAGGGGTCATCCTGGCCTATGCCATTGGACTGCCTTTTTCGGTTGGGGCCTTTGTCTTTGGTGTGGGATCAGTCGCCATGATTGGCTTCGTTAAGCAGAAGTCCCGAATTAAAGAAGACACGGTGATTGGCCTTGTTTTTACTGGTTTCTTCGCTCTTGGACTGGTGCTGGTCTCGAAGACGCGGAGCAATATTGATCTCACTCATATTCTTTTTGGCAATGTGCTTGGTATCTCTATTGCTGATATTCAACAAACGGTTCTGATTTCAGCTCTTGTAACTGCTGTTCTTTTGTTATTCCGTCGTGATCTTTTGTTGTTTTGTTTCGACCCGACGCATGCACGCTCGATTGGAATCAACACGGGTGTTCTCCATTACCTCCTTCTCTCTGTGCTCTCTCTTGCTGCGGTTGCTGGTTTGCAAACGGTAGGCATCATTTTGGTGGTGGCCATGCTGGTTACTCCTGGGGCTACTGCTTATCTGCTAACAGATCGCTTTGATCGAATGAGTTGGTTGGCGATTGGCAGCAGCATTCTTTCCAGTCTTCTTGGCGTATATACAAGTTATTGGACTGATAGTTCACCAGCTGGTTGCATCGTTCTTGTACAGACAGGTTTGTTTGTGATGGCGTTTCTGTTTGCTCCTAAGCACGGGATCTTGCGCCATCGATTCGCATCGTCGATGCCAATTTCAAGGTTGCCGAATCCATAAGATCCACTTTTGAGGTGTGGGATGGAAGCGTTTAGATCATTCACCATCACATTCAGCACCATCCGCAGCTCATCTTGTAGGGGAACCTGTCCAGGGGCGCCTGATGCATCAAAATCAGAGAGTTGCAGTAAACCTGAGATGCGTCTCACCACATCCGCTGGATTGCTTTTGAGCTTGCTGGCTTTGACGACTCCGGCAATTGCTCATCACGAGATTGGTTCTGACCACAGCAGAACGTTGCTTTCGATGGGGAAAGATCCTTCCCCATCGAAACCTGGTACAGAGCCCATCAAAGCGATGTATGACACGAAGGCAGAAGCCGAGGAGGCCGCAGCTTTGTTCAACTGCAAGGGAGCCCATCAGATGGGGGCAAAATGGATGCCTTGCAACGCTCATAACCATGGCTCCAGTGCAGGACACTGAATTGGAACTGAAGTAGAACGGTTAATCGGTTCTAGTGGGATTCAGTCACTAGAGGTAACGGGGAAAGAACGGTGAAATTCCGTCGCTGTCCCGCAGCTGTGAACTGCTGAAAAATTCGTCAGCAGAAGTCAGAACGCCCGCCGATTTTTTTCAATCGACGAGGATCGACCATTGACGTCCAAACGAATCACCAGAGTCTTTCGCGGTCTCGGAGTTTTTGCTGTAGCTGCGTTGTTACTCATGACTGCTGGGCCCGCGGTTGCCCACCATCCCTTCGCGATGCCTGAAGGGGGTGAAATGAATGCGGTGCAGGGATTGCTCAGTGGCATTGGCCACCCTCTGCTGGGCCCTGACCATCTCTTCTTTCTGCTGGCAATTGGATGGATCGGACTTAAGCGCCCAGTCGCTTGGGTGATTCCCCTTTTGGCGTTCGCCCTTGGAGGTGCGCTTTTAACGCAATTCATTCCCCTCCCCTCCAGTCTCGAGCCCGCTGCTGAGGCGCTCGTCTCATTGAGTTTGGTGGTTGAGGGTTTGATCGCTCTCAATATCATTCCTGCAGGACTGTTGCTTCCGGTCATTGGATTGCATGGGTATTTGCTAGGTGGGGCGATTGTTGGCGCTGAATCCACGCCACTCATCACTTATTTCTTGGGTCTGTTGATTGCCCAAGGTGCCTTGCTTCTTGCTGTCAGCCTGGGCTCGAAGCGATTGCTGAATGCTCTTGGCGATCAGGGCAAGCGTGTTGCTGCTGGGATTTGGATTGGTATTGGCGGAGCTTTCGCTTGGGCTGCACTGGTGGCTTAACACTGTCAGATTCATTCCATAACGATCTGCAGCAACGGCACCACCGCTGCTTCAGATCTCCTGAGAATGGTGACAATTGATAATGGTGCGCCATGCGTTTTTTACTCTCCGTTGTTTTTGCTTTGGTCCTGGTCTTGAGCATGCCTCTTCGTGCGATGGCCTCTGACACGGTGAGGGGTGGTCAGATTTTCAATACCAATTGCGCCGCCTGCCATGCCGGCGGTGGAAATATTGTGAAGAGTGAGCGGACCTTGCGCCAGGACGACCTTGAGGCTTTTCTCCCTAACTACTTGACCGGTCATGAGACTGGAATCGTGGCTCAAGTGACCTACGGGCGTAATGCAATGCCTGCATTCTTGGATGTGCTGAGTGAAAATGAAATTGCTGATGTTGCGGCCTACGTGGAAGATCAAGCCAGCCATGGCTGGAGTTAGCTGCTTCCAGGGTTGATGACACGCTTCGCCACTGGCTGGGCCATTTTTCAAGGTCTGTTAATCGAAGCGCTTCCTTTTTTGCTTCTGGGCGTTTCGATTGCTGGTTTGGCGAGATGGCTTGTCCCCCAGTCAACATGGATCAAGCGTTTGCCACGCCATCCACTGCTTGCTCCAGTTGTGGGAGCCTTGCTGGGCTTCGCGTTGCCCGCCTGTGAATGTGGGAATGTTCCAGTTGCCAGACGTCTGATTGCAAGCGGAGCGCCGTTGGGCACCGGCTTTGGTTTTTTGTTCGCAGCACCGGTTCTCAATCCGATTGTCTTGGCCAGTACTTGGGCCGCTTTCCCTGACCAGACCTGGTTGCTCTGGGGGAGACCCATTGGTGCGTTTCTAATTGCCATAGGGCTCAGTGCTCTTCTGGGGTTGCTGCCTGAATCCAGTTTGTTGGCGTCTGCCTTGCTCGAAGAGCGAAGACTGAGTCAACCCCTCTCACGTGTGGGACTGCTTGAACGTCGCAGTGGGCTGGTTGGAGTGAGCCTCAATACGTCTGAACGTCGGCTAGAGGAGGTGCCGCTTCGGCCTGCGGATCTGCTGCAACACAGCACGCGTGAATTTTTGAGCCTGCTCACCTTGTTGGTGTTGGGCTGTGCTCTCGCAGCAGCGGTTCAAATCTGGTTGCCGCGCAGTTGGTTGCTGGCTTTGGGGTCAGGCCCCACCGTGTCGGTGCTTGCTCTGATGCTTCTGGCACTGGTGGTTTCGGTCTGTTCCAGCGTTGATGCGTTTCTTGCCCTTGGCTTTGCCGCCCAGGTCACGCCTGGAGCCTTGTTGGCCTTTCTCCTTCTCGGTCCAGTGGTCGATCTCAAGCTTGCTGGCTTGTTCACTGTGCTTCTTTCAACGCGAGCCATTGCAATCACAGCAGTCGCAGCATCGTTGCTCGTTCTATTGATCGGGCAGTGGGTCAATCTTGTGCTGCTGTAACGCGATGGCACGTCTGAACTGGATTCGGCAAACGCGATATCTTCCCCCCCTTGTTTTGTTGCTTTGGGGATGGGTGTTGGTCTGGAGCAGTGTGTCCGCTCGCTTGGATCTGCTTCTCAATGCGGTGTTCCATCCGGTGGTTGCGATTGCTGGAGTTGTTCTGATGGTGCTCGGTGCTGTTCAGCTGCGCTCTGCTCCACGCTTGAAAACATCGCCGGCACCTCTGAGTTGGTTGGTTGCGATTGCGGTGGCCTGTTTGGTTTTGTTGTTTCCCCCATCACCTTCCTTCAGTGATTTGGCTGCGAACCGCAGCGAAAATTTGCCTGAGGCGCCGCGATTGAGTTTTTTCCTTCCGCCAGAACAACGCACGTTGACGGAATGGGTGCGGTTGTTGCGCAGTCAACCGGATCCCAATTTGCATGCAGGAGATCCCGTGCGGATTAGTGGCTTTGTGCTTCAACGTCCAGGGATGGAACCACAGCTCGCCCGTCTCACGGTCCGTTGCTGCCTGGCTGATGCCACTCCTGCTGGTCTTCCGATTGAATGGCCTGCGACTGCGGACCCTCAGCCGGATGAATGGCTGGCTATCGAGGGGACGATGACAACGCAGATCAGGGATGGATTGCTCACCAATGTGGTGAAGCCCAGCACAATCACAGTCATCCCGCGACCTGAGAGGCCTCTGGAACCATGAGCTCAAAGGGGTTTGGCTCATCGACTGGCAAGGTTCGACTCCTCAGCGTTGCTTTGATGGGCCTGGGCCTTGTCGCTTTGGTCCAGCAGCAGATTTTGTTGCGTCGTCCGCCGCGTTTGCAATCCGTCGCGATTCAATCCATCCGTTCTGGCGCTGCAGCACTTGACGTGCGCTTCAGTCGGACGATGGACCGCAAGTCGGTGGCTGAGAACAGTCGTCTTGTGCCTCATCAGCCCCATCAATGGTTTGGTCAACAGGACCAGTTCCGCTTGCTTCTTGATCCAGGTGCCCTGATTCGTTCGCCCCAGAAGCTTGTTCTTGCCGGTCGTGATCAACGGGGGCTTGCACTGCCGAACCGTTCAATTTGGTGGGACCCTCGTTCTTATCTCGTGGCCGTGATGGTCGAGGAGGAGGGAGAACAGTTGAAATTGCTTCGTGAGGATGGCAGTTGGTTGCCGTTGTCGTCTATCGAGCAGCGCATTCTTCAGATCGAGCCACTTGGTAATGGTGAGGGCGTTGCTTTCGTAACCGATAAAGATCCATCCAAGCTGGAGGTGTTGCTTCGCCAGCTCACTCCACGGGCGATGAGCGATCGAGTTCAAGGATTGGCAGATCCCCTTCCAGGTGCCATCCAATCATTAGCGACTGGATCCCTTTTATTTGCCCACTTAAGTAGTAATCGGCGCGGGGAGTTACTCGTACAAGTTGGAGGTATCGAAGCTGGTAGTGACCGAACCTGGATTCGTTCTGCTAATGCCAAGCGTCGTGACCTCGACCTGGAGGTTGCAGGTGCGATCCGTCTTCTTCCTGATGGCAGTGGATTGGTTGTTCCTTCCTACGACGGTCTTGACCTTCTGCCAATGAACCCTGATAAAACGGGGAATACTGCACAAAGCCTGCCTGGAAGCCGAGAACTTAAGTCGTTTTGTTCTGGCTCCGGTCGCGCGGTGTTGTTAAGGAATTGGCCTGATTATCGACGCTCGATTGAGCTCGTTATTCCCGGAAAGCCTCCACGCCAGGTTTGGTTAGGGGAGGAGGGGGTCATGGCAACGGCTTGCGATAACCGGGGAGAAAACATTTGGATTGTTCTTCGTGATGCATCGCCCATTCTTCGCGATGAATTACTGCTTCTGAATAGCTCTGGATCAGTGCTCAAGCGAAGGTATTTTCCTGGATGGTACTTGGCTTCAGGAGCGGTACTTGATGTGGACCCCGCTACGAATCGTCTTCTCACAGTGATGACAAATGGGGATGGTGCGAAACGCCGAGCTGCCCTAATTGATGGAAAAAGTTTGGAGTTTGAGCTTCTTAAGCCTCAAGTTGTCTTGGCACGGTGGTTACCTGCCGGTGGTGACTTGGATGAATTTCATCGGGTCCGTCGATAGGTTGGGCCAACTTGACGGTTCGATTTTGGAAGAGCCAGTTCTCAGAGCAAGAGATGTGAATGTTCAATATGGCGATAACGTTGTTCTGGAAAACGTTTCGTTGTCGCTGCAATCGGGCACATTGACAGCTCTAGTTGGTGCCAATGGCGCCGGTAAATCCACTCTGCTGCATGTGCTTCAAGGGCAATTGCGTCCTAGTGGTGGAACGATTTTTTGCCATGGGGATCCGATCGAAACTTGTCGTGAAAGAGTGGTATTGATGCCTCAGCGCAGTCGGATTGATTGGTCGTTCCCAATCAGCGTGCGTGATCTCGTTGATCTTGGATCGATGAATGGTCAATCCTTCGGGTGTTGCGATCGGGAGGCTGCAATCCAACGCGTTGGTCTGGCAGAACTTGCAAATAGACGCCTTGATGCACTTTCAGGTGGACAGCAGCAACGAGCTTTGCTTGCTCGTTGCCTTGTTCAACCCTCTCGGATGCTTCTTCTCGATGAACCTTGTGCCGCGATCGATCCGCCCTCCCGGGATCAGTTGTTGCTTCTGATGCGTCAGTTGGCTGATGCGGGTCATACCTTGCTGGTGAGCAGTCATGACTGGGGTGAGTCGCTGGATTCCTTCGACCGCGTCATTGTGGTTGATCGGTGTGTTCTTGCTGATGGACCTCCTGCTGAGGTGAGACGCGCTCTCAAAGGTTTGGTTAATCCGGGAAATCATCTCTGTGGATGAGATCGTTTTTTGGTTGTTGCCTCTGTTGATGGCACTTTTGGTGGGGATTTTATGTCCTGTCACTGGGACTCTCTTAGTCACTCAACGCCGGGTTCTTCAAGCCAACCTCATTTCCCATGCCGTGCTTCCAGGATTGGCATTATCGGTGGCCTTTGGTTTTGACCCAGCAGTGGGGGGAGTCATCAGCGGCATTCTTGGTTCATTGTTGGCGGAACGATTGCAGCGCAGCTCAAAGCTGAATGAGGAAGCTGTCATCAATACCGTGCTCGCTGGTTTTCTTGGGCTCGGAGTCTTGCTGATCCCTTTGCTGAGTTTGCGGCTGGACCTTGAGGCCTTGTTGTTTGGTGATTTGCTCACGGTGGGTTGGCTCGATGTGGGTCGGGTCTTGTTTGCTTGCTTGGCTGTGGCTTTGCTTCTTGGCACTCGCTACAAGCAGCTTGTTTATTTGGGGGTTGATCCAGAGGGTGCTGCGGCGACTGGACTGCCGGTGCGCGGACTACGGCTTGCCCTATCTGCGGTAACTGCTGCGGTGATTGTCAGCGCTATGGCAGCAGTGGGAGTGATTTTGGTCATTGGTTTGCTGTGTGCTCCTGTTCTTCCGGGGCTTCGTCGTGTGAGAAGTCTTCGTGCGGCAATGGTGCAGTCAGCTTTTGTGGGTTTGGCTCTCAGTGGCGGAGGTTTTCTTTTGGCTTTGCCTCTTAATCTCCCACCAGGACCGTTGATCGGCGTGGCTTGCGTTGTGTTGCTTTGCCCATTGGCGTGGAGAAATACCTAGACAATTGTTTGAGAATGATTATCGTTTCATTGCTTCTTTTCCTTGTTTTTCAAGTGTCCTTGCTCGCGTCCTTACCGTTTGCAAGTCTCCTGCTGGCGGCAGCCAATACGGCAACTCCCACTGTCGTGGCCGCGGACGGGATCCTTTGCGATCTCACGAACACCTTGGTGGGTGACCAAGCAAAAGTGATCTGTTTGATCAAACCAGGTTCAGATCCCCACACCTTGGCGTTGCGTCCTGCTGATCGGCAAAATCTTGCGAAAGCAAAGATTGTGCTTTTGAACGGGTACAACCTCACTCCGGCGTTAAATAAGATCAGAACACCTGGCAATGTTGTAAAAGTTGGAAATATTGCTGTCCCAAACAACTCTGTAAAAGATCCCCATCTTTGGCATGACCCAGCCAACGTGATTGCGATGGCTAACACCGTGGCATCGAGTTTAAAACCGCTGTTTGATGTCAATGGTGATGCTCAGATTGATCAGCGTCGTGCGAAGGCAGATCGCGTTCTTGTCTCTCTTGGAGGATGGATTGGTGAACAGGTAGCAACTGTTCCGGAAAAGCAGCGCGTCCTTGTGACTGGTCACCGAGCTTATTCTTTCTTGGCTAACCGTTACGGCGTTCGGGAGCTTCCCGTTCTGGATGACTACACCACAGGTGGAACTCTGCGTCCCTCCAGCTTGTCAGCAATTAGCAAGTCGATCAAAGCATCTGGAAGTCAGGCCATTTTTCCTGAGTCGCTTCCTCCCTCTAAAACGATGCGACGGATTAGTCGTAGCAGCGGGGTTCCAATAGCAAAGCAAGCTCTTTTTGCTGATGGTCAAGCTCCAGGGAAAAGTTTGGTGCAAACAGCTACGAGAAATGTTTGTATTTTTGTTGTAGCTCAAGGTGGCAGTTGTAATGAAGCCGCTGCTAGCAGGTTGCAAAAGCAATGGGCCTCTATTAAATAATTAGCGTTTTCTTTTTCTTCTTTACTGTATTGATTTCATGCAATCATCATTCACTCGACAACTTGTTCACATTGGAGCTTCGGCGGCCTTTTTTGTACTTTCTACCTCATCTTTTACAGCCGTAAGAGCTCATGGCGCTGCAGGTGGTGAATCATTAGAAGCTGGAGAATTTAAAGCTTCGCCAGTCCTGACCATAGAAGGTCATGCAGGACTAGAAGATAATCTCGAAGGCCAACCCAGGCACTATGCCATTGATCTCCAGTTCGGAGGTGTTTTTGAGTGGGGGCTCGAGAACGATGGTGCGTTTGCGATTGAAGCACTGATCGGTCCTGCTGCTGTCTACGGTGAAGCGGAGCACTTTTATGGCAGAGTTGAGATTGAGGAAGAAGGTGAAGAGGAAGAAGAAGAAGAATCAGGGGCACCCTTTCGAAGGGTTGATGCAAAGGCTTATTTAGCAGCCAGATATCAGCCCAATGATCGTTTTTCTATATCAGTTGATTGGAAGCCGTACTACGTAACTTCCAGTATCGCTGAAGATACAAAGGGACTTAAGCATGAAGTTGGAGCTAAATTAGCTTATGCATTTGGAGATGGTGATCTCAATTTTGCACTTGGTGATGGGCTGGAATCAATTGCAGATGGCATATTTATTTCAGCTGAAAATCGCAGTGGATGGGAAAGTGACGGAACCTATTTAGGTAATTACACTGATACTTGGCTTGGTTTAGGTTTCAACGTTGATTTGCTAAATGTGACTCTCACGGGAGGACCACGTTTTTACACCCCAGGAGACTATTCAGGTCTATCGCAACGAACTGACTGGGGTGGAGAAATTGCTCTTGAATACCCGATCAATGACCAAGTCGTCTTGTTTGCTCATTGGGAGCCTATCTACAGCACCGATGAGCGCAAAGGAGGGGGATGGGGAATAGGTTGGCAGCATCATATTGGTACTGGTGTTAGCTTTAGTTTCTAATTTTAATTCTCGTACGATGACTAGATCTTCAGATAAGTTTGATGACGAGCATGACGCTCGTCATCTGGCTATTAGCCGTCTCAGCCGCAAGAGGGCTTATCGCCATCAAGTGATCAATTACCTCTGGGTGAATGGTCTCTTGATTGTGGTGTGGTGTTTAACAGGATTTGGCTTTTTCTGGCCGATCTACCCCCTCTTAGGCTGGGGGGGCGCACTCTTGATTCAAGGTTGGAAAATCACTCACCCGCATCGTCACTCGTTTAGTGAAGCGGAGATCAATCGGGAGATCAACAGAATTTAATACGAAGTTGTCTGCAGTGTGTCTCTTTTAGATTCGCACTTTTCCCACTTCTGCTTTGATGGGCTCTCTTCCAGTTCCTACAAGAATAGGCAGACGCGTGAAGATTTCAACTCGGATCCCAATTCTTGCAACCATGATGAGGGCACGACTCACAAAATACATCGAAAGGACGATTGCTATAGGCCATTTCCAGCTTTCTAGAAAGTTAAAAAAGTCGCTCATCAGTTGATGTCACTGCATCTTCAATGGAGTGATAGCAACTTTTCAAGGGGATGAGACGCTTAGTCAGACTTTCCAGTTTAAGCTTTGCAGTTAGCTATCTATTTTCAAGAGATTTAAACAATGCACATGATGCTTGGCATCGATCTTTGATCCTTTGAAATCGATTGGGGTTAAAGCATTTCAGGTTTGAGTCGGCTTGGTCGGTAGCCAATCAGAAATTTTTGTACAGTTCCGCTCGTTCGCTTCACGGCTGTGATCAGGTCTTCACCTGTGTTCCATACCCAGAGCTGATCCTCATAGTTAGCTTCTTTAATCGATGTGCTGATTGGTTTGCCGTGCCGAGCATTTAAACCAGCAAGAACCTCTGTCATGTCATCCATGCTGAATTCGTAGGCCAGTGATTCAAGCCCTCCCTGCTCGTTCATGTCCAACGTGAGCTGAGGAACAGGTAATTGATCGAGATGGACGTTTCTTGCGATCAAACGTTGATGGTTGAGGTCTTCTTGCCTGATCGCACCATGGAGGTGCTCGTTGATCTCTGATTGGGGCATTCCCCAGGCCAATCCTTCAACACAAGCGACCGCTGTGGACGGACCCATGACGAAGCAGGTCACTAGAGCGAAGGCGAAAAGTGCGGAGCGCACAGTTCGAATCATGGCTTAGCCAATTTGGGACATTCCTCTAGTTTGTTCGATTTTGGGGCTGACTTTACAAAACAAAAATGAAGCTCTATCTCGGTGAGCTTTGAATGGGGCGTCATTTGATCGAAAATAATGCGTCATCAACTCGAGTCATGCGTCACATTATTTCAGTCGCTTTGGTTGCCCTCATTGGCCTCATCATGCCCTCGTTTGCTCTTGCAGCAGATGTTGCCCATGGAGAACAGGTGTTTTCTGCCAATTGCGCTGCATGCCACATGGGCGGAGGCAATGTGGTGAATGGCCAGCGCACCTTGAAGCAGGATGACCTGAAGGCTTACTTGTCTGATTACAACGATGGCCATGAGTCTGCCATCGCTCACCAAGTCACCAACGGTAAAAACGGTATGCCAGCCTTTGGCTCCAAACTTGGCAGTGACGATATCAGTGATGTTGCAGCTTATGTTGAATCTCAATCAGTAAAAGGCTGGGCTTGATAGCAGGTATGGTTTTTGATTAAAAACCTATCGTTGATTGTTCCTATCCTCTGCTCTTCAAGGAGTAGAGGAGTTTTTTTGTCAAAATCCCTTTAAAATCTCAGACTTTTTTCCTCCCAGAGAGAAGCTTGTGAAATGTCAATGTGCTTGGCATTTAATCTAAAATGACCAAATTCCTTGCATCAAAGGGGCTTTGGCTGCTGGAATAATGGTTGAAATAATTGCTTTAGTTGAGTCTTGCAAAAATCAATTAAAGATTGAGATACATCTTTTCGGACTATGATTGTCGCGAAATTGCATATATATTGTGCTATTCAGGCTTCTTGATGGCGTCATTTTGCTCGCTTTGTGTGATTCTTGACCGGTGAAGAGATGTATATGGAGTTGATTTTTTGCGTTTCATTTGTAATCACACACCAATTCACTTTCTAATTGTGTTTGTGATTTGGGTGCTGCCTTATGCCATTGCATCTTGATTGTGGCCTCTTTAGGTTTGGCAGTTTTGACCTTGACGAGGTACCAATATCTGACCAAGATTTTGTTGTCTTCGCATCTTACAAGAATAATATTATTGTCTTCGTTTTGATAGGAAAACTCTTTGTCTCCTAATCTTCTGATGTTTTTGATAGAGATCTCCTGGAGATCTTGTGATGGTCCAACGTGATTCCAGCCTTTACCTTTTTTGTCACTCGCTGATGCAGTATTTAATATTGTTAATCCCGTCAGAATCATAATAACAAAAGCATATTTTCTGCGAATCAGTGTCTGCATTCTGTTGTTTTTGCTTTGCAAATTCTACACACTGTTGATTCCATACTATTGTTCTTGGCCGTTTGGCTTTTGATGTAGAGGTGGTTTGTCTTTTGTTGAGGTCATGAACTAGGTCCTGCATGACCATTTGCTCTGACACTTGATTTGCGTTGAATGCGACCCATTGATGGAGCCCTCCTTTCAAGAGCCGTTTCTTTTGCTGATCACTGCTCAACGCACGCACGTTTTCCCTCATTTGTTCGTGGGATACGGCTTTGCTTGTAAACCTTGAGATCCTATGGCCTCACTGGGATTTGTGCACTACATGCTCTATTGAGATATCTCTTTCACGAAGGAATAATAAGAACTCGTCACAAACTTTTATTCGTCGTATTGTCATGTGATCTCTCAGGGTAAAAGTTATGGCTGAAATCCAAAGGCGTATTCGTTTCAATACCATCACCATGAGCGTACTGATGATTACAATTGCTGTAGGAGTGATGACAGCGATGTGGATGTATGCAGATGCACTTGTTTGATTTTTAACAACTTCAATGGGGGACACTGGTTCTCTATTGACTAGTTCTTTCTCATTTGTTGTCTTGATCTGATGTTTGTTGTTTGCGTCTATAAAAGTAAATGATTGATGAATTGGTTGGTGCTTGATATTTGATGGGTCTGAGCTAAGTGCATTGATTCTGCAGATTTGCCCCCTATTGTTAATTCATAGATCCTGTTTCTTGATGGCATTTGGTCTTTTTGTTGTCTTTGAGCAACCTTAGACTCGTTGTTTAGGTGCACTTTCTCTTTTGTCAAATTGCTGGAGCCGTAACAGTTGTCGTTTTTAACTGTTATTTTGTATTCATGACCATTTCAGAAGACCGAGTTAAACGATTGGTGGAGGAGTTGTCTGATCCTCTTGCGGTGATAGCTGCTGATGTGAAAAAGCGTCTCGTATGGGACTTCAGCCTTCCTGTGGCTGTCATTGATGCTCGACAAGAGCCACCTGTGTTAACTCAAGCATCGGTTGGAAGTTTGGGAAATGTTTTGCGTGTCTCTACCAAGATTGATCACCCTTTGATTCGCCAATTATTTGATCTATACCCTGATCGTGGTTCTGATGCCGCTATCGAGGAAATGCTAAATGGCCAGAATGGAAAAGAGTTCTCTGATGTGTTTGAGGAATATCAAGAAGAAAAAAAAGCGGGACCCTTGATGTGGGGAGCTGATGATCTAGCCAGTTTTGTTGTCAAATCTCGGACATGCTTTGAGGGTGACGAATTAGCGATCGCAGCGGTCTTTCCTACAGATACAGGGGACAACGGTCATGCACTGGCTACCTTTGGTATTCCATGGAGATATTTCACTGTTATTTGATCTTTTTTAGCCATCAACCCTTACGCGTAGTTTTTTTGTTGCACCCATTAAAGCTTTAAATATTAAGACAATAGTCGCTAATTATTCCGTTTGCTGGCGGTTTAAACTGCTTTTTGTAGCAAGGCTGGTCTGTCACTTCCCTTTTCGGAGTGCATTTTTGGCTTCTGATTCTTTGTTTATGAATAACATTAGCTTGATTGAGCGATGATTATAATTAGTAATGTTCCCAGTCCAAGCGCCCACCAAATCCACTGTCGGTTGGCTGAGCGGAATGACTGTTGTTTGCCTCGATAGGTTTGTCCTTGACCAACTGAAGCACCACAATTAGTGCAAACGATGCGTCCTCCAAGGGAGCGATCAGCCCGAAGGGAGGTTGATCCACAGCGCGGGCAGCATCGGTTGGACATTGACTGTTCTCTCCTGAGGGTGTTAGCCCTGCAGGTTCCGTTTTGTGTGCTTAGATTATACTGTTTATCCTTGCCTTGCCGATTATCTGATCGATTGTTGATTCATAATCTTGTTTGTTTATTACTAGCTTTTGGTGATTTGCCGCGTCCGTCTATCTTGGTTTTTCATAATACGCTTTCTTTTGCGCTTTGTTGAATGGTTTGGCTTTTGGTAAGGCTTATACCTCTGCTTCGGTTACAAATGCTTTTCAAGACCCCTACGGTGTCATAGCCTCTTTTTGTGTGACAAGCTCAGCCATGAATTTCACAGCAAAAATTGATGCCTTGCAGCTGATGCTGACGGATCTACGAACGCGAAACGAGCCGATTCGCCATAAAGCTGCATTTCGTGGTTGCCAGCCTGAATTTCAGGCGCTTGTCACGAAGTTGATTCATCAATTAGAAACTGAGTTGCTTCATGAGAAGCAGCAGTTTAGAGAGAAGTAACGATTGAACTTAGTGAAATGATTTAGCCAAGAGCGCTCAACGTTGTTTTGGCCATCATCTCTTTATAAGTTGTCACTTGTGGACAACTTAAAATCTAGCTTTGATGATTGCTCTGCTCATTTGAGTGTGAGCAACTCGCCTGAACGTTGTAGTTTTTCAAGACTATCGAAGCCACCAACAGTGGCTCCATCAATAAACACCTGTGGGAAGGTATTCATCCCACTGCGTTGCTTACACTGTTGAAAGGTGTTGTCGTTATCAACAGTGATGACCTTGTTTGGAATGTTGTACGCGTCTAAGAGCCGAAGTGCACTGTCGCACCATGGACATCCAGGCAGTACTGCAATTTCTAGCCGTGTTTCGCTTTGGCTTCGTGCTTCCTGACCCTGTTTGAGAATTCCTAGGAGAAGATCTGTACCTTTCAATACCAGTGAGCCTGTTTCGAGATGGCCCCCCCAAACCTGACATGCACCATCAGAAAGGCTTAAGTGGAGATGAACTCCATCTACATCAAAGGTTCCATTCAAGGTGATGATTTCTAGTTCACCTTCTAGAACTGTTGGCTTATCTCGTCCGGGACATTGAAATGATGCTTTTGATAAATTTCCAACAACCCCTAATAAAAATCCGCTGACCCTCTTCTCTTTGGCTACCTCAGAAAGAGATAGAAGTAAGTCTTGGCCTGGCTCAAGATGAAGCGTCAGCGTATCCATTCGTCGAGTTGGACTTCCCTTTTGTAGTAAGAACAATAACCCGAGCCTGATCCTTTGCTAAGGTACTCAATAGAGCCGTAAGCGTTACGTAGCCGTGTCATTTCTCGAAAGTCTCTTGCATGAGTTGCAGGACCAACTTGCTTCTGCTGATTCCTCAGTCAGCGCAGGCCATGTGGCCGAGGCAGCCACATCTGAGCGTCTCAACGTGACTCTTCCCGCTGGCATTATGAGCCGGCTTAAGCAGCAAGCTCTCAAGGAAGGGAGGAGTTGTAGCAGTTTAGCAACATTTTTGATTGAAGATGGTTTGCGACGTCACACAGTTATTCGATAAAAGAGTTTTTAATCTAATAACTTGCTTTCAATTTTTTCTGTCTCCCCGTTTCGCTCCATAGCTAGTAGCTCAATATTTAATGGGTTTCTTAATGGGCTGCCCATAGGCAGTACGAAGCCATAGGTTTGAACGGCTAGTGGAAAGTTTGCTAGCTTTAGTTTGCTCTGTTCATTTTCTTTGAGATAATGCCGTAGAGGTGCCTCGTCAAAAATTACTCCTTCAACTTTTCCTTGATTAAGCATATTAATTGCTTCGTTCAGGTTTTTTGTTAGGGTTGGATCTATCTCGTATAATTTCCCCCATCTTAGACTTGTAGTTCCTTCTACAACGGCTATCTTTTTGCCCCTTAAGTCTGATTTGTCTCGAATTGATGAAGGAGCCAGCTCTGCAAGAGATAAGGTAAATGCTGATGCAAGTCCTGCGGTAATTGACGACACTGCTACAAGCGACATTACCATCCAAATGCCTGCAATGGTGCGACCACTTCTTGAAACTGGTGCTCGATCGCCGTATCCAACTGTGGTAAGTGTGACGAGGCCAAACCACATTCCGTTTCCGACGCCACGCATGTATTGCCGTGGAAATTGGTCGGTGTTGTTGCGTCGCTCAGCCAACCAAATCAGATTGCCAAAAATGAATAGAAGCGAGACAAGTATTCCAACCGATGACAATGCAGCCCAGCCAATAAATGGACGCAGACGTGTGATGAGTCCGGGTGGTTTCTGAGGGATTAGCAATCCTTCGTAGCCATGGAAATAGGGTTGTGTAAAATCAATCTTTGGATTGGCCAATCGTGCTGGAGTAATGCTGATTGGACCGATGGCGAGATCAACACTGCCATCAGCAACAGCTTTTATATTCGCATTGGTATTCGGCTGAATAACCAATTTGTAGGGTTGATCGAGTCGCTTTGCGACGTCCTTCCAGATTTCAATGCTGATCCCACTGAGATTGCCATCCTCATCCATCACAAATGGAGGAGATCCACTCACTCCCACCTGCAACTCCTTGGCGACTGTCTGAATGGGAAGTGAAATCAGGACGATTCCTGCGAGCAAAAGCGTACGTAACACGACGACCTCGGCTTGATTAGCCCCTTTCGAGGCGGCGAATAATGAAACCCATGGCCATCAGCGATCCAAGGAGTGCAAGTAGCAATGCCAGGGTCATCGTTCCAATGCGTCTTCCTTCAAAGACTCTAATTGCGGCTGTCTGGAGGGAACTCTCTAACGAACACTTGCGTGATAATTGCAATCAAACTGCGGCCTAAGTGCTCGTCTTACTTTGATCGGGATCCTGAGGCCGCCAGGTTGTCGTTGGGGACGCACCTTTTGAATCCAGAGTTGATCCCATCAAGACACGGTGATCGAAGAGAAGGGTATGGCCTGTCTTGGGGCTGGGAGCAGGAGCGCCTTGAATTTCTTGCTGAAAAGGCTCTCTGGCGTCCTGAAGGGCGTGAGCTTCTGATTGCCGATCTGCATTTGGGCAAAGCCGAAGTGTTTCAAGCCCATGGCATTCCCCTACCGAGTGATGGGGATCGCGGCACGTTGAATCCATTGCTTGAACTGTGCGCGCGGGTACAGCCCAAGACCCTCATCATCCTTGGGGATCTTGTCCACGGCCCTCTTGGGTTGACTGAATCCCTTCATCAGACGTTGTCTGCACTTCCTGAGCTCATTGGTTGCCCCATCACCCTTGTCGGTGGCAACCATGATCGTCACTGCCGCACGTTGGGTTTAGTTCAGCAACCGAGTTATCGCCTCGGACAACTTTGGCTCAGCCATGAACCTGACTATCCACCCGATCATTCCGGCCAACACGCTCGTTTGCTTAATGTCTGCGGGCACATTCACCCTGTTGCGAACCTCAGCTCTGGCAGTGATCGCCTTCGTCTTCCTTGCTTTGCCTACAACTCTTCTGAGGCGAGATTGTTGATTCCTGCCTTTGGTGAGTTGACGGGAGGGCATGAATGCGATCAGCTTTACCGCAAATGGTTGGTGGCTGAGGGCACCATCGTTCCTTGGCAGAACCCAGAATCCCGAGCTCGAAAAAAAAGGCTGGTCCGGTGATTCGCAATCGGACTACAGCTTCTGCTGCAGATATCTCCTCTAAGAAGAAGAGACGCAAGCCCAAGCCACGCCCCCAGCGTTCGATCCTTTGGCGCAAGCGTTGGCTAATCGTGGTTGTTCCTGTCACGGTCTTCACGGGTTTGATTGCTCTTGCGCCTGGAACTCCCGAAAACAACGAGATCTCGACCGAGCCCGAGCCCACCGAAACTTCCAACTCTTTGGCGGGGCCTTTTGCTTACCAACCTGACGATGAGGTCTATGCACTTGACTTTGACCCTCGTGATGTGCGGCTAGGCCTACTTGAAGGTTGGGATCGTGAACAGGATGCCTTTGAAGACACTGCTGCTCTCGCCTACGTCTCAGGACCGATGTACGAGCGCCATATTGATGAGTCTGGACAGGAAATCACCGTTCCCCTGGGTGATCTAAAACTTGGCAGCAGGGTGTGGCGTGGTCGCAATCGAACGGCCTCAAGACAACGTGCCTTTATCGGCATCCTTAAGGATGGAACCGTTGATTTTGGATATGGAGAGTTAACTCCGGATCGGGCCAAGGCCTACGACATGTTTGTGGGGGGGCTGCACAGCATCTACAACGACCTGGAGGAGCCACCTGAGAGCTACAAGGGGGCTTACAGCATCAGCATGGGGCAACGGATTCGTTATTACCTGCCTCGCATTCGCATGGTCTATGGCTTAAGGGCCGATGGTCGAATTGAAATGCTGATGAGTAAAGACGGTCTCACTCTTGAGCAAACAAAAGATCTGGCACGCAGGCGGGGTCTTGTGGCGGCCTACATGCCCGATCACGCCTCGAAGAGTCGTCTAATCATTCCTGGCGTGAAAGGTTTCACTGAAGAGGATGCCAACTGGATTAGTGGTGGTGCCACCAGTTTTGTGCATGTCCCCTACCTACTCCGGCTGAGTGAGCGTCGTGTCCCACTGGAAGGAGGGCTGATGGCTGATTTGACCAGACGCATCGAGTCCAGCAAGCGCTGTGATGGTGCATCGGATTGCGCGTTCTTTTATGGAGGGCAACTGATGGATCGTGCTTTGGCTGGTTTGAACCGTGTGATGGAGCAAGGTGTTGAGCCAATTGCGCGCATGATCTGGGCGCCCAAGCCCACACCACGTCTCGATCACAATCAGACCACCCCTGTCACTGAAATGGTGCCGACGAGGCAACCGCTGAGGGAACCTCCGATTACCGCCGACCCACTCGTGCTCCGAGAACGGTCGGACGTAGAGACCGAACAGGAGGAGCCTCTCAACTCAGATACGGAGTCTCCGTCATGGGATTTCGATCTTCCTCCCGACCTGCCCCCACCCGTCTTGCTTCAGGAGGATCAGATTCTTCCGGAGGATCCTGAAGCCTGGCCTGAACCCATCCCACCCACCTCTGGGCTTGAGGAGCAGGAATCTCTGTCGACAGCTGAGCAAGAGAAGAGCATCATTTATGGAGCACCACCTCCACCGGTGCTCCCTCCTCCGCCCTTGCCTTGATCGTTATCTGAAGGCACTTTAGTTGAGACACTTTTATGTATCCAACCATGTCTATGTACCACTAGCAAATGCTTCTGATGTATTGATCCGGCCGTGTCTTGTATAACTTATTCTCTTGGTTATTCGATAGACAAGGTAGTGCTTCCGTCTGCATTTATGTCGTATGTCAACTCTGAAATTAACGTAGCTCTTAACCAATGTTCAACGTAATCGCTTAGTGCGAAGCCAGGAGCATTTTTAATAACACTTGTCTCACTAATCAGCTGATTCCACGTCATTATTGCTACAAGAGCTTTATAACTTTCTAATGGGATCCCGTTAGCTTGTGTCCCGCCATCAGCGGCACATTGTTGAGCGTAATCGTTGATCACGGCCTGACGTAACTCGTCTATGGTTACTGATTCAATCATTGGCATCCTTCTGAGTTGAATGTTTGTAGAAGTCCTGATACAAGTTGCCGTAGGTTCCCGCTTTTTGATGTAGTTCAGGGTCTTGCTCCACATCTGCTAATAGTCGAGAAGCAGCGGCTCTTTGCGTAGCTTTCATTGAATTAAATTCAAGGTGTTAGCGATTATCAGAAGGAGAGGAAGAATCCTGATGCTTTAAGTTTCGCTGATTTCTTTGTTGTTTAAATCCCCCATTTGGGGGATGCTGGTCCCATTGTCACGCCAATCAGGCACAACCCAGAAACAATGGCCACGACATCTCAAAGGCCAACTGTTGTTCTGATGGCAAAAGGAATAAAGTTCAGAGAGCTAGCAAAGAAAGCATCTTTTGAATTCATGTCAGAGGGAGAGGCAAAAGCTGCATGAGCCATCCTCAGCTTGATGGCTTTTCATTTCTTCAACAGCTTCCATTCAACTCATGCTTTCAAAGGGATTGTCAAACACATTAGCAATGCGTCAATCTAAGTTTTAATTCTATTCAATATTAGAATAAAGCAATTTTCAGCGATGAAGCGTGCTCTCATGCGGCTGAATTCAACCAAGAAAAGTGTTCATGTCGCTTTAGAACCTAATGATCTGACCTCGGTGAGATCATTAGGTCAAGAGTTAAGTCACGTTTTTGGTTATTTGCGTTGGCTGTCTGCGTTCTCAGTTGCCGTATGCGTCGTTATCGTTTGAACAAACCGTTGCAATCTCCCTTGGGTGGATTGCTGAAACACACATCGTCGGGAGACCAGTAGCCCACAGCCGGAAATTTGAGTCCTTTGCGCCGGGCTTCAGCGTTGACAGCTTCAGCACCACGGGCTGAAATCAGAACATGACCAGGGGCTTCAACTTGATCTAAAAATTGTTGCTCTGGCATCTCTCGGCTGGATGAGCTTTGAGATTGAGCGGGGGCGGCGATGCAGGCTGAAATCGCAACCAACAGGAGGGGATTTAAACGCATGGCTTGATGGTGGGGTTATTTGGATGTCACAACGACGGGAGTTCCGACGTCCACTTGATTGAACAGGCTGATCACGTCTTTGTTGAGCATGCGAATGCAGCCAAGACTGACAGCAGCTCTGAGATTGACCCAGTTGGGCCAGGCTGTTCCGTGGATGGCGTATTCACCGGAACCAAGCTGGAAGTAGGCCATGTAACGCACTCCAACAGGATTCTTGGGGCCAGGCGCGATGACCTTTCCTTTCTTGTGATACACCGGCGCATCTTCCATACGGGTGATCTCGTAGCTCCCTGCAGGCGTTGGTGATTCAGGAGCTCCTATGGCAACGGGATAACGAGCGACAACAACCCCGGAATCCAGCAGCTTCAAATAGCGATCCTTCAAGCTGATTTCGATCGTCTTCTCAGCGCGGGCTGGAAGCTGCGTGGCTGAGGCAACCACCGCGAGACCGATGCAAACAGCCACTCGGCGTATCCAGGAATTTGACATGCGCCGCAAGCAAAACTGTGCGTATTTTGACTCATTAAAATAGGGAGCTACCGTCTCTGCACGTTTGATCACCAACCAATGATCCGCACATCGCGCCAGAAGACCCGTCAACAACTCCATGGCCGAGTGCTGCTGATCTGCACCTTGCTGGCTTCAGCTGTGATCAGCCCCCAGCGTGCTCTGGCTGGATTCAATGACGAGCAACTGGCTGGTTTTGAAGTGACGGAGCTGACAGGCACTGTTAGCGAAGCTCTGGCCAAAGAAAAAGTGATCGAAATTGTTGATCCAGAGGGGCACACCGAGGTTTATACGGTTGGCCTGGATCTAGCGCCCCTTGGCTTGCAACCTGGAGATGAGGTCAGCCTGTCCGTTCTCGATGGATTGCTGATCGACCTTGAGCCGAGCCAAGATCAAGATCTGAGCTTTAGTCGTGAAGACATCATCCTTCCTGGTGATATGGGGAGATTGAAGAAAGGAATGCGCGTCGCTCTTGCCTCAGGAACGGGAAGGGTGGTGAAGCTGGATCGTCAGGATGGAAGTCTGAGCCTGATGGGTCCGTTTGGGGGCATCAATAATCTCGACGTTTTAGTGACGCCAGAGAATGATCCTCTTGAGGATTTGAAAGTTGGCGAGTTCGTTGATTTCCGGTTGGTGCAGCCCATCGCAGTTGATGTTCGCAAGCTATCTAGCTCTGCAAGCCGTCCTTCTGCCTTAAAGGCTCCCTTAAAGGCCAATCTGCTTCGGTCTGGAACCACCCTGAAGGCGGAACTTCTGGAGTCGTTTGAGATCACCCATCTCCACGCAACCGTGACACGCCTTCTTCCAGATCAGAAAGTTCTGGAAATTGAAGGCCCAGAAGGCCACAACATTCTTGTGACTTCAGCCGTGGATCTCAACAGCTTGAAGTTGAGTCCAGGCACAGAGATTGCGATGGACATCCTGGATGGGTTGGTGGTTGACCTTCGCCCTGCCACAAATAAAGCCCTCAGTTTTGAGCGCCAGGATGTTGAAATTGCAGGAGATTTTGGTCCTGTTCCGAAGGGCACTCGCGTGGCGATGGCTACAGGCAGCGCCGAAGTGGTGAGGATTTCGCGGACCGATCGCACCTTGAGTCTCCGCGGACCATTCGGGAAGGTTCACAATCTCGACGTCAGCAACCGAATGCCTGAAACGGTGTTCGATGAGCTGGTGCTCGGGGATCTAGTGGAGTTCCGTTTCATCAAGCCAGTGGCGATTCGAATCACGCCACTTGCTTCTCGCTAAGGCTGCTCTGAGGCCAAGGCTCGGACGATGTCACCCCGTGTCAACACACCCACGGGGTGTTTGTCGTCATCAACCACGATCAGTCGCTGGGTGCTGCGCTCATGCAGCAATGATGCGGCTTTGGGAAGAGGGAGACTCTCTAAACAGCTGTGAAGGTCACGTCCCATGAGATCGCCAACAGTGGTGCCAAGCACTTGATGCACCTGTTTGTCCCAGTTGAGCGGGTTCTTCAGATAAATCACGCTGTCCAACAGCATCACGTAGGGGCCAGCATCCACTCCGCTTTCGCGAACCATGAGGTCTTGTTCCGTCAGCTCACCGATCAGAAGTCCGCTCTTATCCACCACTGGCAGGCCACTGATGTGGTGATCGCTCAGCAGACTCACGGCATCTTTTAATGCCGTTTCTGGTGTCACAGTCAATACGGGCGATGACATCACCTCTTTGACAGTCTGCTGAAGCACCATGGAATCCACGCATCTCAATGCATTCTGAGCCTTGATCTCTCCCTGGCGCCTCTGGGCTGATCGACTCACCCTGGCTCGAGCCCTGATGGGACTCCCGCTTCTTCTCGCTTTGGCGTTGCAATACGACGCGTTGGCCTGGTGGTTATTGCTGCTTGGAGGCTGGAGCGATGCAGCGGATGGGTGGTTGGCGAGACGTGCCGACGGTGGCAGTACCTGGGGTGCCCGGCTTGACCCTCTCGCTGACAAGTTGTTGATCAGCGCACCTCTGGTCTGGTTGGCGTCAGACGGAATCCTTCCGGTATGGGCTGTTTGGCTTTTGCTGGCCCGTGAATTGCTGATCTCTGGCTGGCGTGGTGACAGCAGTGATGGGGCGCCAGCATCCGCTGCAGGTAAAGCCAAAACAATCCTCCAATTCCTCAGCCTTGCCCTCATGCTTTGGCCTCCTCTCTGGGGAGATCCAGCACTGGTTCAGGCTTTGAAAGGGGTTGGTGTGGGGTTGTTTTGGCCCTCGTTGCTTTTGGCTTTGTGGTCAGCTTGGGGGTATCTCAAGCCTTGCCGATCAAAGCCTGGTCAGCGCTGAAGTCGGGATTGGACGTGGGCAGGTCTTTGTACTCCCGTTGATAACTGTCAACAAGCGAGGCACAAGCATCAAACCGCGGCTCCCAAGCCAGTTCACGCCTGACCCTGGTGATGTCGGTCAAAAAGTGACTCAGCCTTAGAGGGAAGGCCTTGCGCGCTTTGGGGTCAAGTCCACTGGGGTCAAATGGTCGTAAATCCAAGCTTTTGGGGTCTCGGCCACAGGCCACGGCTGCCGCTTCGATCAAGCCGCGGAAGGTGATGCCCCGGCTTGCGCTGCAGTTGTAAATCCGATTGCTAGCGGCATCCACCTCAAGTGACCGAGCCATCGCCTCAGCAAGGTCTTCTGCATGGCCGATCTGGGTGATGGTTTCACCTGATCCTGGAAGGGGAATCGGCCGATCATTCACGATTCGGTCAAAGAACCAGCGCTCCACTGGGTTGTAATTCCCAGGCCCCACGATGTAGGTGGGACGGAAGCTGGTGAATGGTATTCCCTGCTCTTGAAGCCATTGTTCGGTGTCAGCCTTGCCGGAATGTCGACTGGCGGGATCGATCGCAGCTGTTTCATCCAACGGCCATTGCGTCGATGCGGCATAGACCCCGGCGGAACTCACATAAAGAAAGCGATGTGTGGGGGCGCCTGTCATCGCTAAGACGCGACGACTGTCGTCCAAACTGCGCCCCGAGCTGTCGATGATCACCTCAAAGCCGCGTCCCTTGAGTTGTTCGAGATCGGCATCAACGCTGCGATCTCCTTGGACTGACTCCACTCCTTCGGGAGAAGGAAGGCGCCCTCGTGTGAACAGGGTGAGTGCATGCCCCTGGTCCTGAAGCCTTGCTACCAATGGCTTCCCAACAAAGCGGGTGCCACCCATTACGAGAATCTTCATCAGCAAGGCGCTCAACCCAGCCATTGAAGCGCGCCCATTCAACCGCAGGCATGAAGCTTGACCCCCTGGCCTGCAGGATGGGAGTGAGAAACGTGCCACGGGCGTCATGGAGATCATCCCCGCCATTGACCTCTTGCAGGGAAGCTGTGTTCGTCTGCACCAGGGTGACTATGACCAGGTCACGCGCTTTAGCGACGATCCACTCGCACAGGCTCAACAGTGGGTGAAACAGGGTGCAACCCGCCTCCATCTGGTGGATCTCGATGGTGCGCGCAGTGGTCAGCCCATCAATGATCAAGCGGTGCGCTTGATTGCCAAAGAGTTATCGATTCCCGTGCAACTGGGTGGCGGAGTGCGGTCGTTGGAGAGGGCTGAAGAGCTGCTCAGTTGTGGACTGGATCGGGTCATTCTCGGCACCGTGGCGATTGAGAACCCCGAGTTGGTGATGGAGCTTGCTAGCCGCCACCCGCACAAAATTGTGGTGGGCATTGATGCACGCAACGGGTTCGTCGCCACGCGTGGCTGGGTCGAAGAGAGCGAGGTGGAGGCCACGGCTCTGGCTCAGCGTTTGAGTAAGGCGGGAATTGCAGCAATTATCAGCACCGATATCGCAACGGATGGCACGTTGGCTGGTCCGAATCTGGAAGCATTGCGCGCCATGGCTCAAGCGAGTGAGGTTCCCGTCATCGCCTCTGGAGGCGTGGGTTGCATGGCAGATCTGCTTTCGTTACTAGCCCTGGAACCGTTGGGTGTGGAGGGAGTCATCGTGGGTCGAGCGCTCTACGACGGTCGCGTCGACTTGCATGAAGCCATCCAGGCGATTGCGGAGGGCCGTCTGCAAGACCCTCTGAGTGATCAGAGCCGCACGATCGCTTGATACGAATTGAATTCATTGGAACCCTGGAGACTCCTCGTGTTCAACGAAGTCTTGAATAGGGTTTTAAGATGCCGTTAATAAACTTGCATTAGTGGCGGTCGATAGCAGGAATCAAAGTTCGGAATTGTCCACTGCTTCCAGTGGACTCCAAGCCACTTTTGAGTTGTGCCGAAAGCTGGGAATGCGCCTCAGTCAGCAGAGGCGGATGGTTCTTGATCTGCTATGGACTGAAGCCAGCCACTTGAGCGCGAGGGATATTTTTGAAAAATTGAATGATCAAGGTCGACGAATTGGGCATACATCGGTGTATCAAAACCTCGAAGCTCTCCAGAGAGCTGGCGTGATCGAATGTTTGGATCGAGCGAGTGGTCGCCTTTACGGTTATCGAAGTGACCCTCACAGTCATCTCACCTGCCTCGAGAGTGGACGAATTGAGGATCTCGATGTTCAACTGCCTGATGAACTCCTGCGGGAAATCGAGGAGCGCACTGGTTACACAATTGAGACCTACACCCTTCAACTCAGTGGACGTCCCAGAGAGTTAGATGACCGCTGATCATTCTTGCTGGAGCATTTGCTCCTGCACCATTTCCCTGCGATCATTCGCGTGGGATGGATTACAGCGGTGAACGGGATTCCAAACAAGATTTTGCTTATCGCAAGGAATCTGCTTGCTGAATCTCTTTTGTCGGGGCTGGCTGGCAACAAAGATCTAGAGGTCTCTGTTTCAACAGATCAGCTGGATGGGCAACCTGATCTTGTGATCTGGTCCATTGAAACGGTTGCATCTCCGGCACTTCTTCAGCTCGAGGTTTTAAAGCTTCAAAGTCGTTGGGGATCAGCTCCTCTGTTGTTGTTGCTCCCCGCGACCCTCCCTTGCGACCCCACTGAGCTTCTTTCCCTGAACTGCGCGGGATTGCTTCAAGACCCTGATCTCACGCAATTGCAGCAGAGCATTGAAACTCTGCTGTCTGGGGGCAGGGTGGTCGAATTGACGGCGCACTCTTCGTCTGAGCCGTTTGAACCTTTTCAGACACCAGGGCTTGGGGCTTGGTTGTTGATGACTGGGCTTCAGCAAATTAATCATGACCTTCGCTTGATCGAGGTCATGTTGAACCCACCACCTGAGAATCCGATGTTGCGATTCATGCTGGAGGGACGCTGTCGTGAATTGTGCAGTGCCCGTCAGCTGTTGCTCTGGCTTTGGGGTCCATTGCAATTGGGGCTTGAAGGTTCTGTTCCCCTCCAACAATCGTCTTCCTTCAGTGAACCTCCAGGAACTTCGATTCAGTTAAAGGAGAGAAATGGTGCTGCGGTATGGGACGCCATTCATCAACGCCTTGAAACAGCGGTCTCTGGAGGCCTCAGCAACGCTACCGGTCAGATGCTGGCGATTGAAGGTCTTCACCCTGAGCGACGACGCGAGCTCCTGCTTGCCCTTTTGGGACAGCTCAATGCAGTTCTGCAAAGGTTGCGCCTCGATCAGCAGGCTTGCGTCGAAAAGCGATCCGATCAGGCGCTTTCGGAGCACTGGCAGGCTCTTCAACCTGAATTGCGTCAGCAGGCTTTGTGCACGATGGCGGGTCATTACGTGCGCCTTCCGATGGGAGAGGAATTAAGCGGTGTCGCCGATCACCTTCTTCTCAATACCGAACTCGAAGACATCGATGAGGAATTACCAAATCCGAAGCGGATGCTGGCTCCTTTTCTGGACGACCAGCCTGTTTTGGTCGATGGACAGCTACTGCCTGCCGATGATCCCCGCGCCTTGCTGCAGCTTGAAACGTTGGTGAGCAATTGGTTGGTGCGCACAGCGGAACTGATTGGCTCTGAGCTTCTTGGCGTCTGCGGAGATTGGCCTGAGTTAAGGCGCTATCTGTTAGAGCAACGCTTGATCTCCACCCGAGAGCTGGAACGTCTACGCAACCAACTCAATACCCAGTCTCGTTGGCAAACCTGGATTCAACGTCCGATTCGCCTCTACGAAAGCCAGCGGCTTCTCTATCAACTCAACAATGGAACGATTGCACCGTTGCTGCTAACGGAACCCAGAGACGAAGAGTTGCGTCGTCTTGGCTGGTGGCAACAACAGGTTGCTCTTCTGCTGGAAGCGCGGGATGCCCTGGCTCCTCAGGTTCAACTTCTCGTCCGCAGAGTGGGTGATTTGCTGGCTGTGGTTCTAACCCAAGTGATTGGTCGAGCGATTGGACTGGTGGGTAGAGGCATTGCTCAAGGGATGGGCCGCAGCTTCAAGCGCAGCTGATCCAAGCGGTCAGAATGCTGCATCAACTGTTCAGCACCATGCCTCTGCTCAGCATCATGCGCCCGGTCCTGCGTTCTCTCATCGTTGTGGGATTGAGTTTGCTGCTGCTTGCTAGCCCTTCCGAGGCAGCTAGGGACACCGATAGTTACGACGGCAATATTTTTGCGCTGTATGCAGGTAATGGGTCGCTTGTTCCACCCGCGACAACTCTGAAAGACGCTTTAGAGAAAGAACGCACCAGCGTGATCGTCTTTTACTTGGATGACAGCAGCACTAGCAAGATTTTTGCCCCTGTTGTGTCTGAACTTCAGCGCTTTTGGGGGCGTGAGGTGGATCTTCTGCCATTCACCACCGATGCCTTTCAAGGTGATGACAGCCAAGACCCATCCAATCCAGCGACCTATTGGCATGGCACGATCCCGCAGGTTGTGGTGATCGATGGAAAGGGCACGGTCCTGCTCGATGAGGACGGACAGGTTCCTCTTGAAGCCATTAACGCTGCCATCAGTGCAGCCACTGGAATTGAGGCACCTGCCAAGGGCAGTACAACAATCAGTTTCAACGAGCTCAATACAGAAGTGCTCTCGCGCTGATCAATCCACTGGAACGCTTTACGCTGCTTGATTGTTTCCGGTCGGCTGGCCGTTTCCCTATGTGTACGCTGCTGCTGATCTTGCTCCTGCTCGGCATCGGTGTTCTCTGGATTGAGGCACGGCACAGACTCAGGCCTTCGTCACCCCTTCAATTACGCGCTCACGATTGGCAAGTGCAACACACGCCCAAGAGCCTCGTTCTTGAGGGTTGGTTGACGATCACCAATCCGCATCAGCGCATGGAAGTGATGGTGCCTGAGATTGAAGTGAAACCGACCTTGCTCGGAAACAACGACCTCAGTTCACTCAACGTCCAAACCAACATCACACCGCAGCACCCTGATGAGGACGCACGTCCAGATGGGTATTGGGCTGCCTACATCGTGAAAGGTCGTCAGAGCACTCAGGTGAAGGTGCAACTCACAGTCAGTGCGGATCAAGAGGTTGCGATCAAGGATCGCGTCGACAGCGTTTGGGTTGATGTGCGGTGGGTGAATTATGGGCCGTTTGGCCGTTTACAACGTCGACAGGGCATGGTGGTTCCAACCCGTCAACCCGAACCGCTGCAGGTGGCTCATGCCTCATTCCGTCAGGGTGATGGATGCGCGGTTTTGCCAATCAAGACGCATTTGCTCGGTCCTTTAGATGACACGGTTGATGTGCTGAGGCATTACGCAGGAGGTCTGATTCAGCCTGAAGATGTTCTCACGATTGGGGAAACGCCTGTTGCTGTGATTCAAGGCCGATACGCTCACCCCTCCACTGTTCAGCCAAGTTGGATCGCCCGATTGCTCTGTCGTGTGTTCCATCCCACCAGCAGCCTCGCAACAGCCTGTGGCCTTCAAACGTTGATTGACCAGGTCGGTCCTACTCGCGTTCTGGTGGCTTGGAGTGTGGGGCTTGTTTTAAAACTCGTGGGTCAGAAGGGTTGGTTCTATCGACTTGCTGGTGACCAAGCACGCCTGATTGACGACATCACTGGCACCACACCTCCCTACGATCAAACGATTGTTCTTGGTCCGGACTCTCCCGCAGAGCTTTGCAACGCTGCTGCTGAGTCGCTGGGCGTGTCGGTGGCAATCGTTGATGTCAACGATCTAGGTCGGGTCAAAGTGTTGGCTTCCAGTCGTGGTTGCGATGAAGCGTTGCTCCACCGTGCTCTGAAGCCAAACCCTGCTGGTAATGCCAACGAACGGACGCCTCTTGTGTTGGTTCGACCTGACTAAATCCTCGGCTGCTCGAGGTGAGCGATACATTAAAGACCTACAGCGGACGCGATGTGGATCAAGCATCCGGCAGCTCTCCACGGGTGGAAGCTCTTAAAGCAGCCCATTTGCGCCTGCTGTTGACGTCTGCTCAGGTCAGCTCATCGAACCAATGGGCCGATCAACCGCAGGCGATGATTCTCCAGAGCTGGCTTCTCCGCAGGCTGAGAGTGCTCGTTGCTTTGGAGCAAGACGAAACAAGATCTGACCAATTGCTCTCCCTTGTGGTTTTGCGGTCATTGAATCGTCGCGGTAGCTGTTGGCAGCTCGAACTCGAGGAACGGCTAGCGCCAAGGTGTACCAGCAGAATTTCGGTGATCAGGCAGTTGCTGCATGAGGCCCTCAGCGATGGAGTTGCCCGTTCACAGAGTTGGTTGATTCGTTGCGATAGCAACGATCAAGATCAGCTTGATCTGTCCCGTGAACTGGGATTTCAACCGCTGAGAAGGTTTGGGATTTGGCGGGTTGATCCTTCCTCCCTCTCAGGGAAACCAATCTCTGAGCTGCCGCCTCACTGCCGTTGGAGCGCTCTCGACAACAGCACTGCGAGACAACTGCTCGCTCTCGAGCAAGCCTGTTGTTCGACGCATCATCGGCAACTTCTTGATCGCCAATGGCAAGACCTGGTGGATCAAGGTTCCAAGGGTTGCGGTCTCTTAGAACAGATCGACTCCGATCAAAATCAAGTTCTTGCAGGACTGGTTGCAAGACCCTCTGGCTTTGCCAAACCAAGGCTTGAGCTGTTGCGTGGTTTGGCCTGGGATGATCGCCTCACGGATGCCCTACCTCCTGCTTTGGAGCGCTTGGCAAGGCTTCAGTCAGCCCCTGAACTCCTGGTCGATGAGGATGATGACCGTCTCCAGACCATCGTTCAGCGTTCTGGATTCCAGTTGCGGCAAACCCAGCTCGTCCTTGGCCGTAGCCTCTGGCGCAAACTTGGCAGCCGAGAGCTCAGTGGTATTCGTCCCCTTGAATCGATGCTGGGTCGTCTCAAGCCGCAGCAGCCCCCCTTGCCGACACCAACATTGGGTCGTGAGCGCTGATCGTGAGCCCATCCTCCCGTTCAATGTTGAGCCTTGATGTGGGCCGAAAGCGTATTGGGTTGGCTGGTTGTGATGCTCTAGGGATCACGGTCAGTCCCCTCCCCGCACTTTTACGCAGGGCGTTTAAGCAAGACCTTGGGCATTTGGAACAGGTCTGCCTGACCCGTCGTGTGCAAGGGCTGGTTGTGGGTCTACCTCTGGATGCAGCGGGCCAATTCACAGAGCAAGCTGCCCATTGCCAGCGCTATGGCCAGCGCTTGGCCATGGCGTTAAAGCTGCCTCTTGCTCTTGTGAATGAACACAGCAGTAGTTGGGCCGCGGCCGAACGTTATGGCTTACAAGGTGATCGAAGCGGCAGACTCGATAGTGCTGCCGCCTCACTCCTGCTGGAGCAATGGCTTGCTGATGGGCCAGAGCCTGAACCGGTCGACATGGCGACCCTGTCTGCTAGCGAGACGGTCAGCAATGAAGGATCCTGAATGTACTGATTCCTGAGCAATGAGTTCTAGCGGCCCGAACAACAGCGGAGACGTGCCAACTCTGCTGGTGAAAGACAGTGAAGGTCGTGATCTTCTTTGTTTCCTTGAGCAGCTCATCCCCCTCGATGGTCAGGATTATGCGTTACTCACTCCTGTCGACACTCCGGTCTGCTTGTTTCGGTTGAAGGATGGAGATGAGCCTGAGCTCATCGACAGCATCACAAGCAATGAACCGATTCTTTCGGTTGCTGATGTGGTTCTACAAGAGCATGACCTCACCCTCGTGCGCTCCGCGGTAACCCTCACGGTGAATGGTGAGCTGGATGAGCCCGATCCTGAAGATCTCGATGAGGATGAGGCGGGTGACGATGAATCGGAGACCTATGAATTGCTGGTGAGTTTTTTGGTTGATGAATTGGAATATGGGCTTTACATCCCCTTAGATCCTTTCTTTGTTGTGGCTCGAATGGATGATGGCGCTGCAGTTTTAGTGGAAGGGGATGAGTTTGACCAAATTCAACCTCGAATCGAGGCTGAGCTTGATGAGCGTGAGCTTTCTGAGTGATGCGTCGTGATTGGCTGCGACCTGATTGGGATCCGGGGTTAACCCTGGCCAATCTTCCCTTGGAGCCCTTACTTGGCAGAGGCATCAAGGCTCTTTTGCTTGATGTTGATCGCACCCTGCTTCCAGGACGCGATGTTGAGTTGCCTGCCACCGTTCTTCGCTGGGTCCAAACGGCTCAACGCCATGCCCATCTTCACTTGATCAGTAACAATCCCTCCCGCCAGCGGATTGGGGCTGTCGCTGATCAGCTTGGGATTGGATTCACCAGCTCAGCCGCCAAACCGCGTCGGGGAGCGATCCGACGTGTCATTGAGACCCTAGATCTCAAGCCAGAGCAGATCGCCATGGTGGGCGATCGCGTGTTTACCGATGTTCTTGCCGGAAATCGACTGGGTCTGTATACCGTTTTGGTCAGACCCCTCAAAGAAGACGGAACACCTTGTCGTCACGATCGTGTTCAGGTGTTGGAGCGACAACTCGCCCGATGGCTTGGAGCAGGCCACGCATGAGCCTGCGGGTGGTGAAGGTGGGAACCAGTTTGCTGCGCAGCACGGAAAGTCGCAGCACTGCTGATGCCATCTCAGCTCTGTGTCTGAATCTCGCCCAATGTCTCCATCGAGGCGACCGCGTTGTCTTAGTCACGAGTGGGGCTGTTGGCCTCGGATGTCAGCGCCTTGGCCTGAAGGCCAGGCCTTCAACGCTGAGGGGTCTTCAAGCTGCTGCAGCGATCGGTCAAGGCCATCTGATGGCTCTGTACGAAGACGCGATGGCTGTCCATGGGATCCCTGTAGCGCAGGTGCTTCTCACCCGATCTGACCTGGCCGACAGTCGCAGCTATCACAACGCTTCCGCAACCTTGCATCAGTTGATCGAATGGAAGGTTTTACCCGTTATCAATGAAAATGACACGGTGTCTTCCGCTGAGTTGCGTTTTGGCGACAACGATACGCTCTCAGCCTTAGTGGCAGCAGCGATTAATGCGGACGATCTGATCCTTTTGACCGATATCGACCGCTTGTATTCCGCTGATCCGCGCAGTGATGCATCGGCTCGCCCGATTTCGGACGTGCATCACCCAGCAGAGCTGCAGGCCCTTCAACAGGGCGCAGGAGATGGAGGCCGTTGGGGAACCGGCGGGATGACCACCAAGCTCGCGGCCGCTCGGATCGCCACCGCGAGTGGAATCACAGTGCATCTGGCGGATGGTCGTGATCAGCACATGCTTGAAACCATGTTGGCGGGGGGGCGCGGAGGCACGGTCTTTCATCCCCATCCCCAGCCCCTTGGTCATCGAAAAAGCTGGCTGGCGCATGCTTTGCAACCTCTGGGCAGCCTGCAAATCGATCGCGGTGCCTGCAAGGCGCTCTGCAATAAAGGCGCCTCCTTACTTTTGGTTGGGATTACGGATTTCAAGGGGGAGTTTCAGGCCAACCAACCTGTGCAGATTCTTGATCAGGAAGGCCATGAAGTAGCCCGAGGTCTGAGCTCTCTCAGTAGTGAGACCCTTCGAAGTCTTGTGAAAGAGCCGGCGCGGACTGATCGGCAAGGGAGCTCGCCTGTGGTGGTTCATCGCGACGTGCTTGTCCTCAGCACGCCTACGATCCGCCAACCAGACCCCTGACTCCATGCGTTTCAGCCAGTTAATCGCCATCCTTCAGGACGGAGAGGCAGGCCTGCTGGAGCATCAGCTCAGCAGCAATCCTGAGCTCCGTGGTGCGGCATCTTTGGAGAGAGCCGGTTCCGATCAACTCAGCTTCCTTGAAAAGGGCAACGCTCTGATTCAGAGCTTGGAAACCAGCCATGTCGGCGCCGTTTTGATTCCTAATCAGGACGACCTCAAGGCCATGGCTCAGCAGCGCGGCTTGGCTTGGGCTGTGATGCGAGATCCCCGTTTGGCCTTTGCAGAAGCGCTCGAACGTTTGCATCCTCGGCCCAGAACACAAGCAACCATTCATCCTTCTGCGGTGATCGGTGAGAGGGTTCAAATTGATGCTGGCGTCTCGATTGGCCCTCACGTTTGCATTGGCGACGACACACGCATCTGTGCCAACAGCACCATTCATGCCGGTGTGGTGATTTACGGCGATGTGAAGGTTGGTCAGTTCTGCGAATTGCATGCCAATGCAGTGCTTCATCCCGGAGTGCGTTTAGCCAGCCATTGCGTGGTTCACTCCAACGCGGTGGTGGGCTCCGAGGGGTTTGGATTTGTTCCGACTGCTAAGGGATGGCGAAAAATGCCTCAAACGGGTCTGGTGGTCCTGGAGGAGGGTGTTGAAGTGGGTTGCGGCAGCACGATTGATCGCCCATCAGTTGGTGAAACCAGAATTGGGGCGGGAACAAAGATCGATAATCTCGTTCAAATTGGCCATGGCGTTGTCACCGGACAAGGCTGTGCCTTGGCTTCGCAGGTGGGTATTGCCGGGGGTGCTCGCCTCGGTAATGGGGTGATATTGGCTGGACAGGTTGGTGTGGCCAACCGAGCGGTGATCGGTGATCGTGCGATTGCGAGCTCCAAGAGCGGGATTCATGGTGAGGTGGAGTCCGGTGAAGTGGTGAGTGGCTATCCAGCGATTCCCAACAGGCTTTGGCTGCGATGTTCGGCAGCATTCAGCAAATTGCCTGAGATGGCGAAACAGATCCGTGAACTCAAGAAAGCCGCTCAGTAACCTCTCAGGTTCCTCCCTCTGAAAACCAATGCCACAGCATCGCGTTGTTTTGCTTCCTGGTGACGGCATTGGTCCAGAGATCACTGCCGTGGCGAAGCAGCTCCTTGAAGCCGTGTCTACTCGTCATGGTTTCTCGCTCGAGTTCAGTGAAGCGCCGATCGGTGGCTCTGCCATCGATGCCACGGGTGAGCCGTTACCGGCGAGCACCCTTGAAGCTTGTAAGGCTGCCGATGCCGTTTTGCTTGCAGCGATTGGGAGCCCTCGATTTGATTCGTTGCCCCGTGAGAAACGACCTGAAAGTGGATTGCTAGCCCTGCGCGCGGGCATGGAGCTCTTCGCCAATCTCCGGCCAGTCAAAATTGTTCCAGCGCTGATTGGTGCCAGCAGCCTGCGACCTGAAGTGGTGGAAGGAGTGGATCTGATGGTGGTGAGGGAGCTCACGGGCGGAATTTATTTCGGTCAACCGAAAGGTCGGGTGCAGGCCGATGGTGAAGAGCGTGCGTTCAACACCATGACCTACTCCGATTCTGAGATCGACAGAATCGCCAGGGTGGCTTTCAAACTCGCCTGTGAGCGTCGCGGGCAACTCTGCTCGGTGGATAAGGCCAATGTGCTCGACGTCAGCCAACTGTGGCGTGATCGCGTGGAGGGAATGAAAAGTGACTACGCCGCAGTGGATGTCAGTCACCTCTATGTGGACAATGCGGCGATGCAACTGGTGAGAGATCCTCGCCAGTTCGATGTGGTGCTCACAGGCAATCTTTTCGGAGACATTCTCAGCGATATCTCTGCCATGCTCACTGGCTCAATTGGCATGCTTCCCTCAGCTTCTCTGGGAAGCGAGGGGCCTGGTCTGTATGAACCGGTTCATGGTTCAGCCCCCGATCTCGCTGGTCAAGACAAGGCCAATCCGATGGCCATGGTGCTCTCCGCAGCGATGATGTTGCGGACTGGTCTCAAGCAAAACGCAGCTGCGGACGATCTTGAACACGCTGTCGATCGCGTTTTGGCAGCCGGATTCCGTACTGGAGATTTGATGTCTGAAGGCTGTACTGCTCTGGGCTGTCAGGCGATGGGGGAGGAACTTCTTAAGACACTCTGATGCGACCTGGCATGAAAAATGTGGAATTTGCCCTTTGACCTGCCAAACTCATCGGGCCATTTCCTCCTCCGTCGATGTCGAAGCGTCACCCCGTCGTGGCTGTCACGGGTTCCTCAGGTGCAGGCACTAGCACTGTTAAGAGGGCTTTTGAGCACATCTTCGCTCGGGAGAACATCACTCCTGCAGTGGTGGAGGGCGACAGCTACCACCGCTTCGAGCGGATGGCGATGAAGACCGCCATGTCTGAATCGCTTGCGAAGGGTGAGAATTTCTCCCACTTCGGTCCTGAAGCCAACCTCTTCGACAAGCTCGAAGAGCTCTTCCGCGTGTACGGCGAAACAGGTGGAGGCCAGAAGCGCTACTACCTTCACAGCCCAGAAGAGGCTGCTGAACACAACGCTCGCCTCGGTGTGAGCTTGGATCCAGGTCAGTTCACCCCTTGGGAGGACATCCCTGGTGGCACAGACGTGTTGTTCTATGAAGGCCTTCACGGTGGCGTTGTCGGAGACGGCTACGACGTGGCGTCGCACGCTGATCTACTCGTGGGTGTGGTTCCGATCACCAATCTCGAGTGGATCCAAAAGATTCAGCGTGACAACGCCGAGCGTGGCTATTCAGCAGAAGCGATCGTTGACACGATCCTGCGCCGCATGCCGGATTACATCAATCACATCTGTCCCCAATTCAGCCTCACGGACATCAACTTCCAGCGGGTTCCCACGGTTGACACCTCCAACCCATTCATCTGCCGGAACATCCCGACGCCTGATGAAAGCTTCGTGATCATTCACTTCCGCAAGGGAGCTCGTGAGAAGTGGGGAATTGATTTCAGCTACTTGCTGAGCATGATTCATGACTCTTTCATGAGTAGTCCCACCAGCATTGTTGTGAACGGAGGAAAGATGGGCTTCGCGATGGAACTCATCTTGACCCCCATCATTCACCGCATGATTGAGGAGCAAAGCAAGCTCTCCTGATTGCTTTGCTCGATACATGTTGAGCATTCACATCTATCGTGGACTCATCTGATTGATCAGGTGGGTCCTTTTTTTGTCGTCTCCCTCATTTGAGATTGCAGGTGCCAGTGGATCAACAACTCCTCCACCGCGCTGGGACAGAGTGGATAGTCGTCGTTTGATCGCTTTGGCACGACGGATCTACTTCCGCTTTTTAAGCGACTCAGGACAGCAGCTTGAACCGATGGGTGTTGTTGTGAATGAGCATTTAGATGAGGGCAGGGTTGTGTTCGAAAGCCCCACGCTGTTGCTTCAAGAACATTTCATCAGCATCGATCTGATCGGTCGAAGACTGCGGCGGCCGCGTGGCTGGCGAGAGCGACCAAGAGGGTCAGGGCTGTGAATAGTGCACTGGGCTTGGTCCTTGTGGTGGCTGGAGCCTGTGTGGGGAGTTTTGCCAATGTGGTGGCCTGGCGATTGCCTCGCGAAGAATCAGTGGTGTGGCCTGGCAGCCACTGCCCGAAGTGTGGGCAAGCAGTGCGCTGGCACGACAATGTGCCTGTGTTGGGGTGGCTCTGGCTTCAGGGACGTTGTCGCGATTGCCATCAGGGCATCTCGAGCCGTTACCCATTGGTGGAACTTTTGAGTGCCCTCCTTTGGCTGAGTGCATTGTGGGGAGATGGATTGCTCGCTGCTTCCGATCAATTAGGCCTGGCATTTCTCAATGTGCTGGCAGGAATTGTTCTCATCAGCGTGCTACTTCCATTGGTGTTGATTGATATCGACCATCTTTGGCTCCCCGAACCTCTTTGCAGGATGGGGGTGTTGCTTGGCCTTGCCTTCACCGGGGCTCTCTATCTGGTGATCCCAGGGCCAGAAGCCAGTGCCGTGCTTCTCAATCATCTTTTGGCGGCATCAGCAGGATTGCTGGCGCTGGAAGGGTTAAGCGCCCTTGCAGAGCGCATGCTTGGACAACCCGCCCTTGGCCTTGGTGACGCCAAATTGGCAGCTGTCGCGGGAGCTTGGCTCGGCTTGGGCGGCGTTTTGGTTGCTTTGGCAATCGCCGTTTTTAGTGGTGCAATCTTTGGCTCGATTGGACGAGTGTCTGGACGGTTAGGGCCGAGACAGCCCTTCCCCTTTGGCCCCTTTATTGCCCTTGGAATTTGGCTGACCTGGCTCGGCGGTCCTGAATGGTGGGGCCAGCAATGGCTCAGCCTGTTTGGTGGCGTTTAAAAGAAGAGAAATCAGCTCCATGGCTGGCGCACCGAGAGATTGCAACATCCCTGTCCTAGCCTTAGGTGATTGGTACAAGATTCAGGCCTTTGGTTTGATCATTCGTACCCTCGGATCTCCCCAATGTGGCTCTCGTACAAACCGAAAGCCCCAATGCCAACTGAGATCTGCTGTTGAAATTAAGGAGTAATCAACCTTGAGTTTGTTCGACTGGTTCGCTGACCGCCGTAAGGGTCAGTACGTCGGCAAGGTGAATCAAGAGCCCGATGAAGGGGATGGTCTTTGGAGTAAGTGCCCAGAGTGTGGGCAGGTGGTGTATCGCAAGGATCTGCTGAGCAACGCAAGTGTTTGCGGCAACTGTGGGTATCACCACCGCATCGATAGCACTGAGCGCATTGCGGTGTTGGTGGATCCCAACAGCTTCGTGCCCATGGATCAAGAGCTTCAACCCACGGATCCATTGGGTTTTAAAGACCGCAGGGCCTATGCGGATCGCCTGCGCGAAACTCAGGCCAGCACAGGGCTTCGAGACGGTGTTATCACTGGGCTCTGTGAGGTTGAGGGCATCCCTATGGCTCTTGCCGTGATGGATTTCCGTTTTATGGGCGGTTCGATGGGTTCGGTGGTTGGTGAAAAGATCACCCGCTTGGTGGAAGTCGCGACTGCCAAAAAGCTGCCACTCCTCATTGTGTGTGCGTCAGGTGGAGCAAGGATGCAGGAGGGGATGCTCAGCCTGATGCAGATGGCCAAGATTTCTGGTGCTTTGGAGCGCCACCGTGAGGCGGGCGTGTTGTACATGCCTTTGCTTACTCACCCCACCACCGGGGGAGTTACAGCAAGTTTTGCGATGCTTGGTGATCTGATTTTGGCGGAGCCAAAAGCTCTCATTGGCTTTGCAGGGAGGCGCGTGATTGAACAGACCCTGAGGGAAAAATTACCGGATAATTTTCAGACTGCTGAATATCTGCAAGAGCACGGATTCGTGGATTCGATTGTTCCGCGTACACAATTGCGATCGACCTTGGCGAGTTTGCTCAGATTGCACGGCTGTGAATCTCGGGTCGCCAGCTCATGATTCAAGTTTTGGCCTCACGCTTCAGGACGGTCGCTGTAGTTGTTTTAGCCCTGATCCTTTGCGTTGCTCCTGTTAGCGCAGGTCAGGTTGAATGGCGAGAAGTGCCTTCCAGTGGAGAGGGACAGCAATGGTGGGATGCCGGAAGTTTGCGGCTTAAGAAGGATGGCACCGTGTCAGTCCTGAGCCGCTACAGCTTGCGTCAGGAGGATGATCGCCCTGCTTTGGGAACGCTTGTTGTGATGGAGATTGACTGCAGCCAACAGCTGTATCGAGACAAGCAAAAAAATGGTTTGCCTCAATTCAGAGCCGAATGGCAACCTTCTGGTTCTGATCCTTTGATCGACGGTGTTCTCTCCGGTGTGTGCTCATCGGACGAGCTTTCGTCGCTTTCCTGACCCCAACTCGGCCTTCCTTATGGCGCTCCCATCTTCAAGCCATTCCCCCATTGGAGTGGCGATTGCGGGTCTTGGCTTTGGTGAATCGGTTCATCTGAAAGCCCTTGCCGCTCAATCTGATCTGGAAGGAGTAGCGCTCTGGCATCCCCGCCGTGAACGCCTAGATCAGGCCTGCCTTGAGCACAATCTCCCTGGTTATCACGATTGGGAGTCTTTGCTCAGCGACCCTCGCGTGCAGGCGGTGATCATTGCCACTCCTCCTGAGCCTCGCTTTGCGTTAGCCCTTCAAGCGCTAAAAGCAGGCAAACACTTGTTGCTTGAAAAGCCTGTTGCTCTCAAGGCTGAATCGGTGGCAGAGCTGCAACGCATCGCCATCCAGAACCGGCTCAGTGTTGCGGTGGATTATGAGTATCGGGCTGTGCCTCTGTTCATGCAGGCTGCGAGGATGCTGGAGGCAGGAGCCGTAGGCACTCCGTGGCTGGTGAAACTCGACTGGTTGATGAGCAGCCGTGCGGATGCGTCTCGACCATGGAGCTGGTATTCACAACGGGAAGCCGGTGGAGGTGTGCTCGGTGCCCTTGGTACCCATGCTTTCGACATGTTGGCTTGGTTGATCGGACCGATTCGATCCGTTCAAGGTCTCAATAGCGTGTCGATTAAGGAGCGTCCCCATCCCAGTGGGGGCATGGCTCCAGTGGATGCTGAAGATGTCTCGCTGATTCAGATGCAGCTCGATTGGCAGGGCCGCTCTGATCAGAGGGTTCCAGCCCAGGTCAATTTGGCGTCTGTGGCCCGCAATGGTCGAGGTTGCTGGCTGGAGATCTATGGATCTCATGGAAGCCTCACGCTCGGTAGCTCAAACCAAAAGGATTATGTCCATGGCTTCGGGCTGTGGCACACGCCGATGGGAGAGGCCACTCGCAATATCGAGGCGGATGCTGAGTTCATGTTCCCCACCACTTGGAGTGATGGTCGTGTGGCGCCGGTGGCCCGCATCCAGAGCTGGTGGGCGCACAGCATTCAAACCGGTGCTCCCATGGTGCCTGGCCTGTCAGAGGGGCTGATCAGTCAGCAAGCATGTGATCAATCACTCGCGGGAACCGATTGAATTTGACAGATTAAAGAATTAATAATCAATTTTCTCTGCGGCCTTCGATACAGGCATCAGCATCAAAAAATCTTTTTTCAGCTTAGATTTGGTGTGTATAGTTCTGGCGCTTTCGTCGTTGTTGCTTCATTCCTATGTCTCTCTCCGCTTATTCCAAAGAGTTAATTGCAACAGCCAACGCTTTGGCAGAGTCGGGGAAGGGAATCCTTGCTGTTGATGAGTCCACTAAGACCATCGGGAAGCGACTAGGTGGAATCCAAGTTGAAAATACTGAGGCTAATCGCCAGGCCTACCGTGGAATGCTGTTTACAACGGCAGGTCTTGGTGACTTTATTAGTGGCGCAATCTTGTACGAAGAAACCTTGTTTCAGAGCCATGCTGATGGCGAAACAATGGTTCAGAAGTTAAACAAAGCGGGGATAATTCCTGGTATCAAAGTGGATAAAGGCCTTTGCCCTTTACCCGGAGCCAAATCCGTTGAAACCGTTTGTACAGGCCTTGATGGCTTGGTGGAGCGGGCTGCAGATTATTACGCCCAAGGCGCACGTTTTGCAAAATGGCGAGCTGTACTTCAGATCACGGCTGATGGATGCCCCTCTGACCTGGCCATTCGTGAAAATGCATGGGGCCTAGCCCGTTATGCACGTTCTGTTCAGGAATCAGGTCTTGTGCCAATCATTGAGCCTGAGATTTTGATGGATGGTGATCATTCGATTGAAGTCACAGCAGCGGTTCAAGAACAGATTCTTAAGGAGGTGTACTTCGCTTGCCAGCTCAACGGAGTTCTGCTCGAGGGCACTCTTCTCAAGCCTTCGATGACAATTCAAGGAGCCGACTGTGCTCACAAATCTGATCCTCAAATTGTTGCAGAAATGACCGTGAGAACACTGGAGCGTTGTGTTCCTGCCAGTGTTCCTGGAATTGTCTTTTTATCAGGCGGTTTGAGTGAAGAAGCGGCGTCGGTGTATCTCAACAACATGAATAAGATTTCAAGAAAAGCGCAATGGAATCTTGGTTTCTCCTACGGACGCGCTTTGCAGCATTCCTGCCTCAAGGCATGGGCTGGTAAGGATCAAGTGGCAGGCCAGGCAGCCTTGCTTGCGCGGGCAAAAGCCAACTCTGAGGCCTCACAAGCGCGTTACGTGCCAGGCTCTCAACCCTCATCAGACGAGCAGCTTTTTGTAGCCGGCTACACCTACTAAGCCATCATTTGCTGGCACTCCGGTGTGATTTCTGCAACGGAGTGTCGTGACATTCACACGACTCAACTGTAAAGTCTCGCGGCTACGGACACATGTCCGTTTATCGGCCTTCGTTAGGACTTCACTATGGCGCTCGTTCCGCTTCGACTTCTGCTCGACCATGCCGCGGAAAACGGCTACGGCATCCCTGCTTTCAACGTCAACAACCTTGAGCAGGTGCAGTCGATCATGGAGGCGGCTCACGAGACTGACTCTCCTGTGATCCTCCAGGCTTCACGTGGGGCACGCACTTACGCAGGTGAGAATTTCCTGCGTCATCTGATCCTGGCGGCCGTTGAGACCTATCCCGACATCCCTGTCGTGATGCACCAAGACCACGGCAATAGCCCTGCAACTTGCTTCGGAGCAGCTGCTAACGGCTTCACCTCCGTGATGATGGATGGTTCCCTTGAGGCTGATGCCAAGACTCCTGCGAGTTACGACTACAACGTCAACGTCACCAAGGAAGTGGTGGACGTTGCCCATGCCATCGGCGTGAGTGTTGAAGGCGAATTGGGTTGCCTTGGCTCCCTTGAAACCGGTAAAGGCGAAGCCGAAGACGGCCACGGTTTTGAAGGTGAGCTTTCCAAGGATCAGCTGCTGACCGATCCCGCTGAAGCTGCTGACTTCGTCGCCAAGACCAAGGTGGATGCCTTGGCAATCGCCATCGGTACAAGCCACGGTGCCTACAAGTTCACCCGCAAGCCCACGGGTGAAGTGCTTGCGATCAGCCGTATCGCTGAAATCCACAAAGCCATCCCCAACACCCATCTGGTGATGCATGGCTCCTCCTCCGTTCCCCAGGAATGGTTGGAAATGATCAACAAGTACGGCGGTGCCATCCCTGAGACCTACGGCGTTCCAGTGGAAGAAATTCAGGAAGGCATCCGTAACGGTGTTCGCAAAGTGAACATCGACACCGACAACCGTTTGGCCTTCACCGCTGCCGTGCGTGAAGCAGCCATGGCTGATCCTGCCAACTTCGACCCCCGTCACTTCAACAAGCCCGCTCGTAAGTACATGAAGCAGGTTTGCTTGGATCGCTACCAGCAGTTCTGGGCTGCCGGTAACGCCAGCAAGATCAAGCAGCGCGACATCAACTTCTACTCCGGCCTTTATGCAAAAGGCACCCTTGACCCCAAGACAGCAGTTGCTGCCTGATCGTTCGGTCAAAACCAACAAAGCGGGGGGCACCAGCCCCCTTTTTTGATGGCTTCATGACTGCGTGCGATCGGGATCCAGAACTAGCGTGCCTCGATTGGCGTTGAGCGTTGCTGCGGCACCAAGGGGGAGAGCCATATTGGGAAGTCCATGCCCAAGGGGCAAATTCATGACCAAGGGGATGCCGAGATCAGAGAGTCGCTCCTCGAGGATCCCATCCATTGAAAAATCACCTGGCTCTACCTCTCCTTTCCAGCTGAAGCGTCCCGTTGCTACTCCCGCAAGGCCACGCAGTACGCCGGAGCTGCGCCACTGCGTAAGCATGCGATCCACTCTGTAGGGAGCTTCTCCAACATCTTCCAGCACCAGGATTGATCCACGCAGATCAGGGAACCAGGGTGTGCCAATCAAATGGGTTGCAACCGTGAGATTGGTCACCACGAGCGGACCTCTGGCCACTCCGGCACGTACGGAACGCCCTTGCAGTGGAGCGACCGGTTCCCCTCTCAGGAGATTGACCGTTCGCTCCCACTGTTGGTCAGGTCCAGTGGTGGATCCGTGGATGGCGCCACGCAAGCCAGCTGACCATTGCGCCATCAGCATCGAGCTGGTGTCAGAAAACCCCAGGGTCCAGAGCGGTCGATTGGGGAAGCGAAATCCAGCTTCTAAAACCCTGGCGCCTCCCCAGCCAGCACCGACATAAATCAGACCATCCAGGGAAGGATTGCGCCAGGCACGCTCAAGATCATCGACTCGCTGTTGATCGGTGCCCGAAAACCATTGCCATTGACGTTTCACCGATTCTGGGACTTCTAACGTCCAACCCTCTGCTTCACAGCGCTCCACTAACGGGCCAAAGTCTGTTTCAGGCTCGAGCCAAGTTCCGGCATTAACGGCTCGAAGCCTTGAGCCCTTTTTTAATGGACGAAGTGGGGGCTTCTTTTGAATCGATGCAGCTAAACCATTAGTAGAGAATGGAACGGCCATAGCGATGGCCGCTGGAACTCCCAACATTAAAAATGATCGACGACGCATCAAAGGGCTTCATCTCTGGCTAAGACGAGTCTGACAATTTGATCGGTTATATGCCTAAGTTATTAATAAAGTGCAGCCTTGAAAATAGGTGCAATAGTGCAGATCAGTTCGCAACTATTGATCAATGATGATCTGACTGCTTCAGATAAAAGCATGTCTTTATTGCATTAATTCTAGTTAGCGTCATTGAACTGATGCTCATGAGTTCCCTGGTTTCTTCTAGGGCTGATCAGGCTGGGTCATATTCCTAGATCAGGGCTTCCATCAGTCGACGTCCATCAACGCCACCCGTTGCAGGATCACAGGCCCGTTCAGGATGGGGCATCAACCCGAGCACATTGCCTGCTGGATTTGTAATTCCGGCAATGTCGGCAATGGAGCCATTGGGATTGTTGTTGTATTTCAGCGCGATGCCGTCGTTGTCTTGAAGAGATTTGAGCGTGTCTTCGCTGCATTGATAACGGCCCTCTCCATGGGCAATGGGCAGCTGAATTTCACGTCCTGCTTGTTCGTGAGATAACCAGGGAGTTCGAGCGCTCACCACGTTGAGAGGAGTGTCTTCGCAGATGAAATGGAGACCGCTATTACGAGTGAGTGCTCCCGGCAATAAGCCGAGCTCAGTGAGCACTTGAAATCCGTTGCAGATGCCTAACACCCTCCCGCCCTTGTTCGCGAAATCGATCAAGGATTCCAGCACTGGGGCAAACCTGGCGATGGCTCCGCAGCGTAAATAGTCGCCATAACTGAACCCTCCCGGTAGGACCACAGCGTCTAGGTCGCTCAGATCTGTTTCCTCATGCCAGAGGTAACGGGTTTTCATGCCAAGGCATCCCTCCGTTGCCCAACGGACATCCCGGTCGCAATTGGAACCAGGAAAAACAACAACACCAATGCTCATGACAACTTGAGTTCCAGGGTCCAGTTCTCAATCACAGGATTGGCGAGGAGTCGATCACTCAACAGTTCAACCTGTTGGCGTGCATCGGCTTCATCAGACGCTTCCAGTTCAAGTTCTACAGCCTTGCCGATGCGAAGGCGTTCGATGCCTTGCACCCCTAATCGGCTGGCAGCCGAACGCGTGGCCTCACCGGCTGGATCGAGGACAGAAGGGCGCAGATGCACCAGAACACGAGCTTGATAACGCGGCACGGGCTCGGAGCAGGAATTGTTAAATCTTGGCAGGCCGTAGTCCCGTTCCAGTGAGTTTCTCTTCACGTTGAAAACAGACCACGACCTCATGTCTTTTTTCTGTGATCCAATCCATCGGATTCACACTCAGATTGATCACACCACTGGTGTTGCTTGCGCCAGGCTTGATGCGTCTCTCACACGCTGAGCCGGTGGCCGTTGATGTGGAGTGTCGCTGGAGCCATCAGGCCTGGGAGCCATGCCGTTTTGTGGCCGATCCCGTGGGTAGCCGCTGGAATTTGGCATTCAACGACCACAGGATTCAGTTTGAGCATGACGGCACCGGTTTGATGCGGATGCGGATCAATGAACGCTCTTCTTGGAACAGCGTGCAGGCCAGTTGGAGTGATGAGGGTGCGCTTTGTTGGGGTGAGGTCTGCGCTCGAGGCGACCTTCCGATGGACTAAGCCTGAAGATCTCCATGGAAAACAATGACCTTCCCTGCGAGGAGCCAAGGCATCAGGTTGATTGGCGGGAGAGTTTTCAGGGTTGGGGGTTGAGCTGGACAGGTTTGCTCAACAATCAAAAGGGTGAGTGGTGGTTGCTGGCGCAACTGGCTTTGATCTGCGCTCATAGTCTTCCGACCTGGCCCTCTGAGCTTTTCGAGGATTGGAGTTGGCCTGTATGGCTTTTGTTTACGGGGTGGACGGTATTTGCTGTTGGGCTTGGGTTGGCTCTGCAGGGTTTTCTGGCGTTAGGCCCCAGCTTGTCCCCCCTACCCGATCCAAAGCCCAATGCCGCTTTGATTACCACTGGGGTGTATGGACGTTGCAGGCATCCTCTGTACCGAGCAGTTGTGATTTGCTCGTTTGGTGTGGTGGTGGCTAAGGGAAGTTTGCTTCACCTGGCGCTGTTTTTGCTCTTGGTTGCGGTGTTAAACGGCAAGGCCCACCGCGAAGAGAAGCGCCTCTGCTCTGTCCATCCGGACTATTTGATCTATCGCAGAAACACGCCAGCCATCCTGCCCGGCATTCCTGGCTTGGATTGGCGCAAGGGCTAGGGCCAGCTGAACAACCGTTTATTGTTTTCAAAAAAAATAAATAAAACCCTTAAGACAGGGGCGCTTTTGATCGTTCGGGATGGTCTGGTCTGCGCCCTTTCAGCTTCTGGCGAGTAGAGCAACCCCTTGCATGTTGCTGCTCAGTGCTGTTTGCGCAGGTCACGAATTCAGCGCCCCAAGTCAGGCCAACGACTTTGTGCTCAATAGCCCCCAACCCGTTGAGGTCAGTTCAAGGCTTTTAGCGATTCTGGAGCCTCCGATCGCAATCCCGGATCCCGAGCCTCAGCTGGTCCTTAACCGTACAAAGAGACAGATCCGCTCCACAGGAGATCCCATCTGGGATTTGCGGCTTGAGATACCTGGACAACCGTCGCGTCATTTCGATGCAGTAAGTGGTCGTGCGCATCGCCAGAACGCCGACCGTGATCAGATGGGGAGCAAAGCCCCCTTGCCAACTGGGAGCTACACCCTCGGACCAGTGGAGCCTCTTGCCAAAGGAGCTTATCCAGAACTAGGGCCGGTGTGGATCGGCATAGAACCGACCTTCACCACGGGCCGAAGGGTGCTCGGGATTCATCAAGACCCAAGTGCGGGTCTCAATGGAAACAGTGGCACCTTGGGATGTATCGGACTGATTCGTGAACACGACTTGATCGAACTGTCTCAGTTGATCCAAGTCAGTGATGTGCGTTTATTGGTCGTTGAAGATTAAAGATAGTGGCCAGTCTTAAGCGAATGAAAAGATGGATGTTTGGTTAAGTTGACGATTAAGTTTTAAATAATTGTGCTGAGATTGGTTAGCGATTTAAACACTTACTTAACTCATTGGCTCGCGCCGAGGAGAAGGGCTGTGAGTTTTTCAGAGGCCGTTGGGTCAAAGCCAATCACGACCAGATCCACTCCACACTGGCTTCCAGGGGTCCAGGCCTGATCGGGAGCCGCTTCAAACCAAGTCTCTAAGCGAGGACCAACCATTTGCACTTGCAATGGAAGCGATTTTCCAGGTAGCCAAACCCTCCCCTTGAGGCGCACCACCTGATGTTCGATCACAAAAGGAGGAAGGATTCGCTCGAAATCCTTACGTTGGATCACGCCTTCGAAACGAACATTGCCGCCCTCAACATCTAAGTGCGTGTGATCGTGGTGATCGTGCGCATGGTCGTGATGCTCATGCTCATGCTCATGCTCATGCACCTCATGGTCGCTAGATGTCTCACGTTCCACTCCCAGAAGCAAGCTCGGGTCGACTTGACCGCGAGTCATGGGGATCACAGATGTACCGGTTCGGATCTTGGGGACCAGTGATTGCTGGATCTGGTCCAGCTCGGCGGGCTCTAAGCAATCTGAACGGCTGACTAACACCAGGTCAGCGGATTGAAGTTGATCGGCGAACAACTCATCAATGGCCGTGAGGTGGTCCAGGCTTGGATCCTCTTGCCGTTGTCGTTCCAACGCCTCTGGATCTCCCACGGGACTTCCGTTGTTCAGGGCTTCTCCATCCACAACAGTGATCACCCCATTCACATGTACCCGAGCCCTGATCTCGGGCCATTCGAGGGCCTGAAGTAGGGGTCTAGGAAGAGCTAGCCCACTGGTTTCAACAACAATTCCATCGAGCTGATCAGCACGTGCAAGCAGCGTTTCCATCGTGGGAAGAAAATCGTCCTGCACGGTGCAGCACAAACACCCGTTATTGAGCTCAACAAGACGCCCATCGATTTCATCCTCTGGGCAGAATCCGCAGCTTCGGATGAGATCGCCATCCAGGCCCACAGTTCCGAATTCGTTGACCATCACTGCGAGGCGTTGGCCGCTGTTGATCAAGAGATGACGCAATAGTGTTGTTTTCCCGGCTCCTAAAAAGCCGGTAATGACAGTGACGGGAAGGCGTTCAGACATCAACGGCACCCCAGGCTTTCACGGGTGCTCACACCGCTGACGCTATTCACACCACTGGCGCGACCGCATAAAGCCTTCAACTGAGTGAGGTCGATCACTGCGTTGGTGAAATCCGTTCCCTCAATGCGCGCATCCACAAACCGGCTTTGCATCAGCATCGCGTTCGTGAAGTTTGCGTCGCTTAGGTCGGTTTCATCAAATCGGCTGGAGAAGGCCACCACATCCTCAAGGTTCGCTCCATGGAGATCAGCGCCCTGCAATTGGGAGGTATTGATCACTGCTCCGCGCAGATCGGTGTCGCTGAGGTCAATGCCACGGAGGTCGGCTTTCAAAAATTCTTTTTCTTTTAAATCACGGCCATGCATGTCTTCGCTGATGTCTTGCAGTGCAAACTGGCCGCGCAATTCAGGCGCCGTGATGGCTTGAGCAGCAAAGGGAAAGGCGATCAAGCTCGACGCAAGAAGCACCCCGAAGAGAACGGGTAGTAGGTGTTTGCGGAACAAATCGGGAAGGGGCATCAGAAATGGATGCAGCCGGCCTCAGGCTGCAGCTGCCGTAACTTGAATGGTCACGTTATGGCAGACACCTGCCCCTCCACGTGCCATGGCCAAAACCTTGAGGGTGGTTGTTCCTCCCCATCCACTCGTTGCTCACTGGCTCACGATGTTGCGCCATGCCGGCACACCACCATCGCTGTATCGAACTGCGCTCGAGGAATTGGGACGTTGGCTGACCTATGAAGCCTTGCGAGATTGGCTTCCCCATCGCCGTGAGGAGGTACAAACCGCGCTGGAGCTCACGGAAGGAACTGTGATTGAAACGGGTGTTCCCCTGCTGGCCGTTCCCTCTCTTCCTGGTGGGTTGATGCTCTGGGAAGGGGCAAGGCAAGTGCTGCCTCACGCAGAGCTCTGTCTTGGTGGCCTGCCAGAAATAATCGAAGCCAACGCAGGTCTTGTCTTGCTGATGGATCAAATCAGTGATGGAGAGGAGCTATCAGTGCTCATGGAAGAGCTCGTCTCAAAAGGTGTCGAAAGCCGAAGGCTTCGTGTGATTGCGGCTTTAACAGCCAGCCCTGGGCTCAAACACCTGGGAGAAGCATTTCCCGAACTCACCATTCATACCGCCTGCATCGACGAAGAAGTCAATGCAAACGGTCAAATTTCTCCTGGGATTGGCAACACATCTCAACGGCTGCAAATCAGAACAGCTCCCTCGACCTAGGCTTGAATAAATCCATCGGCGGCGATGAGCAGGCAGCAGGAATCCACCTCAGGGACACTTTTCACACTCCTGAGCGGAGCCCTCATTGGGGCGGCAGGAGTGGGTTGGTGGCTGCTCACAGAAGCAGAACGGCGTCAGCGGCTCAAGCGTCAGCGTTCCATGCTCTATGCGCCAAGGATGCAAGACGGCAGTGAGGCTTTTGAGGCGAATCAATACGCCGATCGTGATGATCAGCTGGAACATCGCGTTGAGCAGCTCAATTCAGCCATCTCTGATGTCCGTCGTCAGCTTGAAGACCTCGGCTCAAAGTCTTAATCCCCACGGCCGGTAAGTTGGGATTTGTCTCCAACTGCGATCCAGTCGTTGCCATGCTTCGCTCAGACGCCGTCACTCAAGGCATTCAGCGCTCACCCAATCGAGCAATGCTGAGAGCGGTTGGCTTCGGTGATGAAGATTTCGGCAAGCCCATTATCGGGATCGCTAACGGTTACAGCACGATTACACCTTGCAATGTGGGATTGAATGGTCTGTCCCGTCGTGCCGAAGATTCGGCTCGAAAGGCAGGTGGAATGCCTCAGACTTTCGGAACCATCACCGTCAGCGATGGCATCTCGATGGGCACGGAAGGAATGAAATATTCCTTGGTGAGCCGTGAAGTGATTGCTGATGCAATTGAAACGGCCTGCAATGGGCAAAGTATGGATGGCGTTCTGGCGGTTGGTGGTTGCGATAAAAATATGCCTGGCGCCATGTTGGCGATGGCACGTATGAATATCCCCTCGATTTTTGTGTACGGGGGAACAATTAAGCCGGGAAAATTAGGTGGCTGTGACCTCACTGTTGTGAGTGCTTTTGAGGCTGTCGGTCAGATTACGAGTGGGAAAATTGATGAAGAGCAGCTAACTGCGATTGAAAAAAATGCCTGCCCAGGTGCTGGCAGCTGTGGAGGCATGTTCACGGCCAATACGATGAGTGCTGCGATTGAAACGATGGGGCTGAGTCTTCCCCACAGTTCAACGATGGCTGCCGAAGATGAGGAAAAAGCAGAGAGTGCGGCTCGTTCTGGTGAAGTCCTCGTTGAGGCAATTAAATCCAATATTCGCCCCCTTGATTTGCTCACGCGGGAAGCCTTTGAAAATGCCATCAGCGTGATCATGGCGGTGGGCGGCTCCACCAACTCTGTGTTGCATTTGCTTGCTATCGCGCGCACAGCAGGCGTGGATCTCAGCATCGACGACTTTGAACAGATCCGCCAACGCGTTCCGGTGATTTGTGATCTAAAACCGAGTGGTCGTTTTGTCACCGTGGATCTTCATCAGGCTGGGGGCATTCCACAGGTGATGAAATTGCTTTTAGATGCGGGCTTGCTCCATGGCGATTGCCGCACGATTGAAGGGAAAACATTGAAAGAATTGTTGGCTGATATTCCTTCAACGCCTCCTGAAGGACAAGAAGTGATTAGGCCGTTAAGTAACCCCCTTTATGCCAAAGGGCATTTGGCCATTCTGAAAGGAAATTTGGCAAGCGAAGGAGCTGTCGCCAAAATCAGCGGCATCAAAACGCCTGTCCTCACAGGTCCTGCTCGCGTTTTTGAAAGCGAAGAGGATTGTTTAGCGTCGATTATTGGTAAACATATTCATGCTGGTGATGTCATCGTGATTCGCCAGGAAGGTCCAGTGGGAGGTCCTGGAATGCGCGAAATGCTTGCACCAACTGCTGCCATTGTTGGGCAGGGACTCGGTGACAAGGTGGCGCTGATTACGGATGGTCGATTCAGTGGTGGAACCTATGGTTTGGTGGTTGGCCACGTGGCTCCAGAAGCTGCCGTTGGTGGAGCAATCGGCCTTGTTATGGAAGGAGACAGCATCACTGTGGATGCCAATCAAAACCTTCTTCAACTCAATGTGAATGAGGCTGAACTCGAAACACGCCGCCGCACTTGGTCAGGACATAAGCCTAGATACAAGACTGGAATTCTTGGCAAATATGCTCGACTTGTCTCGAGTTCTAGTCGTGGTGCCGTGACAGATCAGCCTGATTAAGCTACTGCTACAGGGGTATTGAATTATCACTAAGGGTATGGCGTGGTTGATTGGCAGCCGAGTTATCCATGTGTTTAAAATATATTTTATTGACGAGTTGTCCAGAGGAGAGTTTGTTGGAGATCGCTTATTCAATCCGCTCGAGATTGACCAACCAGTTGTGCTCTGAGCCGTCGGGCGATCGCTTCTAAGGGTTGTCCGTCGGCTGGAGCTGTGCAACGCATGCCGTTGTCTGCATGCATCCAAACGGGATGTTGCCCTTGCCAAAGCATGGGACGCTCCGCTTGATCACACCAACTCAGCATGAGATTCACATCACTGCCGCTCCGATAGATCTCGAGTTCAAGATCCATGGCCTTCATCCGAGATCCGGACGCATCACGGGTCTCGATTCGAACGAAGAAATCGTCAATGCTGGCTGGTCCTTCCTCCTCGTGAATCGGAACAACAGCATGCTGATAAGGCTTGCGGCAAAGATCAGCCGTGTGGGCAATCACAACAGCTAAATCAATCATTGGTAGGCTTCGATCGAATGAATCAGAAGGCGGATTGCACCTGCACGGAAGCCCGGATTCGTGGATCCTGCCTCATCAAACCGTGAATGGAGCACTTGTAAGCGGGTAATCGCGGACGCATCAAAACGCAAAGGCAGTCCTACTGGTTTGGCACGAACAACAGGCTGAAGATCTTCGAAGGCAATCTCTGCAAAGGTGGTGCCTTCCACCTTTGTGGGAACGGGTGTTACCCAGCGCAGTCCGCCAGGAATCATCTCTGTGAGTCCCATCAATCCATCAGAGCAAGCCACTGCAAATTTCAAGGTTCGACCTTCACCTTCCACCGCTAAGCGCAATCCTCTGAAGGCGGAAAGATCGAGGGGCGGTCTGAGCAAGGGGGAACGGCAACTTACAAAACCTCCTCCATCTGCGACTAGCTCACCCTCCAGCAGCAGACCTTCGGGAGTGAGGCGGCAGCCGGCTTGGCTCGTCCCACCCATGATCGTGTCGTTGAGTGTGGCCCAGGAATCGAATGAAACACGGGACGTGGTCATCTCAATCCTGCACAAGGAATGCTTATTTAAAGACCTTCGCAGGCAGCTTCGTCGACAAGGACGATGATTTCTGACTCCGGTTGTGCCAATTTTGCTGGAGTTCGTTTTGGGGATTCAGTTGGATCGAGCAAGCGACGCAGGGCTTCCCTTTTCTTGGCTCCACTCACTAGGAACATCACGGTTCGAGACGCGCTGAGCACTGGAGCTGTGAGTGTGATGCGCTCCAATCCTTTACCCCGTCCAATCGTGGTCCAGCGATCACAAACGTCAGGAGCCTCAGTGCCAGGGAAAAGTGAGGCGGTGTGCCCGTCATCCCCAAGACCCAAGACCATCATGTCGAAGATGGGTGGCTCTCCAGTACAGGTTTTGCTGATCAGCTCTGCGAAAGCATCAGCGCTGGCTTCTGGTGAGGGAAGCTCAACGGTTGGAACAGGTTGAAAACAGGCTGCTGCTCCTGGCTCTCCGGTTTGCAGCAATGTGGCGCGGAGCATGCGTGCATTGCTGGACTCGTCATCCGCGGAGACCCAACGTTCGTCTCCAAGAAAGACATCCACGCGATTCCAGGGCAAATGTTGTTGGCCCAACCTCTGATAGGCCTGGGAGGGAGTGGTCCCTCCAGAGAGTGCAATCTGAGCACGATCGCGTTGATCAAGCGCCAGTTGTATTGCTGTGGCGATGTATTCAGAGGCCCGCAGCGCTAGATCCTGCGGATCTCGGGCTCGTTCAATTCGATAGGAGGTCATCAATCAGCTCAATCCAACCACTCGGTGTGAAACGTTCCTTCTTTATCAACGCGTTGATAGGTGTGGGAGCCAAAGCAGTCGCGCATGGCTTGAACTGCATTCTGAGGCAGACGAGCTGTGCGATAGCTGTTGATGTAGTCGAGTGTGTTGCTCAAGCAGGGCACAGGAATTCCGGCCTCAGCGGCTCCTGCAACGACTTGGGCTAAACCAGGAAGTCGGGTGTTGACCTGATTGGCAAACCAAGGATCAATGAGCAGATTGTTCAGCTGCGGATCGGTTGTGAAAGCATCCTGAATCCGTTGGAGAAGTCGCGCGCGAATGATGCAGCCACCCTTCCAGATCTGAGCGATCGAGGGCATGTTCAAGTTGTAATCATGCTCTGCGGAGGCAATCCGAAGAAGCTCCATTCCTTGGGCATAGCTGGCCATGCAGGAGAGCACCATCGCATCCATCAGTGGTGCCATGCCATCGGCAGGGGTGCCAAGATCAAAGGCTTTGACCGCAGGGCCTTTGAGGATGGTTTCCGCTTTGACTCGCTGATCTTTCATCGAACTCATCACGCGGCCATTGAGAGCTGCATAAATGGTTGGTACAGACGCACCCATCTGCAAGGCACTCACCACAGTCCATAAGCCTGTGCCTTTTTGTCCTGCTTTGTCCTGGATCTTTTCGATCAGATCGCTCCCATCATCAGGATCCTTCGTACGCAAGCAGACCTCTGTGATCTCAACGAGGTAAGAGGCGAGCTCCTCGGTGCTGTTCCAATGGGCAAAGACATCGGCCATCTGGGTGCCATTCATCCCCCCAACCCTCTTCATGAGGTCATAGCCCTCAGCCAGGATTTGCTCGATGCCGTACTCGATGCCGTTGTGCACTGTTTTGACAAAGTGCCCTGAACCGCCTGGGCCGATGTAGGTGACACAAGGACCGTCTTCGACTTGGGCCGCCATTTTTGTGACGAGACTCTCAATGGCGTCGTAAGACGCTTTGGTGCCGCCAGGCATCATGCTCGGCCCTTCAAGAGCACCTTTGGCCCCCCCGGACACGCCCATGCCAATAAAGCCAAAGCTCTTGCTTTCCAACTCGGCAACACGACGCTCCGTGTCGTGATATTCCGAGTTGCCACCATCAATCAGGAGATCACCTTCGTCTAAAAAGGGAGAAATCTGTTCAATCACTGCATCAACAGGACCACCCGCTTTCACCATCATCAAGATGCGGCGAGGTCGTTCTAATTTGTTGACAAAATCCTGAAGGTCGGTTGCTCCTTGAATGTTTTTTCCGGCACCTCGACCTTTCAGAAAGTCTTCCGTCTTTGAATAAGTGCGGTTGTAAACAACACTTGAAAAACCATTGCTCTCAGCATTGAGAACAAGGTTTTCGCCCATCACGCCTAGACCGATAAGACCAAAGTGAGACTTCGACATCAAAAACTGCATTCACTGAAGTCAGTGTGACCACAGGATCAAAAATCCGCTGCAAACTGGTCCACCTCTGTCAGGGATAAGAGATGGAGGAGCCAATCTTCTATGCAGTTTGTCGTCAAATCACTGTGTCGTCGGCAATCGATGCATTTTTAACGACAACGATGATTCCATTACGAATGTAGAAGCCTTGGTCAGGGCGATCAGCTTCTTCCACGCGATCCTTATTCACGATGGTGACGTTTTTACCAATGCGAGCATTTTTATCAAGAATGGCTCCCTTCACAGTGGTGCCTTCACCAACTCCAACTGGAATACCACCGCGTGCCCTTAAAGTTTCGCGTTCGCCTTGCGATTCAAAGAAGTCAGCTCCCATCAACAATGAATCCTGGAGGACCACATTGTTTTCCACGCGACTGCGCACACCCAGTACAGAGTGGTGGATGCTGCAGGCCTTGATAATCGATCCTTCACTAATAATCGAATCTGTGATCTGGCTGTCCACAAACTTGCTAGGGGGCAAATACCGAGGACGTGTGTAAATCGGGAAGGCTTCGTCGTAAAAGCTGAAGGGCGGTGTTGGCTGTTGAGTGAGAGCCAGATTGGCTTCATAGAAAGCACCGATGGTTCCGATGTCTTCCCAATAATCGTCAAAGACGTAGCTCTTGAGATTGTCGCCACGTGACAGCGCTTCTGGGATCACTTCCTTGCCGAAATCCTTATGGCCGGGATTGGCGTCAAGGAGATCAAAAAGAGTTTTGCGACTGAACACATAGATGCCCATGGAAGCCAGGTAAGGGCGCTCCTTCGAGGACTCAACACTGAGGCCAAAACGGGACGTGTCAACGGCCATTGCCTTTAAGGAATCTCCCTTGGGCTTCTCGCGGAATTCCTTGATATTCCCGACCTCATCGGTGCGCATCAAACCGAATGCTTCTGCTTGCGCAGCATCAACAGGCAGTGCTGCAACCGTGAGGTCAGCGCCGGTACTGCGGTGATGCTCCACAAAACGGCTGTAGTCCATTCGATAGAGCTGATCACCGGAGAGGATCAGGTATTCATCAACATCCCATTCTCGGAACAGGGTTTGGTACTGGCGCACGGCATCAGCCGTTCCTTCGAACCAGGACGGGCTGTCGAGCGTTTGTTGCGCAGCTAAGACTTCGACAAACCCTTGTCCAAATCCGGCGTTGAGGTTGTATGTCTGGCTGAGGTGACGATTCAGTGACGCACTATTGAATTGCGTCAACACATACATCTTGTTGATGCTGGAGTTGATGCAATTGCTGATAGGAATATCAATCAGTCGATATTTGCCCGCCAAAGGCACTGCTGGCTTGGCTCTCATCTTTGTCAGTGGTTGGAGACGGGTGCCAGCCCCTCCCCCGAGAATGATTGCCAGTACTCGCTTCATGCAGCTCCCGCCTTTCGGCTATGCGGGGCAAACTTACTGGATTTTTTGCATTCCAAACCAACCCTTGGGCCAGATCGTGGAGATTGCAGGAAATTAATCTTGCGTCGCAGCTCCAGATTCCAAATCAAAGATTTTTTCGACGACCTGGAGTGCCTGTTGTCGTTCGCTGCGTTGCTGTGGACTGCGGAGCTGAGTCACAGGTGTGTGGAGGATTTTGTTGATCATTCCCTTGGTTAAGGCTTCCACAACCTTGCGTTCTCGCGCTGAGAAATCAGGACCCATGCGGCTCAGTGCTTTGGTGAGTTCCTCGACTCGGATCTCCTCAAGTGAGGCCCTCAAACGGTTGATGGTGGGAACGGCCTCCAGGCTGTCCCACCACTCGAGGAACAGGCGTCCCTCTTCTAACAACAGTCCTTCAGCCTCCCGAGCAACCTGCTGTCGAGCTTCTTGGTTGCGCTCTACAACCTCCTGAAGATCATCCACATCGTGAGATTCAACCCCGGACACCTCGTGTACATCGGAAGCAATGTTGCGAGGCACCCCGATATCAATCAGTCGCAATGAGCTGCGGCGATTGAGAGCGTTCAATCTGTTGGCGTCAATGATCGGGTCATCGACTGCTGTGCTTGTAAAGACCAACGAACAGGTGCTCAGGCACTGATCAAGGTCGTCGAGTCCTCTGCACTGAATGGGCAGGTTTGGAAAGTCAGTTGCTAATGCTGAGGCTCGTTCAATGGTGCGATTCAGCAACACCACTCCAGAGGCTCCCTTCGCTTGGAGATGTTGGAGCAACAAACGGCTCATGCGTCCAGCACCAACAACGGCGATTTGCTCCGTTTCAAGGGTGACCAACGCATCTTGGCCGCGAGATTGTCCAAGTTTGAGTTGAGCCAATTCAACCGCTGCTGAGCTGACGGACACAGCACCGGTGCTGAGATTGGTTTCAGAGCGGACTCGCTTTCCTGTGCTGACAGCCTGCGTCAACAGACGATTGAGAATTGGACCGATTGATTTGTGCTCTTGGCCCAGGCGCATCATTTTCTTGACCTGGGACAAGATTTGTCCTTCACCAAGAACAAGGCTGTCGAGTCCAGCAGTCACTCGCATCAAATGCGCAATGGCTTCGTCATGGTGATAAGTGAAGAGGTGCGGAGATAGATCACGGCTTTCCAAACCGGAGTGTCCACTCAGAAAATCGCGTACAGCAGCAATCCCTAAATCCGGATTGCGCACCAAGGTGTAAATCTCCAGTCGGTTGCAGGTGCTGAGGATCGAGGCCTCCAACACCTGCTCATGATTTCGCAGGTTTTGTAGGGATTCCTCCATGGTTTGCTCAGGAATGCTGAGCTTTTCCCGCACTTCGACCGGAGCCGTTCGATGACTGAGGCCGACTACGGCGATATGCATGGAGAAATCCCTCTGTTGCTGCGTGAATCAGTTCAAAGCGATGCTTTGAGCTCCATCCTTCATGTGGATGGTGTTAGTGAAACTGCAGGTGTTGTTCAGGTTGCTGATGATCAAGCTGCTCGTGCGGGTGCAATCAGTTTCGAACTTCACTCCGTTGAAAAGAAGACCATCTGTGATGCCGCTGCCGGCGAACACAACGTGCTCTCCGCAGGCAAGCTCACTGGCTTCGTACACCTTATCGGGGTCGGTAATGCCCATTTCTGCGAGGCGGGCGAGATTGCCTTCCTTCGTCATATCTGCCCACTCAGAGGTCTGAGCAATGGCTGGGTCATACACCAGTTGTCCTTGGAAGTGTCCGCCTAATGCGCGCATCGCGGCCGCGGAGATCACACCCTCAGGAGCAGCACCAATGCCCATCAGGCAGTGGGTTCCAGTTCCAGCAAAACCACAAGCAATAGCCGCTTGTACATCACCATCTGAGATGGGCTGAATACGAGCACCGGTGGCGCGGATTTCAGTGATGAGGTCTTTGTGACGGGCACGGTCCATCACCACGATGGTGAGTTCATCAGGAGCAAGACCCAAGCACTCACTCAGAATCTTGATGTTTTCAGTCGCAGACTTGCGAATGTCAACCTTGCCTTTCGCTGCCGGTGGAGCAGCCAATTTCTTCATGTAGAAGTCGGGAGCGTTGAACAGTCCACCGCGGTCGGACGCTGCGAGAACCGCCATGGAGCCGCGTTGGCTGTACGCACAAAGGTTTGTGCCTTCGCAAGGGTCAACAGCGAAGTCGACTCCAGGGCCAGTGCCGGTACCGACTTCTTCACCGATGTAGAGCATGGGAGCTTCGTCGCGTTCCCCCTCACCGATCACAATGCGGCCCTTCATTTGAATCTGATTCATGCGCTTGCGCATGGCATCAACAGCCAAAGCATCGGCTTCATCCTTCAGACCTTTGCCGGAGAGCGTGGCGGAAGCGATGGCGGCCTGCTCGACGATCTCGAGAATTTCCTGGATGAGAGTGCGATCCACGTAAGTGCTGCGGGGGGTAAAGGGAGGCTTTGAGGAGAAAGCCTGCAACAGCAGGGATTTCTGTCTCATATGCGCGGCTCACTGTATCAGTGTTATCTGGACACCTCTAGAGCCCCAAAGCTTCTATAAAATTTCGCGAGTTAATGACAATTTTTAATGGCTGCGACGCATCGCCCTATTCAGATCATTCCCTCTGTTTTGCCTGCTGACTGGGCAGCAATGGGGCAATGCGTAAAAGATCTCGAAGATGCTGGTGTTGATCGCATTCAGTTTGATGTGATGGACGGGAATTTTGTTCCCAATCTCACCTTTGGCCCCGAGCTGATCAAAGCCTGCCGGCGTTACTGCAACGTCCCGTTTGAAACTCAGCTCATGGTGAGTCAATACAACTGTGAAACCATGCTCGAGGAGTACGTAGAGGCCACCAAAGGGGCCAATGGGGAGCCAGGAGTCGTTATCGCCCACGTTGAAGCGAATACCCATTTGCACCGAATTCTAGGAAGGATTCGTCAACTGGGTGGAAGCCCTTCTGTGGCACTCAATCCACACACTCCAATGGAAATGGTGAAGGACGTTTTGGACCTGGTTGACCACGTGCTGGTGATGACCGTCAATCCTGGCTTCGGTGGGCAGGCCTACATCCCAACCATGCTCAACAAAATCTCCGAGCTAAGAAAGAACATCGTTGAGCGAAATCTTGACGTGGATATTGAAGTTGATGGCGGCATCAAGGCCAACTGGACTATTTCCCAGTGCTGCGCAGCTGGTGCGAACTGCTTTATCGCTGGAAGCGGAATGTTTGCTTATCCGAGCCTGAAAGAAGGATGCGATGACCTCCGTCGCGTTGCTAGCGAAGCTCAGTCTGGAAACGTGTTATCGACACCAGCCTGACATCGTGTAACAGATGTAACGTAGAGGTGTATTAATCCATCTCTACTCGATGTCCCGCCAATCTCTTGTGGTGTCTCCGTCGATATTGTCTGCAGATTTTTCACGCCTTGGTGAAGATGTCAAAGCTGTTGACGAGGCAGGTGCAGACTGGATTCATGTCGACGTGATGGATGGTCGATTCGTCCCCAACATCACGATTGGTCCACTGATCGTTGAGGCTCTTCGTCCGGTCACCAAAAAACCTTTGGATGTGCACCTCATGATTGTGCAGCCAGAGAATTATGTGGAGGACTTTGCGAAAGCTGGGGCAGACATCATTTCTGTACAGGTTGAGGCCTGCCCACACCTGCACAGAAATCTTGCTCAGATTAAGGATCTTGGGAAAATGGCGGGAGCTGTTCTTAATCCGAGTACTCCACTCGATACTCTTGAGTATTGCTTAGAGCTTTGTGATCTGGTTTTGATCATGAGTGTGAACCCTGGTTTTGGCGGTCAGAGCTTTATTGATAATCAAGTACAGAAAATCCGCGATTTACGTCGCATGTGTGATGAAAAAGGTTTGGACCCTTGGATTGAAGTTGATGGTGGCGTGAAAGCAGCGAATGCCTGGAAAGTGATTGAAGCCGGTGCAAATGCAATCGTGAGTGGTTCCGGTGTGTTTAATCAACCCGATTATGCAGCGGCGATTCAGGGAATCCGTAATAGCAAGCGCCCTTCTTGATTCAGCGTTTTGCCAGGGAACTGGACGTTGGTTTAGGTTTAATGTAATTGTCTCTGGCCTCTGCCGCATGGCAGGGGTTTTTTGATAGGGCGACTATCAATTGTTGTAAGAGATGCGGCTTTTGTATTTTAAGCTCTCTACCTGAAGAATGCTTTGAAGGAATTGGTTGTATGTAGCTATTGCTTGCTTAGATCTATGGGTTACAACGACTATCGGTTGATAATCTCTTTAGCTCTTTAGATTTTTTCTTCGACCATTTTTCTGTAGTCTTGGCACTGGTAAGAGGAGTGAAGGCTTCGAGTTGTTTCGTCGATTGCACAACTAAAACCTTCTCTGAAGGCGGCACGCTTCATGGCTTCGATTTGAGAGACGGCGTAAATACCAAGTGCAATCACAATGAACAGTGAAATGCCTGCTCCCGTGCCTTTTGGATAAAATTTCATAGCAATTGGTCATGTCATGAATCAGTTTAGGGTGCTGATAATGACAGATCAAGATCTTCGGCTTGAGTCTGCTCTGTGATGGGGTTTCTATCGTTGATGGGCTGGCTGGCTGAAACCTTTATGTGCTTTTGTGGTTTTTGCCCACGAGCCAAGCACTAAATGCAAGCATGAGTACGCATCCACAGTATTGAAGTATGTCTGATATTGATTCCACTTCATAGCTAATCATTAGCTTGAATGCTGTTACGATTAAAGCAACAATGATGACGTTTGTTAGCTTCTGTTTGAGGGCTTCAAGTGAATTGATGCTCAGAATATTTCGCCTTTCTTTTGATAGGTCTTGGAGTCTTGGGTCGATGTCAGAAATGATCAGTTCGTAGATTCCATATCCGAAAATAAGCAAGGCGATGCCGATCACATAGTAATCGATTCCGCCAACTACTTTTCCGAGTAAAATAATACTTTTGTCTGGGTTGAAGGATCCTTGGAATAAATGGCTAAGTGCATGGACCTCCTCCTGAGTTCCAAGGATGAAACAACTAACGCTGCCAAGGAGACTCATCACAACAGGCAGGATGGTTACCAAGCGGAATCGCCAAAGAAAATGTTCAAAACGAGATTCGAATCGGGCTCTTCTACTTTTTTTGATTTTTAGTTCCGCCATTTGCTCATTCATGGTTGATTGTTAATGCCTAGGTTGTTGCGATTAAACTGTCCTGCCCGGTGGATTGGATTGAGGCGGTAGCGGCCGCGGAGTAAACAGTGCCGGAATCGACAGCGTGATTAAGGCGCTGCCTACGGCTAGCAATACGAGCAAGGGCACTGGTTTGACGAGGGGCTGCTTCTCTAAAACGGCTCCACAGCGCACACAAATCGGCGTCGCTCCAGGTGGTGGGTGAAGGACAACAGCTGGTCCACAACAGCATTCTGGGCAGCGAAAACGGGGCATGAATATTTTGGGTAGTTAGCGAATCACGCGCTACCAGGCAATGAATTGCGACAATCATGCGTTGCCGACGTTTGTTCTGCCATGCCCCTCAGCTCTTTGGTGCGTCTGTTGCAGACCTCAGCGCTGAGCGGTGAGTTGTGCGAACGAGCGCAACGTGACCAACGACTGCTAATGCGTGGGGCTGGCAGAGCGGCTCGTGCATTGGTTGCCAGTGCGTTGGCACGGCGGATGGATCAGCCACTGCTGGTGGTTGTTCCCACCTTGGAGGAGGCCGGACGCTGGACAGCCCTCTTGGAGCTTATGGGGTGGTCCCGGGCACAGCTTTATCCCACCAGTGAGGGCTCTCCCTACGAACCTTTTGACTCCACGACTGAAATCACCTGGGGTCAGCTCCAAGTCTTAAGCGAACTGCAAACAGACCGCAGCAAAAGCGATTTAGCGATCGTTGCCACTGAGCGATGTCTGCAGCCCCACTTGCCACCTCCACAGACCTTGGCAGAGCATTGCCGGGCTTTAAAGAAAGGCGACCTTGTCGATCTTGAAGAATTATCGACCTACCTAAGCCAACTTGGCTACGAGCGCGTCTCGACGATTGATCAGGAGGGAACCTGGAGCCGACGCGGCGACATTGTTGACGTTTATCCCGTAAGTAGTGAACTCCCCGTACGTCTGGAGTTTTTTGGGAATGAACTCGACAAACTTCGTGAATTTGATCCAGCCAGTCAGCGCTCCCTGGACGCCGTCGACACACTCAAGCTCACTCCAACAGGCTTCAGTCCGCTGATTGCTGAAGGTCTGCGCGAGCAGGTGCCTGACGACCTGGATCAGTTGCTGAGTGAGGCGCAGATTACTGAGCTTCTTGAGGGAGGAACTCCCGAGGGCATGCGTCGCCTGATGGGATTGGCCTGGGATGCACCTGCGTCGCTCCTTGATTATTTGCCTGCCGAGTGCTGTATCGCTATCGATGAGCGCCGGCATGGGAGCGCCCATGGGCAGCAGTGGCTTGACCACGCTGAAGAGCAACATGCTGAGCTTCCTGTTTCTATTCCTCCTCTGCATCGGCCCATTAAGGAGGCGATGGAGCTTGCCGAGTCGTTTGCTGGATTCGATCTGGCAGAACTTCAGGAACACGACAGCCACCCCAATGCCTTTGATCTCGCCAGTCGCCCAGTTCCGTCCTATCCCAATCAATTTGGAAAACTCGGTGAATTGATCAAACAGCACCAACGTGAGCGTCAGGCTGTTTGGTTGTTGTCAGCGCAGCCCAGCCGTGCCGTGGCTCTGCTTGAAGAACACGACTGCATTACGCGTTTTGTACCCAATGCAGCGGATACGCAAGCGATTGATCGCCTGATTGAGCAGGGCACACCTGTGGCCTTGAAAACCCGAGGAACAGCTGAGCTCGAAGGACTGCAACTCCCTGCTTGGCGGGTTGTGCTGCTCACTGACCGCGAATTTTTTGGACAGCAATCACTCACCAGTAGTGGTTATGTGCGACGGCGACGCAAAGCGGCCAGTCGCACCGTTGATCCCAACAAGATGCAGCAAGGGGATTTCGTGGTGCATCGCAACCATGGAATTGGTCGCTTTAAAAAACTCGAAAAGTTAGCGATCAGTGGTGAGGTTCGCGATTACCTCGTTGTGCAGTACTCCGATGGCATCTTGCGAGTAGCTGCCGATCAGCTCGGGAGTTTGGGGCGGTTTCGCGCCAATAGTGATACTCCGCCGCAGCTCAGCAAAATGGGCGGCTCCGCTTGGGTGAAGGCGAAGGAGAGGGCCACCAAGGCGGTGCGCAAAGTTGCCCTTGATTTGGTGAAGCTGTACGCCGAACGCCACCAAGCTGCAGGGTTTGCCTTCCCGATCGATGGGCCATGGCAGGTGGAGCTCGAGGATTCCTTCCCCTACGAACCCACCTCTGACCAGCTCAAGGCCACGGTGGATGTCAAGCGAGACATGGAAAAACCAGAGCCGATGGACCGTTTGGTCTGTGGTGATGTGGGCTTCGGGAAAACGGAAGTCGCTATCCGAGCGATCTTTAAAGCCATCACCGCTGGCAAACAAGTGGCGATGTTGGCTCCCACAACCGTGTTAGCGCAACAGCATTGGCGCACGCTCTCGGAACGCTTTGCCCCTTATCCAATCAAGGTGGCTCTTCTGAATCGTTTCCGCACGGCAGGTGAGCGCAAAACAATTCTTGAGGAGTTAAAAACCGGCACGATTGACGCCGTAGTAGGCACGCACCAGTTGCTCAGTAAGAACACCGCTTTCGACAAACTTGGCTTGCTGGTGGTGGACGAGGAACAACGCTTTGGTGTGAATCAAAAGGAAAAAATCAAGGCCTTGCGCAAGGACGTGGATGTCTTGACGCTCTCAGCGACGCCTATCCCTCGAACCCTCTATATGAGCCTGTCTGGGGTGCGTGAAATGAGTTTGATTACGACTCCACCACCTTTGCGCCGTCCGATCAAAACCCACTTGGCGGCATTGGATGACGAGGCTGTACGGAGCTCTATCCGACAAGAACTGGATCGAGGCGGTCAGGTGTTTTACGTGGTGCCCCGTGTGGAGGGCATTGAGGAGGTGGCCGGCAAGCTTCGTGAGATGCTTCCCGGTCTCAAGCTCCTAGTAGCCCATGGACAAATGGCTGAAGGCGAGCTGGAGAGCGCGATGGTGGCGTTCAACGGTGGAGAAGCTGACGTCATGCTCTGCACCACCATTGTGGAGAGCGGGCTTGATATTCCTCGTGTGAACACCATCTTGATTGAGGATGCGCACCGATTCGGTCTTGCTCAGCTTTATCAGCTAAGGGGACGCGTCGGTCGCAGCGGCGTCCAGGCCCATGCCTGGTTGTTTTATCCCGGTGATGCCTCACTTAGTGAAGCGGCTCGCCAACGCTTGCGTGCCATTCAGGAATTTGCCCAGCTTGGCAGTGGGTATCAACTAGCGATGCGCGATATGGAGATCCGTGGGGTGGGCAACTTGCTCGGTGTGGAGCAAAGCGGACAAATGGAGGCCATTGGTTTCGATCTCTACATGGAGATGTTGCAAGAGTCGTTGGCGGAAATCCAGGGGCAAGACATTCCCGCCGTGGACGACACGCAAGTGGATTTGCAGGTCACTGCCTTTATCCCTGCGGATTGGATCGTCGATGCCGACGAGAAGATGTCTGCGTATCGAGCCGCATCCGAGTGCCTCAGTTCAGAAGCTTTGGTGGAACTGGCTGCTGGTTGGGCTGATCGTTACGGGGCCCTGCCCGGACCTGTTCAATCCCTGTTGCAGTTGATGGAACTCAAGCTGCTCGCGAAACGCTGCGGATTTGCGCGGATTCGCCCCGAAAAACCCAATATTGCGTTCGAAACGCCGATGGAAGAACCTGCATTTCGTCTTCTTCGACAGGGTTTGCCGCAACATCTCCATGGCCGACTTGTTTATCAGGCAGGCACAGGAAGCGTGGCCAAGGTGCTGGTGCGAGGCCTAGGTGTGTTGCCTATGGAGAGGCAGCTGGATGAGCTCAAAGGCTGGCTAGAGCAGATGGCAGCCCAGATTCCGGATACGGATGGACTGACGCGTGAGCAGCGCGACCAACAGCAAAAAGACCGGAACGAAGCGGTTTTGACGGTTTGAGCTCAAGCCAGCACTTCAAAGATGAGAAAGTGCAACACAATTCGCAATCCTTCGTTACCATGGGGTCACACGAAGTGATACCAAGTGGCTGAATTCATCGACCCAATCGCTTCGGGAAGCTCTCTCAGCCTTCTAGGCAGTTTGGTCGGCGCAGCAGCAGTTGGGATTTTTGCTCTTTGGCAGAACGATACGGAAAACGACGACGACGATTCTTCTCCAGGTGGTGGCTTGATGCAACCCATCGCTTGAAGCGAGAGCCCCCACTCACATTTAGTCATATGAATCACCCGTTTGGGTGATTTTTTTTATGGATTGATCGTCGATTCTGGTGAGGTGCCCCGATGGCGGACCATGCCAATCAAGCCGCTTTATTCCTTCAAGCAATGGTCATGGATTGCATGCTTTACCCCTGTGCTGCTGCTTCTCGTAACAGCACCTGTTCATGCTCACTCTTGGGCAGCGGTTGATGCCTTGCGCCACAAACTCACGTCTCACGGCGTGAGAGTAATTCAACGGAATTGCTCAACACGGGGGTTGCAGGGGGCTTACCACCCGAAAAATGACACCTTGATCGTGTGTCGCACTCACCGCAATGCGGCACAGGTTTGGAACACCCTGGCTCACGAAGCGACGCACAGAATGCAGCGCTGCGCCGGTGGAGCGATCACCCTTCCCAGCCAACATCTCATGATGTCTCGCGTGCTGAGACGGGAAACACCGCAGGAGTGGAAATCAATTAGGGCTTATCCCCGGAGTCAGCAACTTGCTGAACTTGAGGCGCGCTATACGGCAAAACTTCCTGCCAACGATGTCATGAAGCTGTTCGATCGCTATTGCGGATCAACAGTTCGCGTCTAAAAACGTCTCCCTAACTAACGAATACCTATCAACTTATGAATAATCTTCTTCTCCAATTAGCCATGGCAGCTCTTGGGCAAATGTCTGGAGGTGGACCATCGCAAATGCCGCTCAATATTCCATCGAGGCCTTTCACCGTGAGTCGCCAGAGCCGACCTCTGTATCCCACTCGCTCATCTCAAGCGCCCAATCTTCAGGTTGCCACCTTGGCAACGACCACCTGTTTGATGCGATCAGGTTCAATCGGTCGTGGAGAGGCGGTCGCGTTGTTGGAACGTCAAGGACAAACCTGGGGATGGCCTAGGACTTGGGGACAACGCATTCCGTTGGGGGTCCTGGATCAGGCAATCCAATCAGCTGGTGGTTGCAATGCACTTGTGCAGAGGGCACGCGAGGCTGCCCCAAGACACACAACTACTATCCCAGCTATCCACAGAGGCAGAGGCTACGAAGGCAGTCAAAGTGAACGCGAAGGGTTCGGTTTAGCCCCTTATCGCTGAAGTGCCGACTGAAGGTTTGCCTCTCCTGGTTGATAGGTCTTACCAGTTTTTGGCGCTTGCAACGCTTTGAGCAGGGTGGTTTCCGCTACGCGGTACTGCCCATCTTTATTGGTCCCCAACTGTTCAACAGTGAGGGTTTTAATTTCCTTCTCACTCATCTCCACGGGAACATCTGGCCGGATGCCGTTTTTGTGGATGTCGGTGCCCTTAGGTGTGAGGTATTTCGCAATCGTGACGGTCATCCCAGATCCGTCAGAGAGGCCTCGCACGGATTGGACCAGTCCTTTGCCAAACGTTTTTTGGCCCACCAGAAGCCCGCGCTCATTGTCCTGAAGAGCTCCTGAAAGGATTTCGCTGGCACTTGCTGAGCCTTCGTTCACCAACACCACGACTGGACGGTCGGTTAAAGCATTTCCTGTGGCGCGGCGCACGTCCTGAATACCCTCACGGGTTTTTGTGCTGACAATCGTTCCTTCATCCAGCCATTGACGAGCAATGTCGACGCTGGCTTCAAGCAATCCACCTGGATTGCTGCGTAGATCAAGGACGTAACCCTGAGATCCTTGCTTCTCCAGCTCACGGATGGCCGCACGCATCTCTTTGGATGCGTTGGCATTGAATTGCTTCAGACGGATGTAGCCCACCTTGGTGCCATTGGCACTGGTATTGAGTTGACTATCAACTGCATGAATTTCAATGCGAGCCCGCGTGAGGGGGACGTCGATGACGGAGCCCTTGCGGCGCAAGCCCAGGACTACTTTGCTTCCTTCTGTCCCTCGAATGAGCTTCACCGCATCTTCCGTGGTCATCCCCTTGGTGAGTTGACCATCAATCGAAACGATGACGTCTTTGGGTTGGACCCCTGCTTTTGAGGCAGGTGTGCCTTCGATTGGCGACACCACCACGATCTCTTTGGTGTCTTTATCCAGTGAAATTTGAATGCCGACACCGGTTAATTCACCTGAAGTGTCGATTTGCATTTCCTTGAACTCTTTCGGGTCCAGGAATCGGGTGTAAGGGTCGTCAAGACTCGCCAACATGCCGCGAATCGCTTCATACGATTCCGCTGTTCCGGCATAGGACTTGGAGAGTAAATCCTTTCGAAGAATGGACCACTGATCCAGGTCATAACCGCCCGATGAATCCAGGAAATCTCGATAGACGATCTGCCATACCTGATCAATCACCTCTTTGGGGCTGTTGGTGATAGACGATGAGGATGTACTTGGCAAACCCAAACCAGGATTCGCCACAACCACGGCCGCTGTGACAGCCCCTGCGCCAAGAGCTACAAACCAGGTGCGACGTTGAGAAGCTTTGATGCTGGATTTTTTAGCGCGCATGCCGTCCATGAGGACCTTTTGATCACCCTAACGACATCAGTCGGGTTCAACCCAGCGACCGTCGTCTTTGATCAACTGCACTAGGGCCTCTACACCCTCCGACTCGGGGACTTTTCGGATCTCATCGCGGTTGCGATACAGGGCGATTACCCCAGGCCCCTTACCCACATAACCGTAGTCAGCGTCAGCCATCTCGCCAGGACCATTGACAATGCAACCCATCACCGCAATGTCGAGTCCGGTGAGATGACAGGTGGCGTTTCGGACCTGATGAAGCACCTCCTCAAGATTAAACAAAGTGCGACCGCAGCTCGGACAGGCCACGTACTCGACCATCGTCTTGCGGATTCCCAACGCCTGCAGGATCGAGAAGCACACAGGAATTTCCTTTTCAGGGGCTTCTGTTAAGGACACGCGAAGGGTGTCGCCAAGGCCTTCCGCCAGCAGTGTTGCGATTCCGGCCGTGCTCTTGATGCGCCCGTAGTCGCCATCACCTGCTTCAGTGACTCCTAAGTGCAGTGGGTAGTTGAACCCTTCCCGATCCATGGTGTCGGCCATTAATCGGTACGCCGCCAGCATCACGGGTGCACGGGATGCCTTCATCGAAATCACGATGTTGTGAAAATCGAGTGAATCGCAGATGCGTACAAACTCCATGGCCGACTCGACCATTCCTTGAGGTGTATCTCCATAGGTGAACAGCATTCGTTCAGCCAAAGAGCCGTGATTCACTCCAATCCGCAAGGCCTTGTTTTGCTCTTTCAGCACCTGCACGAGTGGGGCAAAGGTTTCCTTGATCCGATCTCCAATCGCATCAAACTCCTCTTTGCTGAACTCCTGGCGATCGGGATCCGGTTTGTCGAAAACAAATAACCCAGGATTAATGCGAACTTTGTCGACGTGCTTCGCGACTTCTAGGGCGATGCGCGTGCCGTTGTGATGAACATCAGCCACGAGCGGGATTTTGCATCCCTGAGCTCGAAGCGCTGAGCGAATCTTCCCCATCGCTTTGGCATGACCGATCGACGGAGTCGTGACACGCACGATTTCGCATCCGGCATCGGCTAGACGAAGAATTCCCGCGACCGAACCGTCGATATCAAGTGTGTCTTCATTGATCATCGATTGCACCGCAATCGGGTGCTCACTTCCGATGGGCACATCGCCGACCATCACGGTGCGCGTCACCCGGCGATGAATCTTTGTGTCGTAACGCTGCGAGGCGGTCATCAACGATCGCTCGAATCTGGGGTTAACCCTGACACAGCCCCGTTCAGTGCGTGCTTGACGTGGGTTAGGTCAGCCATGAACAGCGAGTGTGGTTTCCCAGGTTCCCGCGAAGGATTGCGCAAGAGGTAAGAGGGATGAAAACTCGGCATCACACAACGCCCTTTCCACTCCGTCCAATGACCCCTTAAGCGACTAATCGGTGTGCGGCATTCGAGCAGTGTCGCTGTGGCCGTCGCCCCAAGAATGAACAGGATCTCAGGATTGACCTCAAGAATTTGACGATCAAGCCAGGGTCTGCAGGCCTTGAGCTCGGCTGGGGTTGGACGTCGATTTCCAGGGGGACGGCATTTGATCAAGTTGCAGATGTAAGTGTCATCGGCTTGATCAAGCCCAACCTCTGTCAGGCATGCATCCAAGAGTCGTCCGGAACGTCCAACAAAGGGACGACCTTGAGCATCCTCATCAGCCCCTGGCGCTTCTCCAATCACCATCAGCCGTGCTGAAGGATGTCCGCGACTGACCACAACATGCTTTCGTTCTTTCGCTAAGTCACAGCGCTGACACTGGAGACAGGATGCCTTTAAGTCTTCTAACGACACGCGCATGGATCGCTCAGTTCAAAACCCTATGAGCCAACGAAACCTTGCTGCAGCACCAAGGTGAGAAAGGGCTGTCCCTCAGGATCCTCCATCCAGCATTCCGCTCCAAATGATTCAAGACGAGCGGGTTCGCGCCGCCGTGCTCCCAAGACCTCCAGTTGCTCGATCCAACCGGCGAGCTCCGTCTCAGGATGGTCGGTTCCGATCCGCTGAAAACAAGGGGCCAGGGCTGCACCTCGCACGGGCCAAGGCCGTTGATGAGAAGGGCGATAAATCTGCAGTGTTTCTCCCGTGGGTAGAGACACCATCCAGTGCTGGTCTGATAGTCCTTTACGGCACGAACATCCCAGAGCGTTCGCATAAAACTCCGCGAGAGATTGGGGATTATTGGCCGCCAACACCCAACTCAATGAGGTCGTTTCAGCGGACATGGTCGGCATGGTCAACATTTCGATCCAGGCTGTCATCAGCACATCGGTGTTGTCACCGACGCCACATCAGGCAGGATGTTGTTTCACATATCCGAGCATCCATCGAGGGGGTGCCGTGCTGATGCCAGGCCCCCCATCTCTCTCGCACCGAGCTTTGGCTCTTCAGCCATCGCTCACACTTGCCATTAGCGCCCGAGCAAAAGCCCTGCAGCAAAAGGGTGTGGATGTGTGCAGCCTGAGTGCGGGGGAGCCGGATTTCGGGACGCCAGACTTCATTGTTGAGGCGTCAATCCAAGCCCTCAGGGACGGCATCACCCGGTATGGCCCCGCTGCTGGCGATCCAGAGCTGAGGGCTGCGATCGCGCAGAAATTGAGTCTTGAAAACAACATCCCCACCAAAACCGATCAGGTCTTGGTCACCAATGGCGGCAAACAGGCGATTTACAACCTGTTCCAAGTGCTTCTGAACCCAGGCGACGAAGTCATCATTCCGGCCCCATTTTGGTTGAGTTACCCAGAAATTGTTCGCTTGGCCGGGGGAAATCCGGTCACGGTGCCGTCGTCAGCAAGCGATGGGTTTGGACTTGATTTGAACAAGATTGAACAATCCATCACACCGTTAACCAAGGTGCTGGTGCTCAATTCACCCGGCAACCCAACAGGTCGTGTGTTGTGTCTTAGTGAACTAGAAGCCCTGGCAGAGCTAGTGCGAAGGCATCCGCACCTGATGGTGATGAGCGATGAGATCTACGAATATCTGTTGGAAGAGGGTGAATCCCACCACAGCTTCGCCGCAGTGGCTCCAGATCTCAGAGAGCGGTGTTTTGTGGTGAACGGTTTTGCCAAAGGCTGGGCCATGACCGGTTGGCGACTCGGATATCTCAGTGGTGACAGCACGGTGATCAAGGCCGCGGCTGCCCTTCAAAGCCAAAGCACCAGCAATGTGTGCAGCTTTGCTCAACGGGGAGCTTTGGCGGCGCTTCAGGGGTCTCGGGATTGCATCCGGGCGATGGCCGCTAGCTACAACACGCGGCGAGCCGAGCTCTGCAATGGGCTGCAACAGATGAAGGGCATCACCCTTGTGCCGCCAAGAGGCGCGTTTTATGCGTTCCCTCGCTTGCCTGACTCCATTACCGATTCGCTGGCCTTTTGTGAGCGTGCTCTTGAGGAGGAAGGATTGGCGATTGTTCCGGGTGGTGCCTTTGGCGATGATCGTTGCGTCAGGCTGTCTTGTGCCGTCTCGCGTGAGACGATTTCCGATGGACTGAGTCGGTTTCAGAATTTGCTGACTCGTCGCTAACTCCATCATTTTTCAAGCATGACCAAGCTGTTGACACGGGTCCGAAAAAAAGGGGCCGTTGTTCTTTTGGCTTTTCTTTGTAGCCAGGGCTCAGCGGTCCTTCCAGCGAACGCTCAAGCAACACTCAGGATCGGAGCAATACCCGATCAAAACCCAGAACGGTTAAACCGTCGTTACGGCCAACTTGCCACTGAATTAAGCGACAAACTCAAGGTCCCTGTTCGGTACGTGCCGGTTAGCAATTACCCAGCAGCCGTGAGTGCTTTTAGGACAGGAAGTCTTGATCTTGTCTGGTTTGGAGGGCTCACAGGTGTTCAGGCCCGTCTTCAAACTCCAGGTGCCAAGGTTCTGGCGCAACGAGCTATTGATGCAAAGTTTCAAAGTGTCTTTATTGCCAATACTTCAGCGGGTTTAAAACCCTTCAGCAACATTAATGGTCTGAAAGGATTAAAGGGAAAGCGCTTCACCTTTGGATCAGAAAGTTCAACATCGGGACGACTAATGCCTCAGCATTTTCTGGCCAAAGCGGGCGTGACTCCGAAGCAATTTGCCGGCGGACAAGCAGGCTTCAGCGGAAGCCACGATGCCACGATCGCGTTGGTGCAGAGCGGCTCTTATCAGGCTGGCGCTCTTAATGAATTGGTATGGGATGTGGCCGTTAAAAAGGGGAACGTAGATCCCACAAAGGTGAAGGTGATTTGGAAAACACCCCCTTATGTGGATTACCACTGGGTGGCAAGACCCAATCTCGATCAACGTTTCGGGAAAGGATTCACAACCAAACTCCAGAAGGCCATTTTGGGTTTAACCCCCAGCACCCAGCGGCAGAAAACCATCTTGGAATTGTTTGGAGCCAAACGTTTTATTCCGGCACAGGAATCTGAATATCAACCCATTGAGCAGGTGGGCCGTCAGCTCGGCAAGATCCGTTGACCTCTCTCCTTGAGTTGGTGAATGTCAGCCTGAGTGGACCGAGAGGAGATCGACTGCGCTCGATTTCCCTCTCGGTGTTTGAGGGGGAGCGGATCGCTCTATTGGGACGAAGTGGGGCCGGCAAGAGCACTTTGCTGGCCATCGCCAATGGCAGTCTTCGTCCAGAACAGGGAGAGGTGCGTTGGTGTGGTGCGTCGATTCGCACCATGCCTCGTCGCAAAAAAAGGGAGATTGGAATGCTCTGGCAAGACCTGCTGCTTGTGGAGGAGCTCAGCGTTGGTCAAAACGTCAACAGCGGTGCCTTGGGCCGTCACAACCTGGTCTGGGGATTGGCCAACCTGTTGTTCAACGTGGATCAATCTTCCTGCAAAGATTGCTTGCAGCGAGCAGGTCTGGATTCAGAACTCATCGAGCGTGGATTGATCGATGCTCCGATTCGTCAGTTGTCAGGAGGGCAGAGACAACGCGTGGCTCTGGCCCGCTTGCTCCGTCAGCAACCGCAGCTGATCTTGGCCGATGAACCGATCGCGAACTTGGATCCTGCGATCGCCTCTGACTTATTGGATCACCTGCTGAATCGTTCACCAGACGGGCGGCTGAATTGTGGCGCTCAGGCCATTGTGATCAGCTTGCATCAACCCCAACTCGTTCATCGATTTGATCGTGTGATCGGTTTGCAGGATGGCGAGCTTGTGATGGACCAACCGTCTGACCAACTCACTCCTGCTGACCTTTCCAGGTTGTACGAGGCCGGATGAATCGCCCGAGACCAGCCGCACCACTACTAACCCTGTTGCCTTCCTTGGCGCTGGTGCCCGTTTTGATCGTGACTTGGACAGGGCTGCATGGAGGCGGGCTGTCGATTTGGCAGCAATGCCTTTCAGGCGCTTTGCATCCATCTTTGGATCCCAATGTTTTGCGCGCCGTTTGGCATGGTCTCGGAGTCACCATGGCCACTGCTTTTCTGAGCTGGAGTCTCAGCTTGTTGTTTGGTGTGCTTTTAGGCAGCGCTTGCGCGGATGTGGTCTGGAGAAGCTGGGCTTTTCCCACCTGGCCAGCGAAAGGTCTACGAGGGGCACTTGCCATCCCAAGAGCGTTGCATGAGCTGGTTTGGGGCCTGTTGTTGCTTCAGGTGTTTGGTCTTCATCCCTACGTTGCTGTCGCTGCTATCGCGATTCCTTACAGCGCCCTCGTGGCAAGGATTTGGCGAGATCATCTCGACAGCGCAGACCATCGTGCCCTCAACGCCTTGATCAGCGCAGGAGTGCATCCGCTGTCGGCCTTGATGACGGCTCTCAACCCAGGTATGGGCACGGTCTTGATGAGCTACGGGGGGTACAGGCTCGAATGTGCCTTGCGAAGCGCCACTTTGCTGGGGGTTTTTGGTTTGGGGGGGCTTGGCACCGAACTGCAGCTCACCCTTCAGTCGTTGCAGTTCCGCGAGCTTTGGACAGGCTTGTGGGTTCTAGCAGCTGTGATGTTGATTCTTGAGCAGCTCTTGAGAGTTTGGCGAGGACGTTCTGGAGACGGGGTTCATGGTCAGCGTCGAATTCTGTTGTTCGCCGCCTTGACGATCGTTTTGGGAGTGATTGGCATGTTTTGGCTACGGCTCATCGTTCCTGATCAGTTTTCTGGACTCAGCTGGATCGGGATGGCGGTTCCTTCTTGGACCCAGCTGAGTGCCGCCGCCACTGAACTTCCTTGGCTACGCATGATTTTGGAAACGCTGGTTCTAACCCTGCTGGCTGCGGGGATTGCGATCGGACTTCCACCCCTGGCCTTGCTTCTTTGGCCCTCGTCAAGGTGGCATCAGTTTTGCTCGATGTTCTGGGCCTGCATGCGCTGGATCCCACCGCCATTGATGGTGCTCCTCCTCCTGCTTAGTAATCGCCCAAGCCTGGCGATTGGTGCTTTGGCGATCGGCCTTCACAACAGTGGGGTGATGGGGCGTTTGCTGCTCGAAGGGCTCCAGCAACAAAGTGGCCAGCGTCAAGAAGCCCTCAGAGCGATGGGGAGTTCAGAGCGGATGAGTTGGTTGTACGGCCTGCTCAGTCCTCAAAGCCCTAGTTATTTGGCTTATGGGGCCTACCGCAGCGATGTGATTCTCCGCGAAACAGTGGTGGTGGGAGTCATCGGGGGAAGTGGTTTGGGCTGGCAGCTGCTGGAATCACTCAGCTCCTTTCATTGGGCTGCAGTGGTTTTAGTGCTGTGTTGCTATTGCGCCCTCACGATCAGTGGGGAATCACTCAGTGACAGCTTCCGTTCGCTCTGGCTGCAAAGCTGACGTCTGGATTGCGTGACCGCCAGTGATGACAACAGCGCCCCGGCAGCTTGTCGTGATCGGTGATAGCGGTGTGTATGGATGGGGTGATCCAGAGGGAGGGGGATGGTGTGAACGGTTGAGGCGTCAATGGATGACGATGCCCTCAGCCCCGGTGGTGTATGGGCTTGGTGTGCGTGGGGATGGACTGGAGCGCATCGCTCAGCGATGGCAACAAGAATGGGGTTGCCGCGGTGAGCTCCGGCGCCAGCAGCCCGATGGTTTGCTGCTCTCGGTGGGACTCAATGACAGTGCACGGGTGGGCCGGATTGATGGACGCCAGCAATTGAGTGCTGAAGCATTTCGCTTCGGACTGGAGCAATTGCTAGCAGCGATGACGCCAGCCACCCAAGTCATGGTGATGGGTCTGAGTGTTGTTGATGAAGCGGTCATGCCTTTCGCTGACTGCCTTTGGTACAGCAATGAGGCAGTGGCTATCCATGAAGCGCAATTGGAGGAAACGTGTCTGGAAGCCGATGTTCCGTTTTTAAGCCTGCACCGAGCGATGGCTGCAGAGCCTGATTGGCTGACCTGGTTGGAACCTGACGGCATTCATCTCAACAGCACAGGTCATCATTGGATTCATCAACGACTTCAGGAGTGGAAGCCCCTTCTCAATTGGGCTGGTCTGGAGCCCCATCGTCAGTTCACATCCTTGATGACGTATTGATCCGGGGTCGGAAAATTCGCGCAAGGGTCTGAGTCTCTTCCCCCGGGGAGTTGATCTGGTCGAATTGCCCCAGAGCGATAAAGCTCACAAAGTTGTGCTGGTGGGCGGCTTTCATACCATTCTTCAATCGATTGGGCGTGACTAGGCATGGCTTGTGTGATTGCTATGCCGCTTAAAAGAGACATGCAAACGAAAGCAATTGAGTGGCGATTGCGTGGTTTGATCATGGTTTAAGGGGTTGCCTCGTTCCACTCATAGCAAGTATTCACTCTTTGGATGACTTGGCTTTCATCCTTTCGAGTGGAACCTTTCATTGGAAAGGAGGAGGGTGGAAAGGCAGATGAAAGCGACGTTGAAAGGGTCCGAATAATCCATAGTTCATGCCTTCCACTCAGAGTCTTCGACGGCGCGAACAGCGCAGATCGTTGCCCAAGTCAATTCTTGAGCGCAATGATGCTGTGCTTGAACATCTTGGCTTAGCGCACCATGCCGCCATCCATCAGGCGGCTCGCTACCCAGGAGATCCAGACGATTTAGTGCAAGAAGGTTGCTTGGGCTTGATCAATGGAATGGCCAACTTTGATCCTCAACGTGGATTTCGTATCAGCACCTATGTGTTGGCCAGAGTTAACGGCCAAATCCTGCATTTCCGTCGCGATCGACAACATGCGCTGAGGATTCCTTGGCGCTTGAAGGACTTGCACAGTCGAGGTGTACGTCTTCAGGCGCAACGGTTGCAACAGAGCCTGGATCCACTGGATGAGCTAGGACTCGCAGCATCCCTCAACGTGAGCCCTCAACGTTGGCGAGAGGCTCTGATCGCCCACTCCTTCGGCCATGTCGATTCGCTTGATGTTGCTCCTTCCATTCAGTCGGTAGACGGAGAGCTGAGAAGCTCTCTGATCAATCAAATCGAGGATCCCTCATCTGTGCCTGCTTTGGTGGAGGAACCAACCCTTCGCTGGTTAAAGGACGCAATGATGAGCCTCGAGCCTCAACAGTGTTGTTGGCTCCTTGCTCGTTATGTCGACAACATTTCAATCAAAGACCTTGCTTTGAGAGACAAGGTTGATGCAGGGCTGTTACGCCAATCAATTCGAGAGTCGCTGAGCCGATTGCGACAGGCAGCACGACCTCTACAGCAGTGCCTCCCATTAGCCAGCAAGACCAAGAGGAACCGCAATCAGCATCGCTAAGACGGCGGCCCAGGCGGTTTGCAAGCCGTTGACGATCTCATTGGTGAGCCAGGTCACCCTCTCCTGAGCCAGAGCTCCCAGCAGGCTTTCCAGCAGGGTGGCGACCAGACCCACAATTGCGACCACGATCATCGCCGTGGGAGAGGTCAAGATCGATAGCCCCGCCATCACCAGCATCATCAGCAGGCTGCCAGCGGCACTTGCCAGGGTGCCTTCCAGGCTCACGGCACCCTCCGTTCCTGCTGGCACTCTGCGAAGACTGGTGATCAAAACGGTTGTTCGTCCCCAGCGTTTGCCGATCTCACTTCCAAAGGTGTCAGCAAGTTTGGCCGCGAAGCTGGCAGCAAATCCAATCAGCAACAACGTTGGGGAGCCGATACCTGCTCCAATGACAAGGGCGATCACCGTGCCAGTCAAGGCAGATCCCCAAACGTTTGCTGGACCTCGACGGCCACCTCGCGCCTCTGCAAGCCCTTGCTTTTGCTTTTGTGCAAAACCAAGGCGCGTGACTAGTGATCCCAGTACGAGGTAGATCACAACTGCAACCCAGCCTCTCCAGCCCAGGCAGCCCCAGAGGATTGTTCCAAGGATTCCGGCATGCACCCAGCCCCTGCTTGTCAGCAGGGGAACGCGCTGTGCCATGGCAATCAGCACGCCATTGAGAAGCAGGGCAATCCCCCACATCGTGATGTTCTGGTCAGGCAAAACCATCGAGCTGTGTTGCACTGCTCTAAGCATCAGCCCATTCAGACTGTTTGGATTGGATAATCAGCCCACGTTGTCCACCGGAACCTGGCATGGTGCTGAAGAGCAAAGGCTTTTTCCTCAACCTCGAGGAAGCTGCTTCGACCGACCAGGTCATTCAGATAGCGCCTGTGCGAGATCTTCCTGTCGAGGATGATCAAGAGGTCTCTCTTGCCCCGATCCCTGCCATCTCCAAAATGGTTGATGGGAGTAGCAAGGTTGAGCCCGCCAAACCAGTTCAAGCGGTTTCGACGCCAGTTACTGCAACTAAACCAGCAACTTCTGCACCCACAGCCTCTGCCCCAGCTGCCCCCGCAGCGGCAACAGGCTCCCTCACGACGGCGGAAGCTATCGCAGCTGCTCTAGCTGAAGCAGAAGCCGCCCGTCCTGTCGTAACGCTCAGTACTTTCGCTCCTGAGATGATCCGGCCCGGTCGTGCTTTGCGTCTTCAGCGTCGTCGTCCGGGAAGAAACTTGAAGGGGTTCAGCGACATGGCATCAGAACTGTTCAGTAGCTGACGCCATTTCAGTTTTTCTCAGCAGTTGGTTCTCTCACTGGTCAGCGTCGTCCGACGCCAATTGCTGAGTGTTGTCACTCCTGCAATTGCTGCTGTGGAAGAGCGCAAAATGTCCTCACTGAGACTGATCGGTGCCCATCCTTCGCTCAGAGCCTTGGCTTGTTCCAGAGGGTCCCAGCCTCCCTCTGGGCCAATAGCAAGCCAGATGCAGTTGTCCTTTAGGGTCTGGCGCCGCAACCAGGGCTCCAATGCAGTCAGCTCTTCTAAGCGTGTGGTGGCAATCGCCAGAGTGTCGTTGTTCCCATGCATCGTCCACCAGTCATCCGTGGATGCCAGCGGTAGGAGCCGGGGCATCCAGAGCCGCTCGCATTGCTCGACCGCTTCCTTGAGGATCAACTGCCACCGTTCTGGTTTGTAGTCCGCCTGGGGTGTGCTTCGCGCTGCTTGCAAGGGCTGGATGCAATCCACGCCTAATTCACAAGCCATACGCATGACGTCATCCATGCCTCGTCGCACCAGCGCAATCGCAAGGCCCAGCTGAGGTGTTTTGGCTGGGGTTGTGGTTTCACAACTGTTGGGGAGCAGGAGCTGTCCTTCCTCCTGAAGCGATCCCTCCCAAAGATGGCCGCGGCCATCCACAACTGCCACAGGCGATCCAGAACGCAGCCGTAAAACTCGGCGCAGGTAATGACGTTCGTCATCACGAAGGACAAGACATCCATTGCCATCACGATCGGCCAATCGCTTGGGCTCGATCAGTAGCCGACGCAGCTCCGCCACCATTCGGTTCAGTTCAAGCCAGCTTGTCGGGCTTCTCGATACAGCGCTTCAACACCAATTCTGTTGAGGGGGAGGCGCAATAACTCCATAGCCAGGGATGGTTGCCCCCTTTGAATCAGCCAAGCCATGAGCGGCCGAAGGCTGTGTTCATTGAGAAGCCCTCCGATCGTGAGCAAGGACCAAAGCAAGCGATGTAACCACGTGAATTGGATGATGAACCGGACCCGAAGACTGGGGTGTTTTCGATAGAACACCAATCCCATCCGGGCGCGTTCCCGCTCCACACGAATCAGGTTGGGGATTTGGTCCAGGTGAAATGCTGGATGCCAGTGATAGCCAACCGCTTCAGGACATTTCACAAGCTCCACACCCATTTGCCTGAGCCGCTCTCCGAGCTCCAGGTCTTCCCATCCGTACAGGCGGAAACCAATATCAAATAATCCGGAACGCTCCAATACATCCCGATCGATTGCCACGTTTCCCGTTGCGAAATACGCCCAAGACAAATCACGCAGTTTGTGCCGTTCTGCTGTTGGTTGATCAAAGTTGGCCGTATTGATCACTGCTCCATAGGTGAAACAGAGACGATTCCCCTGCTGATTCCAACGCCGACTTAGGGCACGCGCATGGGATGCCAGGAAGCTTGATGTGACGACTAAATCGCTATCGATAAAGACGATCACATCTCCTTTGGCATGATCAACGCCGCGATTACGGCCTTCGGCAGGTCCGCCATGTTGTTGTTCCACCAAGCGGACATGGGGGAATCGAGCTTCCTCTTGACGCAACCAATCGGGGGTGCCGTCACTGGAGCCGTCATCAACGACAACCACTTCGTAGTTCTCGATTTCTCCGCTGGGATCTTGGTGTTCCAGTGCCTGCAGACACTTCTCAAGAATGGAGCGTCGGTTGTAGGTGGGGATGACGACGCTGATGAACATCCGTGTGAGACAGGGAAAACAGTTCTTCAGCCTAAAGCCACAAAAAAAGGGGGATCTCCCCCCTTCCTTAATGCAAACGATGCAGAGTCACGCCAACGCGATCAATCCGCAGCACCACCGTTGTTGGCAGTACCGGTTACGCCGTTACCAGCACCTTCGCCACGGCCGTCATTGCGGAGCTTGCGCTTTTTAAATTTGCGGGCGTAAGCGCGATTGCGCTCCTGCTTTTCCTTCTTGAGGTTTCTGCGCTTGGCCATGCGTTTTGGAAGATTCCAACTCTTAAACTCAGACCAACTTAACTAATCGTCTGGTAAAGACGTCCATCTTCCATTCGAACAAGACGATCTGCCACATCAAGGATGCGCGGATCATGCGTCACCATCAGTACAGAACAGGACTGTTCTCGCGCTAAGCGCTTCAATAACTCAACAACTTCTCGGCCGGTGCCGCTGTCGAGAGCCGCTGTTGGTTCATCGGCGAGCAGGAGCTGAGGTTTAGCTGCAAGGGCTCTTGCGATCGCCACTCTCTGCTTTTGGCCCCCGGAAAGGTCATGGGGAAGTTTTCCTAACTCGTCTTCAAGTCCTACAGAGCGCAACCACTCTCGTGCTTGGTCGCGACGAGCTCTGTATCCAAGATTGGGCAAAAGATCAGCGCCCATCTGAACATTTTGTTCGGCGGTAAGACAGCGCAACAGATTGTGGCCCTGGAAAATCATGCCAATGCGACGGCGCAACCTCTGACGCTGTCCTCGAGCGGCTCCAAGTAGTTGCTCCCCAAATACTTCAACATCACCCTCTTGAACCTTTCGTAATGCTCCGATCAAGGTGAGCAGGGTTGTTTTGCCGCAGCCGGAAGGACCGGTGAGCAGCACCACCTCACCTGCAGAAATTTGCAAGTCCACACCTTGAAGCACCTGCCTACAGGTGGAGCCTTTGCCGTACCAATGGCTCAGAGCATGGATATCAACTGTGAGTGGACCCTTTCCCATCGCTTTAAAAAATCTCCGCAGGATCGGCATCAACGAGTCGGCGCATGGCAAGACCAGCGGAGAGCATGCACATGATCAAGATCATGCTGAATACGCTCACGGCTCGAACCGTGTTCATCGCCACTGGTAACTGGGTGGCATTACGCACCAATAAATACAAGCCCTGTCCGGCGGCATAAGCGGGTAGGTAGCCAAACAGAGCAAGCAACAATCCTTCTCTGACCACAACTCCCAGCAAGCTATTGAGCTTGTAACCCATCGCCATCAGGGTGGCGTATTCAGGAAGATGGTCGCTGACATCTGAATACAGAACCTGATACACAATCACGCATCCCACCACAAAACCCATTGCGGCGCCGAGGGTAAAAATGAATCCGATTGACGTGCTTGTTCGCCAATAATTTTGCTCGAAATCAATGAATCCCTGCTTGGTCAGCACGGTGACATCGTCTGGTAACTGAGATTGGAGATGTTGCGCTACCTGGTCTGCATCACTTCCAGGTTTGAGGCGAACTAAGCCCACTTCGATACTTCCCGAGGGGGTATTTGGAATTAAATCCAAAAATGTTTCGCTGCTCGTTATTAAGTTGCCATCAGCACCAAAAGAAGCCCCTAGGCCAATTAGACCCGCTACGCGAACTCTTTTGCCTGCAATTTCACTTTCAACGGTGCGTCCCTCACGAAACCATTTGGCAACAGGACCAAATTCTGCTCGCGATTTTTCATCAAATAAGACCCTGCCTTTTTGGGTGAGCAGATTGGCTTTTGCGGACAGGGTTGGATCGGTAAAGAGGGAATGGCTGGGTTCAAATCCCAACGCAAGAATCGAGCGTGTTCCAAGCGTTTCGGGATTTCTCCAAAGCAGAAGATTCCAGTGGACGGGCGTAATCCCCTCCACCTCTGGAGAGGCCATGGCTTGAATGAGTCGCCTGCGAGGGAAGCCGGCCATGCTCACCGAACTGGTGGAGCGTGGGCTGATCAAAACGATGTCTGCATCGAAAAGACGATGCACGGTGACGCTGGCGTCAAACAAGCCGTCGCGAAAGCCCAGCTGCATGAACATCAGAATTCCGGCAAAGCTGATGCCTGCCAGAGCAACCGCTAAACGGACGGGCTGGCGGATCAGCATCAACGATGCCAAAGGAATTCTGCGCCGCTGCCACAAGGCCCGGATCATCGGCTTTTGAAGCGAGCAATCACTTTCAAACCAGAAAGTTGCGTCACTCGCTGAGCCGACTCTGGTGAAAGAACCACATCCACCTCAATGATCCTGGCATCTGCGTCACCGGTGGGATCTGTTGAAAGAACCTGTCGCTGTCGTACCTGCGGAGTGATTCGCTCAACGCGGCCCTCGAGGGTCCCTTGGAATCCGCCATTTTCACTGGTCAAGGTCACGGGCTGACCAATTGAAATTCGATTGATATCCGATTCGTACACTTCAACCAGGGCCTCCATGCTTTGGCTGGCTCCCACCTCCATTACACCGTCGCTGCTAGGACGCTCTCCAACGCGGCTGTGAATTTTGAGCACCGTGCCATTGACGGGAGAAAGCAACTCGCTTTCAGCAAGGTCGGTTTCGAGGCTTCGTCTCTTTGCGATCAGTTCGACGCCTTCTCGTTGGAAGCGTCTGAGTTCATCCTGCTTTTCCTCATAGGCCACCATTGCAGCAGCTCCTACCTTGGCCGCGGCTGCGTAGCGGGACACCTCCCGCTGTTGGAGCTCGACTTCGATGGCAGCCGATTGAATTTGTGCGTCAACTTCAGCGATTTCGGCTTCGATTTGGGGTCGGCTGTCAAAGATTGCCAAGGGTTGGCCCTTGCGAATCTGGTCCCCTTCGTTAACCAGCAGGGCCAAAATGCGAGGGGTACCGCCAAACCCACTCACTGGAGCCGCCAAGCGACGCACTTCTCCAGCCGGTTTGAGTTGCCCTAGGGCAGCAACCGCTTCGGGAGCACGGACTTTTGGAGCTGCAGCCGCAAGTGGGGCGTCCGGCGCTGGCCTGCGTGTGATCCAGACACCGGCACCGACTACAGCAGTTCCAAGCACCCCAACGATCACCCACTTAGGTGGCTTCATTGAAGAGCTGGAGGATCGTCGAAGAGCATCTCTTCGATGTAGCGATCGGCCCAAGCGCTCCCGAAGGCTTTCTCTAAGACACGTCGAGTCTTGTCGTTGCGTTTCTGTTGCCGGCAATAGGAGAGTTGGCCCTGATGACGATTGATCGTAGGGAGTTCATCAAGGGCATTGGGAGCGGTTGCCAGAATCGCCTGGCGAAGGATGTTGAGGTACTCGCCAACGAGATCAACAAACCATGCCTCCTCTTGCTCATCGATGGGACGAATGAATTTCACATAAGGGGAAAAAATAGTTCCCCATGCAGGTAGGTCTCTCACTTGCTGAAATGGAGGCAATTGCAAAGCACTGAGCGGTTCACTTACCGCATCAGGTAATGCATTGCATACGGGTGAGAGATCAACAATGGCTGCCGAAATCCCTGCTTTGCTGGCAACAATATCGGCACCAAAGACTGGTAGGTCGAACCTGGGATCCGGAAAAAAGACGCAATGAAGGATCTGCAATCCCATGCCCAGGCGAGCAATCTCAAGATGAAGTTTGCGTAAACCAAGGCATTGATGCAGCTCGTTGCGAATGAAGAGCGTTTCGCCATCAAGCATTCCGCTGATTGCTTCTAAAGCGGGGTCTACAGCCAGAGGAGAGAGGTCAGGGAGGGCTGTCCGACACGTGCGAATTTGCTCCGCTAGAGAGGTCACCAGCGGGTGCAATTCAAGACCGTTGGTGGATTCGGACATCAGTCCAGCGAGGGACAACACAGAGTGGTACTACCCCTGACTTATCAACTGATCAAGGCTATGACTGGGGTTTGCTCAACCTTTTGTCACCGTACTGTCAGTGAATTGTCAGTGGCTAAGGGCCATCTGTTGGATAGGTAAGGCTACTTGAGGGTGTTGGCGAGGAGAGATCAACTGTCGAGAGTCTTTAAGCCTTGATGGCTCCACTCGGTCACGGTCGTCAACTGGTGTTGCCTCATGCCCCCCTACAACTCTTTCGAACACGAGCTAGGCCGTCTGTGATGGTCTATTCGCTGCTACTACAGCAGTGAGCGGCGGCGATGTTCATGAGGGGCTGGACCTGTTGACGTTGTTTGTTCGTGGATGAGCCGAGGTAGTTTGCCGATAGAGGTTGTTTTGCCTATTTGTCTTTTATCATTTGATGAGCGTTGGTTGGTTTCTGACGGCTGTTACTTGCCTAGTTTGTTCATCATCTTTCAATTGAATTCATAGGGCTGATAAGCCCACATTTGTTCAGGCGTATTTCTTAATGTAGGCATTAAGAAAATGATTTATGCCTGCCCTGCTCCTTTTTGCTGGACCTTGTAGAAGCATTTTTGGCGTGCACTAGAAGCATGGTCTCATTTAAGCCATTAATGAAACAAGCCTGGGTTCTGACTGCAAAGCAAAGAGCTGTCGAAACGTTTTAGCTAGATACTTTGTTGTGTTGTTCGTCGTTTCTTGAATCCACTAGAAGTTGCTTTCACGATCCTCTTCATTATGCAGGATTAGGATTTGTAGCTCTGCTGGCGAGAGGTGGATGGAGACTGATTTCCTTTTGCCGATGCCATGTAGGTTTTATGAATCGATTGAGTTGTCTCCCAAGGCTTAGTGGTGGCTCGATTTAGGTATGTCTTTGGCCATCGTTAGCTTTTTGCAAGCAGCGGCACGACGTTTGTAAGGTTATCTCGGTTCTCTCTGGAGTTTCTCAGAGTCTAGAATGAGAAGCTGATCGTAAGCTCAAGAAGCTATATATGGAAAGGAAAGATAGTGCATGGCTTCGATTAAGAAGTTTTGTGCATTCTGGTAAAGACTAGCCCATAAGTTTTTATTTAACCACGTTAAGGCAATCGATAATTTTAGGTTTCATCGTCTATGCTGTCTTGAAGGCTATATGAATAAAACTTGCCGGAATGAAGCAGCTGCTTTTTGGTCTGGGTGTCTTGCTGAGGAATTCTCTTGTTAAGAGCGACCATGCAGATCTTTCCAGCTTTGTTGGTAGTCTGCATCCTGGAGTGATCCAATGCAGCTGGAAAATTAGAGAAGGAACAAAGTGGCTGATAGATAGCAAATTTAACTCTGCTCTATTTTTAAGAATCAGGGATATCTCAGGCGATGGAACAAGTGCTTCGTTGATAATAGAAACAACAACCAGTCAAAACAATGCAGAGATTCCTCTTCCTACCGACAGCGGAAGAGTTTTGCTAGAGCTGGGTTATAAGGCAGAAGGTGGAGGCTTTATAACCCTTGAGTATATAGTTTATGACTTAGGGGTGAAAAAAATTGAAACACCTAAATATGTTGATTGGTTTCAGACAGAGTCGTCGAATATTCATCAAGAGATGTATGAATTGGGAAGAAGAAGTCTTGCTTTTGGAGGCTCGGAAGAGCGTATGGCTTGATCTTTGGTTTGAATAAATGCCTGTACGAAAGTGTTCAATGACAGGCTGTGAGTCAGTCATGGAGAATGCTGCTGGTACTGGCTTTCCCTTTTGTTAAACGTGGGAGGGGGGTGCATGCATGCCGCCATGGATGCGAACAGTAAGGGGGCCCAGTGATCGCTGAGCCCTAGTCTCTAGCATGAAAGATTAAGCGCTCATGTTTAGCAGAAAGTATAACTTAGTCTGATTCATAGCCGTTGAAATAGCACCCGCGAATTCCAGCTTTTCTTCTAAAACTTCGGTCTTCGTAGAGCCAAATATCTTCTGTGGAAGGGCAAAATCCTGCTTCCTTGGCAATCCTTACGAGGTCATCGTCATTGTTTGCAGTGCTAACTTTCTCGCGTAATTTGTGGTCGTTTCCAACTTCCTTCAAGAAAGCTAATGCCTGTTTCCGTCTCTCGGAGCAGTGGTAAAAGGCAAAGGGTTGAACTTCTTTCAGCAAGGTTTTTTGGTGCAGTTCAGCGATCACTGTGCAATGGTTTTGACTGGACTCACGAAAATTATTTAATACTTAAGTATTTATACCATCTCGCAATGATTGGTAGTTTTAATTCATCAAGTTTTATGCACACAGCTTGGTCTTTGGCGTATGTCCTCGCCATGAGCCATCCGTAAGGTTTTGTGCATCAAGTTTTGGTGGTCTCCAGGACACGCTTTCAACCATTGTCCTGCTGTAATCAGTGTTGCTAATCAAGCATCTTTCCCTTGCAGTTGGGAGCAGTTCCTGAGTATTCGGTCATTCCAGCTTCTTGATATTTTTCTTATATCTTCTCTTCTTGTCTCTCTTGACTTCTATTTCCTCTGCCTTGGACCACGAATTCGCTTTCTTGGAAATATGAATAGAGCTTGTATTTCTTTCCTATCAGGCCATGGGAGTTAAACAGATTGATTCACTTTGCTTTGGTGTGGCTCATCGCTCCAGCTCAGCTTATGTTTCAGGCTATCTGCTCATCGCCGTACTCTTCAGCTTGGTGTTGAGTGAGATGTCGTTCCGCTGTATTTGATCATTTTGACGAGGACCTAATGCCCGTTTTGTCCATCCTCTTAACGCCTGCTGGTACTTGGGGCATAGACATTGCAGCTCTACCTGATCTTCTTGTTCACAATGAGCGTCCAGTCGCTGTGAGATTTTCCTTTCGCAGGACAGCGCTTTGTCGCTTTCATCGTCAAACTGTTCTCTATAAGACTGATAAGCAATCACAGCTGGTCGGCACTCGTTGAGTCGTTCTTCAATGGTCATTAGCTCAGCCCGCAGTGTCAGTAGAGATCAGTTTTCATTACTACATGTCAGTCGTAGCAAGGCATCTGCTCCTGCCCATAACAGTTTGGGACTTTGCCACGGGACCATGAATGAGATCGCCTCTGGCCCTGGATTGCAGCATCAGCGCTTGAACAACGGTTGCCGGACCGTGTGTGCGGAGATGCCTGATGCAGACCTGACTTGTCTTGACTTCTGGTGTCGAGGAGGAAGCACCTGGGAAGGCCACGGGGAAGAAGGTCTCGCCCACTTTTTGGAGCACATGGTGTTTAAGGGCAGCGAAACCCTTCAGGCCGGAGAATTTGATCGTCGGATTGAGGCCCTCGGTGGCAGCAGTAATGCGGCAACAGGTTTTGATGATGTGCACTTTCACGTCTTGGTGCCTTCCAACTGCGCTCAGAACGCCCTGGATCTGCTGCTTGACCTTGTGCTCAATCCAGCGTTGAGAGAGGACGCTTACGGCATGGAGAGGGATGTGGTTCTGGAAGAAATTGCCCAGTACCGAGATCAACCCGATGAACAAGTCTTTCAAACCCTTTTGTCTAAAGGGTTTGGACAACACCCTTACGGCCGTCCAATCCTCGGATGGGAACAGAGTTTGATTAATAGCACTCCTGAGGGAATGCGCCAATTTCACAACAGGAGGTATCGCGGTCCCAACTGTTGTTTGGCCATCAGTGGAGCTGTGACATCGAGCGTGTTGGAGCAGATTCACTCCAGCCGTCTCACCGAGCTCGAAGGCAGTCTTGATCCTGAGGATGAAATCGCATCTTCTTCAAGTTCGCTCGCATTTCAAAGTGGCCGGCAAACCCTCCGTTTCCCTCGCCTTGAGGCAGCACGGTTGCTGATGGCATGGCCGATGGCTGCAGCCAACGACCAATACAGCGTGATGGGTGCCGACCTCGCGACCACCCTGCTAGCGGAGGGAAGGCGTAGTCGTTTGGTGCAACGCTTGAGGGAAGACCTGCAAATTGTGGAATCCATTGATATGGACGTCACGGTGATGGAGCAGGGAAGTGTGGTGATGTTGGAGGCATGTTGTCCTGAAGACCAGATTGAGCAGGTTGAAGCTGTGATCGAGGAGGAATTGAAACGGGTCACGGTGGATGCCATCGCTGATGACGAACTCCATCGAGCAAAGCAATTGGTGGGGAATGGCCTTCGATTCAGCTTGGAGGCGCCAGGATCAGTTGCTGCAATTGCTGGATCCCAATCTCTATGGGGGCGAACCCAAACGTTGCTATCTCCGCTCAGTCATCTGCAGACTTGGACGGCTGAGCGCTTGCAACAGTCCCTTCTGACTCGCTTGCAACCGAATCAAGCGTTCACCCTTTTGGCCTTACCTGAGGACTCGGAGTGAACACGACAGATTTGGTGCTGGATCCTGTTCAGACACCCGGGGTATTGGCCGCCAAAATGTGGATCGGTCGTGGTAGCTCTGCTGATCCGATCGGCCAGAGGGGAGCGCATCAATTGTTGGCATCCGTGATGACTCGCGGGTGTGGCTCCCTCGATGCCATGCAAATGGCCGATCTCGTGGAGGGGTGTGGCGCTGGCCTGCGCTGCGACACCAATGAAGATGGCTTGCTGATCAGCATGAAATGCCGGGATCTCGATAGTCCCCAATTGCTTCCGCTCTTGGGCTCGATGGTTCATGAACCGCATCTGCAAGCGGATCAGGTGAACCTGGAGCGGGAGTTGAGTCTTCAGGCTTTGCAGCGTCAGCGAGAAGATCCCTTCCACCTGGCTTTTGATGGCTGGCGTCAACTGGCCTACGGCGTGGGCCCCTATGGCCATGACCCCCTTGGAGTTTCGGCTGAGGTAGAGCAACTCAACGCTGAGTCTCTCCGACCAATTGCCACATCGCTCAGTTCCGAAGCAGCGATTTTGGCGTTGTCGGGTTCGATCCCAGCAGGATTGTTGGACCAGCTTCAAGCAGACGGAATTTGCTCTCAACCCCAATCCGCTGAATCGGATCTGGATGCCAAAGAATCGAGTAACCGAGCATCACTGAGCGCAGAACAAACCGTTCACCTCCACCCGCAGTCCACCGAGCAGGTTGTGCTGATGCTCGGTCAGCCAACGCTCCCTCACGGACACCCAGACGACCTTGCTCTTCGTTTGCTGCAAACCCATTTGGGTACCGGTATGTCCAGCTTGCTTTTTCGCCGGCTTCGCGAAGACCATGGCGTGGCCTACGACGTTGGCGTGCACCATCCAGCAAGAGCCAAAGCCTCACCTTTTGTTTTGCACGCCTCTACCGCAGTCGATAAGGCCTTAACCAGCTTGGACCTGCTGATGATGAGTTGGCAGGAACTGATGGAACACACGCTTGTGAGCGCAGATCTCAATCTGGCGCGTGCCAAATTACGTGGTCAGTTGGCCCACGCCTCGCAAACAACAGGTCAGAGAGCTGAACGTCGCGCTCAGCTCCGAGGCCTTGGCTTACCCGACAATCACGACCATTCCTGCATGGAGGCTTTAGAGACCCTTGATGGCACTGCATTGCGCTTGGCAGCATCCCGCCATCTTGTCAATCCTCTTCTCAGTCTTTGTGGACCACAATCTGCCATCGAATCCTTGGCTGATCGTTGGCAACAAGCACTTGGTCAACGTTGAATATCTGGAGGGCTTTGGTTGCTTTAAAACCAGGTTGTCATCCTTTCAATTGAAACCCTTAATAAGGGATTAAATGTATTTATTGTGGGATTTTGTTGAGGATATAAACAACGGATACATGACGATTGAATCTTGAACAGCGGTTTAGAAATGAATCCATATATTTGCTTGGGATCATCGTCTGATTTGTTAATCGTTTGTTCGAACTTGGTGTGACTCCCGTAATGCTTGTTTGCTCGATCAGTGAATCCATGAATCCGTTGAAATGTTTTTGATCTGATGGGCCAACCTTTAACTTCGCCAGAGTGTTCTTCCAAGCTTGTTCAGGCCTTTCAGCCAGATGATAAGGAACTTGTAAGGATTTCCGTTCTATGCTGCTAACGAATGGACTCATTGTGTTGAACAATGCAATTGCCAACGATTAAGTACTGGCGTGTCTGGGTCAATGAAATGGGGGCCAGCTCTCAGTCGCTTCATGCATTTGACAATCACCAGCAATCTGTTTTTGCTCAAGGTGCTGCGCCAATATGGAATGCACGTCACTCCACGGTTGAAAGTCAACTAGTCACATTGATTTTGATGCCTGGAGACGTGTTTGAGTGGCATGAAAATCCTGTTCCTCAATGGATCATGACTCTTCGCGGTCATTGGGCAGTGAAAACCATGGATGGCACAGTGGTGGAAATGGGTCCTGGGGATATTAGTTTCGGTGGCGATCAAGGAACATTCAATCAGCAAGGTCATTGCTCTTGGTGTATTGGTGACCTACCTGCTGAATTGCTCTTGGTTCATGCTTCAGAGCCACCGAGCTGGAATCCTTGCTGATGACCTCTAGGGTTTAATGGCCTTAATAGCTCCAATATCCATAGGTATTTATTTTCTTGTTTGTTGTTGGATTCTGTGCACGCAAATAGTACTAATCTTCAAATACTGCAAATTCCTTCACTCGTGACATGAAGTCTTTCATTTCGTGTTCGGAAATGCTGCATGCCATATCGGTCCAGCGATCAAGATGCATCTGTAGTTTTTGGCCAGAGTATTTGTCTGCAAATCTATGGAATGTATGGTGCAGGATTAATATTAAGTCACGCTTTGGAATCCATGGGTGGGCGAATGAAATCTGATCGAGTCTGTTTAGTCTGCCGATTTGTAAATCCATGAATGTATTAATGCCAGATGATTTAGACTACGAAGACAGGCTCAGCTCTTTTTATTCAAAAGAAAAGGAGATCAGTATCAAATGAATGAATGAAGACAATGATGTTTTACGAACCTGATTGCTGTCTGGATCTTCAAGGATATGTACCCACGACGACCATTGTGGATGTTTTGAATGGAGTGTGATCTGGTTCAGTGACAGCTGAAGCAACCATTCCTGCAGTCATTGATGATCTTTGCGTTTCAGGCTTGATACTGCTCTGGTTGCTGCTTTCGTGTGTGTTGTTTGAAAGCACTGCCTAGTGTTTTGTGGTAGACGTTGATCTAAGACACGGTGAAGGGTCGAAACTCGTCAAAATGGCCTTATGAAAAAGCAACTTCTTAAACTGATAGGTCCGCTGTTTGCGGCAATTGGCGTGTTCGGTCTGGCTGGATCAGGGATTGTTTGGAATTTCCTGGGCCGATCGCTGGGTCTACCCAGCACAGTGATCTCTTTGCTGGTGTTGATGCTTGGGTTTGTGCTTCTCCGCCCTTTGGCTCGTGCATCGGAATCAATCTCAGCTTCTGCTTCAGCGCCAGTTTCTCCAAGCGAATCTGAAGAGAGTCAGAAAGAGCTAGATCCTTCTTCCGGGGAGATGAAGCGGGCGCTTACGACAGCGGAATCAATTGCGCAAGAGCTCGCGGAATCGCAAAAATTTGTTGAGGATGCTCCTCCGGTTAATTTTGCTCCAGAAAGGCTTCTGCCCGGACAGGGCTTGCCAAACCGCAAGCGACGTCCAGGAGCATCCTTGAAGATTTATCAGGCGATGGCTGGCGAGTTATTTGAAACTAAATAGACATAGGCGATCAATTATTTAATTTGTGTTTATTCGCATTCGTCTGAAAATAATAAGTGCAGATGTGATCGCCAATGCTGCTTTTTTGAATAATGATCATGATCTTATTTTGAAAATACCATTTCAAGCTTTTGCTTAAGCTTTCTTTTTGGCAAATCCTGAATGTGTTGCTATAGAGGAGTTCATCTTCTTTATCGCTTGTCTATGAAAGCCATTCTTTCGCTTGCATCTGCTTTCATCCTGCTGGTTACCTGCGGGGTTGCTGTTGCTGGATCAGCAACTCAAGAAGCGATGGATGAAGAAGTCGCGACAAACAGGGCTTTATCTAAAGTTCCAGAAGGTAAAAAAGTGACAGGTACCTCATGTATATCCATTGAGATCGGCATGGGTGGTGAAACGTCCTATCGCTGCACAGCAACTTGGGAGTGAAGACGCAGCAATTCATGCTTGGTGCGTCACTGCTCAGTTGTACCAATGTTCTGACTGAATCGTTGCTACTGTCCCAGATCACAAATTATCTTTAATTTTGTTTGTTTTTGGGGGGCTTTCATCCCAAAGCGGTATGCAATTTATTGGCCAGATTTAAGACTATTGGAGTGATAGTGCAGGTCATGAAAAAGCCGGTTCTAAGAACCGGCTTGGTGAAAGGGATTTGAGCTTTTTGAAATCGGAGCGGCGGGATTTGAACCCACGACCCCCACTACCCCAAAGTGGTGCGCTACCAAGCTGCGCTACGCCCCGTCAGAAGGAAGCTATCACAGCGCATTCCCCGCTTTGTTCAACCGTGTGGAGCGTTTCAGCAGGCGGTTTGTCAATTTGTCGCGGGGGTCGCTGCTGTAACCCCAGAGGCGCAAATCCCTTGCAAGGAGACGCAACTCACAGAGCGTCATTGAAGCCAACTGGAGCTCAGGCAGGGTTCGCCAAGCTCTGCTGGTCATTGGCATTGCAGAGCGGCTAGGGCGCTCATTTAACGCAAGCGTTCCATCCGCAAGCCACTCAGGAATGAGCACAACCAAAACGGCAATCAAGCCATAGAGCTCCACCAACCCTTTAGGTAATGGGTGTAGCCGACGGCGCTGGCATGAGTCAGGTGAGGGCTTCACGAACCTTTTTTAGGTGCCTTAGTTGATCTAAATAAGCTGATTTTCACATTCAAATCTCTGTTTGTGATCAAATCGCCAAGGAGCTCCCGCTTGGGGTGGATTGCTCTTTCCAGAGAAATGGCTCTGCGTTGTTGTCATTGGGCCTCAGGCTGAAGATCAAAACGAACACCACAACAAGTGTGAGCGCAATTGCCGCCATGACAACCCTGTCTGGTAAAGCGTTGTTCATGGGTTTAAGCCTTCAGAGAAATGGGGCTGTTGTCACCGCGTAAAACACAGTGATTGATGGACCAGTCGTAGTGGCTCCAAACAGAACTGGGAAGCTTGTAGTTTGCACCTGCGAAGTCTCCTAGTAAGACACCGCTTGGCATGGCTGAGCAATATGGTCTGCTGCCTGGTCGCGCTAAGTATTGCTGGTGGTACTCCTCGGCCCTAAAAAAGACTTGGTTGGCTGCGATCTCCGTTGTGATTGCAGCAGTGTTTTGCTTGCTCAACGCAGACTGATACCAATCACGGCTTGCGAGTGCCAGCTCTGCTTGGTGCTCTGTGCTGGTGTAAATCGCTGATCGATACTGGCTGCCACGGTCGTTTCCTTGTTGATCGCCTTGCGTTGGGTTGTGGCATTCCCAAAACAACTTCAAGAGATCGCTGAAATCAATGGCCGTTGTGCTCCAAACCACTCGAACGACTTCCGAGTGGCCTGTGCGTCCGCTACAGACCTGTTCGTAGCTTGGATTTTCTACTTTTCCGCCTGCATAACCAACAGCTGTTGAAACCACACCAGGAAGTCTCCAAAAGCCTTTCTCAGCTCCCCAGAAACAGCCGCAACCAAATAGGGCCTCTTCCTGATCGTCCATGAGTGGCGCATTCAGTGCAGTGCCGAGCACCACATGCCGCCCTTGATCGCTGGACGGCTGTGATTGTGTTGTTTGTCCAGTAAGCCAGGAAGGCAGCATTGCGGGTAAGCCAATGCCAAAACCCTAGGCAACTGATTTGGGTTCCAGCTGAATGTGATTCAGGAGGGTCGTGACAAAGGCGAATAAAAGAAAGGGCAAGCTCAACACAAGAATCAGACCCACACCTACAAGCGCAAAAAGTGGCTTAGAAGACCCCATGAGCGCCAGGCCGGAGGCCAAACTCACAAATATCACTGCCATCCAGGCCAAGATTTGGCCGTAGACGTCGCCGAAGGTGAGGGTGCAGCGCACCGCGAAGGGAGTGCTGGAAGACATCGTTAAAACCTTTTGATCCAGCTAAGCCCCGAACGCAACATTTGTCGTGGCTTTATGGATAAGCGTTTCATGTTTCAAGCAACGGCATCCAAGCGTTCTGCTGCCTGCTCCCGCTCCCAAAGGCTGCGGTAAGGACCTTTGATGCTGATGAGTTCGTTGTGGTGGCCTTGTTGGACGAGGCGTCCCTGTTCCAGAACAAGAATCCGATCGCAAGCAGCTGCAGCCGACAATTGGTGACTGATCATCACAATCGTGCGTTGCGTTTGCCGACGGACGGACGCGAGAATTTCTGCGGCGGTGTTGTTGTCAACGCTGGCTAGAGCGTCGTCTAAAACCAACAACGGTGATGTCATCAATAAAGCTCTGCCAAGAGCCGTCCGTTGCCGTTGACCTCCGCTGAGCGTGATCCCTCTCTCTCCAACCAAGGTGTCAAAACCATCGGGAAAGCCTTTCACATCGGCGAGTAATCGGGCCTGATCAGCTGCTGCTTCGACGCGATCCATGCCTGCTTCAGGATCTCCATAGCGCAGGTTGTCGGCAAGGCTGCTCGTGAACAGATAGCCCTCCTGTGGCACTAGAGCGATCTGTTCTCTGAGGTCTTGGAGTCGAAATTGTGTGAGATCGGAGCCATCGAGAAACAGCTGTCCTTCAGGGACTTCCACCATGCGACCAAGGGCACGTGCAAGGGTGGTTTTTCCGCAACCAACAGGACCAACAACAGCCACCAATTCTCCAGGCGCAATGCGGAACGAAAGGCCTCTCAAGGTGTCTTGATCACTTCCGTCGTATCGAATATGCAAATTTTTTGCGATCAGTTCGCCCTGCATCGCTTTTTGAACCACAACAGGTTCGAGGGGATCTTGAATCCGAGGACGGCGAGAGAGCAATTCCTCAACCCGCTCCAGGCTCACCTGGCCCGTCTGAAAAGTGTTGAGCGTGAAGCCCAACAACGCCGTTGGAAAGACCAGTCTTTCCACGTAAAGGATGAGCGCAACCAAACCGCCGATGGTGAGCGTTCCGCGTTCCAACTGCCCACTGCCGAGTGCAATCAGGAGCAGCAAAGAGATGGAGGAAATGCCTTCCAGTAATGGGAACAGGGTGCTGCGGGTTCGAGCCAATCGAATGGCTGAATCTCTATAGCTTTTGTTTCGGGCGCCAAAGGCGTCTAGTTCCGGAGCCTCTTGTCCGTAAATCTTGATCGCTGCGATGCCAGAGAGATCTTCTTGGATGAGCTCACTTAGACCAGCTAGGTCTTCTTGTTGGCGTCGCTGTTGGCGCATCATCCGGCCGCCAAACAAGCGCACCGATCCAAGCATGACTGGATACAACGCGATTGCGGCAACGGTCAGTCCTGGATCAATTGCCAACATCGCTGGGAGCGTGAAGGCGTAAGCCAAGACGGTGTTGGTCAGGCTGAGGACAGCAAAGCCAAGAAGTCTTCTGACGTTTTCAACATCGCTCGTGGCACGGCTAATAATTTCTCCACTTCCTGTTTGCTGCACCCAGCCGGGCTCTTGCAGCAGCATTTGATCAAATAATTTTTGGCGTAATTCCACCTCGACTTGCCGCCCAACCCCAAACACCAATTGGCGTGAAATCAGCCTTGCCACCCCCATACTCGTGGCCAGCAGCACGATGAAGCCGGCTTGACGCAGCACGTCGGAGATTGCGAACCCGTCTTGTAAGTCATCAATCACTCGCCTTACTTCAAGCGGGATCGTGACGCTGAGAATATTCACCACAACCAGCGTCAGGGCTCCCACTACAACCGTGCGACGGTGCGGGCGCAGATAGCGACCGATTAAATCGAGGCGGAAGGCGGCCATGCCTGGTGCAGAACAGCCATCAACCTAGGCATTCGGCTTGGTTAGAAGTTGGTTCTCAACCTGTTCCTCGGCGAGTCATAGCTGGTTACTGATCGATCTGGTCATTGACTCGTTTGTGGGTGATAGTGGAGAAGTCCCCATCACCCGGCCCGGCGTGCATCTGCACACCGGGCTTTTTTCTGACCAGCTACTTCCATCGCGTTTCTCTCATGGTCACTGCATCAGAGTCCTGGCCCCAACTTCTTGAGCAGTTGTTGGTTGGAAACGTCTTGTCCAAGGAGAACGCTGCTGCGCTCATGGAGGCGTGGCTGGCGGAAGAGCTCACGCCAGTTCAAACCGGTGCCTTCCTTGCGGCGTTCCGTGCACGCGATGTTCAAGGCTCAGAACTCGCTGCGATGGCCGAGGTTTTGCGCAAGGCCTGTGCGCTCCCAGACGCGAAACCCAATCTCGGGCTGGTCGATACCTGTGGCACTGGTGGAGATGGAGCCGATACCTTCAACATCTCGACAGCTGTAGCTTTCACAGCGGCGGCCTGTGGGGCTCATGTCGCTAAACATGGCAACCGCAGCGCCAGTGGAAAGGTTGGATCCGCTGATGTTCTAGAGGGTTTGGGACTGCATCTCAAGGCTCCTTTGGAATCAGTGCTGGGTGCCTTGCCTGCTTCGGGAGTGACGTTCCTCTTTGCTCCTGCATGGCATCCAGCACTGGTCAACCTCGCGCCGCTTCGCCGCAGTTTGGGGGTGAGAACGGTTTTTAACCTGCTCGGCCCTCTTGTGAATCCACTCACACCAGAAGCTCAAGTTCTCGGTGTTGCAAAAGCTGAACTGTTGGACCCGATGGCGGAGGCATTGCAACAACTTGGGCTCACTCGCGCCGTTGTGGTGCATGGCGCAGGAGGGCTGGATGAAGCCTCGCTGGAGGGACCCAATGAAGTGCGCATACTTGAAAACGGAAACGTTCGTTCCGATCAACTCAGTGCCTCTGATTTTGGCTTGACACTTGCGCCCTTAGAGGCCTTAAGAGGTGGGGATTTGGTGACCAATCAGCAGATTCTTGAGGCGGTCTTGAAGGGTGAAGCTCCCGATGCGCACCGTGATGCGGTTGCCTTGAATACCGCGCTGGTCCTTTGGGCTGCAGGTGTTCAGTCTGACCTATCTGAGGGAGTCAAACAGGCTTTAACAAGCCTGGAGGAAGGTCAGCCGTGGCATCGACTTGTGTCTCTACGTGATGCCTTGGAAGGTCGCAAGGAAGAATGAAGAGGCCATGGCCGACACTTGCTTCCGCTAATGACCGCTCCTAACCCATTCACAGCGCGTCTGGTTCTGCAGGACGGCACAGTTCTCGAAGGTTTTGCCTGCGGTCAGCGCGGCAGCGTGATTGGCGAGGTGGTGTTCAACACCGGGATGACGGGATACCAAGAGGTTTTGACGGATCCCAGTTACTCAGGCCAGCTCATTACCTTTACGTATCCGGAAATAGGCAATACGGGTGTTAACCCAGATGATCAAGAGGCGGATCAGCCTCATGCCCGTGGATTGATCGTGAGGCAGTTGGCCCCACAAGCGAGCAACTGGCGCAGCCAACAATCTCTTCCTGAATGGATGGAGCAAAACGGTGTGATCGGAATTCACGGTGTCGATACCCGCGCTCTGGTGAGGCATCTGCGCGAGTTGGGCCCCATGAACGGTGTGATCAGCAGCGATGGTCGCCCGGCGCTTGAGCTTTTAGAGGAATTGAAGCAAGCCCCTTCGATGGAGGGGCTCAACCTGGCTGATCAGGTGACGACTTCCACTGCATACAGCTGGACCAAGCCTTGCAATGTCACGTTTGACCAACGGTTTCAGACGAGTCCTGCACGCCCTTATCGAGTTGTAGCCATTGATTTCGGAATTAAGCGAGCCATCCTTGAACGTCTGGTGAGCCATGGCTGTGACCTAACGGTTTTGCCCGCCAACACCGATATCAACACCGTGCTTTCCCACGAACCAGAAGGTGTTTTTCTGTCCAACGGACCTGGCGATCCAGCGGCTGTGCAATCAGGCATCACACTGGCCAGCAGCTTGCTGGAACACAGGCAGCTGCCGATGTTTGGGATCTGTCTGGGGCATCAAATTCTGGGATTGGCCCTCGGGGGCACAACGTTCAAGTTGGCGTATGGCCATCGGGGCCTCAACCACCCATGTGGCAGCACAGGTCAGGTGGAAATCACAAGTCAAAACCATGGTTTTGCTCTTGACGCAGCTTCATTGCCTTCAGAGACCGTAGAAATCACTCACTTCAACTTGAACGACCGCACCGTGGCGGCATTGGCCCATCGAACTCAACCGGTGTTTGGCGTTCAATATCACCCTGAAGCAAGCCCAGGCCCCCATGATGCCGACCATCATTTCGCCCGATTTGCTCGCTTGATGGCTGATCGCCGTTGAATCGTGATCAGATCGTGGTGAGAAGGAGCCAAGCTCACTAGTATTTATCGCAACAGAATTTCGGGGGATTAGTCCCATTACTGAACTGCAGCGATTAACCGTTTCGCTTCGGGGTGGCTTCGAGCAGAAGGGTGGCTGCGTGGTGTTTCATTTCACCGGTCAGCTTGATGCCTATTCCGAGAGTCAGTTCATGACCTACGTGACTGATGTTTTGAAAACGAATAAGTCACCGGCCGTGATCGACCTCATCAAGGTCGATTTTCTAGATTCTTCTGGCTTAGGTGTTCTTGTTCAATTTGCCAAACAATGCAAAGACTCCAAGCGACGCTTTGCGGTCGTTGGCAACGCCCGAGTTGTTCAAACCGTCAAATTGGTGAGACTTGAAGAGTTTCTCCACCTTTCCGAAGATCTTCATAAAGCTGTTAGCCAATTTGCAAGTTGAGTGACTGGATTCGTTCTCAGTTGCCTCAAGAGCCTGAGCGTGATCTTGGATCGTTGCAACTCGCTTGGCTTGGAGATGCTGTTTGGGAACTGCATCAACGACTGAGATTTTGTAAAACTCCGGGACGTTCTCAGGATCTACACCAAGCTGTTGTATCTCTCGTTAGGGCTGACGCCCAAGCGGCTGCACTTGAGAAACTTGAGCCGTTTTTAAATGATCAGGAACGCGATTATGTGAGGCGTGGTCGCAATAGGGCTGGGCGAGGACCCAAGCGAGCTGATGCCGGCATCTATGGAAGGGCAACGGGATTTGAGACAATGATTGGCTGGCTCTTTTTGCAGAATCCGGCGCGGCTTGCGCAGCTCTTGGATCGACTCGAGGAGACCGACACCGTCCTGTCATAACCACCCCTGCAATGAGCTCACGATTCGATCGCCGCCCCCCTTCCGCCTCTGGCAGCGGCTCAGGTTCACGTGGTCGACGTCCGTTTCGTGATGAATCACCACCCATGCGTCGCGATCGGAACGACAGCTGGGGAGGTCGTTCTGAAAAGGGGAACAGCGACCGTCGCTCCAGTGACCGGCGTCCTTCGGATCGACGCTTTTCAGAACGGCGTTCTGGTGAACCTTATGGAACCGACCGTCGGCCTGCTTTTGATCGCCGCTCTTCCGACCGAAGACCCTCGGACCGACCGTTTTCGGACCGACAGCCTTCTGATCGGCGTTTTTCAGAGCGTCGATATGGCGACTCGGGTTCCAATGATCGCCGGCCCTCCTTTGATCGTCGCTCCCCTGAGGGCCGTCCTTCAGGGAACCGTTTCCCAGAACGTCGCTCAAGAGATTCTGGCTCGATTGACCGTCGGTCTTCCTTCGACCGTCGCCCCTCCCTCGATAGCTCCTCAGACCGGTTTACCGAAAGTCGCCCCCCTGAAGGTTCGTTCTCAGATCAGCGTTTTTCTGAACGACGTTTTAAAGATTCGGGCACAACGGATCGCCGGCCATCTTTTGATCGCCGGTCGTCAGATCGCTCCTATGGAGAGCGTCGAGCACGTTTTGCAGAACGTCGTGGTCAGGGCGGCAGCGGCGGCAAAAGGCTTTCTTCGCCACGTTTGGACGATAAACCTCGTGGTGAGTCGAGTCCACATGCCGCGGAGGCTGTGGCCGATGACTTGCTCTGGGGGCGCCATGCCACTCAGGCGGCTTTAGAGGCAGGCAGGCCTATTCATCGCATTTGGTGCACCTCTGAGTTGCGCAGTGCTTCGAAATTCCTTCAGCTGCTCAAAGATGCCAAATCGTCTGGAGTCTTGGTTGAGGAGGTCACCTGGGCAAGGCTTGGCCAGCTGACCGGTGGCGCTGTGCACCAGGGCATTGTCTTGCAAACTGCCGCTGCTGAAACCTTCGATCTTGAGGATTTGGTGAAGGGATGCAGCGCCTTGGACGAGGCACCGCTGTTGTTAGCCCTCGACGGTTTGACCGATCCCCATAATTTGGGTGCCATTGTGCGCTCAGCTGAAGCGCTAGGCGCTCATGGTGTTGTGCTCCCTCAGCGAAGAAGTGCTGGGTTAACGGGCTCTGTTGCCAAGGTGGCTGCCGGCGCACTTGAGCACTTACCCGTTGCGCGGGTTGTCAATCTCAACCGTTCTCTTGAAACCTTGAAATCGTCTGGTTATCGGGTGATCGGATTGGCTGAGGAAGGAGATCTCACTCTCGAAGAAGTGGATCTGGATGGTCCCCTGGTGATTGTGACCGGCTCTGAAGGGCAAGGATTGTCGATGTTGACGCGTCGTCATTGCGATCAGTTGATCCGCATTCCCTTACGAGGTGTCACCCCAAGCTTGAATGCATCGGTGGCCACTGCCCTCTGTCTGTACGAGGTGGCACGTCGCGGTTGGATGAAGGGTCTCAAGGGACAGAACCCATCGCCACGAATCACAAGGCCGCAATTGGCTGGACCCGCTGTCGAAACACCCCCCGTTGTTTCAGAACCCGGCGATTCCTCCATCGCTGCTCAATCTTCTGCTCAACCTTCAGATCAGCTTCTAGATCAACCCCCAGAACAGCCATCTGGAGTGGCTTCTGAGCAGGTCACTGAGCAGGCCTCGGAGGCTTCACTAGTCAGTCTTGATTTACAGCGAGAGACTGAAATGTCAGGACCTGATGCTTTTGCAGTGAGTATTGATCTCTAATTTCGACCAAATGTCATGAAGCAAGGCAAAATATATTGACCTTGACCGCTCTTCCATGAGCCCCTTGATCAGGCCCCTGCGCAGTCTCGCCAACGGTCTTGGCTTTGCATGGTGGGCACGCGTCCAGACCCATGAGCCTGATGTCACGTATTGGTTTGGTCCTTTTGTGACCAAGAACGGTCTTGAACAAGTCTTGCCGGCATTTCTCGAAGACCTTTCTTCAGAAGCTCCTTCTTCAATCGATCATTCAGTTCTCCGCTGCCGTCGTTCCGAACCTCTAACCATCAACGCTCAGGGGTGATCCTGAGGCTGATAGCGTCGATGTTGGAACCTAAATCCTTCAGATGGCGATTGCCGAGTGGCGTCAGCAACTTGAAAGCGGTGAAGTCTCCGCCAGGGAGCTGACTGATCATCATCTGGCCCGAATCAAGGCAGTTGATTCAAGCGTTCACGCCTTTTTAGAGGTCACGGCAGATCGTGCTCGCGCCGATGCTGATCGATTGGATGAGGCCCGTGCTGCAGGGGAGGATCTTCCCCCCTTAGCTGGTGTGCCGATTGCTATCAAGGACAATCTGTGCACGAAAGGCATTCGCACAACTAGCTCCAGCCGAATGTTGGAGTCTTTCGTTCCGCCCTATGAATCCACCGTCACTGATCGCCTCTGGCGTTCAGGAGCGGTTCTGATCGGCAAGACCAATTTGGATGAGTTCGCCATGGGCGGCTCAACCGAAACCTCAGCATTTGGACCAACAGCCAACCCATGGAATACGGGATATGTGCCTGGGGGCAGTTCTGGCGGAAGTGCAGCTGCCGTTGCGGCAGGCGAATGCATGGCCTCCCTGGGATCCGATACAGGTGGATCCATCCGACAACCAGCATCTTTTTGTGGCGTGGTTGGTCTGAAACCCACCTATGGCCGCGTCAGTCGCTATGGGCTGGTTGCCTTTGCAAGCTCGCTTGACCAAGTGGGTCCCTTTGCCACGTCCGTGTCCGATGCAGCCGAACTTCTGCAAGCGATCGCTGGGGAAGATCCACGAGATTCAACCTGCCTCAAGGCCCCTGTTCCCAATTACCGCGAGGTTCTTGGGCGCTCAGTGAGCGGTCTTCGCATCGGAGTGGTGCGCGAATGCTTTGACCAGGAAGGAATCGATCCTCAGGTCAAAGCATCGGTGCTTGCCGCTGCTGAGTTATTGCAGTCCTTAGGGGCTGAGCTCGTTGATGTGAGCTGCCCTCGCTTTAACGACGGGATTGCCACTTACTACGTCATTGCCCCTTCCGAAGCATCAGCCAATTTGGCTCGCTACGACGGCGTTAAATATGGCTTTCGAGCTGAAGATGCCTCCAGCCTTGCCTCGATGACTGCTCGAAGCCGAACCGAAGGCTTTGGTAGTGAAGTGCAACGGCGAATTTTGATTGGCACCTATGCCCTCTCTGCCGGATATGTGGATGCTTATTACCGCAAGGCTCAGCAGGTTCGCACCTTGATCCGTCGTGACTTCGAGACGGCCTTTGCCTCCGTGGATGTGCTGTTAACCCCCACCGCTCCGTCAACGGCCTTTGCCGCTGGTGCCCATGCAGACGATCCGCTGGCGATGTACCTGGCGGATCTACTCACCATTCCTGCCAATCTCGCCGGTCTGCCAGCCATCAACGTGCCTTGTGGGTTTGACAGCGAGGGTCTGCCGATTGGTGTTCAACTCATTGGCAACGTGCTCGAGGAACCCTTGCTTCTTCAGGTGGCCCATCAGTACGAGCAGTCTGCGGATGTGATGTCCCGTCGCCCCGAGGGCGCTTTTATTCCCGTTTGAAGGAGCAGAACAGAGTCTTAACCCCTGCATGTGGTGCTTGCAGGGATTGTTACCTCTACATCTTGCGCATGCGCTTAGGCTGGGGGTATGGCATTTGTTCCCCTCCATAACCACAGCGATTACAGCCTTTTAGACGGAGCCTCACAGCTCCCTCAGATGGTTGGCCGTGCCAAAGAGTTAGGGATGCCGGCACTGGCACTCACTGATCACGGAGTGATGTATGGAGCCGTAGAGCTTCTCAAGCTGTGCAAAGGAGCAGGCATCAAGCCGATTATTGGCAATGAGATGTATGTCATCAATGGTTCGATTGATGACCCGCAACCCAAAAAAGAGCGCCGCTATCACCTCGTGGTTCTGGCCAAGAATGCCACTGGCTATCGCAACTTGGTGAAGCTCACCAGCATCAGTCACCTGCGTGGAATGCGAGGACGAGGAATTTTTTCCCGTGCATGTGTTGATAAACAGTTGCTGAAGCAATATGGCGAAGGTTTGATTGTGGCCACCGCTTGTCTCGGCGGTGAAATTCCTCAGGCGATCATGCGTGATCGTCCTGATGTGGCACGTGATGTGGCTCTTTGGTATCAGCAAACATTCGGCGATGACTTTTACTTAGAAATTCAGGATCACGGCTCACCTGAAGATCGCATTGTCAATGTAGAAATCGTTCGGATTGCAAAAGAACTAGGAATCCCTTTAATCGCAACCAATGATGCTCACTATCTCACGCGTAACGATGTTGAAGCACATGATGCCTTGCTCTGTGTTTTGACAGGCAAGTTGATCAGCGATGTTAAAAGGTTGCGTTATACGGGAACCGAATATCTTAAAAGTGAAGAGGAGATGTCACGGCTCTTTGTAGACCATCTTGAGCCGGATGTGGTGGCGGAAGCGATCAGTAATACCGTGCAAGTTGCTGACAAAGTAGAGGATTACGACATCCTTGGTCGGTATCAGATGCCGCGTTTTCCAATCCCAGAGCCACATACTCCTGTGAGCTATTTGCGGGAAGTAACTGAGCAGGGTTTACGCAATCGTTTGGAGATTGATTCCGAAACGGCCATTGATCCGAACTATGGAGATCGGTTGTCCCATGAGTTAAAGATCATGGAACAGATGGGATTCCCCACCTACTTCCTTGTGGTGTGGGATTACATCCGCTTTGCACGAGAGCAGGGAATTCCTGTTGGACCGGGGAGAGGCTCAGCGGCTGGATCACTGGTGGCCTACGCCCTAGGAATCACCAATATTGATCCTGTCAGTAATGGCCTGTTGTTCGAGCGATTCCTGAATCCTGAACGTAAGTCAATGCCTGATATTGATACCGATTTCTGTATCGAACGCCGGGGTGAAGTGATTGATTACGTCACCCGTCGCTATGGCGAAGACAAAGTGGCTCAGATCATCACGTTTAACCGCATGACGTCCAAGGCGGTCCTGAAAGATGTGGCAAGAGTGCTTGATATCCCCTATGGAGATGCCGATCGATTAGCAAAATTGATTCCGGTTGTTCGCGGTAAACCTGCCAAGTTGGCAGCGATGATCGGCGAGGAATCTCCCAATCCTGAATTTCGCGAGAAGTACAAAAAGGATCCAGTGGTGAAGCGCTGGGTTGATATGGCGATGCGTATTGAAGGGACCAACAAAACCTATGGAGTTCACGCTGCAGGAGTTGTGATTGCAGCGGATCCTCTCGATGAACTTGTTCCACTTCAAAGAAATAATGATGGGCAGGTCATTACTCAATACTTCATGGAAGATGTGGAGTCGATGGGACTTCTAAAGATGGATTTCTTGGGTCTCAAAAATCTCACGATGATTGATAAAACTCTGGAGTTGGTCGCCGCCACGATCGGAGAAAAGGTCGATCCAGACAAGCTTCCATTAGAAGATCCTGAAACGTACGCCCTGCTTGCCCGTGGTGACTTAGAGGGAATCTTCCAGCTGGAATCAACGGGAATGCGTCAAATCGTTCGTGATCTCAAGCCCTCATCCTTGGAGGACATTTCCTCGATTTTGGCTCTTTACCGACCCGGTCCTTTAGATGCAGGCTTGATTCCAAAATTTATCAATCGCAAGCATGGCCGTGAGACTATTGATTTTGCGCATCACTCGATTGAACCAATCCTTCAAGAGACCTACGGGATCATGGTTTATCAAGAGCAAATTATGAAAATTGCTCAAGACATGGCTGGGTATTCCTTGGGTGAAGCTGATTTGCTTCGTCGCGCCATGGGCAAGAAAAAAGTGTCAGAAATGCAGAAACATCGTGGGATCTTTGTGCAAGGTGCTTCCGATCGTGGTGTGGATAAAAAAGTTGCTGATGAACTCTTTGACCAAATGGTGTTATTCGCTGAATATTGCTTTAACAAAAGCCACTCCACGGCCTACGGAGCTGTTACTTATCAAACGGCCTATCTAAAAGCTCATTACCCGGTGGCTTACATGGCTGCCTTGCTCACAGTGAATGCTGGAGCCAGCGATAAAGTGCAGCGTTACATCTCCAATTGCAATGCGATGGGCATCGAAGTGATGCCTCCCGACATCAATGCATCAGGGATTGACTTCACTCCTAAGGGTGATCGCATCCTGTTTGGTTTGTCAGCTGTTCGGAATCTCGGCGATGGAGCGATCCGTGCCGTGATCGGGTCTAGAGAATCAGAAGGCGCGTTCCAATCACTCGCTGATCTCTGTGATCGTCTTCCTTCTGCGGTGCTGAATCGCAGAAGTATGGAGTCGCTGATCCATTGCGGGGCGATGGATGCTCTTGAGCCCGAGGCGAATCGGGCTCAACTGATGGCCGATTTAGATCTCCTTCTTGATTGGGCCACGTCGAGGGCCAAAGATCGGGCCAGTGGGCAGGGCAATTTGTTTGATCTGATGGCAGCAGCCTCCAGTGATGGTGCTGAGGATGCGGGAACGGATCTCAGCTTGGCGCCAAAGGCTCCTCCGGTGAAGGATTACCACCCCACCGAAAAGCTTAGGCTGGAGAAGGATCTGGTTGGTTTCTATCTCTCTGATCACCCGTTAAAACAGCTCACTCCTCCGGCGAAGCTTTTGGCTCCCATTGGGCTAGGGAGTCTTGAAGAACAAGCCGATAAAGCCAAGGTCAGCGCGATCGCAATGGTGAGTGAGATGCGCCAGGTCACCACTCGCAAGGGAGATCGAATGGCGGTCTTGACCCTCGAAGACCTCACTGGATCCTGTGAAGCGGTGGTCTTTCCCAAAAGCTACGCACGTTTGGCTGATCACCTAATGGCTGAGGCTCGTTTGCTGGTTTGGGCAGCTGTGGATCGCCGCGACGAGCGGGTGCAACTGATCGTTGATGACTGCCGGGCCATCGACGATCTACGTCTACTGATGGTGGAACTTGATCCAGAACAGGCCAGCGATGTGGCGGTCCAACACAAATTGCGTGAATGTCTTCAGGCCTACCGTCCAGATCAGGAACAGTTGGGAGTTCGCGTTCCCGTTGTTGCCGCAGTTCGACAGGGCAATACGGTTCGCTATGTGCGGCTTGGACCTCAGTTTTGTGTACGCGACGCATCCGCTGCAGCGCTTCATCTCCAAGAGAAGGCTTTTAAGGTGAAGTGCAGCGAACCTCTACTGAATTAAGTGGGGGTATGGATCACAAATTACAGCGTTGATTTAACTCTGTTTTTGAGCACGAATTGATTCGCGCATTCGTTGGATATTGGGCTTGATGTGCTCAAATCCAAGCAAGGATCCGGGATTCTGTTCCCAACTGGCAGAGAGAACGCCATAACTCAGACCTCCAAGCCCCAGCAAAAAGAAACCACCTGAGCCAAGCAAGGTGATCCCAGGAGGGACATCCATAATTTGCCTTGAGACCAGGAAATAACTTCCTACAAAAACACCCATCCCCATAATCGAAGGAATGCCAGTGGCGATTGCTACGCGTCTCGCCATTCGGTTAGCAACCGCCTTAGGGATGGGTTGACTGCTTTCTGATTTAGAAGCAGATCGTTTGGATTTTGATTTCGTTCCTTCAGCTGATCGGCTCGGCTCGAAGGGCAGAGAGTTGCGTCGATCAGCCATGCGCTCCTGAAGTCCTGTGCAGCTTGCTTAGCCGCGGATTCCAAGCTTAGAAATGAGATCGCTGTAGCGCTGCTCGCTTTTGCCTCGGACGTAACCAAGCAGACGCTTGCGACGGCCAATCATCTTCAGCAGACCCTGGCGGGATGAATAGTCGTGGATGTTTTGCTGTAGGTGGCTGCTGAGCTTGGAGATGCGCTCGCTCAGCATGGCGACCTGAACCTCTGCCGATCCGGTGTCGGTGGCATGGGTTTGGTGACTGTTGATGAGTTGCTGCTTTTCAGTTGTATCGAGCGACATGCGAAGCGTCCGGCCCTACTTGTGCAAAGAACCAATTTACCTCTTCATGGGCACTCTTACGCTGAAGGGCGGTTCAACCAACGCAGACTGGCGCGTAACCACCCATCCCCGTCATTGGCTGCCGGGACCTCTTCCCCGGTGGCAACTGCACGCATTGCGCGACGGATCTCTAAATCTTCATACCCCAGTGTGCTGAGGGTGAGCTGTAAATCTTGCAGTGGGTCGGGTTCAATCGGCAGCGATTTGAGATCACTCCTGTCCACAAGGGAGAGGTCAGAATGATCACTGTTCTTCTCTGCACTCCAAGCCCCCAGACGATCGCGAAGTTCGACTGCAAGACGTTCTGCTGTTCGTTTTCCGACTCCCTGCGCTTGGGTGAGGCGACGCAGGTCCCCATCAATGATCGCTTCGATCAACTCTGCAGCGCTGCAGCTCTCCAACAATGCCAGTCCCACCTGAGGACCAATACCATTCACGCTGATTAAAACGCGAAACAGGTCCCTTTCCCTTCGATCCGGAAAGCCAAACAAACTCGATCCATCGTCCCTTTGAACCTGATGAATCCAGACGGTGCAAGTTGCGCCTGCGGAGAGAGGTTGCAAATACCTCGAGGCAAGTTGAACCTCATACCCCACTCCAGCGCAAGCAATGACTAATCCCTGACGCCCACCCTGACTCCAGTGTTCGATTCGTTCTCCTCGCAGCCAGCCGATCATGCGAATCCTTCCAATGGGCCTATTGAGGCGTCTAAGGGTGTGTTGTGGTGAAAGGCATTGGACCAGTCAAGCCACCGATCACTGACAGCTGAATCTTGAACAAGCCTCAACATGCAACAACCAACCTTCAGGAGTCTGATGCAGCGACCCTGTGCCATCGAGGGGAGTCAATCCTTGCTTGAACGGTCAATAGGTGATCGCCTCGCTGCCCTGTCAGGGCACAAAAAAAGAAGGCGAATACGCCTTCTTTGGGGGTGTGAGGAGCCAAATCTTGTGAGGAGATGGCCACATCCATAATTAATAAGCATCTGCCATTCAGTCAACTAATCGATACGTAGAGACTTGTTTGCTCAGAGGCTTGAGTCATTTTTTACTGGAAGAGAGGGTGTTTCTTGGGGTGTCAACAAAAACCAAACCTGCTCAAACACAAGGAAAAACTCAACCTGTGTTTGATTTTCAGTCTATTTGGAAGTTCTTAAAGTGTTTGCAAGCCGTTGAGGCCCACCGGTGGCCAGGAGCAACTTGCACTAGCCTCGAACTGTTGTGATACAACGGAGTGGGTAGACACTAGAGATGCATTGTTCGATGCATAAAAGTGTATTTGATGCCTTCTTTGGTAGGCATTAGGAGTTAATCCTATGTCAGCAGTTGACGATTTCTTTATCAGTGAATGGTCTGGTTTTATGGCAATCCAATAAGTAACAAGACGTGTATTGCAGGAAGTTTCCCAACAACTAAGAAAACTTTGTGAGGAGAGCTTCTTCTTGAAATGGAAACGAGGCGACACGTCCTAAAAGAAGCCGAGAAACTCTGCTTTTGGAGTGGTTTCCTTTTGGTATTTGCCTTCTCCAAGGCCTAGTCCACTCTGCTTCACATCCGTCATGCATCTTGTTCCCAGGGATTGTCTTGATTCACGCTTGGTCGAAGAGCCAGGCTGATTGTTGACTAACAACCAGGGACTTGCGCAGCTTCATCAAGTTGTTTCGATGGAAAGGACAGTGCTGCTGACTCCAGCGGGACAACACACGTTTCTTGAGCCTGTCCAAAGCCAGTTGACTAAAGGCACGCGCTCGAGCTAGTACAGGTGTATTGCTTGTGAGGGACTGTGGAGGAGTGGGCCTATGTGGATGAAAGCGAGTTGAGCAACTGCCGTTGTTCAAGCGTGTGTGTGGCATGCCAGCACTTTCGCCATGGCGTAGACCAGCATTGCCGCACGTTGGTGGGGTGCAACATTCGCCTGAAACAACTGCAACAGGGCCAACACCTCACTAAAACCTGCAAGCTATGGGCTCCAACGTGGCAAAGCACAGTGGGCTGGGCCCCGGAGATGGGGTGATTGCGTGCACGCCTTCTGGGCCATGCCTTGTGTGTTGATCTCTCCAGCATGAGCAAGTTCACGAACCCTTGCTTCAAAGCCTTTTGATGGGGTCTATTTTGTTCTCTATTGCTGGATGGCTTTAAACCGTCTGATCGACTTCTCTCTCTCGGCGCTGATTGTTTTTGGAGGTGAATCATTCGTACTCCGCCAATGTTTGATCTAAAACATTTATTAGTTGGATTTTGTTTTAAATGATCATATGGCACGAGCAAATTGGCTGAGATGACAACTTGGTCGAATCGGCTACATCAGCTTGGCTTCACTAAAGAGAAGGAAACAGATGGATCCGAAAGATACCGTCTCTTTCCTGGTAAAAGTACGAATTCGTTTTGGACCCAAATTCTTGTCATCCCAATCGATTACTGCTGGCAAGTCACCTATTCCAGGTCAGAAGTCCAAGTTGGGCTTTGGGAGACGCATGATATTGTGAAAAAAATTGATGTTAATGTTCATTTTAGCCCTATTAGGATGATCGAAGAGATCGTTATTGAAAAGAATAAAAAGCCTGGACTACTTCGACGCTTTTAATATCGATGAATCCATTGGATGAATTTATTTCAGAATATTGGTATTACGAGTACTGCTTTTGGTCCAATAAGCCTTTGAGTAATAGTGACTTGCTTCGCTCTGCTCACTTAGGTTAGGAATCTTGGTTGAATCGTTTAGAGGACCTGCGGTTTTCAGGTCATGAGCTGGTAAGCCAACGGGGCAAAGGGCAGTAGCGACCATTAGGTGCTTTGGATCGCTTTCAGCCCGTTTTCAACGCTTGGCATGGAGACGAGCCTAAAGCTGCTTTGTTCATCGAGTCTTCCATCGTCTAGTAGTGACTAGAGGCTTGCTTCTCTTATGATTGAAATGTGGTTAAAAAAGTGAAACGATGAATCGTCTTAAAGTCTTCGTTGCAATGGCTGGACTAGGGGCTGCAACGATCGCAATGTCTTCGTTGCCTCAGGCCAAGGCAGAAACGAATTCCAATAATCCAGATGGACTCACTATTATGACGTTTAAGCAATGGGCTGATGTGAAGGATAATTGTGTTATTGAGGGCACTGAGGTTTATTCTCGTCTTGGGAATGCAGGCCGCTGGGAGAAAAAAGCTCAGCTCTGGGATAAGGATTGCGTGAAGAAGACAATGAAAAAAAGAGGATATGCAAATGCTGTTGTTTTCGATCCTGACGAAATGTCTGATTTCAAAAAGAAAACCTGCGATCTTTATGAAACATCAGTTGTCCGTGTTGATGGAGTTGTTGTTGAAAGAAAATTCGGATCTGCCTTTGAAAAATGTCAATAGTCCCTTTGTGACGGTGAAGGCTGGTTCATTCTTGGCCTTGTCTCAGGGATGATGGAGTCCGATCGTTCTTCCAATGTTCCTGTCTATGTGGAATGGATAGAGCCTTCGCCTCATGCCCTGACTTCAGGAGCGTCACGCTCAAAGCCCTGGAAAGCATTTGAGAGCAAGGCAATGTCCCTCAACTTCTTGCGGGCTTCTAAATCGCAAGAAGTTGATTGATTGTGGGACTGTCGACCCCGTCCAAAGAGTCACTCGACCATTCTTTGCCAAACGCCGTCACGGCAGGTGAGAAAAGTTCTCAATAGCTGTGACGAATGAGTGAGTTGCGTGAATAAAGCTGAGTCCTCGTGATTGCAACCTCTTCCACTCCTTCGCTCAGCTCTTTCAGTCAGCAGTCCGACCCTATCCATGACATCCAGGCCGACAACCCATCCATTTGCAGCTGGGTTGAACAGTCAATGTGTTGTCGGGAGTTGGCTGGACCAGTTCACTTGGAAACGGTGTGACAATCGCTTTAGTGTTGGTGATTACTGGCACAGTGCCAGTCCAGACGCAGAATGGTCGTGTGAGGAGGGCTTCTTCACGGAGTGGAAACAAGGCAACACGCCCTACGAGAAGCCGAGAAACCCTGCCTTTGGCGGGGTTTTCTTTTGTCCGACGATTCTGAGATGCCCGGAAGGTGAAGATCACTTCATTGGCTGGATTCAGTCAACCAGTCGTAGTTGTTGATCACGGACCAAAAAAACGAGCGGTTTCTCAGGCCGCTCGCGTTCTCCCTTGTGTCAGCAGCTCGACGCCGCTGGGCAAAGCATCTTGGATCTCCCTGCTTTTGTTTGTAGCGATACACACCCATTGCTGAGCCGTTCAAACTTCAGTGATGGGAAGTTTTCGAAGAGATTCTGCTTGTCATCGTTGAACTGAAGGGAGGCAATCGGCATGGTCACCAAGATGTATATGCGAGCTCATACGCAGCAGCGCAACAGCTCGAATGAAGCAGCATCCAATCGCGATCAGAGATCGATGCATGACAACTACAAACCGAATGTCTGCGGTCGGATTGCCTTGATGGTGGTGAACAACTGCGGAAGGGATTCAGGTGCTGATGCGTGTGAACCAAGCGGTGGCTTCACCACCAAAGTTGATACGCCTAAGCCTCGCTGGGTCCACGGTTGTCGCGTTTGTCGAGGAGTTTGGCGTTTCGATTGCCAATAACCCTGAGTGCTTGATAGAGGACGGGGTGGCTGAAATGCTGACAACAAGGCTTGATGCAGCAATGAATCAGCATTCTTCTTCCATAAGGAGAGGCCGCCTCTCCCAGATGGAAAAGACGGCCTAGCTCGCTCGTTTATTCATATCGCAAACCATTAATCAGTGAATCTGTATCGCGGAAGACTGAACCTCGTATCGAAAACAGTGAACTGAAAGATTGGCGCGAAGCGACTGTCTGCAGGATCACCTGGGGCCGGGGCTCTAGGTGTGGGGTCGTGTTCTCCGTAGGGCACCTAGGACGGTGCAGATGGAGTATCGATTGGCGTGGCGCGCAAGGCATTGCCTACCAAAGGAACAACCCACGTCTTGTTGAGACTGTTGGAGCAGGGACCTGAAGTCAGCTTGCTTCTGCTGATAACTCAGGTGGAGTGTCGTCTGTCAAAGCGCCTCCGATCTCGATGTCCATAGTTTGCGTCAGCGGAGCACACTTGCCATCGGTGTAAAGGCGCATTGCCTTCACAGCAAAAACCACTGAAACTTGGAATGGCGTGCCTCATCAGCAGAGGTCGTCAGCCAGTAGCGATCTTCTTCCATCATTCAGTGAGATGGAATCCACGGCTTTAGAGACGCTTGATTGGATCGTTTCATGATGAAAACCGATCAAATCTGCAACTCTCGAGCGTCTTATCGGTTCACTGCGTCAACAGCTAATCCTTGATCTTTGAGTGATTCCAAGCGTCTGATTCGCTTCGTTCATGTTGGAGTTCGGGACCACCTTCGATCAACGAAGGATTGAATGAGTCGATTTTGCTCATTCGATCGCCTACTCCATTGTGATGTCGCAGTCATAACCGCTTTCCGAACAGTGCGGCCTTTCGCCACAAGGGTGTGGGTGATAACCACCACGGATGGGCGGTTCTACCTATCGCATCTGGCTCATCGCCTTCCTAGAACAAATGCATTGGAACATTCACTCATGGAAATCCATACCGCTCATGCTCAACCGATGGGGAGCTTGATTTTTGAAGGCCATCACAAACCGTTTCATGCCTTGGCCTGTCCTCTCAATCCTCAGTTGGTACGGATTGCCAAGAAAAAGTAATCAGGTCATACCGCATCCGTCATTCAGCAGCCCTCCGCTTCGGGCAAATTTTTTGCTCCTTGACTGCTGGATTGCTGTCAAAATTCATTCAATTGGCAACTATCGTTGTCAGCATTGATTGGCTGCTCATGCCGCCTGCCCCGCCAAGCCTGAACGTTTGGATGAGATCGCTAAAGCGCAGCGTTCAACGTGTGCTGGTTGTTTGCGTGCTGTTGCTTCTTAACCTTGGATTAACCGGTTGCGGACCAGCCGATCAACCTCCACGCGGTGTGTTGCTGAAAGCGCTGGGGCTGCAAATTCAATTGACTCAAACAGCGATTGCCCAGTCCCTTGAATTAGATCCTGTGGGTGTGCCAGAAGTGAGTCGTGTTCGCATAGAAGAGCAGGAGTCCATCCGTCTTGGTGAGCAACGTGGAATTCATCTCACCGGACGCTTCGATTGGCGCCTTCCCGCTGATTCAGTGCGTGTAGATAGTCCTTTTGAGCTGTTCTTAGAGCGGGGTGAACGTGGGCAAAGTTGGCGTTTAGCCCGACCGGTTGGTTCCAGCGATGGAACCTCACAAGATTGGATCACCCATCCTTTGCCGATCGATTCGCTTTGATGTGTCAGTCGATAGGTTTCAGCTTTCAGCCTTGCGAGCAGTCCTGGCACTCAGGCTGATCAGCGTGGCCCCTAATACGCATAAGGCTCCAAGCACCACAGCACCGGTAATCGGTTCGGCAAAAAACAGCACGCCCCAAAGTGCCGCAAACACCACTTGGACGTAATTGATCGAGGTGGCACGCGCTGCGGGCAGGGCGGATAGGCCTTCGGTTAACCAGATCTGTCCGATCTGCGTGAACAACCCAACTCCGATCAGCCAGACCCACTCGGTTGGATTGGGCCACAGCGTGGCCTGCCCCCAGAGCAACGGCAGGGTTGCTGGAACCGATACCAAGGGGAAATAAAAGACGATCACGAGTGGGTGCTCTTGAACCGAAAGTTGACGCACACTCACGTAGGCCAGTGCCGTCAGCAACGCACCGCCTAGGCCGATCAAAGCTGCCATGGCAGGCAGGCTTCCCATCGTGCCGCCCACCCATTCGGGCTGAACCACCAACGTCACCCCCAGTAGGCCTAACAGCACAGCGATGCCGATTCGGCGTCGGATGGGTTCGCCTAAAAGTAGCCATGCCGCCAGTGCTGTCAGCGTTGGGTAGGTGTATTGCAGCAGGGTTGCTGCCGCGAGTGGAAGCCGAGCGAGGGCCTCAAAGAAACACAACAAGGCTGCAGTCCCTAATCCTCCACGGATCAACAACAACCCACGTTGCTCGCCCCAGGGCGAGACCTTGAGACGACGCAACATTGCCAGGGTGATGGCAATGCTGATCAAGGAGCGCACCAGAACGACTTCTGCCACTGGCAGGCGTCCTCCCAGGTGTTTCACGCAAACAGTCATCAAACTGAACGCCAATGCACAGGCGATCAGGGCACCGCAGGCTCGCCACTCCTTAGCGGACTGGCTGCCTCGTATCGCACCTAACAGCCCCTGCATGGTTGTTCCGACGACACCTGCCAACCATGGCGCATTGCGTTGAACAGTCACTGCGCATCGTGTTGAACAGCCAAAACGGCATCGGGGCTCGCAGAATGGAGACATGGCGATGCCCCGTCTACATCCCCGCACCATCGACGCCGTTAAGGAGCGCGCCGACATCGTTGATGTGGTGGGTGAGCACGTGGTGCTCAAAAAAAAGGGACGGGAATTCGTTGGCGTTTGCCCGTTTCATGACGACAGCAAGCCGTCGATGACGGTGTCGCCGCAAAAGCAGTTTTATTACTGCTTTTCCTGCGGCGCGGGTGGCAATTCCATCAAGTTTTTGATGGAATTCCAACGGCAGAGCTTCAGCGACGTTGTTCTGGATTTGGCGCGACGGTATCAACTGCCGGTGGAAACGGTTGACGGTCCTCAACAGGAGCGTCTCCGTCAACAACTCTCGCGGCGTGATCACCTGCATCGTGCGTTGGCCCTCGCCTCCGGTTGGTTTCGCAGTCAGCTGAAGAGTGCGTCGGGCAAAGAGGCCCTGGCTTACCTGCGCGATCAGCGTGGCTTGAGCGAAGCCACGATGGAGACCTTCGAGCTCGGCTATGCCCCCGATCAGTGGGACGGTTTGCTCAAGCATCTTCAACACGTTGAGGGTTTATCGCCAGAGCTGCTTGAGTCAGCAGGCTTGGTCGTCCCAAGGAAAGGAGGCAACGGGTTTTATGACCGCTTCCGTGGCCGTGTCATCGTTCCGATTCGTGATCGCCAGGGACGGGTCATTGGCTTTGGCGGTCGAAGTCTCGATGGCAGCGATCCCAAGTACCTGAACTCACCTGAAACAGAGGTCTTTGAAAAAGGCAAGCACCTCTTTGGTCTCGATCAGGCGGCCAATGCGATCCGTAAGGACGATCGCGCTGTGGTGGTGGAGGGCTATTTCGACGTCATCGCCTTGCATGCGGCGGGAGTCACCAATGCTGTGGCGTCACTTGGTACGGCCCTTAGCGGTCAACAGATCACCCAACTGTGCCGGTGCAGTGACGGCAAACGCATCGTTCTTAATTTTGATGCCGATCGTGCAGGGATCCGAGCTGCGAACCGCGCGATCGGTGAGGTGGAGCAGCTTGCGCTTCAAGGACAGTTGGAGTTGCGAGTTCTCCATACACCTTCTGGGAAAGATCCAGATGAGTATTTAAAGGATCATGGAGCTGGTGACTATCGCGCCCTGCTTGATCAGGCACCGCTTTGGCTCGATTGGCAGATCGAACAGGTGCTGGAAGGCCGTGATCTGACCAAGGCTGATCAGTTCCAACAAGCTGTTAGCGGTTTGGTGGAGCTGTTAGGCAAGCTTCCTCAATCAGCAATTCGCACCCACTACCTCCAGCAAGTTGCGGAGCGCTTAAGCGGTGGCCAAGGCCGTTTGGCGTTGCAGTTGGAGCAGGATTTGCGCCAACAGGTGCAAGGTCAACGCTGGCATGGACGCTCAGCCCGGCATGAAAAGGCTGGTGAAGTCAGCCAACGAGAGCGTTGTGAAGCCGAGATCCTGCGCATTTACCTGCACTGTCCGATTCACCGCTCCCAGGTGCGGTGCGAATTACGCCAACGTGAGTTGGAAGACTTCGCTCTTCAGCACCACCGTCTGTTGTGGTCTGCAATTACCGACCTTGAAGAGGGCAATATCGGCTCCGGTCGGCTAGAGGCGATCAGTCGGGGCAAAGATCCTGGTCATGAGTTGGCCGATCTGGATCTACCTCGTTTGCTTACCGATCAGCTGCTGCTGGAAAACAGCGCCTTAGTGGCCAGGTTGACGCCGCTTTTAGAACCCGCGGAGCTGCAGCGTTTGGCGTTGGCGCGTCCCATGGATGTTTTACGGGGCACCGCGGCTATTTTGGAGCGACAGAAGAGTCATAAACGTTGCCGTCACTTGCTAGAGGCTTGGGGTAGTCAACGGCTTGAAACTCTGGAACGGTGCATTGCTTCGCTGATTGCTAAAGAGCAAGAGCAGACAGAATCGGCAGGGGGAGAGGATATGGAAGGTCGTATTCAGGAAATGTTTGAACAGCTGAATGCGGATGCACTTCGATTGCAAGAGCTTTATTACTCCGAGAGGAAGCATATTCAGCATCTTGATCAACAACGCTGTGCTGGTTATGAGGTTGCTGTTGCTAACCCCCCTGAATTCATTCCTCCTGCGGCTTGATGGATTGGCGCTAGCCCAGCACCTGTATATCTTGATTTCACAACACCAGTGTTCCTCACCCTTGAATCAGCGGATGCAGATCGTCGCGTGGATGTGTCATTTGATCCAACGAGGTGTTCAAGATGATGGACAGAGACGGAGAACCCCTCCGTTTGACCTCATAAATGATGCCGCAGTGTTTTTTTAGAGCTAGACATAAAGGGTGTTCTTCAATACCAATGAAAACTGCGCTCGCCACTCTCATTGTTGCTCTTGCAGCACCTATGGCTGTCTCAGCTGCTCCAGAGGTACCTGACTCTGTCATGAGTGCAATTCAAGAGGCGTGCAATGCCTCTGTTGCTGGTAATAGTCAAGCTACTCAATCAGATGAAAACTGCATTGCAAGAGCGGTAGCCGTTTATAAGAAATCCCACTGATAGGACTACCAATATATCGCTGATCTAAGCGATAGAAGTTGAGCCTGAATCTTTTCTCGGTCCATCGCTCAATTTTGGTTTTTTGAGCCCTGCTGTCAGCAGGGCTTTTTTTTGCCAATCTTCACGTTGAGCGATTCTGATTGTTGTTCAGAGTAGGAATAGTTTTTTGCTTTTCTATCAAGCAAATCAACGAAGCTGTCGGCTTTCAGGATCAGATCGAATCTTTTGCTATGGCTACATTCGTCACAACGTCATCGTGATGGCTAACAGTTAGAACCGCCACTGCTCCACACGGATGGCTTGCGATGGTGATGGAAAACCATCCCGGCTCTTTCAAGTGTGGATCAACCTCAAGATCACTTGGCTTCACTGAGACGTGCCAACAGTGTTCGGTGTGGCAAGCAGCCAACGACGCCATCACATCTCAATGGCCTTCGAGAAAGGCTTGCAATAGTCCTGGAGATCTTGCATCACTGATAATGGGTGAACAGTTCTTCTCAGCGATGTCTGAATTTTTTGAAGCGATCTGGCATGGAGAAGGAATCGGTGATGGTGGCGATCTCGATGAAGCCCTTCAGGCCTTCGTGGTTGTGAAGCCTCAAAATAATGATTGGATCGAGGCGTGTGCTGTTGAGGGTGCTAACCCTCGTATCGAGCGTTTCGCCTCCTTCGATTCCTATCTTGATAATCAGGATGCTCTTGAAGTGATTACGGTGACTCCTCAGATGATTGCAGTCGCGATTGAGCAGTTGCCCGTTTGATGGCTGATTCCACGATTGACTTTTCGACCTACACGCCAGTGAACCACCTCTGGCCTGCTTTTGTGGAACGATTGGGATCTGAGAAAGCACAGCAAGCAGTGCGTCAGGCTCTTGATCTTCAAGGCATGAGTGGGAATGCCCGCAGCCTTCCCGTTCTGTTTGTTGAAACCTGCGGCCTGGCTCTCGCTCATACAGATCTTGTGCGAGAACAGACAGGCCTTAATAGCCACGGATATCGCATGGTTTTATTGCTCAGTCGACGTGAATTGGAAGTGCAGTTGTTGCAAGATTCTTTGTGAATTAGTGTCTATTCTTTAGCGTACACTTAAGTCACTAATGTTGGGTATTCCCTGGCAAGCATGGCAATAACGACTGCCATTGTCACCATGGAAAGAATCGTTGTTCCCGCTACAATTGATTCAGTTTCTTCAACATAAACATCGTGTGATCGGGCTACGGCATATTGGCATTTTGCTGTAGGTACTGCGCTGCATAGAATCACGGCAACCGAAGGTGCCGGTGGCAACTTGACCAGGTCACAAATTATCCAAGCAAGTACCGGCATCAGGAATAATTTAAAAAAGGTACATTCACTTACGATGCGAATGTGGTTTTTGAAAAGCGTGAAATTCAACTGAGCTCCAATGGCAAAGAGTGCGACTGGTGCTGTTGTGATACCAACTGCGTTTAAGCTCGTGCTTAAGATGCTTGGGAATTGGAAGCCTAGGAAAGAAAGAATTAAGCCCAACACCATAGCAATGAAGTAATTTGCTTTCATTGCTTTGCCGATTGAAACGAGTATTTTTCGCACATCTAGTTTTGAATTGTCTTCTGAGGTGTATTCATAGATGATAGATGTTGTTTGTAGTCCAATGATTAAAACAATCACTCCGATCACGCCATACGTTGCACCTCCCACTGGAAGCATGATGGCCAGGATTGGCAGTGCAATCATGCAGGTATTTGAATAGGAAGCGGCAGCGGAAAAGTAAGATCCAATTAATAGATTCTGACGCTTAACGATCCTTGCGTATGAATAGGCTATAGCGAATACAATCGCGGATACTAATAGGTATCCGCCGAAGAATTCAGCATACTTTGAAAGGTTTTTGAACATGTCCTGCCTTGTCATGTCAAGGACAATCATGCAGGGGATTGATATGTTTAGGACATAGCCAATTAAGATTCCGCTATTGCTGGGGTCGAATTTCTTGGTTCGTTTCGCGATGTAGCCAATGCATAAGTATGCAATGACTGGAAAAATTGCCTTGAGGATTGATCCTGGCATTTTGAGCCTATTTGCGTGCTTGTATTTAAGGCGTAAAAAGTGACGGTGTCAATTTCTTGTTGCTATAATCTGTTTTCTTTAGCGCTTAGGAAATTAGCATGCATAATCACGGTGGCCGAGGGTGCTGATAGCAGTATTAAGTTGTCTTTTCTGATGTTGATATTTCCTGTTCTTGGCTATAAAATTATCTTAACCACTCAGATCGGCTCGCTTTCGTCTTCTGGGTTCATTGCTTGGGATTGACTGATGAAAAAGGTGTTGGTGATAGGTGGAGGGATAGCTGGATTAACGCTTGCCTTAGCCCTTAAGAAAGTTGGGATTCCTGTCGCCGTTCATGAAAAATATAATCATTACCAAAATCAGAAAACAGGATTTCTGATTTGGAGTTACGCGATCAAAATCTTGCAGGATTTAGGAGTTCCTGTCGATGAGGTAGGCGCACCCCTCGAAGCGTTTCGAATCCATGGTCGAAAGGGAAGATTTGTTTGTAAGATGCCAATCGGTTCGGTTTCGCGATTGCATGGAGCAAATAGTTATGAAGTTAATCGATATCGTCTTTCCGAATTGCTATCTAGGATGGTTGGTGATGATTTAATTCTTGGGAGTGAATGTACTTCCGTCTCTAGTGTTGATGGCCAAGCGATAGCAACTTTTGCTGATGGTGGTTCGGATCAAGGTGATATTTTGATTGCCTGTGATGGCTCTAATAGTGTTGTTAGGAAGTTTATTCATCCAGGAGTTCATCTCAGAATGCTTGGTGCTGGTGGTTGGATCTCAGTGATCAATCAGCGACCTCCATTGTTGCCATTGAACACTCAAATGGAGTTTTGGCAGCCAGGGGTGAAAGCAGGTGTTGCTGATCTTGGGCATGGTGAAACACGCTGGTATGTTGCTTTTAAAAACTATGTTCCTAGTGCAGTTGAATCCAAAAAAGATCAGATTCTCAATCGCATGAAGCCGCTTCCTGAGATCATCAAGTCTTGTTTGGAATGCACTGATGAAGATCAAATGGTGCCTACTCAGGCCGGAGATCTTTTGGCTTTGTCACCTTGGTATCGTGATCGGGTTTTGATGATTGGTGATGCTGCCCATGCCACTAGTCCGTATGCCGGAATGGGTGCCTGTTCAGCGATTGCTGATGCTTCATTGCTTGCAGATTTGATTGCTTCTGGTCGGTCAGTTCCTGCCATATTTCAAGACTTCCAAGCGGTACGTAAGCCAGCAGCAGATTCAGTGATTAAGGACTCTCGACGTGGCCTTGATTTATCAACTTGTGGTGATCTCAAAGGCTGGGTTCGCGATTGGATGTTTACGAACATGCCAGAGAAGAAATTGAATCAGATCGTGACTGACATGGTGACTGGTCATTGAACAATTCCATCGTCTTTGATCTTTGTTTGTGGTGTCTATGAAGCACGGCGCTCTTTTGGATCTTTTTTGAGGCTTTCATCTCTTATGCCTTCACCACAGGCACGTCACTCAATCGAGTTGTGGCGGCCCGACCCAGCCGTTCGCGTCGCATGGCCCAGCTGGGATCCAGACCGCAGGCGGCCCATTGCACCGTGCCTCGCCCATAGCGGTGATTGAGACGATCGACCGTTGCCATCAATCGCTCCCGTCTCTGCTGATCTTCCTCCGTACAGGGCACCCATAGATGTTGTTGAAGTTGATCGACTCCCTGTAGGTGTTGCATCAGCACTCCTGCCTTCGCTAGCGCGCGGTGCGGTTGAAAAATGCGTTCCACCAGGGGTAACGCAGCTTCCAACAACACACCCGTGTCGTTGCTGGGTAGATCAAGGCTGGTGCTGGCAGCTCGGCTGTAAAAGCCTGGAATGAATGGGCTTGTGCGCGTATAAATCGTGAGAGCTGCTGTGCGTTGATGCTGCTTTCGCAGTTTTTCAGCCGCTCGCACCACATAGGTCGCTACCGCTTCGCGGAGTTCTTCCAGGCTGGTAATTGGATGACTGAAGCTGCGGCTGACGCAGGTCTCCTGTTTTGGAGAGGGGTCGAGATCAAGAGGCAGGCAGGCATGGCCTTGCAGTTCTCTTTGGAGCCGAACTCCCACCACACCGGCTTTAGCGCGCAGATATCCACTGGGCATATCACGGAGCTCACGGGCGTTGACCACTCCCCGCATTCGGCACCAGAGAGCGAGTTTGCGGCCGATCCCCCAGACGTCCTCAATGGAAATCGTTTCCAGCCAGCGATCGGGATCACGACACAATCCAAGATCAAAGAATCCGGCGTGGGCCGGTACTACTTTCGCTAGGCGGTTGGCGAGCTTGGCTTGTCCTTTGCTGGCTCCGAGACCAATGGCAATGGGTAAACCGAGGTTGCGTCGAGCCAAGGTTCTCAATCGCTGTGCCCATGGATGCAGATTTCCGTCCGATGGGCGGCTGAGCCGGGCAAACGCTTCATCAATGGAATAGATCTCCAGATCCTCCACCTGGCTTTCCAGCAAACTCATCAGCCGTTGACTCATGTCGGCGTAGAGCGCGTAATTCGAGCTGCGAATCACAACATTGTGCTGTTCTAGATGCCGCTTCGCCTTGAAATAGGGGGTGCCCATAGCGATGCCAAGAGCGCGTGCTTCAGCGCTACGGGCCACGATGCATCCATCATTATTTGAGAGCACCACCACTGGCCTGCCGATCAGGGCCGGATCCAGGCTCTGCTCGCACGAGGCATAAAAATTGTTGGCATCAATAAGAGCCGTGACCTGGGTCATTGCGACGACGTGAGCGTTAAAGCGGATGGATGACGTGAATTGCGACGCCCCAGATCTGCACATCTCCGCAATGATGGAGATCTAAATGGGGATAGTCAGGGTTGGCCGCTTCCAGGCGTAGATGGCCGCGATGGCGAACTAGGCGTTTGAGAGTGAAAGCCCCATCCAGGATGGCTACCACCACTCGGCCAGGGTGAGGGTCGAGGCTGCGATCGACCACTAATAGATCGCCATGATGAATGCCCTCGCCAGTCATCGAGTCGCCGCTTACACGCAGAAAAAAGGTGCTGCTGGGATGGCGAATCAGTTGTTCATTGAGATCGATCCCCACGTCGATGTAGTCGTCAGCTGGGGAGGGAAACCCTGCGGCAATCTGGTCATGCGCCAGAGGAAGGCAGAGGCTTTCACGCTGGAGTCGCAGAGGCTGGGGTGGCTCCAGCGATATCCGATCCACTTTCACGGAAGCTCACGTTCACACTCATTTAATAGTACAAACGTTCTGATTGCTTTTCTGTTGTTTCCCGGCGTGCGCCGTCCGCGGCATGGGCTTGCCAAGGCCTAACTGCTCGTTCGCCCACTGTGCTGTTAGGACTGCGAGTAAGTCGTCCCTGGTGCCGAAAAGACGGATCATCGCAGTTTAATGAGAATTGTTCGCAATTCAATCCGAAAGGGGGCGAAATTGCAAGTGATTCTCATTTGCTGGGGATTGAGGGGAAGCTGGCCCTCTGGATCCCCGCTTGCAAGGCCATCTTTGGCTGATCCCTGGGTGGCCATGCTTTGAAGCCGATGCCAGGCCTATGGACACCAATCTCAAAGACAGGAGGCCTGGCGTTTTGCGTAACTTGAAGGAGGCGGTATGCGCTGTTTCAGTAGCAACTTTTAGAGCACAATCTTTTGGTTTGTTGACTTGCATTCCAGCTTGGACTGTTCTTCTGACTGCCAGACTTCAAGAACATCAGGAAAGTGTTCTTCAATGCATGAATCGCAAATTCCATGACTGAAATTCAGATTAGTACGCTTAGATAGATATCGATCTAGATGTAACCAATGCCCATCAGTGTCTTTTGCTTTTCGACAGTAAGAACAGGTTGAAATGATATTTCCATTGTCTGCGAGTGAACAATAAGATTCAATTAATTTGATGGATCTTTTCCTTAGCTCAAGAAAGGCAACTGCTTGCCTGGACAAGGATTCCATGATGCTGAATTGTATGTCTGTAAGCCCATGTGGCTCTCGATCAATCACACAGAGCGTCCCAATTCTGTGATTTTCGTCGTTCTGCAAGGGAAAGCCTGCATACAGTCTGATCTTTGGGTCTCCTTTGACCAGGGGATTGTCAAAGAAGCGTTCGTCTTTTAACGCATCTTCAACGATTAACGGTTCAGAGGAGTGAATCGCATGAGCACAGAATGACCAGTCGCGCACAGTTTCTTCGGCTTCAATGCCAACCTTGGCTTTAAACCATTGTCGATCTGAATCAACCAGGCTCAGGAGAGCAATGGGAGTGCCACATGTAAGAGAAGCTATTTTCGTTATATCATTGTAATTTTCTTCGGGTTTTGTGCCAAGAATTCTGTATTCACTAAGTGCTTTTAGTCTTTCCGATTCATTTTTGGGAATATCTGGCTTTTTCAAGTGAGAAGTAGTGCTGATTCCAATAGTTTTATTCGCAATCGCTTGAAGTGCATAAAGCACAATAAAAGTTTATTTGATATCGCTGATGCTTTTCGTTGTTCCTTCGTTGTTGGCTAGTAGGGATTTGCAAAATTGCTGAACTGAATCGGATGGTTGCAGCGTTCAATGGGCGTGAGCCGGTGAGCTGTGCCGTGGACAGTCTTGGTTGGTCTGATTGGAGTTGTAGAAGTTCCCTGCAGGCGCAAAAACGAGGCGAGGAGTTCGTAGTCGATCAAGATGGTTGTCTCTGAAGCTTCTGCTGATGGCCGATTCTCCCTATCTCCTGGCAATCGCCCTGTTTGAGCAGAATGGGAAACGAGCCATGCCCCTCGGGGGACGATCTTTGCCATTGGATGCGACGCAAGCTGGAGAGGGGGTTCCTGAGCAGATAGCCCGTGAGCTGGCTTTGGAACTCCTTCTTCGCATCTGGCAACGCAGTGATCAGGGGCCTTTGCAACGTGACGAGGTGGCTGGAAGTTTGCTGATGGCTGAATTGGGCATGGAGCATTTGCCTGAGGCTTTACCGCGTCTCAAAGCGTCCTGGCTTAACACCGGGGATAGCGCAGCCTTTCAGCAGGGACTGTTGGCGATCACGTCACGCTGTTGGAGTGTGAGTATTGCCAAATTTGAGCCAATTACATTTACTGCACTTGAAGCCTTGCCGTTGGAAGGCTGAACGGGCAGCTGACTCGGTCTCACGATGAAATGGCTGTGATGAGTTCTGCCAATCCAGCAGCAATGGAGTCCTGCTGATCTGCACCGAAGTGAACACCGTCTAAAGGAGATGTTTCAGCAATAGCTTGAGTATCGAAAAAGAACACCGACTCCTGTTCAGCAAGGTTGCGATAGAGGGAGGGAAGCATTCGAGACTTTTCGGCGGCTCCTTTGAATCCCCAAGCAAGAGATTGTGGTGTGGTTTGAATGACTCCAGGAGTCACTAAAACAATCGTGGGGGGGTGATTGGAATAACGCGGCCCACATTGATAGGACATGCGTATATCGTGGATAAGAATTTTAGCTCCAGATGTAATCTCTTCCGGAGATAAATGTAAGTGGCTTTTGCAGTCATTGCATCCAAGCGCAAGAAGTACAACGTTGAGGGGTTTACAGCTGTGCAGAATCATGGACAAGTCTTGTCTGCCATTGCAGCTGTAGTCACCACCATAATTAACAGCTCCCAGAGGATCATCCATCACCCAGGTTCTTGAATTTAAGCCTTGTTCAATGACATTCCAGCTTTGATGATTGAGATTTTGCTGATTCAGAATCTGTTGGAGACGATTGGGCCAGCGTGTTTTAAATGGCAGGCGCCCACTCCCATCAGGCGCCATTCCCCAGGTGTTGGAGTCTCCAAAACACAAAATACTTTTTGGCTCCATGATGTCTTGATCCAATGCCTGGATCGATGATTGATCTGATGATTGAGTGGAAGACAGCATTACGACTCGCAGTAGGCCAAGGAGAAAGTCTCTTGCTTAGGCACGGTGATAAGGACTTCCTTGCAAAATGGCTTGGGCTCGGAACAATTGCTCGATCAAGAGAAGTCTTGCAAGCTCATGGGGGAATGTCATCGGTGAGAGGCTGAGCTTCCAATGGGCTAAGGCTTTCAGTTCTGCTGTTAATCCATCAGCACCACCAATCACGAACGCAAGCCGCTGCGATCCAAGGCTGCGGAGCCGCTCAGAAAAGTTGATCGACGTCAGCGTTTCACCCTGTTCCATCAACATCACAGGCCATTCATCCCTTCGCAGTGTCTGGCGAATCGATTCGGCTTCTTTTTCGGGATTGCTATCCCGTAATTCAACGATCGTGAGTCCAGGAAGGCGTTTGCGATAGAGCTCAATTCCGTCCTGAACCCAGGATTTGCGAACTTTGCCGATGGCGATAATGCGGCAGCGAGACGGATTCATCCCTGGGAATCCCAACGCATGCAGTCCTCAAGCTCAGTCTTCGTCATCTTCTAAAAGAAGCTGGCTAAAGGCCACATACAGCGACTCTTCTTCGCTCCCAGCTGCCACATTCGGACGGGAGGGACGGGTGGTTTTTCCCTGGCCGCCACGAAGCGGTTGTCTGGAAAGGGTCTGAGAAGACGACGGAATCTGGGCCTTTGCTTTCGCCTTGTTCTGAGTCGCAAGGTGACGCTCAGCATCCTTGAGCCGCGCCATCAAATGCTCAGGAACAGTGCCATCACTGCTCGCTTTCATCAGTTCCTGAAACAGGCGTTCCGGATTGTCTTCGGTTTCAATACGGTGGCGCTTTTCGGTCGCCTTCACTGGGCGATCAGGGTTTTGTTGGGGAGGCGCGATCGGCTCAGGCAACGAGCGGCCCAACTCCTTAAGACGCTCCAAGCTACGGGGATCAAAGCTCATGAGCAGCCCAGGGTCTCGCGAGTGTCTCGACCGGTGACAGGGTTCACCCCTTCAGCGTTGGCACACAGAACCTTGAGCGCGTCCGTTCGCAAAGGCACGTTGGTGAAATCAGCGCCTTCTACGGTGACGTTGATGAAGCGTGTGTTGAAAGCAAACGCATCCTCAAGCACTGCATTGGTGAGGTTGGTGCCGTCAAAGACCGCAGAATCAAGGGTGGCATCACGAAGGTTGCTGTTGCTTAGATTGGCGTCTTGAAGTTTGGCCCCATAAAGGCTTGCACCCTGCAGATCACTCCCTGAAAGATCGGCCTCTCGAAGATTGGTGAGGTTGAACGTCACACCTTGCATTTCCCGGTTTGAAAAATCGGCTCCAATCAACACCTGCTTGGCATAATCCATCGCGGCAAATGCCGGTTGCATCGGCAAAGCCAGCGTGACCCAAAGAACCATCAGCGGAGCCAATAAGCGCAATCGCATCGGGAGTGAGGTATCTGTTGTTCAGCCTAGGACTTTTGAATCCGTTTGTTCTTTTCGCATTGAATTGCCTGTTCCAAGCTGTTCAAGCGATCGTCTCTGGCACCCCAAAGCTCAATCAAGACTGGTGGGTTGTTAATTGGCATCACTGAGAACCGTTGCTCTCTGTAAATTTGTTTAAAAATGGCATCCACTTGATCGCGATAAGGAATGTCAATCGGGCGAATCCCATCATTTTCCATCGCAACTGGCCACTTACTTGTAATCGGTAAAAAGATTAGTAGATCAAGTTTCTGGAGAGAGTCCCTGACTCTTGCTGCTAGTGATTCGACAAATTCATTGTCAATGTCAGTGGTTCCATGATTGGCGGTATATTGTGAATAAGCGATGTAATCAACTGGGCAGCGATCGAAAATAACGCAATCACTATCTTTCTGATAGTTCATTAGTCTGCTTATATTGTAGTACATCTGAATCCCGTTATGTAGTCTCGTGCTTTCTTGGCGAAAGCGAATGTCATAGCCCTCTTCATGCAACGCTCGAAAAGGTTCTTCTTCGCGAATGTAGTGATCATGACGCTTGATCCAGTCGTGCACGAATGTGCTTTTCCCTTGTGAATGAGTGCCGCTAATCGCGATTCGCATACAACGATTCAATCTTTAAGGTTTATAGCCATTAAATTTCGCTTTTGAACCCTGCTCATCAGGGGGAATGGTTGAGATCAAGTTGTTACGCCATCCCTTGTTGTCTAACTCTCAAGCGCTAGGAGCTCAGGCAGAGCTCTATGTCAAAGAGGTTTTGCTGCGCCATGGATGGCGCTTGTTGGAACACAACTGGAGCTGTCGGTATGGAGAGATTGATCTGCTCTTCACGAAACAGTCCTTTCCAGCGAGTCGAATCCTGGTGGTTGAGGTGAAGGCTCGTCACCGTTCAGGGTTGGATGGTTGGGGTGTTGCTGCGTTTCATCAAGCCAAGCGAAGGTGTTTGGCCCGCACTGTCGAATGTTGGCGAGCAGCCAACGCTTGGAGTGAGGCCAGCTGTTTCGAAGTTGTGTTGGCGCTCGTGGTCCTTCCAGTGCACAGGCATGGCTTGCGCTGGATCCCTATCGACGTGCTTGATGGCATTAGTCGGAGATCACACGGCTGATTCAGTGAGCAGGGCTTGGATGAATGCAAGAGCAGCCTTTTGTCCCCGGCGTGGGTTGGTAATCACAAGCTTCGAGAACGATCGCAGTGGGTGGATAAAGGTTCGTTCACCCGGAATCATGTGCATCAGCATGTGTTGGATGATCTGCATTGGGTTTCGTCCGCGCTCTTGTTGATCCCGTCGGAGTCGTCGAATCATGCGCAGCACTAAGGGGGCTTCGAGATAGAACAACTCCGTGATCGAGCCGTCGTCTAGCAGGTCTTGTGGTCCATAGGCACCTTCAAGCAAGACAAGCTGATAGCGCTGATTGAGGGATTTGCGACCGACGTCACGCGTGTGCATGTCGTAGGTACGCAAGCTGCTTGCTGTGTAATGCGTGATCTGATCCAGCTCAGCTCGCAACGCATCGATCTCAATGGCTTCCGCCGTGTCAAATCCGAAGCGTGGGTGAGGTTGTCCATGCTGTTTGTAGTAGTCGTCGCAGCAGATCACGAGCACTTCAATCTCGATCGCGCTCAGTGCTTCTGCCAGTGCCAGGGTGAACCTGGTTTTCCCAACTGCGGAGGGGCCAGTGATGCAAACCACAGGAACCTTTGCCATCACGCTTTTGCCCCAGTCGTTCATTCCTGCATAGGGCACAGTGAATCAACGCTGTGAATGTCATGACCTTTTCAGGGCACACGGCCCGCAAGCGTTTCGGACAGCACTGGCTGATCAATGAGCGAGTGCTGGATCGAATCGTTGAGGCCGCCGAACTTCAGGACGGGGATCGAGTCTTGGAGGTGGGTCCCGGTCGTGGGGCTCTGACAGAACGACTCCTGGCCTCAGCGGCAGCGGCCATCCATGCGGTGGAGCTTGACCGTGACCTCGTCGCTGGGCTTCAGCAGACCTTTGCAAGCCATCCAAAGTTTTCCCTGCAGGAGGGAGACGTGCTGTCCGTTCCGTTGGAACTGTCCGGTGGGGTACCAGCTAACAAAGTTGTGGCCAATATCCCGTACAACATCACAGGACCCTTGCTGGATCGTTTGATTGGTCGTCTCGACCGTCCCGTCGACTTCTCCTATCAACGACTGGTTTTACTGGTACAGCATGAGGTTGCTCAACGCATTCGTGCTCGTCCTGGACACAGCAATTTCAGTGCCTTAAGTGTGCGCATGCAGTTGTTGGGACGGTGCAGCCATGTGTGTCCTGTGCCCCCGCGTTGCTTTCAACCACCCCCAAAGGTGCAGTCCGAGGTGATCTGCATCGATCCCTTTCCTCCTGAACGGCGTCCTACCGCTGCCCTGTCCCGTGGGGTGGAACGTTTGCTGAAGATGGCCTTCTTGAGTCGCCGCAAAATGCTGCGCAACACCCTGGCTCCTGTGGGCTCCACAGACCTCTTGCAATCCTTGGCAGAAGAGGCCGGCATCAGCCTTCAGCAACGACCTCAGGATGTGGCACCAGAAGCCTGGGTTGCCCTGGCGAAGGGTTTGAATCAGGTCGACTCTGTTGCTTGATCGGATGACCGCCACCGTTCGCGTCACCGCTCCCGCCAAAATCAATCTTCATCTTGAGGTGCTCGGTCAGCGCTCTGATGGATTTCACGAATTGGCGATGGTGATGCAAAGCATCGACCTCGCTGATCAGCTGGACTGTTCCAACAGAGCTGATGGATTGATTCAACTGAGCTGTGATCAGCCCGGTCTTAGTTGCGGCAATGACAACCTCGTGTTCCGTGCCGCCGCACTGCTTCGGCAGCGGTCTGGCTTTCATGAGCTTGGCGCTCAAATTCATCTGCGCAAACGCATTCCCATAGGAGCTGGGCTTGCTGGAGGTTCCAGTGATGGTGCTGCAGCTTTGCTGGCGCTAAATACGCTCTGGGGGCTCGGACACACCCATGACCATTTATGCGCCATGGCTGCTGAACTTGGCTCCGACATGCCGTTTTGTCTTGCCGGTGGGATTCAGCTCTGCTTCGGTCGAGGCGAATGTCTTGAATCAGTCCCGGCGGCTGAGCAGTCTTTAGGGGTGGTACTGGTGAAAAATCCCACCGTCAGCGTTTCGACGCCCTGGGCCTATGGCGAGTGTCGTCGTCTCAAGGGCGACCATTATTTGAGCGATGAAGTGGCTTTTGCACAACGGCGGCAGGATCTGCGTGCAGCGTCATGGTTGAACCCTCTGCGAGCCGCTGAGCCACCTCCACTTCGCAATGATTTGCAGGATGTTGTGGAACCTCAAACAGCTTCAGTGCAAATGGCCCTGCGCTTGCTCCAGGATCTTCCTGGTCAACTAAGAACAGCGATGAGTGGATCCGGCCCTAGCTGCTTCGCCCTGTTTCCTAATCGATTGGATGCTGATCAGGCTCTGGATGTAGCCCGTGACTCCTTCGCACAAGCCGGTTTTGACGCGTGGAGTTGTTCATTTGTGGGGCATGGCGCCAAGCTGATGCCATGAGCAGCAACGACATCCAGAAGCCAGAGGCGACTTCAGAACGCAAGAAGGGACCGATCAGTTTCCTTTCTGGTTCTCTTACAAGTTTGCTGATGAGCTGGCTCAGCTTCAGATTGAGCACAGGGATGGTGACTTATTTCGCTAACCGTCCATCCACATTTAGTTCTGCCACCGCTCAAAGCATTGCCTCTGCGCTGAAGACGTTGTTGATCGGCATGTGTTTCCTAGCCACTTTTAGTTGTGCCTTTGTTGGGATTGGCTTGTTCCTTGTGTTTCTTCGCAGTCTTTTCACAGGCAAAGAAGCTGATGCTGTCTAGCCTCAGATCTCTGTCCTGAACTGCCAGAGGCGGTTATTGGTGATGACTCCCCACGATCTTGGTCAGCTGATCTTGCTGCTCTCTCCGGGGTTACTTCTCTCCGTGCTCCTGCTCACGACGTTTGCTGCAGGGGGCTAATTATTTCGTTGCTGAGATAGCTTGGCCACTCACGCCGGCTTGGCCGGGATTGCAGCAACGCCGTGGCAGGGACTCTTCTCTTCAACGCACTTCGTGAGGCCATCGACGAGGAGATGGCCCGCGACCCCCACGTTTGCGTGATGGGTGAAGACGTCGGTCAATACGGCGGCTCATACAAGGTCACCAAGGATCTCTACGAGAAATACGGCGAGTTGCGTGTGCTCGACACGCCGATTGCTGAAAACAGTTTCACGGGCATGGCGGTTGGTGCAGCCATGACAGGCCTCAGGCCAATCGTGGAAGGCATGAACATGGGCTTCCTGCTTTTGGCGTTCAACCAGATCTCCAACAACATGGGGATGCTTCGTTACACCAGTGGCGGTAATTTCACGATCCCCACAGTGGTGCGTGGACCAGGAGGTGTGGGCCGTCAACTGGGAGCAGAACATAGTCAGCGCCTTGAGGCCTATTTCCATGCTGTTCCTGGCATCAAAATTGTGGCTTGCAGCACGCCTACCAATGCCAAGGGGCTGATGAAGGCTGCGATCCGCGACAACAACCCTGTGCTCTTTTTTGAGCATGTGTTGCTGTACAACCTCACAGAAGAATTACCGGATGGTGATTACACCTGCGCCCTTGATCAAGCCGATCTGGTGAAAGAAGGCAGTGACGTCACGATCCTCACTTATTCACGCATGCGGCACCATTGTTTGAAAGCTGTGGAGCAGTTGGAAGCGGATGGAATCAATGCTGAGTTGATCGATCTGATCAGTCTCAAGCCTTTCGATATGGAAACGATCGCCCGCTCGATCCGTAAGACCCATCGGGTGATCGTGGTTGAAGAATGCATGAAGACCGGCGGCATCGGCGCTGAGTTGATTGCGCTAATCACGGAGCATTGCTTCGATGATCTCGATGCCCGGCCCATTCGCTTGTCCAGCCAAGACATTCCCACGCCTTACAACGGCAATCTTGAAAATCTGACGATTATTCAGCCCCATCAAATCGTGGAAACGGCTCAGGCCATCGTGCGCAAGGGGCTCTGATTCATGGCCCGTCAACAGGGGTGGTTCGCCCTCATCCTCGCTCTGGCCATCGCAGCTGGATCCGTTCTCACAAGCTTCCCTCTTCAATTGGGGCTCGATCTCCGCGGAGGTAGCCAGCTCACGCTTGAAGTGCAGCCATCGGGTGAGATCACCAAAGTGAAAGCCGAGCAGCTGGAAGCCGTGAAAGCCGTGCTTGATCGTCGCGTGAATGGTTTAGGTGTCGCCGAATCAACCCTCCAGACCGTGGGTGATAACCAACTGGTTTTGCAGCTTCCAGGCGTCACCGATCCATCTAGGGCAGCTCGCGTATTGGGCAGCACAGCGTTGTTGGAGTTTCGGGCACAGAAGCCTGGTTCAGAACAGGAATTACGCGGATTAATTCAACTCAGAGCCCAGCTGAGAAGCGTGCTGGCACTAAACGCGAGCAAGGATGCCTCAGATCCAGTCGATCAAGAGGATGGCCCCACCCGTGAGCAGTTAGCCAAGGCTCAAAAAGAGTTGGGCCTTGAAGGAACTGCTGATTCTGAGCAAGAGCAGTTGGAACAGCTACTCGCTCGTGCCAACGAAGAAATTGTGGATCGGTTCGAGCCGGCGGCACTTACCGGTAAGGATCTTGTGACAGCAGGTCGCCAACAGCAGCAAAACGGCAGCAGCTGGGAAGTGACACTCACCTTCAACCGAGAGGGGGGTGACAAATTTGCAGAGCTCACCCGTTCGATCGCAGGCACAGGGCGTCTACTCGGCATCGTGTTGGATGGCCGGCCCATCAGCGAAGCTGGCGTGGGTGAGCAATTCAAAGCCGCTGGTATTACCGGTGGTTCCGCTGTGATCACAGGTAATTTCAGCGCTGAGGAAGCCCGGGACCTCGAGGTGCAGCTGCGTGGTGGCTCCTTGCCCCTTCCCGTGGAAATTCTTGAGGTGCGCACGATTGGCCCCAGCCTGGGAGCTGAAAATGTGCGTCGCAGCCTGATTGCTGCACTTGCAGGCTTGGTGTTGGTCGCCATTTTCATGCTGCTCGTCTATCGACTTGCAGGAGCGGTGGCTGTGCTGGCCCTCAGCCTTTATGCCTTGTTCAACATGGCCGCTTACGCGCTGATACCGGTCACCCTCACCCTGCCGGGAACGGCCGGGTTCATCCTCAGTATTGGTATGGCCGTGGATGCCAATGTGTTGATCTTTGAGCGCATCAAAGACGAATTGCGTCGAGGCAACACCTTGATCCGCTCAATCGAAACTGGGTTCTCTCAAGCCTTTTCCTCGATCGTTGATGGTCACATCACCACGCTGATTAGTTGTGCTGCGTTGTTCTTCCTCGGAACGGGTTTGGTGAAAGGTTTTGCTGCAACGCTAGGAATTGGTGTTCTGCTCAGCCTGTTCACGGCACTGACCTGCACGCGCACGCTCTTGCGTTTCTTGATGAGTTATCAATCTCTGCGCCGTCCAACCAATTTTCTGCCCGCAGGGCAGCTGCCTTCCTCCGCTGCTTGAGCCATGGCTGTGTCCTCCCCAACTGGTCAAGAACGCCCCTTGCGTTTTCCCCTGAGCCGCCAACGGCGAAAGGTTTGGTTGATCTCCGTGCTCGTGCTGTTGTTCAGCGCGCTTGGTTTGGTGCTGAGCTGGACGAATCCTCAGATTCGCTCCCCCTTAAAGCCTGGACTTGATTTCACAGGTGGAACCCAAATCCAGCTCGAGCGTTTGTGCACAGACAATTGCCAAGACGTCAGGGCCATCGACATCCAGGAGAAGCTGGCCAGCCTCACCTTGCCTGCTGAAGGTCGCGATCAAGACGCCGAGACCCTGCCGAACCTTGCTACGGCTCGGGTTCAGTTGCTCGATCGAGGCGAATCGGTGGTGTTGCGTATGCCGGCCCTAACCGCCTCACAGGGGCAGGCTGTCATCGAGGCTGTTGAGCCCATCGCTGGCCCCTTTGAAGTGGGTGGCCAATCTGTTGACACGATTGGGCCCAGTCTTGGCGGCCAGTTGCTGCGCAGCAGCTTGATCTCGTTGCTGGTGGCGTTTGCCGGCATCGCTCTCTACATCAGCATTCGCTACGACGGTCGTTATGCCGTTTTGGCACTTGTGGCCTTAGTTCATGACGTCTTGATCGTTTGTGGATTCTTCGCCTGGCTTGGACTGATCAGCGGTTTGGAAGTCGACAGTTTGTTTGCTGTTTCACTCCTCACCATCGCCGGCTATTCGGTGAATGACACCGTGGTGGTGTTTGATCGCATTCGCGAACGTCAACGAGAAGATGGTGACTTACCTCTGGATGCGCAGGTAGACCGTGCCGTTTCCGCCACTCTCACCCGCACCCTTTACACCAGTGGCACCACCTTGCTCCCCCTCTTGGGTCTGATTTTGTTTGGCGGATCCACCTTGTTTTGGTTTGCAGTGGCGCTTGCGATTGGCGTGATTGTGGGCAGTTGGTCGAGTATTGCTCTGGCCCCTTCCCTCCTCAGTATCTGGCCCAGACAACGTACGGCGGGTGCGTGATTTGACCATTACATCCAGCTCCCCAGCCCAACGCTGGGTCCCCCTGTTGTTGGGCATATTGGCTCTCTTGGATTTACGCGTGGAGCTTCGGCTTCTGCTCGATCACATCACTCTGACCAGTTTGATGTTTGCGATTCGGCACCATCTCCTGGCGGTTGTGGTCATCGTTCTCCTTCCCTCTATCTGGCGTCACTACGGACCTGTGCGTCGGTCTGAGCTCTGACTCCTAAGTTGGATGACCGCCTCGAATGCACGATGTCGCTCGATCTCGACGCCAAGAAAACCCTGCTTAGAAAAATCCCCCATGGCTTGTTCATCTGTGGTGTCGCAGAAGGGGATCAGGTCAATGGGTTCACTGCTAGTTGGGTGACGCAGGGATCGTTCGATCCACCCCTGGTGGTCATGGCTGTTCGTGCTGATAGCACCAGCAACGGCATGATCCAACGCACGCGTCGCTTTTCTCTCAACGTGTTGGCAGCCGATCAGAAGGATTTAGCTGCTGTGTTTTTCAAACCCCAGCAGGCGGTTGGCGGACGCTTTGAGGCCGCTCCTTTCACAACAGGCGAGCTGGGTTTACCGATTCTCAAGGACGCCCTCGGTGCCGTGGAGTGCGAGCTCGTAGGTGAACTTGCCCATGGCGATCACACCGTGTTTCTTGGGCAGGTGAAATCAGCGGTTCTCCACCGTGACGCTGCTGCCCTCGAGCTCAGCAGCACGGGATGGCAATACGGGGGATAACTCCCAGCGATCCATGATCTGCTTGATCACCACTTGCTGCATGATCACCTGAAGCACCACCACTAGAGGTAAAGCGAGTAAAACGCCTGGCAGCCCGAGTAGGGCTCCCAGGCTTAATTGAGCGGTTAACGCCACAGTTGGCAATAAATTCACTGTCCGACTGAGCAACACAGGCGTCAGGACAAAAGCTTCGAGGTTCTGCAGTGCAAACCGCAAGACCAACACCTGCAACATCAGGTTTGGGGAGATTAAAAGTGCAATCCCCATCGGCAAAAGCGTTGCTGCTGAAGGTCCAATCGTGGGAACAAAGGTGAGCAAGCCACACACCAAGCCGCTGAGCAAGGCCAATGGCACACCGAGGATGGCGAGCCCTGTCCAGGTGAGAACAAACACTGCAGTTGCTGAAATGGTCATGCCGGCAAGCCATCCGCCAAGAGCGTCTCGGCAGCGATCCAGCAGTTGCGTGACTTGAGCCCGTGCAGGACGAGGACTCACGGCGATCAGCATTTGCCGATGAGATTTGGGATCCAGTGCGAGCAGGATCGCTAACAGACTCATCAAAAGAACTTGAATCAAGCCATTTGCAGCACCACCTGCATAACCAAGCAGCTGCGCACCAACGGGCTGAATTCTCGTCCAGCTGAGCGATTCAGATGGACTGATGTTGAGGTCTGACAGGCTTGGTTGGCTTGCGATGATCGACCTGATCTTGTCGATCAGATTGGGCAAAAGAGCGGTGAGTTGTTCGAATTGTCCCAGCAGTTCTGGGAGGAGGAGTTGAACCACCAAGGTTCCGCCCAGGAACAGAATCACAAGAACGAGCAATAGGGCAACGGGCCGCTGGAGCCTGAAGCGTTCCATCAACTTCAGGATCGGAACATCGAGTGTCACGGCCAACACAACGGCTCCAAACAGAATCAGCAGCACCCAGCGCAGCTGCCACAACAACAGTGTGAGCAGGATGGATGTGAGCGCAATCAGCAGGGTGCGAGCGTTCATGAGGACAATTTCTGCCGCTTCCAGGGGTCAAGAAGATCGTGAACGACGACTTCGCGAATAAGAACCTGCAACACAACTGCTAAGGGCAGGGCGAGCAACAGACCAAGCGGACCGAAAAGAACAGTGAACACCAATTGAGCGGCAAGGGTGAGCCCTGGCAGCAAATTGACCTGGCGCTGCATCACGGAAGGCGTGATCACATAGCTCTCCAGGTTCTGAATGAATATGTAGAGCCCCAAGACAGCTAAGGCTTTCCAAGGGGCGTCGAGCAGAGCGACGGACATCGGAAAGACCGTGCTGAGGGTTGGCCCCACATTCGGAATCACGTTGAGTAAGCCAGCCAGCAAGGCATTGGCCATTACCAGCTTCACTCCCATCAGTGAGAGTCCGATTCCAGCCAAAACAGCAACGCAAACGGAACTGATCAATACGCCGATCATCCAGTTGCTGAGGGCTTCCCCGCACATGTTGAGGATTACGCGGGCCCGCCTTCGATAGAAGGACGGCAACATCTGAATGCCAACATTTTTGTAGGCATGGGGTTGGACTGCCACCATCAAAGTGACGGCAAAGACGATAAGAAGCTGAAGCAGACCACTGCCAACATTGCCTGCCAATCCAAGAAGTCCCAACAAGCCTCCGGTCAAGCTGGAGGCAATCGCAGGTCCGCCTGAGCTGTTGGCCAAGCCTTTAGGGAAGAGCAGCTGGCTCCAATTACTGGAACTCTCACTTCCGTACACCATGGAGCTAACCGACGAGAAAAACTGCAAAAGCAGGTCTTTCAGGGCTTTGGCAGCCGATGGCAGCTGAAGAATAAGTTGTTGAAATTGGCTCGTGAAAGGCGGCACGATCACGGTTAAACCAATGGAAACCATCACCACGAGACCCGCAATGCAGACCAGCAGTGCCAAGGGTCTGGGAAGGTTCCAGCGCTGACGAAGCGCTCCTACGAGTGTGCACAGCGCCATTGCCAAAACAATGGCCGCAAACAAGTGGATCAGGACTTCACGCAAACTCCAGAACAACAGTCCTGTTGCCAGTAAGGCGCAAAGTCCAAGCCAGTGTTGAAGCTTCACCCGTTCGAGCTGTCACTCGCAGGAGCTTCTCCTGAATCCTGGGAATAACCAAGACCTGAGGAATCGGCATACCTCTGAGCGAAGCGCATGAAGCGCTCAAAATCCTGTTCGCTTTTCCAGGTGTACGTGGCCTCCAAGGCGCTTGCTTTGCCGTTCACGAACTTGCCATTCACCTCACGGGTGACGAGCATGCCCTCTTCGTCAAGCATGAACATGCCTGTGATGGCTTCCATGACTTCAGGCGCAAGTGCCTCGGGTTGTTCAAACACGAAGATGGCCTGTCCAGTTCGTCCATCACGACTGCGAGTCACGCGGATGTCTGGAACGACGGGTTCATCCACACCACGAAGGAACTGGATCACTGCCTTGCTTCCGTCTGCCATGAATGCTGATTCAGTACCTAAGCGGGATCTTAGGGGGCATCGATCGGTGCAACGCGACCGGAGTTCAGCAGTTCTATCGCCGCATCCTGTGGAGTGCGGCCACTGAGATCAAGATGGGATGTTTCTTTGGCTTGTTTGAGCTCGTGGTCGTAACAGCGGTCGTAATAGTCGAGCATCGCTCTGCAAGCATCCCGCCAGCGCTGATCTCTGATCGCCTCTAAGGCAGTTTGCGTCCTTTGAGGACCCAGCCTGCGCTGGATGCGTTCCGTGGCTTGTTGCAGCTGATCGGGGTCTTGGCAGGCATACACCTCCACGAGCTGATCAATCCGCTCCTCGAGACTGCGGCGAATTTCGAGCACCGGTGCCTTTTGCATCTGCAGGAACAGTGCTTTCGGGATGCGGCAGCAGCCCACCGAGGAGCTCTCGGCTTCCAGCCAAATTTGTGTGGCTTGTCGTTGCCGATAGTCATCTAAGGCTTCAGCTAATCCATTTTCGTAATGCTCTGTGCTGGGCTGACGGGGTTGACCAAGACCCCCAAAGCTGCTTCCACGGTGATGAGCCAACCCCTCCAAATCCACCACAGCCACATTTAAGGCTTGCAAGGCGATCAGTAGATCTGTTTTTCCCGTGCCCGTCCGTCCGCCAAGAAGCTGGACGGGCCAACGGCGTTCAAATTGCTCGAGCACCCAGCGGCGATACACCTTGTATCCGCCTTCGAGTACGAGGGTGGGATGGTCCTTGAGAGCCGCAAGCCAGGCCATGCTGTTGGAGCGCATCCCTCCTCGCCAGCAATACAACCGAAGCGGCTGGTCGGGCCCTCCAGCTGCCTTTGTCAGCGCTTTGGAAAGATCGACAAGGGCTGGGCCGGTGAAGCTCAGGCCCAGCTCTATGGCTTGCTTCCGGCCCTTTTGCTTGTAGGCGCGTCCCACGATGGCTCTCTGTTCATCGTTGAAAAGTGGGATGTTGATTGCGCCAGGCCAATGACCCTGAGCAAATTCTGATGGAGTTCGTACATCAACCAGCGTTCCGCTCGCTGCCCGAAACAGATCGATACCGCTCACGTTTGTGGATCCCATCCCTGACATAGTGGGTCAACGCCGTGCCAGTTAGAGGCGGTAGTCCGTCATGCTTTCTGGTCTTTCTTCTTCTTCCGATCTCAGCGTCGACCAGCTCCTCGAGAAATTCTCCAGTGGCTCATCACGACAAAAACGCTCCTTGATCCCAGCAGTCGAGAAAGCGGCTGATCAGCTGGCTGCCATGGGTGAGGCTGCTCTTTCCTCCTTTGATCGTGAAGGAGACGAGTGGGCTGCGGGTTGGATTTTGCAGACCCTTCATCGTCATCAACCTTCGGCTCTGAGCTCTCTGTTCGATGCTTCACGGGGATGGTTTACCACCGGTTCGGAATCCGATCTGGATTACTCCCCTCTTCAGCAGGCTCTTCTTGAAGAACGCTTTGAAGAAGCTGATCGCCTCACGAGTGCCTTCCTTCGCAAGCTGGCCGGTGAGCAGGCCGAACGGCGCGGGTATGTCTACTTCAGTGAAGTGTTGTCGATGAGAGGGCTTGATCTCGTCACGCTCGATCGTCTCTGGATCGCTTACTCCCAAGGCCGGTTTGGGTTCACAGTGCAGGCTCGCTTGCTGGCCACTCTCAATGGTCGTTACGACAAGCTTTGGCCTCGGATTGGCTGGAAACAGGAAGGTGTGTGGACGCGTTATCCCAATGCTTTTGATTGGTCATTGAAGGCTCCAGAGGGCCATATGCCACTGATCAACCAGCTTCGAGGCGTTCGATTGATCGATGCCTTGCTCAACCATCCGTCTCTGGTTGCTCGTCAATGAGTTAATGCCCTATGGCATGGATCAGCTCAAGGGGTATGGTCAAAACAGAATGCTTCGGTCCTGATGTCATCACGGCTTGGATCGACTTCAGGGTCGTTCAGTTTCAATCTCACCCCTTCGTTCCAACGAACGCGATGGGCTGACTTCATTCTTCCTTCCACTCTGCAACTCTCTCCGTTGTTGGAGCTGCTACTCGACCCCGTGGATTGTGTGGAAACAACCGGTCGGCTTCAACTCGGTCTTCAGGAAGCTCTCGTGAATGCTGTTCGTCATGGGAACTCTGGAGATCCCAACAAGTGTTTGCGTGTGCGGCGCATCCTCACCCCTCAATGGATGATTTGGCAGATCCAGGATGAAGGTGAAGGAGTCCCTACCCATGCACGTCTTGGGGAGCTGCCTGATTGCATCGAAGCCAATCAAGGCCGTGGACTGTTTTTGATTTATCAGTGTTTTGATGATGTGCGTTGGAGTCGACGCGGGAATCGCGTCCAGCTGGCAAGCCGCCGGCCCGATGCTCGAGTGGCGTCCCTTAACGGTGCGGACAGCCAGGATCTTTCAGTTCCCGTCTAATCCAGCGGAGCGCTTGCTCGGTGAGCTCTTCAACATCGTGGCGCTCTCCCCCCTGGATGAGTTGCGATAAGGCCGCAGCCATCAGTTCAGCGCTACGACGGTCGGCATCGGTTTTTAAACGATGCCAGTCACGGTCGCCAAGACTTAAGCAACGATGGAGTTCTTTGGCGAGTTCAGGGGCGGGTTCTGGCCAGCGTGATTCAGTCGTTGGCATTGTCTTCTGATGGTCGGTTGCCTTTATCCTGATGCTTCACGTCTGACGCTGTGACGTGCGCAGTGAACGCTCCATGGCATCAGCTTCCCGTCGTAAACAGCCGCGTCCGTTACATGCCTTGGGCACTCTGATTCACGTTCAGCCAAGGCGTTGGGAAGGAAACGAAGTTCGCTCCAGACGACGATTGCAACGTCGAAACCTTCTTCAACAACTTGTTGAAGGCCAAGATGAATTTAAGTGGCTCTTTAAACCAAAATCGGCTCAAATCTTTTGGCGTTCTCTTCGTTGGGGAGGCCCTGGTGTTTTGATTGGATTTGTATTGGCGAAACTATCAGCGTGAAGCAATGACAAATTGTTGGATTTAACTAACAAGGGTTTTGTGTTGCACAACTACAAGGGATTCAGGTGCTGAAGTAGGTGTTTCAGCAAAACAGGGCAGTTCATTGGAATGAGCTGGCACTGCCTGACCTTTCAACCAAGCTTGATGCAAGGCGTGGCGCCGCGTATCTTCCTCGAGAACGAGTCGATCGGCGGCATCCTGAGGTGTTTCGCCATGCAAAAGAGCTGTACGGATACAGATTCCAAAACCATGTGCCTCCACCTGCACTTTCCCTTCCATTAAGACCAACTGAAATGTCCAGCCTTGAAGCCAACGGACATAAAAAGGGTTGATCATCAAAGCCCTCGGCAAGGGTTCCTGCACCTTATGGGGCGCTGGTCGACATCAATGCACGTATGTCAGGGAATCACTTCAAGGCTTGTTGGCAGTCCAAACTCTCACCATGAAATGGGATTCGGCTGAAATCCCTGTGAAGCCAGCTTCGCTCAGGCGTGATTCGATGTCATCTGAAATGAAATCTCTGTAAAAAGGCTCATGAAAGATCTTTCGGAAGTTATCCATCGGCACGCTGTACTGCGGTGAATCTTTGAGTTGGATGGAGTCGGCAAGAACAAGAACTCCACCAGGCTCAAGCACTCGGTAGGCATCATTGAGAACAGCCTGGCGAGCCTCAGCAGGAAGCTCATGCATTAGGAAAACGCATGTCACAGCCTGCATGCTTTCATCACCAAAAGGCATGGATTCACCATTGCCTCGTAGCAGCTGCACGAGGCTGTCGCGTCCCTTATTCAGCCAACGATTGGCCTGACGCAAATAGGATTCGGAAAGGTCAAGACCAAACAGTGAGGCTTTCGGTAGAGCAGCTCGGATTTGATGGAGCGTCCGACCGGTTCCTGTGGCGACGTCAAGGATGCGAAGACTGGCTTCGGGACGATCGCTAAATCGTTTCAAACCCCGTTTTAGAGGAGCAATCAGCCTGCGGCGCATCGAGTCGGCAGCACCGTTGAAGAGAATGTCGACCTGTAAGTCGTAAAGCTCAGCAGAGTGATCGCTGAGATAACCATCCGTTTGATGATGGAAGTTCTGTAAGTAATAATCTGGATACAGCTCTTTGTCGTGCGTGTCAGGGATGTCCTGGACGTTTCGAGACCTTCGCCTGGCCCAATTTGAGGGAAGGTCAAGCCAAACGCGTGGGTAACGCTCAGCCCACTCCAGCCAGGGAATATCAAACAGCAGAGATGAGGGATAGAGCCCTTGCTCTGATTCCTGCCAATCGATGTCCTGCAAAGCGCTTAATGAGCGCCGGAGTTCGCCCAGTAATTCGTCAGGAACAGGTTCTGTGTTGGGGACAACGTCGGGTGCCAACAGCTCCATGGCTTTGGTGCTCAGCTCCTTATGGGCCAGTCCTGCCAGGCTCCTGCCCTGCTGGATGGTGCGGTAAGCGATTTCAGTCAGGCTCGAAGCCATTGGGCTGTGGTCCCATCAACCTGACCATTTCAATGGATAAGTCCATGCAACCGGGGCTGTAAATCGGGCCAAATGGGCAAGAATTGTGAAGCTGGCGCAAATTCCGTATCAACCGATACAGAATGTTTGCATCGAAACGAGGCCTCATCCCATGACAGTCGTTCTTCGTTCTCTTCCGATTGACTACAGCGGCAATGTGCTGGAACGTCGCCAAAAGTCAGCTGCTGAGTTTCTTGCCTGGGCCGACCATCACGCCCATGAGCAAAGACTGAGCGAATCCAGCCATATTCAGCTCGAGGGACATCCAGACCTTCTTGATTCCAACAACGCTCTGGCTCAACAGCGCGTTTGGGCGGATCGCCATGCTCACGAAAGGCATCTACACGACAGCGCCATGGCCCATCTGCGCCATGGCTGAGTCCATAGGATAAATGCCTGCTCCTGTGTGTTGTCGTGGACGTGCGAAAAACATCAGTTGATCGTCTTCGCAGCGAATCAATGCTGAACACCAGGAACAGGCATTGACCGAGCCAATTCATTCCATGAGGTTTGGATGATGGCTCGTTAGTTGAGAGAATGCCACTTAAAGCAGCGATTCAATTACGCATTTCGCTGAATTTGTTGTTTGAAAAAACAACTTGGTGAATGCTGTTCAACTGCTGCTCAATTCTTTTTTTTCTATCAAAGATGCAGTCTCCTGAAAAAGGGACTTTGTGTCCTCATAGAACCTCTAAAAGAATTAATTGCTTTTAACTCACGCAATTAATGATTGATCAAGATGGAGCTGAGCAGGCCTGAAGGAGGCGATTGGGTTGAAGGCATTGGCTTTCAATCTCCACCTTCTAATTCTGCTTCTTGAAACTCCCACATCAGCATCCGTAAAGCGTTATCTGGCTTGAGCTGAAATCCGTTCTCGGCTGCAATAGCAGCGACCGCTTCGACGTCTGCGGCAGCTTTGAGCTGGCCTTGAAGAATGGCGTTGGATTGGACCTTTTCTATGAAGGCGTTTAATTGCTCTTCTGACATCGGTTCATTGCTTATCCGTTAGTAGGTATAGCACTAGGTATTGGGACATTATGTTCATGCCAGCGGGCGTGAATGGATCGGCTTCAAGGCGGAGGAATGTTTAAAGCTTGACTGGATCTCAAAATTTCAGGGGCCTTTGTTGAGCCTGCTAGTCAGCCTGCAAGGTGCATGCCTTTCAAGCCGAAGCAACCGAGCGAATGAAGTCAGCGTGTGGAGAGCTCTTCAATCGAAAACTCACCCCGCAAGGCCCTTGCATCTTGAATTCTTTGTTGGCTCACCAGGTGTCTCAAGCGCTCGTCAAGCCATTTCCGTAGGCGAGGGGTGAACAGCTGAGATGAGGGTGCATCAGATGGTTGGTAGTCGCCAAATGGAATCGTCATCAGATTCGCCAGGTGGTTCACATTAACGAGAAGCAAACAAGCCAGTGGTGAGGTTTGTTTAAGTCAGATAAGAATAATGATGATCTATTGGGATCATTCTATGCGGCGGATTGTGCATTGTTTGAGCTTTTCAATTGAATGATGACCAACATCCTTTGTCGTGCTTGTGAACCTTCTCCCCAATGCTGATTTTGTAGATGTCGGAACTGTCGAGACGGCATTTTTCCTCTTTATTGGCAATGGGAGCAGCTGCTTCTGTTTTCTCAAATCCCTCTTTACAGTATTTTTGGGCTATTGAATATGCCCAGTCTTTGAAGGCTACTTCGTTCGAAGTCTCTGCAGAACTTGAAGAATTAGTACATATCGTTTCTGCTGAAGCCCCGTTGCGAATATCAGATTGGATGGATTCGGCCCATTTTTTTTCATTGACGCCTTGCCATTGTGCTTGTGCGGATGGAGGAGCCCAGCAGAGTGCTGTGAACAAGAACAGTGAAGTAGCGGAGATTGGGACCAGGGGTTTCATTGGCTGTTGAATGGAGGATGTCCTTATAGACTTTGCTATTGTTTTATTGGATTCACAATAACCCAAGTCAAGTTGATGTCTGAGACTATCTAAACAGCAAGCGAACTATTTATTGGTGGACGTTCTCATTTAAAATTCAGTTAATGACTAGGTTGCTATAGGGATTTTTGTTGATTCGTTTTTATCCTCACCATTGCTTAGCTCAACAACAAGCGATCCACGAAATTGTGCCAGCTAAGACTTTGCTGCTGGTTTGGGAACACCAACGCTTGTTCCCCGGCGGTGAGCGGCGGTTGGCCGATGCTTTGCAGGAGTCGCGTTAATTCCTCTTGATCGAGACGATCGTTGCCATTGGCATCGACGGGCATTAAGTACAGCAGCAACCGCTCCTCTCCCTCTCGGAGTCGTTGCAAGCGTTGGATGAACTGGCTGAATTCAGCGGAGTCGATATGGCCATCACCATTGAGATCCATTGATCTCATCGTTGCCAACACTTGATTGTTCAGGGATGACGTTCGTCGCAGATGGGTTTTATGGTTCACACCGCCTGACAGCAGCGCATTGCGAAGCTCGTCAAGGCTGAGATGGCCATCACGATTTTGGTCGAGCTGATCGAAAAGATGTTGGATCTGGCTGTTCAGATCGGTTTGAGGCTGTTCCCCCTCAGCGTTGGGGGCCATGCCGTCCACCCTCTGTTTCAAGTTGCGGCGGAAGCTTCCTAACAGTTCACTCGCCACGAGAAACCGTTTGCGGTGTTCCTCAGGGGTGACGACTGCATGCACGGCAACAGGAATCAGTGCCGGCAGTGTTCTTCCAGCCAGACGCTGCATCATCCAAGTTGTGAGCACGAAGCTCAGAGTGAGAACTGGAAGGTTGCCCATCAACCTCCCCTGTAGCGCCTGTAGCAGGCTTGCAAGCCCGGCTCCCATGAGAGCTAAGACAAGGGTTCTGCGTCCGGGCACGTGGAAGATCCCACCGAGGGCGATCGCAACCAAAACGCCGTTGTAACCCCATAAACCTTGTGCCACAGCAGCGGTGTCGGTACCGCTTGCTAAGGCGGTCATCATCCCCATCAGGGCACCACACGCTCCCAGCGCGGCGGCGATGGGGCTAGCGATAGCAACCGCCAGGAGTATGAGCCATCCGCTGACAAGATCGGAGCAGAGAAAGACTTGTCCGAAGCTGTGGGGAAGTCCGACAGCCAACACCTGAACTGCAGTAGGGGAAGCAGCCGCTTTCACCGTCTCGATTGTGTCTGGTATGCGAGGGCTGACCAATGCCACAAGTCCCCAGGTGATGAGACAGAACGGCAGGGTGAGCGCCGGCGGGTCTCCGCGGCGATGAAAGCGGCGACGCCAAAGTTCGAGAATCAGCGTTGTGAGTCCGCCTCCGAACGCCACCAACACCGCGATCAGCCCAGCATCTTCCACTGAGCTGGAGTCTGATAAAACTGCCGCGGCACATCCCACAAGTGCACCGTTGAAGCCGTGGATTCCCTGATCGCGCAGGCTTTGGCCAAGATTCAGCAGCTTGGAAACGGAGTTTGCTGCAGCCATTCCCAAGGCAGCCAAAAGAGCCATCCAAGGCGATTGGATCAGAAAGGCCAGCAGCAGCAGCGCACCACTGAGTGGATGGTTGATAAAGATCACTTGGGAAAAGCTGCGTAGCCCGCTTCCCCAGGAGCCTGTCGGGAAATGCTGTTCAGCAAACAATCCTTTTCGTTCTACCGGTGGTGGCGGCGGAGGCAGTAGAGCTTGCAGCAGCTCATAACTAGAGGGTGCATCAGCTTGCATGGGATGAAGATGTCGAGCTGAACCGTTCCCCGAGAACCTCCAGCCCAGCCTGGAAGATGCCCAAAGACAGCTCGGCAATGGTAGTTAGCTCATCACGGTAGGGATTGATTTCACAAATTTCCCAGCAACAAACGCGTGGATCTGAGAGAAGCCTGAATAGCAGGAGAATGGCCTCATTTGCCCAGAGACCTCCTCGCCTCTGAAAAGTTGTCCCCATGCATGTTCCCCGAGGAGTCGTGAAGGGGGCATGATTATCAGCGTGGGAATCATTCCAGATCACCCCAAGCCGCGACTGAGGATGGGCAGGGCGGATTCCTGCAATTGTTGAGGCAGCAGTGGAGTGGTCTGCCGCAATGACGAGTGGGAATCTCTGCTGCTGAACAGTTGTGCACAACAAATTCGCTGCGTCGTGCATCACGCCAGCGATGGTTTCGCGGCAGATCTAACTTGTGTCACCCGTCTTTTCCCATAAAAAATGATCCCCATGACGGGGATCATTTGGGGGCCTGATTAAGGCCTGAGTGCTGTCAGGCCGCTTTTGATCAAGCGTCGTAGTACATGGTGAATTCGTGGGGATGGGGTCGCTGACGCAACTGCTGCACCTCTTCGTACTTGAGGTTGATCCAGTTGTCGATGAAGTCTTTCGTGAACACTCCGCCTTCCATTAAGTAGTGGTGATCAGCATTCAAAGCTTCCAAAGCTCCGTTCAGTGATGCTGGAACGGTGGCTATGTCCTTGAGCTGATCGGCTGGCAGCTCGAAGAGGTCACCATCGAAGCCATCGCCAGGATCAATTTGGTTTTTGATGCCATCGATCCCAGCCATCATCATGGCGGCAAAGGCCAAATAGGGATTCGCTAAAGCATCACCGGAACGGAATTCCAAGCGCTTGGCTTTTGGACTGGGGCCGGTGAGGGGGATCCGAACTGCAGCAGATCGGTTGCCTTCGGAGTACACCAAATTCACAGGTGCTTCGAATCCAGGAACAAGTCGCTTGTAGCTGTTTGTGGTGGGGTTGGTGAAGGCTAGGAAGCTCGGCGCATGCTTCAAAATTCCGCCGATGTACCAGCGGGCTGTCTGAGACAAGTTGGCGTAGGTTCCTTCCCCGAAGAACAAGGGTTGATCGCCCTTCCAAAGGCTTTGGTGCACGTGCATGCCAGTGCCGTTGTCATTAAAGACAGGCTTCGGCATGAAAGTTGCTGTTTTGCCGTACTTTTTTGCAACGTTGCGAACAACGTATTTGTAGGTCATTACGTTGTCGGCAGCTTGAATGAGTTCGTCGAACTTCATTCCTAATTCGTGTTGGCCAGCACCAGCCACTTCATGGTGATGCTTCTCAATGGGGATCCCCAATTGGGCCATCATCAATAACATCTCGGAGCGAATATCTTGCGCTGTGTCGTTTGGTGCGACAGGGAAATAACCTTCCTTTAGCTGAATTTTGTAAGCAAGGTTTCCGCCTTCTTCCATCCTCCCGGAGTTCCACCCAGCCTCAATGGTGTCAACGCTGTAGAAACAGCCGCCTTCGCTCGAGTTGTAGCGAACGTCATCGAAGAGAAAAAATTCAGGCTCGGGACCAAAGAATGCTTTATCGGCCAGACCTGTATTGGAGAGATAAGCCAAAGCTTTCTGCGCCAACGCACGGGGGCAGCGCTCATAGGGGTCCCCTGTTCTTGGGTCCTGGATCGAGCAGATCAGGCTGAGGGTTTTATGGCGATAAAAAGGGTCGACCCAGGCTGTGGCGGGGTCTGGAACCATGGACATGTCAGACGCGTTGATCGCTTTCCAGCCGCGTATGGAGGATCCGTCAAAGGCCAAACCTTCCTTGAAGGCATCCTCATCGACCATGTCTGAACACACGGTGAGGTGTTGCCACTTGCCGTGCAGATCGCTGAATTTGAGGTCGATCAGCTCGATTCCTTCGTCCTTGATCTGGCGAAGTACGTCCTGAGCAGTTTTAGCCATGGTTGAGGCTTCAGCCGTAAGTATCTTTTCTAACCGTAGGCATCGATCTGACACCCTTTTGTATCAACGCGCACTTTTTTGCTAGTGGAGGCCTCTTGGCGAGGCTTGGAGCTGCGCTAGGTAACCGTTTCTGTCAAATTCCTTGGATCCCAGGTGATGAGAGCGTTCTGGTCACCTTTGTGGTGTTACCTTCCAGCCAGTGATCCCTAGCGTCCCACCATCATGCGTGATGCCATCACCGGGTTGATCGGCCGTTACGACCAATTGGGTCGCTATTTCGATCGATCAGCGATCGATCGTATTGAGGGATATTTCGGCCAAGCCGAGTTGCGACTTAAGGCCGTTGAGTTGATTAATCGCGAAGCGGCTGAGCTGGTACGAGAAGCGAGTCAAAGGCTTTTTGTAGGCGACCCTGAGTTGCTTCTGCCTGGTGGCAATGCCTACACCACCCGCCGGCTTGCGGCTTGTTTGCGCGATATGGATTACTTCCTTCGTTACGCCAGCTATGCCCTGATTGCCGACGACAGCACGATCCTCAATGAACGGGTGCTGAACGGTTTGGACGACACCTACAAGAGCCTGGGTGTTCCAACTGGACCCACGGTTCGCAGCATGATCCTTTTGGCAGATGTTCTCTGCGAACGCATGGTGGCTGAAGGATCAAGTCCCAGCGAGTGCCAGACGCTTCGCAAGCCCTTCGATCATCTTGCCTCAGGTCTTTCCGCAAACGACATCAGCCAGCGCTGAGCGATCAATGATTGACCTCATTACAAGAGGCGTTGCAAGCAACCTTTTTGCTCCCTTTTTAGGCCTGTCTATGCGTAGGCTGCTGCCCATTGATTGGTGATCCTGGCTTTGGCGACGACGCACTCCCCCCTGTTGGTTGATTCGTCCCATCGAAGGGCTATTGCCCCGATCAGCACCCCCGATCGTTTGCTGCTTGGTCCAGGGCCTTCGAATGCCGATCCAACGGTGCTCAAAGCTTTGTCTCGAACTCCGATTGGTCATCTCGATCCGCTTTATGTGGAGCTGATGGGCGAAGTGCAGGAGCTTCTTCGTTATGCCTGGCAGACCGACAATCGCTTGACCTTGCCAATGAGCGGCACGGGCAGCGCAGCCATGGAAGCAACGCTTGCCAACACGGTGGAACCCGGCGACACCGTTCTCGTTGCTGTGAAGGGTTATTTCGGTAATCGACTTGTCGACATGGCCGGTCGCTACCGCGCCAATGTGAAGGTGATCGAAAAGCCCTGGGGTGAAGCCTTTACGAAGGATGAGCTCGAAACGGCACTGATTGAGCACAAGCCCACCATCCTGGCGATGGTGCATGCCGAAACGTCCACCGGCGTGTGTCAACCGATGGAAGGGATTGGAGATCTCTGCCGCAAGCACGATTGTTTGCTGTTGCTCGACACCGTCACCTCTCTTGGAGGCGTTCCCCTCTATCTCGATGAATGGAAAGTTGATCTGGCCTACAGCTGTAGTCAGAAAGGATTGAGCTGCCCTCCAGGTCTTGGTCCATTCACCATGGGCCCCAGAGCTGAAGCCAAGCTTGCAGCGCGTCAAGACAAAGTGCCCAATTGGTATCTCGACGTTTCCCTTCTCAATCAGTACTGGGGCAGTGACCGTGTGTATCACCACACAGCACCGGTCAACATGAATTTCGGCATGCGTGAAGCGCTCAGGCTGCTGGCAGAAGAAGGATTGGATATGGCTTGGGCGCGTCACCGCAGCAACGCTGAAGCGCTGTGGTCTGGTCTGGAATCAATGGGTCTTGAAATGCATGTACCCGAGGAGCTTCGATTGCCCACCCTCACCACTGTTCGTATTCCTGATGATGTGGATGGAAAGGCCTTCACTCAGCACCTGCTCAACAACCACGGCATCGAAGTGGGTGGTGGTCTTGGCGTTCTTGCCGGAAAAATATGGCGAATTGGACTGATGGGTTACAACTCAAACCCACAGAACGTCAGCAGGTTGTTGAACCTGTTTGAAACGGAGCTGCCCCAGTTCCGTCAGAACGTCGCCGTCGCTGCTTAAACCAGCTCGACAGCATCTCTTTCGCCTCCTCACCCAGCACACCACCGATCACGGTCATTCGGTGGTGTGCACTGATGTGGGTGGCCAAGTTGATCGTGCTTCCCATCGCTCCCCGCTTCGGGTCAGTCGCGGCAAAAATGACCTGGCCGACTCTCGCTTGAACCAAGGCGCCAGCGCACATGGGACAGGGTTCCAAGGTCACCAAAAGAGTGCAGTCATTGAGGCGCCAGTCACCACGCAGACGGCAGGCCTGACGAACGGCCATCAACTCAGCATGACCAAGGGGATCGTGATGCAGCTCTCTCTGGTTGATGCCATGGCCAATGCAGCGACCATGGTGATCCAACACAACGGCACTAACGGGAACTTCTCCTCGTTCGCCGAAACGACGCGCGCGTTCGATCAAAATCCCCATCCAGGCTTGCATCTTCTGCGGAGACAGTTCGATTGGAGACTGCATCGTCAGGCTCTTGGCTGAGCGCATCGTTTGATGTGCCACCACTTTGATGTGCCACCACAGGGGAGAATGTTCACTCCCCATCTTGTCTTCTTGGTCGGACCTTCAAGGAATCCTGAACCGTTGGCGCTTTCGGCGTTTGCCTCACCCGATGCGCTCGACCCTCAACTCCTTCAGTTTTTGGAGGGTGCTTCAGAGCGGCTATGCAGTTGGATCGCTTCGGCCAGTGAGCGGGGTCCACTGCCAGCGCTCCGGATCCTCCCCGATGCTGCACCGCAGGTTCATGGTCGCGACATGGGACAACTGCTGGATGACCTTCAGCAGGTGATGGATGGTGCGTTTCAGCCTTCCCATCCAGGCGCGCTGGCCCATCTCGATCCGCCGCCGCTAAGTGCGTCAATCGCTGCAGATTTGATTTGCGCTGGGCTGAATAACAACCTTCTGGCCGAGGAGTTGTCCCCCAGTTTGAGTCATCTCGAACGCCAGCTTTGTGCCTGGTTTGCTGAGCGCATTGGCTTTCCTGTCGGGGCTTCTGGTGTTGCCGCCAGCGGGGGCTCGCTGAGCAATTTGATCGCCTTGGTTTCCGCCCGGCATCAAGCTGGCTTGGATCACAACCCAGATGCTGTGGTTGTGGTCAGTGCTGATGCGCATGTGTCCTGGCGTAAGGCAGCCCGCGTGATGGGCCTTCAAAGCGACGGAGTTCGTTCCATCCCGGTGGATGAGCAAGGCCTCATCGATCTGCAGCAACTGGAGGATGAACTCTCAGCACTTTCCAGGCAAGGACGTCCCTGTATGGCAGTGGTTGCTACCGCAGGCACCACGGTGCGAGGTGCGATCGACCCCGTTTCTGCAATGGCTGATCTCTGCAGCCGCTTGGACCTTTGGCTGCATGTGGATGGGGCGATCGGCGCGGTTTTTGCTCTCAGTCCCATCACCACCTATCTTCTCGATGGGATAGGACGCGCTGATTCGGTCACAGTGAATCCCCAGAAAGTTCTTGGTATCACAAAGACGTCATCCCTCCTGTTGGTTCGCGAGGCCAGAGTTCTGGCCGAAGCGTTCTCCACAGGTCTCCCTTACATGGAGCCAGCCCTAGAGAACGATCACGGTGGAGAACTGGGTCTGCAGGGGAGTCGGCCGGGGGAAGTGCTCAAACTTTGGCTTGGCTTGCGCCAGCTCGGTGAATCAGGGATTGAACAGGTGTTGTCCGCCGCGATCGCTCGACGTGAGTATTTCCAGCAGCAATTGGATCCCAACAGGTTGATGATTCTCACCGGTCCCTTGCATGTGCTGGCCTGTAGGCCCCAACGCGGACAGGCGCAGCAGCACGAAGCCTGGTCGAACGAGACACGCCGGCTCTTGCTCAGCCGGGGAATCATGGTTTCGAGGCCGCTTCATCAAGGACGGCATTTCCTCAAGACTGTTCTTGGCAACCCGCACACCGATCACGGTTTGCTGGACCAACTGGCATCAATCTTGAATCAATCCGTGGAGGCTCTGCCCTAATGGCTGCCCCAAAACAGCAACGCGGCCGTTGGGTGGCGATCGTCACAGGCATTGTGTCCGTACTGATTGGTGTGGCCTATTTGGCTTTGATCACGGTTCTTGATGCCCGCGGCCCGATGCGTCCTCCTCCGCCCGAGGCCCTGGTTGGGGTGGTAACCGCTTCTTTGCCGTCTGTCGCAGTGGTTCCACCACTTGTCTGAGAGCGGTGTCGAGAAAGCGTTTGAGGGCACTATCGCGTCGGTTGAGGTCGTAGTGACGTTGCACTACGTCTTGCACGCCACCATCTCCCCAATCTTGATCTTGTTGGAAATAGGTGATGAAACTGGCTCCTGCAATCCGGGTTAACCACGCAGCAGCCACACCCTGAACGGCTTTTCCGAGTAGCAGGGTGGGCAGATTCACGCTGAGTGCGGTGCCGATCAAGGCGACACCGCCTTTGACAACGCCCAGGCCCGCCAGAGTTCTACCCACCGACACGGCCAACTCCTGAGCTTTGGCGCGGGTCAACTGCACGTTGTAGACCTTCGCGACCTCCATCACCATCTGGGCATTCACCGCCGCGGTGCCAAGCAAGTCGATACCCGGGAGTGGTGTCGCTGCCACAACGCCTGCACTAATCCAGCTGTAACGATCCACGATTCGTCGCGCTTCGGTCTGACGCTGTCGGTTGAGAAGCGATCGACCCTTGTCTCCCAGTGTTCTGCATTGCAGAAGAATGTTGTCGGCCAGAAGCTCTTCGCCGTCGGCATGGAGCACCACGGCCATGCGTTGGAGCAGCACAGCTACCTCAGCTGGAGGTTGCCAAGGTTTCTGGCCAGGTCTTGGCAAAGATTGGGGAGAGGCACTGGTCGGGATCACGTCTTCAGCGGAGAGAAGGCCTTGGCAACGTCCGCGAAGCAAGGCCAGTAGACGCTTTTCCTCCTCCTCTCCTCGTAAATCGCATTTGTTCAAGACCAACATCAAGCGCTTGCCCAAGCCCGCAAGGCTGCGCACTACATCCCATTCAGCAGAACGAAGATCACCATCCACCACCACCAGCATCAAGTCAGCACGGCTAGCGCGTTCACGGGCTTCTTGTTCACGATCTCTTCCATCCAGTCCGCTTTCGAGGATTCCTGGTGTGTCGACCAATTGCAGTCCGCGCTCCAGCTTGTTGAGACGCAGCCGATAGGTTTGGCTGCCAGTTGTGGAGCCCATTGGAGCTCCAACACTCCCAACGATGTCTTGGAGGAGGGCACGAATCAGGGATGTTTTCCCACTGGAGCCTGTGCCAAACACCACCACCACTAAATCTCCGCGTGCCAATTCACGTGCGACGCGCTCGCGCTCCAGATGTAGTGCTTTCCGGGCGACATCGTCTTGGAGACGTTCCAGAAGGCGATCAATGCTTTCCAGACTTTGTTCAGCCGCTTGACGACGCGACCCCGGTGGAGAAGGAGCTGTCGTGGTGGCTTTTGTGGCACCGCGACGGCTTTTCCATCCCTTCCACAACGGCCAGCCAACCTGCACGACTAAGGCAATCACCAGGATGGTGCCGATGAGCAGCACTGGACCCACAAGCCAGGGCGGAAGGATGTAGCTGAGATCCCAGAGCAGGTTGCGAATGGCTTGGAGCACCAGCCCAAGCACCAGCAGGACGATCAGCCCCGCTGCACCCAACAAAATCAGGCGATTGGATCCCTTCATCGGCCCGCCACACCCCCCTGTCCAGCAGCACGCATGATGCGACTCCAGAGCGAGGCTGCTAAGGCGCTGGAACTGGCTGAAGGACTGTTGTCATCGTTGCCCAGCCAGATTCCCAGCACCCAATGGCGACTCGGTTCGTAGCCAATGAACAGCAGGTCACGCCCATCGTTGGTGGTTCCTGTTTTTCCTCCTTCCTGTCCACCGAGCGAGGCTGAACGGCCGGTGCCGCTGCGAATGACTGCTCGCATTAAGCCCTGCATGTGCTGAGCTGTCTGTCCCTTCAGGACACGACGAGACGTTTGGCGCTGACTGCTTTGTTCAGAACTGCCATCTCCAGTATCTCCATCTCCAGTGAGGCTGCCGCAGCCACTTGGGCGATCCAAGCGGCAGGTTTCTGCATCGAGCAAACGACGGATGGTGGTGGGAGGTTGCCAGATGCCGCCATTGGCCACAGCGGCATAGGCACTGGTGAGCTCAATCAAGCGGACTTCACTCTGTCCAAGAGCTAGCCCCGGTACAGGATCTAGGGGAGTGGAGATTCCAAGACGTTTCGCCATGCTCACCACTTGGTCCAGACCTACGCGTTGGGCGAGGCGCAACGCTGCAGTGTTGTGGCTTGAGGCGAAGGCGCGAGCCAGGGTCAGTTGGCCTGAACAGGAGCTGTCAAAGCGTTGTCCTCCCCAGCGAAGTGGGCTGCAATCCAAGGTGTCGTTGGGTTTTAGTCCTTGCTCAAGGGCCGCTAGGTAAGTGATGAGTTTGAAGGTGCTGCCGGGTTGGCGCATTGCCATCGAGGCACGGTTGAACTGGCTCGAGTCGTAGTCACGACCACCCGCGATGGCGAGAACCCCGCCTGTGCGGCTGTCCAGCACAACAGCGGCTCCCTCCTGAACGCCATGTGTTGCATTGTTGGCTAATACACCGCTCAGCTGGCGTTCCACCACGGATTGCAGAACAGGGTCTAAGTGGGTTTCGATCAAGAAATTTCCTTCATCAGCCACGTCTGGGCCCACGAGCTCTGTGAGGTCTCGGCGCACTTGATCGGTGTAAAAGGGTGCGGAACGACTGACCTGTTCTCGACTGCAGGCCTGTTTTGCCAATTGAATCGGTTGTCGACGCGCCAGTCGTGCCTGCTCCAAGGACAGGCGACCGCCGTCGGCCATTTTGTTGATAACCCGGTTGCGAGCCTTGAGCGCGCGCTGTGGAAACTGACAGGGATCATGGCCATTGGGTGATGGCAACAAACCCACTAAGAGTGCTGCTTGCTGCACATTCAGGTCTGTTGCTGATTGATCAAAAAACACGCGTGAGGCATCTTCAAATCCCCAACCAACGCCTAAGTACACGCGATTGAGGTAGCTCAGCAGCAACTGGCTTTTGCTGAAGCGACTTTCCAACTGCAAGGACACGAGCAGCTCTTTCCATTTCCTGGCCAGGGTGTCGCCATCCCCCACGTAATCGGGATAGAGGCTGCGCGCTAATTGCTGCGTGAGACTGCTGCCTCCCTCCAGCACCTGTCCGCCGATCAAATTGGTGCTGAAGGCTCTCAGCGTGCCAATGGGATCGACCCCCGGATGCCACCAGAAGCGGTTGTCTTCACTGCTCAGCAGAGCGTCAACGAGTTGGGGGGAAAACGCATTCACCGACTTGAGCTCGCGATGACGACTGGAGTCAACCGAGGCCAGCGGTTGGTTATTGCCGTCGTAGATGGCGACAGGACCGCGCACGCGTGCCAATTGACCGCGGATCGGCATGGTGAGGTTGGACAGCAATAACAGCGCACCACCACCACCAAGGCATCCCAATAAGCACAGGCCCAACCAGCGTTCAATTCGATGGCGTCGTCGCCCTGTTGCATCGTCGAAGTGCAGAAAGGGAGCCGTTGCATCTAAGGCCGGCGCAAACTGAACGTTGTCTCCATCGCGAAGTTCCAGCTGCTTCACCCGGCGACCCTTCCACCACAAGCCATTGGTGGAGTCCAAATCTTGAAGGATCCACCGCCGGCCTTGGCGTTGCAGCAAAGCGTGTTGGCGACTGACGGCCGGATGATCGATGCTGACTTCCAGAGGACCATCGCGTCCAATCCGATAGCCATCGCCATGCAATGCAATGGTTCGATCTGCTTGACCTGGCTGATGAATGATCAGTTGGGCTGAGGAGGGGCCGTCAGGATTTCGCTTGTCCATTGCGTTGGGAGAGAGCGTCGATGGCGAAGCAGAGGACGGCGAGGTTGATGGCGATGTCTGCGCCGTTGAAGATGGGAAAACGGAAGGGCACGAGCTCCAGGAAGTCGGTGACATAGCCCAGTTGCCAGCGGTCGATGCCATTGCCAAGCGTTCCGCCCAGTAGGAAGGCCAGGGCCAGTCCTAACCAGAGGTCGAGTCGCTTGGATCGCCAGATCCAGCCCAGCAAGCCAAGCGAAACAAGCATGCTGAGGAGTCCGAGCAGGGCGGTGGAATCACTCAACATGCTGAAGGCGGCGCCCGTGTTGCGCACAAGCCTTAACTGCAGCAATCCAGGTAGGAATGGCTGCGACAGATTCGGTAGCAGTTGGGAACGAGCCCAATATTTCGAGGCTTGATCCAGCAGCAGGATCAACAGGCTGATCAACACAATCGTGCGACGCCGGATCAGTCGGTTGCTGCGGCTGATCATTCGATCCAGAGCAGACGACGAATTGGAAGCGCAATCAAGGCGATTGCGACGCAAAGAGCCAGTTGGGCTAGCAACGGGCCGATGCTGTAGCTGAACAACAAATCAAGAAGTGAATCATTCCAACGGCCCAACCCCGCTCCGAGCAACAAATTAAGAATTCCGCACAGCTGAATTGTGACCACACCGGCGATGCCCGCCAAAGTGAGCCTTGCTAAGTCGTTCATTCCCGCTTGATGGGCGAGCCGTCCGGTGAGCCAGGCTGCTGGCACAAAGCCAGCGAGATAACCAAAGGCGGGAGTGAGCACGTAGGCCAAACCTCCACCGTCATGAAAGACAGGAAGATCAACCAGTCCCACAGTGATGTAAGCAACCGCTGCGATCACGCCTGATCGTGGGCCGCAGACAAGGGCGCACAGCAGGAGTGCTGGAACTTGCCAGGTGCTGGGCAAACTCAGCAATCGGGGGGGGAGTTCTGCAACCGGCAGCAGGATGGCAGCCGGGATCAAACCTCCCACAAGAATGAGAAGCAGTCCCGCGATTGCGCCGCTCCAGGTGGCAAGAGCCCGCACGGGCAACGATCAACTGCCACCATCCTGCTGTAGGAGAGGGTGATTGCCCAGGTGTCATGACCGTTTCTATCGGTGACCAAGTTCAACTGATCAGCCCGATGCCCTATCTCAAAACGGCAGATCCCATGCCGATGCTTCGTCCTTCCGATCTCGTTGGCAGTGATGAATCAGGAGCGGTGGTGGCTCTTCATCCCCTCGAGATTGCCGCAGTGCGCTTCCGTCGCGGCACATTTTTAATTCCGATTGATCGTTTATGTCCTGCTGAATCAGAAAAGGAGCAATAAGCACTCACCGCGTTGACGAGGAATCCAGTGACGTAGTCCATTCCTTAACGAAAGCTATGTTCGCCTAGGACAAATGATTTCCTTGTTAGACAATCAAATCGATCGAATCATGTGTAGCGATGGTCTTGATTTGTGAGTGTCGTGCGATTGTCGGTTTGATCGTTTTGAGGGCAAATCAATCGCGTTGCGACGGAATAGCGATTGAGCCAACGGTTCACTCGGATGCGCTGCATCGGAGGTACTTCCTCTAGCAATTGTGAAAGTTCAATCGCTCCAAGCCGTCTTAATTCACGAACATCCACGTGCCAAAGGGATTCCGCTTCCCTGATCAGACGAGCCCAGGTGCGCACCTGCTGCCAGCGTCTCAATCGCCTCCGCAAGGGATCACATGTCCGGAAATCGCAGTGACTGATAGATCTCTGCACGCTGGACCGAAGGTAGAGAACAACCGTACTGACAGCCTGATGCCGTCCACCTGTCCTGTGAAAAATCCCCTATGTGGCTTCGGATTGCTGAAACAAAACAGGGTGGTTAATGTCAAATCTCGTCTTGTGGCACCACTGCAAATGGCAGTTCGTTTACTTCACGTTCGCTGAGACGCCTGGTCCAGGCTCCTTTCACCGGATCATTCCAGCGGAAGCCTGCATCTCGAGCGAGCTGGCGATCGTCGTACGAGACCTGAGCTTTCATTAAGGAACGGGGTTCGAGTCCACGTTCAATCAGTTGTTCAAGTTGATCGCAACGTCGGAACACTTCGGCCAGATAGATGCAATCGCTGAGAGCGCGATGGGCAGCCCAAACCGGAATCTCGTAGGCCAATGCCAGGTCTCGTACGGAGGGGCGAGATCTGAGCTGCTTTTCTTTCGGCCATCGCATGTCTTCCATGCTGCAGAGCCACGGCAGATCTGTTGCAGGAAGATGGCCCCTGCCAAACCACTGTTGGTCGAAGGCCGCGTTGTGTGCCACCAGAAGATCTGCAGCTTTCAGTAATTCTTGGAAGTAGTGGAGTCCTGGTTCCCAGGGTTGTGGCAGACGCGTCACTGCCGCGGGGATGCGATTGATGGCCTCAGCTGCATTGGATTCAACGGGCAACAGACAAGACATCTGGGCCAGGATCTGCCGGCTTGACACATCAAACAAAATTGCCCCGATTTCAAGGCAGTGATGGGCTTCAGGGTCCAGGCCTGATGTTTCCGTATCAATGATCAAGAGGGTGCGCGCAGCGGAGGCATCGCGCTCTTCCCTTGGTTGCTCCGGCAGAGGCTTCGGCTCTTCAACCTGGAACTCACCCAGAAGATTCAATTGACCAGGAACAGCGCCTGATTCCATCACTCCAGCTCGCTCGTTCTGCAACCCATTCTCCCGCCTAGCCCAGGTGCTTCCTAGGGTGCTGCCAATTCTTGATTCCCTCCATGGCGCTCACGATCGGAGACCGGGCACCTGAGATCGCCCTCGAAGATCAAGACGGCGTGTTGCGTCGTCGTGATGAGCTGCAAGACAAGGTCTTGGTGTTGTTTTTCTACCCCAAAGACGACACCCCTGGTTGTACGGCAGAAGCTTGTGCTTTTCGCGATACCTACGCCACTTTCGAGGCTCTCGGTGCTGTGGTTTGGGGTGTGAGCAGCGACGATGCTGTGAGCCATCGAAAATTTGCTCAGCGCTACCAGTTGCCGTTCCCTCTCCTTAGTGATCAGGGGCAGCGCCTGCGCACGAGTTTCGGGGTTCCAAAAGTTCTTGGCCTGCTTCCAGGACGGGTGACCTATGTCATTGATGCAGAGGGCACCATTCGCCATCTCTTCAACAACATGCTTGATGGCCCGGCGCACGTGCGTGAAGCCGAGCGGATCGTGACGGAGCTGTCAAAAGGATGAGCCGCTGGCAGCGACAACAGGGCTGCTGGTGCCTCTGGCCTGCTTCACCGCAAGGATTGATCGAATTCATTGGCGGAAGCTACCTCGCCACCAACCCGCAGATCAGTTACCGGCGTCTGTTGGAAGGATTGGCTGCCCGTCAGTTCGCGGTCCACGCTTGGAGCTATGTGCCAGGTTTCGACCATCAGCTGCAGGCGCGAGAAGGTTGGCAAGCCCTGCGCACCTGTCGCTCTGCTTTAAATCAGCGTTTAGGACAAGATCTCCTTCCAGTCCGCGTTGGTCACAGCTTGGGTTGCAAGTTGCATTTGCTGGCCCCGGACGGCGGACGCAACAGTCTTGCGATGGCCGCATTGAGTTTCAACAATTTCACCGCTGAACGGTCGATTCCCCTCCTTGGCACCCTGGCGCCAAGCCTCGGTGTGGTCACGGAATTCAGTCCTGGTCCTGAGGAAACACTGCGCTTGATCGAACGCTATTACTTGCAGCCCCACAATTTGGTGATTCGCTTTGGGACGGATCAGCTTGATCAAAGCCAGGACTTGATGCAGGCGCTGAGTAGGCGATCCGGTGACCAAAGCCAGTTTGTTGCCATGAAGGGAGATCACCTCACCCCCGCCAGTGCGGGACTTCGACAGGGGCTCCTCGGAGATTGGGCCGATGATCCATCAAGAGCCAGGGTGATCGGCGAACTGATTGATTCCATCGCCAACGTGGGACTTGGTCTTGAACGTCAGCGATGATTGAAGAAGCTCTTGTTCGATCGTTGTGAGCGACAACAACACACAAACAGTTCTTCTGCAGATTGCGAGGTCCATCGCGTTGAGTGATGGCAACATTTCAGATGAGGAAGAGCGTTTGCTCAAAGACTTACCTGAGCGCCTTTATCTCAAGGAAACCACCCCTGATTACAGGCCTAATCAGCCACAAAGTTTGACTGAGCTGGCCAAGTTGCTCACGAATCACACCGATCAGTGCACAGCGGTCAGGGTTGCTTGTTTGGTTGCTGGTGTGTCAAGGAACCCAGGCGATGATTCTGATATCAATCCAAAAGAACGGTTGGCTTATCGCGAGTTGATCGCAGCTCTTCAAGTTTCGGAGGAGGAATTAAGCGAAATTCAATGGTCTGTAAAAGAGGAGCTTCAACAGAAACCCTCGCTTCTCAACGTGATTTTGGACGCCATTTATGGAAAAGATGGATGGCCCGACCAAGCCTTGCTCCCACCTGATTTCCCAATGATTTGAGAGGTACCCATGCAGATACAGCGAACGCTGCTGCTGCATGGGCTGATTGGTTTTATCCGCGTAAACGATCAAGAACGGAGCGGTCTTCAAGAGTGCTGGTGTCGCCAGTTACTTCTTCGCCGGCAGCAAGCGCTCTCAGAATCCGGCGCATGATCTTGCCACTGCGCGTTTTTGGCAAGGCATCGCTGCAGCGAATCTCGTCGGGTCTTGCGATCGGCCCGATCTCCTTGCCGACATGGGTGCGCAGCTCGGCAACGAGGGCGTCGTTGGACTCTCGTCCCAGCTCCAGCGTGACGAAGGCAACAATCCCCTCACCCTTGAGATCATCGGGTCGTCCGACCACAGCCGCTTCCGCTACGGCGGGATGGCTCACCAAGGCCGACTCGATCTCCATCGTGCCAAGACGATGGCCTGAGACGTTGATGACATCATCCACACGCCCCATCACCCAGAAATATCCGTCGGCATCTCGACGTGCTCCGTCACCAGCGAAGTAGAGATGCGATCCATCTGAAGGGCGAATCGCTTCCCAGTAGCTCTCCCGGAACCGCTGGGGATTTCCATGAACGGTGCGCATCATTCCTGGCCAAGGAGCTCGCACCGCCAGGTATCCGCCCTCGTTTGCTCCACAGCTATTGCCCTCTGCATCAATGATGTCGGCCTGAATCCCAGGTAAGGGCAAGGTGGCAGAGCCTGGTTTGGTGGGGGTCGCTCCAGGTAAAGGGCTGATCATCACGCCACCGGTTTCGGTTTGCCACCAGGTGTCGACGATCGGACAGCGTTCACCGCCCACCACATCGCGATACCACATCCAGGCTTCAGGGTTGATTGGCTCACCGACGGTGCCGAGCAGGCGCAGGCTGCTCATGTCGTACTGATCAGGTACCGCACGGCCACTCCTCATAAAAGCGCGAATAGCCGTGGGAGCGGTGTAGAAAATGCTGACTCTGTGTTTCTGGATCAGCTCCCAGAACGCCCCTGGCTTGGAGGGTCGAGGAGCACCCTCGTACATCACAGTGGTGGCACCGTTCGACAGAGGTCCGTAGACGATGTAGCTGTGACCAGTGATCCAGCCCACATCGGCCGTGCACCAAAACACATCGTCGTCACGGATGTCGAAGATCCATTGAAAGGTCAAATGGGTCCAGAGGTTGTACCCGGCAGTGGTGTGGACCACACCTTTGGGTTTCCCGGTTGATCCAGAGGTGTAAAGCACAAACAAGCGGTCTTCGCTCGCCATGGGCTCAGCGGTGCACTCATCGGATTGATGGGCCACGAGTTCGTGCCACCACTGATCTCGCCCATCCACCATCTCCACCGGTTGGTCGGTGCGTTTCACCACGAGTACAGACTTCACCGTTGGGCAAGCACTGTTGGCAAGCGCTGCATTCACAGCAGGCTTCAGCGATACAGGCTTGTCTTTTCGGAAACCACCATCGGCCGTGATGACCGCTTTGACTTCACCATCGATGAGACGATCACGCAGGGCTTCTGCTGAGAACCCACCAAACACCACTGAGTGAGGAGCACCAATGCGTGCACAGGCCAGCATCGCGATGGCGGCCTCCGGAACCATGGGCATGTACAGAGCGACTAGATCGCCTTTGCCTATACCGATGGCCTTTAGCGCGTTGGCAGCACGGCAAACCTCGGCATGCAGCTCTTGGTAGGTGAAGGTGCGCACATCTCCGGGCTCGCCCTCCCAGATCAGGGCTGTCTTGCTGGCCTTCGGTCCATTCAGATGACGGTCAAGACAGTTGTAAGACAGGTTGGTTGTTCCTCCCTCAAACCAGCGTGCAAACGGAGGGTTATCCCAGTCGAGAACGGTGTGAAACGGTTCAAACCAATGCAGTTCACGACGTGCCGCGTCTCCCCAGAACGTGTCTGGATCAGATTTGGCCGCTTCAGCCAGAGCGCGATAGGAGTCCATCCCAGAAATTCGCGCATCCCTGGCGAGGTCCGCCGGTGGATCAAAGACACGCTGTTCTTGAAGCACGCTCTCAATGGTGGAACCCTCACTCATCGCTTGCTGCTCAAATGCACTGACAGCACAACACTATCGACGCTTTCAGTATCCGGACCAGTCGCGTTGTCAGAATCCACAGAAGAGTGATACGGCAACGATGCCAAAGGCTGGATCCTTGTCAGCACCAAAAGCATGCCTGTTTGACCTTGATGGTCTTTTGCTCGATACCGAACCCTTGCAGGCAGAGGCTTGGAAGGCAGCGGCAGCCTGCTTCAACGAATCCTTATCGCCTCAACAACTTCAACAGCTCAAGGGACGTCGCCGGGATGACAATGCCAAATTGGTGTGTTCATGGTTGCAGCAGTCAGTTTCAGCGGAGCAGCTCCTGACAGCGCGGGAGCCGATTGCTAAGCGATTAGTTGCTACGGCTCCAGCGGTTTCTGGCGCTGAGTCACTCATCCGTTTTTGCAGCTCTAAGCATTTGCCCATGGCGCTGGTCACCAGCAGTAAGGAAGCGTCCCTGCTCTACAAAATCTCTGGACATCCTTGGTTGGATTTGATTCAAAGCCGCGTGTTGGGCGATGACCCTGAACTTCGTGCAGGAAAACCAGCTCCTGACCCTTACCTGTTAGCGACCCAGCGGCTTGGGGTTTTGCCCAGTGAATGCTGGGTGTTTGAAGATTCAGAGGCTGGATGTCAGTCGGCTTTAGGAGCAGGCTGCTGGGTGTGGCAGCTGGTCGCAGACCCCAGTGAAACTGCACCCAGCAAAATCGCGTTCGGTGGGACCGATGTGCGACTCCATTCTCGGCTCACTCGTATCACCAGCTTGGGCGAAGCAGAGAGACAACTCCGCAAAAGCCTTAATACAAACGACTAAGAACGAAGTCTGGTAATTCGAGTAATGCAGTTCGTGACGGGGATTCTGGCAACCAATCCAAGGATTCTCTAGCTTCGCGAGCAAATGTTTTGGCGAGTTCGCGTGTGCGAGGAATCGCTTCTGACTCACGAACCAAAGCCAAAGCGGTTTCGAGATCACCGTCTCCACTGAACTCCCGTTCGATCAAACCCGACAAGGCAGGCCGCTCCTCAAGGGCATAGAGAGCAGGAGCTGTGAGATAGCCGCTCGACAAATCACTAGCTGCAGGCTTCCCAAGTTGTTGGTCACTTCCGGTGAAATCAAGGATGTCATCCACAACTTGGAACGCCAGGCCTAGCTGGCGGCCGTAGTGATACAGAGACTCGAGCTGAGGCTCAGACAAGCCACTTAAAACACCAGCTGCTTTTGCGCTATTGGCAATTAATGACGCTGTCTTGCAGTAACTCTTCTCGAGATAAGTTTCAAAGGATTGACCGGTATCGAAGCGAAACAAGCCTTGCTTCACTTCACCGTCAGCGAGATCCATGATTACGCGGCTGAGCAATTTCACGACATCGAGGTTGTCGAGATTTGCCAAATGCCAACTCGCCTGGGCGAACAGGAAATCACCGGCTAATACGGCAACTCTGTAATTAAAACGGCTGTGGACGGTTTCAACACCTCGGCGTGTGGACGCTTCATCGACAACATCGTCGTGGACGAGCGAGGCGGTGTGGATCATCTCAGTGATCTCAGCCAGGCGTCTATGCCGTGAACTCAACTCTCCGTCTGCTGAGAGCGCCCTTGAAATCAGCAACACGATTCCAGGTCTAAGACGTTTGCCCCCAGCGCTGAACAGGTGCTCAGCTGCTGCTTGGAGAATCGGGTGACCGGCTCCTATCAGGCTGCGAAGGTCGCTTAGCAGGATCTCAAGATCCGCCTCGACCGGCTGCAGCAACTCGGTGACGGTGGCCATGAATCCTCTCGGTGCATAGATCCTAGGAAACGCAGACCTATGGCTGCAGATTCACGAGATCAACGCAAGGCCTTTGGCCCAGCCAAGCCGTGGCTCTTTCAGCAAACCCTTGGGCGTCTTTCGTGACGCAAAGATGGGCTGCTTCCAGTGATACCGGTTGATTTTGGCTTCCTGGTAACGGTTGACCCAGAAAGGCGTCGAGTTGCGTTGCGACGGCGACAGCAGGGTCGATCAGACGCATGTGAGATGGCAATAAGTTCGCAAGAAGCGGAACGAGCAGCGGGTAGTGGGTGCAGCCGAGCACCACCGAATCAACCGAGGCCTCAAGTAAGGGTTGTAAATATCGAATTGCCGCTTCACGAAGTTCATCAGAACGGAGATCTCCGGCTTCGATCAGTGGAACAAAGTCTGGACAAGCCTGTTGCACGACCAGGGTTCCCGGATGGAGCGCTTCGATGCTCTCTCGATAGGCCCCAGAGGCCACCGTTGCTGGCGTGGCGAGAACGCCAACTCGCGATTCTTTAACCAAAGCAGCGGCAGCTCCAATCAGCCCTACAACCGGAACGCCGGCTTGTCCCTCGGTGACGTCTCTGGCGAGAGCATTGGTGGTATTGCAAGCCATCACAACGGTGGAGACCTGTTGTGCTCTCAACCAAGCCACAACCTCAGCCGCAATCGAACGTATTTCTGAAGGAGAGCGACTTCCGTAGGGAACACGGGCGGTGTCGCCTAAGTACGTCACTGGAACTGCACCGTGACGCTCCAGGATTCTGCGCAGCACGGTGAGCCCGCCAATGCCACTGTCAAACAGTCCAAGACGAATGGTCAACGCACCCCTTTCAGATAATCAAGAATGCCGGTGGCAATCGCTAAAGCAAGCCGCCGACGGTGGGACGAGGATGCGAGGCGCGGAGAATCAATGTTGCCAGTGACGAATCCCATCTCGACGAGAGCTGATGGCATCGTGGTGCGCCTAATCACAAAAAATCGACCTCTCTTAACACCCCGATTCGGGCTACCGGGTGACACATTTAGCATTTGCCGCTGAAGATGAGTGGCTAAGCGGGCGGAACGACGGTCGGAGTAAAAGAACGTCTCGATCCCATTCACATCTGGCCTGGCCATGCTGATCGCGTTGGCATGAATGCTGACGAAAGCATTCGCACCCACGCGATTGGCAATCGAAACTCGGGGTGGTAGGTCCACATCCACTTCCGCTGTACGCGTCATGGTCACCTGAACCCCCCTGGCTTCCAGTAATCGAGCGACTTGAAGCGAGATATCAAGAACGATTTCACTCTCCCGGATGCCTCGGATCCCTACAGCACCAGGATCGGGACCACCATGTCCTGGATCGATAACGACGCGATATTTTCCTCGAGTCACGGTGGGTAAGCCCGCCGCATTCACCGGAGTTCGGCTGGGTTGGATGCGTAGGCCACCGGTCCAGGACCTAGAGGATGCACGATTGATATTTCCTTCCCCGATCGCTCGCAATCCAGTGGTGGAAAGCCCTTGAAAACTCAGCTTCCAGCGATTTGAAGCGGTACCGATCAATTTCAATTGACTGGGATCGAGATCAACCCCTGGCTGAAACTCGATCACCAAACGGGTTTCACCCGGGCTCGGTTTACCAAGACGAATTTCGCGAACAGGGCCAGAACCAGGCAGGCTTCTGGCGCGGCTGAGCTCTCCTGGAAAATCGATCCACACCCTTGGACCACGCTTGCGATCTCCCGCTTCGAAGAAGGCTTGAAGTCGTGCACCCGCAGCGGTTCGTAACAGGAGCTCCCCTGAAGAGCTGAGTTTCCACGCTGCAAGGGCACTAGCGGCCTGGGCAGGCAGGCTAATCAGCAGCGATGAAGCTTGGACAGCTGCAGCAAGTAGTAGCGCACTGAGGCGAAAGGGCAGCGGGGCCATGACCTTCAGAACAACGCGGGTTGGCGGTGCTTCAGGCTCGGCATCTGGCCGCGGATGCGTTGGAGATGGCTTGGGTCAACCGGAGCGATGGCTGCTCCTGGCGCAACCCCAGCATCGGACAACACCGTTCCCCAAGGGTCCACCACCATGGAATGACCGTGGCTCTGTCTGCGCATGTAATGCACGCCCGTTTGGGCTGGTGCCAGCACGTATGCCGTGTTTTCGATCGCCCGAGACTGGAGCAAGACCTGCCAATGATCCTTACCTGTAAAGGCTGTGAAGGCAGCGGGAATCATTAACAACTCGGCTCCGGCTCCAACGAGATGGCGATACAGCTCAGGGAAGCGCACGTCGTAGCAAATGGATAGCCCCACCCGACACAGTCCAGGCACATCGACAACGGGAGGGGGCGACATTCCTGGGCTAAAGCTCGCTGATTCCCGGTACGAGCTCCCGTCTGGGAGATCTACGTCAAAGAGATGGATTTTGTCGTAACTCGCCAAGACTTGACCATCACGGCCTACGAGTTGTGACCTTTGAAAATGGTGTTGCCCATCACCTGTGGGAACGGGAAACCCTCCACCTAGAACAACGATCTGGTACCGGCGAGCCATCGTGACCAGAAAGCGAGACGCCTGTTCAGACAACGCCGGTGCAACTTCGAGTCGCTGTGCGTCGTCTCCCATAAAAGCGAAGTTTTCGGGCAGAGCGACAAGCTCTGCGCCACGACGTGCCGCTAAATCAATTTGCTCCTCAGCGGCCGCAAAATTGCTTTCAGGGTCTGTTGTGCTGGTGAGTTGCAGGGCCGCAGCCAAAAAGTCACTCACTTGCGTTATGTCCGATTGGCAAATGGTATTGGCTTACAGCTTTTCGGCTACCCAGAGACGGCACGAAGTACGCCTTGTTCTGCCTGTGTGGGCACCACCGAGAGCTGATCAAGACCAGCACAGCGTTGGAAATCAGCGTCGTGATCACCCAAGCGAATCAAACGCTGTCCGTGGGATGCGATCCGTAAACAGGCTTCAGGATTGTCTTTCCATTGGGACCACAGAGCGAGTGCCGCTTGCATTTCATCGTTCGCAACGGTGGCTCCTGCGGCAAGGAGGGAGTCGGCGAGAGCACCAGCTGCTAATGAATCCTCCAAGGAATAGGTGCCTTCCCAGCCGCTTCCCACCATCCACACCTGTTCTGGCTGATCATTGATCAGTCGTTGTGCCACCGCCTCACGGTTAGGCAATGCCACCGTGAGAACACAGGCCACCTCTCGAACCCGGTGCAAGGAGCGGGTGCCATTGGTGGTGCTCATGAAGAGGCGTTTGCCCTTCACTGTGTCGGGAACAACAGACATAGGGGAATTGCCAAGATCAAAGCCATCGAGCTTGCAACCTCCTCGCTCGCCTACCAGCAGACGCTGTTCATCGGGCCAGGAGTTGGCCTCCGCCCGAAGTTCATCGAGATCAGCAAAGGTTTGGACCGCTTCTGCTCCGTTATGCAGGGCCCAGGCAATGGTGGTGGTGGCGCGCAGTACATCGATAACAACAGCAGCGTCAGGACCATCTGGTCCATTGATGGTGTCTGGTACTTCACCAGCAACGTGGAAATAGGACACCTTCATGGCCACGATCTCGATCAGCGTGCGTCACAGTAACGAGATTGCTACCTGATCACCCTTTCATCTCCATGGCTTTGATTGGCCCCGGCCCTGGAACGAGAGATCTGCGGGACTTCCTCAAGCTGCTGGACGAGCGTGGGCAGCTACGTCGCATCACGGCGCCGGTTGATCCAGACCTTGAACTAGCAGCCATCGCTGATCGTGTGCTTGCTGCTGGTGGACCAGCCCTTCTGTTTGAGAACGTGATTGGCTCAAGCATGCCTGTCGCCGTTAACACTCTTGGCACTGTGGAGCGTGTGGTCTGGAGCATGGGTCTGGAGCGGGCTGAACAACTCGAGGAGCTTGGATCCCGACTGGCAATTCTTCAGCAACCGAGGCCTCCGAAAGACCTCAAGGAGACCAAACAATTTGCAAGGGTGTTTTGGGATTTGGTGAAGGCACGACCAGATCGCGATCTCGTCCCTCCCTGCCGTCAGCAGGTGTTTCTTGGAGATGACGTCAATCTTGATCAGATCCCTCTGATACGACCTTGGCCAGGTGATGCTGGTGGTGTGATCACGTTGGGACTTGTGATCACGAAGGACCCTGAAACAGGGGTTCCAAATGTGGGGGTGTATCGGTTGCAGCGTCAATCGGTCAACACCATGACCGTGCATTGGTTGAGCGTTCGTGGTGGGGCTCGTCATCTGCGCAAGGCAGCGGCGATGGGCAAAAAGCTGGAGGTTGCCATCGCTATTGGTGTGCACCCTTTGCTTGTGATGGCGGCAGCAACGCCGATCCCAGTGCAGCTCAGTGAATGGCTGTTTGCAGGCATTTATGCAGGGGAGGGTGTACGGCTCACCCCCTGCAAAACGATTGACCTGCAGGTGCCAAGTTGCAGTGAGGTGGTGTTAGAGGGAACGATTACCCCTGGAGAGGTGAGCCCAGACGGTCCATTTGGCGACCATATGGGTTTTTATGGTGGCGTAGAGGATTCACCCTTGGTGCGCTTCCACTGCATGACGCAGCGGCGGTCACCAATCTTTCTCACCACGTTCAGTGGACGGCCACCGAAAGAGGAGGCAATGCTGGCGATTGCTCTCAACAGAATTTACACGCCAATTTTGCGTCAACAAATTCCAGAAATCAGAGATTTCTTTTTACCAATGGAAGCCCTAAGTTACAAACTAGCGGTTATTTCTATTGACAAAGCCTACCCAGGTCAAGCAAAAAGAGCTGCAATGGCATTCTGGAGTGCACTCCCACAATTCACTTACACCAAGTTTGTTGTCGTTGTTGACGAACATATCAATGTGCGGGATCCACGTCAGGTTGTTTGGGCTATTGCTGCACAAGTTGATCCACAAAGAGATCTATTTGTTTTAGAAAATACACCCTTTGACACCCTTGATTTTGCAAGTGAACAATTGGGACTTGGTGGAAGAATGGCTATCGACGCTACAACTAAAATTGGACCAGAAAAGAATCACGAATGGGGTAAACCTCTGAGCCGACCAGCTGATTTAGAGCAAAAAGTATCAGATCGGCTCGAGGAGCTTGGCTTGTCAGATCTGGGCAATGCTGAACCAGATCCTGCACTATTTGGCTATGTATTGGACAAGCTTATTTCCATCCAGCCTCGGTAATAAGACGGATGGCTTCTTTGTTGTAACGACTTAGTTGCGAAATAGTGACTTGATCAGGAGTGAATTTTGTCATTCCTTTGAGATAAGTTGAACCACCAACACCTTGTAAGGGGAACTCATAGGTGGGCCCTGCAATGCCAGCGCTTCCCTTAGGTGATGCCAGAAATTCGATTAATTTGACTGCATTTTTTTTATTCTTAGAGTAACGCGAAACTGCTGCAGCACTAATATTTACATGAGCAGGATTTGGCATCACGATTTTTACATCATTGGCAAATTGCTGATCTTTTTTCCCGTTAACCCCCGCTCTCATGCGAGCTAAGTAATAGTGATTCACAACTCCAACGCCACACTGTCCTTGAGCGACAGCCCGAATGAGCCCGATGTCTCCACCAAAATACGGTTGACTGACATTGCTAGTAAGACCTTTCAGCCAGGATTTAACCTTGGCTGTGCCCTTCAGTGCTAGTTGATCAGCAACAAGTGATTGATTGTAGACATTTTTTCTCTTCCTTAGACATACTTTTCCTTTTAGAGCTGGGCTTGCTAGTTGTGAATATGACGTAACTGAGGATGGATTCACAATGGCTGGATTCACGATAATCGCGCGCACTCGTCGAGTTAAACCAAACCATCTTTTGTTTGGATCTCGATAGCGAGAAGGTACGGATTTACTTAGTGAAGAAGATTGAATTGGGGCAAAGAGCCCGGCGTTGGCTGCATTGTTGATGCGTGCAGCATCAACTAAAATGATTACGTCTGCTTTGGTGTTCTTGCCTTCACTTTTTAGTCGTTGAACTAAAGAAATGCCCGATGCTTCTACTAAGCGAACTTTGATTCCGGTTTGATCTGAAAACTTTTTATATACTTGACGGTCAGTATTGTAATGACGACCTGAGTAAACTCTGACTTCTTCTGCCGCATAAGCTGGTGCAAATAGAGCTAGTGGCAAAAGAGATGTGAGAAACAGAAAAGGTTTCATCTCAATAAAGCATTTTCTTTTATTATAGAAGCCTGTTGGGACGCAAACGAATCATTTGTCACAGGGGTACGCTTCGCCGATTTTCCAGAGATACAAGGACTGAACAATGAATCATTTGCGATTGCAAATACTGGATCAAGCAACCTGCGAGCGCTTGCTTGAAAGACTTGCTAACGAAGCGGAATGGCTGGACGGTTCGCTAACCGCTGGTGCTCACGCTAAGGGGGGTAAAAGAAATTTTCAAATTAACTATGACTCTGCATTGCGAAAAGAAATTCATGAGCTCGTAGAACGCGCAATGTGGAATCATCCAGTAGTGAAGGGGTTTTGCCTTCCTCGCAAACTCCACCGATTCTTGATTTCTAAAACAGAAAAGGAAGGTGGGTATGACACTCATGTGGATAATGCCTACATGAGTAGTGGAAGAAGTGATTTGTCTTTTACTTTATCTTTGACGGATGACACGATGTATGAGGGTGGTGATCTAGAGATTGACAGTATTTCTGAGTCATACCCTATCAAGCTTAAGCAGGGAGAAATTTTGATCTACCCCAGTACATCGTTGCATCGTGTTTGTAATGTCACCAGTGGTATTCGCACCGTTTGTGTGGGTTGGATTGAGAGTTATGTTCAAGCCGAAAATGATCGAATCTGTTTATTTCAGCTTGAAAGTGGTGCACGTGCGGTTTTGGCAAAGCACGGCCGAAGTGACGAACTTGATTTGATCTTTTTGGCTTATACAAACCTGTTACGCCGGTTAGGTGGCTAAGCATGTATAAAAAGATTCACTCTGCTCTCGATTTTTTCAGTAAGCTGATGTATGTGCTCAAATTTCATGAAAAAGACGACTGCCCTTTCAATATTTCTTGCTAGTGCAGCTGCACTATCAGGCCAGTTAGCAATCGTCGAACCAGCTCAAGCCGATCAAGACATGATTGGCGGAGGACTTCAGGAATGGTCGACAGATCAAGATCTTGATGCAGAAGCTAAGAAAGATGCTGATGCCAAGGCAGCAGCTGAAAAGGCAAAAGAGCAGGATATCTGTATTCCGATTGGTGAAGGTGAGAACTGCTGGTAACATCAATATTATTTTCTGACTTTTAGGAGGGACTTGTGAGTCCCTCCTTTTTTAATGGCAATTTGAAAGCAAAAAAAAGGAGGGTATGACCCTCCTCGTTTATGTGATTAGATTTAAAGTTCTAGAACTTAAATGTAGTCAACACAAGACCACCAAGGGTACTGAACTGGTCTGCACCAGTACCTCCTCTGGCTGCGCTATCCCCAGTTTCTTGGCCAAAAGGACGGCTCAAGTAGAACAAAGCAGGAGTCACAGTGATGTTATCGGTGACTTGGAAGTCGTAATACAGTTCGAAGGCATAGTTGCCGTCAGCTGGATACTTCTTACCGTTGCTTGGGTCTGTGCCTTTGATTTGAGTTACAAACTGAGGTTGCCCAACTGCGAAACCTAAGCGGTTGCCTCGCATAAATGCATCTTGCCAGTTTAGGCCCACAAGCCAACCTTGAGCCTGCTGACGTGTACCATCAGCAGCACCATCTTCCAAATTGAAACTGGTGAGGCTCCAGCCAACGCTGATGCTTGGAATCCAACCGCTATCGAGGGGCTGGTAATAAGCATTCAAGTTGAACTGGTTGGCATCGTCGTAACCGCTAGTGGATTTACCGAGTGGTGTACCTGCTCCACCCACAGTCATGCCAGCCTGTGAATAGGCGTAAGCCGCAGAAACTTGCCATGAAGGTGTTCCATAGGCGATTTGGCTCAGGAACTTACCTTTGGAACGATCACCTGCGATACCACCATCATTGGGGTCACTCTTGGCACCATTCTTAGCGACGTAGTTGACGCTAACTTTGAACTTAGGATCGCTGTAGTCAGCATTTCTATTGCTGATCCAGTTGATACCTGCGCCAGGTGATGTACTTGCGCCATAGGCACCGTAGTAGCCACCGAGCTTGAACTGCTTCAGTACATGCTTGTAAACGCCAGGGGTGGCGGCCAGCATGTAGTAGTTCTCGATTAGAGGACCAGCAAAGACTTGGAAATCATTTCCGAGGGGGAATTGATACCAGAGCTTGTCAACCTTCAGGCTGTTTGCGCTGGATTTGGAAGCCTCGATTTGAGTTTGGCTTCCGGTGTAGCTATCACTCTTACCGGAGAAACCGTTATCACCAAAATTACCCGTTCTTAAACGGGTATAGAGCAAATCCTTGCCCGTGAAGCTGGTGTTGAGGTTGAGAGTGGTGCGGTAAGAGAAGACCGTACCTGTATCACCTAGGTATTCACCAGTTGCTGGATCCTGCAGATTGTTGGTTTCATCTCCGCCATAGCTTTGAGCACCAATGGTGAACTCGGCTTTACCGGTCAACTTAGTAGTGGTGGAGAACTGAGTTGCTTCCAGTTCGCCAACGCGAGCTTCAAGTCCGTCAACACGGCCCTTGAGGATGGCGAGTTCCTTTTCGAACTCTTTCATCAGGCGCTTCAGCTCGTCGGTCACTTCGGTGACGCGGTCGAGACAGGCGTTCAACAGAGCAGCCGCTTCAAAGCGGGTCATGGCCCTGTTACCGCGGTAGGTGCCGTTGGGGTAACCGGCAACACAGCCGTAGCGCTCGATCAGGTTGCTAAGAGCCTGATAAGCCCAGTCGGTTGGGTAAACGTCAGAAAACTGAGTGATGCTGGTGACTTGCTCGCCAGAAGCGGCGTAGTCAGACACACCATTGATATTGAGCTCAGTGGCGTTTGCAGCCAAAGGTGCCAAAAGGCCCAATGCAGCTGGAGCCACCAACAGTTGTTGGAAAAGTTTCAAAATGATCCTCACACAAGATGACGCAAAATGCGTCGACGGAAACTTAATTGTTCTTTGTGGAAAATGCAATTTAAAAAAGACACTTACACCCGCTTGTACGTCACATACTCTTTTTGCATAAAGCACAAGTGCTCGTGTCATTTGATACGTAGCAGCTCGAGCCCGTCTGGTCCGTTGGATAATAACGCTGGATTTTTCTAGAGAATTGAACCTCACCAAATTCATTCTTAGAGCATCTTTGCTTGTTCTTGCAGTGCTTGTTGCGGTTGCGTTTGTTCTGGTAAGACGCGATTCGATTGTTGGCGGGGATTCATTTGTCGGCGATCAGACGAAAAGTCAGCGGTTTTTGGTCAGGAACGGTCGAGATCGCACACAATCTCCATCAACAAGCAACAGCTATTGAGAATCGATTGCAGAAAGCCTCTGATTCGTTTATGTTGCTATCAATTCTCATTAGCGTTAAACCACTCCGTGAGCTTCCGCTTTCTGCCTGACGATCCCACGTCTTCAATCCAAATCCCAACTGGGCAAACCGTTCTTGTTGACACTCACGGCCGCAGTGAGTGCATGAAATTAAATGTGCTTGAGGGAATTGCCAGGGTGTATTGCCCTTGCGAGGAAACAGAAGGCATGACACTTGCTTTCTTGCAGACGGGCGATCAGCTCCGCACCGATTGTTTGTGCAGTGATGGCATTTGCGTCGAAGCCATGACTCCTTTGAGAATCGAAACCAAATCGTTGGAGCCATCACCGAACGGTTATGACTCTGTGAATGAGTGGACTTTGCAACTGCTGCGAATTCGCCACTTAGGACAAGCAGAACAGCGACTTCACGCATTGTTGAGCCTTCTCGTGAATCGATTGGGTAAACGTTATGGAGAATGGTGCAACCTTCCTTTTCGCCTCACGCACGACCGAATTGGTGAATTGATTGGTTCCACACGAGTGACATCAACTCGTTTGATTTCCAAGCTTCGTAACGGGGAGATGTTGGTCACAAACTCTGGCGAGGCCACAATGAAACTCTCTCCCAGGTTGATTGAATCAAGTCCACTAGGTTTTTAGGTAATGGTATGGAAAGAATCTCAAGTGATTGCTTAGTTCTTGCCTTGAGCAAAGAAATAGAACATTTATCTAGCTATCAACGCATCGCGATCGAAAGAACAATTAAATCAATAACTCCATCTCTCAAACAGCGTTTGAGAGATGATTTGGAATCAATTCATAGAAGACTCGTTGAAATTTATGAGACTTTTGATGTCCTGAATATTGAGCAGCTAACAATCAGTACTCGTTTGCTCTATGAACAAAGCAAACGAGCAACGCTTAGGTCAACCTCGCTGCGTTTGACCTGCTCTTAGTTCGTTATCAATGACAAGCAGTGCTGTTGGGTCACCATTCGCGAATTTCACTCGTCCGAGTAAGTAAGCGAATTGATCTTCTGATTGAATTTGGGCTTCGATCAATGGGTCTAGAAATACGGTTGTTCTGGTATCGCTGTTTCTTTCAGCTAGGGCATACACACTTTGAATCGACGATGTCGTATCTGCTTCCATTTGAAACGCTGTTGCCATCAAGGAAGCTAGGCTGTCCCAGTTTTGGCGTGGTGCGTCCAAGGTTTGCAGGTCGTTGGACTGACTTCGCGCTATCAAATATTGGGTGAAATGCACTGCATGGGACTGTTCGTCTTTGGCTTCGCCGTCGAAAAATTGATAGAAACCAGCAAGCTCACGCTCCGCACACCAAATGGACATGGCCAAATAGGTGACCGAGGCATATCTCTCGATCGAAATGTGTTGTTGGATTGCGCTGAGTAAATCAGGATTCATGGACTCGGCGAGTGCACGCCCGTTAGGCCCCTGAGCAACGTCGGTAGCCATTTGGGTTGACGAATTTGAAGACGTCATATTGAACACCCCTTTGAATCAAAAAGCACACTTCGATTATTCACTTTATTGACTGTGTCGTCAAGCAACACTGTTTATTTTGTGCGCTTTCGACCATGTATAATGAGAGTCAGTCTCAAGATAGTTCGGATGTCGCGACTTCAGGGTTCACAAGAAAGCCTTGGGATCGAAAAACTTTCAAAAAAACTTTCAATTCCGATTTTGTTTAGTAAGAAAAAAGGTTGCAAGAAATCAAAATGTTCAAAGTGGAAAGGTGGGCATTGTAAATGTGGTAGGGGATGATCAGGTAAATTGTAGTTGATCCACAAATATTGATTCCTGTATAATTAATTTTTCGCTAACAAGAATCCTGTTATTGTTTTTGTCGGAGCTGATTAATTTTTTCTCTTTCAACAGCCCAAGTTGACGTGTGACGGTTGAGCGTGTGCAGCCTACTAGTAGAGCAATTTGTGAGTGGCTTAACTCAAATGGAAGCGTATAGCTCTCTTTATTTCTTCTTCCAAAAGAAAATACTAAAATAGCGATTAATCGGCAAATGCGAATTTCAACTTGATTTGATGATTTAATCATGCATAATATTAGTAACCAGTGAGAATGAAATACGGATTCTATCTTTTTTGTGGGATCATGGCTGGATGAGATTTTAAATTTGACTTCGTTCAAAGCTTCCAGTCGCAATGAAAAATCTCTAAGCCTCTCCTTTTCAAGTTGTAACCATTCTGATGCAAAAAACCCGATTGGAAACAACTCGGAATTGATTGTTGAAATGAGGCTGATCCGAACAACCCCTTCTTCTATGTTGATGAATTTTGAGGTTTTGGACTCATCAAGATCCATGAATGTGATATCTAAGCTCTGACCCCTTTTGAGGCAATGCAATTAATTTCTTTCAAGCTTGTCGAAGTACCATATCTAAGTCTTGCGAGGTGAAGGTCATCATATGAATCACGGGTTTGTATCAAATGATTGAAAGTTTGAGGGAGGCTTTCGTGGGTCCAGTTGTGGTAATCGTGTCACTATTCATTTGCTTCGAATGAATGAATGATTCACTTATGCGTGAACTTATTCATTTATCCTTTTTGAGTAGTTTTGCGAGAATTGACTGGTTTATTCTGTAGTTGTTTGAGTCGTTACTGCCACCTGCTGTCGGTTATCCCGCTTGATTTTTTTTGGTTAGTCCCGAGAGTTGGTGACAACTTCAACTTCAAGCCAGGCGTTTGAAGATCGAGCTAATAGGATTGTTTGAATCAACCACAGGCTGTTCAACGGTGTCGGGTTCAAATGGCTCCCCAAGGGATCTGAAGGCAGGTGGCAGCCTAAGAGGCCGTGTCCGCGTTCCAGGCGATAAATCTATTTCCCACAGAGCTTTGCTTTTCGGTGCCATTGCAGAGGGCACAACCACCATTGAGGGCCTCTTGCCAGCAGAGGATCCGATTAGTACGGCTGCCTGTCTGCGATCGATGGGGACAACGATTTCGCCTATTCAGAGTGGCGAAATTGTCACCATTGAGGGCGTTGGTCTTGATGGTTTGGAAGAACCTTCGGAAATTCTTGATTGCGGGAACTCCGGAACCACAATGAGACTGATGCTGGGTCTCCTCGCTGGCCGAGAGGGTCGTCATTTTGTTTTGACCGGTGATTCTTCTCTCCGTCGCCGGCCGATGAACAGGGTTGGACAACCGCTTTCCTTATTAGGGGCAAATGTGCGTGGTCGCGATCACGGAAATTTGGCTCCGCTTGCTGTTCAAGGCCAAAGGTTGAGGGGTGCTGTGGTGGGGACACCTGTTGCCAGCGCCCAAGTGAAATCTGCCATTTTGCTGGCGGCTCTCACGGCAGAAGGGTCAACGAGTGTGATCGAACCAGCTCATTCCCGTGATCACAGTGAGCGCATGCTTAGAGCCTTTGGTGCTGACCTTGAAGTTGGTGGTGAGATGGGCAGGCATATTTTGGTGCGTCCAGGCGCCACGTTGAAGGGACAGCATGTTGTGGTGCCAGGAGATATCAGTTCTGCTGCCTTCTGGCTTGTGGCTGGTGCCCTCGTTCCTGGGGCAACGATCACGGTGGAAAATGTGGGCTTAAATCCAACCCGTACTGGAATTCTCGAAGTGTTGGAGATGATGGGCGCTTCCATTGAAGTGTTGAATCGCCGCGATGTTGCAGGTGAACCTGTAGGCGATCTTCAGGTGAGTCATGGACCTCTCAAGGCCTTTCAATTTGGAGAAGAAATCATGCCGCGCTTGGTTGATGAAGTCCCAATCCTGAGTGTGGCGGCCTGTTTTTGTGATGGAGAAAGTCGAATCAGCGGTGCAGCTGAGCTGCGTGTCAAAGAAACGGATCGACTGGCTGTGATGGCTCGGCAACTCAAAGCGATGGGTGCCGATATTGATGAACATCCCGATGGCCTCACGATTCGAGGTGGCCACTCCCTGAAAGGTGCTGAATTGGATAGTGAGACAGACCACCGTGTGGCTATGAGCCTCGCTGTTGCTGGCTTAATGGCTGAGGGTGATTCAAGAATTACCCGCAGTGAAGCAGCGGCTGTGAGTTATCCCACCTTCTGGGACGATCTTGAGAGATTGCGTCGCTGATCTTTCTGTGCTGAGTGCGCGCTTCACGGCAGACGGCAGCTTCAGTTTGCATAGCCACAGCTTTGCCGAAAGCTTCCATAGTTCCGGCGGTGCCCTTGAGGAGGCCAACAGCAAGTTTGTGCTGCCCGCTCAGCTCGATCGCTTTCCCAACGACAGTTGTTTACGCGTTTTAGATGTTTGTTTTGGGCTTGGTTACAACACGGCTGCATTGCTAGCGGCCCTCCCCAAGGTGGGTGGTCCAGCTTTGGAATGTTGGGGGTTAGAACTCGATCGATCGCCTTTGCAGTTGGCCCTCGCTGAGCCGAGATTCAAAGCCCTTTGGCCTGACCATGTTGTGGCTTGTTTAGAAGCAGTTTCTACTCAGGGGTGTTGGCAGGATGCCTCTCGCCAGAAGTCGGTTCAGATGCTCTGGGGTGACGCACGACAACAACTCCGCCACTTACCAACGGGTTTGCGTTTGGATTTGATTCTTCTGGATGCCTTTTCGCCTGGAAAATGTCCCCAGCTCTGGAGTGAGGAGTTTCTACAGAGCCTTGCAGATTTGCTTGCTCCGGGGGGACGTTTGTTGACCTATTGCAGAGCAGCAGCAGTGCGAAGCAGTTTGCGCGATGCCGGTCTTGAGTTGCGCTCGCTCCTTCCTAAGCCAGGAGAAGGTGCAGGGTGGAGTTCTGGGACCATGGCGTTGCGACCCAGTAACGATGACGATCGGCATTTACCTGAAATCGGAGCTGGTTGGCGTTGTTTAAGCGTGATGGAGGAAGAGCACCTGCTGACGCGTGCTGGCGTCCCCTACCGAGATACATCAGGCACTGATACGGCTGCTTTGATTTTGAAGCGACGCGAGCAAGAACAGGCTTTAGGTCATCGCCCAAGTACCAGTTCTTGGCAGCGAAAGTGGCAGGGTGGTGAATTTCAGCGTTCATACTGAGGAATTGGGAGGCTTCACTTTGCGCAAGCTTTTGAGCGTTGTTGCTGCTACGTGTTTGCTGACTGCCACTCCATCCATCGCCGTGCCTGCTCTTGGCGATCTTGAGATCAAGTTGCGCGGAGAGGCCCAGGGTTGGTTGAATGCCACTTGCATGTATTACGGCCTTGGTTGGCTCCAACCTGATCAGGCTCGTCAGGCTTTAAAACGTTTGATGCTCTTAATTACCGCCCATCAACTTGGCAATCTGGATGTGGAGCAAGTGAAGGCTGCCGCATTAGCTCGAGACCCAGGATGTAAGGCGATATGGCCTGAAAGGATGGATGAAAATTAATCCATTTGTTGACAAAACTAGTGTGATGTGCGCCTATCGTGCGTAGCAATTGATTTGACTTTTTACTTGTCTTTGCAGCCATCAAAATTACTTGGAGCAGTGTTTGGTGCTCGTTTTGTTGTATGGGTTACCAGTGAATACTTGCATCGGCAATGCTCATGAGTGGAGGGATCACGTTGAACTCTTCGCGTAGTTGTTTCAGTGGAACCGTGGCCATTTCAATGTGATCAATCGTACTGAAATCTCGGTTGCACTTTGATCCCCTTTCAAATGCGTCAGCCAACATTTCAGGAGCACCATTCAAGGTCATCACACCCCGTTTCCCCTCAAGGCCATCAAATGGATCTCCATTGGCTCCGAAAGGTTCGTATTGAGCGCTATGCCCAGGTTTGAACACCCCGGCTTCGTGGATTAAAAAATTAGTCATGGATGCCATCCAATTGGCATCACAATCATTCATGCTCAATTTGAAAGCTCCTAAGCAAATTTCTCCAATGCCCGTTGGTTCGTATCCCGTAATCACATGGTTCATATCATGGCAAACATAATAGCCTGGGTTGATCGATGTTCTGCTCGGCAAACGCATTCCATTGCGCTCATAGAAGTTGAAAAATTCCTTACCCAAACTACCTTGATTCATGCTGGAGAATGAATCAAGTGTTTTGAAAAATGATTCGTCATATTGGCGGCTGCCATCATGATTAAAAGTCTGTGCCCCATGCTGTTCCTGTAGGGCTAAAAAATATTGTTCGTAGCGTCTGATGTAATCTGTGGTTGCTTCAAGTGCGGACAAATCGATCATTGTTCTGCAAACAGTTAAAGCATCTCCACCGAGCCCGAGTAATTCGGCTGATGATTCCAGTTTGCTGAGTTGTTGATGGGATTTTGGGTGTCTGCAAAGTTCAAGCATGATCGCGAATTGGATGTAGCGTCTTCTCAGAAATGGCTCAATCACAGCCTTGCCTAGCTTCTGCTGGCTGATCGGTTGTAGGTTGTTATAAGTCTCGCGAGGTATTTTAAAGATTCCGAGTGCGATCGCTTTGAGAACACTTAATTGCTCTTCAGTGCCGTAATCGCCGCAATCGATTAGGTCTTTGAGGCCGGCAATAAACATTTCACAATGCAGATTCTTTTGCATTTCTGTTCCTTGTCTTGTTTGAATTTATCATATCTTTTCTTTGTTGTTTTGTGTTTGAGCCTTTCCGGCTGTGGTTTAGTGGTGGCTAGAAACCGCCGGTATTTTTGAATCCAGGCTCTTTGTTTGTTGCAATGATTCCTTGCTTAGCTGTGTAGCGTGATTCTGATTTCTCCTGTTCATAGGTTTGACGAGTGTGATCAGTGTTGATTCCTATATCTGTTTTGGCTCTGTGTTTTAGGTCTTAGTGTTGAAGTCGCTGGCCTGGCGGCGGTCGGAGTGCCTGCGCAGCTTTCTTCTCGATACCCAAGTGTCAAGTGGCGATCTGACTGCAGCCGTTCACTGTTGGCGTGTTCCCAGAGTGAGGTTTCGCCGGTAGATTTCGCCGGTCTTGCACCCGTCTCATGCTCGCCGTTGCCGTTCTTGCTGCTGGGAAAGGCACCCGCATGAAAAGTGCGCTTCCGAAGGTGCTGCAACCCTTAGCGGGAGCCACCCTGGTGGAGCGCGTGCTCGCTAGTGCCCGTAATCTCGCGCCAGAGCGCCGGCTGTTGATCGTTGGCCATCAAGCTGAGCGTGTGGAAGCTCAGCTCAGCTCCAATGGCGGGCTCGAATTCGTGCTGCAACAGCCCCAGAACGGAACAGGGCATGCTGTCCAGCAGTTGTTGGCTCCCCTTCAGGGTTTTCAGGGAGAGTTGTTGGTGCTGAATGGTGATGTTCCCCTTCTGCGAGCAGAAACGATCGAAGCACTGGTGAGCACTCACCGAAGCAGCCAGGCAGATGTGACCTTGTTAACGGCGAGGCTCGATGATCCCACTGGCTACGGCCGTGTCTTTGCTGATGCCAATGGTCGTGTGAGCGCAATCATTGAACATCGCGATTGCAGCGATGAGCAACGGTCCAACAACCTCACCAATGCGGGAATCTATTGCTTCAACTGGGGAAAACTTGCTGAGGTGTTGCCGCAGTTGAGCACCGACAACGATCAGGGCGAGCTTTACCTCACTGACACGGTTCAGCTCTTAGACGTGGCGATGCAGATGGAGGTGAGCGATCCCGATGAAGTGAATGGAATCAACAACCGCAGACAACTGGCTCAGTGTGAGGGCGTTTTGCAACAGCGGTTGCGTGATCACTGGATGGATGAGGGGGTGACCTTCGTTGACCCTGCCAGTTGCACCCTCAGCGAAGACTGCAGCTTTGGCTGTGATGTGGTGATCGAACCACAAACCCATCTGCGAGGTGCCTGTCGTATTGGAGACAACTGCCGGTTAGGTCCAGGCAGCTTGCTCGACAATGCCGAACTCGGTTGTGATGTCACGGTTGTGCAATCTGTGGTGCGCGATGCACGCGTTGGTAACGATGTTGCGATTGGTCCCTTCGCCCATATCCGACCTGCCACGGACGTTGGTGATTCCTGCAAGATTGGCAATTTCGTTGAAATTAAAAAAAGTGTGATCGCTGCCGGCAGCAAAGTGAATCACCTCAGTTATATCGGTGATGCGGAATTAGGTGCCAATGTGAATGTGGGAGCTGGCACAATTACGGCCAACTTTGATGGCACGAACAAGCACCTCACCGTGATTGGTGAGGGCAGTAAAACGGGTGCTAATTCTGTGTTGGTCGCTCCTGTTGTGATCGGAAAAAATGTCACGATCGGGGCAGGATCCACGATTACCAAAGCTGTTCCAGATGGTTCGCTTGCGATCGGCCGTGCGAAGCAACTCACTAAGGAAGGATGGGACCGCAACACTCAGGCTGCTCAATCTTGAGCAGTGGTTTGTTGATGGCTGAGCTAAATCAACAGACTTTTTTCACAGCTTGGCCTTGCTTGCACTCATGGATGCGTAAGCGTGGGGCGTCAGGTTGTTAGTCCCATGACTGAACACAAGCGTTTCACCGTTCGCTATCGCGATGCGAGTAGTGATTACCAAGAAGAATGTTTCTATGCAGCCGATGCCTTTGAAGCTCGGGTTTTAGCGATGGAGAAAATTCGCTATATCCATGATCATCCGCATGCGATCGATTTGATCCGCTGCGAAGGCCAGTCTGATTCGCTGAGAGTCGCCTGATCTAAAGCTGTGGCAGTAGCGGCAGCAATCGTTCAAGAGCAATTCCTCGACTCGCTTTCAAGAGCACGGTGTCTCCAGGCCTGAGCCACTCGATCAGAGGCTCTGCAGCCTGTTCGGGGGTTTCCACCTGTTGAAATTGTGGCCATCTTGAACTGGCATCGCTCATGGCCTTGGCCTCCGCGCCGGTTGCTACAACCACCAGTCCATCAAGGTTCAGCGTTGCGGCATGGTCGATGACCGCTCTGTGCAAGCCAACACTGTCTGTTCCAAGCTCCAGCATCGTGCCAAGAACTGCGAAACGTCGACCTGGCTGAGCCGCTAGGAGATCCAACGCCGCAAAGACGGCTTCCGGTGATGCGTTGTACGTCTCATCGAGAATCGTTAATGAACCGATTTGCCGCTTACGATTGCGACCTCCTGGCACCTCAACCTTGAGCTGTACAAGGTCTGCGGGTGCAACGCCGAGGGTGCGAGCGACGGCGATTGCCAACATGAAATTACGGGCATTGTGCCTCCCTTCCAGGGGGCAGTTATAGGAGTCATTTCCCAGGCTGATGCGACCTGTGAGTGGGTTGTAGTCGCCGAGATCATCAGCGACATGCTCCGAGTCATTGGCATCGTCGACCAGTGCAACACGTCGAACGCGACCACTCCAGCATTGGGCCAGGGCTGCATCCAAGAGAGGGTCTCCAGCTGGAATCACAACAAGGCCATCGGGTGAGAGCGCTGCTGTGATTTCACACTTGGCAGCGGCAATTGCCTCGCGACTGCCCAAGCGGCCAATATGTGCTGTGCCGATATTCGTGATCACAGCAATCTCTGGTTCTGCACAACGAGACAAGCGTTCAATTTCACCGGGCCCGCGCATTCCCATCTCCACCACCACAGCAGCATGCTGCTCGTCTACTCCGAGCAAGGTGAGTGGCACGCCAACGTCATTGTTGTTGTTGCCGATACTGGCTTGGACGGCACCAAGGGGCGCCAGTGCGGCACGAATCAGCTCTCTTGTGGTTGTCTTACCGGCTGATCCTGTAATGGCGACAACAGCGCTGTTCAGGTTGCGTCGCACTAAACAGGCCATCTGTTGGTAGGCCTCGAGCGTGTCGTCCACGATCCAGTGCAGCAAACTCTGCGGTACGGGGATGTCGCTATCACGGGCTACAACGGCTGCCTGGATGCCTTGTTCAGTGGCAGATGCGAGGAAGCGATGGCCATCAAAGCGCTCACCGCGTAACGGCACAAAAAAGGCGCCTGCAGTGAGCAGTCGGCTATCTGTACAGACAGGGCCCAAGCGTTGTTGGAGGTTGGGTACGGCTCCATCAGCCTGTTGGGGTGGCCCCCAGAGCGAAACGAGATCAGCCAGATCCAGCACTTTCAAACCCTCTTTGGATCGAACACGATCATGCCTCCACCAATCCTGGCGGGTCGAGCCAAGAGGTTTTGTTGTGCATCCACCAGACGCAAATCGACGTAACCCTGGTCTTCCAGCCGGTTCCACCAGGCTTCTGCCAGTTGTTGGCGCTGATCTGGAGAGCGTTGCAGCCAAGTGGCAGCATCGATTTGCAGAATCACAGCATTCCGCTCCGGTTGCGGTTGGGCCGAAACAATCAGATCTGATCCCTGGCTGTCATCTGAGTTGCCTTCCTCCGCCAGAAGATCCAGGAGAGGGTCAAAGCGCAACAGGTCTTCGTCTGTTTCTGCAGATAGAGGCTCAACCTCCTGGTCGCTCAGCGGTGGGGATTCCTCAGCTGCCATGAGCTCTTCAGGATGATTGAGCTCGGTGATGTTCGGTTCCGCTGGGGCATCCGCCGTGCCTTGGTGGTCGAGATCGGATTCGAGGTTGGTGGTGATGGGTAAGGGACGTGCTTCAGGAAAGGCAGTGGTGCGGACGCGCTCCACCACTGGCGGTGCGGGTGGCGACTGGTCTTGAAGGGCCTGACGCAGTTGAATTCCGCCCAGGATCAGCACAGCGAGGCTGAACCCCAGCAGCACTGGCCAAAACAGAGCTGCCCATTGATCGGGCCAGAATGCTGGAACCGAAAGATCTCCCTCGCGGTTCCGTCGCCAGATCTCTTGGACGCGCAGACGTAGATCGGCGCTTACCGCCTTCAGATCTTGGCCAAGGGCCTTCCAGGGGCTGTTGTAAGGAGCCGGAAGGTCGCTTTGTTTGTTAAGAGACTGCGGTTCGAAGGAATCCTGCATTCGTGGTTGCCTGCAGCATCAGCGTCGCTGACCGCCAAACAGTTTGGCTAGGGGGTTGCGTGAGCCGGGTCCCTTGGACAGGTCTTCGCTGGATTGTTCAGGAGGGCTGGTTGGGGCTGCATGTTGTCCTTGGGCCAAGGAGGGATCGGCATCCTGTCCCTGGGAAAACTGTTCCACAGCAGCGGCATCGGGGCCTGGTTCCTTAAGGCCACAGACCTCGCGGTACATCTGGTCGTATTCCATCGCTGACCGGGCCCAGCTGTAGTCCTGCCGCATGCCCCTTCGCTGGAGTTCGCGCCAGCTGTCTTGATGGCGGAAGGCTTCCCAGGAGCGCACAAGGGCTGTGAAGAAGTCCACGGGATCGAAACGATCGAAGCAGAAGCCAGTACCGCTTTGCTGGGCTGGATCGTGCGGTGGAACCGTATCGACCAGACCACCTACCTTTCTCACCACAGGCACGCATCCGTAGCGCATGGCGAGCAATTGACTGATGCCACAGGGCTCAAAGCGACTGGGCATCAGGAAGGCGTCACTGCCTGCATAAATCAAGCGTGAGAGGTCGTCGTCGTAGGTGAGGAACACGGATACGCGTCCTGGATGGCGGGAGGCCATCTGCCACAGACCGGACTCCAAGCCGCGATCACCGGTGCCAAGCACCACGATCTGGGTGTCGGTGTAAGCGAGTAAGCGATCCGCCACTTGCAACAGCAGGTCAACGCCTTTTTGATCCACCAGACGGCTCACCATGCCCAGCAGATAGGCATCAGGTCTGACTTCAAGACCCATTCGCTCCTGCAGCACCTGCTTGTTGCGTGCGCGACCCGACAAATCATCGGCACTGAAGGTGGCGGGCAAGGCGCGATCAGTGGCTGGATTCCAGGCCTCAAGATCAATACCGTTCAGGATGCCGCGCAGCTTGCCGGAGATGTAATTGAGCAACCCATCCAGCTTTTCGCTGTATTCCGAGGTGCGGATCTCTCTGGAGTAAGTCGGTGAAACCGCATTAACGCCATCGGCATAGAGCAGGGCGGCAGCCATGGTGTGGTCGCCTTGCATGTACCAAGGGCACCAGGTCATCCGGTCCAGCTTCCAGCGCCAGGGGCCCTGGTATTTCAAGTTGTGGATCGTGTAAACGGTGCTGATCTCTGGGTCCTGGTGCATCCAGACCGGAATCATTCCGGTGTGCCAGTCATGGCAATGAAGAACATTCGGCTTCCAGACGTTCCAGGCAAATTCAGCCGCAGCGCTGGCAAAAAATGTGAAGCGCCAATCTTCATCTTCTCCGCCATAAATCCGTTCTGGATCAAAGACGGGGTGACCAACCAGGTAGATGGTGAGGCCATTGGTGGGATGACGGGTTTCAAAAACCGCAAACTCGGTACCCATGGTCTGGCCTCGCCAGATCGGTTCCGCAGGGATCTCCAATCGAGACCAGAGCTTGCCGTATCCCGGCATGATCAAGCGCACGTCGTGACCCAGAGCCTTCAAGGCAGGGGGAAGGGATCCGACCACATCGCCCATCCCACCGACTTTCACCATGGGGGCGCATTCGGCGGCGGCAAAGAGCACGCGCATGGACGATCAAACCTGTAAGCCGCGAGACTGTAGACGCATTACCGCGTTGTGATCGCTTTCACGGCAGGACGGTCACTTGCGTTCCCACTCTGACGAGATCAAAGACCTCCTGAACGTTCTCCTCATAAAGACGCACGCAGCCGTGGGAAACGGCCCGTCCCACTGTCCAGCGATACGGTGTGCCGTGGAATCCGGCCACGGTGCAGCCGTTGATATCCAGGTATTGCTCACCGTCCCAACCCGAGCGTCCATTGCAGTCGCGGTAGAAGCCAATCCAGCGTGAGCCCAGGGGGTTTCCCTTGCTTTCAGCATCCACAAGATCACCGCTCACCGGATGGGTCCACACCGGGTCTTTCACCTTTTCAAACACCCGGAAGCGTCCGGCAGGGGTCTCCCAGCCAGTGGTGCCAACTGCCGCTGGAAACCGGCGCGTCATCTGGCCATCCTTCAGCACCAGAAGTTGATGGTGCTTGCGGTCGAGCACGAGCTGCAAACCCTTGCGCTCCATCAGATCGTCTGGAATTCGGGCCAACGAGGCCGTATCGCTCAACGGGATCGCTAGTGGTGGGATCGGATCGGATTTGCGCTTGGGGGCTTCCTCTGGAGCTTCCACCAGAATCTCGCCCTTAATTTCTCCTTGACGCTCTTCCGCAACCTCTTGCGCTGTTGCAATGCCTGCTCCTCCAACGCCTGCTCCTCCAACGAGGCACAGCAGCGAGGCGGCTAGCAGCGAAGTACGCAGGCCCATCGACGGAGCATGCTTTGGACAACGCATCAGACAAGGCGAATCGGGCCTCCTGTTTTAGCGACTTCTGGGGCTATGGCAGCCATGGCGTGTCGGAAAAATCAGGATTTCGTTTCTCCAGAAAGGCATTGCGGCCCTCCTGGCCCTCCTCGGTTCGATAAAAAAGATGGGTGGCTTGTCCGGCCAACTCCTGGATGCCAGCCAAGCCATCGGTTTCTGCATTGAAAGCTGCTTTCAGGCAGCGAATTGCGGTGGGACTGTGCTGCAACACCTCTCTGGCCCAACGCACCCCTTCGGCCTCCAAGGCATCTAGGGGTACCACCGCATTGACGAGTCCCATTCGAAGGGCCTGTTCAGCGCCGTATTGCCTGCAGAGGAACCAGATCTCCTTGGCTTTGCGTTGCCCCACCACGCGAGCCAAATAGCCGGCCCCGAAGCCGCCATCAAAACTGCCAACCCGTGGCCCGGTTTGACCAAAGACAGCGTTATCTGCCGCCAGGCTGAGGTCGCAGAGCAGATGCAGCACCTGACCGCCACCGATTGCGTAACCCGCTACTAAGGCGATCACCACCTTGGGGAGGCTGCGAATGATGCGCTGAAGGTCGAGCACGTTGAGGCGTGGCAGGCCTGTTTCGTCGAGATAGCCCCCATCTCCGCGCACGCTTTGATCGCCGCCGGCGCAAAAGGCATAACCCCCATCGGCAGCAGGACCTACACCGGTGAGCAGCACCACTCCGATGCGGCTGTCATCGCGGATTCGGGCAAAAGCATCACAAAGCTCTGAGACCGTGCGAGGCCGGAAAGCGTTGCGCTTGGTGGGTCGATTGATCGCTAGACGGGCGATGCCCTCATCAGATCGATCCAGGAGCACATCCTCATAGCTGCCCCATGGCTGCCAGTTCACTCCGCTGGATCCTGGGAGCACCTGTCGGATGACGGGCTCTGGCATGGCGATCAGGAAAGGCTTTTGCTCTGTTGTAACGCCTTACGCAGATTCCGGCGAAGCTGGGCATCGCTGCTGCGATCGGTGCAGACCCGCAGGAGTGTTGGTCCAGCACTCCCCAAGCCCCATTCCAAAGCGCTGGGGAGATCGTCGAGGCAGGCGAGCTGACGAACAGGGATTGAATGGGCGGCCGCCAAAGCCAGTGGGTCCACCTGTTGAGGCATCGCAAACAGCTGGTTAAACCCATCTCTGGGGGTGGTTTCGATCGGCAGCTGTTCAAAAATGCCGCCTCCGGCGTTGTCGATCAACAGCACCAATAAGGGCTGCTGGGCAGCGCTGGCCAGCAGCCAGCCGTTGCTGTCATGCAAAAGCGCTAAGTCACCTGTGATCAGCACCGTTGGACCGAGCTCGGCCGCTATCCCCAGTGCCAAGGAGAGGGTGCCATCGATGCCTGAGGCTCCGCGAAAGCTGTAACAGCGCCTGCGGCCGGTATCGCTTGCGGCAAAGGCTTGCCAATCGCGCACCGGGCTGCTGGCTGCAAGCATCACGGGCAGCTCTGCGGGCAAGAGCCGCGCCAAAGCAAACATCAATGCCGGTTCATTCGCGGGGCCATGCCCTGGCAGCAGTTCATAGAGGCGCTGTTGCAGTTCAAGATCTGCCGTGCGCCAGGCCTGCAGTGGCGACCCTCCACGAGCCTCAATATCCGGCTTTGTTGCGTCAATAACTCGCAGCCTGGGGTTCAACTGCTTCCACCACTGCGCCAGGCCGCCGCTCCATTGCTCGGCGATTTCAAGGGGATCTAGCGGGCGGGGATCGCCTTCTGTGATCAGCAGTTGTGGGCCCTGTTGGTTCGCAATCCAGGCCTCGAGGCGACGACTGGCAGGCATCGAGCCCAGCCGCAGCACCTGGGCGTTTGCTGGTAGCTGGCTTAAGCCGTTTGGAAGCAACAGATCCCAAGAGCGAATCACGCCCCCTAAGTTGCTTGGGATGGCTGCGAGGGGATCGGCGAGCACTGGCCAGCCACTGCGCTGCTGCCAGGCGATTAAGGCGGCTTGATAGGGCTCAAGCGTGGCGCTCAGTCCTCTCCAGGGTCCGGCAACGATGACACCGGGTTGATCGGGATCGAGGGATGGAGCCTCGGAGTGGCTGGTGGGTTTGCAGAGCTCAGGGTTGTGGGTGATGGCCACGGACTCTGAACTATTCCATTGGCTCCAAAACGTGCTCTGCTGATCCAGATCAGGGTGCAGGGGCTCCTCAAAGGGGAGATTGAGATGCACAGGTCCGGGCTGCTGATGCAAATGCCTCCAGGCGTTCTGAGCAAGGGCTTGCAGCTCCTGATCCAGCCCTGCGCTGAGGCCATCTAAAGGTCCTGATCCGCACCAGCGGCACACCGGGGTTAGGAAGGCTTCCTGATTCACGGTTTGATTAGCCCCTTTGTTTTTGAGCCTTAGGGGGCGATCTGCGCTGATCAGCAGCAGCGGCTGGCTTGAGCGATCCGCTTCTACGGCGGCGGGCAACAGGTTGGCCACCGCCGTTCCGGAGGTGGTGATCACGGCTGTGGCAACACCAGAGGCGCTGGACCGACCCAGGGCATAAAACCCAGCAGATCGTTCATCGATTGCTGTGCTGAGAGTGATCAACCCAGCGCGCATCAAGCCTGCGGCGGCAAGGGCTAACGGGCCGGAGCGACTGCCAGGACAAAGCACCACATGGCGCAGACCCTGTTGCTGGAGGGTCTGAAGCAACAGGACAGCAGCCTGCAGATTGGTGAGGGCCTGCGTCAGGGAAGCGGCGATGGCTAATGCGATCCTCGGCTAACGCAGAACCTGCCATGGCAACCACTCCCAACTCAGAACCCAAGCGCAACAGTTGGAAAGGCCTCTTGTTGTGGGTGTTGTTGGCCCTCTTTCTGCGATGGCAGGTGATCGAACCCCGCTGGATTCCTTCGGGATCGATGTTGCCCACCTTGCAGTTGCAAGACCGCATCCTGGTGGAAAAGATCACTCCAAAATTGAGCCGCCAACGCCATACGCCGCTGGGCTTGAATCAAATTGTGGTGTTTGCAGCACCGCCTCAGCTTGTGGAGGCTGGTTATGACGCGAATGCCGCCTTGATCAAGCGCGTGGTGGGACTTCCCGGAGACACGATTGAAGTGCGAGGCGGCCAGTTGCTGCGCAACAACAAACCGGTGCTGGAAGACTGGATGCCAGCGGAGATGGATTACGACCAGGGGCCGCTCAGCGTGCCTGAGGGGCAGTACTGGGTGTTAGGCGACAACCGAAATGCCAGCCTCGATTCCCATGTGTGGGGGGCACTTCCTGATGAAAGGGTGATAGGGACAGCGGTTTGGCGCTACTGGCCCTTGAACCGGTTCGGTCCGATTCGGTTCTCACACCAAAATTCAGAGGGGCCTCAGATCACAGCTGCGATAAGGTTTGATGACTGACGAACGGTGGGCAGGATGTTCAATCCAGAGTTCCTAACCACGGACAGCCAGGACGGCCAGCCCGTTAACAGCTTGATCCAATACCTGCAGGACCAATCGCCAGACGTGCTCCAACGGGTGGCTCGTTCAGCAAGCAACGATATTCAAGACATCATTCGCCACAACGTTCAGGGATTGCTGGGCATGCTCCCCGGTGAGCAGTTTGAGGTGAAAGTCACGTCCAATCGCGACAATCTGGCCAACATGTTGGCCTCCGCGATGATGACTGGTTATTTCTTGCGTCAGATGGAGCAGCGCAAGGAACTCGAGGAATCGCTCTTCGCTGACGATGAAATGGCTGTAAACCCAGACGAAGATCTCAATCTCTGAAGCTTTTCTCTTGGCTTAAAGGGTTTAATCGTTCCCTTTTGAATGATTATTGGTTGTTTGATTATTGGACTAATCTTTATAAGGATTAGTCTTTTTTTAATGGATTCTCGGGCACGAATCCAAGCTCTAAAAGACGCTGATCGATGCCACCGAGGAAGGTCCAATTTCCTTCATTGGGTGCCCAGTTTTTTTGTTGTAGTTCCGATCGCAACACCGATGCCTGTTGCGCGTTAAAAGCAAGCGGCGCGCTGTAGTGGGCGGGGATCAACCAGCACAGATCCGATTTTGATTCCAGTTGTTGAAGCCAGGCGTTGATCGCTTGTTGGGCTCGCGGTAACACCAGTCGTTCCAGCACTGGGGCTACCTGCAGCTTGGCGGTCTCATCGCCCATCAAGACCGCAGCATCGTCACGCCACCCGTCTTGCCAATCGAACGGATACAGCCCGAAGTGGGCTTTCCACGACCGCAACCCAGGGCGAAAGGCATGGCGCAACAGCTCGGCGATGGGTGGCACTCGCAGGCAATGGGGCCTGAGATATGAGGCGAAGAGCACCAATCGTGCCCAGCCACGCCGGCGAGCCTCTGGCGAATCAGTGAGGGGTTGATCACCACGCTCGCGCGCATGAAACAGCACAGGCGTGGGATCGCGATCAAAGATCGCGGGTGGTGTGGAGTGAATGCCCACCAGGGCATCGGTAATCAACAGGGAGCCACTGGGTTGATGCAGGCAGCTGATCTCTTGAAACCGGCCCACACCGAGATCGAGTGGACCAAGCGAAATCCATTGGCACACCTCGGGATGGGGTACACCATCCGTGAGCAAAACTTTGGTGCGTGTTGCCGGTACCCCGAGCCAGCTCAGAGGAAGTTGCACCGGAAAACTCCACTGGCCTGGGCAGACCCACACGTCAGCCTTGGGAAAGGCGCGAGCGAGGGGGCCAAGCGGAAGCTTGTGCTCCAGGCCGGATGCGGTGGGTAACACGATCGTGCATACCGGCCCATGTTCCGTTTCCAGTGCCGCCAGGCCTGCGAGCAATTCCGTCGTGGGGGGCAGTGGATTCACCAGCATCAAGCCACCTGGCACCTTCACCACGGTGAGCCGGATCGGCACCGCCACGTAATAGACCCCCTGAAGCTGCTCAAAGCTCCAAACCTGGCCTGGGATCAGTTCTTCAAAGTGGGTGGCGCGCTTGCCATAGGGATACAGCGGCAGCAGCGGCCACCAAGGCCAGCGTTGCTCGCGCACTGAGGCATTTGATTCGTTTGTTTGCTGGGGTAGGGGATCGCTCATGAGCTCAGATCCATGACACTCATTTGACGACCTTGATCCCCGCTGAAGCACCTCTCAGGATAGGTGCACTGCCATTGATTCCAGAAGTAAGAGAAAGGATCTGCTTGAGTCGGTCACGATCGCAGGCAAATGAGAGTGGCGATCAGTTCATGCTTGCAAGAACTTGTGCTCGGATTAGAACAGGAACGCGCTTGAAAGCCGGCGTACCACAGGTCTGATCGGATATGCCACGCATTAATACATTGGCTTCCGGGAAAAACATCAGTCCGCACCCCTGTCTGATCGATCCTGGGATTAATTCAATCTGCTCAAGGCTCCCCGCTTCACCCTGAACTGTTACTCGATCGTGGGCCTCAAAACCAAAAGTCTGTAAATCCTCAGGGTTAATCAGCAATGTTTGTCGGTGGGGCATGCCGCGATACCGATCAGCTGCCTTATACACAACCGTATTGTGCTGCCCATGGCTGCGGGCGGTGATGAGATTAAGCACAAAACCCCGCTCACCATCGGCTAACCCACCAAAGTGATCCACATCGGGAAAACTCAATTCTGGCAACGGTGTTGGCGTGAGCTGAGCCCGTCCATTTTGTGTGGAAAAACGGGGCACTGAAAATACCCTGCCACTCACTTCGAACTCGCGATTGGAGGCATCAATACCCGCCATCCCCTCATATCCCGGCACAGTCTTGGCAATTAATTCACGCACGTAAATCGGATCCTGCAGACGTTTCCAGTGGATCGGCTCATCTCCAAAGAGGCGATGAGCCAATTCGGCTAAAAACCCCACTTCGCTGGTTAAATTGGCTCGTTTTAAATGGGTAGTTCCAGGCTCATTCAATCGAACCCAGTTGTTACCAGACTCCACCGTTGTGCGGTGAGGTGTCTCAAAACGGTTAAAGACAGGGAGGAGCAAGGTCTGGCGAGCACCCAGTCCATGAAAATGGCCCTGATTGGGTTTTGTTGCGAGATAGGCGATGGTGTCAATCCTTCCGAGAGCCCGACGAGCCTGAGTGCTGTCCGGATTGGCACCAAACAGATTTCCGCCAAGGCAGAGCAGTGCATCCACCTCCCCACGATCGGCGGCCTCAATCAGATCCCTGGCGTGAAAACCTGGGGTGCGGCTCAAGGGGCGTTGGAGCAAAGCCTCGAGGGCCAATCGCATCGGTTTGCGTAAACGAACTGACACCCCCATCGAGCCAAAACCCTGAACGTTGGAATGACCACGGATTGGCATTGTTCCCGCCCCAGGACGGCCCACATTTCCGCTTAAAACAGCCGAGTTGGCGATGGCCTGAACATTGGTCGTTCCATTGGAGTGATGTGTGATTCCCATCGCCCAGGCAAACACCACAGCACGGCAAGTTGCCAAACGGGCAGCGGTGTACTCCAACTCTTCGCGGCTGAGGCCACAGCACTGGGTAATCGACTCCCAGCTGCTGCCTATCAATTGTTCTTGCAAGGCCTCCCAGCCGTCGCTGTGAGACTTCACAAACTCCCATGCGATAGCGCCACTCTCCAACCAGGCCTTTTGAAGCCCAAGGAATACGGCTGTATCGGATCCCGGAATCGGTTGCAAATAAAGAGAAGCGATCTCACTGCTTAGCAATAAAGAACGGATCGGGAAGGCAGGAGAACCAAACTTGAGCAGCCCCCCCTCAATAACAGGATTGATGACCACCACCGTGCCCCCTCGTTCTCTGAGGCGAATCAACTCATTCATCAAGCGGGGGTGATTTGCCGGAGCATTGGAACCCACAAGCACCACACCATCGGCCTGACGCAAACTCTCCAGGCTCACATTGGAGGTGCCGCTTCCGAAAACGCGAGTGAGTCCCACACTCGATGGTGCATGGCAAAGATCAGAGCAATCAGCCAGGTTGTTCGAACCTCGAGCTCGCATCAGCAACTGAAGTAGGTAAGCCGCTTCATTGGAAGAGCGCCCCGAGCTGTATGAAGCCAGCCTCTCTGGAGTCGAGGTCTTGAAGGCATCGGCAAGAAGGTCGTGAACCTCGTCCCAACTGATCGGTTCATAGAAGTCGTGACCCGCGCGCTGAATCAAGGGATGGTCCAGGCGACCTAACCGGTCACAAGAGGCTGAATTCAACTGCTGCAGTTCCCCCAAGCTGCGACGATTAAAAACAGAACGAGGAACGGCAGGCTGCAGTTCGGCCCGGATCGCTTCCACGCTCTTGATACAACGCTGGAACGGCTCCCCGAGCTCATCGCGAAAGCCACCGTTCTGGCCTCCAGTCCCCCAAGCACAGGACAAACAAGCGCTCTTGTGATTCAAGGTTTGCCAGAGCCTCTTGCCTTTGCGGCTGAAGGTTGCCCTTCCCCACCCAGTGATTACGGACCAACCGCCACCACGTTTGCTGTCATCTAGTGGCAACTTACTGGGATCGACATCCATGGTTTGAGCCATCCGACAGCGTCTTGAAACTAGATAGCTCTGCTTGGCTCAACAAGAATCGAATACAAACGCAACTTCTTTAGGGGCTGAACTGGGCTTCAGCACAGAAAGCTGAAGTGCAGACTCAACGCTGAGGTAAGCCTTCAAAGAAAATTAAATAGCAATCGATGAGCTATAGACGCCCTTTTTGATCATTAATTACAACGTTTAGACAAGTTCTAGACCAGATTTATCTCTGAAGTCAGCAGAGCTCTCATTAAGTGATAGGCCAACCTTAAAGGTTGGGATCGCCTCCGAGAGTGGAAACCAAAGCTGAATGTCACTGCTGTAACTGGAGCGAATCTCAAGTGCAAAACTCAAACTCATCAATTGACATCTCGTGTAATACATCAAGAGAACGTTCTCAACGATCCGGATGATGCGGGGAGCCTCCTGATCAGTATCAGGTGCAATCCAGTTGGTCGTCGTATTGGGCCTGATTGCTAGTTACTGAGGATCACCACCCCCCAACCCGAGATGCTGTCGCAAGAGTCCAGCCGTTAGAAGACCGGGAAGCGTGGACTTTCGCCCTTGTTCTTTGATCGCGTTGCCATAACCAGGGTTCAAGAGCCTTAAATACCTTTCATCAAGTGGTTCTTCAGCGAGATGCATGATGCGGAGGAAAGTCTTTTTCAGTAACGGATCGAAAACCTTTATATACAAAGTACGAGGTTTTGTTTTTACTCTCAATACATCACTCAGTTGCATATATTCTTGCCCAGTTGCACAAAAAATAAGAGACGTCTCAGGGACTCGCCTCTTGCATTGGTTGCCATCAGTAGCTCTGAGGTGGCAGCAGCGGCCAGAAACTCCAGCGTTGATCAGAAGGATTCAGACCAGCTTCAGACACCACGCTCCCCATCAATGCAGTGATTCTGCAGACGAATGGATCAGGCCAGGGGGAAAGCACCAACCGCGGCACAAAACAGCACCAGCCGCCACGCCGGTTGCCGTCAACTCACCAACAGCACAAACGCGACCAAAGCCATGCTGAACTCAGACCTGCCGCGGATTCCCGTTTGCCCCAGGCACTGCTCAATTTGGCGGGGTTCACCACTGAGAGGAAGCTCGTTCGCTCAAGGGGGTCTCGGTCCTATCGCTATGAGGTGAACACCCTGGAGGTGTCCCCACTTTTTTAATGAGCTCTAAGGGCTTATTAACTCCATAACAAAACGGTCACATTAGCTGTCGCTCACGATCCCGTCTCGACCCCATCGGGATATGCATCCCTTTTTCGTCCATGCGAGGGAGTCGACCACAGCGAGCGACGAAGAACTCGCAAATCCCCTTGGCGGTTGAGTCATTGAGTACTGGGGGCGATGTGACCTCTGCCTCGCAGAAAACACAGTTCAGGTAGCTCATCGCTTCGCCCTCCCGATGCCGTAGCCAACTGCTAGCGCGATTGCACTACCGAGGGCCCCCGCACTGATTGAGTCAAGGTCTTTTTAATCCTGGTGACGGGGATGCGTCAAAGCCAACGCCAGAAGCTGCGAGCAGAAGGCATCACCACGATCGAGGAGTTGGCGTTCCATTGATGAACAGCTCGACTGCTCGGGAGATGTCTACGAAGTTGCTCACTTTGGAGGCAGTTTTCTTCGTTGCAAAACCGCCCTTGGTGAATGTGAGTTCACCAAGGCGAGATTTCAGTTTCTTGGGTGAACTTTCTCCATAGGCCCTGAGTGCACTGGGGCTGAGTTCAGCTTTGATGTCTGTGACATCAACGGATTGAGCATGGGCGATCGGTCCCCGTTCAGCTAATCCGCCAAAAACCAGACCTAAAGACAAAGTAATCGGGAGAGCACGCATGAAGATGAAAAAACTCTTGCTTGAGTCGCTTTTATTTAATCTGAATGATATTTGAGCTGCAAAAAAATTTGGTCCTGATAGTCCATTCTTTCTCTTATGGAGGTATTCAGCGTTGCCAACCGATTTTCTGCAGGTTGATCCATAGTTCGATGAATAGGTGCTAAGAATCCGCTGCTGCCTGATGGGTTTCCCAAGCCGTGTTGACTATGGGTAGTAGCTCACGGGAATGTACTGAGCATGTCGCGTTGCTGCATCGGCCTTGAATGAATTAGCATCCTTTATTGGCCATCAGTTAAGCCTTTGCCGGCTTACATTCCTTAAAAATCTGAATCAGCTCATGAGTTCTGCGTTCTCCCTGTAGACATCACAAAATAAAGATGATGAGTCATGATTGGATCACAATTTTTGCTTTATAGGCTAAGCAAATTATTGAAAGTCAAGCTACTAATTAGACATCTACGGTCTTAGCTCTTCACGCTAGATCTTTGGGACGAGAAGATGTGAGTCATATTTACCGCCATAGTGAATAATATGCTTTCCATGATTAAAAGAACTATTTTTTATATATGGAGGAGTAGAAATGATTTCGCTTGATCCAATTATAAGTTTGATGCTCTCACCTGCCATAAAAAATGTACTGCTGGGATACAAAGCAATATTGATCTGCACAATTTCAGCCTTCTTAAGTAACTGCCATCGCGAAGCAGAGGGCACAGGATTCCAATCGGTAGATTCCATAGGATCAAGTTCTCGAAGGGATGCCCTACCCCAGCCTCGTGTCACCATATCATTGGTCGTACCAATGCAGCCATAAAAGTGAACTGGTTTGTTTTCACTATCGAGCTTATTAACAGCAACATAAAAGGCCATGTCTTCCGGTTGTTTTTCACCAGCATCCCTTGACCGTGCCTCCACCCAAAGACAAAGTTTCATGTATCCGCTGAGTTCAGTATCTTCCGCAAATGTGTATTGGAAAGTTGTTTTTCCATGTTTTGCTGAATATGACAGTTCCGTTTCAATCTCCTGAGGCTCTAACTGAAGCGATTGTTGTTGCCCTAAAAAGAGTTTTGTATAATTAGTTCGAGCAATTGGCCACTCGTTCTCATGGCGAATCTCATGAATTTTGTCAAGGCTGGAGCGGACTTCTAGACGTACACTAGGTCTATTTAGAAATCCACTTGACTCATCTCCCTTCAAGAAACAATCCATAAAGTTACGAGTCAGAGTTTGTACTTCTGGTGAGTAGTACGAGTTCCACTGACCCGTGCGATGTGTATAGATCCACTTATGTTTTGACTGCGCTTTGATAAATGCTCGGAAAGAGCCCATTGTGTGCAAGCTTTGACAAGAAAACGAGCCGCAAACGAGCATGGGGATCGTGATCTCTTCTAATTTTGCTGCCTTAGATTTCCAAAAATCATCATAAAGAGGGTGCTTGTCTCCCCAATCTGTGGGGATGTCCCCTTCTGACTCCACAAAATCTTTCTGTGAACCGTTGATAACAGGTTTGACTTCAGTTATCCACCAGAAAGCTGGAAAACCAACTTCTGGAAGACCACCAATCGCATAAATATCTCGATATGGATCTGTAAGACCTTCCCAGGGTGAAATACAGCAGAGGGATGGAGGAGGGCCACCATATGCTTGGCATGCCGCAACATGAAACTGCGAGATAGCAAGGAAGCTGACCCCATTTAGACCAACTTTGCCTGTACACCAAGGTTGCTTTGCAACCCACTCAATAGCCTCGTAATAGCACTTGGCCTGATGTTCGGTAAATGCACTTGGTGGTCCCTCACTATTGGAATAGCCCGGCATATTCATATTGACAACGGCATATCCGGAGGAAACCCAAAAATTTGGATCTGGAGATTCCCAACTCGTAATCTTAGAGAATGCTGGCTTACCAGATGGTTGGGGAATCAAACGATATTGCTGAGGTGCAGCGTTAAAAGGTGTCTTCTTAAGAGCAGGGGTTAGATGATTGTCATATGGATGCGCGCACATCACTACAGGTACTTTCACTCCGTTCTTTGCCGCTTTTCTTGAGCGGTAAATATTTGCCGTGACGGAGAATCCCTCACTCACAGGAATTCTTACATCGTACTCGCACAAGACGTCTGGGTCGGGATCAGTGAGTTCGCATTGAGGAACAAACAATTGACCGCTTTTAATAGCGCTTAACAATATTGGACCAACAGCTTTAATCGTTTGGACAAGATCAACCAATGATTTTTTCACGACAACATCAATCAATACATTAAAATACTAGATACTGATCTTGCAATTGTCAACAAGAATGCAGATTCCGCTTAAATATAAGTAATTGATTAGGATAATGATTTGCCAGTAAATACTTAAAATTATAAGCAGTTCAATGCCTGGAGCTCATGGCATGAAGGGCCACACGGTTGATCTTTCCCACAGCATTAAGAGGAAGAGAGGGAAGAACCTGCAAAACTTCCGGAGCCTTGTACCCAACACGCTCACGCGCAAAAACAATCAGTTCTGGAACTGTGGGGACATCGAAACCAGATTTGAAAGAGACATAAGCATGCACATGTTGTCCATGCACAGCATCTTCAATCCCGATCACACCAGCTTGATCTACAGCGGGATGCTCCATCAAAGCTTCCTCTACATCTTGAGGACAAATATTGGATCCATCGTGAACGATGATTTGTTTGCGGCGACCACAAAACCAGAGATAGCCATCATCATCGAGACGCATGGCGTCACCCGTATTGAGCCAACCCTCCTGAATGATCTCTGCTGTAGCGGCGAGATTATTCCAATATCCGACCGTCAGAGTGGGCGACTTAACCCAAAGCACACCCTCCTCACCAACACTCAGCTCTCGTCGATCGGATGAGCGGATGCAGCCTTCAAAACCAGGACACATCTTTCCTACAGAGCCAAGCCGATTTTCTCAGATATTCATTGAATTGTTCGGTGGTTTCACGAACCAAGGTCGCTCAATCGAGTAGATGGAAACCTGATTGCGGCCATGCTTCTTTGCGCGATAAAGCTCTTGATCAGCGTGTTGAATCGCATCATCAAGGGATAAAGAGCAAGGGTTGAATACATAACAACCACCACAGCTAATTGTGACTCGTCCAGTCTTTACACCTCGATGTTCAATCGAAAGGTTTTCAACAGAATCACGCAGCTTATGACAAAAGTGATTGAAATTTTCAGCGGAAACGTCATACATGAGGATCAAAAATTCTTCTCCTCCATAACGAAAGCAATCATCCAAGGGACGTCGCAATACTTTAGGAAAACATTGAGCTATAGATACCAAAACATCATCGCCTTTGCTATGACCATAAATGTCATTGAACTGTTTGAAATTGTCAACATCAATCATCAAGATTGCTATAGGGCTAACTGTTCGCACTGCCTGCTTCCAAGCCTTTTCTCCATAAATGTCTAGAGATCTGCGATTACCAATCTGACATAACGGATCTGTCATCGAGAGATCATTCAGAGCTTCACAGGAGAGAAACAGACGGTTCAGAAGGCCAGACAATATCTGACGCAACATCCTGATTTCAAGGACTCCATTATCAGAAGATTGAAGTTCCTTGCCCACAACTTGAAGGTCAGCAAGACCCTCTGAGGTATCACCAGCTGTATTCAGAATAGGGACAGCTGAAGTAATCGCATAGATCGACTCCAGGGGTTTCACAATTGTGCGCTTATACACCAGGTAAGACGACACTATCGCTACACTTGATGCAACAAGAAGGGTGATAATAAGCAATATTTCGAAGTAATTCTCAGTTCTCCGAAGCTCTTGCTCAAGATCCTGGCTCAGTAAATTGAGATCATTATTGGAGGCTAAAAGATTGGAGTGAGCAAAACGGAGATCCATTAATGGGTATCCCCTTAAGAGATCCAGTACATCTTCTTGGGTCACTACACTATTTCTAAGCAGAAAGCTAGAAACAACACGTTGTGCACGTAAGATGCGCAATTGGGCTGAATCAAATTCTTTTGTGATAAGGGTAGGCAAACCATCGTCAGCTCGCCTCATCCAACCAACATTGAATTCAGAAGAAAGGTCTGAGAGATGTTTCTGTAAAAGTAAAACCAACTCTCGCCCTGACTGATCTGAATTGTTAACTGATAGCAGAAAATCTTCCTTTATATGATCAATTTCAGCCAATTCTCCAATAAGATAGGCAACTTGGTCTTCTTGAAGAAGAGCAGCATTGAGCTGATTTTTTAAATGTTTAGAAGAGATCGTTGAAAAAGCTTCAATCAAGATAACAGATGAAAGTATTAGAACAACTGTGACGAGTTGGATATAAAGAACAAGCCGGCTAACACTGTTGGACGAAGAATCAAACTGCCTACATAGATGGCGAAGCTGTCTAAAAAATGTAATCATGGTAAGAAACGATCAGTCACCTTTGGAGATGGCGCATCTGACGAAATGAAGTTTAATTTTTCCATCGATTGCTTCACCTTCTCAATGTTTTTCGCAAGATTACCTTGAGGTTGTATTAACGTAAGTTGCCCGTCGACTGTTGGGTAAAAGGCAATCCCATTCAATATATTTCTCAATTCCTTGGGCGAAAGATTCAGGCTGGAAGACATAAAGGCAATGGCAGATTGTTTATTATTCAATGCATATTCATGCGCCTTAAACCAACCAGAAACGATCTCAGAAATATCTTCTGCCCGCGCCGAATAAACAGATGGCGAAACAGCAAGAACATCCAAAATCTGACCAGGAATTTCAGAGCTATCGAAAATAGTTTTGCCGCCAATGGATCTTACTATTTCACTATTGGGAGGATATAAAACAGCAGCATCGATCTCACCACTAGAGAGCGCACTAGGCATCTCAGAAACCAACATAGGCATCATTCTTATATCATCGATTGAACTGTTGATAGACTTCAATGCCTGTTGCAAAACAAATGGCCCAAATGAATCAGTAGCTACCGCAACTTTTGAACCTCGCAAATTGGAAATTGAATCTATTTTCAAGGACATAATTTGATCTCCACCGACCGATTCATCCAATACCAAAACAATGACAGGACATTTCTCAGCCTGTTTCGAGCAAATCTCCAGAATCTCCACAGTAGTCAGCTGAACAATGTCAAGATCCCCCCGCAAATAAGCCCTTACCACCTCAGATTGATCTGTTAACGAGACAATCTCCGCACCTGGCAGGTAACCTTTAGATTCCGCTAGTTTTAGATATTCGAAGCCAGGCCATTGCGAATGCGAAATCTTTAATCGATCAGCACGCTCTAAGCTGCATCCAAACAGCGACAGAGTCAGTGCAAAAGAAGTAAGTATCGACGAGGGAAGACTATGTAGTGAATATTTCAGAAGGATATCCACTAATCCTATCTATCATAGCGTAGACAAGAGCTAAAGTGGGAAGATTAAGCGAACTCTCATGCAGTGCTCATAGAACGTCAACTGATAAAATTGAGCTCGCAAGAATCTATCAATAGTATCAATATGATGAACTTCAAAGTAAATCTGTTTACATGAGGATTGAAATAATGATGTGACAATTTGCAAGATTGTAAGAATATTAGTCTTAAGCTATCTTCAATTATAGAGCTAACCGAACACCGGAGGCCAGTTGAGAGTGAACTTAAATCAACTTGGCCATCTCAACAGCAGGTAATGGCTTGGATTTGAAATAACCTTGGAAATAATGGCAACCATAAGATCGCAAGAATTCAATTTGTTCAGAACTTTCAACGCATTCAGCACAGACTTCTAAGCCAAGCTCATTTGCCATAGAAATAGTTCCCTTAGTGATTGCAGTATTTGACAAATTTAATGGTACGCCATTGATAAAGCTGCCATCAATTTTGATGTATTTAATGGGCAATGCCTGCATGATTGACAAAGAAGAAAAGCCTGTACCAAAATCATCAATACATAGATCAACTCCAATATCCGTCAGTTCTTCGAACAATTCTTTCGCTTTCATCAAGTCAGTTAATAGAGACGTTTCAGTAAGCTCAATTTTTAGACATTTTGGAGATACCTTGTATTCTTCGCAAATGCTCTTGATCTGATTTGAGTATGAAAAACCGGTGTTTTTATAGTATTCAACCTGAACCGCTGAAAAGTTTATTGATAATGATATAAGTTTTGATTTTTCCTTCCACATATGAACTGTTTTGACTGACTCTTCCAGTACCCAATCCCAGATCCTGTGAATTTGTCCTGAAGATTCGGATAAAGGGATGAATATATCAGGGGGAATATTCTGCCCCTCATGTGTCCAGCGACATAATACTTCGACCCATGCTATTTGCCCATATCTGTCAAATATTGGCTGAAAAGCTAGATCAAGTTCTTTCTTTTTAACGGCAACTGAAAGGTTTGCTAGCATGTCTATTTCTTCATCTGTTTTAGTCTTTCTTGTGGCGACTTGGTGAGATGGATGGATTAGACTATTCTGCAAATGTTTTTGAGCTTTTTTTGCAGCTAACATTCGTGCGTCAGCCTTTCGAAATGCCTCAATAATTCCTTCTTTCTGTTTTGACATGCATACACCAGTAGCAGCATTAATTCCTGCCGCAATGAGTTCATTAGTAAGACGATTTGAAATACTGCTGGATATATCGGTACTTGATTCTAGTAAAATACAGAATTCGTCACCTCCAGTTCTAAAGACTTTATCCTGCTTGTTTCGAATAAGACGTTTCAAAGTCACTCCTAGTCTTTTGAGGACTCGATCACCTGCTTCGTGGCCAAAATCATCGTTAATGTTTTTAAAGTCGTTAAGGTCTACAACGGCCACACAATATTGCATTGAATAATTACCCAGTACCCAATCTTTTGTTCCAATTGAATCCCATGCTTTTCGATTTAAGCATCCAGTAAGGCTATCAATGTGAATACTTTTTTCGCTTGTTACATCTCTAAAAATCCATACACGCGATTTAAATTTATCCATGCCTGAGACGCAAATGCTTTTCCTTGCAAAAACACGGCCGTCCTTGAAATTTATTTCATCCTGCCAAGATTGATCAGTTGAATGAATTAAGTTTATCTTTTTTAAAAATTCATCCGGTGCTTCAAGTTGCGTTGCGACATAACATAAAAGCGCATGGTCATCAGAATTTTCAGATATGGATTGAGGGATTCTCCACAGTTGCTTGAATTTATCGTTAAAGTAAATGACTTTTCTGTTGTCATTATTTACAATTAAAATCCCATCCAAGAGCTCATCCATAACAAGCTCAAGTATCTGCGCCAATGGGGCGCAACAGTTTTTTGTCTGGAACTTCATTTGAAAGAGGCAGTTCTCTGACGATTTAATTATAGGCGTTGAAGCTGATTTTTTCTTGTGCCTCATCGAGTTTTAATGCAACTTTTAGTCTGCGGTAATTCTTCCTTAACTCCTTTCTATGATCACTGCTCCAACTCTCTCAATATACATGCTTCCATGCTCCTGTGTGGCACGTAAAAATTCTGTAGATCTCAATTTGTACATATTGATGTTCACTAGTCCATCCAGCGATGGTGGTACCTGACTCAAGTACGGACATTCCTGCGCTTAGGACCATTCTTTTCGCCAGAGTGAACATGCAACCCGCCACCAGTTGAGTTGTTCCCTGCATCGTTCTTTGGAAAATGACAATGATCCGCCCGATCCCCAAGTTGGCAGTGTCTCAATCTGATCATGGTGTCGTCATGGACTGCCGTACGGTTTGTTGGAACGGTGGCCGTCATTGTCTGGGACTACTGACACAAGTCCCGATGCATCAGTAGGAGAAAAAGAACCCTCGCTACTGCGCAAGTCCCGTTATTTGGCCTCACTGCCAAATTAATTGCTGACATCTCTACTTATCACAGCGGCCTATAAGGCACACAACTCTGGAGAGAGCTTTTAATGCAACTCATGAGCTTCTACCTTTTTCCGAATCGCTCTAAGCAGTTCACGAATCAATGACTCATCAGTGGATCGTCCACCGCTATGGCGATCTCGCCGCGCTTCAAAGAACAAGGCGCAGCGCAGTTCAGTCAGTGTTTTGGCCTCTCCACCATTGGCTAAATCCGCACAGGGTTTAAATCCACCATGAACCTCATATCCATTGACCATGTGTGCGAAACGAACCCATTGCTGCCAATTGCCATCCGGATCAGGGATTTCTTCCAACTTCAAGTTTTGATTACTGATCTGATGCATGCAGTGCCAATGATTTGATGTGGCTTTGTCTACGAGTCTGTATCCAGCAACGAATGACTGAATCCCCCATTTGGGGGATTCAGTCATTTAAGAAGAGAACAAAGTGCAGGGGCATTGATCTCGTCCATGCTCCACTGCCTGACCAGCCCGAGCCAGCTGTCGCTGTTCTCGATACGTTATCGAGTTGAAGCGTGGAGAAGCCAGCGCCCATAACGGGCGTACAGAGCAGGAATCACCACGAGCGTGAGCAGCGTGGAGGTGATCAGTCCTCCGAGCACAACGATGGCAAGTGGCTGAAGGATCTCATTGCCAGCACCAAAGGCAAGGGCCAGTGGCAACATGCCCAGTGAAGAGGTGAGTGCCGTCATCAAAATCGCATTCAGCCGCTCAAGGCTTCCGTTGCGGATCAACTCCATCAACGGCTCACCGCTTTGATGGCGACGATTGAAGTTGTCTACCAGCAGAAGACCATTACGAACGGCGACCCCGAATAGGGTGATGAACCCAATGAGCGACGCCACCGACAGCACCCCGCCACTAAGCAGAACTGCGACTAAACCACCAACCAGGGCCAGGGGCAAATTGACCAGAATCGCTGCCGTGGCAGGCCAAGAGCGCACCGCAATCACCATCAAGAAGGCGATCACCACAGCTGCTAAAACGCTGTAGATCAGCAAGGCACGGGTGGCTCGTTGCTCCGATTCGAACTGGCCTCCGTAGCGAATGGTGTAACCGGCAGGCAGCGTCACTGACTTGTCCACAAGGCTGCGAATGTTGTTCACAACGGACCCCAGGGGGCGTTCGGCAACGTTGGCTGACACCACGATTCGGCGAGCCACATCCTCGCGGTAGATCTCATTCGGGCCATGAGTCGACTCCACCATCACAAAGTCGCCGAGCGGTTTGAGCGCACCCGAGGCCGTTCTGATCGGTACACGACGCAGAGCGTTCAAGTTGCTCCGTTGCTCGGGAGGCAGAGTGACCACCACGGCATTGCGACCACTCGCGGATTCAGCAGGACTGATGAGCGCACCGTGCAGGGCAACTTCCGAGGCCTGCGCAAGCGTTGCAACGCTAACCCCTTCCTGCAGCGCCAGTTCCCGATCAATCCTCAGTTGCAGCTGGGGCACCGGCAGCTGGGGCTCGAGCTGTAGATCCACCACTCCAGACACCTCACCCACCACGTCACGGACCTGCTCACCAAGACGGCGCAGTTCGTTGAGATCGGGCCCAGAAATTTTGATCGCGATGGCACTCCGTACACCAGAAAGCACCTCATCCATCCGGTGGGAGATGAACCCACCGATGTTTGGTGCCACACCAGGCAAAGCAAGAAAAGCCTTCCGGATGCGAGCGATGGCAGAGGTGCGATCAGCCATGGCCTGATCACTTAGTTCCAGATCCACGTGGGCGATATTCACCCCTGCACCATCGGCATCTCCGGGGGCACGGCCCGAGCGCACCTGAATCCAGTCGACGTCATCGCTGGATTGGAGACGTTCCGAGAGAACTGTGCCTGCTCGGCTCGTCATCTCGAGCGACACACCGGGGTAGAGAACCATCGAGTTCAAAAGCGCCTGCTCACGAAACTCCGGCAGGAAAACGCGTCCGAGCCCAGGAAGGATCAAGACAGCAGCCACCACAGATGCCAGTGCAAGAGCCAACACGCGACGTGGTGTGGTCAGAGCGAGGTTGAGAATCGGCTTGTAGAGCCGCTCCGCAGAGCGTTCAACCCAAGAGTTGTCGACAGGCAGCGGTGTCCGACTCAGCAGTAGGGCGCAGAGAGCTGGTGAAAGAGTCAGAGCCACGAGGGTCGAAGCCACAATCGACAACACATAAGCGATGCCCATTGGCATAAAAATGCGGCCTTCTACGCCCGTGAGCGTGAAGACCGGGGCAAACACCACCACGATGATCAGGGTGGAAAACAGCACCGGCTGGCGAACTTCCACCGAGGTGCGGAACACCACCTCCAAGGGGTTTTGGGGCGACGGCAACTGCTTGTTCCGGCGCAGCCCGCGGTAGCAGTTCTCCATGTCGACGATTGCATCGTCAACCACCGATCCGATGGCTACCACCAGACCACCGAGCGTCATCGTGTTGAGCTGGAGACCGAGCCCCCGCATCAGCAACAAACCCACCAGCAACGACAACGGGATGGCGCTGAGGGTGATCACAGCGGTGCGCCAGTTCATCAAAAACAGCAACAGCACAGCTGCCACGATCACGACGCCCAGCAGCAGTGATTCGCTCACATTGCGGATGGCAATGTCGATGAACTCGGCCTGACGAAACGATTGAGTCACCACCACATCCTTCGGCAGGGATGCGTTCAGCTGCTTAACCCGTTCTTCCACAGCTTTCGTCAGCCTTGGGGTGTCCACATCCGGCTGCTTGTTGATCATCAACACCACAGCCGGCTTGGCATTGAACGTGGCTTCTCCACGCCGCATGGCTGCACCAGGGCGGATCTCAGCAACATCCCCCAGAGCGATGATTTGGCCAGTGGAGGAGCTCATCGCTGCACGTTCGAGATCAGCGCTGGCGGTACTGGAGGTGGGAGGGAGAATCAGACGTTCCTGGCCACCGGCAATCTGCACACCACCGCGTCCCTTGAACTGTGCGTCACGGGTCGCCTCGACAACATCAGAAAGGGCGAGATTCTGCTGCAGAAGCGCCTTCAGGTTCAGCTGAACCTGAGTCTCAGGTAGGTCACCGCCATAGATGGTGACCTGAGCCACGCCAGGTATGGCGAGTAAAGCGTTCTCGTAGGTGGTTTGAACCAACGAGCGCAACTGAAATTGTTGATCTGTCGGTGCCGACTCAGGCAGCGTGAAGGCGTATTGAAGAACTGTGCCGAGGGGCGAGAGGGGAGGAGATATTTCAGGTGCATCAGCCGTCGTCGGCAGTTGAGGGAGAACCTGCTGCAGACGTTCAGACACCAACTGGCGAGCGCTCTGCAACTTCGATGCATCACGAAACACCACCTGCACCATCGAGAGCCCGGGCTTGGATGCGGATCGCACTACATTCACTCCAGGCAGCCCATTCACTGCAGCCTCAATGGGCTCACTGATCTGCCGCTCAACCTGTTCCGGCGTGAGGCCAGGGGCTGCCGTTTGAATCTCCACCTGCGGTGGAGCGAAGGGAGGAAACACATCCAGAGGCATCTGCACAACGTTCAGAACGCCCCAGACACTGATGACGAGCGAACACAAAACAACGAGCCAACGGCGAGCAATCGAGCCGCGCAGGATGGCGTTGAGCAGTTTGTTCAACATCTCTCTCTACATTCAGCCCTGTTTTGATCCAGGGCCACGGCCGCGAAGCACAAGAACCAGACCAATCACGACCAACGCAGCTGCCCCGATGCCTCCGGGGAGTAGCCATCCAGGCGATGTGCCTGGAGCCGGCTCAACCTCAGCTTGAACCTGTTCGCCGTCAGTGGAGCTTATAGGACTCTTTTCAACCGGAACACGAACCTTCTTTTGCGACTCCGCGTAGAGCGAAAGAGCTCCTGAGACAACCACCTGTTCATCCGCGCTCACGCCCTCCAGAACAACTGTGCGATCGTCAGTTGCAGGCCCAAGACGAATAAACACCGGGTCGTAGGTGTCTCCGCTGCGCACAAACACCAGAGGCTTCCCCTCTGCATCGGCGATGGCCACGGTTGGCACCGTCAACTGACCATCAGGCCCACTCTGGGGTTGTGCTGTGGTAATGCCCAAGAGCTGATCTTGCTCAGGTGATGACTTCACCTGTCCCACGGCTCCGTTCTGCACGAACTCATCACCATGGCCGGAATGGGCCAGCACGAATGGAACGGCGAGCCCCTGAACACCCCCGCAGACAAGAGCACAGCTCAGAACAAATGCGCGCATGTGCCCAAAGGAAAGTTGAGAGTTCATTGTCTGATGACTTTTGGTAGATAACAAGCTCCACACTGCAGATGAGGCAGCAGCCTTAGCTGGCCTACGTAGCTCTTGAAGGAGAAGCCTGAGTTGCACATCGTTGTTCTCTATTGCACAAAATCTCAGGGACAAGTAACGAACGCCCCTCTTAAATTACTGCAATCAGACAGTTTGCAGTGTCAGTAGCTGACATCAGCGACAGTTTTGATCTTGCTCTGACGCTTCTGATTCCCTTGTTTGCTGGGCTAGGGGTTTCTAGGAATTTCATTTGTCGTAGTGGATCATGCATAAAGTAGTCGCAATAAAACTTGGTATCCAAGCTATGTACAGGTATTTAGTTGTTGCTTAATCCAGCTTTTTGGCAACACAATCCTTCAGTTGTTGACGCAAGGAGTCGTGATTGATGTCACGTCCGATCATGACAATCTGATTTTTGCGTTCTCCAGTCCAATCGCTGTCATTGATAGAGAAGCGCTTACCAGTTAAGTGGAACACATGACGGCGTTCACTCTCCTGAAACCAGAGAATTCCCTTCGAACGAAAGATCTCCTTGGGTAACTGGTTATCTAGAAAATTCTGAAACTTGCGTAATGAAAAAGGACCATCGCTTTCAAACGATAGGGAGGTAAACCCCTCGATTGCTTCATTCTCTTGATGGCTCCCATGGTGATGTCCGTGGTCGTGATGTCCGTGGTCGTGATGGCCGTGGTCGTGATGGCTGTGGTCGTGATGGCTGTGGTCGTAATGGCTGTGGTCGTGATGGCTGTGATCGCTCTGATTGACGATTTTGTCAGACTCAAATAAACCCACACTCAGTAGCAGAGCCAGGGGCACTTCACCTTGAATTGAGTGCATGATTCGGGCATCAGTCTTAATATGACGCAGCTTCTGTTCAACTTCTTCAAGACGTTCCCTAGAGACGAGATCAGTTTTGTTGAGCAACAAGATATCGCCGTAAATCACCTGTGCACGGCCTATCTGCGTGTGCAGTATTTCATCATTAAAATTCTCGGCGTCGATTAAAGTTATGATCGAATCGAGACGTGTGGAGTCACGTAATTCAGTGGCCCCGAATGTCATTGCGACCGGGAGAGGATCCGCAAGTCCGGTGGTTTCGACCACGATGTAGTCCATTTTTTCTGGTCTGTTCAGTATTCTCTCGACAGCATCTTTGAGCTCATCGTTAATCGTGCAGCAGATGCAGCCATTGCTCAATTCCACCATGTCTTCGTTGGTCGAAACGATCAGATCATGATCAATCCCAATTTCACCAAATTCGTTGACCAGCACCGCAGTTTTTACACCTACCTGATTGCTGAGAATGTGGTTGAGCAACGTGGTCTTTCCGGCACCCAGGAATCCACTGAGGATGGTGACAGGCACTTGAGAAGCAGTGGAGCTCGTCATTGCGAGAATGATTCTCATTCCATTTTGACAGGTCGTCCGGCGTTCTGTTGGTTTCTCTTTACAGGCTTCTCGCTTCAGATGCTTCTCATAGGCATGCGCACTTAACTAATTATTTTTTATGGATAGGATTTAGGGCGTTTATAATTGTTTTGCAAGGTTTAAAAAGTACAATTATTGTCACAATCGTGAATTTCATTTGCTTTTTTGGCATTGGATCGTTCTTCGCCTTGGCGGCGGGATGGATGCGTTCTGACATGGATTCAAAATGAATCATTGGCAATTATTACTGATTTTGCCAGATGGGCCTTTAATCATTTTCTTGTGATTTTTAGTTAGGTTTAGATTAAATAATTACTCTTTTAACTTTGAAGAACACTTCTGTAATGAGCCCTAGAGCTCTAACTTGTTTAGGTGTTCTTCTTTCGCCGCTGATCTGGATGAGGCTTGTGCAGAGTTACTGATTTTGTTGACCTGGCTAGATCCGGTACGGATTCGACCTAGACGCTCTGATCTCTACCAACTCCGCGGATGGGTAAAGAACGATAATCATTCTCATGTAATCTTAATGCAAAGCCACCACGAGGAGAGACTCGAACAGCTGATGATGCACTCCACCGGCTCCTCTGGCTCCAAAACGGTACTGACGGTTTCCATGCAGGCAACCGATTTGAATGAGAGGCTCACCACGGGGCGTCAGATTTTTTCAATGGCTGTCGGGCAAGGCAATCTTCCTCATTGGATTGAATCAGAACTTCTTGGTAGTTCCGTAGGACAGCAGTATCGATGGCGTCTCGGACCGCGGGACCGTCCCAGTTGCTTGTCCTACAGCTCGCTGATTCCGAGAAATAGCCTGATTTGGCTCAATCTTGAATTGCTAGATCGTCAATGCGGTGAATTGCTCAAAGATGGTGTCACCGGATGTGCGCTTATCTCTCAAAATGAAGTGCAACAACTTTTTGAGAGGTGGAATGCAGCATTGCAAACCAAAGATCCTGAACAAGTTGCAAAATTATATAGCCGTGATGCAATCTTGCTCCCTACACTGTCCGACTTGCCACGCACAGACCATGCCACAATAGTCGACTACTTCAAGCATTTTTTAGAGAAAAGTCCCAAAGGTTCCATTGATCAACGTGAGATTATTATCGGTTGCAATATGCTTCAGGATGCAGGACTCTATAGCTTTAACTTTGAGGATGGAACAACGGCAGAGGCTCGCTATAGTTTTATCTATATGCTTGAAGATGGAGAATGGAAAATTTCCCACCATCACTCTTCCCTTCAGCCAAACGGGTAGGTAGCCAAAATAATTTCCTCTACAACCAATAATTACTCTCTCATTCAAAACCTGAGAAGATTGACTATCAAGTTTCCCCATTATTGATTAGCTTTTTCTTGGAGAATATTGTCGCTTCAACTTGATGTGTTTTCAGTAGCTATGTTGATTTAGCCTTAAATCATTTGATCTCTTTGACGCTATTCGCCTTAATACTTGACATGTGTTTTGTATTTAGCGCTTTATTAGTAGCAGAAGAGAATCGCCAGTATTATGTTTTGTCTTGATTTATCTTCAAGGAGCGTTGTTCTATATTTGCTAATACTTTGTCAATAACAAACCCAAATCTTGAAAATGTTCTAATGTTTTTATGGCTAATGCTTTGTTCGCCTTTGATGCGATTGAGCTCAAAGCCACAACGATGAAGTCTATGCATCAGTAGAGCAGTTTCTTCGAATCTTCTTGCCATCTCCTCAAGAGTAAGACAGTCAGCTGTTAGGTTTGATTCCTTCCATAAGAATGAAGCCATAGCTTATGAAATAGTTGAAAAGCTAATGTCAGTATATGAAAAATGTTGAATCAATCTGCAGCATCAGGACATTTGTAATAAATATATTGTTCATGAATCGAGCCGAATGCTTGTACAGTATTGCCTGGCAAATAAACGCCGATATGACCGAGATTGACGGCTTTTGAATGTATTTGATTGATCTATTGATCCGACTAAGGATTGTTTGCCAGGCGGCTTCTCCTTCGTCGGTGTGTGTTGCCAATTACTGTCCTTAGGAGCATTAGACTCGCCATATTTGAAACTTGTGTGTTCTAATTGTTTTTGTTGTTCAGATGTCTGTGTTAATTCTAGAGAATTCTGTTTGATAAGAATGTTCCAAACTCTTGGTGTAATCCTAAGCGACCGTTTATTTGCAAGAACTGTTGAGCATGTTCTGCCAAAATTTGCATTTCTCTCTTTGAGCGCGCTGGTGCTTCCATCGCTACCACTACCTGCAATCTGCATTTGAGATGTCTTACTTTCTTCAACCACCAAGATCGCTCTCCTGATGGATCAAAGCCACCACTAACAAATGAAACGCTCGCAAATCTCGCCCCAGGTTTTCGGCTCAACTTTTGTTGCTCAAGAATCTCTGTTGGCGTTAATAATTCAATATCGGACCAAACATGTCTTCGCAACATATATTTCAAGATTCCTCGACTTGTATTGATGTAATAGAGTATTGGGCCAATTATTGGACAGGAGACAATCCAACGTAGCCAGCTAAAGTATTTTGGATGCCAACTGCTCATGCTGGGTAATGGGCCTCTCCATGTTGGTGCAACAAGAACGAGTTGCTCCCACTTCTCTGAATAGTCATCAGCCAAACTTAATACAACACAAGCACTGTGACCAGCCGCTATGACAGTAAGCTTGTCTTGCTTGTATCGCTTTAGGTAATCAAAAATGGCCGACAGTGATCTACTTAGAATATCAATATTGTATTTCAATTTTGGTCTATCACTATCTCCAAAGCCAGGCCAATCAAAGCTAATGACGTGGTATTCATCCTGAATAGATTCGACAAAATTTCGCCATTCACCCCTGCTAGACACAGTGCTTAGTGCTGGTAGTAAGAGCAGCATCGGGGCATCCTCTGGGCCTTGATGTTCAACAACCAGTTTAATGTTTTTTCCTGAGTATAAAAACCGAATTTCATCGATAGTTCCGCCCAGGCGGATTGTTTTCTTCGTTGATGCAACATTCATTGGTTTTGGCTTGTCCTATGTCATCTCTTAAATCTAACTCCTGCAACCCTTTGGAACACTTAAGACTAAGATGCTTTGTGATTATATATGATTTCCGAAACTGAAGTCTATCGGTATTCTCTTGACGTGCGACTTATCACCTTTCAGTAATAGCTTAATTCAGTGTGCCGATACTGATTCCAGTTGTTTTGATCGGTATTTGGTTGGTTTGACCTTTTTGATACTTAATTGTGTTCTCGCCTTGCTTTAAAGTTGATTTAGCCAGCTGAGTAAATCGTTTCGACGTTTTTGCGATAATTCAAGATATGCATTTTTACTTTGTAGTGCCTCACCGCCATGCCAACGTATGGCTTCGTCAATTGTCCTTGCACGACCATCATGTAGAAAACCTGCTCCACGATTGACTGGTTGTGTCATTCCAAGTCCCCACAGTGGTGCTGTTCTCCATTCAGATGACAAACTAAGTCCTTTTTCTGCGACACCATCATCCAGTCCAGGACCCATGTCATGAACTAAAAGATCTGTGTATGGCCAGATTTCTTGGTTATTAATTACACCAGCAACTGCCCCAGCATTAAAGCCAGTTTGTTGACTTGGAACATGACACTTAGCACATTCCAATTGGTCAAACACAAGTGAACCACGTCTTACTACTTTGCTAGATGCTTTTTTTGCCGTCGCAGGAGATCCTAGCGTCTGTGTGTAATAGGTCACACCAACGAGTTCGTTCCAGCTGATGTCTGCGGGTTTGCCATCAGCAGCTAACACACTGTTAGGACCTGTGGCTGTTGTAAGCCCCATATCCTGCTGATATGCATCTGCACTTTGTTCAATGACGCTTGCAGACGTGGATTTCCATCCGAAACGACCGATTCGACGTATTCCATTTTCATCATCAACCCAAACAGGACGTCCTGAAATTCCATCTTTATTGACATCATCAGGATCTGCATTTGCAATGAGATTGGATTCAGGGATCGCCTCAAGTAATCCCAGACCAATCATTGGTGGAGCGATCCTTAATGAACTTGCAACGGTGATTGGTGAGATGTCAGATCCATCTGGTTTTGTAAGTTTGGCTTGCATCCTCCGTAAACCATTGTCTTCAATCCATACCCTTTCAACAGTTGCTTCCGGGCTGTGGCCATAAATGGCCTTGTCTTGCAATTGAAACCCTAGTCCAGGTACAGGTTGGTCGCCTTCTCCTTCTCGCATCGCTATGCGAAACAGAGATTGACCAGTAACGGGACGTCCTCGACCATTCAAAACATGGCAGGACGCACATGATTTAGCGTTGTGAATAGGACCTAAACCAGCTCCAGCATGACCCACTAATGGAATATGGCTTTGCTCAAAAAGTGGATCTGTTTCCACATGTCGATCAAGTTCCGCCTCACTGAGACCGTCAGCAGGGGTTGCAAATGCGGTGAAAGCTCGATTAAAGATTGTCATCTGCCCCGCAGCCTTTTGGGGATCTCCAATTCTTGCCCACACGGGTCTTTCTAAGTTAAAAAAATTCCCAAGCCCTACTGTCAAGAGCAGGGCTAGGAATCCGACAAGAATTTTTGAAAGAGAATGTCTCATCTTTACATCCTCTCAGACAACACCCTTAATCATATTAAAGCTTTCTGAGTAAATCATCCAATCTTTGACTTCAATGCCTCAGTTGTATCAAATGCTTTCGAAATTGCTTCCATCAGCATTTTAACTTGCTTTTGGGTATCACCATTATCAAGTTTATCATTGAGACGTGTTGGTAGTTCTTTAGCCTGTGCCAGCGCTGTCTGCAATTCTACGGTCAACTGATTGGACAACTCTGCATCCTTTGTTTTGGCGTATTCTTGAATTTTTGACTTCTCCCAGGCCAGCTGAACACCTTGTAAGTTTGACAAAACATCAGCACCGGTGTTGCCACTAAAGGTACTTTCTAATTCCCCCTTTCCACTAGCAAGTGCTTCTCCCAATTTAGTATTACTTACCTCATCAAGGCATCCTGCCATTCCTTCAAGGATGTCATTCACTGTTTTGGCAGGGTCTGCTTCAACATCAGCCTTACCAAAGCCTTCTGGTCCACTCCATGCGGCCAGAAGCTGTTTTGCATTGGATTTTAAATTTTCACCCGCAATCCTTAAATAAGCTAGCTGCTGAGTGGTTAAATCAGATGCTTCAACAGGAGTATCGCCGTTACCAAAAATTACATATTCAATGCCGTGGAATCCTCTTCCTGTTGTATCTAGAGCATTAAATTTCTCTTTTGTGAAATCTTTTTCCGATAGTGCCTCTGCTAATTCCTTATCACTCACAGGCCAGTCATCAAGTTTAGGATCAAAATCTTCCGTTTCAGCAGGGCCGTAAGCCCACGTTTCCGTTACTTCCCAAGTGTTACGTGATTTTTTCCACTCATCACGAGCTAATTTAAGATTGGCAGGGTTTGGATCTTTGACTAGCACTTGAAGAGCCTGATTAAGCTTTTTAGTCCCACTAACTAACTTTTTATAGCTAGGAATTACCACATCATTAACTAAAGCTGAGCTGACATCCTGATCTGTTGGACCAGCCTGCGATTGAGAAGTGCAGGCACTAGTGACCGTTGCTGACAAGGCCGCTGCAACTAGTGCTGAAAGAAGTCCTGAACGTTGGTGCATGAAATAAAAATCAATTATCTTCAATATGGTCTGCCTAGCGCCGAAATAATGATTTAAGATTCATGTTTTTGTTTCTTTTGATTCACCTGGATGTTTTCAATGATCACTAATTTGTCGGCCTCGCCGATTTCTTTATGAATTAATTGTATTGCTCAGTTTGCGGTATATTTTTATTTGAATTTTTTTTTAATTTAATTTCTGCTTTGTTTAAATGGCTGAGAATTTGCTGACAAATTGATGTGGCCGCTACGGATGTTTTGCAAATCTTGTATTTCTGCCAAAATATGCGAAAAATGCATTTCCACTCGTTTTTTGTAGTAAATGTTTCTAGTAATTCAATCTGATTGGTTATTATTTCCATGACGCATTTTGCGTCATCTTGTGTGAGGATCATTTTGAAACTTTTCCAACAACTGCTGGTGGCTCCAGCTGCCCTGGGCCTTTTGGCACCTGTGGCTGCAAACGCCACTGAGCTCAATATCAATGGTGTGTCTGACTACGCCGCCTCTGGCGAGCAAGTCACCAGCATCACTCAGTTTTCTGACGTTTACCCAACCGATTGGGCTTATCAGGCTCTTAGCAACCTGATCGAGCGCTACGGCTGTGTGGCCGGTTACCCCAACGGCACCTACCGCGGTAACAGGGCAATGACCCGCTTTGAAGCGGCTGCTCTGTTGAACGCCTGTCTCGACCGCGTCACCGAAGTGACCGACGAGCTGAAGCGCCTGATGAAGGAGTTCGAAAAGGAACTCGCCATCCTCAAGGGCCGTGTTGACGGACTTGAAGCCCGCGTTGGTGAACTGGAAGCAACTCAGTTCTCCACCACCACCAAGCTTTCTGGATTGGCAACGTTTGTTGTTGGTGCGAATAATTTTTCTGGAACCAAATCGAAAGCCGATCCTGCGAACAGAGACTTTGGTGCCACTACATTTAATTATGACCTCCAATTAAGCCTTGAAACTAGTTTCACTGGAAAAGATTTATTAATTACAATCTTAAGGTCAGGCAATTTTGGTGAGAACTCTGTATTCGGTGGCAATCCAAACGGCTTATCAACCCTAGAAACAGCATTTCAGGAAGATTCTGGTGCCAACTCTGTTGGTATCGACAAGCTTTACTATCAATTCCCCGTCGCTAACTCGCTGACTTTCACGCTTGGAGCCCGTGTTGGTCAGGAAGACATGCTTGCTGTTTGGCCTAGTGCTTATCCAAGTGATCCAATCTTGGATGTCACAACCCTCAATGGTGCTCCAGCTGCTTACAACAAAAACCTGGGACCAGGAGCCGGTGTTAGTTGGTCTACTGATAGCGGTTTCAGTATCTCTGCAAATTATGTTGCTGCTCAAGGTTCGAGTTCAGACCCTAATGCTGGTGGTATAGGAACTGAATTCTCTGAGGCTTCAGGCACGGTACAACTTGCTTATGAATCAGAAAACTGGAACATTGCCGCTATTTGGTCAGGCGTTCAAAGTCCATCTGAATTAGTTGGTGGATTCGGCACTACATTCGCTGCAGACAACTACTTTTCTGGCCGAAAAGCCTTTATGAATGCTTGGGGTATTGGCGGCTCTTGGCAGCCACAAGAGAGTGGTTGGATTCCATCAATCTCTGCAGGATATGGATACAATGCTTTATATGCTAAGAATGTTGGTGATGTCACAACAAGTCAATCATGGAATCTTGGCTTGGAATGGAGTGACGTCTTCCTGAAGGGCAACAATGCAGGCATGGCCGTAGGTCAACCCGTATTTGCTACAGATTTGAAGGGCGATGAAGTTCCTGCAGATGGCAACTATGTATGGGAATGGTGGTATCAATTCCAGGTCACTGACAACATTAGCGTTACGCCCGCATTGTTCTATTTAAGTCGTCCTGAAGGTCAGAATACTGATCTAAATGGTGGCGATGATACTTTAAGTCAGCTTGGTGGATTGGTAAAAACAACCTTCAAATTCTAAGACACTTTTTACATACATTTCTGTTCGTTATTCTGTTATGTCTTTATTTCCTTCCATTCTCGACTCCAAATCTCTTTGCCCTGTTTCTGTAATGGCAACAAGGCACTAAAGCCTCTATAGTCGAAGGCGCTTGAGAACGATTATCATTTTCAAGCGCCTTTCCGTGTGAGGCCCGTTTTGAAACTTTTCCAACAACTGTTGGTGGCTCCAGCTGCATTGGGCCTTTTGGCACCTTTGGCTGCAAACGCCACTGAGCTCAATATCAATGGTGTGTCTGACTACGCCGCCTCTGGCGAGCAAGTCACCAGCATCACTCAGTTTTCTGACGTTTACCCAACCGATTGGGCTTATCAGGCTCTTAGCAACCTGATCGAGCGCTACGGCTGTGTGGCCGGTTACCCCAACGGCACCTACCGCGGTAACAGGGCAATGACCCGCTTTGAAGCGGCTGCTCTGTTGAACGCCTGTCTCGACCGCGTCACCGAAGTGACCGACGAGCTGAAGCGCCTGATGAAGGAGTTCGAAAAGGAACTCGCCATCCTCAAGGGCCGTGTTGACGGACTTGAAGCCCGCGTTGGTGAACTGGAAGCAACTCAGTTCTCCACCACCACCAAGCTTTCTGGATTGGCAACGTTTGTTGTTGGTGCGAATAATTTTTCTGGAACCAAATCGAAAGCCGATCCTGCGAACAGAGACTTTGGTGCCACTACATTTAATTATGACCTCCAATTAAGCCTTGAAACTAGTTTCACTGGAAAAGATTTATTAATTACAATCTTAAGGTCAGGCAATTTTGGTGAGAACTCTGTATTCGGTGGCAATCCAAACGGCTTATCAACCCTAGAAACAGCATTTCAGGAAGATTCTGGTGCCAACTCTGTTGGTATCGACAAGCTTTACTATCAATTCCCCGTCGCTAACTCGCTGACTTTCACGCTTGGAGCCCGTGTTGGTCAGGAAGACATGCTTGCTGTTTGGCCTAGTGCTTATCCAAGTGATCCAATCTTGGATGTCACAACCCTCAATGGTGCTCCAGCTGCTTACAACAAAAACCTGGGACCAGGAGCCGGTGTTAGTTGGTCTACTGATAGCGGTTTCAGTATCTCTGCAAATTATGTTGCTGCTCAAGGTTCGAGTTCAGACCCTAATGCTGGTGGTATAGGAACTGAATTCTCTGAGGCTTCAGGCACGGTACAACTTGCTTATGAATCAGAAAACTGGAACATTGCCGCTATTTGGTCAGGCGTTCAAAGTCCATCTGAATTAGTTGGTGGATTCGGCACTACATTCGCTGCAGACAACTACTTTTCTGGCCGAAAAGCCTTTATGAATGCTTGGGGTATTGGCGGCTCTTGGCAGCCACAAGAGAGTGGTTGGATTCCATCAATCTCTGCAGGATATGGATACAATGCTTTATATGCTAAGAATGTTGGTGATGTCACAACAAGTCAATCATGGAATCTTGGCTTGGAATGGAGTGACGTCTTCCTGAAGGGCAACAATGCAGGCATGGCCGTAGGTCAACCCGTATTTGCTACAGATTTGAAGGGCGATGAAGTTCCTGCAGATGGCAACTATGTATGGGAATGGTGGTATCAATTCCAGGTCACTGACAACATTAGCGTTACGCCCGCATTGTTCTATTTAAGTCGTCCTGAAGGTCAGAATACTGATCTAAATGGTGGCGATGATACTTTAAGTCAGCTTGGTGGATTGGTAAAAACAACCTTCAAATTCTAAGACACTTTTTACATACATTTCTGTTCGTTATTCTGTTATGTCTTTATTGCCTACGTCCTTTCGTTCCAAAATCTTTTTTTCTATCCCAGGAGCTCTGCTGCTTATGGCGGCTCTCGTTTCCTGTGGCACTCCACAAAAATCAGATGGCGCCAGTGATCAATCCAAACTAAATGTTGTGACAACGTTTTTGCCGATCACTCTTTTTACGGAAGCGGTTGCGGGTGAATGTGCCACTGTTACGGCACTGATTCCACCTAATCTTGGCCCCCATGATTTTCAGGCCACACCATCTGATATCGCTGCTCTAAGTAATGCTGCTGTCTTGGTTAAGAATGGTTTGGGTATCGAATATTTTCTTGAAAAATTGACCGACTCAGCTGAGAACGACACGCTTCAGGTGATTGACACCAGTCGCGGTGTAGCTGTGATTCAGTCGGCTGAGGAGGAGGGAGGTCATCATCATCACCATCATGGTGGTGATCATGGTGGTGATCATGGTGAGGTCAATCCACACATCTGGTTAGATCCACTACGCGCTGTCCAACAGGTCGAAAACATCCGTGATGGTTTGGTGAAGGCCGATCCAGATTGCGCTGACGGTTATATGCAACGGGCGGCAGCATATAGCGATCAGCTGAAGGAGTTGAATGCAACCTTTGCCACCCAGCTCAAGCCTTTTCGTGGCCAGACCTTCATCGCCTTCCATGACTTTGCTCCCTATTTCGCAGAGCGTTATGACATCAAAGCTGAGTTTGTCGTTGACGTTCCCGAGATGAACCCCACTCCAGCGGATCTCCAACGAGTGTCCAATCAAGTGGAGCGGTCTCAGCTCAAGGCTCTGCTGAGTGAACCCCAGGAAGGTGCTCGCTCTTTTAACGCTGTAGCAGAGGATCTTGGAGTCAATGTGGTGACCTTTGACCCACTGGAAACTGGTTCGGAAGAAGCGTCGAAACAACCCGATACGTATTTTAAGGTGATGAAGAACAACGTGGCCTCTCTCATCAAGGCTTTCGGCGTCTAGTGATGAGTGTGAAAGAAGCAGTCCTAACGGTTCATGATCTCAGCGTCGAACGTTCCGGACGTTTGGCAGTAGAGGGCGTTTCATTTGCCCTCCCCGCTGAAAGTGACACGGCCCTCGTTGGTCCTAATGGAGCAGGAAAGAGCACGCTTGTTTCCGCTTTGTTAGGGCTGCTTCCTCACGCGTCTGGTCGTGTTGAGTTGTTGGGTCAGCCCCTTGATGCACATGGTTCTTTGCCGCGTTCTGTACGTGCCCAGATCGCTTATGTTCCACAAAACCTTGTGGTTCAAGGTTTATTGCCTCTCTCTGTTGCTGAGTTTGTGGGCTTCGGGTTTGATTTGCCAGGGCCCCGCCTGCCCTGGAGTTCAGGAAAACAGAGAATGGAAGCCGTGTTTACGGCTTTGGAGCGAACTCAAACCTGTGATCTACGCAATCGCCTGTTGACAGAGCTTTCTGGTGGACAGCTGAAACGGGTGCTGCTGGCTTTTTGTCTGGTTCGTCCTCGACGATTGCTGGTGCTTGATGAAGCGCAAGCAGGTTTAGATGTTCATTCCAATGAGCAGTTTCAACAACAACTACTGGAATTACGCCGTCAGGAAGGCTGGACTGTCTTGCAGGTGTCTCACGACCTTGAGATGGTTCGTCGAAGCAGCGATCAGGTGCTTTGCTTAAACCGAAGTTTGCGCTGCAGTGGTAGTCCTGAGGCAACCCTCAGTGAGGAGCGTGTGGGCGAGCTATATGGGCTGAATATGGCGTCTCAGCGCCAACAGATCTATGGCTGAAGTCGATTTTTTAAGCCTCCTGTCTGAGCCGTTTATGCAACGCGCCTTGCTCGGCGGCATGTTGACTGGTGCCCTTGGCGGAGTACTCGGCAGCTTTGCCGTTCTTCGGCAGCTGTCCTTTTTCAGCGATGCCTTAGGCCATTCATCACTGTTAGGAATCACTTTAGGCATTTTGCTTGGTGTGAATCCCACCCTTGTGTTGATTCCTTTTGCTGTTTTGTTCGCATTGCTTGTCAGTCAGCTGGTCGAGCGCAGCGCTCTTCCCACGGATGCCCTGTTGAACATTGTTTATTCAAGTTCATTGGCAATAGCAATCTTGGCGCTCAGCCGTGTAGACACCTACCGTGGAGGAATTCAACAGCTGTTGTTTGGGGACATCCTCGGGATTAGTCGGCTTGATGTTGTTGTTATTGCGGGTTTCCTTATTGCAAGTGTGATCTATCTAGGTCTCAGTATGCGGGCTCAAGTATTGCTCACACTCAATCAAGATTTGGCGGGTGCGATGGGAGTTCGTACCCGTTGGCATGGTTTAGCATTTATCATTCTTTTAGCAGTTGTTGTTGCGATATCAATTAAAGCAGTAGGTGTTTTGCTTATTTCAGCCTTTGTTGTGATTCCTGCTTGTGCTGGTAAACTACTTAGCCGAAGTTTTCCTGTTTATGTGATGATTTCATCTGCTATTGGTGGTGGGTGTGCCTTGCTAGGACTTTTGTTTTCAGGTTTATCAAATCTTCCTTCAGGACCTTCAGTGGTGATGGTTCAGTTTCTAGGTTTCTTGCTTGCGTTGTTACTAAATAGCCGTATACGTTCAAATTTGGACCCCACTTGAGAAAAGTCCATCTTTTGAACGTCAGTTGCTTTGCAGGGGGCTCTTAGCTGGTGTTGGGATGAACTTTGCTCTTTTTTGAATCCGATTGAGCACTCGGCCGGTATGGATATCCAGTGATTCAACTCTCACTTTGAAACAACGTGCTTTGGTCATCACCCTGCTGGGTGCTGCTTTTGTTCCTATCGCTGCAACTCTGGCACCACTTCCAGAAACACCCGTGGCGCTCTCTCTCTTAAAACCAGCAAAAGCAGCAAGCCCTCTCGCCACGTCTCTACAAGGGAAACCAGTGATGGTTGAGGTATATGCAACTTGGTGCAGCGCTTGCCAGAAAATCAAGCCGGTCCTGAACTCCCTACGCCAAAAAGAAGGGAACACAGTGCACTGGGTGCGATTCGATGTCTCAAACTCCACTGCTGCTCAGAACTCAGCTGCTCGAGCACAGAAACTCGGCCTAGGCCAATTCTTTAAAAGCAATCGGAGTCAAACCAGTTTGGTGAGCATCTTCAATCCAGAAACCGGTGCTGTAGTCAAAACGTTCCGTGCGCAGCCCAAGCTTGATCCTTACCTCCAGGCCATCAAGAAAACTCGTTCCATGATTGGTCGCTGAGGGGAAATGTCAACTTTCAGCAAAAATCACTGGATATCACGCCGCGCACCACTCTTAGTTCTCGTCCTGACCGCAGCGGTCGTTGTCGTTTCTGCAGGACAGCTTGAGTCAGCTGTTCTGTCCGTCAGTCAGAGCTATGCCGACTGGCTCACACGTTGGACTGGAACAAATGACTGGGCTGTTTTGGGTTTGCCAGCGCTGGCCTTCGGAGGCGGATTGATTGCCAGTGTGTCTCCCTGCGTGCTCGCGTTGCTCCCCGTACAGCTCTCTTATCTGGGTGCTCAAAAGCAGCAACGCCCGAACCCTGGCAAGGTGATCCAGTTCAGCCTTGGAGTGGTGACGGCCTACAGCATTCTTGGATTGTTCACATCCTTGGCAGGAGCACTAATCATTGATTACCGAGGTGGATTGTTCATCACTGCAGGCGTGATCGTGATCGCCATGGCTTTGCAGTTGAAAGGTTGGGGACCACGGTTTCCCTGGCATCGCCTAGACATTGGAGCCATTGCTGCGCCGGGATTGATCAACAGGGTCCCTGCAGGTCCTTTCTTGATTGGATTTACCTTCGCTTTGGTCACATCTCCCTGCGCAAGCCCTGTTCTTGCCGCCGTACTCAGTGCATCTGCAGCCACAAGCTCCCCACCTTTGGCAGTCGCAGCAATGGTCTTGTATGCCATTGGATACAGCATGGTGATTTTGCTAGCAGGGTTAGGTGTTGAACTCGGTGGTCTTCGCCGCCAGCTGCTCAAACGAGGTGATCAGATCACGGGAATCAGTGCCATGGTTCTGCTGACATTTGGTGGGATCTACCTTTGGACTGGGTTCCAGGATCTGGTGCTGCAGGGTCACACGTGAGCTCTCATGAAGCCATTAGTCCAGAGGAGCTAGCCCTCCTCTACGACGAACATTCAGCAGCTGTGCATCGGCTCGCCTTCAGCCTTCTCTCACAGCGACAGGAGGCTGAAGATCTCACTCACGATGTCTTCTTACGCTTGCAACGTGGGGGCTTCGATTCGAATCGTGGGGAAATCCGTCAGTACCTTTTGCTGCTGACCCGATCGATGGGCATCAACAGAATTAACAAACATCGCAATCGTCGCCGAATCCTCGAACGATTCCGGCCAGCTCACTCTCAGCAAGATCCTATGGATCTCCAGTCAGTTGATGCCCGATACCAACTTGAACGGGCCCTGGCTCAGCTCTCATCACGTGAACAACAGATCCTTGCCATGAATTATCACCAAGACATCAGTCAAAGCAACATTGCAGAATCGCTACATCTGCCACTGGGAACAGTTAAGACGATCAGTCGTCGGGCATTGCTCAAACTCCGTAATGCACTTTCATCACAAGAGGAAAACTAACAATGACTTCGCGCTCTCAACCGAACGATGAATTCAGCAAACGGGATGAACTGTTGGCCGGCAGTGTGCTGGGCAACCTCAGTCCCGAGGAGGAAAAAGCTTTGGCGACTGAATCATTTTCACCAGAAGATCAAACTCTTCTCGAAAAACTGAAAACAACACACAGCCGAATTGAGAAGCATTCTGCACCGCCACTTTCTGATGCAGTAAGAGACAGGCTTCTGAATTCGTCGAAGAAAAAAAGCACCTCCAACCCCCAGAACTGGTTGATTGGAGCCTTACTTCTGATCCTCGCTATTACTGGCGGTGAGCTATATCAATCCAAACTGCAGATCGCTTCTGAGAGAAGAGAAACTTCCGCAATCTCTCTACATCCTGGTGACCACATGGTGGCGCTGCATGCCACGAAAGCAGGAAAGATGCAAAACGCCCATGGGGAGGTTCTCATTCGTCCTGGTCAGGCAAGCAACCTCCTCACCTTGAACCAATTACCGCAGGCACCTGAAGGAAGGCTTTACCGCCTCTGGGCTGTGACGCCTGAAGGAGTTAAAGGCTGCGTTCACTTTCTTCCGGATCAGGGAGGAAATGTGGTGATGACCATCCCACCACAACCCACCGGATCAGCAACAAAACTGCTGATCAGCCTCGACCCCCTTTCATCTCGCGAAGAGTCGGATTCTCAACCAGACGAACTTGTGCTGACCGGCGCAATCTAAAAATTCCGATGAAACATAATCAACATCAGTCGCACAAGAATCTGGAGACAGTTCAGGGTTCACAACTTCAAACCAACGACAGCTTGAAGTCCTGTGTGGCTTCAGCGTCCACCTAGGCAAGTGTTGGTCACCTGGTTTGATTCCGCCTGTAGCCAAGAATTCAATGGCAGATTCCACGATTCGGCATAAAGCTGATGCCAAGCAGTGCTCGGTTTCTTAGTGCACCAGCCGCAAGACCGTGGGCACCAACACCAAGGCCATTCATAAAAAGCTGCCTCAGTTCATCGCTATGGAAAGTCTGCATCGATACCGAATAGGGGGCTATCTCATGGCCTACCGGTATGACCACGATCAGACTCAAGAAGTGATCCTTATGTCGGCTTGATGACTCCTTCTGTCGTGACGTATGCCCTAGATCGTTTAGCAGATCTCGGTATCGGCCATGTGTTTGGTGTACCGGGTGACTATTCCTTTCCAATCAACGATGCGGTGGAGGTGCATCCCCGTCTGAGATGGGTGCCATCAGCAAATGAACTGAATGCGGCTTACGCCGCTGATGGCTACGCCCGCCGTCGAGGAGCTGCCATCGTCTGCACCACTTATGGAGTGGGCGAACTGAGTGCTCTTAATGGCCTGATGGGAGCAATGGCTGAACGTCTGCCCGTGTTTCATCTGGTTGGCACTCCCAGTCTTCGGATCGTGCGACAAGGACTCATCTGTCATCACACCCTTGGCGATCGAAACTATGACCGCTTCGAGGCCATCTCCGCTTCTGCAAGTTGTGTCAGCGCCAGGCTCACTCCCGAAAACGCCGTTATCGAATTGGAACGGGTGATTGACAAAGCTCTGGAGCAATCCAGGCCTGCTTATCTCACCTTTCCGATGGATCTGGCTCTCATGCCGATCACCGGTACGCCGATCCAGGGTTCTCCTCTTGGTGTGATCGATCAACACGACAGTGTTTCCGCGGAACTTGAGGCTGTACTTGATCTCCTGGAGTCACGAATTGCCTCAGCATCACGTCCCGTCGTGCTCCCCACAATCACCCTCAAGCGTTTCGGTCTTGTGAATGCATTCGAGGAATTCCTGAAGGCCTCTGGCCTGGCCTATGCAACGACACCCATGGACAAGGCACTGCTCAGTGAGCAACACCCCGCTTTCCTTGGGATGTACAACGGCGGTCGGTCAACCCCAGCTGCCCTGCAAAGCGTTGTGGAGGAAGCCGATCTGGTGGTTGATATAGGGGGGCTGGTTTTGGAGGATCTGAACACAGGCCTATGGAGTGGGTCACTCGATCCCAACCGAATCGTTGCTTTGCATGCCGACTGGGTCCAAGCCGGTCATCAGGTGTTCACCAGTGTCAGCATCAGTGATGTCCTGGCAGGACTAACGAGACGCTTTCAGACATCGTCGAAACGCCTCTCTTACTGGGGAGAGCATCGACCAGTACGGCCCGCTCCCATGCTTCCCCTTCTTGGAGAGCCAGATCAACCCACCGATTCAGCAAGCTTCTACCCCCGCTTGCAGCAATTTCTGCGCCCCAACGACCTGTTGCTATCCGATACAGGCACATGCCTGTTGAAACTCAACGCCATCCGACTACCGGACGGCGTGACTATGGAAAGTCAAACCCTCTGGGGATCAATCGGATGGGGCACACCGGCAGCTCTTGGATGCGCTTTAGCTGAACCCGAGCGTCGGGTCGTTTTGGTCACCGGTGATGGCGCCCACCAGCTCACCGTGCAGGAGATCGGGGTGATGGGCTTCACTGGGGTCAATCCTGTAGTGATCGTTCTGAACAATGGTCTCCACGGGATAGAGGCGTTGATCAGTGAAACGGGTCATGCTTACAACGATTTGCCCCCTTGGCACTACGCAAACATTCCTGCTGCCCTTGGCTGTAAGGATTGGTGGAGTGGACGGGCTGCAACCGTTGCGGAACTGGAGCAAGCATTGGCCGCAATCAGTGCTCATCAAGGAGCTGCTTACCTCGAAGTGGTCATTCCTGCTGAAGAGAGCCAGCCCCTAGCGGAGGAGGTCATTGAAATCTTTCACCAGACGACGACTCCTAAATCGGCGTTAACTGACTAATGGCTATCCATATGGCAATGTCTAAAGGATCAGCTGTCCCTGGATGGTGGTCATCCGTTTCGATCTCCAGAGTTGCAATTAGTCCTAAAAGATGGGCCAGTTAAAGAATTCTATAACTCTAATCACCCGTTGCTGAGAGGGCGGACTTCAGATCGAAATTTTGATGATATCTAAGACCAATTGAACCAAGATCTAGGGACTGCTTGCGGATAAGTTCTCCCGTGAAATTGCAATTTCAATATTTCCTGCAGCGACCACCAAGGCCAGCATTGATCTCGCTTATACGCTCAGATTCATGGCATTCATTTGACAACCTTGATCCTCTCTGAATTGCCTTTTGGGATAAGTACATTGGTTCGTGATTGCAGAACTATCCTGCAAGTGAAGTTTGATGTTGAGCTGATGCCACCCCTGAAAGTCTCCTGATTGGGGATATTCAGGCACTACCACTACCACTACCGCTAGAGACCTTCAACAACAAGGAGCTGGTGGCGATCCTAAAAACTCCTTCGAACTGAAATGATGATCATTTCCCGTTATGGAGACGCACTGATTTTGGCCGAGGTGTTGCATCGCAATCACAGGTGAAATGAAAATCGTTTCCTTAATGATTTTCGATGACGTCTATGGCTCTGCTGAACAGGCGAGAATTCTTCGCTTGGTTCTTTGCAGGCCTCGGTGCAATCGGCTTTCAGATCAGCTTTTCCAACTTCTAGGACTAATAATGGCATGACGTGAAACGATCAATTAGCGTGTAGAAGCTGGGCTGATCTAACAATTTTTTTTGACATTGTCCAATGTCCAGTCATGTTTTATGGGAATGTTTAAACCATCAAAAAGTATGAAAAAACAAGCTTTCCAGGGCAGATACAGAGCATTGATTCCTGTCGCCAATGGCAACGAGGATCTCGAAGTGATAGCAATGATAGATGTGCTTCGACGTGCTGATATTGATGTTGTGATTGCTAGTGTTAATAATGAAGAGACAGTTACACTGATGAAGGGCAGCCGCCTTGTTGTGGATGAGCCTCTCGTGAATGTTGTTCATCAGCAATGGGATTTAATTGCAATGGCAGGTGGTATTCCAGGTGCAATGAACCTTGCAGCATCAACGCTGCTGCGCGAAAGGCTACGTCTGCAACATAAAAACAAAGGCATCATAGGGGCGATTTGCTTGTCACCTGCACTGGTACTCAAGCCAGCAGGTGTTTTAGATGAGATGAAAATAGTTACTGGCAATCCCTTAGCAATTAAGACTCCAGAACAAAGTTGGCCTGCTGACCATTTCACAAGCATTCTCGGAGATCGGTTTGATGCAACGTTCAGGGTAATCAGCGATGAAGAGCAACAAATCGTGCTTTCGCAAACGCCAGGAACAGCAATTGAATACGCAATTGCAATGGTTAAAATGCTTTGCGGAGAAGAGCGCGCAAATGCCATCATCAATTATTTTTTAGTGCGCTAATGGATTAAGCCGCTGCATTGATTTCAAGTTGCTTGCTATCTTTTGAATGGATTGATCCCTAGCCTCACTTTTGCTAGTGTTGATCGTCCTAAATCGATGGTATTATCCCAGCAAAACGATACCAACAACTCCAATTGATTGAGGCTGTGAATTGGCGATTCACTCAGTTGAATTGCTAAAGAGCTGATCGCTTAAGTTTCAAAACGCAGGTGTTCGTGGCTGAAGCCAGTTGTATTCCACCAGCTCAAATCAGCGGAGCGATATGCCACCACGTTGAACATGCCGCGCACGTGGTGATAGCTGATGTGGCAGTGGAAGGCCCAAATACCTGGATTATTGGCATCGAAGGCAATGCGGCAAGTCCCCCCTTTGGGCACATAAACGGTGTCGCGCATGGCTCCGGCCAAGGGCTCGCCATCAATTTCAACAATTTGGAATTCGTGGCCATGCAGATGCATGGGATGCCCCATCGGGGTGGGATTGGAAAACACCATTTCCACCCTTTGGCCTTCTTCAACCCAGTAAGGATCGCGGTAGGGGTAAAAACGATGGTTTAGCCCCCAGGTGTATTTGGGAGCAGGTCCTGTCAGAGCAATGGGGATCGTGTTGTCAGCAGCACGATCAGTCAGAGGTTTTTGTGCCCTTAGCTGCTTGTCCTGGTTGAAATCGAGGCGACCGGTCCACTGATCCGTTTGCGGTTCCAACTCGGGCGCGCTGAGCTTCGGGTTGCTACGCAGCACAACGCCGCAGCGCAGATTGCTGCGTTCACCTAAGGCCAGTAATGGAAAAACTCCAGGTGCATCCGGCACCTTGACGCGTAGCGTCAAACGCTGAGCCGTAGCGAGTTGAAACACCGAGCCGTTGATCGGCTCCACGGGATTGGCATCGGTGCGCAGTAGCTCGCCTTCGAGATCACCAAGGTCGAGGAAAAAGCTCATGAAGGCACTACCTGCAATCCAACGGATCGCCACGGTTTCACCAGGCTCCACATCAATGATTTCTGGAGCATCGAGGCTGCGTTCATTCGCCAGCAGCGCGTCATAAACAACATCCGGGGCCATCATCAAGACCCCTTGCTCACGTTTCCAACAGAAGCGTTGATTTGCTTGATCCCAATGCTGGGTGAGCAGCATTCGCGGCTGATGCCAAGCGAAATCTGCCAAGTTTTTTGCCATGGCAGTCCCGCCACCGCGCTCGCCAGCAACGACGTTGTTGAGGATTTGGTTAGCGGGCGTGTAACTGAAATCACGCAGCATCACGGTGATCGTTCGATCAGCCCAACGTTCTTGCTCCTCATTGAGGATCACAAAAGGCTCAGCCACGTAGTTTTGGGTCTGAAGGCCATAGTGCGAGTGCATCCAGAAGGTGCCGTTTTGCACTAGCGGGTAGTGAATTCGTTGGCGTTGTCCAGGCGGAATTGGAGGCTGCGTGACAAACGGCACTCCATCCATGGAATTAGGAAGAATCAACCCATGCCAATGCACCGTTGTGGGTACCGGTAATTGGTTGATCAGTTCGAGATTGACGCCTTTGTCTTGTGAGGTGGTGTATCCCCGCTTGCCATCCAGCTGACGAATGCAGCCGCGAACAACGGATTTCCCCAAAACAGTAATGGGCGCCGTTGCTATTTCAAGGACAACAGTCTCTGGATTGCGGGGCCGCTGGAACGTCGGCTGGCTGATGAAACGCTCCCATGCCGAGCGAACTTTGGCTCTGGTTGTCCTGAATGCTTCCAGGCTGACGCTGCCCACAAGAGCGCTCAGCATGCCCAATTGCAAAAAGGAACGACGAAGCACGAACTTATGAGCCAGTTCTCACGTTTTAATGACGGTTTCGTGGTGGATGCTGATATAGCTTTCTTTTGTTCAGCATTGATGGCATCAGCCCACCTTTCTTTTTTTTGATTCGTTTGAAATGATCTGTCTCGGATTCTCTTAACTCCTCGCCGTTATGCGTTTATTTCTGCTCGCTCATTCATTCAAATAACTCATCACAGACTTATTCTTTTCTGATAATGATCTTTTGATTCAAGTGCTATTTCGATCCTTTTTGCGCAATTCTTTCTCTTTCTGATTTGGCAAATTTTTGGAGGTGTAGATCTCTAAACACGTGCGACTGGTGTTGGTTTGGTTGAGGGATTTGAATTATGAGATCACTTTGTTTCGTTGTAGATGATGGGTGACTTTGCTAGTTGTCAAGATCCAGAGAGTGTTGTTGATTTGTAGCTCTGCAATTTATCTTCTTTCAATCTTCTGCATCTGCCTGGTGGCATAGGCACACGATCGGAATTCCCAATCAGCACCTACTCGATTGGTTGAAACAGCAATCGGAGCGATTTGACGATGATTGAAACTGGGATCCAAGCTGCGATCCGTTTGACCCTTGCCAGCTGGTCCCTACTTAAGGGATTGTTCTTAGGTCAACAGAACACCACTGCCCACATCTGTTGCTCCCACCAGGATTGATAACGTCTGCACAAGCCGTGTCGTATTGGCTGCTTCCCGGCCGGGAGGATCAGGCGGCATTGGATCAGCTTTCGGCGCTGGCCTGTCAGGCGGTTGGGGCTTGCACATTGCCTCCGCATATCACGCTCTACAGCGAGCCTCTCGATGGCGAACATGACACCAGCCAAAAGCAAGTTGTCGATCGCCTCCAGCAGCTCGCCGATTGCCGTAAGCCTGTTCAGCTTTGGCCTAGCACCATTGAAGCCACTCGGATTTACACGCAGAGTCTTGTTCTGCGCTTCAACGCGAGCGCCAGGACGGAACTACTTCCCTGGTTCAGCCAGTTGCGTCAGCGCTCAGCGTCTGAGTTCGGCTACCGACTTGATCCGCACCTGAGCTTGCTGTATTGCAAAGACACTCTTGAGCGAAGGCAGGAGCTTGCTCAGCGACTTCCGCTTCCAGAAGGTCCACTGTTGTTTGAGCGGATCAGCGCAGTTACTCATCCGCTAACGATCAGCGGCCCGGCAGATATTGCTGCATTCATCACCATTCACACCTGTTCTTTGGCTTGATTCCATTATTAAGACGTTCAACCAAGAAGTTTCTTTTTTAAAAGTGCAATACGCGTCAATAATTCAGCTCTCTTTTGTTGCTTCAATAGATTGACTGTCACAAATCGAACCAACGCAACAATCCCAACAAGTTCTGCAACACCTTGAAGTACACCACCAAAAAGAGGTAGCTGATTCATTGATTGCAGCAGATTGAACGTCATTAAAAGTGCTAAACCAAGCAGGAATGCTCCAAAAATGGAGAGAAACACTGGATAGATCTGCTTAAAACCTTCTAGATTAAGCCCTCGTAACGTCTCCATCCCTTGTTGGAGATACTCAAAAAGCTGAGAAGCGTTTGGTGCAATCTCTTTGCTGTCCAGGTCCTGGGATGAAACAGCACCAAGTTGACCAGCTTCTGGAGCAACATCTATAACTGTCTCCGGAAGCGATTGAGCTTGTTCTCCTTCCGCTGAATTCAGCTCGATCGGCGAGACTGCATTAGGCTCCTTGAACGGTAACTCCTCTTGATTGGCTGAACTGTCTTTCTCCATTTCACCCATCAATGACATGTCTTCACTATGAGCGAACATGATGTGAGAAGAATGTGGATTTAAGGAATCATTAAATCTAAACACAAATCTCATCGTAAAGTTTCCAAAATGCAACAATGCTCCACCCTTGAGGTAACAAATGTACATTTGATGGGGTCATTTCTGGAAAGGGTATTAATTGATGGCTTAATCATCTGATGCTTTTATGAGTCAAGGTGGGATTGCAATAGGCTTATTGCTTTATGGCTGGAGATAATCAATGGCAACGGCTCTGCCTAGAGGGTCGTTGCGTTCATAGCGTTTTGAGAACAACAGTATGGTGTTGAAATCGAGCAAGCATTGATTTTTATCCTGGCAGAACCTGTCTGTAACCCTTGTGTTCAAAGACATGTAAGGGAGTGGCGAACAGATTGCTCAACTTATGATCCAGCAGTAATTGTTTAGGAGTTCCGTCCGCACAGAGTCTTCCATTTTCAACGAACAAAATTCTGCTCATTTCCGGAATGATGGTGTCGATGCGATGTGTGATCACAAGGAGAGTGGTGCCTTGATGGCATAGCTTCCTCATGGTTCCTAAGAGTTGATGGCATGCCCTGAGATCGAGAGCTCTACAGGGTTCATCAAGCACTAAGACCTTGGGATCGTGCACGAGTGCTCTTGCAATCATCAGCCGACGACGCTGGCCATCTGATAATTGTCCGAAGGGTTGCTCCGCAAACGAAACAAGATCCAACTGCTGCAGAAGCGATTTACACTTTTCTAGTTGTTGTGGATTAGGGATCTGGTCTCGCCCCAGTCTTGTAGATCCAAAAAAACCGCTTAAAATAAGTTCTTTAGCGCAAATTTGTGGTGAAAAACGCGTCTCTAAATCACTGCTTATAAGTCCAAGTGATGAGCGCAACTGCCAAATATTGATCGTGCTTTGACCAAACAGTTTGAGATGAGAATTGGGCCTCACTAATGGGTAAAGGTTGCGATTGATGAGGTTTGCTATGGTGCTTTTGCCTGCGCCATTAGGTCCTAGTATCGTAGTTGATTCTCCAATTCTTAGTTGTAAGCAAAGATCGTGAATAACTGGTCGGCCACCAAGCCAAGCTTCTACGTGATTGGCGTCAAACCATATATCTTTCATGATTTCCGATATTATGCTGATGACAATTGTAGCAATCTGGTTTAGTGATGTTTCCACTTGAGTGCTGAATTTAAAAATTGATTTTCAACTGTTTTGTCAGATCCGCTGCGACGTAGCCTTCCTTCTCTTTTTTGGCTTTTTGGCCCGTGACGTGTTGCAAAATACTTCGGACCTATTCACATCAGCACCCAGGATTGACGTGACTTAATCACCCGCATTCGAATTCCAACCTAGATTATTGTTGGTGTAAATAGCGTGGTCCCATAAGCGAGTCAATGCTGGATTCACACCCAGATTCCTAATTCTTTGCGAGAGATCTTTCCAATAGAAGCCGGAGGCCATCACTTCTCATTTCCAGAAAACCCAGAATGCTTTGATATTGTGCCTATAATGCTCATCAGGGGATTGTTAATATAATGCATCTATATGTCTAAATCACATGCACTGCTGTGCTTTCTCTCATCCCATCAAAGGTTTAAAAATTAATCAATGATTTTTTGGGTGCTAGTTCCACCTTCAGCATATTGATCATTCTGCTTTGAGAAGCGTTCGGGTTGTGATTCCAGTTCAATTGCTGTTGGGAAGGGAATCACAATCTCTGCATCCGCCATCGCTTTAAGTATTTTGCGGTTGATCAGATCGATTGAGTCTTTGAACTGTGTATATGTCAGACCTTGAGAGAAGGTATGGCATATGAAATCGTAGCTGAATTCAGAGATATCCATCAAACGGCAGGCTTTTAGCTCGAAGCCAGGGACGTCGTCAATGATGCTTTGTAGAATTCCCGGGATTGTGGATAGCTTTGAATCTGTTGTGGCGTAGGATACTGATAACACAAAATGAGATTTTTCAACTTGAACAATGAGTTGATTAAGTGCCAATGTGAGTGATTCAGTTAACTCGATATAGTCTCGCCAGTTTGATACCTTGATGAGCCCGATGCAGCGAAGGATTTGCTCACCTCCTGCTTGAAGTTCAACAGTGAGACAAGGATGACTGAGGTCTACGCGATTGTTGGCAAAGGTCCTTGACAGCAACAGCAAATCCGAAATCTGATCTGGACTGAATGGTGATTGACCTTCAAGATCAAGTTTTAATTCCAGTCCTTGCATCATCGATGTATTGGACTTGAATTGATGCCTTGACAGATTGTTTACTACGCAGTCTTCAGCAACTGCATTGGGAATGGTGATGATTCCCGTTGCAGTCTCTATCTCGACAGAACGCAAACCAATTTTGGTGATGAAACCCTGGTCATCTCCAAGTGCGCAGAATTCGCCTACGCGTAAGGGCCGATCGGTCTGTAGTGATAGACCCGCAAATAAATTACCTAGCAACTTGGATGCGCCTAGGCCAATTGCTAAACCAGGGACTGTAGATAGGGCAAGAACAACGGCTGGTGATAGTCCGAGTTGGAGCAGCATCCGGTAAATCAGTGCGATTGCGACAACACCGGAAAGAACGCGACAAATGGGCATGATCCGATTGCTGGTTCTTGACAATTCCCAGACCTCGTGACTCCCAGACATTCGAACAAGAGTTTCTGATGTTGATCGTCCGAACGCTTCAAAAAAGAGAAATACTAGAATCACGAGGAAGCTGAAATACGTAACTTCAAACATGATTGTGAATATCATCAGTGGTAAGCCTGTGAAGTTCAGGTATTCATCAATGAATACTTCGGTTAATTTTGCTAAGGGAACCAATGGCAGAACTAGCGCTGCTCGTTTCCAGGCAAGCGAATCCATCAGCCAAGCCCTAGATGGATCCTCTGATTTCTTCTTGTAGGTTTGAATTAATTGATGAAAGAGTATTGCGGTGACAAGTGCAAAGATGCTAAGTGCAATAGCCGCTAAAGTAACTTGAAATAGGGTTTCACCAAATAGGATTTCTGTTTCTATCGTACTTCTAATTCTACTAGGTAACTTCAAATACCACTTCGGTGGAAAGAGATGTCCGGGTGTATGGATAAAGTCCTGGTAAAAAGTAGTTGTTGCAAATTTTTGGCCTTCTATATATTCAAATTGATCCTTTACTTGCTCGTAGATGTTGGATGCATTGGCAACTGTTGAAGCCGAGAAGAAAAAATTGCTATTGATTGGATTCTCAGGCAGCTGACTGCTGAGCTCAATCGATGAGCCAGGTAGTGTCCATGATTGTGTCTGCTTTGATCGATTTTCATTCAGTGCCTTCATTCCACTGGCGTCTGGAATGGTGATTATTTGGCGGCTGTTGTGGAAAATGAAATCAAGTGCCTGTTTTAGTTGAATGGCCGCTTCATCTTTAAGGTAGGAGCGCACACCTAGTGGGAAGGATGATCCATCTAAAGCAGACACAGCTGCATCAAACAAAGCTTCTGCCTCTTCCATCTCGGTCTGTGTTTGACGAGTCCAGAACAGACCTGGATCATTCAAATGGTTTTCTGTAACCTGATCAATGAGAAGCCCAACATCTGCCATCACGGCATAGAAGTTCAGCAATGTGTCTCTTGGCGTATCGCCAACGACCTGACCTAAAGGAGTGTGTAGCCAAAGATCGGCTCTTTGTACGAGCTCCGGATAAAAGGGTTGATTCTCCAGTGGAATCACTGGCAGAGAACTTTCATGTCTGAGATTCAGTGGTTGATGGTCACTGCTTGGTGGCTCTGCAAAGGAGGGCAGCCCAGACACAATCAAGACGCAGCAAAGACCAACTAAAAAAGACAACACCAGATTGTTCCTTTTCAAGGCCAGTTATCGCAGACGCAGTCTCAGCATATTGAGCATTCCTCTACAGGTTCCCAATCTTCAATCAATATCTGAAATTCATGGCTAAACCGCTTCGTGGAATTTTTGACCTTTGAATCCGTTGTCCGAGGCAGGCATTTGCTTGGTCGTGTCTTCTCATCCCTCCTCTGGTACCAATGCGGCCTTAACGTTGTAGATCTGAATGCTGGTTACAGGCACAAGTGCCATTTGATGCCCATCACGAGATTCATTCTCATTGTTGGCATTGGCCTTTGCTGAGAATGCTCTCGTTAAATTCAGGCCCATGCAGCAGACCTGATTAATCGCTGGCCCCCCCCCCCCCGCCGGTTGCGGAAAAACCAATTGGATCCGCGAAATCCTGCTGAAGCATCATGGTTTGTGTGCCTATTTGCGGCTCGATGGATGTAGTCATGAAGGCTTAGAGGCGGCTATGAATGCAGGGATTGATCGCACGTGTTTGTGCGATCAAATTCCGCAGCTGCAAGATCTTTCCCTCTTAGGTCAGCAGGAGCTGCCATTTTCAGTGGACTGTTTGTTGCTCGTTGAGGCCCAACAGTTCAAACCGACCACAACGGGTGATGCCGATGGGATCGAGCCTCGGATCCTGCAGTAATTGGAACGGTTTAATCTCAGCTCTGACAAGATTTTTCTTTTTGGTCGCAACTCAGAGCTGCCTCAACAAGACACTCTTGATTTCACTCAGCTTGAGTCATGGATTTGAATATGCCGAACGTGCTGAAGATCCCAGCCACGTATGTGAGCGTTGATAAACCCCAATAACGCAGTAAAGTTATGGTTAACGTGGTAAATCTTTTGTTTGATCACTAGAGCAAGTGTGCCCCTGAGCGAGTTGATCGATGACTTACTGATTCAGATGTAAAATAGAATATTGAGTGTGAGTCTTGGGATAATCCAGAAAAAGAACGTTACAAAAAACCCTTCTCAGTGGGAGGATTATTGAATCGCGAGGCATCAACCAAGCAGCCTTCCAGACAGAATAGAAGAGATGAGACCAACACTCAGCAAAATGAGGAAACAACAAAGTATAAAAGTCATTTATCCAGGTTAATGACTGTAAGCAGCCAAGCGTGGGGCTCAAATCTTAAATAAATAAGAACTGGAGGCTTTCTACTCCTTCTGGCTTTGGAGTTCATTCTTCTTGATGTCCTCAGGCACGGGCTTCTGGGGTGATAACGCTTTAAGTATTGAGCCAAACACGATGAGTGCTATGAAGCCGATGCCTAATGTCTTTAATGCGCGACTCAAAGTCTTTGAAGATGAACTCACAGAGCAGGGCATCAATAACTCGCGTTGTTATGTGAGTTTAACCTACGCATTTGGTTTGGCTTGTGTAATTAGAAACACTCAGGGTTCATAAGTAAAGCTTCGTGCTCATCGCCAATCGTCACGGCTTCTTTGAGCTAAGGTTGATTTCAAGGGGAGACCATTTTCAACTTCATTAATATGATGACGACAAGTACAATCAAGGTCACCATTAATGTCCCATTCAGTGAATGGGTCATGGAATTTGATAGTGAGCTTACTCAAGAACGCCACTTAGAATTTGGTATTAAGCCGCTTTTTCGCGGGGTGAGTCAAGCAGATCCCACTCAAGTTTTGATTGTTCACCAGCATCCCGACGGCGCTGCAGAAAAGTTCATGGCTAAATACGCAGATTGGATTTCAAGCCATGGCGTCATGCTTGAGACAGCTGAGGTCTCTGAGTGGTCAGCTGATGGGGAACCTAGGAAGCACTAGCCCTCAGATTTTATTAGGCATAGCCAGTGAAGTGTCGGGGTTGATCTATTCGTCTCTTGTTATTACCAGTTTTTGTTAGTCCTACTTTCTCTTGCCACAACCAGTATTCACGCATGGTCTTGCCTTCCTTCTTTTGATAACAGGCTTGGCAAGCAATCACGAGGTTGCTTTCATCATTTGACCCAGCTCTGCTTGCTTTACTTTTGCGAGAACGACGGCGCACACTTTCAGGATTTTTCTGTCCTTAGGCACGAGTGCGTATGCTCATACAGGCACAAAAGAGACTACACAAACACTTTAATTAGGGACAAAGCGTTATGTTCATAATGATGGGAGACTTACTCAAATGGGTGGTTAGTCTCAGTCCTGACAGTTGAGTTCGTCATCAGCAGAGAGCTCAGTTTGGAAAGAAAAAATCCTGCTGTCTCATTAGAGGCAACAGGTATCAGAAGTTGTTCAGTTGTGTGCTTCATTCATTCATTCATTCAGCAGCAGCAGCAACGACGGTGGCTCGCTTACCCCTGCGCTTGGTGGTATTCGCAGTAAAACCCTTTGGCTTCGATGTCTTGCGTGTTGATTTTGTCGCTGGTGCTTTTACAGGAGTATCAATAGCGGAACCATCTTCAACCAAAGCTAGTGTCGGGATAGGCGTAATGTCTGTCACTGGTGCTTTGACAGGAGTAGCAAGAGTAGGCGCATCCTCAACCACTGCAAGCGCTGGGGCATCTGTAGTTTCAGTTGCTATCTCGGGAAGAGCAGCTGCTTTATTCATTAGGAATAACAGGTACTCAAACGAGACTTTCAAAGCAGGAAAAAGCCGTTCGGCTAGTGCATCAGGCACAGCAATGCAGTAAGCAAGAATGGTAGTGATCTTTGGAGGCATAGTTTGTCAGTAGAAAAGGTGTTAGTGTTTTGTGCTTCTGCTGTGTAGGCTGTTGATTTGAATCGTCATCGTTTACACAGGAATTAAATCTTGTAGGCATTCGTCGTCAATAGTGTCTTAATCTTCGGTCATACACTTGTTTTGCATTCACTTCATTTCTTATAAGGATTAAGGCAGATGTGAGGTCAACAGTGCGATAAGAAGTAGTTATCGGTATGACTACATTGAAACATTCATTTCTACGCCAGGGGTATCACGCAGCTTCTGTCGTTCTTCCTCATTCATAGAGTTAAAGAACTAACGAGTTAGGCCAGCGTCTATCGTGCCAAGACCAAGAAACCCGAGCACACCACAGATCTGAGCAAGACCTGGAAGGATAGCGTCGAAGCTAGCAACACACATAATCCACTAGGCGTTGCCCTTATCGTGTTGGAACGCTTGGGAAGCCTTCAGTAACGGGTCATACGAACAATTCATGAAGAGGTAGCTGCAGTATTCATATGGTGTCGTTAGACAGAAGTTGCTGTGATCGATTGCTATGAAGGCCTGTTTCGGACTACTTGCTGGATTATTTCTGTTTACTGCCCAAGCTCAAGCCAATACTCATTCTCTTACAAGAAGTGGAGTGAGTGAGGAGATCACACTCAATCTCCTAAAGTCAAAAGTTCCCCAAGGTGCAACAGTTATGGATACTTCATGCAAGGAAATACAAACAGCAGGGTTTAATACTACATATCGTTGCACCATTACTTGGGAAGAAAATTAGACGTACATCTTTTTATGGTTAATGCTCTTAGGTAAATATGGAGGTGATGTCGGACTATTGACCGCCACGAGCGAAGCGAGCATAAAAAGACCTAGCACTATTGAGGTATTACTTTTAAGACAACTAGCGTTAAGTTTGAATTGACTTTGTCTAGGCCAATTCCTATGTATCTACAATCTCAGCTGTATCAAAGTTTTGGGATTATAAAAGTATTTTGCGGATTTTCAGCAACACTGCTGTGGATCGTAAGTCCACATCCTTCCATTGGATATTTAATGCAATAACTGAATGGCAATGTCAGGATAAGATCGAAATGCCTGCCGACTTGGGAGGTTTATTTCAATTTATTGGATGATGATCTAATTATGGAAATTCAATGCAACTACTCCTTAGCCACCCGTACCTGCGACCACAGCCGAGCAATTCCCATAGGATTAAATGGTACAAAAGATGGTTTTTAAATCGCCTCTCCCCCTTCTTTGATGATATTAATGACAGTGTTAAAGTTGCGCATGTTCTTTTTGGTAAGTTTTTGAAATGTCTTGAATATATTTACGAACTGCTCTGGAGTAATCACTCCTTCATTGGGAAATATCTGTGAATATACGAACTCAAACGACTGATGTCCATCATCGTTCTTGCCTTTGTAGTGCAGGTGAACAGGGAACATATCAAAGAAGTTAGATGCGCTAAGAAGAACCATCTCTGGTGTGTTCTGTTCCCCATCGGCTATAAAACCATATGAGAACTGAATGAATTCATCATCTGTAGGAGTGATACGCCAATAACAACTCTCCTCTTTCACCCAAACATGCCCCCAATATTTCTGAGTCTCTCCATCCTTCTCAAACTTTGTTGGAACTATCTTCTCAACAGTTATGGATTCTGCTTCTAAAATCAACTTAATATTTTCAGGGCTAAGGTGCTTGAGAGTGAACTCCATGCAGGTCTGGGAAAATGTGATTTAGATAATAATAGACATATTCCCTAGTCCTACAATCACTCATTCGATACATTATCCTTGCTTATATGCAATGATGTTGTCCTTGAGAAGGACTGCAATACTTCTGATGAACCCATTCTCTCATTGCCATTTCAATGAAGACGTCAATTGTTGTCTTTACGAGCTCCTTTGAGCCGAAGTCAGGAAGATGAAAGCAAATGTTAACGTATTTTGAAGCATTATTTGCAGTTGTAATTCAAAATCAGACCGAGGCTTTCACTCAGTATATAAGTGAAGAGGAGTGGCATCTAATGCACGAACTAAGAAAAAATGGCAGAGGATTTGATCCTGGTCCAAATAGGCAGAAGCCACGCTCAGTCTTTGACCTTGATCTTGTTCCCGGTGAACCGATTGACTTTAAAGAACTTGAGATGCAATGGTTTGAAGAACAGATTAGACGACAAAAGAAAGAACCATAGCAAATGAATAAGTAGTGACTATTCAGTTACCCTGCTAGTGTGGCGACTAGGGATTCAACCAATCAATCCTTATGATATTAATGGTTTAACGTGGAAAAATATGCAAAGCCATTTTAAATTTAGTCTTGTAGCTAGTGTTGGTGGGCTAATCCTTGTCATTATTGCCTGTCAATTGACTGTTTTCATGCAAAATGCAATTGAGGAAATGCATTACAGGGAGACCTGTGCGCGAAGCTTAAGCGAGTCTCACTCATCAGATGCAGCAGCACTTAAAAAGCTTGGGTTAGTGGAAGGTTCTTCAGTTTCTATATTCTGTCAGCACTATAAGTAGACCTCCTGATATTCAGCAATTTAAATTGTATGAATACAACTTAGTAATAGCACCTCGATTGCGGCTGATCGCAATTCCAGTAGTCTGTTGTTCCAGATTTGTCAATCATGACTCATACTGTCGCCAATGACAGATCGGCATTCATTGGATTCTTTGTAATTATCTTGATGCCTACATAAAGCATTCGGCTTATGCGACTGCAAGTCACTGGTTTATCTACAGCTTGATGCCTGCTGGATTCAATATGTCTGTTTATTAAATGCTAGCTGTGTCACATTCGAAGCAGGCATTTTTCACTCTTGATGCACTAGAGCAAACTCATTGAAATGCCTATGCTTCGGCTATTGCTAAGTCAGTAGGTGAACAAAGTTACGGCTAGCTGTTTTATGGTGATTGTTATTTAGTTTTTTATGCACGGTCGTTTGAATTAATAGATAGGGATCAGCAGTCAACAACTTTCATGCGTCCCGTTTTTGTACCGACAGGAAAAAGCCGCCCCCTGCCAAGGAACGGCTCACTCCATGTGCGCCACCGAGCAGGTTCGGGGCTTACTTATCAAAGCAAATTCAAAACTGGTGGTTCTAGCTCTCAGCACATTTTCAATGTTCTCTTTTTATTTACTGGGGTAACCAATGCAATGCATTCAGTCATCGCTAAGGCGAGTTGATGAATCATGCGCAGCAATGATTAGGCGCTTATGGCTGCATCCTCGTTGAATGTGGACATTCAAGAGCCCAGTAGAACCATTCCTTTTCTTTTGGACGGCTAAGCGAATTCAAGTGTTTATCGGTAGTCCATCCAGTGATCGGACGACATGGGTCACCTCGTCCCCGTTGACCCAACGGATGCACCCGTTATCCACGTTTGAGACCTGAAACATTGTTTTCACTCGTGGATCTCTTGCTCCTCCTTCGCAGAAGATCACCTGACCCATCCACCATTGATCGTTGAGCTGCTGAGCAGTCTGCTGTTGTGCCTGGATGATCACCCAGTCGCCAGTCTTGACGCTGAGAAACGTTGGAGCTTTCGTCCCATCTAGTGGGCTGACAGCTGGAGACAAATGATCGGTGCTCACTAGTACGTCTGAACTATTGTTTTAGTTTTAGTGCGGCTTGCTCATCTGGTCAAGCCGCCTGGCCTGAGTAATTGGCAGAGATGCTGTTGAGCATCTGCGTTTTTATTCTCCGCTTCATGCCTTCAGCCGAGATTGGTTGGCGTCACCGCGGTTTGGCTTCATTGAACTGGATTGTGGCTTGATTCACGGCAGTTCAGCTGATGTTGGTGATTGTTTGCTTGAGTCAACGTCGCCGCTGATTCGTTTGGATCGTCTAACCCGTCTGGATGTGAATCGTCTGTTTACCGCTCGCAGTGGTCGGCAATTCCGACTTCAGCTCACAGGCGGTGAGATTCAGTCAAAGGTGTTCGATCCTGCAGGCGAAGCATTACAGGAACACACCGTTCCAAAACGTAGTGTGATCGGCATCGGCTCAGGGGCTAATTACACCCTGTATGACTCAGCTAGCAATAACATTGAATTTCTTAGCATTGCAGGCCGATCGGGTACGTCGAAGCTCGGATTTGGTTAATTGTCAGGACGGTAAGTAGGGGATGTGCTTCCAACCATGAGTGGGTTAGCTGTTGACGAGCCATCGTCCACCTATTGCAAGAACGGAAACCCAAGCGGAAGCGACAATCCAGGCCGAGCGATGGGTAGCCAGCTGACGCCTGAGTAGCACCACACTCCACAACAAACCCACACCTACAGCTCCGCTTTGGCAGAAACCAATCACATGGGAATCAGCTCTCCAAACAGGCAGCGCTTCCTGCCAGGAAAGATCAAGAGGAGAGAAGCTCACTGGTAAGAAAGCTCCACCTTCGCTCATACCTAGAGGTAGATATTGAGCCAGCATGAGTGCCCAAAGCAATGGCAGCAATCCATAGAGTGTGCGTTGGAGTCTTTGCTTTTTGAGCAGAAGACGAGCGATTGCGTAGATGCTTGCAGGAAAAGCCAGCGTGATTACCGCGATGCCAAGTCTTGGGAGCAATGGACCTTGGGCAAGGCTCAGCGGAGCCTGAGTCCACCAGCTCCATAGTTGTTGCCAGTTTTGCAAGCAAATATCACCTGCTAAAACCAAAATAAGCGCCGGTTCGCCACTTGGAAATTGCATCGTGCGCTGAATGTCTGCTGCAGGTGGCCGCACAGAAATTTGCACGGATTGATGTGGGCAGGCCTGCGCGCAAGTGAGACAGAGAACGCAGTTGCGGTTGTCTTGTAGATGGGCGGGGTGCGTTCCAAGTGGGCATCCTTCCGTGGCAAATCCGTCCCCTTCAGATGGTCCTCCTTTGAAACAGGCATAACTACTGCAGCTGCCGCTACATGTTCCTGCTTTCGCTCGTAGTTCTAAGACGGAAAGTTTGGCAAATAACCCATTCATTCCCCCGATCGGACAGAGGTAACGACACCAAAATCGTTTTTCAAAGTGCAGCGAACTGATCACTGCACCTGTTGTAATGACAAGCAAGAGGCAGCTGCTCAACCAAGCTGTGTTTTGTAGGTTCCACACCTCTTCCCAGATCAAAATCACAGAAAATCCAGCTGCGAGCACGGGTGAGGCCCAAGTGTCGCTTTGACTTCGAGGCCAGCGATTGGGTTGCCAGCCAAGTCTGCGAGCGCTGCGTTGAACAATCTCTCCCCAGACCATGAATGGGCAGAAGGAACACCACAGTCGACCCACGAATGGGTAACTCAAAAGAATGAGAGGCCACCACCAGGCCCAGAACAGATTGAGTGCGCCGTTATGGGCCCGGTCTTGTGGTCCGAGCCATAACCAAAGGTTCACCAACACAAACAACCAGCTCACAATTCCAAACAGCAACCCATTCCATAACGACTGGGAGCGCATCAACTCGCGTAGCTTTGGTTTCCAACGCCAAATGTCGAAGCGATAGAGCTGTTGCTTTGTAGGTGTCCAGAACACGACTTCTGGAATCACGTTTGGTGCGGCTTGGCCTTCCTGTTCCATTTGTTGGAGAGCCTGCTGTATCAGCGTTTCAAGCTCACGCAGATTGTTGGGGAAGTCGTAAGCCTGCAACTGTTTCACCACCGCCTCCGGAACTAGAGGAGCTTGAGCCCAGCCCAAGATGGAACTGCGTTGCCGAACTCCGTAGCGCAGCCATTCACCGAGATCCTGCCGGCGTACACGCAGGGGGGGAACTCGGATCAATGTGCAGCAACGATCAAAGCCAGGACTGACTGTTTCCGAGGTGAAGATCAGCCGGACTTGGATATCAACCTTTCCTTCTGCTAACTCCAACAGGCGAGATTTGAGCTGTTCTGGCACCCGTTCCAGCTGATCAATTAGTAGCGATCCATGCCCCAGTTGTTTCAGTAATGACGGTTTGGACGGATCTCCCTGAGAGCCGAAAATGTCGCTGCCATCTGGTTTGAGAAGAGCTCCATCCAACCGAAGCATGAAATGCTTGCGGTCTGGCGATCCAAAATGAATCAAAGACGCGATGTTGTCCTTTTCCAAGCCAGGCTCCCCGTAGATCAGAACAGGTCTGCGCTCGGAATCTGAGGCTGCGCCTCGGATCGCTTCACGTAGCTTGCAGGCGTAGCGACTGCTGCCTACAACTCCACGCCGAACGCGACCCACGATGTAGGGAGCCAACTGTTGGAGAGGGTGAAGCGGAGTCCCTGTCACAGATTTTTTATGGCAGAAGAGGACTCCTCCAGTGTGTTCTGTATGTGCCTTTGAACGCAGGTCTCTAAAGAATTCGATCGTTTGATGCGTGCTATCAAAGTAAGAAATTGAGTTGCTGCCTTGCAAGTCTCCGGTCGATCCCTTGCTGAACCAGTCGCTCTCAACGATCCGCTGCGTTCAGCTTTGAGCCGAGATTCAGCTGCAGTTGCTCTGCATGATCTAAGCCGCAGCATGAGCTGGGCTGAACTTGAACAGTCTTGCAATGATCTAGCTAAGCATTATCTGAGCATTGGTCTTCGCCCTGGTGACCGAATTGCATCACTGATGCCAAATAGTTTGGAGTTGTTGATTCATTATTTAGCTGGCTTGCGCTGTGGGCTTGTTTTAACGCCACTGAACTATCGCTATACCGTTCCCGAAATCAACCATGCTCTTGAGGTCAGCGGTGCCAGATGCGTGTTACATCACTGCGAACGTCAGACTGATATTGATGCCAGCAATGTTTCAAGTGCCTGCGATCTTGGATGCATAACGGCGAATGACGCTGGATTCATCTCCAAGCTGAGACAAGACATTGGAAAGCTTGCCCTTTCCCAAACAGATCATGAATCTGATCAGCCTTGTTTTTTGTTCTTCACTTCAGGAAGCACAGGGAAACCGAAGGGTGTCACTCATACACGGCAAAGCTTGGGCTGGATATTTTCTTCTGTTCTGGATGCCACCGGCTTAAAGCCTGGTGAGCAATTTCTAGCTGGTGGCTCTTTATCCCATATCGCTTCATCCACGTTTGCTTTGTCTGCGTTGTGCCGTGGCGCCTCTGTTCTGGTGCCTAACAATCTCAGTTGTAGCTGCCTTGAAATGTTGCTTCGGCAGCACCACCCCCAGGTCATGTTGGCCTTACCTGTCACGTTGTTCAGCCTTGTGCGTGATGAACGTCTACAACGCAGCGACTTTTCATCGGTTCGCCTTTGCATCAGTGGTGGAGACAAGGTGAATCATCAGTTGCATGTGGAGTTTGAGCAAGCAACCGGACAGCGTATTGATGAGTGCTACGGCATGAGTGAGATTGGCTTTGCAAGCCTCTCCCCAATTGAAGGTGAAAATCGGATTGGATCTGTTGGTCAGATGTGTCCTGGTTTTGAAGGCTGCATCCGCTCATCCGATCGACGCGAGCTGAGTTTTGGTGAGGAGGGTGTGCTCTGGGTTAAGTCGCCCACTTTGATGGTGGGATATTGGAATAATCCTGCCGCTACAGCAGAGACCATTCAGGAGGGTTGGCTTAACACCGGCGACGCTATGCGTCTCGATGATGATGGCTATCTTTGGTTTTGTGGTCGCCGAAAACAAATCATCGTTCACGACGGATCCAATATTTGTCCTCAAGATGTTGAGGAGGCTTTGATGGAGCATCCCGCTGTAGACCAGGCAGGCGTGATCGGGATTGAAGATGCCGTGCATGGACAAAATGTGCATGCGTATGTGTCCTTCAAATCCGGATGTGATCTCCCCACAGTTCCAGAACTGATTTCTTTCGCCCGTGAGCGTGTTGGGTACAAGGCTCCGGAAGTGTTGCAGGTCCTTACCTCTCTACCTCTGAATTCTGTAGGAAAGATCAATCGTGTGGCTCTTCATGCCATGACCTCCAAGCATTGATTTAATGATCAAGAACACATTCTCTCAATCGCTACTCAGATGACGTTGGTAGTAATCGAAAGCCAGTGATGACATGACGAACCATGATTTCAATCTCTGTTGATATTCAGACCTATGAAGAGAAGAAACTATGATCCGTCATAGATTTCATTGGCTAATGCGACTGGCTGTAAGTTTTCGTATCAACTCAACTTCCGGTCAAAGAGTGCAACAGCACGAATGACTGATGCTGACAGACTGAACTGATGAAACACACCTTGCTACTGATTTCGCTGATTGGAACATCAGCGCTGGCTCAGAGTTTTCAGATGCTTGATCGTGTCGATAGCTGGTTGATTGAACGCAAGCTTGACAACGAACAAAATCACGTTTGTCGTGCATCTATTCCTGGGGGTGGATCTTGGTTCTCTGCGCGGGTTCACTTGGATCCTAATGACGAACTTGTTGTGCCAAAAGGTTTGATCGCGCCCAACGAGGCATCGGTGGATTCGGCCCGTGATGCTCTTCGCCTTTGCCGATCAAGTCTTCTCTACTTTTAAGTGGATTTGAGCTGATCGAGATGAGAGCTAAAGAGGAGACTGGAAATTGATGATTTAGCCATCATGGTTTCCTAAAAATTCTCACCAGAGTATTGCGTTCGTTGCTCAGTGAATTTGAGCTTTGGAGCTTTGATGCCTCCATAGGTGTGATCTGTCGTGTTCTATAAAAAGCGACTGTATTAGCCCGCCATTTGGAGGCCTTCAAAAGGATTGCAATCAGTCCCAACTCCAATCCGCCCTGATCAGTAGTGCTTTCCCCGATTTTCAATAGCATCCCGTTTGAAGCACTCCAACTCTTCAGGTGTATGAAGCGGAGGCTTCTGCGTGTTTCCTGTTAGTCGCTTGATGAGTTGTAGGAGACGTTTCATGTTCTCAGTATGGCCGGTGATGTTCTACAAAAGCCATCCCTGCTTTTCGGTAGAGCCATGTTCTGTATTGTCGATGGCATGATTATTAGTGCGTTTTGAATTTTAGTGATAAAGCGTAATGGTATTTATATACAGCTGTAATAGCTGTTGCTTGCAACGGCTAGGTGGCTGAAAGATTGGTTGCTTTTGGTATTGACTACATACTTTGATCAATATCGAATGAATTGTTCTATTTGGATTGTCTATCAGCCTGCTTTGGTCATGGTTTTAAAGGCTTCATTGCCCGAATCGTTGGCCATGTCAGTCAACAATGCTTTGCTGTCTTCGCCAAGATTCTCAAGGGTTTTAGCTGTGTACTCATAGTTGTCAAAGATAGTTTCTATAGACCAGATGTAATCATTTTCAATGGCATAGCTGCAAATGCATTTAACAACTTCGTCTTGAGTGGCCCTTATTCCTTTGTCCCAGAGATCTTTGACGATGAAGTCCACGGTGACGGTCCCTTCAAGCATCGGGTCGAGGTCGAATGCCAGTACGCAACCGAGCTCGTTAAAAGTTTCAACCCACGCGTTATTTGTTTCAAGGCAATCCTTGATAATTGTATGTGCCTCTTGCTTTGTTGTCACTTGTGATCGATCAGATCTCCTCTTTTTAATGCATCAACACGGGCATTGCCTTGATATGTCAGCAATTTTTGTTGGGAATGTCTGACAAATCGCTTGGAGGCGCAGACTTTTTGTTCTGTAGTTGGATCTTTATGTGTAGACGCGTTTTTGGGGTCAATATTTTGAGTGTCCCTGTCATTAGACTTATCAAGGTTTTTGTTTCATGACAGTGCGAACGCTGTCTCGTGATATGGCTTTGTCCACATCTTATTCATTGCGTTGATTTAGCATGTTGTAATCGTTTCATGTCTGATGATAGGAGCGCTTCTGTTAACACTTTTTGGAAGTGATTCATCAACAACACTGGCGATGAGCTAAAGCGGATGTTGAGTGATCATCGTGTCATGACTGCAGCGACACTGACTGCCCTCCCCTTGGGACATTGCAAGTTTGAGCGCTTTGGCACTGCGATCTTCCCAGTGGACGACATGACGCCTCATAGCGACGTCGATGCCAAGCTCAAATTTGAAGGCGCAGACCTCCGTTACTACGTAATGCGTCTACGTCATCGACCGGCAGTGTTGGCAAGCATGACTCGCCATCAGCGGGCTACCCAATGTTTGGGGTCTGCTGATGCGCAACCTTGGTGGCTTGCCGTAGCCGCTCCAGCGCTTCAACCCGAGGAGCTCTCTTCTGCATCGGTGCTGTTGGTGGCAGTAGGCCCTGGTGAAGCTGTACAGCTTCACCAGGGCACTTGGCACTCTGGGCCATTTTTTCATGCACCAACTGCGCTTTTTTACAACCTTGAGTTGAGCGATACCAATCTTAATGACCATAATTTTCAGGCACTCAATGCCCCGCTCAAATTGATGATGGAATGAGTCCTAATTTAATTTAGAAGACGTTGAATTGTTACCCGTAATTTCTTATATTGCATCGCTCGTGAATGACCTATTCCGACATTTTAAGACCACTTACTTGCAGAAATTGTCTTAAAAGGAAGCGCAAATTTTTGGATAATTAAGAGATGCTGAAGGTTCATTAAATGCATGCTGCGAAAAAGCCGGCTCTTTTTTGTTACCACTATCTATATCCATATAAGCCCTTGTAGCAGGCGCCCAAGTGATTTATAAATTTAATAGGCTGGTGTTTTTGGTTAGTATTTTACATCCATAGCTTGAATATCAATTAAACAATTTAGCCATGATTTCCAAATTATTCAGGCACTAATACAGGAGTAATGAGTAGTATTTTGATCTTTGTGGATAACAAAGTTATTGCATTGCCTTAAATACAATTTATTCTTTATTGCGGTGGTGTGATTATTATTGTTTGTGCAAAAGAAGTAAACAAATTGATTGAGCTGGGAGAGTTAATTTAAATTTGTTCAAATCAGGCAGTAACACACGATTGGCTAAAATTGAAGAAGAATTAATTGAAGAAAATGTGTAAGTTTCTGCTTCAGCGGCAAACTCTTTGTTTGTAATATGTGACACATCAGCTAAAACAGTGTTGAATGACTTGTTAATAAATATTGTTGTAAGATTTCCTTTATCTTGCAGAGATGAGTAAACTGAAACTTTTTCTCTATTGCTGGAAGCAGCATTGACACCATTTAAACCAAAAGCACTCCCTTTTCCATCGAAGTTAGTGTATATCTGAAATGCATAAACACCAGGTTGTTGCATAGTTGCTTTGGGATATTCCCAATGAGTTGCAATATCTACCCCTTCGGACCCGAATATACCTAATATGTCAGCTTGAGCAATTGCTCCATTCACACTACTAAAGCCTCCCCAATTGTACTCTGATATTGCAATTTTAGTACCTGGGTAGTACAAATCAATCCAATTTTTCAATCTTTTAATCAAATAAATTGGCTGATTAATCCAACTTTCATCAATGTAAGACTTGTCCCATAGTGAATTTGTTGAACGCAATCGTAACTTCTGTGTTTTAATTGTACCAGGATTTTGAGAATAGATATTATCACCTTGAGGATAAATATGAACATCAAGAAAATCGAGGAGCCTGATTTTATTTTTCTTTTCCTGATTGTAAAATTGTTTTAAATACCATGGTAAAAAAGATAAGTTTTGGTTTTTTCTATAGTCTGATCCTGCTTTACAGCCATCTTGAGCTGAAAAGAAATATGCACACCAGCCCCACAAGACTGGACCTAATGTGGCGGCAGTTGGGTCAGTTTGTTTAATAATGGATGCACCCTTAATCTGTTTATCAAGTAAATCTGTGTAATTTATTGGTTTTTTAACAACGTCCCGATGGGTCTTATGCCACAACATTGGTTCATTATCTAAACTGTAGAATCTGACTCCTCCATTTCTTGCTAGTCCAAATTCTCTAATAAATAAATTTAGAAATTTAGATTGATAATCTTTACTAAATAAAATGCTCGCATCTTGTGGATTATTATTTGTAAGAGCTAAGTTATCTTTAAAACCATTACCGCAGTCGGTGTCCCATGTATCAACATCATCTTGTAAACCATATTTTGTTATACTAAAAGAACAATCATATGGATGTTCTTCCTTTCTTCTTTTAGGGATCCATCCCAATAATGGTAAAGTAATTATAGTGTTAATGTTAGCAGATTTATTTCTATTAACAAGAGTTGAAAGAAAGTCCTTTGGTTTCGGTATATTCTGAAAGAAATAATCCTTTCCTAGACTCGTTGTGTCAGAATTTATATTATATCTGCTTGTGTCATTCCCTCCCCAACGCATTATCGATGGTTTAACTTTAACGAGAACATCATCATCAAAACGATTCATACCAAATATAAGTGGACTTATCTTATGAGTAGCTTTTTTTGAATTGATCGTAATATCAACTGTCTCGTTTATGGTTTTTTGAGTAGAACCAAATGCCTTATTAAAACTATATTCATATATAGAATATAATGCCAACAAGGATAAAAATATTTTCGAATTGGTTTTCAATTTCATTTTACTTGTTTCTACTTACATCAAGTACTTGTAAACCTTGATACATACGGAATCAACTATCACATCATCATAGCGTTTTGCGAATTCTCTATGTGGTTTTGTGCATTTGCGTATGTCTGTAAATTAAGGGTTATGAATTTTCATTTACATAAAATTTGAATATATCACCGAGCTCTCATGAACACTGACAGCACGCACAATCAAAACATTTCTAAAGAGAACAAGAAATCTATAAGAAAAATAATTGTGGAATCTCCGATATTTAGGAATTTGTCGAGAAGAAAGCTGATTTCTTTTATCTCACTATTTGGTGGTATCACAGCCTTTTCTTTTCTATTTGTTGAAGATACAAGTCTTCGTGCATATATTACAGGTGATGTGACTGAAGTTGTATCTCCATTAGATGGTATGGTATCGCGATCGACTGTTCAAACTGGACAGCTAGTAAGTGCTAATGAGCTATTAATTGAAATTAATGGTTCAAAAAGAAGTAAAGATCTTCTTGAAACAACAATACTTGAAAGGGATACGATTCTAACTAAAATTGATAGACTTCAGCCTGAGCTTTCATTTCTTATTGAATCTAGTATTAGTTCAATAAAGGATGATTTGCATAAGACAAAATCACTGATAATTTCACTTGAAAATGATTTCCTTAAACACAAGTCACTAAAAGAATTGATTGATTTTGAAACTAATAAAGATGCAATATCGTTATCAGACCGACTAACTAATGATTCCGCCTACAATACTTTAAAATCCGAATTAGAATATCAAAAGAGATTAGAAAATAAACTTAAAATGCAATTGGCATCATCTTCAATATATTTAGCAGATTCTACTGGCAAACTTCCAATTTCTGCCAAGTCACTGTCTCAACATGATCTTCAAATAAGTAATCATAGACTTTCTCTCTATGAGTTAAACGATGAACTAAATATTAAAAATAGAGAAATTATGCAAATCAAATCTAGAAATTCATTCAAGTTTGCACCTAACTTTACTGGTTTAGTATTAGCGCGAAAGGCTAATTCTGGCAAAGAAGTTTCAAAAGGTACAAGCCTATTAACACTTGTGAATTGTGAATCATTACGTGTAGAAGCTCTTTTTGAACCTAGAAAAGTACGACATTTAAATCCTGGTGATTCTCTCAGTGTTTTTGATAAAATAAACAACAAAAAATACAATGGTGTTTTGCTTAGCAAACAATGGGAATCTATTGATTTGTCTGAGTTGAAATTTAGTTCAGTTATTTTTCCTACATCAAAATCTGAACGAGTAAGGCTTCATATTGCAGTTCCAAAACATGAAATTGGATCAAATTGTCCATACGGCCAACCAGTAAGAGTTGAGGTTTGAGATTATGAATTTTTGGGCTTTTATTTTTCTTAATGTCTGTGCAATTTTTTTCTTTTTTGGTTTTAAACCTTGCCTCTTAAGAAGGCTAGTTACCGTTACTGTATTCTTCCTAACTGGAGCAATCTATTTGTTTTGGAGGCTTAACGGTATTATTGCAAATGATTTTATATATACTTCTGATTACATTTTCACTGTTTTACTCTTTTGTTTGGAAATTCTTGCATATGTTGACTTTTTGCTTTATTCCTTGATTCTATTAAAGCCTTCTGGCAAAGTTCTTAATAGGCATTTACCTTTAATTAATTTTAGTACAAGATTTACTCCTGAGTTATGTTTAAGTAATAAAGCTTTAAGAAACTCTCCATCTGTTGATATTTTTATCACAACATACAATGAGGACGAGGAGATCATAACTCCGACTATTATGGCAGCAATGAATGTTAAGTATCAAAATTCTAACGTCTGGGTTTTGGATGATGGTAATAGAAAATGGGTAGATAAGCTATGTACTGAGCTTCAAGTCGGATACATTACTCGTACATCAAATGTTCATGCCAAAGCTGGCAATCTTAATAACGCTCTACAAAAAACATTTGGTAAATACTTTGTGATTTTGGATGCAGATTTTGTGATTTTCGCTGATTCATTAGGTCCTATCATTTCTAAGTTCGAGTCCAATTCGAACATTGCTACTATTCAAACCCCACACTGCTTTTTCAACCCTGATCCCATTCTTAGTAATTTGAGATTAAATAATTTTTGGGTTGATGAGCAAGCCTTCTATCACAATGTTGTGCAACCAGGAAAGAATTCAATTGGCCTTGCAACTTGCTGCGGATCATCTTCTATCCATAGACGAACAGCTATTTTAGAAATTGGTGGTTTCCCTACTAAATCAGTCACTGAAGATACTCTTCTTAGTATTATATTGTACTCTAAAGGTTGGAAGACATATTTTCATTCACTACCTATGGCAAGAGGTCTTTCACCTGAGTCCCTTAAGTCTTTCTTTATTCAACGTAGGAGATGGGTCCGTGGTGCAATTCAAACTTCCATGATTATGACTTTGATGAAGGGTTTACCTTTATCTCATCGTATTTTATTAAATCCTGCTTTGAGTATTTTGAATACGTTATTGCGTCCAATCTTTTTTATCATACCTGCACTTACCGTCTTCTTTGGTCTATCGCCATTTCCCGTATCTACTATATCTGAGTTTCCATATTTATTTATTCCATTTTTTGTGTCTATTCATATGGCAATGTTGCTATTGAGTGACAAGCATTACCTTCCAGTTTTGAGTGAAGGTGTTAATACATTTATTGGATTAGGCGTTTACACCGAAATTCTTTCTACATTTATAAAACCATTTGGAGCTCCGTTTAGAGTTACGCCAAAAGGTAAAATGTCGGTTAGTGAGCGTTACTACACGCCAACACTGAGGCCTGCATTTGCTTTATTCCTAATTAACTTTATCAGCTTGGTGGTTGTAGGTACTAATTCTTCTCATTACGTGCAAGTATCTCCTACGTCGTCGCGTCTAGTAACTCTTATTTGGATCATTTACAATATTTGTATATTAGGTGTTGTCTTGTTGATGTCCAGCCAGCGCGAAGACAACGAAGCTAAATATTTGCTTTCCTGTAATCAACGCTCTAAAATTGTTTTTGATGACAATCTCGTGTTACCAGTTTTGGTAACATCAATTTCTCCGCTTGGCTGCTCTTTTGTAATAGATTCTTCGTTTAAGGATATTCCTAAAAGTAGTGTTTGCAAGATTCATTTGACCAAAACTATCATTATTGATGCAGTTTGTGTTACTTCTTCTGATCATAGCGCTGCTTCTAGTCTTAGCTTTAATCGTTTTGACTCCATTCAACAACAACTTCTAAATAAATATCTTTACCAGTCTTCAAGGCCTTCTTTGCAGTATCCATATGGTAAGAGGCCTATTCAGGCTTTCATGAGATTGTTGCGTATATCTTATGTTTAAGCAACCGTTATAATAGCCATGGCTTTGTTTGGCTCGTGTCTTCTCATTGTTATGATTGACAATGCTGTACTTTGCTGTAGTTCTAATGCTTAATCTTTGACGACTATTGATTATTCCCAGATTAATACAAAGCGCCTCTGTAGCGTTTGTACTTACTGTCAGCTGTTCGTATGAGATAGTGGGCATTCTTCCTTTGTTGCTATGGCAAAGCTACGATTGTTGATTTATGCCGTCACAGCTGTGGGGGGGGTTGTCTGGCCGTGGTACTGCATTTACCAGTTCATCCAAGAAACAGAAGCTTTAGGTCTGACCGACCCACTCGAAATTGTTGAACTGTTTTCTCAGGGGGTCTGGGCGAATGCTTCCGCTGGTTTTATTGCGGCGGATTTAACGCTCGTCCTCATCGCTGCCTTTGCATTCATTGTTGCTGAGGCAATGAGGCTCAAGATGAAGTATTGGTATCTTTATTTTGTGGCAACCTTTGGAATCTCTTTCGCGTTTTCATTCGGACTCTTTATGTTTAATAGAGAGCGTAATCTAATGCGGTCCACCAATGCTTCTGCCTAGGTCAATGGTCTTGGATTAGTGACACTTTGCTTTGTCTGGACTTTCTGCAGTTTTTCCAATGCCTGTAGTTGATTGGCCAGGGATGAGTCTTGGCCGATTTTGTTGTCTAACATTTGATCAATGGTGTTGTTAATCACCACGCGTCTTCAGATTGATCTAGTTGCAAATCATTGTGTTTGTTTTCCGAGGTCTGTTCTGAATTGCTCTTTCTCTGCTGTCATGCTGAGCCTCAGAGCGATGATGCTGATGGATTCGATTTTCCCTCACTCATGATTCGCTCCAGAGCTGCGGTTGCTTGGGCTCCAGGCGAGCCTTTGGATGTCACCGAGATTGATGTCGCCCCACCTCGTTCTGGAGAAGTGCTTCTTCGTGTTGTGGCGACAGGGGTTTGTCATACAGACGCCTACACCTTGTCTGGTTCAGATCCTGAAGGTTTATTTCCTGTTGTGTTGGGGCATGAAGGTGGAGCTGTTGTCGAGGAGATTGGTGAGGGTGTGACCTCAGTGTCGGTAGGTGATCATGTGATCCCTCTGTACACCCCTGAATGCGGGCGCTGTCGGTTTTGTCTCTCCGGTAAGACAAACCTTTGCCAGGCGATTCGTTCGACTCAGGGCAGGGGTTTGATGCCCGACGGCAGCAGTCGGTTTTCTCGTGATCTAACGATGATCCACCATTACATGGGGACGTCGACATTTTCCGAGTACACCGTTCTGCCGGAGATTGCAGTTGCCAAGATCAATGCCGATGCACCCTTGGAGAAGGTGTGCTTGCTCGGCTGTGGTGTGACCACAGGCATTGGTGCCGTGCACAACACGGCCAAGGTGGAACCTGGCAGCAGCGTGGCTGTCTTTGGTCTTGGTGGCATTGGATTAGCCGTGATCATTGGTGCCGTTCAGGCAAGAGCTGAGCGGATTATTGGGATCGACCTGAACCCAGCAAAGTTCGCCATTGCTCAACAACTAGGGGCCACGGAATGCATCAATCCTCGTGACCATGCGACTCCAATCCAGGAGGTATTGATTGAACTTACCGATGGTGGGGTCGACTATTCCTTCGAGTGCATTGGCAATGTGGATGTCATGCGCGCTGCTCTTGAGTCATGCCATAAGGGCTGGGGTGAATCAACGATCATTGGTGTGGCGGGAGCTGGACAGGAGATCAGTACCAGGCCGTTTCAACTGGTTACTGGCAGGGTGTGGCGGGGTTCTGCTTTTGGAGGGGTGCGCGGACGAAGTCAATTGCCGGGTTACGTCGAGCGCTATCAAGCTGGGGAGATTCCTCTCGACAGCTTTATTACCCATACGATGGAATTAAATGACATCAACCGAGCATTCGAGTTGATGCATGCTGGCGAAAGTATACGCACGGTTGTTCATTTTTAACGGAGATTATTGAAAGAATGAAATTGCTGAGCAGCCAACGTTGTTTCGACGGGGAACAACGCCGCTATCTCTTGGAGTCTAAGCAGTTGAATGGCAGCAGCACCGTGGGCGTGTTTTTACCTCCGAGTGCTCTTGTGACTGATGCGGTACCTGTACCTGCATTGATTTGGTTGTCTGGACTGACCTGTACTGATGAGAATTTTGTGCAGAAAGCTGGTGCCCAGCGCCGAGCTGCTGAACTTGGCCTGGCATTAATTACTCCGGATACCAGTCCAAGGGGAGACAACGTTCCTACAGATCCATCAGGGGAGTGGGATTTTGGTTGTGGAGCAGGTTTTTACGTTGATGCTGAACGAGATCCCTGGTCTGAGCATTACCGGATGCATAGCTTTGTGCTGGAGGAATTGCCTTTAAGGCTTTGCTCTGAATTGCCTCTTGATGATCAGCGTCTTGGACTATCTGGTCATTCGATGGGGGGCCATGGTGCCTTGGTTCTTGGTTTGCGTCATCCAGACCGTTATCAATCAGTGTCGGCAGTAGCTCCGATTTCCCACCCCAGCCAATGTCCCTGGGGGCGAAAAGCCTTTAGTTATTTTTTTGGCACTACCCCTGAAGCGCAACTGCGATGGCGGCAGTGGGATGCCGTTGCCTTGTTAGAAGACGGTTACCGTCGAAACGACCAGCTGTTGGTTGACCTGGGTTCAGCCGATCCATTTCTGCACGAGCAGCTACGTGCAACTGATTTGCGCACTGCTGCGGCAAACAACCATCAACCACTGGCGTTATTCATTCATGAGGGATACGACCACAGCTATTTTTTCGTCGCCAGCGTGATCGATCGCCATTTGGAGCATCATGCGCATGCTCTTGGACTAATGCGCTAGAGGATGATGTCTTGCATGAAAATTGATTATTTAACTGTGAATTCACCTGCACAGTTGTCTGTAAAAATACGTTGGTAATTTTACCCGTTAAGGTCTTTTGGTAGAGCAGAGTTTTTCTAAATCTGTCGACTATCCGTGATGGTAAGTGTTTCAGGACTCGCCAAAATTATGGTTGCTTAGGCCTTATCTGATCAAAGACAGTGGTCGTTCCATCGTGCGCGATGGCAAGGACATCAAAGGCTTCAGCTTTGATACCTGCCGTTTCCATCCCAGGAGATCCCATGGGCATTCCAGGCGCTGTGAGACCTTTGATGTCTGGACGTTCGTCCAACATTTTGTTGATGGATGCTGCGGGAACATGCCCTTCCACAACGTATCCTTCCACTACCGCAGTGTGGCAAGACGCCAGCTCTGGGGTGATCCCATTGGCTTGTTTGAAAGCATCCATATCCTTCACCACCTTGTCTTGGATCGGGAAGCCTTCAGCTTCTATGTACTCCCCCCATTTTGTGCAGCACCCACAACTCTCAGATCGATAAATGGCAATCTTGGAGGGAGTGGATGGACTCAATGGTTCCTCTATGACGTTTGCTGTCTGCTGAGCATTCACAGGAAGAGAGAGGATTGCGAAAAATAGAGCGATTAAAATCCCCAAACAAACCCGTTTCATCCCCATCACATCGGTAACACTTCCATGATCATAAGTGGCTGGGTTCCTTTAATATCCCTATCGTTAGAAGTAGAAACTCAATCAATATTCATTGCACTTGAGTTCATTGCATTTACAGAGACATCAAAGCAACTTCTGCGCATAAGCCTGGCCCGAACGCAAGTGCAACACAGGGTCCATGGCAATGGTGCTGTCTCATATGCTCAAGAACAAACAAAACGGTTGCAGACGACATGTTTCCGTAGTGACTCAGGACATGTCTTGATACAGCAAGTTGGTTTTCACTCAGGGATAAGGCATCAGCACAAGCTTGCAGAATTCTTGGACCTCCAGGATGAATGGCCCAATGTTGAATGCTGTTGAGATCTGTGCCTCGCTCATTCAGCCATTCGCTTAACCATGGTTGCAATGTTTTGGCAATTTCCTTAGGCACTTTGGGGGATAAGCCCATGGAGAATCCTTGATTTCCAATCTGCCAATGCATTAAATCGCGGGTCTCTGGAATCACTGTGGATCCAGAAGCCTGAAGTGATAATCCTGCAGAGATTGGCTCTTTGTTGTTTATCTCAGAACGCGTCGCTATCAAAGCAGCAGCACCATCAGCAAACAACGTATTGGCCACTACTTGTTCAGGATTCCAGCCGTATTGCAAATGAAGACTGCATAATTCCACAGCGCAAAGCAGAACAACAGCCTTGGGATCGGCTTCTATAAAAGCGTGAGCAACGCGTAAACCATTTAACGCCGCATGACATCCCATAAATCCCACATGTGTGCGTTGGATATTGAGAGGTAGTTGAAGTTGATCAATCAGATCAAAATCAACACCAGGAGCATGAAAACCTGTGCAGCTGATAGTGATCAAATGCGTGATCCTATTGGCAGAGATTTGCGCTTCTGCTAGTGCATGTTTGCTTGCTTTGAGCGCCAATGAAGTGGCATGCAGCCGAAATGCCTCCATCCGTGTAGCCGTGCTGGGGCTATCAACTCCGTAAAACGGCAAGCGTTGATGAATTGCTTGCTTTGCATCACCAGTTAATAAAACACTGCCTCTGGTTTGGACTTGCGAGCGCCTTTGAATGCGGCGTACGAGCGACGCTCGTTCTGCATTGTCGGCACTGACCCATTCAGACAGTGCTGTTGACTCTGTTTGATTGACGGTTTGCTCGGGTATTGCAGTACCGAGACCGTGAATACTCAGAGGCATGGCTCACCTTTGGGCGATGGCAACTTGACCTCGTTCAAGTTGGAGATGATCTGTTCAGCCATGGCGGGCCAGCGATTTACGAGTTCAAATAACAAAGCTGTGGGGCTCTGCCGTTTTAACACCGAAGACAGGGCGCGGCAGACGGTTTGACGCCTGCCGATATGCCGCTGAAGTGTTGTCTTCCAGCGCGTTTCCAAATCCTCAGTCCATCGATCCAGTCCTTCCAGAACGAATGGTGCAGCAGCAGCACCCGCCGTTAGCGCCCAGGCCATTCCTTCACCGGTGAAGGGCTCGACATATCCCGCGGCGTCACCCATCACAAGAAAGCGTTCCCCTGCCACCACATCTGAGCTCCGGCTCAGAGCTGCAGTGAGTTGCCAGCGTTGTCCTTGTTGAAGTGCAGCTGGTACAGGAAATCCTGCCTGATTCAAAACGTGTTGTGCCGCATCAATTGCTCCTTGGCCTTGGGATAGAGCGTCACGATCAAAGGCTCCTGCCAGGTTGAGCAATCCGTCTTCCCTTCGCACCAAACCCACGTAGCCCCGATCACCAATAGCCATGTGAATGGCACCTGCCGGGTAGTGATGGCTGTCATCATCCACGACGCATCCAGCACCATGTCTTGATTGCTGACGAATGCTGCTTTGCCCTGCTTCATTTTGGGGAAGGCAGCGTTGGGTCAGACCAGCGGCCACCAGCACTACGCGAGCTTTGACATGGCTGGTAGCCCCACTTTGACGATCTTTAAGGCTCACACTTCTGTACCCAGGGGATGCGGTTCCAACTTGGGCTGTCACTCGAAAGCGAGCTGTTGCTCCAGCTTTGATTGCTGCATTGATCAGGGCTTGATCGAATCGCTCACGAGACAGTGCAAAGCCGTTAGGTAGCGCCAACGTTGCCTCCCGTCCACGCAATCCAAGTCGCAAGCTTTGTAGTGCTTGTCCACCGCTATCCACAATCAAGTTGTTCTGCCCTCGCGAGTTCAGAATCGCTTGGGCCTGGCTGTTGAAACAGCATCCACAGACCTTCCAGCGCGGAAATAACCGTTGTTCTACGAGCAACACGCGCAATCCATGAGCTGCACAATCCAAAGCAGCAAGACCTCCAGCCGGGCCTCCTCCAATGATCAGGACATCCCACAAGGTTTGCATCTCAATACCGTGTCCAGCTCAACAGGTATCGCTCTGGCCATGAGCATTCGATCTGCGCATCTTCCAGACCTGCTTGCTTGGCGATGGTGATCATTTCATCGGGTTGCAAAGCGCCCCGAACAGACAGTGGACCATCGGTATGAACCACCCAGGAACGACTTAACAGTCGGGTGCCAACCCAGGCCAATGCAAACCCAAGCCGGCTACGTATTAAGTCATCCACGAGGATGAGTTTTCGCGATCGCATCGCCATCACTTTTAAGAGACGAACCACGTCAATCTCATCAAGGTGATGCGCGAACAGTGTGCAATACACAACATCAAAGGTCATCGGGTCTGTCGGCATTTCCAGAGCATCAGCCGTAAAAAAATTGACTTCAGCTTTTCTTGTCCTTGCATTGTTCCGAGATATCTCTATAGCTTCAGGGTTGAGATCACAGGCATGAATGTCGAGTGCCAAACCCTTTCGCTTGGCCATCAGCGCTAGGTCGATGGCTGTATCACCGCCTCCACAGGCAAGTTCAAGAACTCGAACCAGCGTGGTTGGCTGCGTGATCGCTAGAGCCTCGATGGGACGAAACAAGCCAGCGGAGCAGCGGCTGATTGTATTGATGCGCCTCAAACCCTTCAAAGCTTCTGCATGCTCATTGGGATCGAGGCCCGCTTGATCCATCACTTCCGCTTGACGATCGCGGTTGTTGAGTGCTGTACCCCAGATCATCAAACCAGCATCTAAGTTTCAACAAGCTAGGAAATACATTGGCTGGATACGCGGGGCTCAGTGGGTTTAGTTGATTCTTAGGATTGTTGTGACAAGACAGCCCTCAATTATCTGATAAGGGATCTTCGCTTGCTTCTCCTGGGATCATCCTGAGTTGGATCGAACCTCGATCTCTGAGTTCCACAACCTCAACCAACCTTGATGGCTCACGCACATCTGCCTACCACCGGTGCTTTGACCGGAGTTTTTGAGTCTCTTGCGTTTTTCCGAGATCCCTCTTTTGCCAAACGGCGTTTCCGTGCTCACGGTGATGTCTTTGAGACCTGTCTCTTAGGCCAACGCATCGTGTTCATCCAAGGGGATCAACCCATTGCTGATCTCTTGGCACAAGGTGGATGTCTTGAGGGTTGGTGGCCTAAAAGTGTGCAACTGCTGCTCGGCAGCCGCTCCTTAGCGAATCGCAATGGTGATGGTCATAAAGTTCGCCGGCGTGTTGTTGGTCAATTGTTTTCAAGCGCTGCTCTGCGCCGCTATACACCAGAAATCTCAGTACTCGTGCAAAAGCTGGTGGATGAATTGCTGAACAGCACCTCTCCTCAACCACTGGCTCCGCGCATGCGTCGCTTTGCGTTCAGTGTGATCGCCAACGTTGTTTTGGGACTCGATGACCGCAATAGAGATGAATGTTTTGCTGATTTCGAGATTTGGACGAAGGCTTTGTTTTCGATCCCGATCTCGATCCCGGGTACTCCTTTTGCGCAAGCGATGAACGCACGAACGCGGTTGCTCACACGCTTTAAACAGCTGCTTGCCAATGACACTCCTTTGAGAGGTGGTCTAGATCTCCTCCGAGCTGGAGTGGATGAATCTGGAATTTCACTGGATGATGATGATCTAGCCGAGCAACTCTTGCTGCTTCTCTTTGCTGGTTATGAAACAACGGCATCGTCGCTTAGTTGTCTCTTTCGTGCATTGTTGATCGATCCAACGGTGAACACTTGGTTGTTATCAGAACTGGATGCTAAGTCTGCACAAGATGATTTAGATCGATCCTTACCCCGTTTGGATGCCACAGTTTTAGAGGTGATGCGTTTGACACCACCGGTTGGAGGGTTCTTTCGCCGTACGAAGGCTCCAGTCATACTTTCTGGTATTGAAGTTTCCGCCGATCGAGTGATTCAAGTGGTTCTGACTCCCTCATCACCTAGCGATGATTCAGACTTTTTTGATTTTCGTCCTCAACGTCATTTGGACGGATCATTCCATCAGACACTGTTACCTTTTGGCGGCGGAGAACGGGTATGTCTTGGCAAAGCACTCGCGGATCTTGAAATTCGCTTGATGGCTTTGGGTGTTCTGAAGAATATTGAGTTACAGCTTCACCCAAATCAGGATTTGTCGTTGCAGCAAATACCAAGCCCTACTCCGCGGGATGGTCTTGTTATCACTTCTCAGAGAAGACTTGAGTAAGTGATATTGACTTTTTTTAGGTCACCATAGACTCATCAGCAATGTCTATCAGTAGCGATACGGCCCAGATCATTTGATTTAAAGAAGTTGGAATCACTAAGTCTTTTGATTTACCAGTTCACTGTTGAATCTCTAGTAGCTGTGTCATGTGGTGGCGGTGTGGCCCATTTAAATTAGTGACGTCTTCGTGGTGGGCGGCTCACAAAGCCATCAGAAATTTTAGTTCAAAGAGACAAACTTGCATCATGTTTTTATGTGATTGCTGTTCATCATTCCGTTAGCAGACGACGAACCGAGCTCCCCTAGAACCTTCCCAATGTCAGAGATCCGGTGCATAGGGAACCGACCGACCCACAGTTGATGGGTAAAGAGTTGTAAAAATGGGTTGACTCGTCCTTGTCCTGATGTCCTCTTACTCAGTCATTGGCTGCGGCTACGTCGGTAGCTTTGTGGCGGCAAGCATGAAAAACCAAGGGCATTACGTTGTTGGCACCACCCGCACGTCACAGCGGTTTGCTGAGTTGCGCAACGTGGTCAACGAGCCAATCAGTCTTGATCTTGCTCAGCAAGACTGCGATTTTTCTTTTCTTGAAGACCAGCATGGTTTGCTGATTAGCGTCGCACCCACGCAGAATGGAGACGGGTATCAAGGCGTTTTTTCGAATGGCATACGAAACCTTGCCCGAGCTCTGCGCTGTCGTCAGTCCACCCATCAGCTTCATGTGACCTACATCAGTTCTGCTGGGGTGTATGGAGATCAACAAGGTGAGTTGGTGACAGAAGACTCACCTGTGGATTGTTTGAATCCTGTGAATGCGATGTTGGTTGAGGCTGAAAACGTTTTGCTCACAATCGATCGTCCCGACACCTCAATCTGCGTACTGCGCCTTGGTGGTATTTATGGCCCTGGACGAGACATGGTATCCATGATCAAGCAGGCAGCTGGAGAATCGATTCCCAAAAACGGAAATGATATTCCTGCTTGGAGTGGCATTTTTGATATCACCAATGGTGTGAGTTTTGCTTTCAATAATCAGCTTGTTGGGATTTATAACCTGGTCGACGATATGCAGCTGAGTCGGCGTCAATTGTCTAATGAAATCTGCGACATTGATGGTTTGCCCCCTGTGATCTGGGCGAATGAAAATGCACCAGGTGCTAGATCAATGAATGCGAAAGTTACCAATGACAAAATCAAAACAAAAGGATTCCGCCTTAGCTCACCTTCCATGTTGATGCCCACTCTTGTTTAGCTGTGATGTTTGTGAGGTTTAAGATCGTATTTGAAAATCAAAAACCATAATTTTTCGCAAATCTGTTCTTACTCTGCCGCCATGTATCACTTGCATCGTTGGATTCAACCAACAGAATGAAATCCTTGACATGATGTTTAAGGATAAGTTGTAGATAGAAATCAAAAAAAGAATCCTCTACGATAAAAATGAGTTCAATGCATTTTATCAAAAAACAGTTTGAACTATTGAAATTTTCAGCAAGAGTAATCATGTAGCTTGTGCTTTGACCATTGTCTCTTATCAACTCACCATGGAAGCTTTTGACCATTGGAGTGCCAAAACGTCCCGCTGGTTTCTAATTCAAGGTCATCAATCCTTGCCAGAAGACCTAGAACTGCTGTTTTTGTGCTGATGCCATTAGGGTTGAAATTGATCATTCGCGTGCTGACGAGCCCAGGATGGAGAATGGCTACTGCAATTCCGCGTGGTTTCAAATCGATTGATAATGATCGTCCAGCGATGTTCAGTGCCACTTTTGACATCCGGTAGCCATATGAGCCACCCGAAGTGTTGTCGTCGATAGATCCCATTCGACTGGTGATCAGGGCCAGCTTCGCCCCGTAAGGCATCTGTCCGATCAATGATTTTGCCAACAACAACGGGGCTAACGCATTGACCTCGAATTGACGTTTAATTCCTTCGCTATCCAGTTCCTCGAGCCCCATTGATTGCAGAATCCCTGCATTCAGAATGACTCCATCCAACTGCCGATTCATCAGGTTCCGAACTAGGTCAGCGATAGAGGTCTCACTGGTGAGTTCGATGTCCGACTGAATTTCCACACCCATGGCCTCAAGCTCTGGAGAGGCTTGGCGGCATACCGCAATCACATGATCATGACGAGCTTGCAATTGACGGCAGAACTCAAGTCCGATGCCCCTGTTTGCGCCTGTGACAAGAAAGGTGGCCAAAGGGTCCTCTGAATCAATGAACAGTTTGATTAGAAATCAATCAACATGTCAACATGTAGTGGATAAGGAACGGAATTCGTACGGTCAGCGAGAAAGCGATCAGGATCTACATGGCGAAACTTTGAAAAACGTGGGATTCCGTGTTAGCTCAATTGAGAGGCTTCGTGTATGACGGCCAGCATTGAGTGAGGAATCTGCGGTGTAGCGAAGATGCTGTATTGCATTCCACTTCTTCCGTTGAACAGCAAGAGGATGATGGGCATCCCGAACTTCTTCAATCCCAGTCCTTGCTTAAAGAGATCGTGGGGACTTTTTGTAGTGTCGAGGCAAATGGACTTCGCAATCGAGGGTCAACGTTGTCATAAAGGGTTAATCCAAAAAATTTCCAGAGTTGGCATGGCGAATTTCAAACAGTGGTCTGGGTGAGATTGCTTTTAAATACACAGGTAAAAGGTCTGAACCGCTGCATTACAGTGGGATATTGCAGTGATTAGGCATTGCGGAAAAGGGTACGAATCAATGTCCATCTGTGAATCTAAGCATGATCAGATTGGTGTTAAATTTTTTCCAATTTATAAAACCTCTCATTACATCTAAATCAGGGGTCATTAATCAGGAGATACGTGTGGATTGAAAGTTCCACATCTCTTCGGCCTCTTGCCACAACTCCCAAGAGTGACGGGACCCATCCACCAAAATCAGTTGTCCGGCGAAACCAGCTGGAGACGGTTGGTAGAGATCAATTAATTCCTGAACAGGTTCTCCATCTCGATTAAAGATGTTGGTGACTCTCTTCCCAATTCGCTTGGAAAGATCTTTCTGGAATTCGTCAAGACGCATTATCGTTCCTAGTTATGTGAGGTAAAATGCTCAACGGTCCTCTTAAGAAGCTGATCGTAGTCTCATGTTATCGCTATTCTTGTTTATTGCTTGTGATGGTACCTAGAAGTCACAATCATTCTAATAGCTGAGCAGCTTAACTTATGAGCTTTTATTCTCTTTTTTAGTTGATCATTTATTGGTGTCTACTTTTCGGTAAGGCTTGAGCTAACACTGTTGTTACTGCGGTATCTACGCTAAGAGTTCTTCCTCCTAGATGGACAGACCGTGCAATTTTTGTTTCTGCTAACTCAATTTCAAAGGGTACGAACCCACCTTCAGGCCCAATCATGACGACGGCAGGTTTTGAGGAGCTCTCAATATCAACAATTGATTGAGTTGCTTTCATATCTGTAAGCCAGCAAGTACGATTTACACATATCTCAGGCAATTGATCTTCTACAAAAGGTCTAAACCGTCGGTGCAATTTAACATTTGTCATTAATGTATCCTTGGAGCGTTCCATGCCTACAATCAGTGCATCGTGAATTTTCTCCGGTGTCAAGAGTGGGCTCTGCCAGAAGCTTTTTTCTACCCTCGCGCTATTGATTAAATGTAAGTTTTCTACTCCGTATTCAGCAATTGTTCGTAAAATACGTCGCAGCATCTTGGGTCGTGGTAATGCAAGTACGATGTCAAATGGATGTCTATGTGGTGCTGGTTCGTTTAGGACTATCTGAAGGATTATCCCGTATGAATTGATCGATTCCACGATGCCATAACCACAGTTGCCGCCTAAAAGACCAACTTTTAATGATTGCCCCACATTCGGATTCAAGACTTGTCGGATATGAACTAAGCGATCATCACGAATTATTGCAGTGGTTGAGTGATTGATAAAATCTTGTTTTTTGAGGAGAATAATATTCATAGATGATAACGAGTCTGGTTAGTGATGGACATCTCTGCGCTGATCGATTATTTTATTGTGTAGTAACAGATCTTTTGAATCAATGATTTCCTTGTAGTCAATCCATGTCAGATTTTCGGGCATTGATAACCACCTCATTGAGCTGCTGGATTGACACCCTATGGTGATCAGAGCAATAAGGCAGTGGATCCTGTGGCTTGTGTTGTCAGCTAATGGGGTTTGACCCTCGGCGTTGGTCGTCAGCGGCTGAACCGCATCGTCGTCAGACCGTTACAAGCAATGTTGATGCACTCTTGGCTGAAAACGACAGTCTTCGCAGAGAGGTACGGCAGCTCAAGAAGCAGATTGATTTGCTACGTCAGCGTCAGTGGACGCCTTCACAGTCAAGATATCAAAAGCGTTCTCAAGCGGAAAGCCATGAACGTGAACCAAAATCTTCATCTGTCTCCTCTGATCAGGTTGAACGTTGGGGCGAAGCGCTTTCACGCCAGCAAGGCTGGAGTGAGCTTCGCCTCAAGGACCTTGAAAACCTCATCGATGTCTTCAATCGCGAGAGTTTTCACTCTCACCTGAATCTCAAAGATCGTTTGGATCGGCTGATGCCTGGTTTAGGTACTGACTTGGTGGCTGCGATACCGAAACCGATGACCAAAAAAAAATATGCTGTGCTTGCTTCTTTTGCTTTGTATGGCATTAGATCTCGTGAGTGGCTGGATGAAGACCCGCAACGGGTTGTTTTTGAATTAAAAAATCGTCAACAGAGTTCGCGCCAACGTCGTAGAACTAGATCTGATCAGAGGGCCTCTGACCGAAGCTCTCAGGCTTACGGGAACGGCAACAATCCATCAGAGTTTTCGATTCGTGAGGCACTCGATGTTTTAGGACTTAAGCGGGGTGCATCGCAAGACGCAATTAAGAAGTCTTATCGTCGTTTGGTGAAAAACCATCACCCTGATATAGGCGGTTCTGCTGACGAATTTCGTAGAATCAATGAAGCTTATCAGTTCCTGCTGCTTCATGTTTAGATCATCAAATTCACTAATTCTGTTTATCGTGATAGATGCTGTAGGCGAACGTCAATTAAGCTTGAATCGGCCCCATAGGATGCCATGATTGTCCTTAGCTGATTGTTGGATTCAAGCCATATCGAACTTATTGCAAATGGTTTATTGAAACTAAGTCTTTCTGGACAGCGTAAAATTATGTTATCAGGAAAAAAGTATTCGTTATCACCAGGTTGTGAAGTCATTTCAAATGTACCTGCAACTCTCGATCGATTTAAAGTTGCATCAATAGTATTAGTGATTCCTCGCCAGTTGTTTCCTATGTCCCAAGACGGGATCATTTGAACGTCATCTGACCAGGTTGACTGAACTAGATTATTCCTCTGCTCACGAATGCAGGCTATTCTCTCAAGTGCACCGTTCAACCCATAGAGCATGCCGACGCTGAGACGTACATTTTTGTTGGCAAGAAAAAGCTCCATTGGAAAATATTGGTTTAGAATGAGCTGAGGAACGAGCCATGCGGCAGCACCATTCTTGAAAGCTAGGCCTCTCATGTAGTCACTTGCTGGATGCATGAATCCATCTTCTTTGCAGTGCTCTAGGAAGCTGTAATTCCATTCTTTTTTGACATTCTGTCCATCATCATATAAATACTGGTTCAATTGGTTGATACATTTTTTGTGTGGATCTGCACTAAAGGATCGGCAACTTAGAAATGTTTCTGATAACTCACCAGTTGGTTGATAACGCGACCACTTTCCACTCCAGGCTCCTAAGTGGAAATTCCAAAATGAATTCCAATTTTGTGTAGGTGCTGATTCACGCTCTTTCATGATCTGTCAGTTTGGATGAATTGTGCTCAATGTGTGGAAATTGATGAAAGCATAAGAGTTTTATTAATGGTTGATTGGTTTTGATGTGATGCTACTTATTACTGTTTCTTGATCTGGCCTATCCATTCATCCCATCAGTAGTGGCCTTGATCGGGTAACGGGACCAGAATCAATACAGATCGCCATTATGAGTACTCAGCTGCTGATCTTCGATGGTTTGGACCTACTCCTTTTGCCTTGTTGCAGGCGTTGTCTTGATTGCCCTCTCTCTTGACAATGATGCTGGTGGGCTGGATGGCGATGGTTTAGGCGGAAACCTAAGCCTGTTATTCAGTACGCCGTTTTGGTCATTCGGACTCTGTGGATTTGGGTTATGCGGTCTGTTGATGTTAATTCTTAGTCCTAAGGACAGCGGCTTGCCCACTTTGATCGTTGCCAGCGCTATGGGGCTGGCTATGGGATGGGGAGCTTCACACGTTTTGCGCTTGATGAGCCGCCGGGAGGCAGACACCCTCATCCGAAATGACGACTTAGTTGGTCAACAAGGACAAATCACTCTGACTGTTGCCAAAAACCAACGTGGCTTTGTTGAATTGAAAGTGCGTGGCAGTTTGATCCGCAGACCTGCTCTTAGCAATGCAGGAACACTCGAAGAAGGGACCATGGTGGTGGTCGTGGCTAGTGATCAGCACACCCTGCGCGTGGACCGAATGTGAGATCTGTGGTCAATCTGTTTGATGAGAGCTAAGCCAAGGTCAGTTGGTTGGATCTCAATGTCTTCACGACTGCTCCATGAGCAGCCCTCACAACCGCTTGGATTCCTGTCGAGGGACCAAAACAACACAGTCGCAGGTGGAGTGGGCATTGTTGTTGTCAGTCTTGTGGGACTGACCCTTCTGAGTCGATGGATGATACGAATCTGTCGCCCCAATGAAATGTTGGTTGTGACGGGGTCACGCTCCAACCAAGGAAGTCAGGGGTTCAAGGGATATCGAGTTGTTGCTAATGGTGGTTGGACGTTTGTGAAACCTGTGCTCGAAACAGCACGGCGAATGGATGTCACACTTCTACCTGTTTTGGTTGAAGTAAAAAATGCTTACTCCAATGGAGGCACACCCCTGAATATTCAGGCGATTGCCAACGTGAAGGTCAGTACGGATCCTGATGTTCGCAACAATGCAATCGAACGTTTTCTCGGACGTGATTCCCGTGAAATTATCCAGGTTGCACAAGAAAACCTAGAGGGCAATCTTCGTAGTGTTCTTGCACAGCTCACTCCGGAAGAGGTGAATGAAGACCGTCTTCGTTTTGCTGAGCAAATTGCCAAAGATGTGGGCGATGACCTGAGACGACTCGGACTTCAACTGGATACGTTAAAGATTCAAAGCGTTTCAGATGATGTTGATTATCTCAATTCAATTAGTCGAAGAAGAGTTGCTCAGATCGTCCGTGATGCAGAAATTGCAGAGGCTGAGGCGATCGGTCAAGCTGAGCGAGTTGAAGCGGAAATGGAAGAAAAAGCTGAAGTGGTGCGGACTGAGGCTCAGACCGTGGTTCTTGAAAAAGATAACGGTGTGCGTACCAAAATAGCCCAAATGGAAAAGAAGGCTCGATCTGAAGAGGAGAGAACAGAAGCGGCTGAATTGGAAGCTAGAGCGATAGCGGAGCAAAAACTACAAAAAGTAAGAGCTGAGCTGGAGCGATTAAGGCTGCAAGCCGAACAAGTTCTTCCTGCACAAGCAAATCAAAAGGCTAAAGAATTAAGAGCTCGTGGCATGGCTGCTGCAACGGCCGAGGACGTTAAGGCAAGTGCGTTAGTGAATGATCTACTCACACAGGTCTGGGAAGAGGCTGGTAGCACTGCAGAGCTCGTTTTTTTGCTTCAGCAAATTGAAATGGTGCTTGATCACGCCACACGTCTTCCTGGACGACTTCATTTGAAAAGGATTACAACCTTGGATGGAAACGATGCATCCAGTCTTGCCAGCCTTGTAGCGCTGAATCACGTTGTTGTCCGTCAGTTCTTTGATCAAGTCAAAGAAATTTTTGGCATTGATCTTATCGACACACTATCAAACAGAGGAAATTAGTAATGTTCGTAGCTATTGGGTTAACAGGTGCTGCAGGTTTATGGGCTTTTATTGCCCTTCTTCGTCAGTTGTATTACATCTGTCAACCGAGTGAGGCTTTGATCTTTGCTGGTCTGAGGAGAACAACTGGATCAGGTCAAAAGGTGGGATATCGCACAGTTCGTGGTGGAAGTGCGCTTCGCATTCCATTGCTCGAAGAGGTGATGCGCTTGGATCTAAGCAATATGATCATTGATCTGCAAGTAACAAATGCCTATTCACGTGGGGGTATTCCATTAAATGTATCTGGTGTCGCAAATATCAAGATATCAGGCGATGAGCCCGGAATTCATAACGCGATTGAGCGTTTAATTGGCAAATCTCAAGATGAAATTCGACACATTGCCAAAGAAACTCTTGAAGGGAATTTGAGAGGTGTGATGGCAAGTTTAACTCCGGAGCAATTAAATGAAGACAAGGTAACCTTTGCACGCACTCTTTTGGAGGAAGCTGAGGATGACCTTCAAAAACTCGGTTTAGTATTGGATACACTTCAGATTCAAAACATCTCAGATGATGTCTTATATCTCGACTCGATTGGAAGAAAGCAATTAGTTGAATTGAAGAGAGATTCCCGCATTGCAGAAGCAGAGGCTAAGTCACAGTCTGCTGTAAAGCGTGCTGAAAATGAAAGAATTACATCATTGAGAAGACTTGATAAAGACCTAGCTATCGCGACAGCAAATGCCAACAAGAGGGTGCAAGATGCATTGACGAGGCGAGATGCGTTAGTTGCTGAGGAGGAAGCACGCATTGGCGCTGAATTAGCTCGAGCCGAAGCAGAGCTTCCAGTACAAGAACAGCGTATTAAACAAGTGACACAACAATTAGAAGCTGACGTTATTGCACCTGCAGAGTCAGAATGTCAAACAATGATGGCGGAGGCGAAAGGTGAGGCCGCAACTATCATTGAACAAGGACGGTCTCAAGCTGAAGGTTTACGCGATTTAGTCGCATCACTGCAACGTTCAGGTGATGATGCTAAGCGACTATTTTTATTGCAAAAGCTCGAACCCCTTCTTACAATGCTAAGTGATACTGTTCGGCCTATTGAGGTTGAAGAAGTCAATCTCATTGGTGAACGACAGGGGCAGACTAATCTTTCAATTGCCACGTTGTTGAAGCAACTTCAGGTTAGTACAGGATTTAGGTTGCCAGAGGAAATAACCCAAAAAGATAGCAGTAATACAATCAGCTAATCAATCAAATAGAATCTGATCATCAGTAGTTCTCTTTGGTACTTTCAATAAGTTGATTGAAAAAAATCAAAAGTTCTCAATCTTGAGAATGGACAGACTTTATAAGTAATCTAGGGTTTTCTATTTAACTTTTCCCATGCATCACTATGACGAAATGCTGGCCAAGCCACAAAATAGTAAATAAATAACGGAAATAATGAATATTCTGGATGCACATAAGAACCATACAAAAGCCAATATCCTCCTACAGCAATTGGTAAAGCAATTAGTCTCGGACCATTTCCATAATCGTCTTCAGCCCAACGTGCACTTAATGCTTTACCTACAATCCAGGGTGACAAAATAAGCAAGAATGACCAATGAATCAAAAGACGATAAAGGTTCCAGAATGGTTTGAAAAATGATGATGCAATCAAAAATACGATTAAGTATGGAAAGATCATGGATGGCCTGGAGCTCATTTGCCATAATAGCGCTAAGTAAGCGCACGGAAAAGTTATGAGCTTCACCAATGCATAAAATGAGCTTATACTTATTAAGTACTGATCTCTAATTTGTTCTCATATATTGACTTTGCTTAAGGCTGATATGAAAATCTGTACTCATGTACATCTATCTGTGGTCGCAAAATCATGAACAGTACTGATATTCACTTTCCCGCTAATTTTATTTTTTATTGTATCTGCTAATAATATAAAACTAACCTGCTTTGACCATGTGTGAAGATTAAAGCAATTGGCAATGAAAGTTTAATGTGTCGCTATAATCAAAGTGTTCGCAATTGAGGCAGTTTTACTGTATCAAGTATCTTTCTGTTTTAATCGAATCAAGTAAACACTTTTCTCTTTTTTCTGAATAAAAATTCGTTATCCCCGTTTTACAAGAAAAACCAACCTCCTCTCAGTTAAAGGTTTTAAGGCTATGTCTTGCAGTTGGAAAGAAATTGAGAATCATTGGATTCTGCTACGAGATCATTCCATCTTTAATTTAAGTGCACCTTGTATTGTGATAAACAAAGATGGAGATCTATTTGAAAACACTTTGAATGATCTCGTAAGTTATATTGATATTCCAACCGATATTTCAATAGAACAGATATCTCTCTATCTTGCTAGTTCCCTTGAAATGGGCTCAACTGAAGCGGCAGCAAAGAAAATGATCGATGATGATCTATTGAGCGGTCAGAATTTTCTGAATCAACTTAATGTTATCAAGCAAAAAGCTCGCAACATAACCCTAGGGACAATTGATGATGTGTTTAATGCGATTAAAATCGCCAAGAAAGGTTTTAGTGCATATCCTCGTAAGATGTTAATTATTCAGCTTGGAGAGTATCGAGGAGATTTGCTTCTGGTTTCACCTCCAACAAATGATGGAAGAAGGATCAATGATGTTGGTTCTTAAGGTGCCAAAATATGAGTGTCAATATAAGACTTTTACCCCAAAGTATTCAACCATTTTTTGTGAATTCAAACAGATGCTTCCATTTCCAACTCAGTCTCACTAAAGGTGTTTTCTGATTTCGTGAGAAAATTTGTTCACATACCGATTATAACATTAAATGTTCTCAAAGCATTGATCTGCTCTTTTGAACTGGGCTTTGTATATTAACGATCTATAAATACTCTATCAGCAATAACTTGCTGAGCCTTTCAACGTTTTTCAAGAGAAAGGATCTAGCCTTCTCTTTCTAATAACAGATTAATCTGTGAGTTGTGCTCAATCATCAAATGACCATTCAGTGATAAAAGAAGGCAATACAAGCTGATAAAAAATACTGGTTAGATAATAGGCCACGCTTCTAGATTTGACTATTGGTTTTCATTCTAAGAACATTTTTGTTTCACAAATCTATTTGCTTCTTTGAAACCAAGATTATATGATTTTTCCCAATCAGAACAAGCACTTGTAATGTTTGAAATCATATCCATTGCCATGCCATGATTAAAGTAGGAATTGCCATTTAATGGGTCTATTGAAATAGCTATATCAAAGTCTGAAATTGAACCGTCAAGATCTCCAGTCCTTGCTTTAGCAATACCACGATTGTTTAAAGCTTCAATACTATTAGGCTCTAAGTTTATACTTCTATTGTAGTCCATTATTGCCCCATCAAAATCACCTAGTTTTGCTTTGGTTACCCCGCGATAGTTAAACGCAGGTGCATTATCTGGATTGAGCATGATTTCGCTATTGAAATCTATCAGTGCGCCTCTATAGTTCATGTCCTCAAGATGATTGATACCTTTATTTATGTGATCTTCGCTTGTGTTTGCATATGCCGCTAAAAGTAGCGACATACAAAGCATGAAGAAAGTAGTTACGACTGAACGCACGGTCACAAGTAATCGTTTGTCTTTGAGATTATACCCTTTCTGGGATTTTAGAGAATTCAAAACTTATATTCTCTTAGTTCCTAAATGCCAAATGTTGATTATATGTATCGTCGAATCAACTGCACTACGGTCATGTCGTTTCTTTCCATCTCTATGGGGTCGATGATCAGCTCTTTCGTTGTTTCCTAGGCATGAATATTCCTCCCCTGACTAAAAAGATGTCTAGCAGCTCTGATCTGTCCCCAAGGAGTTGGGAACTGACGCTCTCGCAGGAAACTGAGTTCATCTCTTAGCGAGTAGCAATCTCACGGGTTGTGCCAGACGACATTACATTGGTCTTTACTTGGTACCTATGGATAGAATTGGCATACGAATTATTTCTTTCCTGTAAAAATATGATCATCTACAACATAAAGCACAAATTGCTTGATTATTTATATTCCCTTTCAAGGGCGATCATTCCAGAACGTATTCAACGGTGAGAAGAGATTAGGATGTTGGCTAGGCGAAAAGTCCTTCTCTCCTGGCGTTATTTAATGTTTATAGATCATAGACAGAATAGCTTTAGCCATAAATTATACAGAATACACAATGAATTTCATTCTATATTTTTGAATCCTGTGTTTTTTATAAAGTATTTGCCAGGCTGTATTGTTGGTTTGCGATAATGACCAAAATTATTTAATTGATGGCTTGATTTCCATCTGTTTCTAGGAGTGAATGATGCCAACTACGTCAGGAATGAAAGGGGGTGGTTATTACGATGCTAACTCGTCAGCTCAACGTTCAGCGTTGGAAGCTTTTCTGCCTTGGCTCGAAGCTTCGATTCCAGGATTAGTCATTTCATCTGATTGCCAAACACCTATAGGCATATTGGATGTTGGATCTTCTGAGGGAGGCAATGCTATCTACGCAATGAACCGCCTTATCAGTACATTACGTTGCTGTTCAAGCCAGTCGATCTGGGTGTTTTTTAATGATCTTCCCACAAATGATTTTAATCATCTTTTTTTAAATCTTTCTTGTGATGATGATGATTTAACTCTTTCGCATACAAATATCTTTCCTGGTGCTATCAGTGGAACAGCGTTTGATCGTCTTGTTCCTGATAGGACTCTACATATCTCCACAACCTTCAACGCAATCGGATGGCTTGAGAAAGAACCAGACTCAGCAATTCCACATTATATACTCCCAATGGAGCCCGGGTTATTAGCTCCACGTGATGGTGTTTATGTCACTGAGAGTGAACAAGAACCGTTCAGACTTCAAGCTGCCAATGATCTACATCGTTACTATGCCACTCGTTCCCAGGAACTTGTTACCGGTGGCAAGCTTCTTGTCCAGGTCTTTGGCAGGAATAACTGCTTCTCAACTAGCAATGGAATCTATGATGTCCTGAGTGATGCGATTCTCGACTGTGTAGAGGGGGGCCTACTTCCACGTAAAGTCTATGAGGATCTCATATTTCCAATCTATTTCCGAACGATTGAAGAATTAAGTGCTCCAATTCAAACTGATGAACATCTTTCTCAAGCCTTTCATGTGGAGAAGGCCGAAAGCCGTGAGGTTCCTGTTCCATTTAATCTTGTCTTCGCAGATACTGGTGATGAATTGATATGGGCTCGCAGTTATTGTGGTTTTTTGCGTGCTTTTACAGAAACAATTCTGGCTTCTGCGTTACCAGGCAACATGTCAATATCAAGTGCTTTAGATAAGATTTACGGACAGGTAGAACAACGGCTCGTATCCAATCCTGCTCGTTATGAGTTCCATTACATATCTGTAGGATTATTATTAACTCGTCTCTAAGCCTTTATGCGATACATTCCAAACGATTCTGAAGCTTGGGTTGAATTTATTGTTTTAGATGTACGGATGTAAGCAAAAGGCGTAACGTTTTGGCTTTCAGTTCGTAAGGCGGGGGAGAGTGACTTTCAGAGTCCATCAACCCCAGTAGTGATCGACCCACCTTTGATTTTTTGAGTGCTTGCGCCTTTCTACAGTTTCTATGACAGAGATCCGTGCCCTAGGTCACCTTGAAAACGGATCAAAACTGAGGAGTTTGGGTTCATAAAGGAGGACGGTCCTGAGAATGCGACCGTTCTTTTTTATGCTTCAATGCCAGCTCTTGAGAAGCACTCAGTCTTTACTCATGTGCGCTGCGTTTAAGTAAGCCAAAATTGAGATGTCGAAACAGTCACCGTGGGAGGAGTAAGCACCCTCCCATTTTTATGGCTCAATGGCAGTTCCCAACCCAGGATTCAACTGTTGCCATCTTTGATGCGGAAGTGAAGCCTGCTCTTCAGCGATGCAGGCTTTCCGTTTTGTCAGCGTTCTAGCGCTGTCGATAAACACCTTTGGTTGGCGACATTTTGAGAGCTCTTCCCTGTGAAACTGTTGCTGCCAATAGCCCTCTCGATTAAAAGCAAACGTTCGGGTCCCATCGCAGCACTGTAACTGGTTCAAAATTACTATTTGGCTTGTCAGGTTCCATAGCGCGACACCAAGGTGCAGGAGCGATGTCAGCAGATAAGTCAGGGATAAGAAGCCATAAAAAAAGGTCTCCTTCCACAGAGACCTCAAAAGTGAATAAAAGCCTCTTCCCAGAGGGTTTAATCGCTGATCCCGTCCAAGGAACGCTCAACACAATGTAAAGCTTTAGTAACGGTTTGTAAAGTGCCAAGGCTAGGAATTTCTAGCCTTGCCTTCTTTGGCGGCACTGTGGTCATCGCGATCATGGTCATGGCAGCTTTCGTAAACATGGCAAACGTCTAAGAGAACTCAAGCGTTCAACTTCAGGTTTGTAAGGCAAGGCCATGGGACCTTCTTGGTCCATCGAATCCAAATTGACTGTCACTGCAGCGAGCAATTCGTCGGTTTTGTGGGTCAGATCACCTTGGCAATAGCTGGTATTCGCCGCAGCTGATGGCTGAGTCCGAATGAGATCACAATCCCAAGGGCTGACGCTGCTAAGAAGATCAGCCAATGGTTGAGGCCAATGAAACCAACGGCCTCAAGCACCACTACCAGTACTAAAGGATGAATTATGTAAGCTCCAAAGCTATCGATTCCAGCATTGGCCAGCCATTGGCCGTAGCGCTGCTCATGACGCTGGAACCACAAAAGCAGATAGGCCATAACTCCCCAGCCGATGAAGAGACTTAGGAGACTCATCAACAACGAAAATTTGACGGAATGAGCTCCATCAGCCCCACCGCCAAATGCAATAACTATTCCCACCATCAGAAGGCTGAGAGCTAACACCACTGAAAAGCGAAACCACCGCACAACCAAATGGGTATCAAGACGCTCCAGCCAACGATGAAACGATGCCTTGCATCCCAAAAAAAATAGAAATGCATAAGTGAATATATGCATGCCCTGGGTTCCTAGGCCATCAAACGGTGAACGCTGCAACGCTGCCCAGAGATCAGTCTGCATCGACATCACTAACTCGATCAACGCGAGTACAACGGCACTGATCAGCCAACAACGCTGTTTAGGCATGGGCACAGAAGTATCAATGGCAAAGTGATCACCCCGCAGCCGAATCCAAGTGCAATAGATCAAATCAAAGGCGAACAGAACGACCAAAAACCAAAGCACCCCTACCTTGTTAAAAGGCAACTGATTCCAGGCAATATTGGCCAATGGACTTTCAGGCGAGAGGCGGGCCAAAATCACTGAGGCGTTATTGATTAACAGCAAGCCGACCAGGAAGGGTACGCCGATGCGTAGGAGCCGATCCTTCAGGTAGCGCGCAATGCCCTTTTTGTGCACCGAACGTGGGACAAAGTAGCCCGAAAGTAGAAACAGCATACCCATAAAGAAGGCATTGGTGGTAAACAAAAACCAGTCCGCAACCGTTTCAAACAACAGGTGCTCTGATCCTCCGTTGGGAATTAGAACGCCGAGCCATGGATAGCGTATTTCCAACGCCACATGGAAGACAATCACCAACGCGATCATCAATGCTTTGATCTGGTCAAGGAAAAGCAAACGCTTGGTATTGCTGAGCTGTTGGCTATTCATCTGGCTGTCTTCACTAGGAATCCAAAAGGCTTTCCCACAGTATGCGTGAGGGAATACCTTTTTATATATGAGCTGTCCTCCAATAGCATAAAGCTATTAAGTTTTTTATGTTCACAGTTAATGCACTTATAGAAGTAGAGAAGACTCGTGCTTCTATGAAGCAGCTACTACAGAAAGACTTCTATGCTTAGATCACAAATGATGAGCAAGCAAACTGTTTTGTCTGAAGCTGTGATTCCATAAGCCTAAAAAGAATTGCACCTAATAGTGTTGTTATTATCAATATTCCTAAGGACAAATGGCTCTTTAGGGCTATTGCCACCCTTCATTGTCCATTTTCCTCCAAGGGTGTCAATTACATCGTAGTCATAAGCTCTTCTACCAGCTACTACATAAGAATAAATTTGCGATACGCCATCCAGCCATTCAAGTTTAAACATTGGCCCATTGCCAATTTGTTTTACTCCCATCTTCTTCCCAGAATTATAAGAGCACTTAAAATAAGACACATCCTTGTTTCTTATTGATTCAAACATTTTCTTGTCGGTTTCAGCAAAAGCAGATGCTGACAATAAATGAACAAATAAGGAAATGAATAAAATCATTGAATAACTAGATTTCTTCATTCCAACCGGTAAGGCATGATGATTTACTGTATAGCATATGGTATATAGCTAATTCGAATTTACACCTAAGCATTCTTCACAGTTGATGACTGCATAGCCTGTGTTTTCGCTCAGCCTTTAGGCTCCTAAAGCAAGGACGTGTGACTTTAAGAGTGATCTCAACCTTTATTCATAGACAACATCATCAAATTGATACCAATTAATCATAATCATCTGTATCCTTTGTTTAGCAAAAATGATACACCTGTGTTGAGACTTGATAAGTCTTCACCGCCCTCTATTCTTAAGAGATAGATTGCGATTATCGATTTTCACAATTGATGTTCGACTGGATTTTTTCGTTGCTCTCAGAATTTGAACTCTTCTCAGATGAGCACATACTTCTAGCTCTGGGGCCTGTTCCTAGAGAGGCGAGAGCTGAATTAACGAAATGAATCATTCAATTCTGCTAGCTGTGACATTAGGTCATCTTCAAATCAGCAATATAGGTGCTGCTGTTCTAGTCTCTTCGTCTTTGTTATTTCTTGGTAGTTTCATTTTTGTTTCGCTCAACAACGACAATCAAGGAATGTTGACATGGATATTTGCCAAGAAGAACGATTGAACTCAAGAGAACGCTGCCAGCGTTTGAGACGCACACGATAAGTCTCTCTCAGTCTTTACTCATGTGCACTGCGTTTTGAGAAGCCAAAATTGGGATGTCGAACACAGTAGACGTGGGAGGAGTAATCACCCTCCCATTTTTATGGCTTAATGCCTGCTCCTCAGTCAGGATCCACCTGATGCCATCCATGATGAAGAGATGACGTTTGCTCTTCAGCAATGCGGGCTCACCGTTTGGCATCGTCCTACCGCTATCGATAAACAACTTTGCGTTGCAACACCATGAGACCTCATCCCTGTGGAACCGTTACTGCCAACAACCCTCTCGATCAAAGAGCTAACCCTCGGTTAAAATTGCATTACCACAGCTAGTTCAGAATTACTAGAGTTCTTCTCTGGTTGTCGGCGCAAGACATAAAAGATGCTTTGCTGGCTGTCCGAACTTGATTCCATTGGTCTTGACAACAACAAAAGCCTTTAGAGAAATCGTGGTCTCCTTCGCTGGGTTATGTGTGATTGGAGTGACAGCCTTCGTTGCTTATGAACGCTTCGGAAACGGTCAAGGTGGAGAGATCTCGTCGTATTGCAATGTGAGCAGACTTCAGGGAGGTAAATGTCAGTTCACTGTTGAAGATAATACCTCTGGTCGCCAATGCGTTGAAGTATCTCTTACAAACAAATACAACTCAAATCTAAAGAGCTCTAGTATTGTCTGTTCAGGGTTGATCGGTCCCATGGAAACAAAGAATGTTGGATATAGCATGGATATAGATACACCTTGTCCCAATAGCTGGGATGAATGTGAGTTTGATGTCACCACGAAGGAAGTGATGTAGGTATTGCTTGAAATAGAGAGCTTCCGGGCAATGGAAGAGTAGTGACAGGGAAGATGTTTCTTTGATTGTTCATACCAGTCCTTTAGGTTTGATCCTAGAGAATGCAATTCGTTGTGGTATCTTTATCAAATTTCCAAAAAAGTTCACTCTACTCAGCTACGTTTTGTGGGGAAGCAGGAATCCAGTCAGTAACTGCCAAATCTTGTCTCTTAATGAGAGCGAAACATGTTCCTGCATTCCCACGACATATCCTTAATGTCTTATTAATTGCGGTAATATCTAGCCATGCAGGAAAAGATTGATTTATAGATTTCATTAATTTAGGTCTCCATCCATTGTTTGTAGAGGGTCCAATCCAACCTCCTTTTTTGAATTGCACGCCAACTTTATTGTCTCTATTAACAGATAATTCTGCTTCAACAGCAATCATAGCAAGCGATCCAATGGGTCCATTTACACGTAGTAAATTCATGCCCTTTTTTTGTTGTGGATCAAGAACTTGTATATTTTCAAGCCAGGAGGCTTGTTTAAGCCACGGCTGGGTTGAGCTACTCCATCTCAATTCCCAAACACCTTTTAGCAGATCTGCATCACTATCAAGGTTCACCTGTGAACAGGATTCAACTTCCTGAATGAGTGAAGCAATTAAATTGCTTTTGGGATTTTTACGAAGTAGCTCAATGAGTTGTTCAGTTTGATTCATTAGAGTAATTCAGGGTGGTTTGGATCTCCTTTAAATGGACCAATTGTCCAACTTGTTACCCATCCGCCATAAAATGATCCTGGCTGTGGCTTAGCCTTCTCTCCTTCCAATAGACAGGTATCCACTAATCGAGGGTAAACAGCAATCCAGTCCGTAAGTTGCTCAAAGCGTTTGCTAGGCCTTGGATAGCTCCATCCAGCACGATGTCGCACTTCACTTCCATCAGACTTGCTCAATGTCCAGTAATCAGCTAGTCCTTTCCATTCGCAGTATGAGACGGGTCCAGAGGCTCGTTTTAGTGTTCCAATAGTGAAAGCATCTTGGTTGATATAAATGGTAGGTGGATGGAATGTTTCACACACACGGATATAATAAGTATCCTCAGCAATCACTTCAGTTCCAATTGTCACAGATACATTCCCATTAATGAGTTCGACCTTTGGCGGTCTTGGATAATCTGATACATGCTCTTTGGGTAGCATTCGAATATGCATTTTCACTAAGTTTAGACGGCAGCAGGTGATACCGTTGACCGCTTCATTGATTATTGATAATTTGACGTCTATCATCTATACATTTTGATAATTTAAATTGCACTTGGGCTCGAATACTATTGGCTAACGGCAAATATTATCTCCTTAGAGTTGTTTCCTTAGTATTCATGTTTTAATGCCTCATTTTGCATTCTAGTTATTCTCTCTAGTACAGATTCATTGCTCATTCTATTTCGCAATCTTTCCACTAAAAGAGGGAAAGCCAATGGTCCTGGTCTTTGTATTTCACTATGAATGATATTACCTGTTCTCATTCGTTTTAATGCTTTTTTCAAACGTAACATTTCCAGTTGATCATGGAGAACTTCATATCGTGCCTGCTTTAGTAGCAAATTATCGGGCTCATGCTTTCTAAATACATCCCATAGAAGTGAGCTACTAATCTGAAGTTGACCACTACTTTTACTTTTGCCCGGATACCCTTGTACCATTAAACCGGACACTTGAGCGATACTTCTAAAGCGCCGTTTGCACAGTTCTGATAAGTTCAATGCATTCTCAAGATCAGATTCTAAATTTACATCTTCTAGTAGATGTTCTAAAATTTCAGTAAAGTGACTTGTTAATGGATATGTTTTGGGAGCTAATAGCTCAAAGCCATAATCATTCACTGATACCGTGATTGTACTTGTTTGCTTTTTAGTAAACCGAGATGCCCATAGAAATCCAAGGCCTTCGTGTACAAAACGTCCCTCAAACGGATAAGCGAATAAATGCTGCCCTTCCTTTGTTACGCAGGTTTCAATTAATAGTTCATTTTGTTTAGGCAGAATTGATAAGTCTTGTTGTCGGTCTAGAAGTGGTTTTAGTGCTAATAACTCTGCTGTATCGAGAATATGTTTTGATGCTAATTCTACTTCATCTCTCAACTTTGTAGTTAATAGATCAGACAAGGCCATTTGCCCTCCTGCCCACGCAGGCACAGTTTTGCTTTTCCGAGTGGATACTTTTACATAAGCTGTCATATCCTTTATCCTTATAAGTTCTAATTGACGTCCTGCAAAAAAGAAAACATCTTTAGGGTTCAATTGGCTGATAAAGTTTTCCTCTACATGTCCAAGGATGGCTCCGCGACTAAAACGAACCCGTATTGATGGTGCAGAGGTGATCGTACCAATATTTAGCTTATGAAGGCGTGATATAGATTTTTCCCGAACGAAAAACCTCTCAGCATGTGGGTTCCATTCAATTTTTCGATACCTTGAATACGCATTCAAACAACTACCTCCTTTTTCTAAAAATAGTAGACACCATTTCCACTCTTCATTGGTAATGGATTTAAAGCTAGCAGTTCCGCGAATTGCTATAAGAGTTTCTTTTGGATTAAAGCCAGGTCCACATGCCAAAGTCGTTAGGTGTTGCAGTAGAACATCGAGTGGTTTATGGGGTGGTTTTCTTGTCTCTATCAAGTCGTTGTCCAGTCCACGACGCAAGGCACTAAGTTCCAGTAGCTCAAGTGCATTTGTCGGCATAAACAAGACTTGCGATGTTCCACCTGGACAATGAGCCGATCGACCTGCCCTTTGCAGAAGTCTTGCAATATTTTTTGGACTACCTATTTGCACCACTCTTTCTACGGGCTGGAAATCAACGCCTAGGTCTAAGGAACTTGTGCAGACAACCCATCGGAGCTGTCCATTTTTCATCCGTTCTTCAATACATTCTCGTTCGGCTCTATCAATAGCGCTGTGATGTAGCGCTAATGCTTCTTCCATTTCTGGACATGCAAATCTCAAGCATTGATACCATCTCTCTGATTGATTTCGTGTATTTGTAAATAGTAAAGTGCTTTTATTAACATCTAATACTTCAATTAGATTCTCGTACATTCTTAGCCCAAGATGTCCAGCCCATGGAAATCCATTGATATTATCAGGAATGATACTTTTAATATTTGTAGAACGTTTTTGTGCTTCATTGATCAATTTCCCTTTAGTTCTTATACCTAATGCATGTTCTGATGCTTGATCAGTATTTCCAATTGTGGCACTCAAAGCCCATGTCTGAAGAATTGGTTTTTGCATCCGTAGCCAACTGAGTGCTAGCTCAGTTTGTGTTCCTCGCTTACTTCCTATTAATTCATGCCACTCATCAAGAATCACAGATTCGAGATTCTCAAAAAGTTCTGTTACCTTCGGATTACCTAACAACACACAAAGTGATTCAGGTGTTGTGACTAAAATCTGAGGTGGGTTTTTAAGTTGTTTCATTCTTTCTGCGTTTGTTGTATCTCCATTTCTAGTTCCAACTCGAATTGGCCAACCCATTGCTTCAATAGGTTCCCTTATGGCTATTGTCAGGTCACGACTTAGAGCTCTTAATGGTGTGATGTATAAGAGTCGTATTCCATTGTTGTGTGTCTTGTCTGAAAGGATTCGTGCGATTGGTCCCATCACAGCTGCAAATGTCTTGCCTGCTCCAGTTGGGACTTGAATCAGTCCGCTTGCCCCTTCTAGATAAGCATTCCAGCTAGACCTTTGAAACTGTGAGGGTTCCCATCCTTGTTGCTTAAACCAGGATTCAATTTGTCTAAGACTCTCCATCTTCAATCTGGCTTACTATTCTTCCAGAGAGCTTTATTTCCTGAAACCCTTACCAGATATGTTTTAGGTTTCAAGAAATACTTAAATAGATTGAGTACATGCCTGATTTGTTTGCTTATTCCAAATACAAAAAGATCGCTAAAGCCCAGTGAGCCTGAATTGCTTGTTTTATTAGAATAATATGGCCTTTTGTACGATGATGCCATTTAATCTCTCTTGCATAGAGCTTGTGCCTGTTCAAGGCAATCTGCCTCTTCAGCTATCTTATCGACTCTCCATCGGCGAATTCTAGGGAATCGAACTGCTAGTCCGCTTTTGTGTCGTTTCGATTCCATGACACCTTCAAAGGCAATTTCAAAGACCTGCTTTTGTTCCACCATACGTGTTGGTCCAAATCGTTCTTTTGTATTTTTTCTGATCCATCGATCTAGATGTTCAATTTCATTATTATCAAGTCCTGAGTATGCCTTTGCAAATGTCACGAGTTTCCTAGGCCCTATAGCTGTGTTTGGTGTATCCCATAATGCAAAGGTGTAGTCTGTGAATAGATTTGCTCTTTTTCCCGTCCCTGCTTGAGCATAGATTAATACAACATCTAATGTCATTGGATCATGTTTGTATTTCCACCAATTACCTCTTTTTCTTCCCGATAGATAGATCGAATCTATTTTCTTAATCATTAAACCCTCAGCACCCTCTTTAATTGTCTCATCTCTTGTTTTACTTAACTGATCCCAATTAGTAATCTTCTTTCCTTCACTTATGATTAGGTCATTATGATTGTGATTCTTATGAATCACTTCTAATAAGTTTATCCTTTGCCTCAGTTCTATGTTTCTTTGATCTTTACTCTCGTTCTCTATCAAATCGTAGGCAATAAATTTTACAGGATATTCTCTTAACATTGTCTTGGTAACTCTTTTTCGCCCAATTCTTCGCTGTAACGATGCGAAAGTCATTGGTTGTTTTGATCCATCTCTCCAGCAAAGTAATTCACCGTCAAGTACGGTTCCAATTGGCAGGTTTTCTGCCATATTTATGATTTCTGGAAACGATTCATTGATCAGCTCTTCCCCTCTACTCCATAGATAGATACCATTTTCTCTTCGTATTAATTGTCCTCTTATGCCATCCCACTTGCATTCTAGTCTCCAGTCATTTATAGGTGTCTCTTTCAACTTTATAAGGTTTACAGGACTTGCTAGATAAAATGGATAGGGAATTGCTCCACGATCAGATTGATTCTGCATAGGTGGTTTGACAAGGTCCTGAAACCACTTTTTTGTTATATTTTCTGACTTCATAAGTCGCTCCAGTATTGTGCTTTCATTAAGTTCGTAGGCTCTTGCAATACTCTTGACCACAAGCCCCTTTGACACCCCTATACGAAATCCTCCAGTTATAAGCTTGTTGAGAAGATAATGGTTATCATCTGGAATTTTCATCCATAACTCAATCACAGCATTCCTTTGTTCAGTCTCAGTTTTGTTTTTTAATGAAGGAAGTAATGTTTCCATCCACCAGTGAAGTGGTTTTGCTGTTTTTGTCATTGTATACAGTAGTTCATCGTTTTCTGATTTTTTAGGTGTTTTGTTCGTATTTTCTTCTTTTATTTGTGGCCATAATAAACTTATTGTTTCAGCGGAATCTCCTACCTGAGCAAAGCAATCATCGAATAACCATGAGGGCATACTTGTACTAGCCTGAAGTATTTCTCTAAGCTTTTTCCCTGTTATTAGTCTTTTCTGTCCTTGATTCATCAGAAGGCTAAGGGTCCAACATCCATCACATGGATCAATGTTGCGAATAAATTCTGAAATTAGATCGATCTTTTTATTGCTTCCACTGCTCTGATCAATTGCCGTGATCAGTTCACCAAATTGTTTTAAGTTTACTTGATTCATTTCTTATATCTTACCCTAACTTTTCTAGTGGATAGGCTTCTAATCCTTCCAACTCACTTAAATATCTAGCTAATACATCATCTTGTCCGTGGGTGACATAGACCTTTTTTGCTTTGCTCTCTTTTATTGTTCTTATCAAACCTTGCCAATCTGCATGATCACTTAGTACAAAACCACGCTCATATCCTCTCCTTCTTCTCGCACCTCTGACTGCCATCCATCCTGATGCAAAGGCTGTTTGTGGTTCTTTAAATCGTTTCATCCATACCGTTCGATATGCAGATGGTGGCGCGATGATTAAGCGTCCCTTCATTGGATCTTTACGAGAAAATTCGCTCACAGGTTTTGTAGGACACATGTCAACTCCAGCCTCTCGGTAATGCTTCGTAATGGTCTCAACTGCTCCATGTAGGAGAACTTCATCCATAACGCCCAGTGATTTCAGTTCAGCGAGTACCCGCTGCGCTTTACCAAATGCGTAACAGAAGAGTAATGATGGTTGTTCCTTCGCTGTACTCCACCATTCATAGATATCTCTCGCAACTTCCTTGCCTGACTGCCAATGATAGATCGGTAGGCCAAATGTTGATTCTGTGATCAGTACATCACATTTAACGGATTCGAACGGTTCACAGCTTGGGTCTTCGCAGCGTTTGTAATCACCAGTGACGAGCCATACCTCATCTTCTACTTCGATACGAATTTGTGCACTTCCTAAGACATGTCCTGCGCTATGTAACGACAATTTTGCTTTCCCCAGTGCGAATTCTTCTCTATAGGCCATCGAGTTGAGCTCGATGTCTCTTCCAAGTCGTTGTCGAAGTACGCCTTCAGACTGATTATTGGCCCAATATTCACCACATCCTGGTTTGGCGTGATCAGCATGAGCATGAGTGATTATTGCCCGTTTTACGGGGCGATTTGGATCAATCCATGCATCTGCTGCTGGGCAATACAAACCTTGGTTGTGGCGTTGCAAAACCGACATCAGCTCATTTTGTCGTAACTTTCTTCTGAACGTGGCCCTATTTACAATTGGCTTTGCATTAAGTGTTTCGCGTTTCAATTTTACATTCTCATTTTCAGCTTTATCTTTTTCCTGTGGATGTAGTTTAGATTGTTCTTTTTTCTGTGTTGCTCATTTGTTCATGTACAATGCTTTGAGATTTGAGCAGCAACATACTTACAGTGAATAGTTTTTTATTTTGTATCTTGTTTTTGAGTATATTGTACAACAATTTAATCCCGATTCTGGGTTAAAGCTTGGGTTGGCAAGGTATTGGCTTGGGGTAATTCTCAATAGTTTCTTGCAATTTTTTTAATTCTCCGGGTTTTGACGCTTTGTTTGCATTTTAACAATAAGCTATTTGCTCATTTGAAGCATTCGTTGAATTGGCTCCAATGCTTTCACTCTAATTTCTTCGTCCATCTCGATTCTTGGCTCTAGTGTTTCGAGACACTGCCAAAGTTTTTCAAGAGTATTCATTCGCATGTATGGGCATGTATTACAGCTACATCCGTCAAGTCCTGGCACATCAATAAAAGTTTTACTCGGAACCATTTTTTGCATTTGATGCAATATACCCGGCTCAGTGAGTACGATATATGTTGATGCAGCGCTCGTCTGTGCGTGCAATAATAATTTGCTTGTTGAACCGATGAAATCAGCCAGATCAAGAAGGTTTTCCATGCACTCAGGGTGAGCAATTACTTCAGCATCTGGATGCTTGAGCTTAAGCTTTAACAATGCTTCTTCGCTAAAAGTTTCATGAACAATGCATCGTCCCGGCCATAAAGTAAGTTCGCGACCACTTTGTTGTTGTACCCATCGCCCCAGGTTTTGATCCGGGGCAAATAGGATTGGTTGATTAGATGGAAGTTGGTTAACCAAATCTACCGCGTTGCTACTCGTGCAGATCAAGTCACTTTGGGCTTTTACTGCTGCAGTGCAGTTGATATAACTTACAACAAAATGTTCAGGATGATTGGCCCTGAAGGCTTTGAATTGATCGGCTGGACAATCATCTGCGAGTGAACAGCCTGCTTCGGTATCAGGTAGCAGAACAATTTTCTCCGGACTTAATATTTTTGCCGTTTCTGCCATGAAATGTACTCCGCAAAACACGATGACATCCGCATCTGTGCTTGCGGCTTTACGTGAAAGCTCTAACGAATCACCAATGAAATCAGCGATGTCTTGTATTTCAGGCTCCTGGTAATAGTGCGCCAAAACAACTGCGTTGCGTTCGCTTCGAAGCTGGTTGATTGCCCTGACGAGATCATCGGGAGTTTCTTTCATGATCCTGATCTCTAGACCTGTCTCGGTGTTGATTGCGGACATTCTGGCCACATCGGGCAGGATGTCCAAAGCCTAGGCACCACTCCTGACCCGATTGCGCCTCGCCATTGCCGGAGACCTTCACGGTGATTGGACCTCGAACGACGAGCAACTGCTCGATCAACTGAAGCCTGATGCCTTGTTGTTTGTTGGGGACCTAAGTGACGGTGATCTTCGCTTAGTCAAAGCAATCACCCGCCTGAAACTTCCCTGTGCTGTGATTCTGGGCAACCACGATCGAGGCAGAGATCGCAGTGGTGAGAGGCTGAGACAGCAGCTTTCCATGTTGGGCGATCTTGACTGTTCATGGAGGATGCGTAACTGGTCCTCTCCGGCCGTTGCGATTGTTGGTGCCCGTCCCTGCAGTTCAGGAGGCGGTTTCCACCTATCTGAAGCTGTTCAAAGTGTGTTCGGACCAGTCACCGAAGAGGAGTCGGTAAACCGGATCGTTCAAGCCGCGTCTGGCGCTCCCGAATCTTGGCCACTTGTTCTTCTAGCCCACAGTGGTCCCACTGGTCTCGGATCCGACGCCTCGAGCATCTGTGGTCGCGATTGGAAGCATCCCCACATCGACTGGGGGGATCGAGACCTTGCAATCGCTGTAGAGACCTTGCGCCCCCGGCGAGCTGCTGATCTCGTGGTCTTCGGTCATATGCATCACAGCCTCAGAGGTGGAAAAGGAGAACGCCTGACCTTCCATCGCGATCGCTACGGCACCGCCTATGTCAATGCGGCTTGCGTTCCCCGCTCTGGATCTGATGAGTCTGGACAGACCTTGATTCACTTCACCTGGGTTGAATTTGAGGGGCGTCATCTCAGCCTTGTCAGCCATCGCTGGTTTCATCTGAATGGAACGCTCGCCTATGAACAAACATTGTTGCGACAGCCGACTCAAAGCTTGACGCCATGCTGATTTATGTGTGTCTAAGCACTCATGGTTTTGGTCATGCTGCGCGGCAAGCAACTGTTTTAAGTGCGTTGCATCGGCTTCAGCCAACCTGGAGGCTTGTCGTCAGCTCCCTTGTCTCTGCCGATTTCCTCAAGCTGGTTTTTGGAGATGTACCCGTAGAACATCGTTCAGTCGGTTGGGATGTGGGAATGATCCAAGCCGATGCACTGGGCGTTGATCACGAGAAAACGTTGAGCTGCTTGAAGGCTCTCGACAGCTCTCTTCCACAACGTGTTGACAAAGAGGCTGCCTGGATTGCCAAGCAAAAAACACCTGTTCTGGTTGTCGGTGACATTCCACCGTCCGCAGCAGTTCTTGCTGAACGGCTTGGAGCTCCATTGGTATGGATGGGTAACTTCGGTTGGGATGACATTTATGAGCCTCTTGGTGCGCTCTTCTCCGAGTTTGCACTTGCTGCAAGAGCTCACTATCAAACGGGTGATCTGCTCTTGCGCTGTCCTTTCTCACTCGCGATGGAGTGGGGTTTAAAAGAGCAAGAGTTGGGTGTCACGGTTTCTGCTTTGCGAGAGCTTCCAAGCCAATTGCTTCATCACTTGGAACAGATTCATCATCCGCTTGTGCTTGTTGGGTTTGGGGGCCTAGGTGTTGCCATCGATCCTGCCTTGTTTCGTCTCTGGCCCAATCATCATTTTCTGATGCCAGCTCCGGTGGCGCCCCATCTTCGCGTCCGCTTTCAATCTGAAATCAATGTCACTCTTTTGCCTGAAAGTGTTCGCCCTTTTGATGTCATGCCCTATTGCGACCGGCACTTAGGCAAGCCTGGTTACAGCACCTTCTGCGAGGCATTAAGCCAAGAACTGGGTATGCATGTCGTGGAGCGTGATGGCTTCGCCGAAGCTCCCGTACTCATGGATGGTCTCCGTCGTTATGGAAATCACAGGATCCTGAGCCGCGAGGCTTTCGCTCAAGGTCAATGGGGATTGGACAAGCAACTGGTCAAAGCCATCCATCCAATGACGTCAAAGCATGGCGCTGAAGAGGCTGCAAAGGCTTTGGCCTTGGTTGCATCGAGCACTGTTCAGTAGGGCTGATTGCTTCAATTAATTTTTTTAATCTCAGCCGAGACGCCACCCCTGCTCTGGCTTTGACGCACTTTGCGTCCCACCTGAGTCTTATCAGGCTTTAGAGACAATTACTCATCTGGCACATCAGCTCTTGGGCTTCGTGAGCCTGTTCGTTAAAGTTCCACCCATTGAGCTCGATACGTTCAATTTCGTTCTTGTCTGATATTTCGATCGCCGTCTACTGAGCGGCTTGTTGATCACCTCCTCCGGTCAATTTTTTCTCTCTTTCACGTATGTCTTTTCTTGCGAAAACTGTCTGTCGTTTCCTTCCAGCGGCTCTCGCAAGTTGTGCTCCTGTTTTTATTTCGTTTGAGGCAGTTCAAGCCTCCGTTGCTGCGCTTCCAACGCTTCAAGTTTCCCGCTCTGGTCTGATCACATCTCCAGAACAGTCTCAAACGAGTGCTCTCCCTTACATCATCACTCCTGAACGTCGTGCGCTTCTGAATACGATTCGCTTCGCCGAGGGAACTTGGAAAAACGGTCACGATGTGGGCTACCGCGTGATGTTTGGCGGAAGTTTGATGCGCTCGATGGATCGTCACCCCGATCGCGTGATTTATTCCTCTCGTTATGCGAGTGCTGCTGCTGGTGCTTATCAGTTCATGCCTTTCACATGGGATCTGGTCAAGCGCAGTTTGGGGGTTAGGGGTTTTGGGCCAGAAGTTCAAGATCAAGGCGCCCTGTTTTTAGTCCAAAGGCGTAAAGCCTTGAGGCTCACCGACGTGGGTGTCATGACACCTCAGCTTGCGGCGAAGCTTGCACCAGAGTGGGCTTCATTCCCCACCCTTCGAGGCCGGAGCTACTACGGCCAACCAGTTAAACGTTTTGCCAATCTTCAGTCGTTTTACAAGGTCAATTTGAGCCAGCTACGTCAGATCAGAGATCAACGTCAGGAAGCACTCAGTGAAGAGTCGGGTAGCCAAGGAATTAAGGCACCCGTTTGCACCGGTCCAAAGATTCTTTGTGGGATGCCCTGAGCAGAAACCTGGCCGAAAGGATCCGAATTAGTTCTCTGACTCTTCTGCCAAATTTCTTCCCACTGTTGCTTGTGCGATCAGATAAGCGCCCACCATTCCTCCAATGAATCCCATGCCGTTCCGAATCAGCGGCAAAAGATCGCTGGTACGGGTGACCACAGGTGCGATCCCAAACACTCCAAACAACATCACCCATAGGGGAGACAGCAAAAGAACCCAAGCCCAGGCGATGCGTTCACCTTGTTTACGTGGATAGGCGGCAAATCCCGCGATTAATCCACCCAGCACAGATGTAGCCAAAGTTAAAAGCCATTGCTCCTGTGGTAAACCCGGAACGAATTGACAACCTCCCCGGTCAAGACAGAGCTCTACTGCCCCAACCGTTGCCAGGATTGAACCGTCCTCGCCATTGTCGCGGACGTAATACTGATTCCCATAACGGGTTTGGAGCTCCACCCACCAGGTGCGTGGCATTAAGGCAAAAAAGGCATCCCCCACGTTGAAATTGAGCAGGTTGCCGCCGCGAGGATCTCCGACAATTAACAAACTTCGTTCATCGAGACCCCAAAACTCTTTGATGGCGAGTCCAGGAGTCTTTTCATATTGGGTGAGAACTCTCAGTTTCCATCCGCTGCGTTCTTCAAAAGCATCCAGCGATGTTTCCAGCTCCTTGAGTTGATTGTCACTGAAGGCTCGAGCCAGATCGATCACTGGCGTTGGATGGTCTGGTAGCAGCTCTGGGTTGTCGATCGCCTGCACAGGACTTGCGACTAGGAGCAACAGAAATAAGCTGAACAGCGGGAACAAGAATCGTGTGAAGCGCGGTTGTGTTCCCATAGCTCTGTTGCATTACAGGCATTCTCCTCAATGACAGGCCCTGCTGCGCCCTGCCCTTTATGGCTTCAACAGCGTTTTGATCAATCAGGAGGTTCCGTTCCCTTCTCCCAGTTCATGGCCTGGGCCCTACATGACCCCGAGCACGGGGCCTATGGCAGTGGCCAGCTGAAGATTGGTAAGGGTGGTGATTTTGTGACGTCTGCAACTCTCGGACCTGATTTTTCAGCCTTGTTGGGTTGTCAACTGGTCCAGTGGGTGCGAACTCTCGCTCTGAACTACCCAACAGAAACCCTCTCCATCGTTGAAGTTGGTCCTGGAGAAGGGGAGTTGAGTTGTGATCTCATCGATCATTTGGCCGAGCATCTTCCTGACCTGATGCATCGCCTTGAGCTGGTTTTGGTTGAAACGAATCCTGGGATGGAACAGCGTCAACGCAATCGTCTGAAGCAGCACCAGGTTTCTCAACAGGCTCAACCACTCTTTCCGCAACGCTGGACTTCCTTGTCAGATCTCAAGGCAAAACCGGTGATTGGTGTCTTGATTGCTCATGAGCTCCTCGATGCCTTTCCGGTGGAACGCCTTGAATTGATCGATGGACAACTTCGTCGTCAGACCGTTCAATTCCAGCAAGAACATGTTGGTGGTGGAGATCTGCACTGGGGAACGGAACCCATCCCGCAATCGCTTCAAGAGCGGATGAATGCAACGCTCTCAGCAACGCAGATTGCCTTGCCTCCACCGGATGCGGAGGATGGTTGGACAACGGAATGGCATGACGCATGCGCCAGTTGGTTCGCTGAAGCGTCTGAGGCTTTAATCGCCGGTCATCTTCTTGTTGTCGACTACGTCCTTGAGGCTCATCGCTATTACTCCGCTCGACGCAGAGAGGGGACGCTCATGGCCTATCGAAACCAACGGGCCAGTAGCAGTGTCTTGGTGGATGCAGGACAGCAAGACCTCACGGCCCATCTGTGTCTTGAGACCATGGTCCATCAAGCCACAACCAATGGTTGGTCCCTGGAAGGGCAGTGTCGCCAGGGTGAGGCTCTACTCGCCTTAGGCCTTGCTGAACGCTTCAGCAGTCTTCAACAGCTTCCTGGCAGCCAACTCGCTGAGGTGTTGCAACGTCGTGAAGCACTCCTACGTCTCGTGGATCCTGCCTGCCTTGGTGAGTTCCGATGGCTGTCGTTCCTCCGATTCAACCCTTTGGTACCCAGAAACGGAACCGGGGAACGGAGTCAATTCCTTCAAGAACCGACTGGCATCAACGCATTGACGCCAAGCATGCTCTGATTTCCTCATGGGTTACGTCGTCCACGATCGACACAACACCGATGCTTGACGGCAACACAAAGCGAAGACGACCATTACGGACTTTTTTGTCGCCCTGAAGTGTCTTTAAGACCAAATCTGGATTGAGATCAGGCCATTGGCTAGGCAATCCAGCGCTTTTGATCAAACGTGTTTGTCGTTCCGCATCGGATTGGGCCATCACACCGCGCTGCACGGCAAGTGCAGCCACTGCCACCATCCCAATTGCCACAGCTTCACCATGGAGCCAGGTGCCGTATCCGGTCAGTGTTTCGACCACATGACCAAACGTATGGCCGTAATTGAGGATGGCCCTTTGACCACCTTCTTTTTCATCAGCAGCTACAACATCTGCCTTGGCTTGGGCAGAACGTTCGAGCATCGTTGCCAGCAACTCTTTTGAAATCGAAAGAGGGCTGTCAAAGCTGACGGATCGTTCGAGCAATTCGAACAGATCTGAATCTCCGATGACGCCGTATTTGATGACCTCAGCAAGACCAGCCCTAAATTCCCGCGCGGGAAGGGTTTGAAGTGTATCTGGATCAATCATGACCAGCCGGGGCTGGTGGAAGGCGCCGATCAGATTTTTACCGCTTGGATGGTTGACACCAGTTTTTCCGCCAATCGCGGCATCCACCATGGCCAACAACGTTGTAGGGACCTGAACGACGCCGATTCCACGCAACCAGCAAGCCGCGGCAAAACCCGTCATGTCACCCACAATCCCACCACCTAAAGCGAGCATGAGTGACTGGCGCTCTAACCCTTTCTCTTTTGCTGCATCAAGGATCGTGCTGAAGGTGTTCAATGTTTTCTGCTCTTCACCCGCGGGGATCGTGAGCAAAGTGGATTGAAATCCCGCCTGTTCGAGGCTGTTAAGACAACGGCTTCCGTAGTGCGTAGCAACATCTGCATTGCTAACCACCAGAATTTTTGTGTGTTCGCGAATCCCGAGTCGAAGCAATTCAGTGCCGAGATGGTCGATCCCGCCCGCTGTGATCACAACGTCATAGGGATTGCGTTCGAGTGCAACGCTGAGACGTCTTAACTCTGCCGATGCTGTTGTACTCGGTTGGGATTGGATCATGCCGCCCGCTGTGACGGATCTATTCTCCTTCAAACCATCTGGCGCTGGTGATGGCTCTGCCTTCGATGTCCAAACAGCGGTCCACGCTCATTGCTTGGGGATTTTTAGCTCCTGCTCTGATTCTTCTGAGCCTTTCCGTTTTAGTTCCGGCATTCATGGCTCTGGTGATTAGTTTCACGCAAACAGGCCTAGACGTTACCGAACCCCTTAAATTCATCGGCTTCGCCAATTTTCAGCGACTACTCGGTGATCCAATGTTTTATCAGGTGCTTGGTACCACTCTGATTTACTTATTCGGCGTTGTTCCACCCATTGTGATCGGCGCCCTAACCCTGGCGGTTCTTGTCAATCGAATCCTTCCAGGAGTGCATTTCCTGCGCGCTGCTTTCTACACGCCAGTGTTGGTATCGATTGTTGTTGCTGCCATCGCCTTTCGATGGCTCTATGCCGAAAACGGATTAATTAACGGTTGGCTTGGTGCTTTGTTTGGTCAGGGGTTTATCCCCATTGATTTTTTAACCAATCCATTTTTGGCACTTCCCTCAGTGATGCTCGTCACCCTTTGGAAAGGTTTGGGGTATTACATGGTGATCTTTCTGGGAGGTCTGCAAGGAATCCCGAAAGAGCTTTATGAAGCCGCTGAGCTGGATGGAAGTGAAGGTTGGCGGAAGCATGTCGACATCACGTTGCCGTTGCTCCGTCCGTACGTGACCCTTGTGGCAGTGATCTCGGCGATTGCTGCAACCAAGGTGTTTGAGGAGGTCTTTCTGATGACACAGGGAGGTCCTGCAGACTCCACACGCACCCTCGTTTATTACGTCTATGACCAGGCGTTTGCAGAACTAGAGATCAGTTATGCCTGCACGGTTGGCCTCGCGTTATTCCTACTGGTTTTGTTGCTGACAGCCATTCGACTTGCGTTCGGAGGAGAACGAAGCCTGATTTAGGTCTGCCAGCATTGCTACTAGGAGAGAATGGCAAGCTTCCCTCACACCAATCTGTAACGGATGCCCAGCGTTGACAACACAATTGGTGTAATCGGTGGCGGGCAACTTGCCCTGATGCTCGGTGAAGCAGCGCAAACACGAGGTTTGACGCTTGCGGTTCAAGCGTCAAAAGCTGAAGACCCTGCTGCCTCCCTGGCGAAGGATCTAGTGATCGCTGGATCCACAGATGCCCGTGCAACGAGGGAGCTTTCAACGTACTGCGCCGGCATTACCTTCGAAAATGAATGGGTTGCTGTTGATGCATTGATGCCTCTTGAGCGACAGGGAGTGCAATTCACTCCATCACTAGCCAGCTTGGTTCCTCTCGTTAATAAGTTGTCCCAGCGACGGCTTCTCGACGATCTGTTAATCCCAAGTCCAGAATGGATTTCATTAGCTGAGCTCAATCCTGGATCGCCATCCTTACCGAGCGGATGGACTTTTCCTGTCATGGCGAAGGCTGCCTATGGCGGTTATGACGGCAAAGGCACACGAGTTGTAAAAGATCTGAACGGCTTGGCTCAGTTGCTTCGCAACGTCGATGCCAATGAGTGGTTAATCGAAGCCTGGGTTTCCTACGAGCAGGAACTTGCTCTCGTTGTCAGCCGAGATTCAAAAGGGCGAATCCGAAGCCTTCCCTTAGCTGAAACGCATCAGAAAAACCAAGTTTGTGACTGGGTGATTGCGCCGGCAGCAGTGAGTCAACTCGTCGAGGCAACGGCTTACAACATTGCAGCTTCACTTCTTACAAAGCTTAGTTATGTGGGGGTGATGACTTTGGAGTTTTTCTATGGATCGTCAGGTTTATTTGTCAATGAAGTAGCGCCTAGAACACATAATTCAGGGCATTTTTCAATTGAGGCTTGTTCAAGTAGTCAATTTGATCAACAACTCTGTATTGCGGCAGGTCTGGATGTACCCAATCCAGATCTGATTGCAGATGGCTCCTTGATGGTCAATCTGCTTGGTCTAAGTCAAGACCATGCAGAACCGCTTGAAGAACGTCTTGCCAAACTCCGCTCGATGAAGGAGTTGCATTTGCATTGGTACGGAAAAGATGAAATCCCGGGACGCAAATTGGGGCATGTCACCACCCTGCTCAAGGGCCATAGCGCTGCTGAACGGGCCGAGATTGGACAGCAAATGCTGCAAAGCATTCGTGAAATCTGGCCTCTTCCCCTAAATTGGTAGAGAACTGCTGTGTTGGTGACAGCCTTTCTCTAGTGCTCTGATCTGACTCTCTTTCGACATGGGGTGACTGTCGTGCTGGTGCCGTAAACCGGTCTCGTAACCGGAAACGAATCCTCTCGAAATCTTTCGCCCCTTCTGGTAACTCCAGGTCGACCACAGATTGGCGCACGGCATGGTGGTTCAACCCAATGGGTTCAACGGGGCTCAGCTGGCGCCAAATCAGCTAATCCACCCACGTTTATACCTACAAAGCGGAAAAGCGGGATAGGGCGAGTGAAATAGAGGTCATAGCAAACTGAACGTTATGAGTATCTTTGCAATTACAATATTGTGAGTGGAACGATATTGAAGAGATTATCAGCAATGGCTTTTTCGTTATTTAGTTTATATAGGATTCGCAGAACTCGTCGATTTCAAAACCTTGTTCCGGTAAATTTTGTTTATCCAACTTCTCTATTGCTTCCGTAGCTGTTAATTGTCCGGCATTTCTAAGAGCACAGGTGCTCCTAATTCTCTGTTCCTCATCCTCCGAAGAACAGGAGATCATCAGTACCAAAACAGGAAGAGTTAAGGGCAGCCGTAATTTTTTCATTTTAAGACTCTACTGCGTCTTAAAAGAGCTCTGTGCTGCGTAGCAAAGTAAACCCGGCGAACCCAATAACAAAAGTGCCATAAAAGCCTAGAGCGCAAAGAAGTTGAAATATCTATTTTGGCGAAAATGTCTATTTATCTTCTATCATTGATTTTACCAATGCCGCAGTTGCGACTCCTCCAATCATTACTAATGCTATAATATGTTCTTTTCTGTCTTCACGATCTTTGGCGGGAATGCTAACATTATTCGAAATCCCGAAAAGAGTAAAGAGGGCGACAATGGCTAAAACAATTTGACCTGCTTTCCGTTGTTTCATTTTTATTGATTATAGCAGT